>NZ_CP017780.1:0-1388333 GCF_002849735.1 Amycolatopsis sp. BJA-103
CGTGCGATGACTTCGAGGTCGTGGTCGTGGGCGAGAAGCCACGTCCACGTGCGCGCGGTCGCGCCGGGGCGCGGCGGGCTTGTGTCCAATGCGGACGGTCACGAGATGCCTCCAAGGACGAGAGAGAAGAGGATGAGGACGAGGCCGGCGAGGGCGAGCGCGACGCCGAAACGTCGCGCCCACCACTGCCAGGGCTTCACGATGTGGCCTCGACGGGCTTCTCGGCGGGGATGGCGCGCTCGTCGTTGTCGCGCCACGACCAGTGGTAGTCGAGGCCCTGGTGTAAATCGCCCTCGTGGTCGGCGTCGAGCACGCACCGGTAGGTGGTGCCGCGGATGGCCCGATACCGGTCGCCGGTGAAGTCCGCGAACGGCCGGATCACCGACGTGCACTGTGTCGCCTGGAAGTCGTCCCAGCCGCCGGGCTCGTCACCGACGACGTGCCACGTGCAGCGGCACGCCGTGCAGCGGAAGCCGTCCGCGTCGCACTCGGTCTCTTCGCCGCACACGGAGCAGGGCGGCATGGTCGGGGTGAGCGGCGGCGGTACGGGCCGCTCGGCGAGGCAGCTGGGGAGCGCGTCGGCATAGAACGCGGTCCCGTGGTTCGGGTTGAACGGATTGACGAGGCCGACGAGGACGCGGCCGGCGTTGTTGGGGTACACCTGGTCGACACGCCAGGTGTCGCCGCCCCTGAGGGTCAGGATCTCGTCCTTGCGGAATTCCGCGGGCGGTCACCGGTGGTCCTCGCGGGCGTAGCCGTCGGCGTCCTGCTCGGCGCCCGGCACGATCGGCGGCTCGAACACGGCCGGGAGTCCGTCCTTGGTCGGGTGCTTGAAGAACTGGCCGCCCTGGTCGAACGTCGGCTCGCACCAGCAGTCCGCCGAGGGGATGTGGTCGCGGGGGATCGGCCGCTCGCACGCGTCGAGCAGCCGGATGGGGAACTTGCGGAGCGACTGCGTGTACTTCTCGATCACCTTGTCGAGCGCGGCAGTTTCGGCCTCGCGGGTAATGGCAACGACGGAGAACGGAAGCTCCTGGCCAATCGTTCCGGCGGCCGAGAGCAGGTACACGTCGTCGTGCTTGACCACGTCGACGGTCTCGGCGCCCAGGCTGACGATCCACGGGCGAAGCGCCCCGATCGCGCTCTCGCCCTGCGGCTCGAAGAGCTGCACGCGTGCCCTGTGGCCAACGTTGATGCCCGAAAGGTGCTTGTGCAGCCCGTGTTTGTGGACGTGGGCGAGAACGGCCTCGGCGCGGTCGAGCGCGGTCAGGTGCTTCCGAGCCTCGACGAGCGCACGCTCGTGGGTCTCGTCCATGAGTATGCGGATCAGGGCGGGCAGGTTCTCGCGGTACTCGACGTCGGTGGTCATGTCGTCGACGGGCTCGTGCTCGGCGAGAAGCGCGTCGTCGAGCTGGTCGCGAAGCTCGGCGTCGGTGATCGCGGTCAAGTCTTCGAGGGTGAACATCAGCGTCCCCCAGCGGTGCTCGAACGGCGTTCCCGTTTGACGTTCGAGTTGAACCAGCGGCGGCCATTCGCGGTGAGCTGGTGCTTGTCGTTGATCAGGCCGCGTCGTTTGAGGCTGTTCAGCGTCCCGTGCCCCGGCCACTTGACGCCCCAAGCGACGTTGAGCTCGCCGTCGTCGTCCATCTGTGCGGCCCGCATCACGGCGGCCATCTTCGGCGAGAGTTTCGGTTTCCGGCGCCGTGCGGCTCGCGCCCACGGTGTCGGTGCGGGTGGTCAATCCGCTGTCGGTCATGTCGTCTCCCTTTGCTGTGTCACCGCCCGTGCGGTGCATGCATGCACGTTAACAGTCAGCGTGCATGCACGCAATAGTCAGGTCGCAGAAGCGGCCATCGCGGCGAACGCGTCATCCACCCGAACGGGATGAGCAGGACTCTTCGTCAGAGGCTTCCCGTTCGACGTGCACGGCGAGAACGCCGGAGAATGGCAGTGACGGCACGGCACCGACCGCACCGACCGACGCGCCGCGACATCCGCCTCGACCACGTACCCGACCTCGACGAGGTCAACCTCGGTCCCGGTTCGCTCGGCCGCCGAGATCGCCTTCTTCGCCGCAAGCGCGGTGAATACCCTGTCGACCCCGTTCCGAATCGTCTCCGGATCCGCCGGCGGCGCCTTCCTCGTCGGCGACGCGTACCGGCGCCGGTTCCGATACCACCCGGCAATGTCAGCCGGAGTGATCGTCTTCGATGTTTCCCGGTAGTGCGCTACGAGCGCCTTCTCCGCGGCCTCAGCCGGATGTCCGCGAGCATCGATTCCCAGATCCGCAACACGAGCTCATCCGGCTGCGGCGCGTACTGGTCGACGGCCGACGCCGACGCCAGTAGTGCCGTCACCTCCTGCCGGTTCACGACTCGCCCCCGGCCTCGATCGTGAGGAACGGTGCATCCACCAGCGAGCCGCCGAACGGGCGCTGAGCGGGCATCACCGCGCCATCACCCGCGCCAAGCTCCAGCCACCCGCGAACCTTCGCACCACGCCCCGACGGCGGCCTCGATGCGCGTCCGCCCGCGTCGAGGGTCGCCCCGGCTCCGGCTTGTTCTTTGACGATGTCGGCGACGAGTGAGGGGAGGATCTTCGGGCCGATGCCGGTTTTCTGGTTCCAGAGTTGGAGGGCGGCGCCGATGGTGGGTTCGTCGAATTCGGCGAGGAGTTGCACGACCTCGAACGCGAGGGCTGATCGGGTGGCGCTGGGGATCCGGTGTCCGATGGTGTTCGAGACGAGGCGGTATGCCTGGGTGCTGCGGGGCCCCGAGGGGGCGGGACCCGTAGCGGGCCGGTTCAGCTCGTTGTTGCTTTCGCGCGTGGTGGGTACGTAAGGGGCCTCGGAAAGGTGGTTAGTTCTTTCTTCCTCTACCTCTGCCATGTATTTGCCATCGCTGGTGCCATGGCTGGGGCTATGGCTGTTGCTATCGGTCTTCGGCGCGGTTTTCGGGGGGTTCACGGCCGGTTGCTGCCACCTTTTGGCGGCGCCCTTCCGGCCTCGTTCGGCGGCTGACCTGCGTTGTTCGTCGGCGTCGGCCTTGGATCGTTGGTGCTGGAGGTAGTCGTGGACGCATGCCTGTAGCTTCGGGATTTCGGGGCACTTTTCGCATGCGTGGCCGGGCTCGTGCAGCAGCCCGACGGCGACGAGTTTCCGCACTTTTTGCATCGAGACTCCGGCGAGCCCGAGCGACGACTTTCAGGGGCACGATGCCGTCGGTGGTGTTCTTCCCGGCGTAGGCGACGGCGACGATGTAGGCCCATGCGGCGGCGGGGTCGTCGAGGGCGACGATCTTGGGGTTGTCGTAGATGTCCACGGAGATCCGGACGAACTCGCGGAGGTCGAGCGGTCGCGCGGTGGTGCGGGTGGTCAAGGTCGTGCCTCCCTGGCGTCGATGAGGTGGCCGCGCTGGTAGGCCCTGGCGTCGTCGGCGCATTCGGGCTGGCGCCACCAGCCGGTGTTGCCGATGTCGTCGTGGTCCGGTGCGGCGACGTGTTCGAGGTAGACGGTGCCGGGCTGGATACACGGCTGTCGGTGGGTCACGTCGCAGCAGCGGTGCGGCGTGCGGGCTCGGCGGGCAGTCGTGCGGATCACGCGGCGACCCCTTCCACCGCGGACGGCATGAGGGTGCGGAGGATGGCGGCGGCGAGCAGCGGCGGCACGGCGTCGCCTACCTGCCGGTACTGCTCGGTTCGGGTGCCCTGCCACGGGTAGCCAGCGGGGAAGGACTGGAGGCGGGCGGCCTCGTCGACGGAGACGCGGACGCTGTCCTGATCGAACTGGGATTCGCCGCCGCTGGAGCGGTTTTTGTGGCCGGGCCGGCCGATGCGCGGGTCGCCTTGCACCGTGGTGGCGGGCCTGCTGTGTACCCATTCGGCGGGTTGATCGCTGTTTCGGAGAGTCCAACGATTCACGTTGCCGGTGAGCGTCGGCGCGGGCGCGCTGGTTCCGCGGCTGTAGTCGACGGTCGCGCCGCGGCCGACGCGGCTGTTGTTGCCGGTGTAGATCTTGACGCGGTCGATCTTGCTGGTGATCGTGGCCGCGGGTTCGAGCCCGGTTCGCTGCCCGCGGTCCTGCGGGTTGCCGCCGGTCCGTAGTTCGACACCGCGACCGTGTCGGCGGGCCACCCGAGAGCGTCGGCCATCGACACGGGCGGCGGGAGCAGGTCGCCGAAGAGGTCCGGCGCGGCGCTGGGCGTCTCGCCGGCCCGGTACGCCTGGTGGGTGGCCGGGGGAGGACCGACCGGCAGGCCGTCGCGGCGGGCGATGAGGATTGCCCGCTTGCGGGTCTGAGGCACGCCGTACTCTTCGGCCGAGAGCACGCCCGCCCACGCCCGGTACCCGTGCTTGCGCAGCAACTCGGCGACGTACTGCCAGAGTGGCAGTACGGTCGGGACCTGTTCGCACGCGATCCATCGTGGACGGAGCGCGACGGCCCATCGCATGGGTTCGGCGGTGAGGTGTGACCGGTCGTCGGCCCAGTCGACGACGTCGGGTTCTCGGCGCTTGCGAATGCCGCGATGCGCTCGTAGACCTTCTGCCGGTCGAGTTCTCCCTTGCGGTCGCCTGCGGATGACCACGCTTGGCAAGGTGGGGAGGCGAGCAGTCCGTCGGCGAGGTCCGCGAACGCGCTCGGGTCGAAAGTCGAAACGTCGGCGCGGATTCGGGGATGCCCGGCGGCGGTTGCGGTGCGGCAGGCGGCGTCATCCCATTCAATGCCGATGAGCGGGCCGTCGTGTCCGGCGAGGCGGGCGCCGGTGTCCCAGCCTCCAGGGCCCGCGAAGAGGTCGACGATCACGCGGCGGCCTCTCTCGCCGTGCGTCGCGCGAGGGTGGCCTCGTTGGTGCGGATCTTCTCGCGGATGGACTGGCGGCGTTTCTCGACGGTGCGCTTGGTGACGCCGACACGTTCGGCGATGGCGCGCGTGGTGAGGCCGGCGACGATGAGACGGTCGATGGCGGCCGAGGTTTCGCTCTTGGTGTTGGGGAGGCAGTTCTCGGGCAGGGTCTCGTGATCGGGGTGGAGTGCCCGGATGCCGCCGATGCTGAGTGTCCATTCGGGCGGCTCGGTGGTGATTTGGTCGGGGTCGGCGTAGGCGGCGAGTGAGACGATGGCGGCGATGAGGCGTTCGGGGGTTTCCTTGCCCCATCGGTTGAGGCGGCCCCAGATCTCGCGGACGTCGAGTTCTCGGACGTCGGTGATGAGTTCGAGGGCGTCCGTGTTTCCTTGGTAGGAGCGGGATCCGGGGTTGCCAGGCAGGGTTTGGGGACAGTGGGCGAGGTCGCGAAGTCGTGGGGTTGAGGCGCTTGGGGTGTCGGACATGGTGGTGCCTTTCGGAGCGCAGTGCGGGCCGCGCCCGGTCGTGATGGCGCGGCCCGCGGTGGGGTCGTGATCAGTTGCCGGTGCGTGGTGATGGTGTGTCGGGTGTGGCACGGGGTGCGCGTCTCCAGACGCCGTTGCGGCTCGCGTGCCGGGATCTACTCGCGCTGACGCGGGTGTCTTCGCGGACGATGTCGCCGTTCTTGGCGGCGTGGCCGATCGCGGACGAGACGAGGTTCCGGTCGTACTTGGCGCCGGACTGGTCGAACTCGATCACGCGGTGTACGTCGTCGGCCGTGAACTCGGCGCCGGACGCGATGAGCAGTTGAAGGGCGGTTTCGACGCGTTCGCTGTCGTCCCGGTAAGGCTTGCGCCCGGCGGCGAGGTTCGCGGCTTGTCCGGCGTGCCGATCGGTGAGGGCCAGTTCGAGTTGGTTGGTCATGCGGCCTGCTTTCGGGTGCGCGCAGCTCGGTGCGTGAATGGCTGTCCGACGGGAAACACGGGCGCGGGGGTGGGAGCGGCCTCGGCTTTCGGGGCGCGGACGGGCATGATCAGCCCGCGGTAGCGGTCGCCGATCGTGATGTGGACGGGCTTGTGCCTGTCCTGCATTTGTACGGTCAGGAACTGGCCGCGGGTCTTGGCGATCTCGCTGAACCGCTTGAGGTAGGCGGGACTGAGCATCGTTTCGCGGGTCGGCTTCGCGGCGGCTTCGTTGAACAGTTCGCCGATGGGCGGGAAGGTGGGGGAAAGGCCGTCGCCGGTGATGGTGGCGCTGACTGTGGCGGTGGTGAAGACCACGCGGTGGTCTGGGTGCACGGCGACGGCGAGGTCGCCGCCGAGGCCGCCGGCCTTGATGACGGCGAGGATGCGTTTCGCGTCGGCGAGCGGGATCCAGACGTCGGGGATGCGGCCGTTGGCGGGGGCGTGTGCCTGGCCGAGCGTGAACCGGTCGGTCGAGGTGGCGACGAGGACGGACCTTCGAGCGGGGGTGTGGAGTAGTACGCCGCAGAGCATCGGGAGTGTCTTGTCGGTGCCCGAGGTGCGCATCGTGTCGGTGAGCATCGCGAAGAACTCATGCACGAGCAGGGTGGTTTTCTTGGTGCGTGTCGTCACTTGTTGCCTCCCAAGGCGTTCCGGAGCGTCGCGAGCTTTCGCTCGGCGGTTTGGGCGCGGGCCTTCCACGTGTCGCGGTCGGCGGTGAGCTGGTCCAGCTCGGCGAGGCGGGCGAGAAGGTCACCGAGGGGCAGGTCGGCAACGGCGCGGGCGGCGGCCGCCTTGGTGGTCTTCCGCGGACGGCTGCTGTGCACGGACAGGTGCGGCCGGATCGAGAGCGGGTTCGTGCTCGTGCGGTCGCAGTGCAGGCAGCCGTACACGGTCCGGCCGTCAGCGAGGCGAAGCGTCCGGGTCTGCGTCCACACGACGGGCTTCCCGCCGCGGTCCACGATCCCGGACGCGGTCGGTTCGTCGGCGATGACGGCGACGCCGTCGACGGAGATTGCAGTCATGCGGCCTGCTCCATTTCTTTGTGCTGTAGGGGTTTGCTGGTGAGGTGCCACCGTCCACAGTGGTCACAGTTGTAGGCGCGGGTTTCGAGGCGGCGGCCGGGTTTGCAGGTGGACCAGATGCGGCCGAGCATGTCGTCGGCCGCGGTCGCGTTCGGGTACTTCTTCTTGCCGGTGCACCCGCGGATTCGCGGGGTCACGGCTCGGCGTCCGGGAGTTTGACGAGCTTGAGTGTGGTCGAGGTCGTCGACGTCACGGGCGGTTTCGTCCCGGCCTTGCGGTAGTCGGCGCGGACCTGGTCCCCGTCGAGGCGTTCGGGGTTCGTGATCGTCCATTGGAGACCTCTTTCGTACCCGACGTCGAGGATGTCGGACTTCCCGGAAATGTTGGGGCGCAACGCATCGAGCGCGCCCTTGGCCTCCTTTTCGAGCGCCTTCGCGGCCGTGATCGCGGCGCGCGCGTCGGCGAGCTGCCGGGCCCACTTCTCGCCGTCGGGGTCCTCGACGAACAGAACCGAGCGACGGTCGCGGTCGGGGACATACCCGTTCCAGCAGATGTCGAGGAACGGGCAGCGGCCGCAGAACGGGCCGTCGGGCTCGTAGTCGCGGTTGAGCATGTCGAGGTCGGCGTCGCGAACCTCTCGGAGCCAGTCGAGCGCGTCCCGCACGGCCTCGACGGTCGGCTTTCCGATCCACCGGTAGACCTCGCCGGTGTCGCGTGCGATGTAGTCGATCACGATGCGGCGCACGCGGATGCCCTTCGCGATCAGCGCGGCGGCGTATCCGTTGACCTGCCACAGGTGTGACCGGTCCGGGCCCCAGGTCTTGATGTGCTCCAGCCACCTCGACGACGTCGTCTTGACGTCGATCAAGTCCTCAGGCCCGGACTCGTACCGGTCGAGGTGGCCGGGGATTCCGGCGAACACGACCTCGTACTCGACGAGGTCGCCCTCGGCCGCGGTCTCGTTCAACCGCTGCTGCACGGCCTCGTGAATCGCCGTCCCCAACACGGCCTGCACGCTGCCGCCCGGATTCGACGGCTCGACACCGGCGAGGCGGTATCCGGCGCGGCGGCGGCATCCGCCGACCTCGGACCAGCCCAGCTCGCGTTGCCGTGAGCGAGGGCGGGTCTGGTCCCATTCGAGCAGGAGGTCGGCGGTGGTGTGTTCCTGCTCGGCGAGCGGCGCGGCCATCAGAACGGGATCTCTTCGCGGAAGACGCGTCCGCGGCCGGACTTCTCGGCGCGCTGGAGCGTCGAGTTCAGCCGCGTTGCTGCCATCTGCGCGTGCTCGGCGACCTCCAGGACGTCGGTCCCGGCGAGATCGGTGGGCACGGACACAGCGACCTCGACTCGGATTCCGTGCGGTGTGACGACCTCGCTTCGGAACGTCCATTCGCGACGGCCGGTCATAGCTCGGCGTCCGGGTCGAACAGGGCCTCTGCGGCCGCCGGGCGCGCGAAGTCATCGGCGAGTTCGGCGAGTTCTTCGGCGGTCGGGCCGATGTCCTCGGCCGCCGGTTCCGGCTCGACGGTCTCGGCGTCGACGACCACGGCGCGCTGCTCGGCGGCGCGGTCTTCCCGCTCGGCGACGACTTGCCCAAGGCTCGGGCGTTCGGGTTCGGGCTGTGCGACCTCGTACTCGTCGGCGAACCCCATCACGACCTCGGGGCAGGCGCGGCGGATGGCGGTCGAGGCAGCGCGCGCGTAGAGCATCTGCGAGGGGTGCGATTTCCAGGTGTTCCGGTTCGCCAATCCCGCTGTCTTGGCCTGGTCGAGGGTGTACGTGACGCGTGTCGGGTGCCCGGGGTCGTCGGATCGTTCGACCTCGACCGTGCACGACGTCGCGGTCTCCTCGGGGATACGCACCTTGTGCCCGGCCTTGCGGGCGAGCGCGACCCACAGATGAACCGAGATCGCGGGACGGCCCTCGACGACGTAGATCGAGTTGATTGCCTGCATCGGCGCGAGGCCGAGTTCCTGTCCGTACAGGACCATCACGAGCACATCGGCGGCCTTGCCGCGCACTGCGGAGGGGAGCAGGCCGGACATTGCGAGGTTCTTCGCGAGGCGGTACGTGGCGTCGAAGTCGCTCTGCTTCGCGCCGAGCGCGACGGGGACGCCGCGGGCCTGCTGCTCTGTGACGGCGAGTTCGTTGCTGGTCATGGTCAGCCTTTCGGGGCGGTCTTCGGGGTGACGTTCTTGGCGGCCTTCTCTGCGGCGGTCTTGGCGCGGGCGACGGCGGCCGCGGCGCGTTCGCGCTCCTCGCGCTTCGCGGCGGCGACGGTCTCGTTCGCCCGCCGGAAGCTGTCGCGGATGCCCATGCCGGTCACCAGCCGTTCGCGCGGCGCTCGACGAGGAGGTCTGCGGAGCTGTTCGGGTCTTGCTCGGACTTGGCGACGCGGAAAGCGTCGATGAGGCAGCAGGCCCCGACCTCGATCTCGTCGGACGGGTAGCCCGAGGACTCGGCGGGTGCACGGTGAATGCGGTACTCGATACGGCCGCAGGTCTCCAGGCTGTTCCACCCGCACTCGCGCGAGTCGAAGTCGGAGGCGGGTTCGAGGCGGCCGCCGATCTCGGCGAGTGCTTCGACGAGGTCCGCGTATTCGGTGCCAGTAGGCACGTATGCTGTGGTCATCGGTTGCCCTTCGGGGTGGTCGTCTCCTGAACCCCTGCCGCCTGGTTGGTCCCGGCGCGGTGGGGGTTCTTCACGTTCTGAGCGGTGGTCATCGGACCTCGAACAGGTCCTCGAACGAGCCGAGCCGCGAGACAGCGCCGGTGATGAACTCGTTCGACGGTCGGGCCTTGTCCGCGAGGACGCGGCCGACCGTGGACGGGTCGACGCCGATCACCTCGGCGATGGCGCGGTTGCTGCGGTGTCCCTGCTCGGCCGCCTTGGCGGCGAAGTCCCCCCGGACTCGGATGGCGGGGTTGCTGTGCATGCATGCACGTTAACAGTCAGCGTGCACGCACGCAACAGCGTGTGCGCACGCTGTTGCGGCAATGTGGGTGAAGGTTTGCCCCGTTCGCTTCGAACGTCTGATCGTTTTATGCGCCGACCAGGGGAGTTTCACGCATGCGTGCTAGCAACGTGCGCGCACGCAAGTTAGCATTGCCTTCCATGGGACCAGCCAGGGGAGAAAAGCCGACTTTCGGTGCCTATCTACAGGCGCTGCTCGACAAGGCCGGATGGACACAGGCCGACCTCGGCCGAGCGGCCGACGTGCACCCGACACTCATTGGCCGATGGAAGCAAGGTGCCGAAATATCGGTCGCCAATGCTCGCGCCGTCGCCAATGCCCTCAATCGACCACTTCTCGAAGTGCTGATCGCCGCCGGCATCCTCACGGAGGACGAGTCGAAGGCTAGGGACTGGGGGCCGGTCGAGGCGGTCAAGCTGACTGACGATCAGCTTGTCGCTGAGCTGCGCAGACGGCTCGAAGCGGCAGCCGCGCCGCCGGCGGGGATCACGGCCGATGAAGTCGAGGCTGGTGGTGAGCGATACGTCACCGGTAAGCCGAAGCGGTCGGCGAAGCTGGTCAAGTAGGGCCCTGATCACTGCAAACGGACTTATCATGACCCGACGTAGTTGAAAAGTGAATCTTTTTACGCCGAACGGGTCATAACTTCCCTTTAGGGCTAATGATGGGACGTTTGTCACCGACTTGTCCCATATGGCACCGGATCTTGCGCAGTACCTCCCCGGTGCCCTGGAGATCCTGGGGCACCTAACCATCGTCATCGCGCCTGTCGAGCTGTACGAGGCGGTGTACGACAGAGCCACGCACGTGCTCCGGATCGATCCCTCTGCCGACATCGCCGCGACCATCGCGGCGATGCTCGCGGACATTGTGGACGGTCCCGTCGAGCGGCAGTTCGTCAGCCTCGCCGGCGGCGGTGCCGCGGCCGCGGCCGCGCTCATCCCGCGGCAGGCAGAGGACGAGAGCGAGCGCGGGGGAGCGCGGCTCCGGCTGGTCGTGACCGAGCGTGCCGGGACCGCCGAATGAGTCCGCTCATCTGCCACGAAAACTACCCGCATAGCGTTGACCGCTATACTGGCCTGACCAGCACTCGCACAGCGCTCCTGCCTTAGGGAACTACTGGTTTTCGTGGCAGAGGTCGTTTGACCTCGCTGCCTAGGTAGGCCCTCCTACCTGCGGTTTCCGGTGACAACGGCGCTGTGTGCTGGTCCAGCACAGTTCGCACAGCGTTGGTTGTGGAGGAAACTAAGGTGACCGGGACATGCGCCGAATGGCACGAGGAGTACCGCCTCGCCCTCAAGCACACCGAGCGGATCGGCGAAGAAACCAAGGAGTCCTACTACAAGGAGGTCGGGCGGTTCATTCGGTGGTGGGGCCCTGAGAAGGACATCGAGACCGCAGACAAGACAGCCGTACTCAGGTACGTCACTTACAACCGGGACGAGCGCAATCTCACCGCGGCCACGCGCCGGATGCGCCTGTTCTGCTTGCTCGATTTCTACCGTTACGTCTGCAAGGAAGAAGACAGCGGCGTCACGGGGAACCCGATCGATGGGATCGAGTTCCCCGTCCCGAAACAGCAACCGCCTGAAATCATCCCCGACGACGACCTCGTCGCGTTACTCGATACCGCGGCAGGATCGTCCTTTGTGGCCAGACGCGATACCGCGATCATTCGCATGCTGGTCGACACAGGCACGCGCCGGAAAGAGCTATGCGGCGTCGACCTTGTTGACGTCGACCGCGGGCACCAACAGGTCAAGGTGCTCGGCAAGGGCGGCCTCTTTCGCCTCATCCCGTACGGCGCCAAGACCGCGCTTGCGCTCCAAAAGTACCTCCGAGCCCGCGGGCAACGTCAGATCGGCTCAGAACCTGCCTTGTTCGTTGCGACGCGACCAAACCCACGAGGATCGTTCCGGCTAAGCGGCAGCGGCGTCTACGAAATGATCAAACGCCGAGCGGAGCGCGCCGGCCTTCCGGACACATGGCCGCACAAGGTGCGCCACACGTGGGCGCATGACCTGCTCGCGAATGGCGCGTCCGAGCAGGATCTCGAACGCCTCGGCGGCTGGGCGCCTGGTTCCATGATGGTGAAGTGGTACGGGTCCTCAGCGGCCGACGAGCGGGCTCGCGACCGCCACCGGGCGTTGGCGCGCGGGGACCGCCTCTAGCGCTGTGCGGGTGACATGGGGGCTGTGCACTCGGGGCATGACCCCGGAGCAAAAGATCAGCCAGACGCGGACCGCCGCGCACCGGTCATGGGCGAAGACTCCAGACCGGTCGCGGCGCACCGCGCCCGCCCGTGAGGCCGCAGAGGCGCGGTTCGAGCGCGAAGTCGACCCGGACGGCGTCATGACCCCGCAAGCGCGCGCCCTGGCCGCTGCGAGCGCCAGAAAAGCGTACTTCGGCGAGCTCGCGCGGAGGAGCGTCGCGGCGCGTAGACGGAATGCCGCCGCGGGTCGCTAGGCGTCGGGCCCTACTCGGACGGCTCAAGGCCAGTGCCCTTGCAACGCGGGCAGAGCTCGCGGCGAGTTACCGGGCCCGTGCTCGGCGAGCGTCGAGTAACCCACATCTTCTTCTGGCCGTGGCAGACGGTACAGACGGGTCGGCCCTGGTCCGGTGCATCGTTCATCCCCGGCCCCTACTCCCGGGCGGCGTGCAGCCGGTGCGTGTGCGCCCGGGTTGGCGCACGCACCGGTGTTGCGGAAAGCGCTTACCCCGAACCGAATGTGCCGGTCCGGGGTGGACTGTCCATAGTGCATGGTCAGCCTTTGCAGCACCTTCCTTTTTGCAAGTTGGTAACCCGGTCGGCACGCCCATCCCTGGACAGCGCGCCGACCGGGCGTTCATGTGGTGCCTGACTGACCAGACCGCGCCCAGCGCACGAGGTCATACCCGGTGTAGTAGAGGGTGCTGGTCATGGCCTCATACAGGCGGTTGGGCTTGTCGAACTGCATGTATGCCGCCAAAGACTCGGCGGCCATGAGCACGGCGAAACCGGCCGACTCTAGATGCTCGGGCGGCAGCTCTGCGCGCATCAGTTTGGCGAACTCGACTGCCACAGCCTGGGCCCTTACGGTCTGCGGGTCGGTCAACCTTCGGGTCAAAGCGACCATCTCGATAATTGCGTCGAGGTCGAACCGGGGGGCGTCGTTCACTGTTCTTCCTTCTCGCTGTTACGTGGTCGGTTGAGGTGGAGCTGCGGCCCTCTGATCACGATGCGGCCGGCGAGGTACGCGGTATGGAGGTGTTTCAGGTACTCGTCGTTGAGTTCCTGAGACCCGCCGATGGTCCGTACCCACCAGCCATCCGAGCCCACACCGACACCGCCGATGTAGACCTTGCCCGCCTCGACGTCGTCGAGGAACTCCTCGTAACTGGCCATCACGATGACGACCCGGTGCCAAGCTGGCGACGCATCTCGTGTCGCGGGTGGGGTGTCGGCGGACGTCGAGGCGCCACCTGTCGCGGGCCACCTGCCGCGATGTCGACCTCGTGGAGGTGGTTGCATCGACGGCACCACGGGATCGGCTGGCCGACAATCGGCCTCACGGGCTCCCGGTATTCGACCTTCGCGATGGCGCCGCACAGGGTTTGAACCTGCTGGCCGTCCGCGGGGACCCGGTCGAGGCGTGCGCGGTGGGTTTCGCCGTTGATCTCGAAGAACACGGCGCCGAGGTCAACGAGGAGGACGGCGGTCATGAGAGATCCTCAGGTGGCATTGAGCCGTCCATGCGGTCGGCCTCGTCCATGAGGCCCTGGCCGGTGTCGTGCAGGGACATGCCGATCTCGCGGACGGCTTCCGCGGCGTCGGTCGTGGACAGGTTGCCGTGCGAGACGCGAAAGACGTCGTTCGACACGGCCACCATGACGCTTCGGGCGCTTTGCAGCTTGAGCCGGGTTTCAGCCTCGATCATCGGGTCCCCCATCTAAGACGGTTACGGCGCACGCGGTGCACATGAACGCCTTGGTGTCGGTGTTCGAGAGTCGGTCGCGACGGCGAGGCGTAGGGCTGCATGCGGACACCAGTTCGCCGAGGGTGTCGTCGCGGTAGGCAGCCAGGGAGAACGCGTGAAGCTGCCCGTCGTCAAGGTCGGTCAGGAGAGCGATCGGCCCTATCCGGGGCACGGCCGGTCCTTGCGTCTGGTGCGTGGGCGCACCAGACGGTGAGCGAGCGGCAGCGTTGCACCAAGTACTATCAGCGGTAACAGCCACCACAAGCAGCTCATGTTGCCTCCTGAGTGGTGCACGGTGCATCTGGTGCACGTTAGCGTGCACCGTTACGCACCGGCGACACAATGGCCCGATCGGGTGTCGGTGCTAGCGTTGGCGCATGAGCGCGCGGATAGGGTTTGGTGCATGGTGCGCACCAACGACGTAGCCGCGGTAGACCCGCGGGCCCGGACGCTCGCCGGTCTTCTCCGTGCCAAGCTCGATCGGGCCAAGGCTGACGACCCGCGAATGACTATCCGGGCCATTGCCGAACGGCTCGGCGTCAACCACAGCACCGTGAGCCGCTGGGCATCCGGCGCCACGTCCCCCGATGCCGAGCAGGTCTCCGGACTGCTCGCCGTGATCGGCGTCGTCGGGAAGGAGCGCGAGGAAATCCTCGAGCTCGCTCGCACCGAAACCCGCGGCCGCACGTGGGTTACTCCGGGACCGACCGGCGTCTCCCATCAACTCACCGGTGTCATGGAGATGGAAGCCAACGCGACCGGCATGTTCGAGTGGTCGCCCCTCGTCGTTCCTGGCCTGATTCAGGATCGGCGGTATGCCCGCGCGATCATCAGCAAGCCGAAGTCCGAACCCTCGACGGTCGAGCACCTGGTCACCCTTCGGCTCGGTCGACAACACGCGATCACGCGAGATGACCCGCTGAAATACACGGTTGTGCTCGGGCACCCAGCGATCGAGGGCAACATCGGTGGGCCCGGCGTCATGCTCGGACAGCTTCGGCACCTGCGGAAGGTCGCCGAGATGGGGTCCGTGACGCTCCGGCTCGCCCCGCTGGACGGCGATTGGCACGGCGACCTGCTCGGTTCATTCAGTCTCTACCATTTCAACGACGGCGTGCCGTCCATCGTCGCACTCGAACACCACAGGACAGGCTCGTTCGTCGATGACCCGCTCGACGTCGCGGATTACAAGATCCTCGCGAAAGAGCTGGTCAACGAGATCGCCTACGACGAGGCGGAATCCGTGGATCTGATCAGGCGCGAGATAGCGCGACGGGAGAAAGCGTCATGAGTGACGATCGCCGGGGTTGGTTCGTTTCCAGCTATTCCGGCGAAAACGGCAACTGCGTCGAGGTGAAATTCGGATCCGAGGTACGTGTCCGCGACACGAAGAACCGCCCAGGTGGCGAGCTGTCCTTTTCGGGGCGGGAGTGGCGCGCTTTCACCGCGCACCTGACTACGCCGCCCGAAGCTGAGTTGCCTTAAGCCCGGTGATCAGTGACGCGCCCTCGCGGACGATCGATGACGCCGAGCTGTTGTATGCGAAGCAACAGATCTCCGTGCCCGCTGCGAACCACTCCATGCAGGTAACGGAGAGATTGAACGCGTAGCCGCTCGCGGACTGCTTGTCGTAGTAGACGGCGCCGCCGGCGGCTGGGCCCATCATGATGTACCGCTCCGTCGAAACGAGTGGGCTGTTGGTCCAGCGGGCCGAGAACTTGAGCAGCCACTTGCCCGGGGTGGTAATAATCAGCTTCGATGCGTTGTGGATGTTGCCGGGCTCGGCGTAGGACTGTGTCGAGAGCGTGAGTCCCACCGGGGGGATGTTCTGGAGGCCGAACAGGATTCGGGTGTCCTGGTTGGCAGGGATAGCCTGTGTCGTGGTGAGCGTCCAGTCGCCTTCGCCCTTGACGTCTTCGATCTTGGCGAGCCGGTAGTCGAGATCGTCAATCCCGGTGTTGATCTGCTGCATGTCGAACGCCGAGACGGGCGGGGGACCGGACACCCAGTTCCGGAGCGGGTAGTTTGCTTCTGGCATCGGCGTTTCCTTACGCGAGAACGGTCGTCGAGTCGAGGATCGAGAGCACGGGGTCGTCGAGTACCCACGTGCCCGGCTTGGCGGCGAGCCGCAACGTGAGCGTGTCGAGGCTGCCGTCGGGCCCGTCCGACCGGCGAATCCCGATAATCTGGCAGTAGTACGTGGCCGACGCCGCCTCGACGAGCACGTAGTCGCGAAGCTGTAGCCGCGGATCCGCCGTAATCGTGATCGAATCCAGCAGTGGCAGCGGGTCCACGCACTGGAGAAGCGCGATATAGGACAACGCGAACGTGGTCGAGGCATCCTGTCGCCACGGGTTGTCCGGGATATCCAGCAGCGCGGCGCCTCGCATGGCGATCTGCGGCGGCGACTGCAAAATCTCGCGCGTAGTGGCCTTCGAGTCCATGGCGTTGCCGCCAACCGTGAAGTTTGGCGACGCGCCGCCAAGCAGAGACCCGGCGTAAATCGGTGCCGACGTACCGAGGATCGATATGTCCATGCTTCGCTGGTCGTCCGCGAAGACCACACTCGCCGACCAGCCCGACGGCGCGACCGTGCCGACCGTGTCAGCGCGGCAAGCTGAGAGCTGTGTTCCGTACAGGTGCGGGTCGGCCGGCGCGGCGGTTCCATTTGTGTACGCCACGTCTGCGTAGATTCCGACGATGTCGCTCATCGAGACCGTGGCGGACAGCGAGGACCCCGCTTGGAGGAAGTAGTTTTGCGCGTCAGGATTTTGCCATACGATTTTGCGGACTTGTTTCGTGGTTGTCCACGACATCGCGATAGCGTTCCTGTACTGGTCCGACGACGGCTTAACTCGAACGTTCTGCACTTCGTCGCGGGTAATGGTTCGCTTCGGTGCCGTGTCCACCCCGTAGTACGCGGGCAGGTAACCGACCTCGGCGTTCTGAAAATGAATCCGTTTGAATTCGTCGGTGTGCAGCGTGCCCAATTCCGCAGCGACGATCTCCTTCAACACCTCCCACGCGTTTCGGTTCTTCACATCGGGGAGCCAGGTCAAGCCGAGATTCTTCGAGGTCGTCCGGACCGACGGCACAGGCTTCCCCTCAAGTGCCCATTTCGGATGCTTCTGATTCGGGTCATAGGTTGCTGCCGAATCCCCCGCATAAATCTGCATATGCTGGCAAGGGGTCAGCCTGCCTTGTGCGACAATCTTATTGCTGGCACCAGGGCGCGGCGGCTGTGCTTCCCTGTAGCCGCCGGTTAGTGACGGTGTCGTGGTCCACGCCTTAACCACGTCATCGATTCGCAGCGTCACCGTAATCGAGGTAGAGGTCACAGTGATATGCGCCGCGTGATAGTGCCATCCGCCCGTGGTGTTGCTATCCCATTCCCAGCGGCGATATAGGCCCGCGTTTGGCGAACCGGATCCAGGGTTCTCGTAGAATCGCACTTCGGTTCTACCGTTGTTCGCCACAATCATCCGAACATGACCAGGGTCGGCTACTCCGCTGTCATCGAGTACAAGAATCATTTCAGACTCGCGGAAGTATGGTCCAGTCGGGGCACCATTGGACTCAAACCATCCGGCCATTCCGATATATCCAGGTGGATCCCCGCTGCCAGGCCAGGGGATTTCGACACGGCTGGCCGCCCACGCTTCGCCGCCGGACGCGCGCCCGTTATCGTTCCAAGATGCCCAGTTGTGGCCGATTCCGTACTTCAACGACTTGAAATCAGAGTCATAAGTGATGGTGTGCTTCGAGGGATACACCCCGCCGAGATGCCCGATCGACGGAAGCCACGACCCGTGCACCGTCCAGTAGCCAACCGCGTCCGGCCGCGGCATCGGCCCGGTACCACGGCCACCCGCCCGTAGGCATTCCTCGATGACCCACTCGACGGAGATCGGGTGTAACGGCGAATAGTCGCCGTTCCCATTCGGTTCCAGCCCGAACGAAGGGCCGGGCCCGATTGCCCACCGCGGTAGGGTGAGCAGCGCGCCTGCGAGATCCTCGACGTCTCCCGCGGTGATGGTGACGGTTTGCGCGAGTTCGTCGAGTACCGGCGTGCGAATCCAACCTTCAAACTGCTGGAGCTTCTTCTCGCCACTGTCGGTGGCGACGAGTCGTGCGTACCGTATCGGCGTGCCCTCGACCGTCAGGCCATTGATCGGGCTTCGCGGGTTGTAGCGGTCGAAGAACTCGATCGCGGTGAGGCCTTGCTCGGCGAGTTGCTGCGACCATGCGGCCTGTGCGTCCGGGTCGAGGTACCGCACACCACCAAACGTGACGTCCAATTGGGACGATGCGAAGCCCGACACGTCGTTGACCTCGATCGGCATTCCGCCGGAGAGCGGGCCGTCGTCGATGGTGACGCGTGTGGTCAGCCACGACATGTCCGCATACTTGTGGTTGTAGAGCCCGTTGCGGTTCCAGTCCACTTCGAGTAAGCCCTCAAGCACCAGCTCGGGGGAGGCGATCGCGCGGGCGAGGTCGACGTCGTTCTCGAACTGCATCTCACATCTCCAGCAGGTCGAGCGTCAGGTCGCGGAGCGGAAGCACCTGGATCGCTTCCGACGGGTTCCGGAGCGTCATGGCTGCGCAGTGCTCGCCCTCGCGCCACGAGGCACCGATCGTCGTCCCGTACCGAATGCAGGACTCCGGGATGGTTAGCGTGCCCGTTCCCGCCTTCACGAGGTACGGGCGCACCCAAACGGCGCCCGCTGGCGGCGAGACGTTGATCTCTTGATTTGGGGTCGTGACGTTGTACATGTAGGTGCCCGACCTGGTGTAGAACGCAACGCCGGTCGTGGGCGCGGATGCGTTGTGCCGGAACGAAAAGAGGAGACCGGGGGACACGGGCCACCGCCCCCATACAGGGTGTCGCCATGTCAGCTCGGCGAGGTTCAGCCCGCCGGACCACAGGTTCGATAGGTCGGATTGCCCGGCGATCGTTCCCGAGCCGGGCGCCCACTGGTCCGGTCGGCCGCGGCCGAGACTCGCCGCTGGGCGTTGGAAGTTCCGCGTCGCGGCGTCGATCACGACCATCGGGCCCGGCCCACCGGAACGGCGGTACAGGTACCTGAGCCACCGGGCGTCCGAATCGGACAGGTTCACCCACGAGGCGGACCAGCGGCGCGGCGTGTGCGGGCGCGCGGTCGTCCGGATCGCACCGGAAATCATCTCGTGTTCGACCTGGTTGTCCTTTGTGGATATACGGAGACCGCGCAATGGGTTGCGGACGGGGCGGATGTCCCACGGGTAACCGATGAGCACCCCGTCACCTCCTCTGATTCTTGACCGCGCCACGCTCGGACACCGTCGCGATCACCCGGCCATCGGCTTCCAAGACGACGGGCCGGTTCATGACAGCGGCAGTCAGTGAACGGATCTCGGTCACCGCGTCTGCCATCTGCTGCACCCCGATTTGTAGCGGCGCCATGGAACCCGAGGCCGATGTCGACGCACCGCCAGCACCGCGCGCGGCCGCCGAAGCACCGCCGACCGCAGCCATCGTCGGTGCTGCCGGCGCCATCGCGCGGGCCCGCTCCATCCCGGCTTGGTATGCAGCGGTCGGCCCGGCGGGCACGATCATGCCACTGGTGTCCGGGATGAAGAATTCCTCGCCTTCCTCGCCGACCCGGTACATCGTGCCCGCGTTGACCGGGCCGCCCTTCGCTCGGCGCGGCGCGCCGGAGTCGCCGAGCGGGAGACCACCGGACCCGGGCGCCACCGTGAACGGAGGTAGCGGATTGGTCACCAAGTCGTAGTACCAGTTGAGGAACCGTTCGACCTCGTTGTAGGCGTTCTGGGGGTTCGCGCTGAAGTTCGTGGGGATCGCGCGGGGGATCGCGTCGAGCTTGCCCTTGTACGCGTCGGCCTGCCGCTGCGCGTTCTCCATGCCGGGTTGCCCGATAACACTCGTCACCTGTTCGGGCGTCAGCGAGTACTTGTTCAACAAGCCTTGCATTTGCTCGGCCGAGAGACCCATCGAGTCCGCGAGGCCAAGAAGGCGAGCGTTCTGGTCGGACACGACGCCGTTCGCCGCGGCCATGGCTTCAGGCACGCTCTTGCCCTGCTGGATCGCGAGATCGTAGGCGGCCTGAGCGGCGCCCGCAGTGTTCTCGGCGATGCTCTTGAGGACGTCGCGGAGCCGGGATCCGTTGGCAGTGCTGGTATCGATCCCGCCGACGCTGTTCAGGAGTGCCTGTCCGAATCCCTTGGTCTTGTCGACGTTGGCGCCGAACAGTTCGGCGAGCGTGCGCATCTGGTCGTTTATGCGCTGTACCGCGTCCTCGTATGTCGGGGACTGGCCGGACAGGCGTTGCAGGAAGTCGATCAGCGCGGCGCCGCGGCTTGCTGCGTCGCCGGTCGAGTCGGCCATCTCCTTGATGTCGCCGTCGAGCGTTTTCGTTGTGCCCGAAGCGATGCCCTGTTCGTAGGTCATCTTCTTGGTGCCCTCAGCGGTTTTGTTGACCTCGTCCCACAAGCCGTTGAGCTGGCCTTCGAGGTCCGCCGCAGAGTCGCCGCCCTCGTCCGACGCGCCGATCCAGTAGCCGACCTGCTGCACAACGTCGCCGATGCCGCTGTGAAGCTCGTACCACTGCGTTTTCTGGTTCGACAGAGTGCCGCTGATCTCCTGCTGCTTCTGCCGGTTCCCCTCGTACGCGGCCGTCAGGTCGGCGAGGGAGATCCCGTGTTCCTTCGCGACGTCGACGAGCTTCTTGTCGGTGTTGTAAGCGTCCATTGAGGACAGGTTCTTCTCGGCGAGCTTCCGCGTGTTGTCTCCGAGCACACCGCCGGTCGCATTGAGTTCGTCCCGGTACGCCTTGACACCGTCGGCTGCCTGCTTCTGTAATTCGTTGGCGCGTCGCTGCATGTCGCCGTACAGAGAGAGCGCGGTCATGACACCAGCGACCGCGAGCCCGAACGGCGAGAACACCGAATCGATCATGCCGACGAACCCGCGGCCGAGCTTCCCGCGCGCATTGTCCGCATCGTCCATCCGGGACTTGATGTTGGTGAACTGGCCGGTGACCCCGCCGAACGTCACCTTGTCGATCAGCTTCAGCGCGGCGACGAACGGGAGCACCCCGCCCGCGAGCCCGCCCAGCTCGCCGGCGATCGGCTTGATGATCGCGAGGAAGCCCGAGATCATGTCGAGCACGGTCCCGAACGAGCCGACCAGTGCGGGCAGGCCACCTTGTGCGACTTCGAGGATGAAGGCCTCGACGTCGCGGAGCGCGGACGCGGTGCGGTCGAGCGCGGGCGCGGCCTCGGTCGCGGACAGGGACACGAGACGGCCGAGCCAGCCGAGGAAGTCCTGTCCGATGTCGCCGGTCGTGCGCAGAACCCGCCCGTATGCGTCCATTCCCGGCGTCGCCTCGTCGAGAAAGTCCTGTGTTCCCGCCGAGAGCCGGTCGATCATGTCCGCGAGACCTTCAGCGGCCGGGCGCCCGTCGGCCATGAACTTGACCCACCGTCCGGTGAGATCGACCGTCGCGTCCCCGATCGCGTCGAGCACCGGCTCCGCGTTGTCGAACGCGGCCCACAGATCAGCCTTGAACGCGGGCGACTTCGCGAGCTTCGCGGCCTTGTCGGCGGTGTCGGACATCGCACCACCGACCACCGTTATCCCGTGCGCGAGAACGGGTTCAAGGTCCCGCCCGGACTCGATCAGCCGCGTAAAGCCCGGCAGAGTCTCCGCCTGCGTCGTCTTCCCGAGACGTTCAGACCAGTCCTTCATGCCGATCAACGTCTCGACGAACCTCCGGCCCTCTGGCGTCAGCTTCGCGAGCTCGGCGGCGTAGGTCGAGTTCTTCGCCGCGGCATCTCCCGCTGTTGCGGCCTGCTGCGCTTGCGTGTCCGCGAGGGACTGAACCGCGCGCGCGACCTGCTCAGCCCCGTCCCGTGCGGTGCGGTCGGCCTGCTCCTGCGCGACCTGCTCGGCGCGGCGCGCTTCCGCGACCCGGTCGGCCGCGGCCTGCTCCGCTTCCTTCGCGGCGACCACCTGGTCGCTGCCTTCGATGCCCTTGGACATCGCGACGTTCATCTCGGTGATGGCCTTCGCGCCGTCCTTGCGGACACGCGCGAGGCGTTCTTCGGCCTGCTCGACGTTCAGCGCGGCGCGGCGTGCTTCGAGGCTGCCCTCGCCGTAGCGGTCGTTCGCTTCCTGCTGCGCCTTCTTCGATTCCTCCACGGACAGGGCAGCGTCTTCGACCGAGGTCTTGTACCCGGCGGCGCGGTCGGCGAGTTCGTCGAGCTGCCGGGCAGCGTCGGCGCGTGCGGCAGTGGTCGCGCGGGTCGCGCGTTCGGCGTTCTTCTCCGCGCGCGAGACCGACTTCTCGGCTTCCTCTACCCGGCGGGCCGAATCTGTCGCGGCTTCGCCGGCGCGGCGTTTCGCGTCGGCGATCGCGTAGTTCGCGTTGCGGATCGCGATTGAGTTCGCGAGCGCCGAGGCGGCGCCGCCGGTCGCCGCGGTCTCGGCGGCCTTCTGGTCCGCGCTGTACGCCTTGAACGCTTTCGACAGCGTGGACACGAGCCCGGCCGTGATCCCGGCCGCCGTGCCGACGCCGAGGATCGCCGGCCCAGCACCGGCGATGAGACCACCGCCGACGCCGAGCGCCGAGGCGACACCGACCGACGCGATACCGGCCTTCGCCGCAGCGCCCATCGCGACACCTGCGCGGAACGCGCCCCCGGTGTCCGGGTCCACTCCGATGGTGAGGTTCCGGCGGCGGGAGGTCAGGGCTTCGATGGTAGCTTCGGCCTTGGCGATCTCGGCGTCAACGTCGATACCGACCTCGCCGCGGCGGCTCTCCATCTCGCGGATGCGTGCTCGCGCGCGGGAAATGTCGGCGTCAATCTCCGCGACTACGCTCTTCCCTGCGAAGGTTTGCAAGGTGGCCTTTGCGCGGGCGACGGCACGGTCAAGCGGGGAGGCGTCCGCGTCGAGCGTCGGGGAAAACCTCGTCTTGTCGAGATCCTTGCCGCCGGACTGGACGCGCCGCAAGGTCGCGAAGAAGCCTTTCGCCTCACCCTCGAAGTAGGCGATGATCTTTCCGACGTTCAGGGCCACACAGCTACGATCGGGTCAGGGTGTCACTTGCGGCGGACGCCGAGTTCCCGGTCGAGGTCGTCGACGTCGTCGCTGCCCTGGTCCTCGCGCGCGGCGAGCGACACCCGTGTCAGGCTCTTCGCGGAAAGTCCCGAAAGCCGGGAACAGAACCAACGCCATGACCGTCCGGTGAGGACTTCGCGCGATGACAGGTCAACGTGGTACTCGCGGTGAAAATCTGACTCTATGAGCGTCCACCGCTCGAAGTAGTCGCCCCACGTGAGCGCTTGCCTTTGCGCTTGCGCCGCTTCTTCTTCGTCGATCCACTCCGGGATGTCGTCGGCGGACTCGACGACCCCGAAGGTTCGGCCGGGGGGCGGCTGTCGTCTTCCTCCACCCGGCCTCGGGTCCACACCTGGCGGGCCATCGCCTCGCCGTACATGTGCCAGGCGAGAAGCGTCCCGCCGACGTGCAGCACCGTTGGCCACGGGACTTTGTCCGCGATCAGCTTCTCGCGCATCTTGTCACCGAGCATTTCGAGGTAGAGCTCTCGCTCGTCGAGGCCCTTCAAGTCTTCGGTGAATCCGGGCGCGGGCTGGTAAGTCGCGCCCGCGGCGCGCGCGGCCATGATCCGGCTGGCCTCGTCGCGGATCTTGTGGATTTGCAGTGCGCGCCCGAAGGGCAGCAGCGAAGCACGGAAGGTGTACTCGCGGCCGCCGATGGGCAGGGTGAGGGTGTCGTCTTCGGTGGTGTCCTCGATGAATCGGTCGAGGTCGGGGAAGGTGGCCACGGTCCGGGTTTCCTTACGGGGTGTAGACGAACGGGGACAGAAGACCGGAGCCGGTCAGGTCGCACTTGAACGGTTCCATGTTCTTGACCTCGCCACCCGCGCCCGCCCAGTTCGAGGTGGCGAGGCCGCTGTAGCCCTTGTTGTTGTCGAGGCGGTAGACGCGGACTTCGACTTTCGCCTCGGGCCCGGTGAGGAGACCCTTCATTTTGAGAAACGCCTGTCCGGGGTCGTCGACTTGCGCGTTCACCGGGCCGGTGAAGCCGTCGAAACCTTCGATGCCGAGTGACCACTTGCGAAACGTGGTGTCGTTGTCCTCCCATCCTTCGCTGTCGAAATCGGTGGTGTCGACCGAGTTCGCGTCGATGCCGAGTTCGAGCTTGGTCAGGCCCTTTACCTTGGACCAAACCTGAGCCTCGTTGGTGCCGGTGTTGACTTCGATGGTCCACTTGCGACTGAGCCGCTTGAGGATGCTGGCCATTGTGGATTTACCTCCTGATCGGTGTTTCGAGCTGGAACGAGACCGACCAGCGGGGGCGGCCTTGCGGGTCCGGGCCCAGCGGGACCGGAGCGGATGAGGACGCGTCACAGGTCAAAACGTCGACTTCGTCCACAGTGGAATCGGCCCAACGCGTGTTGTCGGTGCCGTCGAGCGCCCGCCGGAGTCTGTCCACCATCTCGAAGCCCGGCCGAGCGAGCGGCGACACGTCGGACGCTGTGCGGTAGACCGCCTGCACTTCGGGGGTTTCGTAGTCGATCGTCGGCTCGGCCCGCGGGAAACTCGGCAGGGTGTAGACCGTCCAGCACGTGTTAGGGCTCGGCGGCATTCCGTTGCCGTCGCCAAGCGTGACCGGCGCGCCGGTGCCGACACCTTCGTAGGTGCCGAGACCGAGAACGGCGATCTGTCGGGCGAGGGCAGCAGCGATCACCTCGTGACCATCGGTCAGGGGTGTCACCAGCGGTCGCTACTCCATCGCCTCTTTCACCGCGGCAGCGATGTGGGCTTGATACCTCTCGGCGTTCGCGCGCATCGGATCCCCGAGATACCCGGCTTTCCGGCCGTCCTGGTGTGTCCAGCCCCGGTTTTCGTGCTGCGCGGCGGCGTACGGAGTGTCGTAGGAGACACCGCCGACCCAGCCCTCGGACCGTTCCTCGCTGGACACCTTGGCCGAGCGAGACAGGTCGCCCTGGTCGTACGGAACCTCGTCCTGCGAAAGGCTCTTGAGGTCTTCCATCGCTTCGCGGCCGCCCTGCGCGAAAGCGGCCATGACCTTCACCTCGACGGCGTCGAGCCCGTCGAGGCTCACGAGACGTACACCTCGTGGTGCATCACCGTGCCGTCGAACCACGTCGCGGTGTCGACCTTCTCGACGCGTCGCCAATCCGGATCCGGGCCCGCCTTCGCGAGCCGGTCACCGATGTGCGGGTCCGCCGCGGCTTCCAGGTAGATCACCCCGGATAGCGTGACGACGCGTCCCTCTGCGTTCTGAATCTGGCTCGTCGTGTTCTCCCACCGCCCGAACCGGGGCACCGGCTCGGCGAACTGCTCGCCGTCGCTGCCATCCTCGATCTTTTTTCGGTGGACGATCCGGTCGGGCGTGGGGATGAGGGTTCCGAGCAGGCTCACCATGTGCGGGCACTCCCTCCGATGAGGCCGGCGGCCTGGAGCGCGTCGATCGCGTCCAGCGGAACGCGCGGCGCGCGGTCGCCGATCGGCGCGCCGGTGCTGCCCGACGAGCTGGTGCCCGTCGAGGCCGAGAGGGTTTTCGTGGAGATGCTGCCGCCGGCGGCGAGGATCGGCGCGAGGCCGCCGAGACTGGCCTCGATGGCTTCGGCCTTGCGCCGCGCCTTGATGGTCTCGGCCACCGCGGCGATCATCTGCGCGCGGACGTCGGCGTCGAACGCCCTGCCGGTTTCCACGTCGACGGTCGGCCAACGGATGATGACCCGCTCGATCGCGCGGGCGGCCTTGTCGATCTTCTGGCCGAGGGCGTCGTCGGGCATGTCGAGGGGGATGCCGCTCTCGGGGTAAGCGCGGACTTCGGCGGGCGTGGCCCAAATGAGCGAGGTCATGGTCAGGTTCCGATCGGTCGGGCGGCGGGCGTGGTCTGCCACGCGTCGCCGTCGTGGTGGCGTGGAGGTGGGGTGTCGGTCCAGGCCGAGCCAGTCCAGAGCTTCACGCCGGATGCGGGCGGCCCGACGGGCGTCGCCATGAGCACGGCCCGCTCGGTCGCATCCGGCACGTGCGTGAGGAACCGGAGCTCGGACAGACGCGACGTGCTATCGGCGCTCTCAAGGAGGTTGATCGCTTCGGCGGCCGTCGACAACGCGGTCCCGGGCGCGAACGAGCTGTGACCGTTCGGTGGGCCCGGGGTGGTGAGGACGTTGTCGCGGTAGAGGTCGATCGATCCCGTTGCCTGGTCGTAGGCAAGCAAGTACCAGTGCTGTTCCGCGCCCGGCGGGGCGGCCTGCGGGCGTAGCGCGAGGTTTTGCGAGGCGTCCCGGACCTGGCCGGCCATGTTCCCGGAGAGCAGCAGGACACCGAACGTACCGGTGCCGTCGGTCTCGGGGTCGACCTGGCAGCGAACCCACCAGGTCGTACCGGATCCGTAGGCCCAGAAGCTGACGGCTCGGGTGTTGCTGGCGTGGAACGCTGTTAGGACACCAACGGGGAGGGTGGGCATTGCGGCCCCGGTCTTGCCGAGCGCGGGCCCGAATCGCCCGCCGGTTGTCTGGACACCGGCAGATCCGGACAGGTTCAGGTGGTGGCCGTCCGGTCCGAAGTCCGTCGCGATGTTCCCGGACTGCGCGAAGTTGTACGCGGCGACGACGCTCATGACGAGGCCGGTATCCAGACGTCGCCGAGCACGGCGTCGACGGGCGCGTTCGAGGCGGCCGAGCCTCCGATGTAGATGGTCACGCGCGACGAGGACCCGCGCGCGGGCCATCCGGCCGAGTACCGAAGGAACCGGGGCGCGTCGGCCACTGCCGCTGCTGCGGCGCCGAGGCCGTCGTACCGGCCGTCGCCCTCGGACTGAGTGAGGTACTGCGGATGCGGATCCGCCGCGACCGTGTGCGCAGCTACCGCGGCGGCCGCTGTTCCAGCCGACTCTTTGCCGTCCAGCGCGGTCTGTGTCGCCGCGCTGATCGGCTTCGCTGAGTCAGGGGTGTTGTTCACCGCGCCGAGTCCGACGTCGGTCTTGTCCACCACCACAGCGCCGGTTCGCCCGTTCACGCTGGACACGGGGGAGGCAGGGGAGACGCGCTCCCGCCAGGACGCGAGCGACGTCGACGGCTCGGCGATGAGCTGCCAGTCGGTACCGCGGTCGGTGCGGGTGCACCAGTCCCCGCGCTGTCCCGTGAGCGCAAGCATGGCGGCTTGTGAGCTGGCTTCGCCGAGCCAGTCGACGAGCGCGACCGCTGGGATAGCGGACTGCGGCACCGTGCCGGCCAGGTCCGAATAGGACGTCGGGATGGTCGGCTTGCCAGTGAGGCTGGCGTACGTGCCCGCGGTCGCGACCGGTGCGAGGCTCGACGTGTTCGCCTTGGTTGCGAGGCCGGACGAGAGCGCGCCGAGGCTGGCGTACACGTCGTCGAGCGTGACGTCGCCGGTTCGGCCGTCGACAGACAGCACGCCGAAACCGCTGCCGTCGTCGCCGCCGACGACGTGCACGTTCCCGGTCGCGTCCGGCAAGATCCCGTTCACCGTTCGGACGTAGCGGGACCAACCGCCCGACGGCGCAACCGGGGCGTGCGCGGCGAGGTCGAGGTCGTCGAGACCGTTCGGAACATCCATGGGGAACGACCACGTCCGGCCGTCCGCGAGTTTCACGGTCACCTGATACACCCAGCCCGCGGGCTGCACGCCCGGAGCATTGGTGACGGGGAGCGTCATCGAGAACGAGCCGTCCACAATGGACGCCATGAGCGTCGAGGGCGGCACCACTACCTGATTCGCGGTGAACCAAGGCGCGCCGATCGGCATGAACGAGACAACCCCGGTCACGCCGATCGATTCGTCGAGCGGCACGAGCGTGCCGCGGACCGTGCGTTTCGGCCACGAATCAGGCAGCGGCATGGCCTACTCCTTGGGGACGTTCGGCTTCGAGCCGATGACCGCGGCCGGACCGAGGATCGCGGTACCGGCCGCGATGATCACCGCGGCCGTTTCGGCGTCGAGCGGGACACCGAACGCCATCGCGACACCGACCACGACCGGAGTCGTCAGCGTGCCCCACACCGCCGCGATTCCCTTACGGAACCGGGGAAGCGCGGCGCGGACACGCCGCCGCAGCGGAACCTGCGGAATCATGAGATCGCCTGAATGAACACGGAGACGGACGACGCACACGAGTACTCGACGTGAACCTTCGAAGTGCCTCGCGGGATCGGGATGACCTCGCCCTCCTGGACCTCGGTTCGCCACTGCCTGGGGTCACCGCCGGTACCCTGGCCGGGAACCGCGGACCAGTTGTAGAGGTGGCCGCCGAAGATCGTGGTCTTGGCCGCGAAAATGAGCTTCACGTCGGCGTCCGGCGGCACGGCCAGAACCTCGGTGGTGGTGGTCATCGCGGGGGGAAGGGTGGGCATGTTGTCCTCCGTCATCATGAGTCGGCCGTTCAGCCGGGGCGGTACGGGCGGATTCGGAGTTCCGACCGGACCGAGGTTCCACAGCGCGGTGGAGTCACCGGCCGTGCCCGCGAAGACGGACACGTGCACGTGCTGCTTGTGCGCGTTGATTCCGTTGTAGGGCATCCACTTCCACGGGTTTTTGCCCGGTCGCGAATCGATGATCCGGCCGCGCGAGATGATGTACTTGATCCGCGGGTCGCGTTGCTCGACGAGCCGGTTCGCGAGCCACTGCGCGTCAAGCCCGCCGTCGGGATCGTTGGTGAAGTCCCGCGCACACACCTGACCGGACGTGGTCGGGTTGTGGTCGGAGTATCGGGCCGAGTGCGCCGCATCGCCGATCGAACCGTCGGAAAGCTTCGACCGCTTCGGGGCCAGAGCGTTGATCTGGCCGAGCAGGATGTCGAGGGAATGCGCTACGTACCAGGAGGCCATGCCCGCAAGACTGCGGGCACCGTGTCACCCCTCGGCGTAGAGCGGCGGCGGATCGTCAATCGTGCCACCGAGCGAACGCACAACGGCGACAACTTCCTCGTCCCACCGATGGTGCGCACTGAGTAGGTTCTGTTGCTGCCGCTGGCCCTGCCACAGTTTCCGTGTCTCGGCCTGAAGTTCCGCGACTTGGTCGGACAGTTCGGCCGAGTGCGCGGTCGCGGCCGTCACGAGCACCGCGGCGCCGTCGCGCTTGAGCTTGCGGGTTTCCGGCCGCACCTTCAACAGCGCGACCACCATCGTCCCGAACGCTGCGAGGCCGACACTCCCGCCGGTCCAGAGAAGCCAAGGAGGCATTAGCGGACCCCCTGTACGGATCTGCGGGCCGCCGTTCGGGCGCTCGTGATCTGCCAGACGCGCCACAGACCAGCGGCCGCCATCGCGCCGAGTAGCAGGCAGAACGCCAATCCGCGTAGACCGGACATCCCCAAGCCCCAGACCGCGTAGGTGACGGTGATCCCGGACATGCCGAGCAACCCGGCCCGCTCGATCAGAAGACCGGCCGCGGTCGCGGCACGCCAGACCCCGACGAGCACCACCGCGCACGAGAGCGCCGCGCCCGCCAGGAAGACATGGCCGGCAGGCACCGGGAAACCGCGAATAGTGGACGTCGCGACCTGCTGAAACAGGAACAAGCCAACGAGTGAGTAGAGACCGAAGGCGCCGACGAGAAGCGTCTCGAACGGGTTCCGGGTGCTGGTGGTCATGGCTCTACTCGTCGTCGCCGAAGGAAGCTTCGACGCGCCCGCCGTGACCGCGGCGCCGATTCACGGCGTCGGGGTCCGGCTTGTCGTCGTTCCCCGTGCCGCCCGGCTCCTCGACGTTCTCGCCCTCGGGCGGTTCGCCGGTGTGCTCGGGCTCGACGCTGCCGGGCGCTGGTACCTCGACGTATCCGAGGCGCACGAGAACGGCTTCGAGCTCCGAACCCGCATCGGCGTAGTTCGGGTGCCCAGTCTCGTGCTGTGCGTACCACGACATGGGGAAGTCCTCCATCGGAAAGTGTAGGTGAGACCCGGGCCGCGCCACCTTCCCCGGCGACATCCGACCACCACAGCGGACCTCGCGGCCCGGGTCTCGGTCTTACTGGGCGAGCTTCTCGTCGATCCGCGCGCGGATCTCGTCGTCGCTGCCCTCGGTTTCGACGCCGAGTTCGGCGGCCTGCGTGAGCAGTTCGCGGCGCGCGTCGATCCGGGCCGTGATCTCGTCGGCCGTGCCGGAGTCGTCGACGCCGAGTTCGCGCGCCTCGGCCTGAAGCTTCTGCTTCGGCTTCAGCCTGGCGGGTTCGGCGCTCTCGACGTACGGCGTGCCGTCCTTGTTCACGCGGGTGATGTCGCCTCGCTCCACCCGCTCCGCGATGGTCTCGTGCAACGGTAACGCGTAGCGGCGAACCGCGCCGCCCTCACCCTTGAGCCAAACGAGGTCCATGGGTCAGACCGCCTTCGGGAGACGGAACGCGGTGATGGTGCCCGCGTGCGCCGTCTCGACGTCGACGAGCACGGACCCGTCGTTCTGGAGGAACCGACCGGATTCGAACGGACCGATCCACGCGACACCGGTGTTCGCCGGCACCGCGACGACCACATCGCCCTGGCCGGACGCGATGGCGGGCGGGTAGGTGCCCGCCTTGAGCGTGACGTTGTGCGCCGAGCTGTGCGTGTTCGTGACGCGCAGCAGGGTGCGTTCGGCGTCGGCGTTGGCGATGGTGTGCCCGTTGCCGGCGCCCGGGTTGAGCGCGGTCCCCGCCGGGTCGGCGAGACTGCCGTTCCCGACGAGGTTGCTGTACGTGACAGCGGTACGTGCCATGGGAGGAACTCCGTTTCAGGTCGGATCGGTCAGGGGCCGCCGGTTAGCTGCCCGGTCGGGTGACCTCGACGCCGGCGAGCAGGTCGGGGCGCATGACCTTGCCGCCGTAGACGGCCAGGCCCTTGACGGCGTCGGCGAACGAGGACTCGGGGCGGTATGCCTCCACCTGGTTCAGCTGCTCGGCGAAACTGATCGCGCCGTTTACCCCGGCCTGAATGAAATTGCTCGTCGGGACCGGCTTCGGGTTGTTGTTCGAGATGACGATCGAGAACCCTGCGATCTCTCCGATCTCACCGTTCAGCAGCACGCGGCCGGAGCCGTATTCGCTGACGCGGGTGAAGTTCGGGTTCTTCTGGATGAGACCGCGGTACCACGGCGGGCACGCGGCGTAGCGGCCTTCGGTCGGGATGTTCCGCTCGTCCATGAGGACCTGGAGATCGACGAGGGTGAAGTAAGCGAGCTTGCCCCACGCCTCCTGATCGGTGCCCGTGAACGTGACGTCCGGGAGGACCGACGCGGCGGGAATCTCCGTGTATTTGTTCGCGATGTACTGGTCGACCACGTCGGCGAGGCCGTAAGCGGCTTCAGACATGAACGGCTTGATCAGGTCGCCCTTGACCTGCCGCTTGTCGACGTCGTCCACGGCGACCGACCAGTGCTTGGACTGGTCGATGACCATCGTGCGCTGAGAGGTGTTCGGCTTCTCGGGCGTCACGACGGTTTCGTTCGGGACGTAGTTCTTGATGGTCGGGCGGCCGATGCTGGTTACCTTGACGGTGTCGCCGGCCTCGCTGATTTCGCCCTCGTAGTCCCGGTTGACGATCTGGGGACCGGCGTAGACCAGCTTCTTGCGGAGCGCCTGAACGAGCGGCGCTACCCACACCTGGGGAATGAAGTTTGCCACGGACACGGGGTTGTGCTCCTCTCCGCGTGGCTGACTGCCATGCCCGCGGAGTTCGGGCTTGTACCTCCGGTCCCGGTGGCGACTTCCGGGCTGTGCTGCTACGCCTGAAAAGAGGTTGGCCGGGCGGTGTCACCGCCCGGCCGCGCTGCTAGCCGACGATGCGGCCTTCGCGTTGGGCGGCGAGAATTTCGTCGGCGTTGTCGGCGAGCTCGTTGTCGGACATGGACGCGAGGTCCGCCCTCGTGTAGGTCTTCTTTCCGCCTGCGGCGGCGGACCTGTCGCCACCCGATGCGGGCGCTGCGGTGGTCGTCTTCCACTCCGGGAATTCGGCGGCCTTGGCGTCGATCGCGGTCTTGATCGCCGTCTTGACTGCGGCGGCGTCGTTCTGATCAACACCCTGGAGCGCTCCGGTCAGGTTCGCGAGGCCGATGAAAGTCGCGATTCGCTCGGGCTTGATCCCGGCGGCCTGCGCGAGGGCTTCAGCGGTTGCGGTGTTCGCCGTGGTGCGCGCGGTGGTGAGCATGTCCTCGGCGCGCTTGAGGACGTCCTCTGGTTTGACCGTGCCGTCGCCTTCGGTCGACTTGTTGCCGAACAGCGCGGCGAGTTTGTCGCCGAGCGACTTCTCCTGTCGGGAGAGTCGTTCGTTCAGGATGCGGTCAAGGTCGGCCTGCGTGAACGTCTTCTCGGCGTTCGGCGGTGGGCCGGGCTTCGGCGGGGTGGTCTGGCCGCTGTCCTGCTGCTGGCCGTTGGCGGGCGCGGGCGGTGTGGGCGGCTGGGCGTTGCCGGTCGGCGGGGCGGCAGGGTCGGTGGTCGTACCGGTCTGGCCGCCGTCGGTGGCGGCGCCGGTTCCGTTGTTGGGGAAGGTCATGCGGAGAGGTTGGGTCCGCCGTGTCACCGCATGGAGCGGCCCCGTCCGCTGGAGTGCGGACGGGGCCTGTTGTGTGTTGGGGTCAGGAGGGGATGCGGAGCACGGCCACGGTCATTTGCGTGGCCGAATCCCAGTTGAGGTAGACGTTTCCGTCGTTCTGTCGGTATGCGTCCGGGAAGGGGCCCGCGGTGAACGTCTTGCCAGCGGGCACGGTGACGGTGCGACTGGTGACGGGGAGGCCGTCGGGGGCGCTGGCCGGGTTGACCGGGATCGTGCACGTGTGGCTGGCCGAGTCGCCGTTCTTAATGACGACGAACTCGCGGCCGTTGGTCGGGAAGCTGTTGCCGTTCGGTGAGGCGGCCGCGTCAACGGCACCGAGAACCAGTTCGGCGCCGGCGCGGGTGACGGCTTGCGGGGTGAGCGCGGTACGGGGCATGGCGGGTCTGTCCTCCTAGGACGGGTGTGCGGTAGCTACCGTGCCGAGAGTCGCGCCCGGCTGTCACTCGGCGAGCGCGGCCCGCACGATGCAGTCCTTCGCCTCCAATAGCTTCCGAAGGCCCGCGGTCTTCTCCATACTGTCCGGGACGTCGTCGGCAATCTGCTCGGCGAGTTCGCCGAACGGGCGCGATACCTCCCGCAATTCGGGCGGCAGGTGCTCGAAACGGAAGTGCTTGAGCATGGCATCGGTGGCGGGGTGACGCGACGGAATGCCTTCGGTGAGGTTCGACATGAGGCCACCGTCCGGCCCGGCTGTCACTCGCTGAGCTGGACCGGGTTCCCTGCGGCGTAGCCCTTGCGCCACATCTTCGCTTGCACGCGCTCGGCGACGTCGTCGCTCGTCGGGTCGTGCGGGTTTGTCGTCGAGCGGTCGCCGCGTTCGGCCGCGGCCTTGCCTGCGCGGAGCGCTGCGAGCGAGAGGGATGCGGGTGTGCTCATCGCAGCCAATCCTCTCCACCGGTCTTGAACCGGGCATCGCGTGCGGCCTCTGTGTCGCCGAGCAGGTCGGCGGCATAGGCATCGTACGTGATGCGGCCGTGGTTGTCCCACCATTCCTTGAGTTCATCGGACGCGTATTTCCTTGCGCGGGCAGCATTTCCACCGAACAGGCTGTGCGGGTCGATGCCTGCGGCCGTGCCTGCGGCGTTGAGCATGTGGCCGCGGGTCTCATCCTCGGCGGCGAGGTACTGGTCGTACACGACGTCGCGGAACGCTGCGCGGGCGAGTTCGTCGAACCCGCGGCCGGTGTAGCCGCGGGCCCGTAGCGATTCGATGGCGCGGTCGCGGTGCTGCTGCTCGACAGACCGGCCGTACGCCTCTGCGGCCGCTGACTCTTCGTCCCACCCGGAATCGATCAGCTTTTCGAATTGCTCCCACTGCTGTTGCTCGCGCTCGTCGGCTGCCTGCTGTTTTGCGTCGACGGGCGGTGCGGCGGATTCCCGGCGTTCCATCTCGACGATGGCGGCTTCGAGCGCGTCGAAGTCGTCGGTTTGCGACACCCGCGTGAGGTGTTCTTCGAGATCCGCATCGGACAGTGCCACAAGGTCGACAGGTTCCGGGGCGATGCGCTCGGCGTGCTCCCGGGCGACGCGCGTTGCCTCGTCGCGCCCGATTTCCATGAGGACAATGGTGGGCACCTCGTCGCCGGTGGGCCGGGCGCGTTGCTCGGGCGCGGGCCGAGCGGCGGGCGCACGCCTCGTGCTGGTCGGGATCGGTCCGCGTTCCCGGTCGGTCCGCCGCTTCAGCCCGGCCGCGTCGGCGTGCGCCTTGATCGCGGCCGAGTTGTCGCGGATCTCCGCGCGCAGTTTGCGGGCGGTCGGGGTGTCGCCGAGTTCCGCCGCCGCGGACTCGCGCCGCTTCAATTCTCGAGATTTTCGTTCGAGCTTCCGAAGCTTCTGCGTCTGCTCGTAACCCTCCGGATCGGACTTCGCCGGGCGGATCCGGGTCAGCGCCGAAACGGGGTCGGCGCGGTGCGTACAGTTCGGATGCCACAGCCCGCCGAGCCGTGCCTCTGCGACCGTCCGGCCGACACGGTGCCCGTTGACGTCCTGCCCCACCGACTTGCCCGTGATGGACAAAAGACGGCCCTCCCACGGGCGGCAGAGCTTGCATTCGCGCGGACTGTCCGAGATGACCACGACATCGCGGCCCTCTGCCACCATCTCGTCAAGCTGCCCCTGCACGACGCTCTGCCCGGCGATGGTGCGGCCGGCCATGCGCGCGTACGCGTCGAGGTGCCAGTGTCGTCCGGCCTTGTCGGGGAACCGGTCGTGCCCGCTCACGAGCAGACGGTCGACGACTTGCGCGACGGCGTCGCGGCGCACCATCGTGCCGGTCTGCATCAGCAACTCAGCTTCGGTGGTGGCGCGGCGGTACACGTCTTCGTGGGCGCGCACGATCGGCACGTGCGTGCCGTGCAGCTGCTCGACGTACCGGCGTGCGAGGGTCTGCACGAGCTCGGGCCGGGATTCGAGCGGCCGGTCGAGAGTCTGCCCGGCGCGCTGCCCGATGAGGTAGGCGTCGGCGAGGGCCTGCTCGACGAGCCGCGGCGAGGTGATGTCGAGCCGCGCCATGATCGCGCGGAGTTCGTCCCGGAGCGCAAGGGTTTCCCGCGCTTTCCGCTCGGCCCATCCGTCGGTCGTGATGCCGCGGGCAAGCCGACGCGCTACCGCGATGATCATGCGTTCGGCGGCGAGGTCCCAGACGTCGAGAAGCTGCTTGAGCGTGGCGGCGCCCGAAGCCGGGTTCGCGCCGAGCGGCGCCACGGCCGGGCCGGTCACTGCCCCTCAGCGCGGTCATCGGCGCCGTTGTCCTGCCCGGACGGGGGGAACGGTTCGCCGCCGTCGAGCGGGTCCGGTGCGGCCGGACGTTCGACCTTGATCCGCTTGACCTCGTCGTCGACGTCCTGCTGTTCCCATTCGGGGTGCGCCATCTTGACCTTGATCTCGGTCGAGATGGCCTCGGCGTTGGACAGAAGCTGGATCGTCTCGGCGGTTTCCTTCGGGTCGGCCTGCGGTGCGGGCCAGTCGAGGCCGGGCCGCTCGGCCGGGGCCGGTCCGTTGAACACGTGCGCGTTGATCAGCATGAGGGTTTCGGCGACGCGGCGAGTCGCCGGTTTCCAGTACTGCCGCTTGCGTCCCTGCGTTCCCGTCGAGCGACGTTCGCGCCGCGCCATCGCCGTACCGGAGAGCTGGCCCTCGACGTGGCGGCCGAACGTCTGTGGCGCGTACCCGGCTCGGCTAACGATGTTATCGACGAGTTCGTTCGCGGTGTCGGCGTGCTCCTGCACCCGCAACGCGAACTGAGCGACGGTGATCGTCGCGGGCTTCGTCGGGTCGTCACCCGGCATGTTCGGCAGGGGAGAGAACGCCTCGGCGTCCACGTCGAACGCCTTCTCGGCGCCTCCCCGTGTCAACTTGCTGAACAGTTGCGCGGCCACACCACGCGCCCCCGAGTTGACGGGTTCGAGGTAGTCGGCCGGGGTGATGATGCGGCCCTTCCCGAGCCGGATGTCGCGAATCCACGAATCCCACACCTCGTCAAGCGCGTCGAGGTCCGTTTCCAAGCTCTGGAGATCGGACCGGCCGTGCGGGGTGTGCACGAGGGGTTGGGGCAGGTCGTTCGGCACGTATTCGACGAGCAGTTCGTTTCCGCGGATCGGCTTCGTATCGATCGGCTCGCCGTCCAGGCCGCGGGTTACCGGGTGATCGGTGAGCGGCACGACGTGGCCGACGTTGTTCGTCGAGCCTTCCCACAGTTCGTGTCGGATCTGGCCGGGCTCGTGGTGCTCCAGCCATCGGAGCGTCCGGTGTGGATCGTCGTTCAGGATGGTCACGAACGTGACCTCGGCGAGCCTGCCGAAACGAAAGACGGGGATCGCGTCGTCGTCCCTCACCATCGTGAGCATCGGCTGTTTGGCCAACGCCTGATCCCACAGCGGACGGAGGTAGACCCCGCCGAGTGCGGCCGCGATCTCCGCGCCTTCGAGAAGACTGTTCGTCCACCCGATCTCGTCGGCGAGCGTTTCCCACGTGTCCGTGACCTTCGTAGCGTCCTTGCCCCAATCGAGCCGCGGGGAGTCCCCGAAGATCAGTTCCGCGCTCGTGCGAGCGATGTCCGCGGCCAGCGGCATGTGCATCTGCCGTCCGCCCGGCTTGGTGGCGTGCCGCGCCCAGTACCCGCCCGGCGCGCACGTCGACGCGTTCGCCTTGAGCTTGTCCAGGTCCCCGGACCACCACGCCGCCCACGACTCCCAGCGGTGGCGCATGGTGTCGTAATACGAGGTGGGCGGCGGCCATGTGGAGCCCTGTTCGATCAGCACGCGCACGAGCGTGGCGCCGTGGTGTCACGGCCTCGCGCGTAACGCACGCGTGCGCGCACGCGACGTAGCTGGTCAGCACGCCTGATTGAGGGGACCGCCGTGAAGGCTCGCACGTTCGCACGCATCGCCGCCGTTGTCGTCCTCGCCGGCGGCCTGCTGTTCCTGTTCAACCGCGTCGAGGTGGACCTCACTCCGGAGTGGAGGGTCATGTGCGGGAGCGCTCTCACGTCGGGTGACGCGAACCTCGCCTCGTACGAGACCGAGAAGTGCGCGGACAAGCTTCTTCCCCGGAAGATCGCGGGTAGCGCGCTCGTCGTCCTCGCCGGTCTCGGGTTCGCGGCCACCTTCATCCGGCCTACGCGGCGTTCGGAAGCTCGCTCGACGTAGCCAGATCGGGGAGCCACTGCCGCCAAATAGGACGGGCGGCCATGACCCCGTACCGACCTGCGTCCGGACCGTGGTCATCGGTCTTGACCGGCTTCTCTTCGCCGCGCTCAAGGGCGGCGTCATCCCACACGTAGCCACACATTTCGTCCCACAGGTGCGGGCAAGCCTCGTGATCGATGACGAACCGGCCGCCAGAAATCAGGGACGCCTGTGCGCGGATCCCGACATCGACGCGGTTGTCCGCGGCCCGGAGACCGGGCCATCCGTCGGAACGCATCTGGACGCGGAGCGAGGCCGCGGAGGGGTCGAGGATCGTCGCGGGCGCGTCGGGTAGGTGTTCGATCAGCGGGGCGGCCCACTCGGCGAGTTTCCGGGAGATCTGCGCGTCGGTGAGTTGCCCGGCGGCGCGGCCGTCGTGCCGCCACTCGGAGACGACGTGCAGCCGCTCGGGCACGACGATCCGGCTGCCCTCGATGACGGGCGCGGTGAGCACGATCAGCAGGGCGTGCGTCGGGTTCGACGTGCCGTAGTCGAGAGCGATCCAGCCTCGGCGCCACATGCGCGGGTCCGGCGCACGCGCGGTGTGCTTGGCCTCGTCGAGCATCTGGTAAATCGCGCCTTCGGCGGCGACCCACTTCCCGAGGATGAACCGGTCGAACCACAGGCCGGTGAATTCGGCCATGAGCCCGCGCACGTACTCGCGGTCGAGACCGGGGTTGTCGTCGAGGTTGAAGTGAAACGAGATCAGGTCGGGCCGGTCGGGGTCGTCGAGCGGTAGGCGTTCCTTCTTGAGGAAGTTCTTGTTCAGCCAGTGCGTTGGCGTGTCGGGGTTGGTCGTTCCGAACAGCTTCGCCCCGGGGACCGACATGCGGCCGAGTAGCTGCGTGAAGAACGCCTCGGGTACGACGGTGATCTCGTCGACGTAGGCGCCGGCGAGGGTCAAGCCGCGGATGCGGGACTCGGCGCGGGCGTCGTTGGCGCCGATGACGTGCACGAGGCGCCCGAGGATGCGTGCGGTGGTGGCGCCGCGGGTGTAGGAGATCGCGGCGGGGTTCATGTCGGCGATGACGTCGAGGACGTTCCGGGCGAGGGTGTCCCGGGTTTTGCCGATCATCGCGAGCGGTCCGGCGGGCGCGGTCCGCACGTACATGAGCCACCGGACGATGCTGCCGATGGTCTTGCCGGACCGGATCGCGCCTTCCCAGATGTTGATGCGGTGGGTGGCGTCGAGGATCGAGTCCTGTTGCTTGACGGAGAGCGCGGCGGCTTTCGCCGTCGTGGTCGTCACTCGGCGGGCCCGTCGTCGCGGGAGAGCCGTTCCCGGTCGTGCCGGGCGATCCGGAGACTCGCCTCGAACTGCTCCAGCATGTTCGACGCGGCGCCCGCGCCGCTGGTGTCGGCTTCGAGGCGGGCGAGGTTCGTGGTTTCGCGGACGGCGCCGGTGATGGCGCCCATGGTGGCGCGCCAGTCGGCCGGTCCGGCGGGGAGCACGGTCTCGCGGACTTCCTCGGCGGTGGGGTCGACCTTCACCACGTGCAGGTGCACGACGTCGCCGAACAGCTTCTTGCGGAGTATCGCGATGTCGTCGAGCAGGCCGGATTGCAGCTCGGTTCGCCGCTTGGCGAGGTCGGCGGCGCGGGCGGCGGTGGCGGCCTCGGTCTGTTCGCGCCGGTCCTCCCACGAGTCGGCGAGGTCGTAGTCGGCGGCGACCCGGTACACGGTGGACACGGACACACCGAACTCGGCCGCGATGGCGCGTTGTGTAGGCGTGGGGTCTCGCCGGATCGCGTCGGCGATCCGGTCGCGGGTCTCCTGTGGGAGGGGCGGGTGGCCGGGCACCCTGTGATCGTGTTCGGTAGGTGTTACCAGGTCGCGGGCCCAGCGCGCAGAGGGGGAGGGACGCGCCGGGCCCGCGAGTCAGGGGGCTACCTCGGGCGGTAGCGGTCGTTGCGCGGTTCGAGGCCGAGTGAACGCAGCAGCTCGATGGACGCGCGGGTGACGTCCTCGTGGCCGCCGTGTCCGCCGATGCGCCACAGCAGCTCGGCGAGGTTGAGCCCGGAGTGCTTGCCCATCGCGGCGAGGTACCGGGCCATGTTCGGCGCCCACATGCCGTGCAGCGTCGCGAGCGGCTGGTTGAGGTCGGTCGCAATGACGACGGGCTCGGGCCCGGTGTCGTCGATGCGCCAGAACGGGAGCCCTCCGGCGATCTGGCGCCATTCGTCGGCGAGGACGCCGATCCGTCGTCGGTCGTCGAACTCGCGGCGTTCGCGCTGGTTAGGCATGGTGTGCTCCTGGTGGTGGCTGCCGGGCGGGTCTTCCCCACCCGCCCGGCACGGTCACCATAGAACACGTGTTCGAGAGTTTCAAATCTTGTCGAAGTGCTTCACGAGTTCGAGGCTGCTACCTCGCTCCCACGACACGTCGTCATCCGACCACCACACCCAGAACGGACATTCGTCCTCGCGTACCGCGAGGATCTGCCCTTCGAGGCCGACCCCGGGGCTGAACACGATGTCGCCGACACGAAAGTCATCCACCGTCGGCCCCCTGCGCGGGTTCGAGGGTGATCTCGTCGGTGCCGGTCGCGACCGGGGTCACCGCGGTCACGGTCGCTTCGATCGTGCCCTTGCCAGTGTCGATGGTGATCGCGTCGCCGGGCGCGATCGTCGGCGCGTGCGCGGGCGGTGGCTCGACGACAGGCGGCGGCCTGAAGTCAGACAAAGGCATCGTGACCGGTTCGCCGAGGAACCTCGGCGGCTCGGTCGGCTTCGGCAGCGGCGGCATGGGGTACGAGGGCAGGGACACGGCGACGGTTCCTTTCAGGCGACGAGACGGAGCACGGGCCGCTCCGAAGCGGATCCGGGCTCGGCGGCAGGTAGAGGCGGCAATCCGGGCAGCGGGAGAACGAGTTGGCCGGGACCGAGCAGGTGACGGCCGACCTTGAGCGGCTGCACGAGCTCGGCCGGCGACACCCACACGTCCCGGTCCCGGGCGGCCTTCCGCGCGCGGGCCCGACGGTCGAACTCGTACAGAGCGTGCGCGCGGCGGCAGTCCGGGCAGGTGCAGCCGTGCTTGGCGTACCGGCTGTTGGTGCCGTGCTCGGGCAGGACGGCGGGCACCGGGTAGCCGAGCTCGAGCGCGATCTCTTTGCGGTCTTTGCGGTCGAGGCCGCCCCAGATGCCCCAGGGTTCGCCGCGTTCGAGGGCGTCGGTGGCGCACTGGAGCCGGACGGGGCAGGCGCGGCAGATGACGCGGGCGGCGAGCGCGGCCGGTCCGCGAGCTTCGATGAAGTCGAGTTCGGGGAACAGGTTGCACGCGCCACGCTCGTGCCAGTCGGGGACGGTGCGCGGGAGGCGGGGCGGCTCGGCGACGGTGGTCATGCTGCCGCCCTTTCCCGGGCGAGGTCGAGCGCGAACGCGACCTCGCCCTCAGCGACGAGCCAGCCGAGCAGGTCGAGCAGGCGCGCGGCCTCGCCCTTGGTGAGTTCGTTCATGGTGGTGACCGGGGTGTCGAGCAGGTAGGAGATGAGCGCGAGCCGTTCGCCGCGGTCGGTGATGCCCTGGCCGGTGATGACGGTCGCGATGGCCTTCTTCTGCTGCGAGGTGACGAGGTCGCCTTCCCAGTGCTTCACGTCTCGTTCCTCCGTTCGATTACGCGGGCGGCGAGGTCGGCGGGCGGCGGGTCGGAGTCGACCAGCCGCTCGACGGCGTTCTCGACGGCTCGATTCGTCCTACGGCTTCGACGTCCGCACGTGTTGCAGGTGAACCCGCTCGGCGGCCCGCCGTGACAGGTCTCGCAGAGCGCGGGGTCGATCAGATCGTCGAGCGTGATGTCGAGGACGCGGCACAGGCCGATGGCCTGGTCGATGGTCATAGACGCCGTTTCGCTACGCCGCGTCTCCTGGTTCACGATGGTTGACCGCGAGATCTGGACGCCCTTGGCGGTGATCTGGTCGGCGAGCTTCTGCGTGGAGATGCCCCGTTGCCGCCGGATGCGGCGCATGTTGGCGATCGCGACGAGGGCGTGCTCGTTGCTCGTGCTGCTCTTGCTCACGGGCGGACCTCGATTTCGAGCCAGAGCCGACGCTCTCCCTTGCCGGGGTGGATCTTCGGCATGTTCTTGGTCATGTACTTGTCCGTGTCGTCCGGGACGAGTTCAAGGCCGATCCAGTCGCGGCGCGGGCCGCGGGCAAGCGCGTCGCACGCGGCCTTCAGCGTCGGCACGAGGTTGTCCTCGTCGCGGCGCCGGTTGTCGCCGGGGGCATAGTGCAGCGTCACGGTCAGGTGCGAGCCGGCCGGGATGCCGGCGCGGCGGGCGGCGTCGCGGACTCCGAACCGGATGACGGCGGTGCGCTTGCTCTTTTCGCTCCAGTGCCAGCGGTCGTTTTCAGAGAGCGGGGGTTCGAGCGGGCCCTTGGCGCGGCGCCGCATCATCGGGACGTCGATCTCGAACCGGCGCAGGGTGGACATGTCGGCGGTCTCGTCGACGAACGCACCAGCGATCCGGGCGCCCTCGCGCGGGCGCGGCGCGCTCACGCGGCACCGCCGAGGATGAGCTTGGCGACGGCCTCGGCCTCGACGAACGGGCAAGGCTCCCCCGTGGCTGCCCACTCCGCTGTGTTGTCCAGCCACGCGGCAAGTGCTTCGGCGAGTTCGGGGGGCTCGACGTCAGCACGTTCGCGAAGCACCGTTGCGGCGGCGCGAAGTTCGTCGCCCGGTCGCACAGTACGCGGGTCTGCGCTCGTGCGGCCGCATCCGGGTTCGAGGCAGTGTGCGACGTCGCCGCGCCACTCGACGATTCCCTTGTCGCGGTGTTCCTCGTCCGGGCACATCCAGAACGAGACGCGCGCGTTGGCCACCTCGGGGTGCTTCGCGAGGAAGTCTTCGATCGGGGTCACGGTCGGCTGTTCCTTTCCTGCCAGGCGATCGCGCGGGTACGAGCGGTGCGGGCGCGGGCGGCTTCACGGGCGCGGAGGTACCAGCCGTAGAGCCGAAATAGCGTGTTCAGAACGGCAGCCTCCAGGGGTCATCGGCGGTAGGTCGGCGGCGCCGGAATCGGTCGCGGAGATTCCAGCGCCACAGCTCGAACCGGGTCGGCCGGCAGGCGCGGCACCGGCGGCGGCGACTGCCGCGCCAGGCGAAACCTGAGTCGTGGCAAGCGAAACAGTTGGGTTCGGGTTCCGGCCTCTGGTCGTAGTCGTCGTCCCAGAACTCGGGTTCGCACTCAGCCACGATCGGCCCCCTCGTCGCCGCGGGTCTGGATGAAGCCGGTGCCGACATCGAGCAGGCCGTCGGCTTCGGCTTCGCGGGTCATCTCGCGCAGTGCCTCGCGGCGGCTGCTCTTTCGGCCGCACGAGTCGCATGGAGTTGTGCGGCCGTGCGTGCACCGGGGCAGCCCGGCGGCCAGCGCGGTCAGCGCCTCCCGGACGCGCATGTCGTTGCTCTGGCTGCCTTGCAGTAGCGCGGTTTCCGCGTCCGCGACTCGGGCCGCGAACTGGTCCCGCTCGGTGGTCGTGTTGGCGTGGTGGTGCTGTTCGCCGCGCAACCGATACTGGAGGCCGGCGAGGTTGACGCGAGCACGCGCGAGGTCGGCGAGCAGCACGCGCAATTCGGACGCGAGCAGCCGCGGGCCGCCGTCGTGCGTGTCGAGGTTCGAGATGACGTCGGTGGTCGCCGAGTTTGCGGCCGCTCGGCGCTGGTACTCGTCGAGGTAGGCGCGGACGCGCGTAGCGGCGGCGTCGATCTCGGCGGCAGTGTGGCGGCCGAGCACGAGGGCGTCCTCGGCCGAGATGCGCGAACGATCAACCACGGCTGGCCTCCGAAGGGGTGTCGAGCGCACGCGCGTACGCGTTTTTCTTGGCGTCTGCGGGCAGGAAGAACCAGGAGAGGCGGCTGAGCCCTTTGCTGTCCTGTTTGCAAGCGGTCCAGCCACCGCGGTGCGGCCGGTACTGCTCGTAGCGTCCGGCGGGTGTGCGTCGGTAGGGCGGGTTTCCGGCGCGGTAGCGGTAGAACACGAAGCCGTCAACCACGGTCGGCCTCCCCGGTCCCGCGCGCGGGGTGACGACGCTCGGCCTCGTCGAGAACGTCCTCTTCGGCTCGGGATTCAAGACCGAGGCGGGTTTCGGCGATGATCGCGACCAGCCGCGCGACCTCGTCGCGGGTGTCGAGGTAGGCGAGGCCGTCGACGTCGCCGTAGATCGCGAGCGCGCACATCGGGCACGGGCCCGCGGGATCGGTGGCGCAGTCCTGGCAGCGTTCCGGGCGGGTGATTCCGGACAGGTCAGCAAGGACGGCGCGTACGTCGGAGGCACGGAGCACCTTTGCGTCCTCGCCGAGGCCGAACCCGTGGATCACGTCGCCTTGCGAGTGCATGTGGCGGTTCCGCTCGGCGATGTAGGCGCCGATCCGGGCGGCTGCGGCAATGTCCGTCATCGGGCACCGACTTTCGGTTTCTCGGTCAGCGGATAGAACTTGCGGGCGATGTACTCCCACGAGCACGGGTGCGTGGTCGGGTTGTTCGGATCGACCCATACGCCGGTCGGGTACCAGGACCACGCGTCGCCGTACCGGTCGCTGACGTCGGGGTGGTCGGCAGGTTCTGGATCGCCCTTGCGCCAACGCCGAGGCTCCTCGTCGGTCATCGGGCGCCGCCGGTGAGCAGCAGGCCGAGCACGAACACCGCGGCGAGGCTGATCTTGACGGTGCGTGCGATGACTTCGAGGTCGTGGTCGTGGGCGAGAAGCCACGTCCACGTGCGCGCGGTCGCGCCGGGCGCGGCGGGCTTGTGTCCAATGCGGACGGTCACGAGATGCCTCCAAGGACGAGAGAGAAGAGGATGAGGACGAGGCCGGCGAGGGCGAGCGCGACGCCGAAACGTCGCGCCCACCACTGCCAGGGCTTCACGATGTGGCCTCGACGGGCTTCTCGGCGGGGATGGCGCGCTCGTCGTTGTCGCGCCACGACCAGTGGTAGTCGAGGCCCTGGTGTAAATCGCCCTCGTGGTCGGCGTCGAGCACGCACCGGTAGGTGGTGCCGCGGATGGCCCGATACCGGTCGCCGGTGAAGTCCGCGAACGGCCGGATCACCGACGTGCACTGTGTCGCCTGGAAGTCGTCCCAGCCGCCGGGCTCGTCACCGACGACGTGCCACGTGCAGCGGCACGCCGTGCAGCGGAAGCCGTCCGCGTCGCACTCGGTCTCTTCGCCGCACACGGAGCAGGGCGGCATGGTCGGGGTGAGCGGCGGCGGTACGGGCCGCTCGGCGAGGCAGCTGGGGAGCGCGTCGGCATAGAACGCGGTCCCGTGGTTCGGGTTGAACGGATTGACGAGGCCGACGAGGACGCGGCCGGCGTTGTTGGGGTACACCTGGTCGACACGCCAGGTGTCGCCGCCCCTGAGGGTCAGGATCTCGTCCTTGCGGAATTCGCGGGCGGTCACCGGTGGTCCTCGCGGGCGTAGCCGTCGGCGTCCTGCTCGGCGCCCGGCACGATCGGCGGCTCGAACACGGCCGGGAGTCCGTCCTTGGTCGGGTGCTTGAAGAACTGGCCGCCCTGGTCGAACGTCGGCTCGCACCAGCAGTCCGCCGAGGGGATGTGGTCGCGGGGGATCGGCCGCTCGCACGCGTCGAGCAGCCGGATGGGGAACTTGCGGAGCGACTGCGTGTACTTCTCGATCACCTTGTCGAGCGCGGCAGTTTCGGCCTCGCGGGTAATGGCAACGACGGAGAACGGAAGCTCCTGGCCAATCGTTCCGGCGGCCGAGAGCAGGTACACGTCGTCGTGCTTGACCACGTCGACGGTCTCGGCGCCCAGGCTGACGATCCACGGGCGAAGCGCCCCGATCGCGCTCTCGCCCTGCGGCTCGAAGAGCTGCACGCGTGCCCTGTGGCCAACGTTGATGCCCGAAAGGTGCTTGTGCAGCCCGTGTTTGTGGACGTGGGCGAGAACGGCCTCGGCGCGGTCGAGCGCGGTCAGGTGCTTCCGAGCCTCGACGAGCGCACGCTCGTGGGTCTCGTCCATGAGTATGCGGATCAGGGCGGGCAGGTTCTCGCGGTACTCGACGTCGGTGGTCATGTCGTCGACGGGCTCGTGCTCGGCGAGAAGCGCGTCGTCGAGCTGGTCGCGAAGCTCGGCGTCGGTGATCGCGGTCAAGTCTTCGAGGGTGAACATCAGCGTCCCCCAGCGGTGCTCGAACGGCGTTCCCGTTTGACGTTCGAGTTGAACCAGCGGCGGCCATTCGCGGTGAGCTGGTGCTTGTCGTTGATCAGGCCGCGTCGTTTGAGGCTGTTCAGCGTCCCGTGCCCCGGCCACTTGACGCCCCAAGCGACGTTGAGCTCGCCGTCGTCGTCCATCTGTGCGGCCCGCATCACGGCGGCCATCTTCGGCGAGAGTTTCGGTTCCGGCGCCGTGCGGCTCGCGCCCACGGTGTCGGTGCGGGTGGTCAATCCGCTGTCGGTCATGTCGTCTCCCTTTGCTGTGTCACCGCCCGTGCGGTGCATGCATGCACGTTAACAGTCAGCGTGCATGCACGCAATAGTCAGGTCGCAGAAGCGGCCATCGCGGCGAACGCGTCATCCACCCGAACGGGATGAGCAGGACTCTTCGTCAGAGGCTTCCCGTTCGACGTGCACGGCGAGAACGCCGGAGAATGGCAGTGACGGCACGGCACCGACCGCACCGACCGACGCGCCGCGACATCCGCCTCGACCACGTACCCGACCTCGACGAGGTCAACCTCGGTCCCGGTTCGCTCGGCCGCCGAGATCGCCTTCTTCGCCGCAAGCGCGGTGAATACCCTGTCGACCCCGTTCCGAATCGTCTCCGGATCCGCCGGCGGCGCCTTCCTCGTCGGCGACGCGTACCGGCGCCGGTTCCGATACCACCCGGCAATGTCAGCCGGAGTGATCGTCTTCGATGTTTCCCGGTAGTGCGCTACGAGCGCCTTCTCCGCGGCCTCAGCCGGGATGTCCGCGAGCATCGATTCCCAGATCCGCAACACGAGCTCATCCGGCTGCGGCGCGTACTGGTCGACGGCCGACGCCGACGCCAGTAGTGCCGTCACCTCCTGCCGGTTCACGACTCGCCCCCGGCCTCGATCGTGAGGAACGGTGCATCCACCAGCGAGCCGCCGAACGGGCGCTGAGCGGGCATCACCGCGCCATCACCCGCGCCAAGCTCCAGCCACCCGCGAACCTTCGCACCACGCCCCGACGGCGGCCTCGATGCGCGTCCGCCCGCGTCGAGGGTCGCCCCGGCTCCGGCTTGTTCTTTGACGATGTCGGCGACGAGTGAGGGGAGGATCTTCGGGCCGATGCCGGTTTTCTGGTTCCAGAGTTGGAGGGCGGCGCCGATGGTGGGTTCGTCGAATTCGGCGAGGAGTTGCACGACCTCGAACGCGAGGGCTGATCGGGTGGCGCTGGGGATCCGGTGTCCGATGGTGTTCGAGACGAGGCGGTATGCCTGGGTGCTGCGGGGCCCCGAGGGGGCGGGACCCGTAGCGGGCCGGTTCAGCTCGTTGTTGCTTTCGCGCGTGGTGGGTACGTAAGGGGCCTCGGAAAGGTGGTTAGTTCTTTCTTCCTCTACCTCTGCCATGTATTTGCCATCGCTGGTGCCATGGCTGGGGCTATGGCTGTTGCTATCGGTCTTCGGCGCGGTTTTCGGGGGGTTCACGGCCGGTTGCTGCCACCTTTTGGCGGCGCCCTTCCGGCCTCGTTCGGCGGCTGACCTGCGTTGTTCGTCGGCGTCGGCCTTGGATCGTTGGTGCTGGAGGTAGTCGTGGACGCATGCCTGTAGCTTCGGGATTTCGGGGCACTTTTCGCATGCGTGGCCGGGCTCGTGCAGCAGCCCGACGGCGACGAGTTTCCGCACTTTTTGCATCGAGACTCCGGCGAGCCGAGCGACGACTTTCAGGGGCACGATGCCGTCGGTGGTGTTCTTCCCGGCGTAGGCGACGGCGACGATGTAGGCCCATGCGGCGGCGGGGTCGTCGAGGGCGACGATCTTGGGGTTGTCGTAGATGTCCACGGAGATCCGGACGAACTCGCGGAGGTCGAGCGGTCGCGCGGTGGTGCGGGTGGTCAAGGTCGTGCCTCCCTGGCGTCGATGAGGTGGCCGCGCTGGTAGGCCCTGGCGTCGTCGGCGCATTCGGGCTGGCGCCACCAGCCGGTGTTGCCGATGTCGTCGTGGTCCGGTGCGGCGACGTGTTCGAGGTAGACGGTGCCGGGCTGGATACACGGCTGTCGGTGGGTCACGTCGCAGCAGCGGTGCGGCGTGCGGGCTCGGCGGGCAGTCGTGCGGATCACGCGGCGACCCCTTCCACCGCGGACGGCATGAGGGTGCGGAGGATGGCGGCGGCGAGCAGCGGCGGCACGGCGTCGCCTACCTGCCGGTACTGCTCGGTTCGGGTGCCCTGCCACGGGTAGCCAGCGGGGAAGGACTGGAGGCGGGCGGCCTCGTCGACGGAGACGCGGACGCTGTCCTGATCGAACTGGGATTCGCCGCCGCTGGAGCGGTTTTTGTGGCCGGGCCGGCCGATGCGCGGGTCGCCTTGCACCGTGGTGGCGGGCCTGCTGTGTACCCATTCGGCGGGTTGATCGCTGTTTCGGAGAGTCCAACGATTCACGTTGCCGGTGAGCGTCGGCGCGGGCGCGCTGGTTCCGCGGCTGTAGTCGACGGTCGCGCCGCGGCCGACGCGGCTGTTGTTGCCGGTGTAGATCTTGACGCGGTCGATCTTGCTGGTGATCGTGGCCGCGGGTTCGAGCCCGGTTCGCTGCCCGCGGTCCTGCGGGTTGCCGCCGGTCCCGTAGTTCGACACCGCGACCGTGTCGGCGGGCCACCCGAGAGCGTCGGCCATCGACACGGGCGGCGGGAGCAGGTCGCCGAAGAGGTCCGGCGCGGCGCTGGGCGTCTCGCCGGCCCGGTACGCCTGGTGGGTGGCCGGGGGAGGACCGACCGGCAGGCCGTCGCGGCGGGCGATGAGGATTGCCCGCTTGCGGGTCTGAGGCACGCCGTACTCTTCGGCCGAGAGCACGCCCGCCCACGCCCGGTACCCGTGCTTGCGCAGCAACTCGGCGACGTACTGCCAGAGTGGCAGTACGGTCGGGACCTGTTCGCACGCGATCCATCGTGGACGGAGCGCGACGGCCCATCGCATGGGTTCGGCGGTGAGGTGTGACCGGTCGTCGGCCCAGTCGACGACGTCGGGTTCTCGGCCGCTTGCGAATGCCGCGATGCGCTCGTAGACCTTCTGCCGGTCGAGTTCTCCCTTGCGGTCGCCTGCGGATGACCACGCTTGGCAAGGTGGGGAGGCGAGCAGTCCGTCGGCGAGGTCCGCGAACGCGCTCGGGTCGAAAGTCGAAACGTCGGCGCGGATTCGGGGATGCCCGGCGGCGGTTGCGGTGCGGCAGGCGGCGTCATCCCATTCAATGCCGATGAGCGGGCCGTCGTGTCCGGCGAGGCGGGCGCCGGTGTCCCAGCCTCCAGGGCCCGCGAAGAGGTCGACGATCACGCGGCGGCCTCTCTCGCCGTGCGTCGCGCGAGGGTGGCCTCGTTGGTGCGGATCTTCTCGCGGATGGACTGGCGGCGTTTCTCGACGGTGCGCTTGGTGACGCCGACACGTTCGGCGATGGCGCGCGTGGTGAGGCCGGCGACGATGAGACGGTCGATGGCGGCCGAGGTTTCGCTCTTGGTGTTGGGGAGGCAGTTCTCGGGCAGGGTCTCGTGATCGGGGTGGAGTGCCCGGATGCCGCCGATGCTGAGTGTCCATTCGGGCGGCTCGGTGGTGATTTGGTCGGGGTCGGCGTAGGCGGCGAGTGAGACGATGGCGGCGATGAGGCGTTCGGGGGTTTCCTTGCCCCATCGGTTGAGGCGGCCCCAGATCTCGCGGACGTCGAGTTCTCGGACGTCGGTGATGAGTTCGAGGGCGTCCGTGTTTCCTTGGTAGGAGCGGGATCCGGGGTTGCCAGGCAGGGTTTGGGGACAGTGGGCGAGGTCGCGAAGTCGTGGGGTTGAGGCGCTTGGGGTGTCGGACATGGTGGTGCCTTTCGGAGCGCAGTGCGGGCCGCGCCCGGTCGTGATGGCGCGGCCCGCGGTGGGGTCGTGATCAGTTGCCGGTGCGTGGTGATGGTGTGTCGGGTGTGGCACGGGGTGCGCGTCTCCAGACGCCGTTGCGGCTCGCGTGCCGGGATCTACTCGCGCTGACGCGGGTGTCTTCGCGGACGATGTCGCCGTTCTTGGCGGCGTGGCCGATCGCGGACGAGACGAGGTTCCGGTCGTACTTGGCGCCGGACTGGTCGAACTCGATCACGCGGTGTACGTCGTCGGCCGTGAACTCGGCGCCGGACGCGATGAGCAGTTGAAGGGCGGTTTCGACGCGTTCGCTGTCGTCCCGGTAAGGCTTGCGCCCGGCGGCGAGGTTCGCGGCTTGTCCGGCGTGCCGATCGGTGAGGGCCAGTTCGAGTTGGTTGGTCATGCGGCCTGCTTTCGGGTGCGCGCAGCTCGGTGCGTGAATGGCTGTCCGACGGGAAACACGGGCGCGGGGGTGGGAGCGGCCTCGGCTTTCGGGGCGCGGACGGGCATGATCAGCCCGCGGTAGCGGTCGCCGATCGTGATGTGGACGGGCTTGTGCCTGTCCTGCATTTGTACGGTCAGGAACTGGCCGCGGGTCTTGGCGATCTCGCTGAACCGCTTGAGGTAGGCGGGACTGAGCATCGTTTCGCGGGTCGGCTTCGCGGCGGCTTCGTTGAACAGTTCGCCGATGGGCGGGAAGGTGGGGGAAAGGCCGTCGCCGGTGATGGTGGCGCTGACTGTGGCGGTGGTGAAGACCACGCGGTGGTCTGGGTGCACGGCGACGGCGAGGTCGCCGCCGAGGCCGCCGGCCTTGATGACGGCGAGGATGCGTTTCGCGTCGGCGAGCGGGATCCAGACGTCGGGGATGCGGCCGTTGGCGGGGGCGTGTGCCTGGCCGAGCGTGAACCGGTCGGTCGAGGTGGCGACGAGGACGGACCTTCGAGCGGGGGTGTGGAGTAGTACGCCGCAGAGCATCGGGAGTGTCTTGTCGGTGCCCGAGGTGCGCATCGTGTCGGTGAGCATCGCGAAGAACTCATGCACGAGCAGGGTGGTTTTCTTGGTGCGTGTCGTCACTTGTTGCCTCCCAAGGCGTTCCGGAGCGTCGCGAGCTTTCGCTCGGCGGTTTGGGCGCGGGCCTTCCACGTGTCGCGGTCGGCGGTGAGCTGGTCCAGCTCGGCGAGGCGGGCGAGAAGGTCACCGAGGGGCAGGTCGGCAACGGCGCGGGCGGCGGCCGCCTTGGTGGTCTTCCGCGGACGGCTGCTGTGCACGGACAGGTGCGGCCGGATCGAGAGCGGGTTCGTGCTCGTGCGGTCGCAGTGCAGGCAGCCGTACACGGTCCGGCCGTCAGCGAGGCGAAGCGTCCGGGTCTGCGTCCACACGACGGGCTTCCCGCCGCGGTCCACGATCCCGGACGCGGTCGGTTCGTCGGCGATGACGGCGACGCCGTCGACGGAGATTGCAGTCATGCGGCCTGCTCCATTTCTTTGTGCTGTAGGGGTTTGCTGGTGAGGTGCCACCGTCCACAGTGGTCACAGTTGTAGGCGCGGGTTTCGAGGCGGCGGCCGGGTTTGCAGGTGGACCAGATGCGGCCGAGCATGTCGTCGGCCGCGGTCGCGTTCGGGTACTTCTTCTTGCCGGTGCACCCGCGGATTCGCGGGGTCACGGCTCGGCGTCCGGGAGTTTGACGAGCTTGAGTGTGGTCGAGGTCGTCGACGTCACGGGCGGTTTCGTCCCGGCCTTGCGGTAGTCGGCGCGGACCTGGTCCCCGTCGAGGCGTTCGGGGTTCGTGATCGTCCATTGGAGACCTCTTTCGTACCCGACGTCGAGGATGTCGGACTTCCCGGAAATGTTGGGGCGCAACGCATCGAGCGCGCCCTTGGCCTCCTTTTCGAGCGCCTTCGCGGCCGTGATCGCGGCGCGCGCGTCGGCGAGCTGCCGGGCCCACTTCTCGCCGTCGGGGTCCTCGACGAACAGAACCGAGCGACGGTCGCGGTCGGGGACATACCCGTTCCAGCAGATGTCGAGGAACGGGCAGCGGCCGCAGAACGGGCCGTCGGGCTCGTAGTCGCGGTTGAGCATGTCGAGGTCGGCGTCGCGAACCTCTCGGAGCCAGTCGAGCGCGTCCCGCACGGCCTCGACGGTCGGCTTTCCGATCCACCGGTAGACCTCGCCGGTGTCGCGTGCGATGTAGTCGATCACGATGCGGCGCACGCGGATGCCCTTCGCGATCAGCGCGGCGGCGTATCCGTTGACCTGCCACAGGTGTGACCGGTCCGGGCCCCAGGTCTTGATGTGCTCCAGCCACCTCGACGACGTCGTCTTGACGTCGATCAAGTCCTCAGGCCCGGACTCGTACCGGTCGAGGTGGCCGGGGATTCCGGCGAACACGACCTCGTACTCGACGAGGTCGCCCTCGGCCGCGGTCTCGTTCAACCGCTGCTGCACGGCCTCGTGAATCGCCGTCCCCAACACGGCCTGCACGCTGCCGCCCGGATTCGACGGCTCGACACCGGCGAGGCGGTATCCGGCGCGGCGGCGGCATCCGCCGACCTCGGACCAGCCCAGCTCGCGTTGCCGTGAGCGAGGGCGGGTCTGGTCCCATTCGAGCAGGAGGTCGGCGGTGGTGTGTTCCTGCTCGGCGAGCGGCGCGGCCATCAGAACGGGATCTCTTCGCGGAAGACGCGTCCGCGGCCGGACTTCTCGGCGCGCTGGAGCGTCGAGTTCAGCCGCGTTGCTGCCATCTGCGCGTGCTCGGCGACCTCCAGGACGTCGGTCCCGGCGAGATCGGTGGGCACGGACACAGCGACCTCGACTCGGATTCCGTGCGGTGTGACGACCTCGCTTCGGAACGTCCATTCGCGACGGCCGGTCATAGCTCGGCGTCCGGGTCGAACAGGGCCTCTGCGGCCGCCGGGCGCGCGAAGTCATCGGCGAGTTCGGCGAGTTCTTCGGCGGTCGGGCCGATGTCCTCGGCCGCCGGTTCCGGCTCGACGGTCTCGGCGTCGACGACCACGGCGCGCTGCTCGGCGGCGCGGTCTTCCCGCTCGGCGACGACTTGCCCAAGGCTCGGGCGTTCGGGTTCGGGCTGTGCGACCTCGTACTCGTCGGCGAACCCCATCACGACCTCGGGGCAGGCGCGGCGGATGGCGGTCGAGGCAGCGCGCGCGTAGAGCATCTGCGAGGGGTGCGATTTCCAGGTGTTCCGGTTCGCCAATCCCGCTGTCTTGGCCTGGTCGAGGGTGTACGTGACGCGTGTCGGGTGCCCGGGGTCGTCGGATCGTTCGACCTCGACCGTGCACGACGTCGCGGTCTCCTCGGGGATACGCACCTTGTGCCCGGCCTTGCGGGCGAGCGCGACCCACAGATGAACCGAGATCGCGGGACGGCCCTCGACGACGTAGATCGAGTTGATTGCCTGCATCGGCGCGAGGCCGAGTTCCTGTCCGTACAGGACCATCACGAGCACATCGGCGGCCTTGCCGCGCACTGCGGAGGGGAGCAGGCCGGACATTGCGAGGTTCTTCGCGAGGCGGTACGTGGCGTCGAAGTCGCTCTGCTTCGCGCCGAGCGCGACGGGGACGCCGCGGGCCTGCTGCTCTGTGACGGCGAGTTCGTTGCTGGTCATGGTCAGCCTTTCGGGGCGGTCTTCGGGGTGACGTTCTTGGCGGCCTTCTCTGCGGCGGTCTTGGCGCGGGCGACGGCGGCCGCGGCGCGTTCGCGCTCCTCGCGCTTCGCGGCGGCGACGGTCTCGTTCGCCCGCCGGAAGCTGTCGCGGATGCCCATGCCGGTCACCAGCCGTTCGCGCGGCGCTCGACGAGGAGGTCTGCGGAGCTGTTCGGGTCTTGCTCGGACTTGGCGACGCGGAAAGCGTCGATGAGGCAGCAGGCCCCGACCTCGATCTCGTCGGACGGGTAGCCCGAGGACTCGGCGGGTGCACGGTGAATGCGGTACTCGATACGGCCGCAGGTCTCCAGGCTGTTCCACCCGCACTCGCGCGAGTCGAAGTCGGAGGCGGGTTCGAGGCGGCCGCCGATCTCGGCGAGTGCTTCGACGAGGTCCGCGTATTCGGTGCCAGTAGGCACGTATGCTGTGGTCATCGGTTGCCCTTCGGGGTGGTCGTCTCCTGAACCCCTGCCGCCTGGTTGGTCCCGGCGCGGTGGGGGTTCTTCACGTTCTGAGCGGTGGTCATCGGACCTCGAACAGGTCCTCGAACGAGCCGAGCCGCGAGACAGCGCCGGTGATGAACTCGTTCGACGGTCGGGCCTTGTCCGCGAGGACGCGGCCGACCGTGGACGGGTCGACGCCGATCACCTCGGCGATGGCGCGGTTGCTGCGGTGTCCCTGCTCGGCCGCCTTGGCGGCGAAGTCCCCCCGGACTCGGATGGCGGGGTTGCTGTGCATGCATGCACGTTAACAGTCAGCGTGCACGCACGCAACAGCGTGTGCGCACGCTGTTGCGGCAATGTGGGTGAAGGTTTGCCCCGTTCGCTTCGAACGTCTGATCGTTTTATGCGCCGACCAGGGGAGTTTCACGCATGCGTGCTAGCAACGTGCGCGCACGCAAGTTAGCATTGCCTTCCATGGGACCAGCCAGGGGAGAAAAGCCGACTTTCGGTGCCTATCTACAGGCGCTGCTCGACAAGGCCGGATGGACACAGGCCGACCTCGGCCGAGCGGCCGACGTGCACCCGACACTCATTGGCCGATGGAAGCAAGGTGCCGAAATATCGGTCGCCAATGCTCGCGCCGTCGCCAATGCCCTCAATCGACCACTTCTCGAAGTGCTGATCGCCGCCGGCATCCTCACGGAGGACGAGTCGAAGGCTAGGGACTGGGGGCCGGTCGAGGCGGTCAAGCTGACTGACGATCAGCTTGTCGCTGAGCTGCGCAGACGGCTCGAAGCGGCAGCCGCGCCGCCGGCGGGGATCACGGCCGATGAAGTCGAGGCTGGTGGTGAGCGATACGTCACCGGTAAGCCGAAGCGGTCGGCGAAGCTGGTCAAGTAGGGCCCTGATCACTGCAAACGGACTTATCATGACCCGACGTAGTTGAAAAGTGAATCTTTTTACGCCGAACGGGTCATAACTTCCCTTTAGGGCTAATGATGGGACGTTTGTCACCGACTTGTCCCATATGGCACCGGATCTTGCGCAGTACCTCCCCGGTGCCCTGGAGATCCTGGGGCACCTAACCATCGTCATCGCGCCTGTCGAGCTGTACGAGGCGGTGTACGACAGAGCCACGCACGTGCTCCGGATCGATCCCTCTGCCGACATCGCCGCGACCATCGCGGCGATGCTCGCGGACATTGTGGACGGTCCCGTCGAGCGGCAGTTCGTCAGCCTCGCCGGCGGCGGTGCCGCGGCCGCGGCCGCGCTCATCCCGCGGCAGGCAGAGGACGAGAGCGAGCGCGGGGGAGCGCGGCTCCGGCTGGTCGTGACCGAGCGTGCCGGGACCGCCGAATGAGTCCGCTCATCTGCCACGAAAACTACCCGCATAGCGTTGACCGCTATACTGGCCTGACCAGCACTCGCACAGCGCTCCTGCCTTAGGGAACTACTGGTATCCGTGGCAGGTCACCATCCTCGGCCTGGGTCCGGTGTGGCAGAGCGCGAACGAGGCCGCCCGCAAACGCGCGGCGGACTCGCTCGCGGCCGGTGGCGTCGCCGCGTTCGGACTGTCCGAAAAGGAGCACGGCGCCGACATCTACTCGTCGGACCTCGTGCTCACCCCGGACGGCAGCGGCGGCTACCGCGCGAACGGGTCGAAGTACTACATCGGCAACGGGAACTGCGCGCGGACCGTGTCGGTGTTCGGCCGCATCGACGGTGTCGAGGGCCCGGATCAGTACGTGTTCTTCTACGCGGATTCGGAGCACCCGAACTACCGCGTGGTGAAGAACGTCGTGCCGTCGCAGATGTACGTCGCCGAGTTCGAGCTCAACGACTACCCGGTGTCCGAAGAGGACATCCTGCACGTCGGCGCCGAGGCGTTCTCCGCGGCGCTGAACACGGTCAACATCGGCAAGTTCAACCTGTGCTTCGGCGGCATCGGCATGTCGACGCACTCGCTGTACGAGGCGATCACGCACGCGCACAACCGGGAGCTCTACGGCAAGAAGGTCACCGATTTCCCGCACGTGCGCCGGGAATTCGTCGAGGCGTACGCGCGGCTCGTCGCGATGAAGCTGTTCTCCGACCGTGCCGTGGACTACTTCCGCAGCGCGAACGCGGACGACCGCCGGTACCTGCTGTTCAACCCGATCACCAAGATGAAGGTGACCACCGAGGCGCAGAAGGTCATCGGCCTGGTCGCGGATGTGGTGGCGGCCAAGGGTTTCGAGACCGACACCTACCTCGCGATGGCCAAGAACGACATCGACGGCCTGCCGAAGCTGGAAGGCACGGTGGCGGTGAACCTCGCGCTGATCGCGAAGTTCGTCCCCGCGTACCTGTTCGCGCCGCAGGCCTACGAGCCGGTGCCGACGCGCTCCGACGCGGCCGACGACGAATTCCTGTTCCGCCAGGGCCCCGCCCGCGGGCTGTCCAAGGTGCGGTTCCACGACTGGCGCGAGGCCTACGCCAAGGCGTCCGCGATCCCGAACGTCGCGCGGTTCACCGAGCAGGCCGAGTCGCTGGTGAAGCTGTTCACCGACGCCACGCCGGACGAGGCGCAGCAGCAGGACATCGACTTCGGTCTCGCGCTGACCGAGCTGTTCACGCTGGTCGTCTACGGGCAGCTGGTACTGGAGCAGGCGGAGATCACCGGGATCGAGACCGAGGTCGTCGACCAGATCTTCGGTGTCCTGGTGCAGGACTTCAGCGTCGCCGCGATCGACCTGCACGGGAAGTCGTCCTCGACCGAGGCGCAGCAGGCGCTCGCGCTGGCCTCGATCCGTAAGCCGGTCGTGGACGCGGCCCGCTTCGACCACGTGTGGTCGCTGGTGCGGGACCTCTCCGGGGCGTACGCGATGAACCCGTAGTCCGCCGACTGCAATGAAGGGGACTTTCCTAGCGAATTTTGCTAGGAAAGTCCCCTTCATTGCACGCCTGAGGCTTACTTGCCGTAGCCGGCCTTGCGGAGCGCGTCCGCCAGCGAGCCGCCCCCGCCGCCGGAGTTCCCGCCCCGGTTGCCGCCGCCACCGCGGTTGCCGCCGCCCTGACGCTGCCCGCCCTGGCGCTGGCCACCGCCGCCCTGACCGCGGTCACGGCCGCCGCCACCGCCGCCGCCCTGCTCGCGAGCGGGCTTGCCGGGCTCGTCGTCCAGGCGCAGCGTCAGCGAGATCCGCTTGCGCGGCACGTCGACCTCCAGCACCTTCACCTTGACGATGTCGCCGGGCTTCACGACCTCACGCGGGTCTTTGACGAAGTTCTTCGACAGCGCCGAGACGTGCGCGAGCCCGTCCTGGTGCACGCCGACGTCGATGAACGCGCCGAACGCGGCCACGTTCGTCACGACGCCTTCCAGGCGCATGCCCGGCTTGAGGTCGCCGATCTTCTCGACGCCGTCGGCGAAGGTCGCGGTCTTGAACGCCGGACGCGGGTCGCGGCCCGGCTTGTCGAGTTCGGCGAGGATGTCGGTCACCGTCGGGAGGCCGAAGGTGTCGTCGACGAATTCCGACGGCTTCAACGCCTGCAGCGTCCGCGAGTTGCCGATCAGCGCGCGGAGGTCGGTCCCGGTCGAGGACAGGATCCGCCGCACCACCGGATAGGCCTCCGGGTGCACCGAGGACGAGTCGAGCGGGTCGTCGCCGTCGGGGATGCGGAGGAAGCCCGCGCACTGCTCGAAGGCCTTGGGGCCGAGCCGTGCGACCTCCTTGAGCCCGGTCCGCGTCTTGAACGGGCCGTTCTCGTCACGGTGCGCCACGATGTTCTCCGCGAGGCTCGTCGTGATGCCCGAGACGCGGGTCAGCAGCGGCGCCGACGCGGTGTTGACGTCCACGCCGACCGCGTTCACACAGTCTTCGACCACCGCGTCGAGGGACCGCGACAGCGAGATCTCGGACAGGTCGTGCTGGTACTGCCCGACACCGATCGACTTCGGGTCGATCTTCACCAGCTCCGCCAGCGGGTCCTGCAGCCGCCGCGCGATCGAGACCGCGCCGCGCAGCGAGACGTCCATGCCCGGGAGTTCCTGCGACGCGAACGCCGACGCCGAGTAGACCGACGCGCCCGCTTCGGAGACGACGGCCTTGGTCAGCTTCAGTTCCGGGTGCTTCTTGATCAGCTCACCGGCGAGCTTGTCGGTCTCGCGCGACGCGGTGCCGTTGCCGATCGAGATCAGGTCGACCTTGTGCCGCGCGCACAGGGCGGCGAGTTCGGCGATCGACTGGTCCCATTTGTTGGCGGGCTGGTGCGGGTAGATCACGTGGGTGCCGACGACCTTGCCGGTGTCGTCGACGACGGCGACCTTGACGCCGGTGCGGAAGCCCGGGTCGAGACCCATCGTGGCGCGGGTGCCCGCCGGGGCGGCGAGCAGCAGGTCGCGCAGGTTCGCGGCGAACACGCGGACGGCGTCGTCCTCGGCCGACTGGCGCAGCCGCATCCGCAGGTCGATGCCCAGGTGCAGCAGGATCTTCGTGCGCCACGCCCAGCGGACGGTGTCGCCGAGCCACTTGTCGCCGGGACGGCCTTCGTTGGAGATGCCGAACTTGTGCGCGATGCGGGTCTCGTAGTCGGTCGGCCCGGTCTTCGGCTCTTCGGACGGCTCCTCCGACTCCATCGAGAGGTCGAGGATGTCTTCCTTCTCGCCGCGGAACATCGCGAGGATCCGGTGGGAGGGGAGCTTGGTGTAGGGCTCGGAGAACTCGAAGTAGTCGGAGAACTTCGCGCCTTCTTCGGCCTTGCCGTCGCGGACCTTGGCGGCCAGGCGGCCCTGCGACCACATCTTTTCGCGCAGCTCGCCGATCAGGTCGGCGTCCTCGGCGAAGCGTTCGACGAGGATCGCGCGGGCGCCGTCCAGCGCGGCCTGCGCGTCCGCGACGCCCTTGTCGGCGTCGACGAACACCGCGGCGGCGGCCTGCGGGTCGGTGTTCGGGTCGCTCAGCAGCCCGTCGGCGAGCGGCTCCAGACCGGCCTCGCGGGCGATCATCGCCTTCGTCCGCCGCTTGGGCTTGTACGGCAGGTAGATGTCTTCGAGGCGGGACTTGGTGTCCGCCGCCGTGATCGACGCTTCGAGCGCCTCGTCGAGCTTGCCCTGGCTCCGGATCGAATCCAGGACGGCGACCCGGCGTTCGTTGAGTTCCCGCAGGTAGCGGAGGCGTTCTTCGAGGGTGCGCAGCTGGGCGTCGTCCAGCATCCCGGTGACCTCTTTGCGGTACCGGGCGATGAACGGCACGGTGGATCCGCCGTCCAGCAGGTCGACGGCCGCCTTGACCTGCCCCTCGCGCACACCGAGTTCTTCGGCGATCTTCTGCTCGACTGTCTGCAGGCCCTGCACGCTCACTCCCACGCTCCTGAAATCCGCCCTCGGGTGCTCTCGGACCCTGCATTCTGCCGCTTCCGCCGAGCCGACTTTCGTATGGCCTCCTCTAACCGAACCCTTGACAGTTGTATTGGTCTAGTCCATTTTGATGTGGCCGACATCACCCGTTCGTGGAGGCCACCTGTGAAAGTCAAGCCGAAACACGCGTTCCTCGCCCTGCTGTCGTCACTGGCCGTGTGCCTGGGGGTGACTTTCGCGGTCTCGGGCAGCGCCTCGGCCGCCAACATCCTGACCAACCCGGGCTTCGAACTCGGGACCACGAGCGGCTGGACCTGTACCGGCGCGTCCTCGGTGGTCACCACGCCGGTCCACTCGGGCAGCCGCGCGCTCAGCGCCACCCCGGCCGGACAGGACAACGCCCGCTGCTCGCAGAGCGTGCCGGTCAAGGCCAACACGGCGTACACCCTCTCGGCGTGGGTGCAGGGCAGCTACACCTACCTCGGCGTCACCGGCACCGGGACGGGGGACAAGAACACCTGGTCCCCGGGCACCGGCAGCTGGAGCCAGCTCTCGCTGAGCTTCACCACCGCCGCGTCCACCACCAGCGTCGACATCTACCTGCACGGCTGGTACGGCCAGCCCGCGTACTTCGCGGACGACGTCAACCTCGACGGTCCCGGCGGCTCGCCGACCACGACGCCCACCACGACCACGTCGTCGCCCACCACCAGCACCTCGCCGACCACGACGTCGAGCTCGCCGACGACCACGACGACCAAGCCGAACCCCGGCGACCTGCCCAAGCACGTGATCACCGGGTACTGGCAGAACTTCTACAACGGCGCGAAGGCCCTCAAGCTGGCTGACGTCCCGACGAAGTACAACGTCATCGCGGTGTCCTTCGCCGACGCGACGGCCACTCCGGGCGCGGTCACCTTCACCCTCGACTCGGGGCTGTCGAGCCAGCTCGGCGGCTACACCGACGCGCAGTTCAAGGCCGACATCAAGACGGCGCAGGCACGCGGGCAGAAGGTCATCCTGTCCGTCGGCGGTGAGAAGGGCACGATCCGCGTCGATTCCTCGGCCGCGGCGACGAACTTCTCCAACAGCATGAAGTCGCTCATCGCGACCTACGGCTTCGACGGCGTCGACATCGACCTCGAAAACGGCGTCAACGCGACCTACATGGCGCAGGCGCTCCGCAGCATCCACGCGGCGGGCGGCACGGTCATCACGATGGCGCCGCAGACGATCGACATGCAGAACCCGGCGGCGGAGTACTTCAAGCTGGCGCTGAACGTCAAGGACATCCTGACGATCGTCAACATGCAGTACTACAACAGCGGCTCGATGCTCGGCTGCGACCAGAAGGTCTACTCGCAGGGCACGGTCGACTTCCTCACCGCGCTGGCCTGCATCCAGCTGCAGAGCGGCCTGCGGGCCGACCAGGTCGGTCTCGGCCTGCCCGCCTCCGGTTCCGCGGCGGGTGGCGGCTACCAGGCGCCCGGCAACACGGTCAACGCGCTGAACTGCCTGGCGAAGGGCACGAGCTGCGGTTCGTTCAAGCCGACGACGACGTATCCGACGATCCGGGGCGCGATGACCTGGTCGATCAACTGGGACGCTTCCCAGGGCTACGCGTGGTCGAACACGGTGAGCGCGGGCCTGGCCGGCCTCCCGTGATGATCCGCTAGACCGGGGCGGGTGCCGGCGTCGCGCGGGCGACGGCACCCGTCCCTTCCATTTCAGAGGCGCAAAGCTCCCGGAGCCGTCGCGGGCACGACGGGCTTGAGCGGCGCGACGGGGGACAGCCGCCGGTACGGGGAGCCGAGCGGCGGACGCGGGTCGGCCTCGCCTTTGTTGGGCCACAACGACATCGCGCGTTCCGCCTGCGCGGTGATGGTCAGCGACGGGTTCACCCCGAGGTTCGCCGAGATCGCCGAACCGTCGGCGATGTGCAGCCCCGGATGGCCGTGCACCCGCTGGTACGGGTCGACGACGCCGGTCTCGGAGCTGTCGCCGATCGCGCAGCCGCCGATGAAATGCCCGGTGATCGGGATGTTCGCCAGATCCGTCCACGCGCCCTGCGCCAGCCCGCCGATCTTGTCCGCCACCCGCCGGGTGACCTCGTGCCCGGCCGGGATCCACTCGGGGTTCGGGTCGCCGATGCCCTGTTTCGTGGTCATCTTGCGGCCGAAGAGCCCGCGTTTCGTGTACGTGGTCACGGAATTGTTCAACGTCTGCATCACCAGCAGCCCGACCATCCGCTCCGACCACCGCCGCGGGTTGTGCAGCCGCACCAGGTTCCGCCGGTTCCGCGCCAGTTCGCGCAGGCCCAGCACCCAGCGGCGTTTGCCGGGTTCGGCATCGACGAGCACCGTCGTCAGCAGGCCCATGAAGTTGCTGCCCTTGCCGTACCGCACCGGCTCGACGTGGGTCACCGCGTCCGGGTGGATCGACGACGTGATCGCGACGCCGCGGGTGAAGTCGGTGTCGTCACGCAGGGATCGCGCGGCGAGGACGGCCTCGGAGTTCGTCCTGGCGAGCAAGCCCAGCCGCGGCGACAGGTTCGGCAACGTGCCGGAGTCTTTCAGCGAATGCAGAAGCCGTTGCGTGCCCAGGGAAGCGGCGGCGAACACGACCTGCCCGGCGGTGAAGGTCCGCTTGCGTTTGCGCAGCCAGCGCCCGGTCCGGACGGTGTCGACCGCGTAGCCGCCGTCGATCGGCCGCACCGACACCGCGGTGGTCAGCGCATGGACCTCCGCGCCCGCTTTCTCCGCCAGGTACAGGTAGTTCTTGACGGTCGTGTTCTTGGCGCCGACCCGGCAGCCGGTCATGCATTCACCGCAGTGCGTGCACGGCGTCCGCCGAGGGCCTTCGCCGCCGAAGAACGGGTCGGTGTCGCGCTTGCCGAAGTAGACGCCTACCGGCGTCGGCCGGTAGGTGTGCGCGATGCCCATGTCCTCGGCGACCTCGCGCAGTACGCGGTCGGCCGGGGTGACCAGCGGGTTCTCCACCACGCCCAGCATCCGTTTCGCCTGGTCGTAATGCGGGGCGAGTTCGGCCTTCCAGTCGGTGATGTGCGCCCACTGCGGGTCTTCGTAGAAGGTGTCCGGGGGTTCGTAGAGCGTGTTCGCGTAGACGAGCGAGCCGCCGCCGACGCCCGCGCCGCTCAGGACGAACGTGTTCTTCAGCAGGGTCAGCCGTTGAATGCCGTAGCAGCCCAGTTTCGGGGCCCACAGGTATTTCCGCAGCCGCCAGGAGGTCTTCGCGAACTCGTCGTCGGCGAACCGGCGGCCCGTCTCCAGCACACCGACGCGATAGCCCTTCTCGGTGAGCCGCAACGCGGTCACGCTGCCGCCGAACCCGGAGCCGATCACCAGCACGTCGTAGTTCATCGCGGTCCCGCCGTCCGGTAGTCGCCGAGGTCGAGCGTCTTCGTGCGGCGGTCGTACTCGGTCACCAGGCCCGGCCAGTTCGTGCTCACCCGGCCGTTCTCCTGGCGGTACCAGCTGGCGCAGGCCGACCAGACACTCCGGCCGAGCCGTCGCTGGACCTCCTCGTCGTAGCGCTGCTCGACCTCCGGGACGACGTCCATATAGGACACCTCGGGCCGGGCGAGGTGTTCGACGGCCTGGCGGATGTAGCGGGCCTGCCGTTCGATCATGTAGATGATGGAGCCCGCGCCGAGGTTCGTGTTGGGCCCGTAGACGCAGAACAGGTTCGGGAAACCCGGCACGGTCATGCCGAGGTACGCCCGCGCGCCGCCCTTCCACGCGTCGGACAGCGACCTGCCGCCGAGACCTTCCACCTTGAGTTCGCCGAGGAAGTCCGTCGCCGCGAAGCCGGTTCCGTAGACGATGACGTCGGCCTCGTGCTCGACGCCGTCCTCGGTGAGCACCCCGGACGGCGTGATCGCGCTGATGCGCCGCGTCTCCACGGCGACGTTGTGCTGGGCGAGTGCGGGCAGGTACTCGTTGGTGAACAGGATCCGCTTGCAGCCCAGCGGGTAGTCCGGGGTGAGTTTCTCGCGCAGCGCCCGGTCCTTGAGGTACCGACGGCGCAACTGGGCCGTCCGCAGTTCGAAGACCTTGGCCAGGAAAGGATGTTCGGTCATCGCGTAGGTCGCGTACTCGGCGAGCAGGAAGATCCGGAGCCTGCCGAGCAGCTGCGTGGCCGGGAGGTGCCGGAACAGCCGTTGCTGCCAGCGCCGGTAGCGGGTGTCCCGTTTGGCCATGATGTACGGCGCGGTGCGCTGGAACACCGTCAGCTCGCCCGCCTGGCGCTGGACCTCGGGCACGAACTGGATCGCGCTCGCGCCGGTGCCGATCACCGCGACCTTCCTGCCGCGCAGGTCGACGTCGTGGTCCCAGCGCGCGGAGTGGAAACTGGCGCCTTCGAAGGTGTCCTGGCCGGGGATGTCCGGCTGGACCGGCCGCGAAAGCTGTCCGACGGCGGGAACGAAAACGGTCGCCTCGTAGGTCTCGCCACCCGCGGTCTCGACCCGCCAGAGCCCGCGGTCCTCGTCGAAGGCCGCGCCGGTGACACGGGTGCCGAAGCGGATGTGCGGTTCGAGCCCGTAGCGGCGCACCACGCGTTTGAGGTACTCGTGGATGTCGGGTTGCAGCGAGAACCGCTTCGGCCAGTCGGGATTGGGCTCGTAGGAGAACGAGTACAGCGGCGACGGGATGTCACAGCCCGCGCCCGGATACGTGTTCTCCCGCCAGACGCCGCCCGGCTCGTCCGCGCTCTCCAGGATGGTGAAGTCGTGGAAGCCGGCGCGTTTGAGCTCGATCGCCGTCCCGACCCCGCCGAATCCCGTCCCCACGATCAGCACGCTCGTCTTCGATGACCCAGTGCTCATGCCGATCGACGCTACGCAGCCCTCACCTCGCCCGGAAGTGCCCGACCGGCCACTCAATCGAGATTTCCGGCCACGCGGTGCTACAGCTGGGCCCGGTTGGTGACGGTCAGGAAGAACTCGATCTTGTCGTCCGGGCTGTCGTCCTGACTGTTCCAGATCAAGAGCTTCAGGTCCCGGCCGAACTTGTCCTTCACCACGCCCGCCGCGCCCGCCGGGATGACGAACTTGGCGGAGCCCATGCCGCCGTAGTCGGTCGTCTGGTCGTTGTCCCCTTCGAACAGCGTGCCGAAGATCTCGAGCTCGACGCTCAGGTCGTCGGGATCGAACTTCGCGTTGATCGTCGCGTCGACCCGCAGTTCGCCGCCCCAGCCGTTCTCGTACCCGGTGCCGTCCACCGGGTTGACCGGGTCCACCCGGAGCTCCCAGTACTTGCGGTCGTGGAAGTACTCGTCGGGATCGTCTTCGAACGGGTTGGCGCTGAATTCGTCGTCGCGCATCTCGATCCGCGCCTCGATCTGGACCAGCCGGTACCGCTCCGGCGGCGGTTCGAGCGCGACCTCGATCGTGTGCACCTTGCCCGCCTGCGCGGTGAAATCCACTTCTCCCGCCGCGATGCCCACTTCCCGGCTGATGAACTTCGACGCCTTGACGAGGTAACGCCCTTCGTGGATGTCCATCTCGAAGCGTCCCTGCGAGTCGGCGAAGACCACCGAACCCACGTTCACCTGCGCGCCTGCCACCGGCTCGCCGTTGAACGTCACCTTTCCCTTGAGCAACGCGGGCCCGTCGGTCTTGCGCCACTTCGTGACCGGGACGGGTTCCAGCCGGGCACGGTGGTGCACCAGCGGTTCGGCATAGCCCCAGAGGCCGAAGCCGGTCTCTTCCGGCCGGTCCCACAGGAGCAGGTTGTCGGGGCTGACCGCGCGTCCGGGGCCGGGGTTCTCCCAGCGGTCGGAGTTCTTCGAATCGCCGTCGGCCCAGTCGAAGGCGAAGGTGTTGGCGAGCTGGTTGGCGCAGTCGTCGCCCATGTCGGAGAACAGTTCGTTGAACGAGACCTCCAGCCAGCTGTTGTCCTCGTCCCTCGCCGTGCGGAAGACCTTCTCTTCGAGGAACGGCACGAACCACCGTGCCGCCCGGCGGCGCTCCTCCTCGCCGTAGAAATACAGCCCGTCCAGTGTCTGCTCGTCGGTCTGCGCTCCGGACTGCAGATCGGTGAGTTCGAGGTCCGTCTGCTTCGTGATGACGTCCGGTCCCTCAAGCTTGATCCCGGCTCGTCTCGCCGCCAGCCAGAGGAACGACGCGCATTGCGTCGGCAACGTCCCGGCCGCCCAGCCCGCGTCGTCCGGCGCGGGGCCGATCACGCCGCCCGGCCCCGGCCGCACCGCCACCGCCGAATCCGTGTAGCAATAGAACCGGTAGTGCACCTTCGACTGACGCCCCTCGCGCGTGTCCTGCGGTGTGACACAAAGGCTTCTGGCCTCGTCGGCCACCTTGTGCAGACGCTGCCGGATGGTCGGATCCGCCTGTTCGGCCAACGGATGCGGTTTGATCACCATCGGCTCGATGATCTGCCACCGCCCGTCCAGTACGGCCGAATCGACCAGGTTGAACGCCGAGATCTTGTACTTCTTGTTCTCCGCGTCGGTGAACTTGGCCTCGTCGGCGTCGACGCCGTAGGCCTCCTCGACGCTCTGGGTGATTCCGCCCGGCCATTGGAACCGTGCGGAGTCCGGTTCGAAACCGTCCGTCGGTGCCTTCTGTTCGGCACCGACGGGATGGACGCCGCGCGGATGCCCTTTCGAAAGCCATTCCTCGGACGCGGTGGAATGGGAAATCTCGGTGTGGTTCCGCGTCATGATCCCGCAGTGCGCGTAGCGCTGGGCCGGGCTCACCTGGGACAGGAGGCCGCCGATCACGCCGTTCCCACCGGGTACCAGGATGAGGTCGCCCTTGCGCGCGTTGGCGATCCTCGGCGGAATCACGTCATGGTGGTAGTCGCCGGTGAACTGGCAGGCGAAGTCCGCCGGGATCTCGCCGGGCAGATCGTCCGGGTCGCACGGGCCGTCCTGGACGACCGGGCCGGGCGCCGCCAGCGGGGTGACTTCCAGCCCCGAGTACCAGCCGCGGCCCGCCACGGTGCGGTCTTCGCCGTTCCGCGCCACGCGGGCGGCGTACCGCAGGTTCCAGAGGTTTTCTTGGGTGAGGCCCCGTGGCGCGAGGACCTTGACGGCGCCGGAGTCCTCGACGCGGACGGACACCGGGGCGGCGGGGCGGTCGTTGACGATCGTCGCGAACCGCTCACGCCAATCGCCGGATCCCGCCTCGGCGAAGAGGAACCCTGGATGCTCCGTCAGCTGTGCTCGCGGTGGCCGGACCAGCGAGAACGCCGCGCTCGTATGGACGGCGGTCCCGTCCGGCGTCTTCCCGAAGAGATGGACGATCGCGCCATGTGCCCCGTGGCCCTGACTCCGGTCGAGGACTACGTCGACGGGCACCGAGGCGCCGGGCAGGACCGTGACGTCGATGGTCTCGTCCGACCCGAACGGGGCCGGTTCGTCGTCGGCGGTCCATTCGATCCGCCGGCGATCGAATCCGATCTGCACCGGCTCGAGATTGGTCACGGTGAACACGCCGCGGTAGTGCGAGTCGCGATCGGCGAGCTGGACGGCCTGCCCGTCGGTCCGCACCGGTGGGCGGATCTGTGCCAGCTCGTCGCGGAGTACCCGGTACGAACTGCCCAGCACCAGCGTCCGTTCCACGGAAAGGGAAGTCCCGTCCGAGTGGGTGACGTCGAGCCGGACGGGGATCGGCGTCCACGCCCGCGCGTGGTCGACATCGGCGGCCAGTTCGCCGCCGAACACCGGTTCCGAGGTGGTGTATCCGGCCGACCCGATCTGCCACCGGAAGGAATCTCCTTGCCGCAGAACGGGATTCGCGTCGTCGATCTCGACGGCGCGGACGAACACGGCCAGCGGGTTGAACGGGTTCTGTGCGATGTCGAGCAGGGGGACCTCGGGTGCCCCGGCGATCTCGACCAGCAGGACCCGTTCTTCCCGCAGTGTTCCCGCCGTCGCCGTGACCGGCACCCGCCAAACACCGGGTTTGGGCGACGCCTGCAGCCGGACGTCCAGGCCGGCCAGCCCGTTGATCGTCACCCGTGTCCCGGCCTCGGCGTCCGGTTTCAGCGCGACGGTCACCTGGACGGCACCGCCCGGCGTGGTCGTGGCAGGAGCGGTCACCGCGGCGATCAGCGCGCCCGGCTGGACAAGGCCCTGCAGCGAGGCGAGCAGCTGTTTCGCGGCTTCGAGCGCGGTGGTGAAGCGAGCAGGGTCCAGCCTGACCAGGAGTTCGTACAGCCGCACCGCCTCCAACGCGGCGTTGAGCGCCTCGCCACGCCGGTCCGCCGCGATGAGCCGGTGCGCGAGGATGAACGCCGCGTACGCCCAGGAAGGCCGGTGCCCGGCGCCGCCTTCGGCCTCGGTGAGTTTCCGGTAGATGTCGCGGCATTCCCGTTGCGGGGCGACGGCTTCAGCAGTGCGGCCCGCGCCGGCGAACCGGATTGACAGATTGTCGAGCGCCCAAGCGAGCGAAGGCCGGTTGTCCAGCTCGCGAAAGACAGCTACACCTTCCTGCGTCGCGGCGATGGCCTCGTCGGGAAGTTTCGCGTTGGAGGCGTGTGCTCCGAGCATCACGGCGGACGAACCCCACGAAGGCTTGTGGGCCGCGTCGGCCTCGGCGAGTTTCCGGTAGATGTCCCGGCATTCGCGGGCAGGCCCGACCGCTTCGTCGTACTGGCCTGCGCCCGAATACCGCATCGCGAGGTTGTCCAGCGCCCAGGCCAGCTTCGGCCGATCGTCGATCCTCCGGAAGACCTGAACGCCTTCCCTGGTCGCCTCGATGGCTTCGTCGAAGAGCTTCGCGTTGACAGCGTGTGCGCCGAGCATCACCGCCGCGTGTCCCCACGAGACCTGGTGAGTCGCGTTGTCCTCGGCAAGGGCACGGTAGATGTCGCGGCTTTCGCGCGCCGGTGGGACGGCTTCGGAGTAGCGGCCCGCGCCCGAGTAGCGCATGGCGAGGTTGTCGAGTGCCCAAGCGAGCCGGGGCCGGTCGGGGATAGCGCGGTAGATGTCGGCGCCTTCGATGGTCGCGGCGATGGCCTCGTCGAAGAGCTTGGCGTTGACAGCGTGCGCGCCGAGCATGACCGCGGCATGTGCCCAGCCCGCCCGCTGTGCCGGATCGGCCTCGGCCAGTCCACGGTGGATGTCGCGGCTTTCCCGTGCCGGTGGGGCGGCTTCGGGGTAGCGGCCTGCGGCCGAGTAGCGCATGGCGAGGTTTTCGAGCGCCCAGGCAAGCTGGGGCCGGTCGCCGATCGCGCGGTAGACATCCGCGCCTTCGGTGGTCGCGGCGATGGCCTCGTCGAAGAGTTTCGCGTTGACCGCGTGCGCTCCGAGCATCACCGATCTGAACGCCACCAACGGCTTGAACGCGGCCGGATCCGCGGTTGCCAGCCGCCGCGCGACGTCGCGAGCGTGCCGCGCCGGTTCGACCGCTTCGGCGTACCGGCCCGCCTGGGAGAGCCGGGAGGCCAGGCCGTCGAGTGCCGAGATCACGGCCGACATACCGGGGTGGTCCTCCGGCGGCGGTGTGCCGCCGGTGCCGCCCCACGGGCGCTGCCAGCCCGGCCCGCCGGAGAACGGCCGGGCGTACAGCAGCCCGTCCGCGGGCCGGAGGACGGCGAGGTCGAACTTCCCGTCGTAAGCCGCGGGCACCGGCAGGTCGCCCACCTGGCCCCACTGTTCCTCCACCGGGCGCCCGGACGAGGAGGGGGTGATCCTCCAGAGCCCGGAGGCGGGTTGCCAGATCGCCTCGTCGACGGTTCCGTCGCCGTCGTAATCCGCCGGCACCGGGACATCGGACGTGATCGCTTTTGCCGGTGAAATCGTCATGCGTGCCCCACCCTGTCACCGTTGTGTCGTGCAGGGATCACAGTGGCCCGCTCGGCTTCCGCGCCGCTATCGCGTCCGGGCGCCCTAAAGGGCTTCAGACGGCGCCCTTTCGCGCCAAGCACTCAGAGGACTAAATGCACCGTGTGGGTCTCGGCCTTCGGATGGGCCCAGGTCAGGAGGCGGTGAGCGGAGCTTTCGAGGGCGTCCAGATCGCGCTTCGGGACGCGCTCGAACGGCGTGATCGACAGTGCCGCCGCCTTCTTCGCCGCCTTGATCTCCCAGAAACCCTTCACGGATCCGTCGACCAGGATGGTGCCCTTGACCAGGCCGTTCTGCGTGATGACGACCTTGCGGTACTCGTCGCAGATCACCCGGGTGCGGTCGGCGTAGGACAGGACGGTCTGGTCGAACGGGCCCAGCAGGCGGGCAGGCGCGGGGGTGTCCGGATCCGGGCGCGGGGCGTCGGGCAGGTCGAAGAGCTCGCGGCCGTTCTCGTCGCGGAACGTCCGCAGCTCCGGGCGCAGCCGTTCGACGGCCTCGCCGAGCTTCGTGATCCCTGCCCACGCCTGCGCGTCCTGCACGCTGGCAGGCCCGAACGCCGCCAGATAGCGCTTGAACATCGCTTCGGGTGACAGGGACTCGTCCGGTTCGGCGCCGAGCCAGTCGCCGGTCGTCTGATAGGTCGGCTGTCCCGACTTGCCCCACACACCGCGCGGCGGGATCTGCACCAGCGGCAGGAGCGCCCGCGCGACGTGCACCAGCGCCGACGGTCCCGCGCTCTCCCAGCGCTTCGTGAGTTCCGCGCCGAGTTCCGCGGACGACAACGGCCGCTCGCCGAGCAGTTTGCGGGCGGTGCGGGCGATCTCCTGGTGGTCGAGCCCCTTGATCTCCGGGGTGAACTGGGTGTTGTCCATGGAGCGGTCGTAGAGGGGCTGCACGATGGGCCGCCACGCCAGCGCGTCCGACGGCGTCACCAGATGGACCGTGCCGCGCATGAGCGCGATCCGCACGACGCTCTTGTCCAGCAGCAGGTTCGCCAGGTCTTCCTGACGGAAGCCGTGGAGGCGTGTCCAGAGCGCGAAGTACGGCGGGTTCGGTGCCTGCGCCTGCAACCCGGCGAGATGCTCGACCGCTTCGAGCGCGGTCATCTTCGAACGCCGGAGCAGCAGCTGCCGGTCCAGCATGGCGCGGTTCAGGGCGCGCCTGCTCAACGTGTCGGACATGGGGCTCACCTTAAACAGGATCAAGGACAGTTACGGTCCTCAATGCGCCGATCGTTGCCAGGGGATCCATAATCCCGGCCATGGAACTACCGCCGCCGGTGATCCGGGACTGGGACTACCCGCGCGGCACGGCGAGCATCGTGCTCATGGCCCGCTTCGCGGCCGAGAACGGCATCAAAGGACTGGAGTCCTACGAGCACGCCCCCGTGGACGGCCAGGTCGATGCCCGGCAGGAACTCGCGGTGGTCCGTGAGCTGGCCCGCGGGCTCGGTGGCGGGGACGACATCGCGCTGCGGCTGAGCAGGCGGTACCGCGTCAGCGCGTTCGGCATCTTCGGTTTCGCCTGCATCAGCAGCCCGACACTGGGTGACGCGATGCGCTTCGCCCTGCGGTACCTGGACCTGAGCTTCACCTTCTGCATCCCGCACGTGACCGTCGAGGCCGGACGGCTCGCGCTGGCGATGGACGACAGCCGCGTGCCGGGCGACGTCGCCCGCTTCCTGGTCCTGCGCGACCTCGGTGCCATCCACACCGTCATGCGTGACATCCTGCCGGAAATTTCCCTTCGCTCCTTGGCCTTCCGGCACGACAAACCCTCCACTGTGGACGAATACGTGCGGACCTTCGGGCTGGCGCCGTCGTTCTCCGCGCCGTCCCACGTCGCCACCCTGGACCCGGTCTTCCTCGACAGACCGCTGCCGCAGGCCAACGACCAGACGGTCGCGGTGTGCGCCGCGCAATGCGATCTGCTGGTGTCACGGAAACGGGAGCGGTCCGGGATCGCCCAGCAGGTGCGGGAACGGCTGGTGCGGCTCGGCGGGGTCGATGCCGGGATGGAGGAGGTCGCGCGACGTCTCGCGCTCAGCCCTCGAACCCTGCGACGGCGGTTGTTCGAGGCCGGGACCGGCTACCGGGCACTGCTGGACGAGGTCCGCCAAGCGCTGGCGGAGGAGATGCTCGACACCGGGGCGCTCAGTGTGGAGGACGTCGCGCTGCGGCTGGGTTACGCGGAGGCGTCGAGTTTCATCTACGCCTTCAAACGCTGGAAGGGGATGACGCCGGCGGCCTATGCCCGGCGGAACGCGTTGCGAGCACGGCCGGGTAGGTGACGCGCAGCAGGTGCAGGATCGAATCGGTGAGGAAGACCCGAAGTTCCTCCCGGCCGAGCGTGCCGCGGATCAGCCACTCGCGTGACGCGGCGCGCAACATCCCGCCGTACGACCGGATCATCGCGCGGAGTTCCTCGCGGCCTTCGGTGATGTCGCTCATCAGGGCGGCCGCGAGCACGCGGTCGGCGGCGATCTCGTCGCCCTCCAGCATGATCCGCTCGATGTCCGGATCACGGCCGACGGCCTCCTGGCCGATCGCCGTCAGCCAGGCCTGCTCGTTGCGCTCGACGACCTCGATCCAGTGCCGGACGCTGATCGCGAGCCGCTCTTCGGCGGAGGTGTCGGGCAGGTTCTCGATCACCGGCGCCGGCACGATCATCATCTGCCGGACGACTTCCAGGTACAGCTCGCGTTTGCCGCCGAAGTAGTGGTTGATCAGCGGCCGGGCCACCCCGGCCGCTTTCGCGATGTCCGAGGTCGAAACCGAGGCGTACGTGCCCGCGCCGAACAGCCGCCGGGCCGCGGCGAGGATCTCGGCACGCCGGGCGGCCGGTTCGAGGCGGCGCCGCCGGGTTTCCGGATCGGTGCTCATGGGCCGAGCGTAACCGTTTCAGGTGAGCGCCTGCCGTTATTCATTCGGAACAACCCGCAGGTAACCCCTGGGGCCTTCGAGGCGACGTTGGGGGCGGGGGGACCGGGTGTCATGGGTAGGGACGAATGACCAGTGCTGAACGCGATCCGGTCCGCCGTGTCGGCCGGTGGGTCAGTGTGCGGCTGCAGAAGCGTGACGTCCTGATCGAGGGTGACAGCGGGGACGAATGCGTCTCGTACGCGGGGATCGTGATCACCAGTTTCGAGAACGGTGACGAGGTCGGCGAACGCTGGATCCCGCTCGGCGTCGATCCGTCGGAGGCCGACGACGAGCAGCTCATCCAGCAGTTGCGGGACGCGCTGATCTGGCAGGCGCGGCGTCCGCCCCAAGCCGCGGGGGAGTAGCTGAAGGGGCCTTTCCCCGCATCCGACGAGGGGAAAGGGCCCTTCACCGCGTCACATGAGGGGAAAGGGCCCTTCAGCCCGCCCCGTCACTGCGTCCGCAGGCCGTCGAATGCGATCTTGCACACCGCGTCCGCCAGCTCCGTGCCCGCCGAACCCCGGCGCGGCCGGTACCACTCGATCAGCGAGTTCACCATGCCGTACAGCAGCCGCGCGGTGACCGCGGGATCGATGTCGGGCCGCACGTCGCCCTCGGTCTCGGCCCGTTTCACCAGCTCCGTCACCAGCCGGTCGAATTCGCGCCGCCGCGCCAGCGCCGCCCGCTCGATCTTGGTGTTGCCCCGCACCCGCAGCAGCAGCGTCACGAACGGCAGCTGCTCGACCAGCACGAGGACACTGCCCCGCACCAGATGCTCCAGCTTCTCGATCGCCCTGCCCTCGAAGGATTCCGTCTCCGCGGCGACGGCGAACAGGCCGTTCAGCGCGCGGTCGACGGCGAGCCGCAGCAGCTCTTCCTTGCTCGGGACGTGGTGGTAGATCGCGGATTTCGTGATGCCGAGCTTGCGGGAGAGGTCCTCCATACTGGTGCCGTCGTAGCCGCGTTCGTTGAACAGTTTGACCGCGACCTGCAGCAGCGACTCGAGGTCGTAACCGGGGCGCCCCCGGCGGGCGGGGGTGGTCACCCGCGGTCCCGCTCGTCGAGGACGCGGCGCATCTTGCCCAGCGATCGCTCCAGCGTGTCCGGGTCGACGACCTCGACGCCGACGCTCACGCCGACCCCGTCCTTGACCCCGGCGACGAGCCGGGCGGCGGCCTGGTCGCGTTGCTCGGCCGTCGCGTCCGGGCGTGCTTCGACGCGGACGGTCAGCGTGTCCATCCGGCCCTTCGTGGACCGGATCAGCTGGAAATGCGGCGCGAGCGCGGGGGTGACCAGCACGACTTCCTCGATCTGCGTGGGGAAGACGTTGACGCCACGCAGGATGATCATGTCATCGCTGCGCCCGGTCACCTTCTCCATCCGCCGGTACGACGGCCGCGCGGTGCCGGGCAGCAGCCGGGTGAGGTCGCGCGTGCGGTACCGGATGATCGGCAGCGCCTGTTTGGTGAGCGAGGTGAACAGCAGTTCGCCGGTGTCGTCGACGGGTTTCTCGGTGAACGGGTCGATCACCTCGGGGTAGAAGTGGTCCTCCCAGATGTGCAGCCCGTCCTTGGTCTCGACGCATTCCTGCGCGACGCCGGGGCCCATCACCTCGGACAGGCCGTAGATGTCGACGGCGTCGATACCGACGCGTTCCTCGATCTCCGTGCGCATCTGCTCGGTCCACGGCTCCGCGCCGAAGATGCCGACCTTGAGCGAACTCGACTGCGGGTCGATGCCCTGCCGTTCGAACTCGTCGAGCAGGGTGAGCATGTACGACGGGGTGACCATGATGATCTCGGGCTTGAAGTCGGTGATGATCTGCACCTGGCGCGCGGTCATCCCGCCGGACGCCGGAATCACCGTGCAGCCCAGTTTCTCGGCGCCGTAGTGCGCGCCGAGCCCGCCGGTGAACAGGCCGTAGCCGTAGGCCACGTGGACCTTGTCGCCCGGCCGTCCGCCCGCCGCGCGGATCGACCGCGCCATCACCGTCGCCCAGGTGTCGATGTCCTCGGCGGTGTAGCCGACGACGGTCGGTTTCCCGGTGGTGCCGCTGGACGCGTGGATCCGGCTGACCTGCGACTCCGGCACGGCGAACATGCCGAACGGGTAGTTGTCGCGCAGGTCCTGCTTGGTGGTGAAGGGGAACTTCGCCAGGTCTTCCAGCGTCTTGCAGTCGTCCGGGTGAATGCCCGCCTCGTCGAACTTCCGGGTGTAGAACGGCACGTTGTCGTAGGCGTGCCGCAGCGTCCACCGCAGGCGCGTCAGTTGCAGTGCCTGGAGTTCGTCGATGGTCAGGTTCTCGGCGTCGTCGCTGAAAGTCATCGTCATGCCTTCTGGATGGTGCGGCTGCGGCCGCGGAATTCGGCGACGACCTCCGGCCCGTCGGGGGTCTCCCGGTGCACAGTGACGTCGTAGATGCCGTTGCGGCCGTAACGGGTCCGCTCGGTGGCGGTGGCGATGAGGTGGTCGCCGAGCCGTCCGGCGGCGACGAAGGAGATCTCCGCGCCGGAGGCGACGGTGACCGGGCCATGGCTGTTGCAGGCACAGGCGAACGTCGTGTCGGCCAGCAGGAAGACATAGCCGCCGTGCGCGATGTCGTGGCCGTTCACCATCGTCTCGGTGATCTTCATCGAGGCGACCGCGTGCCCTTCGGCGGCCTCGATCAGCTCGATGCCCAGCGCGTTCGACGCCCGGTCGCCGGTGAACATCGCGTGGGCCGCGTTGGTAGTCAAGGCACCGCCTCGTGAGTTACTGACCGAATGGACGGTTGTTAAAGGGTGTCGCCAGTAAAGGCGCGACGTCGCGCAGATGTCAAGGGTCCGCCGCCGTCCGGGGGTTTGCAAGTGCCGGGGCACGAGCTACAGTGAATTACTGAACGGACGGTCTGTAAATCAGTCAAGTATCCAGTCCACCATGAAGGGTCGCCCCATGGCATTGCTGCGCAGCTACGTCTCCGGCGGATGGCACACGGCGGAAAAAGACGGCGTACCGCTGCACGACGCCTCGACCGGTGAAGAGGTCGCCCGGGTCTCGTCCGACGGCATCGACTTCGCCGCCGCGCTGGAGTACGGCCGCCGCACCGGCGGTCCCGCGCTGCGTGAGCTGACCTTCCACCAGCGTGCCGCGCTGCTGAAGGCACTGGCCTCCCACCTGCGTGAACACCGCGACGAGCTGTACGCGCTCTCGGCCAGGACCGGCGCGACCAAGGGCGACTCGATGGTCGACATCGACGGCGGCATCGGCGTCCTGTTCGCCTACTCCAGCAAGGGCAAGCGCGAACTGCCCAACGACACCGTCTACGTGGACGGCAACGTCGAGCCGCTGAGCAAGGGCGGCACGTTCGTCGCCCAGCACATCGCCGTCCCATTGCGCGGCGTCGCCGTCCAGATCAACGCCTTCAACTTCCCGGTCTGGGGCCCGCTGGAGAAGTTCGCGCCCGCGTTCCTCGCCGGCGTGCCGAGCCTGATCAAGCCGGCCAGCCAGACCGCGTACCTGACCGCGCGGCTGGTCGAGATCATCATCGAGTCCGGCATCCTGCCCGAGGGCACGCTGCAGTTCGTCGCGGGCAGCGTCGGCGACCTGCTCGACCACGTCACCGCGCAGGACCTCGTCTCGTTCACCGGCTCCGCGTCCACCGCGCAGAAGCTCCGCGCGCACCCCGCGATCGTGCGCAACTCCGTCCGGTTCAACGCCGAGGCCGACTCGCTGAACCTGTCGATCCTCGGCCCGGACGCCAAACCCGGCACCACCGAGTTCGACCTCTTCGTCAAGCAGCTCACCACCGAGATGACCGTCAAGGCAGGCCAGAAGTGCACCGCGATCCGTCGCGCCTTCGTGCCCGCGGACCTGCTGGACGCCGTAGCCGAGGCCGCGAGCGCGCGGCTGGCGAAGACCGTCGTCGGCAACCCCACCGCCGAAGGTGTCCGGATGGGTGCCCTGGCGAGCCTGGAGCAGCGCGAGGAGGTCCGGCGGTCGCTCAAGGCGCTGCTGGACGTCGGCACGATCGTCTTCGGTGACCCCGAGCAGGTCGAGGTCGTCGGCGCGGACGCCGAACGGGGCGCGTTCATCTCGCCGGTGCTGCTGAAGGCCGACCCGGAACGTTCCGAGCCGCACGAGGTCGAGGCGTTCGGCCCGGTGTCGACGCTGATGCCCTACACCTCGACCGAGCAGGTCATCGAGCTCGCCGCTCGCGGCGGCGGCAGCCTGGTCGGCTCGATCGTCACCGCCGACGCCGAGTTCGCGCGCGAGGTCGTCCTCGGTGTCGCGCCGTACCACGGCCGCCTGCTGGTGCTGGACGCCGACGACGCCAAGGAGTCGACGGGCCACGGTTCGCCGATGCCGCAGCTGGTGCACGGCGGACCCGGCCGCGCCGGTGGCGGCGAGGAGATGGGCGGCGTCCGCGGCGTGCTGCACCACATGCAGCGCACGGCGGTCCAGGGCAGCCCGAAGGTGCTCAGCACGGTCACCGGCCGCTGGGTCACCGGCGCCCCGCGTACCGAAGGCGACGTCCACCCGTTCCGGAAGTCCTTGGCGGAGCTGAAGATCGGTGACTCCGTCGTCGCTGGACCGCGCGAGGTCCTGCAGTCCGACGTCGACCACTTCGCCGAGTTCACCGGCGACACCTTCTACGCCCACACCGATCCCGAAGCCGCCGCGGCGAACCCGCTGTTCGGCGGGATCGTGGCGCACGGGTATCTCGTGGTCTCGTTCGCCGCGGGCCTGTTCGTCTCGCCGGAACCCGGCCCGGTCCTGGCCAACTACGGCCTGGAGAACCTGCGGTTCCTCACTCCGGTCAAGGTCGGCGACACCCTCACGGTGACCCTGACCGCCAAGCAGATCACCCCGCGCATCGACCAGGAGTACGGCGAGGTCCGCTGGGACGCCGACGTCACCAACGCCGACGGTGACTCGGTGGCCAAGTACGACGTGCTGACCCTGGTGGCGAAGGAGCAGTCATGACGGCCACGTTGCCCGAGGAAGACCTCGAACGGCACTTCGAGCACACCATCGAGCGCGATCAGCGCGTCGAACCGCGCGACTGGGTGCCCGAGGGCTACCGCAAGACGATGATCCGCCAGATCGCGCAGCACGCGCATTCGGAGATCATCGGCATGCAGCCCGAGGGCAACTGGATCACCCGCGCGCCTTCCTTGCGGCGCAAGGCGATCCTGCTCGCCAAGGTGCAGGACGAGGCCGGGCACGGGCTGTACCTGTACTCGGCGGCGGCCACCCTCGGCGCCGACCGCGCGGATCTGACCGACAAGCTGATCAACGGCAAGCAGAAGTACTCGTCGATCTTCAACTACCCGACGCTGACCTTCGCCGACGTCGGCGTGGTCGGCTGGCTGGTCGACGGTGCGGCGATCTGCAACCAGGTCCCGTTGTGCCGCAGCTCGTACGGGCCGTACGCCCGCGCCATGATCCGCATCTGCAAGGAGGAGTCCTTCCACCAGCGGCAGGGCTTCGAGCTGCTGATGACGATGATGCGCGGCACCGAAAAACAGCGCGCCATGGTGCAGGAGGCGGTGAACCGCTGGTGGTGGCCGTCGCTGATGATGTTCGGCCCGCCGGACGCGGATTCGCCGAACACCGCGCAGTCGATGGCGTGGAAGGTCAAGCGGCACACCAACGACGAGCTGCGCCAGCGCTTTGTCGACATGTCCATCCCGCAGGCCGAGGCGCTGGGCGTCACCTTCCCGGACCCGGACCTGAAGTGGAACGCAGAACGCGGGCACTACGACTTCGGCGCCGTCGACTGGGACGAGTTCAAGAACGTGTTGAAGGGCAACGGCCCCTGCAACGCCCAGCGCATCGCGCACCGGCGGCGGGCACAGGAAGACGGCGCTTGGGTGCGCGAGGCGGCGGCCGCCCACGCCGCCAAGAAAGGGGCTTCGTGATGAAGCACGACTGGCCTCTGTACGAGGTGTTCGTCCGGGGCAAGCGCGGCCTGAACCACGTGCACGTGGGTTCACTGCACGCGGCGGACGACGAGATGGCGCTGCACCACGCGCGGGATCTGTACACCCGCCGCAACGAGGGCGTGTCGATCTGGGTCGTGCGCGCGTCGGACATCACCGCGTCCTCGCCGGACGAGAAGGACCCGTTCTTCGCGCCCAGCGGCGACAAGGTGTACCGGCACCCGACGTTCTACGACATCCCCGACAACGTTCCGCACATCTGACATGAGCTTCGACAACGCCTACGAGGCGATCACCGAGGAAAACGATGCGCGCTGGGCCTTCGGCACCGGATTCGAGGATCCACTGTCCGGAGTGGACACCACGGTCCCGTCCGGTGTGGACGGTGCGCGGCTGGCGGCCTACTGCCTGATGCTCGGCGACGACGCGCTGATCTTCTCGCACCGGTTGCAGGAGTGGTGCACGAACGCGCCCGAACTCGAGGACGAGGTCGCGATCGCCAACATCGCGCTCGACCTGCTGGGGCAGGCGCGGCTGCTGCTCGCCCGCGCCGGCAAGGCCGACGGGAGCGAGCGTACCGAGGACTCCTACGCCTTCTTCCGGAGCGAGCAGGAATACCGCAACGTCCGGCTCGCCGAACTCGAAGGCGGGCACTTCGGGCACTTGATCGCGCGGATGCTGGTGTTCTCCATCTGGCGGCTGGCATTGCTGCAGCGACTCCAGTCCTCTGTGGACCCGGTGCTCGCGGCCATCGCGGACAAGGGTGTCAAGGAAGTCGCCTACCACCGCGACTACGCGGCACAGTGGGCCGTCCGGCTGGGCGACGGGACCGAGTTGTCCCGCTCCCGCATGCAGGAAGGGCTCGACGCTGTCTGGCCCTACGTCGGCGAGCTGTTCACGGCGCACGAGATCGAGTTCGTCGAGTCGCCGTCGCTGCGGCCCGAGTTCGACGCGATCCTCGACCAGGTGCTCGCCGCCGCGACCCTGGACCGCCCTGAGATCGGCGCGCTCGCCGGGGTCTCCGGCCGGATGGGCCGCGACGGCGTGCACACCGAGCGGATGGGCTTCCTGCTGGCGGAGCTGCAGAGCGTCGCCAGGGAACACCCGGACGCGACATGGTGACCGCGTACGCCGTGGCGGCCACGGTCACCGATCCGGAACTGCCGATGCTCACCCTCGCCGATCTCGGTGTGCTGCGTGAAGTGTCCGAATCCGACGGCCGGGTGGTCGTCGCGATCACCCCGACCTACACCGGCTGCCCGGCGATGGACACCATGCGCGACGACCTCGTGCACGCGCTCACCGGTGCGGGCTACGGCGAGGTCGAGGTCCGCACGGTCCTGCAGCCCGCCTGGTCCACCGACTGGATCACCGAAGACGGCAAACGGAAACTCGCCGAAGCAGGCATCGCGCCGCCCGGAGCGGCGCCGGTCCGAACCGGCCCGATCCCGCTCACGCTGAGCCCGCCGGTGTCGTCGGTCCGCTGCCCGCATTGTGGTTCCGCGGACACCGAAGAGCAGTCCCGGTTCAGCGCGACGGCGTGCAAAGCCTTGCGCCGCTGCCGGTTCTGCCTCGAACCGTTCGAACACGTCAAGGAGATCTAGTGACTGCCACTCTCCGCCGCACGGGCTTCCACACCCTCAAGGTGTCCGACGTCCAGCGGCTGTGCGACGACGCCGTCGCGGTGACCTTCGACGTGCCCGAAGATCTCGCGGAGACCTTCCGTTTCAAGGCGGGCCAATCGCTGACCCTGCGCCGCGAGGTCGACGGCCGCGACGAGCGCCGCTCCTACTCGATCTGCGCGCCCGCCGGTGCGGCGCCGCGGGTCGGCGTGCGCGAGGTGCCGGGCGGGCTGTTCTCGTCGTGGCTGGTGCGTGACGTCAAGCCCGGCGACGAGGTCGAGGTCGCCGCGCCCACCGGTAACTTCAGCCCTGATCTGGAAGCCGCCGGACATCACGTGCTGATCGCGGCGGGCTCCGGCATCACGCCGGTCCTGTCGATCGCGTCCTCGCTGCTGAGCGATTCCGACGCGACGGTGACCGTGCTCTACGGCAACCGGCGCACGGACACGGTCATGTTCGCCGACGACCTCGCGGACCTGAAGGACCGTTATCCCGCGCGGCTCGAACTCGTCCACGTGCTCTCCCGCGAGCCGCGCGAGGCCGAACTGTTCACCGGCCGCCTCGACGCCGAGAAGCTGCGGCGCCTGTGCACCGTGCTGATCCCGGTCGAAGACGTGGCGCACTGGTGGCTGTGCGGGCCGTTCGAGATGGTGACCGGCGCCCAGGAACTCCTTCGCTCGCTGGACGTCGCCGACGAGAACATCCACCAGGAACTGTTCTATGTGGACACTCCGCCGGAGCCGGTGCACCACGTCGACCCGGCCGTCGTGGGCTCTTCCAGCGAGGTCACGCTGGTGCTCGACGGCCGGTCGACGACGATGACGCTGCCGCGCAACTCCTCCCTGCTCGACGGCGCGCAGAAGTACCGTCCGGACCTGCCCTTCGCCTGCAAGGGCGGGGTGTGCGGGACCTGCCGGGCGAAGATCTGCGACGGCAAGGTGGACATGCGGCGCAACTTCGCCCTCGAGAAGGCCGAAGTGGACGCCGGGTTCGTGCTCACCTGCCAGTCGGTGCCGGTGTCCGAAGCCGTCACCGTGGACTTCGACGCCTAGGACCTCGTGAGTGGTAAGGACGGTTAGAACCGCCCTTACCACTCACGAGGCTTTACCGCTCCAGCCATCTGGTGATGCCGATGTCCTTCAGGAACGGCCGGTCGTGGCTCGCCACGATCAGCGTGCCCCGATAGGCCAGCAACGCTTCGGTGAGCCGCCGCACGCTCGCCAGGTCGAGGTTGTTCGTCGGCTCGTCGAGCAGCAGCATTTTCGGCGTGGGTTCGGTCAGCAGCAGTGCCGCCAGCGCCGCCCGGAACCGTTCCCCGCCGGACAACGACGCCACCTCCCGGTCGGCCGTCGTGCCACGGAAGAGGAACCGCGCAAGCCTCGCGCGGATCTCGTTGTCCGTGAGCGATGGCGCGACCAGGCGCACGTTGTCCACAATGGACATCATGTCGTCGAGGATGTCGATCCGCTGGGGGAGCAGCCTGCCGGGGACGAACAGCCGCACTTCGCCCGAGCGCGGCGGGAGCTCGCCGGTGATCGTGCGGAGCAAGGTCGTCTTCCCCGACCCGTTCGGGCCGACGAGCGCGATCCGCTCGGGGCCCATGACGTGCAGGTTCACCGGCGGCCCGAACCGGGGTTCGGCGTCGATCCGGAGTACGTCCGTTCCCCGCGCGACCGTGGTCTCCGGCAGCTCGACGCGGATCTCGGCGTCCTCCCGCACCAGTTCCTCGGCGGCTTTCAGCGCTTCGACGGCGTCCTCCAGCCTCCCTGCGTGCAGGTTCCGGTGCTTGCCCGCGGCGATCTGCGCGTCCTCCTGGCGTTTGCGCATCCGGACCTTGGGTTCGCGTTTCTGGTCCCACATCTTCTGGCCGTAGCGGGCCCGCCGGGCGAGTTTCATGCCGGCCTCGATCAGCTCGCGCTTCTGCCGCTTGACGTCCGATTCCGCCGCGCGCACGTGCCTGCGCGCGGCTTCCTGGGCGACCTCGACGGCATGCTCGTAGTCCGCGAGGTTGCCGCCGTATGTGGTCACCTCGCGGTCGCGGACCTCGACGATCCGGTCGACCAGCTGGAGCAACTCGCGGTCGTGGGAGACCACCACGAGAATCCCGCTCCAGCCCTCCACCTCGCGATGCACGAGTTCGCGTGCCCGTAGGTCGAGGTTGTTCGTCGGTTCGTCGAGCAGCAGCGCGGCGGGACGCCGCAGGAGCAGGGCGGCCAGCCCGAGCAGCGTGAGTTCGCCGCCGGACAGCTCGCCCGCCCGCTGGTCGAGGCGGACGGCACCCAGCCCGAGCCGATCGAGGATCGCGCGGATGCGTTCCTCGACGTCCCAGTTGTCGCCGATGGTGGTGAAGTGCTCCTCGGTGGCGGCGCCGCTCTCGACGGCCCTGATCGCCGCGCGGATCGCGGTGACGCCCAGCACGTCGTCGACGCGGCGGCCGGTGTCGAGGGCGAGGTTCTGCGGCAGGTAGCCGAGCTCGCCCGGTGCGGTGACTGAGCCCGTGGTGGCCTTCAGCCTGCCCGCGAGCAGGCGCAGGAGCGTGGACTTGCCGGATCCGTTGGTGCCGACCAGGCCGGTGCGGCCGGCCCCGATGGTGAGCGAAAGGCGCTCGAACACCGGGACACCGTCGGGCCAGGTGAAGGTGACGTCGGAAAACGTCAAGGAAGAAGACATGAGACTCCCTGCGAAGGAGGTGGGATGAGGGCGCAGGTTCGTCTCAGAAGATCACCGGGCCACCGTAGCCGGGCGGCGGTCCCGGTGCGACCGATTTAGCGGGAGCTGCCAGTCGGTGCCAGAGGCCGGTTGCCGTTTCGTGGCAACGGAGTCAGAACGATGGTTCCTCGGTGCGGGGTGTGTGCAGCGGCGGAGGCTTGCTGTCGTAGGCCTGGCCGGTTGGTGTGGTGATCGTCAGGGTTCCGTCCGGTGCCAGTCGGTAGATCCACCCTGGTTCGTCCTTGAGCCGATGGTCGCGGCGGCAGAAGTCGATGAGGTCGGCGGCGTCGGTGTTGCCCTGGAACTGCCACGGGATGGAGTGGTCGAGATCGCAGGCCTGGGCGGGCCGGTGGCACCCTGGTCTCCGGCATTCGCGGTCGCGGACCCGGACGAACTCGTCAAGACCGGCCGTCGGTCGATACCGGTCCCGGCCGAGATCTGCGACCTGGCCTGACAGCGGGTCGGTGATGATCCGCCGCAGCACCGTGTTGGGTCCGCTCGCGATGTGCCGCGCCAGCGACGCCGGGATGTGGCCGTGTCCGGCCATTTCCGTCGGGTCGTCGTTGAGGCCGAGGTAGGTGAAGAGGTCCATGTAAAGGAATACTTCGGCGCGTTCACTTTTCCCGCCGGTGCCGCCCAACAAGAGGTCGAGGGCGACGTCGGCGCGAAGCTGGTCCAGAGTGCTGGTCTCGTCGCCGGTCTTGAGCGCGCGGGCCTCCCGGTTGATCCGGTTGTAGGCGGCGGCGACCTTTTCCACTGGGCCGTCCTCGATCTCCAGCGAGGCCACGCCCGCCTCACCCTGACTTACCACGAGGCGGCGGCTTTCGCGGGCCTGCTCGCAGCGCTTGTCCGCGCCCTCACGATCGACAGTTGTCGCCGCGTGGTTCGCCGCTTTGCGGATCTGTTCGGCATTCTTACCGGGCAACCGGTCTTCCAGCAGGGCATCAGCGGCGAGCACGTGCTCGTCTGACAGCCACGCGGTGGCCGTGACGACTTTCATCGCGCCGAACCCGTCCACCTGACCCTTGTCCATCAAGCCAAGGGTGCGGGGCAGCCTGGTGGTCAACGCCTCGGCGGCGGCGACCAGCCCGGCCGCGTACTTGTCGCCCACCGACAGGGCGAACGCGACTTCCTGAGTGACGCTACGCGCGCCTTCGCGATGCCGGTTCAGCTGGGCCAGGGCACGGAAGCGGATCGCTTCCAGCCGGGCGATCCCCGCCGACGCCGCTTGCGCGAGGGCGACGGATTCGTTGTCTTCCAACGAATCCACGGCGGTATTGATGGCCTTCAGGTTGTCGGGGTCGGTGATTTCCTCAAGTAGCGCCACAGCGGTGGCTCGGTAAGTGTCCACCCGACGAACCTGCAATCCCTCACCGACAGTTCTGGATCTTGTGGCTGCCGCCGCCGTTGTCGAAATTCGGTAATGGCAGTCGTGGTAAGCGAAGTCTGGAATGTATGCGCCGGGTGACGTTCACCCGGTAGTGGTAAACAGTGCGTGGCCTGGATTTCTCGGGCGCTATCCCGGATTTCAAGCGTCTCGTCGCAGGGGGAGGCGATCAGGTCGATCGCGGCGAAGGTGGGGTGTCGGCTGAATCGACCGGCCGGGGCATACTGGCGGCGTGATTGAACGCCCCCACGTCCTGCTTTCCGCCGCGGTCTCGCTGGACGGTTACCTCGACGACGCGACCGACACCCGGCTGGTGCTGTCCAGCCAGGACGACTGGGCCAGAGTGGACGGCCTGCGCGCGGCGTCGGACGCGATCCTCGTCGGCGCGAACACGGTCCGCGCGGACAATCCCCGCTTGCTGGTCCGTTCGCCTGAGCTGGTCGCCGAGCGTGTCGCGGCCGGGCGTCCGGAACAGCCGGTCAAGGTCACGCTCACCCGGAGCGGCTCGCTCGATCCGGCGGCACAGTTCTTCACCGTCGGGGACGCGGAGAAGCTGGTCTACGCGCCGCCCGGTGTCGTCACGGGCGTGAAGGCGACCGTCGTCGAACTGGCGGGCCTGCGGGAAATGCTGGCCGACCTCCACGCGCGCGGCATCCGGCGGCTGATGATCGAAGGCGGCGGCGCGATCCACACCCAGTTCCTCACCGAGGGACTCGTCGACGAACTGCACCTGGCGATCGCGCCGTTCTTCGTCGGCGATCCGCGCGCGCCGCGGTTCACCGGCCCAGGCGCGTTTCCTCGCGGGCTCACGCTGGTCGACAGCACCCGGCTGGGCGAAATCGCCGTCCTGGAGTACCACGCGACGCCGGAACCGTCCGAAGTGGACATTCTGCGGCTGCGCGAGGCCATCGCGCTGGCCGAGAACTGCCCGCCGCGCACCTTCCGCGTCGGCGCGGTCATCACCGGCGCCGACGGCGAAGTGATCTCCACCGGTTACTCGGGCGACGGCGATCCGAACAACCACGCCGAAGAAGCCGCGCTCGCCAAACTCGAACCAGGAGACCCGAGACTGGCGGACGCGACCATGTACACGTCGCTGGAGCCGTGCAGCTCCCGGACGTCACATCCGCGGAGCTGCACCCAGCTCATCCTCGACGCCGGCATTCCCCGCGTCGTGTTCGCCTGGCGCGAGCCGTCGGTGTTCGTCGACTGCGTCGGCGCCGAAACGCTGGAAGCGGCCGGACGCCGGGTGATCGAGGTACCCGCCCTCGCCGCCGACGTCCGCCGCGCGAACACCCATATCCCGGGTGTCCGCCCCTGACCTACTTACAGGCGTCGCAGCAGCCGCAGCCCTGACCGGTGCACGCCGAGCAGCAACCGTGGCGAAGCACGACCTTCAACAGACGCTTGATCATCGCTGTCCTCCCGATCGTTGTCGTCCCACCGCCCTGTCACGCTAAGTTCTGCGCATACGACAGTGGTACCGCCGGGAGGGCCATGACGCTGCTCCAGCGGGTGACGTCAGGACTCGAGGTCCCCCTCCAGCGATAGGTAGACCTCGCGCAGCTGAGCCAAAAGATCGGCGTCCGGCTCCGCCCAGAGCCCCCGATCGGCGGCCTCGTTCAGCCGCTCGATGATGCCGCGCAACGCCCACGGGTTGGCCTGGCGCAGGAACTCCTGGTTGACCTCGTCGAGTACGTAGGACTCGGTGAGCTTTTCGTACATCCAGTCGCCGACCACGCCGGCGGTGGCGTCGAAACCGAAGAGGTAGTCGACCGTCGCCGCCAGCTCGAAAGCACCCTTGTAACCGTGCTTGCGCATCGCCGCCAGCCAGCGCGGGTTGACCACGCGGGCACGGAAGACACGGGCGGTCTCCTCGCCGAGGGTGCGGGTGCGGACCGCGTCCGGCGTGGTGCTGTCGCCGACGTAGGACGCGGGCGCGGTGCCGGTGAGCGCGCGGACCGTCGCGATCATCCCGCCGTGGTACTGGAAGTAGTCGTCGGAATCGGCGATGTCGTGCTCGCGGGTGTCGGTGTTCTTGGCCGCGACCACGATCCGCTTGTAGGAGTTCTCCATGTCCTCCCGCGCGGGCCTGCCGTCGAGGTCGCGGCCGTAGGCGAAGCCGCCCCAGACCGCGTAGACCTCGGCGAGATCCTTGTCGTCGCGCCAGTTCCCGGAATCCATCAGCGGCAGCAGGCCCGCGCCGTACGCGCCGGGCTTGGAACCGAAGATCCTGGTGGTGGCCCGGCGTTCGTCACCGTGCGCGGCCAGATCCGCGCGGGTGTGGGCGCGGACGAAGTTCTGCTCGTCCGGTTCGTCCAGATTCGCGACCAGGCGTACGGCGTCGTCCATCAGCGCGATCACGTGCGGGAAGGCGTCGCGGAAGAAGCCGCTGATCCGGACGGTGACGTCGATGCGCGGGCGGCCGAGTTCGGCGAGTGAGATGGCTTCGATTCCGGTGACGCGGCGCGACGCCTCATCCCAGACCGGCTGGACTCCCAGCAGGGCCAGGACTTCCGCGGCGTCGTCACCCGACGTGCGCATGGCCGACGTGCCCCACACCGAGAGGCCGACCGAACGCGGCCAGTCGCCCGTGTCCTCCTTGTAGCGGCGGAGAAGCGAGTCTGCGAGAGCCTGCCCGGTCTCCCAGGCGAGACGGCTCGGGATGGCCTTCGGGTCGACGGTGTAGAAGTTGCGGCCGGTCGGCAGCACGTTGATCAGGCCACGCAGGGGAGACCCGCTGGGGCCCGCCGGAATGTAGCCGCCGTCGAGCGCGTGGAGCACGGCGTCGATCTCGGCGCCGGTGCCCGCCAGGCGAGGCACGATCTCGGTGGCGGCGAAGGTCAGCACGCGGGCGACGTCCTGGTGTTCCGGGACGTCGGCGACGACTTCGGCGACGGCGGCGGGGGACCAGTCACGGGCCTCCATCGCCTCGACGAGCGACCGGGCCTTCTGCTCGATGGCGTCCACTTCGGACAGTGGTGCGTCGCTGTTCTCCTTGAGGCCCAAAGCGGAACGCAGTCCGGGAACCGCGCCCTGCTTGCCGCCCCACATCTGCTGGGCGCGCAGCATCGCCAGCACGAGGTTGATCCTGGCCTCGCCTTCCGGCGCGGCACCGAGGATGTGGAGGCCGTCGCGGATCTGGGCGTCCTTGACCTCGCACAGCCAGCCGTCGATGTGCAGCAGGAAGTCGTCGAACTCCGCGTCGTGCGGGCGTTCCTCGACACCGAGGTCGTGGTCGAGCTTCGCGGCCTGGATGAGCGTCCAGATCTGCGCGCGGACCGCGGGCAGCTTCGCCGGGTCCATCGCGGCGATGTTGGCGTGCTCGTCGAGAAGCTGTTCCAGGCGGGCCATGTCGCCGTAGCTCTCGGCGCGGGCCATCGGCGGGATCAGATGGTCGACGATCGTGGCGTGCGCGCGCCGTTTCGCCTGGGCGCCCTCGCCGGGGTCGTTGATCAGGAACGGGTAGATCAGCGGCAGGTTGCCGAGGACGGCGTCCGGCGCGCAGGAGTCCGAGAGACCGGCGGTCTTACCGGGAAGCCATTCGAGCGAACCGTGTTTGCCGAGGTGGACGACGGCGTGCGCGCCGAACTCCTCCTCCAGCCAGCGGTACGCGGCGAGATAGTGGTGGCTCGGCGGGAGGTCCGGATTGTGGTAGATCGCCACCGGGTTCTCGCCGAATCCGCGAGGCGGCTGGATCATCAGGATGACGTTGCCGGACTGCAGGGACGCGAGCACGATGTCGCCGTTGTCGACGTAGAGCTCGCCGGGAGCGGGACCCCAGTGCTCCTCCATCCCCTCGCGCAGTTCCACGGGCAGCGCGGCGAACCACTCGCGGTACTTGTCGGCCGGGACGCGGATCGGGTTGCCGGACAGCTGTTCTTCCGTCAGCCACTCAGGATCCTGGCCGCCCGCGGCGATGAGCGCGTGGATCAGCGCGTCACCGTCGGGCTGGTCGGTGCCGGTGGGCTCGACGCCGGGGAACGGGGCCTCGCCGAGGTCGTACCCCCGGTCGCGCATGCGGCGCAGCAACTCGATCGCGGACGCGGGCGTGTCGAGGCCGACGGCATTGCCGACGCGGGAGTGCTTCGTCGGGTACGCGGACAGCATCAGCGCGATCTTGCGCTCCTGGGGCGGCGTGTGGCGCAAGCGAGCGTGGGCGAGCGCGATCTTGGCGACCCGGGACGCGCGCTCGGCGTCCGGCACGTACTTGGGAAGGCCGTCGTCGTCGATCTCCTTGAACGAGAACGGGACGGTGATGAGGCGGCCGTCGAACTCGGGGACGGCCATCTGGTTGCCCGCGTCGAGCGGGGAGAGGCCGTCGTCGTTCGCGGACCAGGTCTCGCGGTCGCTGGTGAGGCAGAGGGCCTGGAGAATCGGGATGTCGAGCGCGGCCATCTCGGAGACGTCCCACGCCTCGTCGTCCCCGCCCGCCCCGACCTCGGAGGGCTTGGTGCCGCCGGCGGCCAGCACGGTGACCAGGAGCGCGTCGGCCTTGGCCAGCTCGGCCATCATCTCCGGCTCGCGGGTGCGCAGGGACGCGCAGTGGATCGGGAGCGCGCGGCCCCCGGCGTCCTCGATGGCGTCGGAGAGGGCGTGGACGAACTCGGTGTTCCCGGACAGGTGATGCGCGCGGTAGTAGAGGATCGCGATGACCGGGCCGTCTGTTCGCTTCGGTGTGCGCTGGAGGACGCCCCACAGCGGCTGCACCTTGGGCGGCTCGAAACCGTCGCCGGTGAGCAGGAGCGTGTCGCTGAGGAAGCGGTGCAGCTGAGTGAGGTTCTCCGGCCCGCCCTGCGCGAGGTACGCGTGAGCCTCGGCCGCCGTACCGGCCGGGACCGTCGAGAGCTTCATGAGCTGCGCGTCCGGCGTCTGCTCGCCGCCGAGGACGACCACGTGCGCGCCACTCGCGCGGACCGTGTCGAGCCCCTCCTGCCAGCTCCGCTCGGATCCGAGGATCCGGACGACGACGATCTGGGCGCCGTCGAGCAGAGCGGGCAACTCGGCCAGGTCGAGCCGGGCGGGGTTGGCCAGCCGGTAGTCGGCCTCGCCGGCGCGGGCGCTGAGCAGGTCGGTGTCCGATGTGGACAGAAGCAGGATCACGGCAGTCCTCACTCGGGGTGTCCGCGCCCCGGGTCGTGCGGTCGCGACGGCCGGAGTTCCTGGCTTCCCCTCTCGTGGCTGGGAGGGGTGACAGTGGCGGGACCGCCCCGGACTCTCACCGGGTTCCTCCCTCTGCCGACGCGTGGGTTCCCGCTCACTCTCCGGTGCGGTCCGGCGGGAGTCAAGGTGATGTGTCCGGCAGGTGGTGGGCGGGGGCGGGTGCTGGGTCGGCCAGGGGCGAGTGGGGAGGATTCAGGACGTTGAACGTCCGGAATCTTTCACCACCATGGGGTGATTTCAGCAGATAGCCACCGCTACCCGGCGCGACACCGAACCTCGGTCACCGTATTTAGCCGACTAATTGCGAAGGTCCTGAAGTCTCGCGACCTGCTCCCGCAGTGAAACGACCGCCTCCGCGAGATCCACCGGATCGACCGTCCCGGCCCACTCCCGGATAAGCCGGGACCGCAGGCGGACGACCTCCTTCTCCGCGTCGCGCACGATCGCCGCCTGGGTGTACTCCTGCGCGTCGACGGCCGCTTCCTTGCGTCGCCGGTGCTCGACGATCTGGTCGCTGAGCAGGTCGATCTCGGGCGGCGGATCGGCAGGGCCACGAGCAGGGGAAGCAGGAGTACCCCAGACGGCGTCCTTGTCGAGCAGCGGAGCCCAGATCCGGGCGTAGGACTCGCGAACCTGCTCTTCCGTCACGCCGTGTTCGCCCAGCACGCGAGTCACTCCGCCGCCGGCCGACGACAACGCGGCGAGCATCTCGAGGAAGCCGTCGTGCCGCAGCACTTCGCGGACTTCGGCGGTGACCGCGAAACCCGACTCGGTGCCCGCGGCGACGTCGGAAGCGGGCGCTTTCTCCAGTTGCCACACGAGGACATCGCGAGAAATCCCCAAGGCGCCGGGAAGTGCATACCCGACGCCATCGTCCAAAATGGCGAGCAGGAGTTCCTCCCCGCCGACCCGGTCCCGTCCCAGCCGGACTGCGTGCGCGTGCGCCCGCTCCACCAGGTTCACGCCGAACGTTCCGAAGAGGAGTCACCGATCCGCGGGAAGGGGGCGGTGGAGAAGATGATCTCCACCGCCACCTCGAAGAATGCCGCGATCCGCAGTGCGAGGTAGAGGCTCGGGCTGTACTCGCCGCGTTCGAGATAGCCGATGGTCTGGTAGTGCACGCCCAGCGCATCGGCGAGCTCGCGGCGGGAGATGCCCCGTTCCGCCCGTAGCATCGCGATCCGGTTGTAAACGACCTCGCTCATGAACTAGCCAATTCGCTGCATCGCCTTTTCCCGTCGTGCCGCCACCGAGGACCCGGACTCACGCCGCGCCATGCGCCGCAGGACGACCGGGGCCAGTGCCAATCCGATCACGGTCCACGCGGTCAGTACGCCGAGGGTCTCCCATGGCCGCCAAGACTGCCCGATCTCGATCATCACCGTCGAGTCCGGCAGCAGCGCCGAGCGCATGCCGAGGCCGAGCCAGTACATCGGGAACACCTGTCCGATGTACTGCAGCCATTCCGGCAGTGCGGTGATCGGGTAGAAGATCCCCGAGATCGCGCCGATCCCCAGGGTGGGCAGCATGATCAGGCCGATGCTGCGCGCGTTCGTGGTCAGTGAGCCGAAGATCGCGCCGATCGGCATGGTGGCGAGCAGGCCGAGCACCAGCACCCACAGCAGGCCCAGCCACGACGCCCACCCGCCGGGCGCGATGCCGTCGAACAGGATCAGGCTGGGGATCAGCACCAGCAGGATCCCGATGACCGTGCTGAAGGACACCGTGACGACCTTGCCGACGAGGTAGCCGATCATGCCGTTCGGCGTCGCCTTGGCGCGCAGGAGCGTGCCGTCCTCGCGTTCGACGGCGAGGATGCCCGCCATCCCGAGCATGCCGCTGAACACGATCGACGCGCCCAGCACGCTCGGCACGGTGGCGGCGCCGAGCGAGAACTCCATGCCCGGCAGTTTCGCGTCGCGCATGAAGAACATGACGACGACGAAGATCGCCGGGAAGAGGAAGGTGTTGAACAGGTCTTCGCCGTTGGTCATCATCTGGCGGGCTTCGAGCCAGCCTCGCCGGATGCCCAGCCGCACGCTGTGCTGAACCGGGTTCATCGCGCATCCACCTCCGTGAGCGGGGATTCCGCCTGGCGGACCAGGGTCATGTAGGTGTCCTCGAGCGACGCCCGCCGGACCTCGAGGTCGCCGATGGCGTCCCCGTGCTGCTTGAACAGTTCGTGCACGTACTTCGTCGATTCCGTCGTCGAGTGCACGAACCGCTGGCCGTCCAGCGTCCAGCGCACCTCGGCCTCGCCGGCGATCTGCCTGCTCAGCGCGTCGGCGGAACCGTCGGCGACGATCCGGCCGTGGTTCAGGATCAGGATCCGGTCGGCCAGCTTCTCGGCCTCGTCGAGGTCGTGCGTGGTCAGCAGGATCGTCGTGTCGTCGTCATCGGTCAGCCGGTGCACGAGTTCGTGGAACTCGCGCCGCGCCTCCGGGTCCAGCCCGGCGGTCGGCTCGTCGAGGAACAGCAGTTCCGGACGGCCGACGATGCCGATCGCGACGTCCAGCCTGCGCCGCTGCCCGCCCGAGAGCATCCGGACCTTCTTGTCCGCGTGCGCGGTCAGCCCGACCGCGGCGACCAGTTCGTCCGGATCCCACGGCCGCTTGATGCGGTCGGTGGAATACGGCGCGTAGTAGCCGCCGAGGTGCTCCAGCAGTTCCCGCACCCGCCACTTCGCGTGGTCACGCCAGGCCTGGAGGACGACCCCCAGCCGCGCCCTCCAGTTCTCGTCCGCGTGCGCCGGGTCGACGCCCAGCACGCTGACCTCGCCTTCCGAGCGCATCCGGAAGCCTTCGAGGATCTCGATCGTCGTGGTCTTGCCCGCCCCGTTGGGCCCCAGCAGGCAGATCACCTCGCCACGGTGCGCGGTGAAGTCGACGCCGTGGAGGACGTCGTTCGTTCCGTAGCGCATCCGGAGATCTTTGACGGAGATCATCACGTCTTGTGGATCTCTCATTGGTCACCCCCATCTCAGTGCTGCGACTGAATGTAGCACACCTACTACATATGATCTGAGAGGTACTCTCGCTCCAGGTCGCCATCTACAGTGAGCGCATGTCCACGAGCACGCGTGTCCGAGCCGACGCGTGCCCCGGTGTTTTCGCCACGCACGACGCGGCGGACGGTCCGCTCGCCCGGATCCGGCTGCCCGGCGGGGCCATCACGAAAGACCAGCTCGGGGCCCTCGCGGACGCCGCCGACGACCTCGGGGACGGCGCTCTCCACCTGACCTCTCGCGGCAACATCCAGCTCCGCGGCGTCACCCGTCCCGGTCTCGCGGCCAGGCTTTCCGCGGCCGGACTCCTGCCTTCGCCGCCGCACGAACGCGTCCGCAACATCCTCGCCTCGCCCCTGAGCGACGTCGCCCAACGTCTCGCCCCGGCGCTCGACAGGGCCCTGTGCGCCGTTCCCGAGCTAGCCGAACTTCCCGGACGTTTCCTCTTCGCCCTCGACGGCGGCCGCGGCGACGTCGCGGGGGAGGGCGCCGACGTCTGCTGGCGTGACGGCGCGCTGCTGCTCGACGGCGCCGACACAGGCCTGCGCGTCACCGCGGAGCACGCTGTCGAGACGCTGATCTCGGTCGCGCGCGCTTTCCTTCGCATCAGGGGAACCGCCTGGCGGATCGGCGAACTTCCCGGCACGGGACCACTTCTTCGGGACATCCCGGGCGAAAAGGAAGAACCGCGGGTCTTCGACACGAACCCGGGCCTGCCCATCGGGCGCATCGGTGACGCCTTCGGGGTCGCGCCGGTCTTCGGCCGCCTGACCACTGGACAGGCGCGCGCGATCGCGAAGGCAGGCAATGCGGTGGTGACGCCGTGGCGCTCGATCCTGGTCCTCGGCACGCTGGACGACGACGCCGGTCTGATCACCGATCCGGACGCGCCGTCGCTCGGGATCAGCGCCTGTATCGGCCGTCCGGGCTGCGCGAAGTCGCTCGCCGACGTCCGGGCCGACGCGGCACGGGTCGGCCGGACCCCGATGGCCCATTTCGCCGGATGTGAACGGCGGTGCGGAAAACCCGCGCGCGAGCACGTCGACGTGCTCGCGACGGAGGACGGTTACCTGGTCGACGGGGCGTTCGTCCCGGTCGGCGAGCTGGCCGGGACGTTGGCGCGGAAGGGCAGTGCCGAAGTGAAGGGACAGCAGTGATCGACTACCTCCGGGACGGTGCCGAGATCTACCGGCATTCGTTCGCCACCATCCGCGAGGAGGCGGATCTCGCGATCCTGCCCGACGACGTCGCGGTGCTGGCCGTGCGGATGATCCACGCCTGCGGGATGGTCGACCTGGTCGACGACCTCCGCTACAGCCTGGACGTGGTGGAATCCGGCCGGGCCGCGCTCGAGGCGGGCGCGCCGATCCTCTGCGACGCCAACATGATCGCGTCCGGGGTGACCCGCAAGCGTTTGCCTTCCGCCAACGAGGTGCTGTGCACGCTGTCCGACCCGAAGGTGCCGGGGCTGGCCGAGCGGATGGGCACCACCCGTTCCGCGGCCGCGCTGGAGCTGTGGCGCGACAAGCTGCCCGGTTCCGTGGTGGCGATCGGCAACGCGCCCACCGCGTTGTTCCGCCTGCTGGAACTGCTCGACGAAGGGGTCGGTGCCCCGGCGGCGATCATCGGGGTCCCGGTCGGGTTCGTCGGCGCCGCCGAGTCCAAAGTGGAGCTCGCCGAGCGGGCGCCCGCGCCGTACCTGGTGGTGCACGGACGCCGTGGCGGCAGCGCGATGGCCGTCGCCGCGATCAACGCGATGGCGAGTGAGGTCGAATGAGCGGGCCCGGGAAACTCTGGGGTGTCGGGCTCGGGCCCGGTGACCCCGAACTGATGACGGTGAAGGCCGCGCGGCTCATCGGCGAGGCCGACGTCATCGCCTATCACAGCGCCCGGCACGGCCGGAGCATCGCGCGTTCGGTCGCCGAGCCGTACCTGCGCGACGGCCAGCTCGAAGAGAAGCTGGTCTACCCGGTCACCACCGAGACCACCGACCATCCCGGCGGCTACGAAGGCGCCATCGCCGATTTCTACGAGCTCAGCGCGAAAAGGCTCGCCGAACACCTCGACGCCGGACGTGACGTCGTCGTGCTCTGCGAAGGCGACCCGTTCTTCTACGGCTCCTACATGTACATGCACGAACGGCTCGCCGACCGCTACGAGGCGACCGTCGTGCCCGGCGTGACGTCGGTCAGCGCGGCGTCGTCGGTGCTCGGCCGCCCGCTGGTGCAGCGCGACGAGGTCCTCACCATCCTGCCCGGGACCCTGCCCGCGCCGGAACTGGCGCGCCGCCTCGCCGACACGCAGGCCGCCGCGGTGCTCAAACTCGGCCGTACGTTCGGCAACGTCCGCGAGGCGCTGGCCGAGGCCGGGAAGCTGGACGACGCCTTCTACATCGAACGCGCGACCTGGCAGGCGCAGCGCGTCGAGCCGTTCGCCGACGTCGACCCGGAGTCGGTGCCGTACTTCTCGCTGGCGCTGCTGCCCAGCCCGGCCTACGCGTCCCGGCTCGCCGACGAACCGGAGAGCCCGCGAAAGACCGAAACGCACACCGGTGGCGAGGTCGTGGTCGTCGGTCTCGGCCCGGCGGGCCCCGGCTGGCTGACCCCCGAAGCGACCGAGGAACTGGCCGCGGCGGAGCACGTCGTCGGCTACGGCCCGTATGTCGCGCGGGTACCGCAGCGCGCGGGCCAGCAGCGGCACGCGTCGGGCAACCGCGTCGAGGCCGAACGTGCCGTCGAAGCGCTGGAACTGGCCGCGAACGGCGCCAAGGTCGCGGTGGTGTCCTCGGGTGATCCCGGCGTGTTCGCGATGGCGTCGGCGGTGCTGGAGCAGCTCGCCGCCGGGCACGGCACGGGGACGCGGGTGCGGATCGTGCCGGGGGTGACCGCCGCGCAGGCGGCCGCGTCCCGGGTCGGCGCTCCGCTGGGCCACGACTACTGCGTGCTTTCGCTGTCCGATCGGCTCAAGCCGTGGGAGATCATCGAACGGCGGCTCGACGCGGCGGGCGCGGCGGATCTCGTGCTCGCGCTGTACAACCCGGCCTCCCGCACCAGGACCACACAGCTCGCGCAGGCCCGCGACGTCCTGCTCCGGCACCGCGCGCCGGAGACGCCGGTCGTCGTCGCCCGTGACGTCGGCGGTCCCGAGGAGGACGTCCGCGTGGTCACCCTCGGCACGCTCGATCCGGCGGAGGTGGACATGCGCTGCCTGCTGATCGTGGGTTCGTCGAAGACCCGTGCCGAGAACGGGATCGTCTGGACGCCCCGCGGTTACGAGTGACGCCCGAGCCCGGCGTTGCGCGCCTGGCCGAGCAGCACCTCGCGATCGACGGTGCCGGCCTTCGCGTGAATCGACGAGACCACGTTGCGCACGGTCTTGGGGGCGAGCCCCAGTTGCCGTGCCACCTGCGTGATCGTCAACCCGCCCGCCAGGAGGTCCAGCACTTCGTGCTCGCGTGAGGTCAGCCGCGGGAACATCCGGACCGGCTCGGAGGCGGCCAGCAGGCCGTAGAGCCGGTCCGCCGCGCGTTCGCCGAACACGACCGCGCCCGCCGCGACCCCGCGGATGAACCGGACCAGGTCCGCGTGGCCTGCGGTCCGCGACAGGACGCCGCGGGCACCCGCGAGCATCGCGGCGACGCCGAGTTCGCCGTCGCCGGGCGGGGTCAGCGCGAGCACGGCGGTTTCCGGCACGCGCGACGCCAGCTCGCGGGTCACGGCGAGTCCGTCGAGTGCGGGCGGGTGAACGGACAGGACGAGGACGTCCGGGCGCAGCACGGTGGCGTGCCAGACCGCTTCGCGTTCGTCGGGGGTATAGGCGACCACTTCCAGTTCCGAGGACTCGGGCGGCTCGGGGACACCCGCGAAGACCACGCTCACCACTTGGGTTCGAATCGGCACGCCATCGGTTGTAGCGCAGAACTTTTGTACAGTGTCCGGCCGTTTTGGGTGAACAATGACCATTCGATAACGCTTCGACGATCAGGGGGGCCTGGTGCCGAGACGCGAGCGCCCGCTGGGGCCGGGTGACGACGTCGTCGTGAGGTTCGCGGCGGATCTTCGCCTGCTCCGGGAGAAGGCGGGCGGGCCGACGTACCGGGACCTCGCCGCTCGCGCGGGCTACTCGGCCGCCGCCCTTTCCGAGGCGGCGGGAGGCCGGAAGCTGCCGGGGCTCGCGGTGACGTCCGCGTACGTCACCGCGTGCGGCGGGGATCTCCCGGCGTGGGAGGACCGCTGGCGCGCCGTCGCCGCCGGGCTCGCCGCGGCCGACGGCGAACGCGACGACACCGAGCTCCCGTATCTGGGCCTGGCCGCGTTCCAGGCGACCGACGCCGACCGGTTCTTCGGCCGTGAGCGGCTGGTCGCCGAGCTGACCGGCAAGCTCGCGGAACGACGGCTCGTCGGCGTCTTCGGCGCCTCGGGTTCGGGAAAATCATCCGTCCTGCGAGCCGGGCTGGCGCCGTCGAGCGAACGCCCTGTCGACCTTCGCACGCCTGGAGCACATCCGCTCGAAGCGGACTGTGCCGTCGCGGGGCGGCTGCTGATCGTCGATCAGTTCGAGGAGCTTTACGCGCTCTGCCACGACGAAGGCGAGCGCACCGCCTTCATCGACGCGCTGCTGGCGCTCGCGAGCGACGAGCACGGGACCCGGGTCGTCCTCGGCGTCCGCGCGGACTTCTACGGTCACCTCTGCCGTCACGCGGGTCTCGTGGAGGCCCTCACCGACGCACAGGTGATGGTCGGCCCGATGACCGCAGACGAACTCCGCACCGCGATCGTCGAACCCGCCGTCCGCGCGGGCTGCCGGGTCGAGGCGGCGCTGGTCACGACGCTCGTCGCCGACGCCACCGGCCAGCCCGCGATGCTCCCGCTGGTCTCGCACGCGCTGCTGGAGACCTGGCGGCGGCGTCAGGGGATCACGCTGACCAGCGCGGCGTACGAGTCGGCGGGCGGGATCCTCAACGCGATCGCGCAGACCGCGGAGGCGGTGTACACGGATCTGGAGCCGGACAGGCAGGCCCTCGTCCGGCAGATCTTCCTGCGGCTGACCGCGCTCGGCGAAGGCACCGAAGACACGAAGCGCCGTCTCAACCGGCGCGAGCTCGACGACGATCCCGCGACGACGGAGGTTCTCGGACGCCTCGCCGACGCGCGCCTGCTGGTTCTCGACCGCGACGGCGTCGAGATCGCCCATGAGGCGCTGATCCGCGGCTGGCCCCGGCTACGCGACTGGCTCGCGGAGGACCGCGAAGGACATCGGCTGCATCGTCAGCTGGCCGAGGCGACCGACCTGTGGGAGTCGCTGGATCGCGACAAGGGCAGCCTCTACCGCGGTACGCGGCTGGGTCTCGCGGCCGAATGGGCGGCCAGGGCGCCGGACGCGTTGAGCACGCGCGAACAGGAGTTCCTCCGGGCCGGACTCGACGCGGAAGCCGAGGAGACCGCTGTCGGCCGCAAACGGACACGGAGGCTGCGCAGGCTTGTCGCGCTCCTCCACGTGCTGCTGATCCTCGCGGTCGTGGCCGTCGTGTACGCCGTCGACGCCGGGAACACCGCGACCGATCAGCGGAACGTGGCGCTCGCGCGCAAGGCCGTCGTCGACGCGAAGACGTTACGGGAGTCGAACCCGGCGTTGTCGACCCAACTCAGCCTCGCCGCGTACCGGCTCGCGCCGATCCAGGAGACCCACGACGGTCTGCTCGCGTCCATGGCGGCGCCGTTCGCCACCAGGATGACCTTCGACCCCGGTGACGTCACCGTCGTGCTGAGCGGGCAGCTCATGGTCACCTCCGACTCCTACCGGGCGACGCAGGTGTGGTCCATCGCCGATTCCCGGCGTCCGGAACTCCTGTCGACGCTGCCCGCTTCGGAAACGATTCGCGGCCCGCTCGCGTTCAGTCGCGACGGACGGGCCCTGGCGACCGCCACCCGGGAGCACGCCGTCCGGCTCTGGGACCTGACCGATCCACGGAATCCGGTGCGGAAGGCGGACGTCGCCGGGCACCGGGAGGCCCTGCTTTCCACCGGTTTCAGCCCGGACGGCCGCCTCCTCGCCACCGGTTCCGCCGACCGCACCGTCCGGCTCACCGACGTCTCCGACCTCGGCGCCCCGAAACCGCTCGGCGGGATCCCGGCCGACGAGCTCGAACGCGCCGTCTTCAGCCCCGACGGCAGGCTGCTGGCGGTCACGAACACGAACTGGACGGCGGAACTCTGGGACGTCACCACCCCGGCCGCGCCGCGACGGCGCTCCGTCCTTTCCGGACACAAGGATCTGCAGCTCACCCCGGCGTGGAGCCCGGACGGCAGACGGCTGATCACCACCAGCTGGGATCGCACGGCCCGGCTCTGGGACGTCGCCGATCCGGCGTCGCCGCGGCCGCTGTCGACGATGACCACCCCGGCCGTGGTCTGGGCGGCCGGGTTCAGCCCGAGCGGCAGGCTGGTGGTGACCGCGGGGGACGACCAGTCCGTGCGCGTGTGGGACGTCACGGGAGCGGCGGCGAAGGAACTGCCGCCGCTGTCCGGGCACACGAACGCCATCTGGTGGACCGGGTTCACCCCGGACGGCAAGACCATCGTGTCCACCAGCGCGGATCGGACCGTCCGGTTGCAGGACCTCGGCGAGCTCGCGCTGGCCTCGAGCGCGGGCTGGAACGTCGGCGCGTTCACCGAGCAGGGGCGGATCCTCGTCACCTCCGGGGACGACGTGCGGCTTTGGACGATGGACGACCTCCGTGCCCCGCGACAGCTCGCGAAACTCCCCGGACCGGCCACGGTCACCGCCGTCGCGCTCAGCCCGGACAAGCGCAGCCTCGCGCTGGCCGCGCACGACGGCGCGGGCGTCGCCGGGACGTTCCTGCTCCAGCGCTGGGACATCAGCGATCCGACGGCGCCGAAGCTGACGGCGTCCACCGAGGTCAAGCCGACGTATTCGCTCGCGTTCAGCCCGGACGGGAAGACGTTCGCCTCCGGCCACGACGACGGGCCGATCCAGCTCTGGGACGTCGGCGATCCCCAGCGGTTCGCCGAGCCGCGGACCCTCCCGGTCGGTGACGGCACGGTGTGGTCGCTCGCGTTCACGCCCGACGGGCGGACGCTCGTGGGCAGCCAAGGTCTCAGCTCGTCCGCGGTGACCTTGTGGGACGTCGCCGATCCGAAGCGGCCGAGTCTGGTGTCGACCCTGCGGCCCGACGCCGGCGCCCTGTTCAAGATGGCGCTCAGTCCCGACGGCCGGACCGTCGCCGCGGGCAGCAGCGACCGGAACGTCTACCTGTGGGACATCGCCGATCGCGCGCACGCCGTGCGGCTGGCGAAACTGGGCGGCAATCCCGAAGGCGTCGGGCATCTCGCGTTCGGCCCGGCGGGGCGGGAACTGGCGGCGTCGGCGTTCCGGACGGTGCGGGTCTGGGACCTCGCCGATCCCCGGAACCCGGTGGAGCGGGCGCAGCTCACCGGGTTCGCCGCGACGGTCAACTCGGTGGCCTACCGGGACGACGGGCAGACGCTCGCGATCGGGAGCAGCGGTGTGCAGCTGTGGCAGACGAACACGGACCGGGTGAGCGAAGAGATCTGCCGGTTGGCGACGCCGAGGATCACCAGGGAGGAGTGGGAGAGGTACTTTCCGGGGCTCGAGTACGCGCCACCGTGCGGATGACCAACTCTCTCCGTAATAAACATATAGCGCATGGGGGGACTTGCCACAAGACCCCGGTCATGCTTCAAACTCACTCGCCGTAGCCGAAACCTGGCGAAATGGGAGTCTGTGTCAACTCAGGGTCATGAAGAAGAGCTGCGGTCCGAACGCGAGTACGTCGCCGGGCTCTACACGCGCTTGGACGCCGAACGCGCGCGGGTGAAGGGGGAGTTCCAGGCCGCGCTGGGGGGAACCGGCGCGACGGCCATGGAACGCGACGTCGAGGTGCGTTCGCTGGCCAGGGAGTCGCGGCGGCTCGACGTCGTGGACAACGGCCTGTGCTTCGGCAGGCTGGACAGCGACGCGGGGGAGACCTTCCACATCGGCCGTATCGGTCTCTTCGACGAGGACAAGGACTACGAACCGGTACTGCTCGACTGGCGGGCACCGGCGGCACGGGCGTTCTACACCGCGACCGCCGCGACACCGGAGAAGATGCGCCGCCGTCGCCAGTTCCACACGCACGGGCGTGCGGTGATCGGGTTCACCGACGAGGTGTTCGGCCGCCCCGGCGGCGACGCGGAAGGCGACGCGGCGCTGCTCGCGGCCGTCAACGCGCCGCGCGGTGAGGGGATGCGCGACATCGTCGCGACCATCCAGGCCGAGCAGGACGAGATCATCCGGCACGAGCACCCCGGTGTGCTGGTGATCGAGGGCGGGCCGGGCACCGGGAAGACCGTGGTCGCGCTGCACCGCGTCGCGTACCTGCTCTACACCCAGCGCGAGCGGATGGAACGCCACGGCGTGCTCGTGGTCGGGCCGAATCCGGCGTTCCTGCACCACATCGGCCGGGTCCTGCCGTCGCTGGGCGAGACCGACGTGGTGTTCATGACCACCGGCGATTTCGTCCCCGGCAAGCACGTCACCGCCGAGGACGGCCCCGAAGTGGTGCGGCTCAAGGGTTCGCTGAAGATGCTGGACGTCCTGGCCGCCGCCGTCGCCGACCGCCAGCGGTTGCCGGAGGAACCGCTGCCGATCGAGCTGTCCGACGTCACCGTCCGGATCGACGCCGAGAACGCGGAGTGGGCCAGGGACGAGGCGCGCAAGAGCGGCCTGCCGCACAACGAAGCGCGGGTGACGTTCACCGACATCGTCACCTACGTCCTGACCGAGCGGGCGATCGCGCGGATCGGCCGCGGCTGGCTGAGCCGGGACGACCGTGACGAATGGGAGCGGCTGCGGAAGGACCTGCTGAAGGAACTGGCGGAGAGCGAGACGTTCACCGCCGCGGTCGACGCGCTCTGGCCGATCCTGACGCCCGAGAGCCTGCTCGGGGCGCTCTACGCGTCCCCGGAACGGCTGACGGCGGCCGGTGCCGACCAGGCGCTGCTGCGCGCCGACGGGGAAGCCTGGACGGTGTCGGACATGCCGCTGCTCGACGAACTCGTCGATCTGCTCGGCCGTGACAAAGCGGCGGAGCAGGCGGCGGAGAAGGCCGTCGAGCGGGAGAAGAAGGCCGAGGCCGAGTACGCCGAAGGTGTGCTCGACACGATGAAGCTGGACCGCGAGGAGATGGACGAGGACGTCCTGCTGTCCGCGGAAAACCTGCTCTTCGCCGACGAACTCGCCGACCGGTTCGTCGAGCACGACACGCGCAGCCTCGTCGAGCGGGCCTCGGCGGACCGGGACTGGACGTACCGGCACGTCGTGGTCGACGAGGCGCAGGAACTGTCCGAAATGGACTGGCGGGTGCTGATGCGGCGCTGCCCCAACCGGTCGTTCACCGTCGTCGGCGATCTGGCGCAACGCCGGTCCGAAGCCGGGGCGCGGTCCTGGGGCGCGATGCTGGAGCCGTACGTGCCGGGCCGCTGGGTCTACCGCTCGCTGACGGTGAACTACCGGACGCCGGCGGAGATCATGGCCGTCGCGGCCTCGGTGCTCGCCGAGTTCGCGCCCGACGTCCGGGCGCCGGAGTCGGTCCGTTCCAACGGTGTCGCGCCGTGGGCGCGGAAGGTCACCGGGGATTCCCTGGCGGGGGCCATCGAGGAGTTCGTCAAGGACGAAGCGGTCCGCGAGGGCACCAGCGTGGTGATCGGGCCGCCGGGGGTGCCGGGCACGGTTCCCGCGTCGGAGACGAAGGGGCTCGAGTTCGACGCGGTCCTGGTGGTGGACCCGGTGCGGATCCTCGCCGACGGACCGCGTGGGGCGGCCGAGCTCTATGTCGCGCTCACCCGGGCCACGCAGCGGCTCGGGGTGCTCTACAGCGATGCTTTGCCGCCGGCGTTGGCCGGGCTCTAGAGAGAGCTGAAGGGGCCCTTCACCGCATCACATGCGGTGAAGGGCCCCTTCGCTGCGTCCTATGCGGGGAAAGGCCCCTTCAGCTCAGCGCGTCGGGTCCTTGCCGTTCGGCTGCCTCGGGCCGGGACCCGGCGACCACCAGCCGGGGACGACCTTCTCGCCGTGGATGATCGTCGGCGCGATCCCCTCGGTGAACGGTTCGACCTGCAGCAGCTGGCCCCACGACTGGCTCGGCTGACCGATCAGGTAGCTGGGCACCTCGGGTTCGGCGGCGACCTCTTCGAGCCAGCCGATCGGACCGCCGTTGGTGCTGGACGCCCAGTTCGCCTCGTCGGCCACGGCGCCCGCGGTGATCCGGTACTCGGGCATCTTCGAGATGCCGTCGTGCGAGGTCACCGGCTGCACGCACGGGTAGACGAACGACGCCGGCCAGTCGACGTACACCGGCTTGCCCGCGATCTTCTCGGTCAGCGTGGTGAACGTCGGCACGCGCGGCGCCGAGGCGGCGATCCAGCCGTCTTCGGTGAGGTCGTTGTCGACGATGTTGATCCGCACGGACGTCGTCTCGGCGGGGAGGTCGCGCAGGTTGATCCGGGTGTCGTTCCAGCCGTTGGTCCCGGCGCCCGGCGGGAGCACGAACTGGCTCCGGACGATCTTCACGCCTTCGCCGGTGTTCACGCCGTAGTCGAGGCTGACCGACGTCGGCCGCCGCGAGGCACCCGCGGTGGCGACCACGATCTGGCCGTCAGCGGGCTTCTCGGCGAGGGCGTACCAATCGCTGCGAAGCCGTCCGGCCCGCGTCTCGGGGTCGAGGAAGCTGCTCCACATCGGCACTTCGTCGGGCTTGAAACCGTGCGGCGGTTCGGCCAGCGGATCCTTGTCGTCGATCGCGCGGGTGTGGAACCCGGTCTGCACGCGGCCGTTGTCCTGTTCCGGATCGGGCAGCGGCGGCGGGGTCTGCCCGGCGGGCGGCTCCTCCTTCTTCACCGGCACCGTCCGCTGTTCGGGCTGGGCCCGCAGGATGCTGGTCGCGGCGTCCCGTTCCACCATCACGTGGTCGGAAAGGTTGCAGCTCTTGCCGGACAGATGCCCGAAGTTCGCGGCGCCGAGGCTGTAGGAACCGGCCTGGTTGTGGATCGCCCAGGCCATGCTGACGAACTCGCCCCCGGCCATCAGGCCACAGACGACCACCAGCGAAAGCGACCCGAGCCGCAGCGACCGGCTCCGGCCTTCTTGCGGCCCGGCGGGCAGCCCGGGCCGGTGCGCGCGGACGTTCTCCACGAACGCGTAGATCCCGGAGATCGCGGCCGCGATGAGCAGGATCGTCGACAGCGGGATCCCGCCGATCGACGGCGCCACCCCGGTCCATTGCACGCCGAGTTTCGAGACGAACCAGAAGGAGTTGGGCCCGGTCGCGGCCAGCGCGCCGACCACGAGCAGCCCGGCGAGGAACGCCGCCCGGTTCCGTCTCGACCGCAGCACCGTCGAACTGGTCGCCAGCGCGGTCAGCGCCGCCATGGCCGCGCCGACGGCGGCGAACGCGCCGAAGTGGTGCGTCCACTTGGTCGGGGTCAAGGCCAGCAGGAGGAAGAAGAGCGCGACCGTGCCGATCAGGCGGCGGCTGGGGCCGAGCGCGGCGCCCGGGATCCGGCCGCGGCGCAGCAGCACCACCAGGCAGGTGCCGGTGCACAGCAACACGAGCAGGACGGGGAAGCGGCGCGGCATCGAGCCGTCCGGCAGGCTTTCGAAGAGCAATTGGTAGCGCGCGAGCTCTTGGAACCACGACAGGTTCGGGCCGACCTGGGTGCGGATCCGGGTCGCCTCCTGCACGGTGGCGAAGGTCTGGTCGGCGAAGACGACGATCAGCACCAGCAGCCCGGCGGCCAGCACCGGCGCGAGCACCGGCAGCCAGCCGTTCTCGGCGCGCTGGCGGACCAGTTTGAACAGCGGGCGCGCGGCGACCAGGAACGGAGCGACCGCGATCAGCCCGGTCGGCGTCGCGGCCAGGGTGAACCCGGCGGCGGTGAGGCCGAGGGCCAGCGGCAGCAGGCGGCGCGTCACGAGCGCGCGCTCCACGGCGCAGATCGCCAGCAGCGAGCCCAGCGCGGCGACCGGTTCCGGCCGGACACCGTTGTTGAACGGCATCCACCAGACCAGGAAGACCGCGGCGGCAGCCCAGCCGGCCGCGCGGCTCGTCCGGACCTGGGTGCCGAGGCGCGGCATGACCTCGCGGCTGATCAACAGCCAGCTCAGCACGCCGAGCACGAACGACGGGAGCCGGATCCACGGCGGCACCGTGCTGACGTGCGCCATCAGCTGGAACACGTGGTAGAACCAGCCGAACGGCGCTTCGGCGACGCCGAACCAGCGGTGGTAGTTGGTCATGTAGCCGGTGTCTTCGGCGACTCTGGACATCGTGAGGATGTAGCCGTCGTCCGAGGTGACCGGGCCGATGAAGACCCACGCGCCGAGCGCGATGATCACCGTCGCGTCGCGGGCGGTCAGCCGCCACCAGCCGACCGGCGCCCAGCGCGGCGCGCGGCGGGCGAACCCGGAGTCCATCCGCCACACCGCGATCAGGCAGCCGATGAACGACAGCGCCGCGATCAGGCCGATGATCCACTTCAGCACCGTCGGCGAGGTCTGGTAGCGGGTGTCCGGGACGACCGAGACGTGCAGCCCGGCGATCGGGTCCTTGCCCGCGTTGATCGACGAGTAGATCCCGACCAGCCGCGGCCGGACGTCGCCCTCGGCGTGGAAGACCACGGTCTCGGCGACGGTCAGCGTCATCTGGTTCGCGTCGGCGACGAGTTTGATGTCGCAGTTGGGAGGAGTCGTCGACTGAGGAGGCAGCGGTTGCTGCACGATCTGCTGGCCCTGACTGGACGCGAGCAGCACGCCGTTGTCGATGCGCAGCTGCAGGCCGACGCCCTTGCCCGCGCGCGGGTCGGTGCGGCCGTCGGGCACGGTCGAGAACAGCAGCGCCTGACCCTGTGAACGCGCGTCCAGCGACCGGACGGTCGTGCACGGCAGATCGACGCGCAGGTCTTGAGCCCAGTACCCGGTCAAGGGCGCGTTGACGGAGCGGGTGTCGCCGCCCGTTGGCCAGACGACCTCCGCTGTGTCCTGCACCACCGGCAGGAAGGGGAAAGCCAGCGCGCACAAGGCGGAAAGCAACCCCAGCGTGACAGCGATCAAACGCATCGGCGCAACGCTAACGGGTCTGGTCCGAACGGCTTACGCAGGGCTGCCCTTGGTCTCGGCGTCGAGCCAGGTTAAGGCGTCCTGAACCGTCGCCACGCTGGCGGTTTCGGGGCGCCACGGCCGCCGGGCGACGACCACGGGGAGGCCGAGTTCGCGGGCCGCGGTGAGCTTCGCGGCGGTCATCGCGCCGCCGCTGTCCTTCGTGACGAGCACCTCGACGCCGTGCCGTTCCATCAGCCCGCGTTCCTTGTCCACCGTGTACGGACCGCGGTCCAGCAGGACTTCGCACCGCCTGGGGAGCCGCACCTCGGGTGGATCGACGCAGCGGATCAGGAACCACAGGTCGTCGAGCCCGGCGAAGGCGGCGAGACCTTGACGGCCGCTGGTGAGGAACACGCGTTCGCCGAGAGCCGGGAGCAGCCGCGCGGCGTGGTCGAGGTCGTCGGCCCAGTGCCACGTGTCGCCGGGCTGTTCGGTCCAGCCAGGCCGGGCGACCCTGAGCAACGGCGTGTTCGTTTCGCGCGCGGCTTCGGCCGCGTTGGCGCCGATGCGTTCGGCGAAGGGGTGGGTGGCGTCGATCAGCGCGGCGACGTCGTTCTCGGCCAGCCAGCGCGCGAGACCTTCCGGGCCGCCGAAGCCGCCGACGCGGACTTCACCGTCCGGCAGTTTCGGACGCGCGACGCGGCCCGCGAGCGACGACACGACGTGTTCGCCGCGCGCCGCCAGCTCCTTCGCCAGCTCGCGTGCTTCGCCGGTGCCGCCCAGGATGAGCACTCTCATCGGGCTACGGCAGCACGCCAGCGTTCGAGGGTGCGCAGGTTGGCGAGCGTCTCCGCCCAGGTGAGTTCGGGCGCTTGACGGTCATCGAGGTGCGTCGCGACGTGGTCGGCTTCGCGGGCGAAGAGGCCCTGCGTCGCCTCGACTTCGATCACCTCGGGTTCCCCGCCTTCCGGCGTGAGGATGATCTGGGAGGTCTTCGGCCTGCGCATTTCGTGGATCCACGCCGGCTTCGGCACGTACAGCTGTCCTTGTGAGCCGTACACGCGGATGTGGTCGTCCTGCGTCAGCTGGAAACCGCAGGCCAGCTGCGCGAGGATCCCGCCCGGCAGCCGCAGCAGGCCGAACGCGACCTCGTCGATGCCGTTCTCGTCGAGCCTCGCCATCCCGAGCACTTCTTCGGGCTCGACGACGTCCTGCCCGGTCGCGGCCTGCGAAACCAGCCGCGAAAGCGAGGTGCAGTAACACCCGACGTCGAAGATCCCGCCACCGCCCAGCGCGGGATCGGTGAGCCGGGGGACGGCGAAGTTGTAGCTGAAGGCGACGTCCACGGCACGGACCTCGCCGATGGCGCCGCAGGAGATCAGCTCGGCCAGCCGCCGGATCTGCGGATGCAGCCGGTACATGAACGCCTCCATGAGGAAGACGTCGTTGACGCGGGCCGCTTCGACGACCTTCTCGGCTTCGCTGACGGACACGGTCAGCGGCTTTTCGCACAGGATGTGCTTGCCCGCCTCGGCCGCGCGGATCGCCCATGCGCCGTGCAGCGGATGCGGCGTCGAGATGTAGACCGCGTCGACGTCCGGATCGGCGAGCAGATCCTCGTAGGAGCCGTAGCATTTCGGGATCTCGAAGCGGCTCGCGAACTCGGCGGCCCGGTCGCCGGACCGCGCGGCGACGGCCTCCAGCACGCCGTGCTTGCTCTCTTCGACGCCCGCCGCGAACTCGGCGGCGATGGTCCCGGCGGCCAGCAGGCCCCAGCGAAGGTTCTTCACAGCGACTCCGGTTGGTTGGCGCGATCACGAGTGGCCGAGTACAGGAAACTGTCGGGAAACCCTTCGGCGGCAAGGACTTTCCCGACGAAGATCATCGCCGCGCGATTGATCCCGGCCTCGCGGGACTGGGCGGCGATGGTGCCGAGAGTCCCGCGCAACACCTGCTCACCGGGCTGACTCGCCAGCGCCACCACCGCCGCGGGGCAGTCCTCTTCATAGAAGGGCAGCAATTCGTCGACTACCTGCTCGATGCGGTTGATCGCCAGATGCAGCGCGAGGGTGGTGCCGGTGCGCGCGAAGTTGGCGAGCGTTTCCCCCGGTGGCATGGCCGTGGAGCGTGCCTGCGCTCGCGTGACGACCAGGCTTTGGCCGACCTCGGGCACGGTGAGTTCGCGGTTGAGCAGCGCGGCCGCGGCGGCGAACGCGGGAACGCCGGGGGTGACGTCGTAGGGGACACCCGCGGCGTCGAGACGGCGCATCTGTTCGGCGACCGCGCTGTAGATCGACGGATCCCCGGAACAGAGCCGCGCGATCTCATGGCCGTTGTGGTGGGCCTCGACCATGCGCTCGACGATCGCGGGCAGGTCGAGGTTCGCGGTGTCGACGAGGTCCGCGTCGTCCGGGCAGTACGCCAAGAGCGCCGTCGGCGTCATGCTGCCGGGGTACAGGCAGGTTCCGCAGCGGGCGAGCAGGTCACGGCCCCGCACGGTGATGAGGTCGGCGGCGCCGGGACCGGCGCCGATGAAGTGCACGGTCAAGGTCTGCTCCGATAGCTCCACTGCGTCACGGCTCGCGCCGGGGTCCAGCCGGTGAATCCGCCCAGCGGCGCGGCCTGTTCGACCCCGACGCGGATCAGCTCGCCGCCGTGTTCGGTGTACGCGCGGGCCAGCGCCTGTTCGGATTCGAGGGTCACGCCGTGCGCGACGATCCGTGCGCCGGTCGCCAGGCAGGCGTCCAGAACACCCGGAACGGTCAACCCGCCGCCAAGGAAGATCGCGTGCGGCTTGGTCAGTCCTTCGAGTGCTTCCGGGGCCGCGCCGATCACCACGTCGAGTTCCGGGACGCCGAGCGTGTCCGCGTTCCGGGCGATCCGGGTCGCTCGCTCCGGGAGGCGTTCGATCGCGATCGCCCGGTTCAGCGGATGCGCCCGGGACCACTCGATCCCGACGCTGCCCGCGCCCGCGCCGACGTCCCACAGCAGTTCGCCGGGCGACGGCGCGAGCCTGGCCAGCGCGGACGCGCGGAGGTCGCGTTTGGTGAGCTGGCCGTCGTGCTCGAAGGCGTCGTCCGGCAGGCCGGTCAGCGGCAGCGCGGGACCGTCGGCCTCGACGGCGAACACGGTCAGCGAGCCGGGGCCGATCCGCTCGTCCGGGCCGCCGAGGTCGGACAGCGCGGTGACGCGGCTCCGTTCGTATCCGCGGGCTTTGAGCAGGTCGAGCAGGTCTTCGGCGTTCGCGCCGAGCACGAGGACCTTCCGGCCCGGCGCCAGCGCCCGGCTCACCCGGCCGATCGCGCGGCCGACGACGGTGACCACCTCGGTCTCCTCCGCCGCCCAGCCGAGCCTCGCGCGGGCGAGCGTCACCGAGGAGAGCGACGGCAGGACCTCGACGTCGTAGCCGCGCCGGAGGAGCGTCGTGCCGATGCCGGACAGGAGGGGGTCGCCGCTGGCCAGCACGCAGACCCGGCCCTTGCCCGCCAGGAAGTCGTCCAGGGCGGGGAGCAGGGGGCTGGGCCACGGCTCGGATTTCACCTCCGAGGGCAGGTACGCGAGTTGCCTCGGCGAGCCCACGACGACGTCCGCGCGCAGCACCGCTTCCCTGGCCTGCCCGGACAGGCCGGACCAGCCGTCGGCCCCGATCCCGACGACCGTCAGGGGTGATTTTTCGCGCACGTTCGTCACCGTAGATGAAGGTTTTCCTATGCGATGATCGGCCGGACGTCGTCGACGACAGGAGAGCTGTGAAGCCGTACCCGTTCACCGCCGTTGTGGGGATGCCGGATCTGCGCCTGGCGCTGGTGCTTTCCTCCATCTCGCCCGCCGTCGGCGGGGTGCTGGTGCGCGGGGAGAAGGGCACGGCGAAGTCGACGATGGTGCGTGCGCTGGCCGGTCTGCTGCCCGGCGTCGACGTCGTGGACGCGTGCCGGTTCTCGTGCGACCCCGTCGAACCCGACCCGGCCTGCCCGGACGGCCCGCACGCCGAGGGCTCGGCCGCGCACCGCCGTCCCGCGCGGCTGGTGGAACTGCCGGTCGGCGCGGCCGAAGACCGCGTGATCGGCTCACTGAACCTGGAACGCGCGCTCGCCGACGGCGTGACCGACTTCCAGCCCGGTCTGCTCGCGTCGGCGCATCGTGGCCTGCTGTACGTCGACGAGGTCAACCTGCTGCACGATCACCTGGTCGACACGCTGCTCGACGCCGCCGCCATGGGGCGCGCGACCGTCGAGCGCGAAGGTGTCTCGGTGTCGCACGCCGCCCGGTTCGTCCTGATCGGCACGATGAACCCCGAGGAAGGCGAGCTGCGGCCGCAGTTGCTCGACCGGTTCGGGCTCACCGTCGAGGTCGCGTCCAGCCGGGATCCCGAACTGCGCGTCGAGGTCGTCCGGCGGCGGCTCGCCTACGAGGCGGATCCCGACGGTTTCGCCGGGCAGTACGCGGCGGCCGACGCCGGACTGGCGGCCGACATCGAGGCGGCGCAACGACTTCTGCCGTCGGTGAAGCTGCCGGACGACGCGCTGCGGCAGATCGCCGAGGTCTGCGCGTCCTTCGAGGTCGACGGGATGCGCGCGGACATCGTGACCGCGCGGACCGCCGTCGCGCACGCCGCCTGGGCCGGGCGGACCGAGGTGACCACCGAGGACGTGCGGGTCGCGGCCCGGCTCGCGCTGCCGCACCGCCGTCGCCGGAATCCCTTCGACGCGCCCGGAATCTCCGAGGAACAGCTGGAACAAGCGCTGCAGGACGCCCAGCCGGAGGATCCCGGTCCGGAAGACGACGGCCCCGGCTCGGGTACCCCGCCGGAGGGCGGCGAGACCTCGGGCCCGCCCCCGTCGGAGGGCGGTCAGGAACCTTCTGGCGGCGGCAAGAGCGGCGGTGACCAGAAGCCGGTCGGTGCCGGGGAAGCCTTTCGTGCCAGGCGTTTCGAGGTGAAGGGCACCGGAGAGGGCGCCGCCGGGCGGCGGTCGCGGGCGATCACCGACAACGGCCGGACCATCGGCGTCCAGCCCGCCGGGACCAAGGACGGTCATCCGCATCTGCTCGCGACCGTGCGCGCCGCCGCGCCGCACCAGCGTTCCCGCGGCCGCAGTGGCGCCGGACTCGTGGTGCGGCCACAGGATCTCCGGTTCGCGCGGCGGGAAGGGCGCGAGGGCAACCTGGTGCTGTTCTGTGTCGACGCGTCCGGCTCGATGGGCGCTCGCCAGCGGATGCGCGAGGTCAAGACCGCCGTGCTGTCGCTGTTGCTCGACGCCTACCAGCGCCGCGACAAGGTGGGCCTGGTGACCTTCCGCGCCTCCGGCGCCGAACTCTCGCTTCCGCCGACGATCAGTGTCGACGCCGCGGCGTCCCGTTTGGACGATCTCGCGACCGGCGGCCGGACGCCGCTGGCCGAAGGGCTCCTGGAGGCGGCGAGGGTGCTGCGGATCGAAGCGGTCCGCGATCCGCTGCGGCGCCCGCTGCTCGTCGTCGTCACCGACGGCCGCGCGACCAGCGGTGCCGACGCCGTCAAACGGGCACAGCAGGCGGCCGGGTTGCTGGCCGGGAACGTGACTTCGGTCGTGATGGACTGCGAGAGCGGGAAGATGCGGCTCGGGCTCGCCGCGGAACTGGCGGAACACCTGGGCGCGGAACACGTCCCGGTCGCCGAAGTCGCCGCCGACACCCTGGCGGGCGCCGTCCGCACCCGGATCTCCGGGAGGGCCGCGTAATGCCCCAGGGCAAACCGGAAACCGTGCCCGCCGACGGGCTCACCACCCGCCAGCGCCGCAATCGTCCCTTGCTCGCCGTGCACACGGGCGAGATGAAGGGGAAGTCCACGGCCGCGTTCGGGATGGCGTTGCGCGCCTGGAACCAGGGCTGGTCGATCGGGGTGTTCCAGTTCGTCAAGTCGGCGAAATGGCGCGTCGGCGAGGAAGCCGCGTTCCGCGCGCTCGGCAAGCTGCACGAAGACACCGGCCAGGGTGGCCCGGTCGAATGGCACAAGATGGGCGAGGGCTGGAGCTGGGCTCGCAAGTCCGGCACCGAGGAGGATCACGCCGTCAACGCCCGCGAGGGCTGGGCCGAGATCAAACGCCGTCTCGCCGCGGAATCCCACGACTTCTACGTCCTCGACGAGTTCAGCTACCTGCTCAAATGGGGCTGGCTCGAGGTGGACGACGTCGTCTCGACGCTGACCTCGCGCCCCGGCCACCAGCATGTGGTGATCACCGGCCGGTACGCGCCGCCGGAGCTGATCGAGGCCGCGGACCTGGTCACCGAGATGACCAAGGTGAAGCATCCGATGGACGCCGGGCAAAAGGGCCAGCGAGGCATCGAATGGTGAATCGCGTGGTCATCGCCGCGCCCGGCTCCGGGCACGGCAAGACCACGATCGCCGCGGGCCTGATGGCGGCGTTGCGGGCGCGGGGACTGGAGGTGTCCGGGCACAAGGTCGGCCCCGACTTCATCGACCCGAGCTATCACGCCCTCGCGACCGGGCGGCCGCCACGCAACCTCGACCCGTTCCTGCAGGGCGAGGAGCAGCTGATCCCGTTGCTGCTGCACGGTTCCGCCGGGGCCGACATCGCGATCATCGAAGGCGTGATGGGCCTGTTCGACGGCGCGCTCGGCACCGAGGGTTACGCCTCGACGGCGCACGTCGCGCGGCTGCTGGACGCTCCGGTGGTACTCGTCGTGGACGCCTCGGCCGCGTCGCGCAGTGTCGCGGCGACGGTGCTCGGGTTCGCGCAGTACGACACGCGCGTCCGGCTCGCCGGCGTCATCCTCAACAAGCTGGGCTCGCAACGGCACGCGGACGAGATCGTCACCGCGCTGGAAGCGACCGGTGTCCCGCTGCTGGGAACGTTGTACCGCAACGAAGAGATCCACGCGCCCAGCCGTCACCTCGGCCTGGTCCCGGCGGCCGAACGCGCGAGCGAGTCGGAACGGCTGCTGCCGGAACTGGCCGGATGGATCAGCGAAGGCGTCGACCTCGGCGCCGTCGTCCAGGTCGCTCGCTCCGCCTCCCGCCTCTCGGGTGAACCCTGGCGGCCACCGCTCTCGCACGACGGCCTGCGCACGGTCGTCGCGGCCGCCGCCGGTCCGGCGTTCACCTTCCGCTACACCGAGGCCGTCGAACTGCTCGCCGCCGCCGGTGTCGACGTCGTCGAAGTGGATCCGTTGCAGGACAAGGAACTTCCCGAGGGCTGCGCCGGACTGTACTTCGGCGGCGGCTTTCCCGAGGTGCACGCCGAAGAGCTGTCGGCGAACGTCCCGCTGCGGACGGCGGTGGCGCGGGCCGTCGGCGACGGGATGCCCGTCGTGGCCGAATGTGCCGGACTGCTGTACCTGTGCCAGGACATCGACGGGTTGCCGATGACCGGCGTCCTCGACGCTTCGGCGACCATGACCAAACGCGGGAAACTCGGCTACCGCAAGGCTTTCTCGCCCGCGGACACCCTGCTGGCCGTCGCGGGCCAACGCGTCACCGGCCACGAATTCCACCGCACGATCGTCGAACCCGGCAGCGGCCCCACGCCCGCCTGGGGCTGGGACCGCACGCCCGACGGCTTCGCGTCGGCGACGCTGCACGCGTCCTACCTGCACGTCCACTGGGCGGGCTACCCCGAACTCGCCGAGCGGTTCGCCGCCGCGGTACACGCCCATGGCTGACTACGACCTCTGGCACCACGGCGACCGCGAGGTCGGCGAAGGGCTCGTCGACCTCGCGGTCAACGTCCGGCTCCCGGTCCCGCCCGCCTGGTTGCGCGCCGAACTGGCGGCCGCCCTGGACGACCTGGCCGCGTATCCGGACGTCACCGCCGCCGTGGAGGCGGTCGCCGCCCGGCACGCGCTGCCGAAGTCGCAGGTGCTGGTGACGTCGGGCGCGGCCGAGGCTTTCACCTTGCTGGCCACGGCGTTGCGGCCGTCGCGGGCGGTGGTCGTGCATCCGCAGTTCACCGAACCCGAAGCCGCTCTGCGCGCGGCCGGTCACCCGGTGCACCGGGTCCTGTTGTCGCCCGACGACGGTTTCCGGCTTCGCCCGGTCCCGGAGGACGCGGACCTGGTGTTCGTCGGGAACCCCACGAACCCGACTTCGGTACTGCACCCGGCCGCGGACCTGCTCGCCCTCGGCCGCCCGGGCCGCCTGGTCGTCGTCGACGAAGCCTTCCTCGACGCCGTCCCCGGCGAGACCGAAACCGTTGCCGGACAACCGGGTTTCGTCGTCCTCCGCAGCCTGACGAAGACGTGGGGGATCGCCGGACTGCGCGCGGGCTACGTCTTGGCGGAAGAGTCCGTTGTGGACAGTCTGCGCGCGGTTCAGCCTCCGTGGTCGGTGTCGTCGCTCGCAGCCGTCGCCGTGGTGGCGTGCTGCCGCCCGGCGGCGCTGGAGGAGGCCGAAAAGCTGGCGGTGGCGGCGGAATCGGACCGGGAGTACCTGGTTTCCGGCCTGACCGACCTGGGCGTCGACGTGCTGGGGGAGCCGCGAGGGCCGTTCGTGCTCATCCGGCTCCCCGGCGCGGACGGTGTCCGGGAACGGCTGCGAGAGCACGGTTTCGCTGTCCGGCGTGGGGACACCTTCCCGGGGCTGGACGCGCGGTACCTCCGGATCGCCGTCCGGGACCGGGACACGGTGGACGGGTTCCTGACGGCACTCGCCGAGGTCAGGCGGCTCCCTTCTTGAGGAGTTCGATCATCGACGAGTAGCTGCTCTGGCCGAACCCGGCGGCGATGGCCTTCTCGGTCAGTTCCTTGTTCCTGAGCGGGATCTCGGCGTCCACGCCCTGCTCCTCGCTGGTGTCGACGATATGCCTGAGCGCCGTGAGATTCATTTCCAGGGACCCGAAATCGCCGGGATACTCGCCCTTGTCGATGGCGGGTGCCTCGGCCTTCAAGATCCCGTCGACCACCGAGGGCAGGAACCAGTCCACGGCGAGTTCCGTGAACTCGGTCGCCGGGACCCCCGCGCTGCCGACCAGGGCGGCGGCGTGCAGGAAACCGTTCATCGACGAGTACATCAGGCTCAGCAGAGCGGTGTTGTACAGCACCGCGAGGCCCGGGTCCGTTCCCAGGTAGGTCGCGTCGCCCAACGCGGCCAGCGTCCCCCTGTGCGCGTCGAAGACCTCGGCCGAGCCGCTGTAGAGGAACACCGAACCCGGCTGGCCGACCAGTGCCGGCGGGACCATGATGGCGCCGTCGAGGTAGCCGATTCCGCGATCTCCGGCCCAGCGCACGGTTTCGTGCGCTTCCTTCGGCGTACCGGAATTGAGATTCACCACCACCCGGCCACGCAGCGCTTCTTCGGCCGGTGCCAGCGCGGAGTACAGGGCGTCGTAGTCGGCGAGGCAGACCACGGTCACCTCGCTCGCGGACACCGCGTCCGCGACGCCGTCCGCCTCTCGCGCGCCTTGGGCCACCAAGGGCGCGGCCTTGCCGGGGGAACGGTTCCACACGGTCACCTCGTGGCCGTGGTCGAGTAGTGCCGCCGCGAGCGCCGCGCCCATCGGGCCGAGCCCGGCGACGGTGACGGAGGTTTTCTTTTCGGTCATGGGGAAAGGCTAAAGTCTCTCATCGGTGTGAGAGTCAACTCCCGATCGTGTAAAGGTTGTTCCATGCGGATCGGTGAGCTGGTGCGGCGGACGGGCGTGCGGGAGCGCCTGCTCCGGTACTACGAAGAACAAGGCCTCCTGCATCCGGTGCGAAGGCCGAGCGGGTATCGCGAGTACTCCGAACAGGACGTCGGGCGGGTGCGCAACATCCGGACGCTGCTGTCCGCGGGTCTGGGCACCGCCACCATCGCCGGGGTGCTGCCGTGCATGGTCGATCTGGGGAACGGCCTCGCGCCCGCTTGCGCCGACCTGTTGCCCGAGTTGTACCGGGAGCGGGAGCGGATCAGCACGGCGATCGACGAGATGACCGCGACGCGGGAGGTGCTGGACGGCATCATCGCCGCGACGGTCCCGCACGCCGACGAGGTCGCCGTGGCCTTGGCACGACAGGCCGCGGGCTAACGGTGTGAGGCCCGTGCGCGATCTTTGGTCTTCCCCAGGGCAGGTGGTTGGATGAGCCGGTGAACTTCGTGATCGGCGTCTTCGATCTCTTCGCCTACACCATCCCCGGCGCGCTCTATGTCGCGTTCTTCGGCTACCTCGGGGTGAAACTCCACCTCCTGACGGCGGCGTCCATCGGCGGGGTGCCCACCTTGGTGGCGGTCGTGGTGATCGTGGTGCTGAGCTTCCTGCTGGGCTATCTGGCCTATCCGCTCGGCGACGCGCTGGAACGGATCGTGCCGCGCAGGCGGGAGCGGAACGCCGCCGAGGAGTTCGTCCGCCGGATGCCGGCGGCCGAGGACCGGCCGTTCCTCAAGGAGAACACGCATCTCCTGCTGTGCGCGCTGCAACTGCACGACAAGGAGGTCGCGAGCGACGTCACGCGGCTGCGCGCGTCCGGTCTCATGGTGCGCAACTGCGCGCCGCCGTTGCTGTTCGGAGCGATCGCGGCGATCGTCGAGATCTTCGTGGGCAAGCATCCGTTCATCGCCGCCGGTCTCGCGGTGCTGCTTCTGCTCGCGGCGCTCACGCTGGTTTCGCAGGGCCGCAAACTCGGGCTCTGGGCGGGGATGAAGACCCTCGAACTGTGCTTCTGGCTCCCGGAAATCGACGAGAAACTGGCGACGGACAAGGCCGCTTGACTCGGTCGCCTCAGAACGACAAAGCCAGCAGGACCCCCGCGACGGCGACTTCGACACAGCCGCCGAGCACGTCTCCGGTGACCCCGCCCAGCCGTTGAACGCACCGCGCCAGCAACGCCGACGCTGCCAGATAGCCGAGCACCACCGCGATCAGGCCTTGCCACCACGGCAGCACGAGCGCCGCCGCACCCGCGAGCACGGCGAACACCACCGCGGCCGCCCACACCGGCACCGAACCGGCGACGGTCGCACCCAGCCCCTCGGGCCGCGCCGAGGGGACGCCACGCGCGCAGCACAGCGAAAGCACCCCGCGTCCGGCGATAACCGCGATCGCGGCCGCCGCGATCCCGTGTCCCGCCGAGATCGCCCCGGCCAGCGCGCCCGTCTGGACGAGCAGGACCAGCACCAAGGTCGCGATCCCGGTCGGCCCGGAATCCCCGCGCCGCATCACTTCCAGCGCCCGCGTGCGGTCGTAGGAGGCGCCGAGCCCGTCGGCCGTGTCGGCGAGCCCGTCCAAATGGAGCCCGCGACTGCCCAGTGCCACCGCGCCCAGCGCCAGCGCGGCCGACGCGAAAGCGGGCAGTCCGACCAGTTCACCCACGAAGACGATCACCGAAGCGACGGCCGCGAGCGGGAGGACGGCCAGCGGAGCGAGCACCATCGCGCCGCCCGCCACCCGTCGGTCGATCACTCCCGGGGCGGGCACCCGGACCGTGGTCAGGGTGCCGACAGCCATCTTCAGCGCGTCCGCGATCAAGCGAGATCCGCCAGCAGGCCCATGTCCGCGATGATCGCCCGCGCCGCCCGCAGCGTCGGTACCGCCTGCACGGCGCCGCTGCCCTCGCCGAGCCGCAGCCCGAGATCGAGGATCGGCTCCAGTCCGAGCGCTTTCAGCGCGTAGGCCTGCGACGGCTCGGTCGACCGGTGCCCGGCCTGCCACCACTGCTCGGCGCCCGGCGCGATCTCGCGGGCGACGAGCGCCGCGGCCCCGGAGAACACGCCGTCGAGCAGCACCGGCACCCCGCGAACCGCCGCCTGCACGAGAAAGCCCGCCGTCGCGGCGAGACAAGCGCTGCCGAGCACGGTCAGCAGCGCGAAGGGGTCTTTCACCGCATCGGCCCTGATCAACGCGGCCTCGACGACCGCGAGCTTCCGCGCGCGCCCGTCCTCGTCGATCCCGGTGCCCGTACCGACGACGTCTTCCGGGAGAAGGCCGAGCACCGAAGCGACCACGGCCGCGCAGATCGTCGTGTTGCCGATCCCCATGTCACCCGGGATGAGCAGATCCGCGCCGCCGTCGATCTCCTCGTCCGCGATCGCCAGCCCGTGCTCGAACGCCGTCCGCGCCTCCCCTGCGGCGAGCGCGTCCTCGACGTCGATCGAGCCGGAACCCCGCCGCACCTTGTGCGCGGTGACCTCGGCGGGCACGTCCGCGCCGTCCCAGTCCACGGCGATGTCCAGTGCCCGCACCGTCGCGCCGTTCAGCCCGGCCAGCACGCTGACGCCGCTCTTCCCGGCCAGGAACACCCGCACCATCGCCGCGGTGACCTCGCGCGGATACGCCGACATCCCGGAAACCCCGTGGTCCCCGGCGAACACGACCACCCGGACGTCGTCGAGCGGCCGCGGCGGCACGGTGCCGTGCGCGGCGCTGAGCCAGGCGGCCAGGTCTTCGAGCCGCCCGAGCGAACCCAGCGGCTTGACCAGGCCGTCGAGTCTGGTGCGTGCGGCGGCTTCGGCGGCGGCGTCCGGGGTGGGGATACGCATGGTTGCTCCCTAAGGCAGGTCCAGCATCCGTCCGGCGACGACCAGCACGGTCCGGTCGGAGACGGCGGACACCCGGTTGTTCAACGCGCCCAGCACATCACGGAACACGCGCCCGGACACCGTCGCGGGCACCACACCGCTGCCGACCTCGTTGCTGACCGCGATCACCGGCACGTCGGCCTGCGCCCACGCGGCAAGGAAGTCCTCCAGCCGGTCGTCGAGCCGCCGTTCCCAGCCCTTGCGCTGCTCCCAGGCGCCGACCTCGTCGAGCACGCGGGCGATCCAGGTGCCGAGGCAGTCGATGAGCAGCGGATGCGTCGCCGTCCGCAGCACCGTGGCCAGGTCGGTGGTCTCGATGGTCTTCCAGGTGCTCGGCCGCCGCGCGCGGTGCGCGGCCACGCGAGCGGCCCATTCGGGATCGTCGGCGCTCGGGGGCAGCCCGGGCGCGAGATAGGTCAGGTGCGGGTGACGGGACGCGAGCCGCTCGGCGTGGTGTGACTTCCCAGAGCGGACGCCGCCCAGGATCAGCACCTTGCCGTCGTCGCGCGAGTAGCGGCGAAGTGCCCGCGCGAGAGTCTCCAGAACCCTCGCGAGGCGATGCGTCAGCTTGGTCATACCCCGCATTCTCGTGCACGCGCTACCGTTCGCCACGTGCCACTCCGACAAGCCGCCACCGCAGCCGGACTCGTTACCGGTTACGTCGCCGACGCCGTGTTCGGAGATCCACGGCGCGGGCATCCGGTCGCCGGCTTCGGCCGGGCCGCGCAAGCTCTTGAACAGCGGGTTTGGGCCGATTCGAAGGTGCGGGGCGCGGCGTACACCGCCGCGTGCGCGGGGACCGTCACCGGATTGGGGGTCGCCGCCCAGATCTTGACCCGGAAGCGTCCTTTCACCCGGTTCGTCCTCACCGCGGCGTCCACTTGGGTGGTTCTCGGCGGTCGGGGGCTCGCCACCGAGGGCACGCGGATGGCCGGCCTGCTCGACGAGGGCGACCTGCCCGGCGCGAGGCGGCGGCTCTCGCACCTGTGCGCTCGTGACGCCACCGGCCTCGACACCGGACAACTCGCGCGCGCGACCACCGAGTCCATCGCCGAGAACACCTCGGACGCCGTCGTCGCGCCGCTGCTGTGGGGCGCGGTCGCCGGAATTCCCGGCCTCCTGGGGTATCGCGCGCTCAACACCCTGGACGCGATGGTCGGCTACCGGTCGCCGAAGTACGCCAACTTCGGGTGGGCCTCGGCCAGGGCGGACGATCTGGCCAATCTGGTGCCCTCCCGCGTCGGCGCGGCGCTGACCGTGGTCTCGGCACCGCTGGCGGGCGGCTTCGCCAAACCCGCGTTCCGGATCTGGCGCCGCGACGGGAAGCACCACCCGAGCCCCAACGCGGGCCAGGTCGAATCCGCTTTCGCCGGTGCGCTCGGCATCCGGCTCGGCGGGACGAACAGCTACGACGGCCGCACCGAACGCCGCGGCGTCCTCGGCGACGGTCGCGAGCCGGAACCGGTGGACGTGCGTCGCGCGGTCCGGCTCTCGCGAGCCGTCGGCCTCGCCGCGCTGGCCGTCGCGGTGGCGGTCACGCGGTGAGCGGCCTGCTCGTCGCGGGGACGACGTCGGACGCGGGCAAGAGCCTGGTCACCGCCGCGTTGTGCCGCTGGCTCGCGCGCCAGGGCGTGCGGGTCGCGCCGTTCAAGTCCCAGAACATGTCGAACAACTCGATGGTGTGCGCGGACGGCGCCGAGATCGGCCGCGCGCAATGGCTGCAGGCGCGGGCGGCCCGCGTCGAACCCGAGGCCGCGATGAACCCGGTCCTGCTGAAACCCGGGAGCGACCGCCGCAGTCACGTCGTCGCGCTCGGGAAACCGTTCGGCACGCTGGAGGCGGGGGAGTACGCGACCGGCCGGGCCGGGCTCGCCGAGATCGCCTTCGACACGTTCTCGTCGTTGCGGCGCCGCTTCGACGTCGTGCTGTGCGAAGGCGCGGGCAGTCCGGCCGAGATCAACCTGCGCGCGGGCGACTATGTCAACATGGGGCTGGCGCGGCGCTTCGGCCTGCCCGTGGTGGTCGTCGGCGACATCGATCGCGGCGGCGTCATGGCCGCGATGTTCGGGACCCTCGCTCTCCTGTCAGCCGAAGACCAAGCGCTGGTTTCGGGGTGGCTGGTCAACAAGTTCCGTGGTGACGTGGGCCTGCTGCGACCTGGTCTGGAGACACTGGAGAAGCTCACCGGCCGCGAGGTCTTCGGCGTTCTGCCCTGGCTCGACCAGGTGTGGATCGACTCCGAGGACGCGCTGGCCGCCGCGGGCTGGGGCGCGACCGGCGGCTCGCTGCGCGTCGCGGTCGTGCGCTTTCCCCGCGCCTCCAACGCGACGGACGTCGACGCGCTCGCCGCCGAGCCCGGTGTCTCCGTCGCGCTGACGGCCGATCCGGATACCGTCCTTTCCGCCGATGTGGTGATCCTGCCGGGTTCCCGCGCGACCGTGGACGACCTGGCGTGGCTGCGTTCCCGCGGTTTGGCGGCCGCCGTACTGGCGCGGGCCGAATCGGGCCGCCCGGTGCTGGGGATCTGCGGCGGCTATCAAATGCTGGCCGCCGAGATCGAGGACGACGTCGAGTCCGGCGCCGGAACCGTCCCCGGCCTCGGTCTGCTGCCGACGCGTGTTTCGTTCAGCGCCGACAAGGTGCTGGCACGCCCGAAAGGTGCCTGGCGCGGCCAGCCCGTGGAGGCGTACGAAATCCACCATGGCGCCGTGACGGCCACCGGTCCCGCCGAGTCCTTTTTGGACGGATACCGGCAGGGGACGGTGTGGGGCACCATGTGGCACGGCGCCTTCGAGAACGACGGCTTCCGCCGTGCCTGGCTGGGCGAGGTGGCGGACTGGTCACCGGCCGCCGGGGCGCGGGGATTCGGTTCGCTGCGGGAGAGCATGCTCGACAGGCTCGCCGACGCCGTCGAGGACCACGTCGACACCGTGGGACTCCAGCGTCTTATCGAAACCGGCTGCCACGTCGACCTTCCCTTCGTGCCGCCTGGAGCCTGAGCCCGGCGTCAGCGCGCGCAGCACCAGCCGGACCACCGACTCGCCGAACTCCTCGGTGAGCGGCCCGGTCCGCAGCAGCCACCGGTAGTAGACCGCTCCGTAGTACAGGTCCACCGCGGCCTCGATGTCGCCGCCGTCGATCTGCCCGGCCTCGGCACCGGTCCGGAATCGTGCCCTTGTCGCCTCCAGCCATGGCTTCATCAGCCGTTCGTCGAGTTCCGCCGACAGTTTCACGTCACCCTGGATCGCGGTCAGCAGCGCGCGGTAGAACGCCTCGTAACCCGTGTCCGCCAACGGGTCCACAGTGGACCGGAGCACCGTGCGCAGATCCGCTCCGAGGTCGCCGGTGTCCGGGAAGCTCAGCTCGCCCGCTCCCTGGACCAAGGTCAGGTACGCGTCCAGCACCAGCGCGCCCTTGTCCGGCCACCACCGGTAGATCGTCTGTTTTCCCACTCCCGCCCGCGACGCGATCGCCTCCACCGCCAGCTTCGGGTAGCCGACTTCGCCGAGCAGTTCGGTGGCCGCCGTGAGGATCGCCTGCCTCGAACGTTCGCTGCGCCGAGCCGGATCCGGGGACTTGACGTTTCCAGCCATGCCGGTACTGTAGCACAACGAGACGAGACGGTCCGTCTCGCAAGGAGTGAAGGAGTCGGAAATGCGTACTTGGTTCATCACCGGTGTCAGCCGCGGGTTCGGTCGTCTCATCGCCGAGCACGCGGTGAAGGCGGGGGACAACGTCGTCGGCACGGCACGCCGGCCCGAGGAGCTGGACGAGCCGGTGACCGCGAGCGAAGGAAGATTGGTGATCCTGCCTCTCGACGTCACGGACAGAGCCGCCGTCTTCGAGACGGTCGAGAAGGCGGCCGAAGCGCTCGGGCGGATCGACGTCGTCGTCAACAACGCGGGCTTCGGCCTGATGGGCGCGGTCGAAGAGGTCGGCGAGGACGACGCGCGGGCCATCATGGAGACGAACTTCTTCGGCGCGCTGTGGGTCAGCCAGGCCGTGCTCCCCGTGCTGCGGAAACAGGGGGAGGGCCGGATCCTGCAGATGTCGAGTGTGAGCGGGCTGATGGCCGTTCCGACCATGGGGCTCTACAACGCGAGCAAGTTCGCCCTCGAAGGCCTCAGCGACGCGCTCGCGCAGGAGGTCGAAGGCTTCGGCATCCATGTGACCCTGGTCGAGCCGCGGATCTACGCCACCGACTTCATGGGCGCCAGTCTCCAGATGTCACCGATGCGCCCGGCCTACGATCCGGTGCGCGCGGCGCTGATGGCGAAGTACGCCGACGGTGTCCCCGGCGACCCGGTGAAGGTCGCCGAGGCCGTCCTCGAACTGGTGGCCAGTGACGCGCCGCCCCGCCGCCTGCTGCTCGGCGACGGGGACTTCGACGTCATCGTGGACCTGCACCGGGACCGCGTCGCGGAATGGCGCTCGTGGGAGCCGGTCAGCCGGGCTGCGGGCTAGGCGTCCTTGCGAACCAACGATTTCTCGGTCAATGCTTTTTCCGACAGGGCGCCGAAGGCCAGGCCGAGCACCGTCCACAGCACCACCTGAGTGCCGACCGAGGCCAGCCGGAAGGTCCACAGGGTGGAACCGGGGAACTCGGCGGGGACTTCGTCGATCGACGGCAGCAGCGCCGCCGCCACCGCGATCAGCACGACGTACCCACCCGAGGCGATCAGGCCGCCACGCCAGGCGCCGAGCTTGTCGGCCAGCTTCCGGCCGAACGCCGCCGCGAGAATGCCGATCAGCAGCGAAAGCGCGACGAAACCGAAGTACAGGGACGTCCGGCTCCCGATCGTGCCCGCCTGCCCGACGGCGGGGGGATTCGCCGGGTACTTCAAGAACGGCACCAGGAACACGACCACGAACGCGCCACCGGCGAGCAGGGCGGCGGTCACCCGCGGCCGCAGGATGCCGAGCCGTCCGTAGACGAAGGCGAACGCGAGCGAGAACAGCCCGCCGACGGCGACGCCGTACAGGCCGACGCCGGTCAGCAAACCGACGGTGCTCTGCACGCCCCGCGTGACGAGCTCTTCCTCTTCGGCCGGAGCGGGTTCATGAGCGGCTGGGTCATGGGCGGCCGGATCTTGAGCGCCCGTGTCGTGATGGGAGTGAGCCGCGGTGCCTTCGAGACCGATGGCGGTCTCGACCGAGGGCTCACCGAAGAAGTACGCGAAAAGGGTCGCCAGGACACCAGCGATCAGGCCCGCGAGCATGCCGCGGACCAGCAAGGACCTCATCATGGGGCGCGTGCCGCCTAGTGGCAGGGGAAGGCCAGCAGGTGCCGGCCGTCGTGGACGAACTCGTGGACGTACGAATTCGCGAACACCGACACCGCACCCTGCTCGGCGCTGATGAAGTACAGCGTGATCAGCGAAAGGAGGATGACGAGCACCGCCCAGGGCAGGATCTCGCGGACGGGGATCCGGATCGGGACGGGTACTGCGGCTACCGCTTGGGACATGGCGGTGGGACCTCCTCGGGCTAGCGCGGCCTCTTCAGGGGTGACACGACGGCTCCGGGTCTGGCTTCCCCGAACCGGCTGGTTCGAGGTCACAGTGGCGCGACCGCGCGGAATCTCACCGCGTTCCGGGTGCCGTCGTCTGGCCGGTCGAGAGTAGGTCGCCGCGAAGCGTCCGGTCAATGTGACCGAACCCAATCGGCGCAGGCTTGTTACGGCGACCCGTTACGGCCGGAATCCCTGCCGCCCGCGGCGGGGGGCATGCCAAAATCCAGCCATGACACCTGCGGTGGCGGCACTCGATGTCGGCGGAACGTCCATCAAGGCGGCCTTGTACGACGCCGAGCTGAAAGACCTGGCCAGCTTGCGCGAACCGACGGCGCGCGGAGCGGACGGAGAGGCGCTCGCGGACCAGGTCGCGCGGATCGTGGAAACGCTGGGCGAGAAGGCGGGCACCGGTACACCGGACGCCGTCGGCGTGGTCATCCCGGGCATCGTCGACGACGTCGAGCGCGTGGCCAGGTTCTCGGCGAACCTCGACTTCCGGAACGTGCCGTTCGGCGAGATGCTCGACAGCAGGCTGGGGCTGCCGTTCGCGTTCGGGCACGACGTCCGCGCGGGCGGGCTGGCGGAGTTCCGCGTCGGCGCGGGCAAGGGCTGCACCGACGCCGCCTTCATCCCGGTCGGCACCGGGATCGCGGCCGCGCTCCAGCTCGACGGGAAGCTGTACGCCGCGGGCGGCCAAGGCGGCGAAATCGGCCATATCGACGTCGGCCACCGGCTGCCGTGCGGCTGCGGCGCGACGGGGTGCCTCGAGGCGATCTCCTCCGCGTCGGCCATCGCCCGCCGCTACAGCGAGCACACCGGGCGTCCCGCCGAAGGTGCCGAGCAGGTGGTCGACGCCGCCCGGCACGGCGACGAGGCCGCGATCTCCGTGGTCAACGACGCGCTCGAGGGGCTCGGCCACGGCATCAAGACCCTGGTCACCTTGCTGGCGCCCGAGGTCGTGGTCCTCGGCGGCGGCCTGTTCACCGCGGGCGACTACGTCCTCGAACCGGTGCGGGCCTGGCTGGCGGCGAACCTGCAGTTCCAGCGGATGCCCGAACTGCGGATCGCGCAGCTCGGCGACGAGGCCGGCAGGCTCGGCGCGGCCCTGCTCGCGCTGGACCGGCTCAAGCCTTGACCACCCGCACGCCTTCCTCCTCGAAGGCGTGCACTCGCTCGGGATCCGCGCGGCCGTCGGTGACGAGCACGTCGACGTCGGTGGTCGCGCAGATCTTCGCGAAGGCGTGACCACCGAGTTTCCCGCTGTCGGCGAGCACGACGACCTGCCGGGCGCGGGCCGCCATCAGCCGGTTCGTGCTCGCGTCGCCTTCGTGGTGCGCCTGCGCGCCGTGCACCGGGTCGAACGCGTCCACCCCCAGGAACACCAGATCCAGCGAGATCTGGTCGAGGAACAGGTGTGACAGCGGTCCGGACAGGTCGAACGACTGCTGCCGGGCGACCCCGCCGGTCACCACGATCTTGATATTGGGCCGCACGGCGAGTTCGTGGGCGATGTTGAGCGCGTTCGTCACCACGGTGAGCAGCGGGCCGCCGCTGGGCTCGCCCATGTCCGGCCGGGTGGCGAGCGCGCGGCCCACTTCGGTGCTCGCCGTGCCGCCGTTGAGGCCGACCACCATGCCCGGGTCGACCATTTTCGCCGCGGCCGCGGAAATCCGTTGCTGCTCCGGGGCGTTGCGCGCGGCCTTGTGCCGTAACGGAAGGTCGTAGGCGACGTTGCTGGCGACGGCCCCGCCGCGGGTGCGGACCACGAGGTTTCGGCCCGCCAGATGATCGAGGTCCCGGCGGATCGTCGCGGGGGAGACCCCGAGTTCGCCCGCCGAGACTTCGACGTCGACTTTCTCCCGCTCTCCGACCATGTCCAATAAAGCCGTCAGCCGTTCATGCCGATTCATCCGAGCTCCCTCCCCGAAGCGCGGCATCGCTTACCGCACCGGACAAAGTACTACGCGTCGCGATACGTGCGGAGAGAAGCGGCAGGTTTGGGAAGCCAGGGAGAAACGGTAAGAGCGGGCGCCGGCCACCCCCAGTGTGACCGGCGCCCGTCCGATGGCCGGTACGCCCAGGACCGGCCCGCCTTGAACGCTATCGTCGCCGACTCCGGACTGATATCCGGTTTGCGTCCATTCCGGTGACGTTTACCGGATAATTCGCCACTCGATCACCGGAATCGGCCACGGTGCGTGAGAAAATCAGCCCTTCCCGCCCAGCCCCCGCAGGAATGCGAGTGACGGCATGAAGAAGTAGTCGCCACCCTTCAGCGTGACCGCCTGCGGGAACGGATCCGCGGTCACCGTCCGCGTACCCGCCCATTCCTGGGTGTAGGCGGATTCCGGGCGCGGGCCCTGACCGATGACCGGATCGAGGCCGGGCGGCTTGACCCCGTCGGGCGGCACCGGGAACCCCGGGTTGTTCGCCCAGATCGCTTGGGTGAACTCGAACTGGTCGCGCAGTTCCGCGTTGAACGCCATGAACAACAGCCCGACCCCGCCGCTCGGCCGGGCCGACGGCGGCAGGTCGGCGTTCGGGTCGTCGGCTCGTTCGCCGTAGGGCACACCCCGCCGCACCATCAGATGCCGTCGCTCCTGAGGGGGTGGCTCCGCGCCGCCGCTGCCCCGCGGATTCGTCTTCCGGATGTGCGCCTGGAAGGGGCATTTCGCGCCGGCGACGTCACTTTCGTAGTCGAAGTTGTTCGGTACCGGGCTTTCCACACCGTCCTCCCGTTGCGCGGTCAGCGGCGTGCCGTCCTCGAACCGGCCGACGACCATCGCGCCCGCGCGCTCCCGATCTTCTCCGGTGAGGCCCAATTGATCCGCCAGGGCCTCCTCGGCCTGCTTGAATCTCCGCACGTTCTGTTCCAATTTACGGAAAACGAGGTAGCTGCCGAAATGGACGGCGGGATCGGGAGCGGCGTGATCCGGGACGAGTACCCGGTCCAAGGGCGCCGACGGATCCCAAGTGGTGATGCCATCCGTTCCGGATTTCTCCGCGCGAATGTCTTCGACCAGGAAAAGCGGCTGACTTCGGCCGTCGACGTACCCGAAATGTTCGATCCCTTCGCCGTGGGTATTCACCCTGCCGAGTCCGATTTCCTCGGCGACGACGGAAATGGTCGACGGAATCAGCGCGAGAACCTCGTTCCGGCGCAGGGTCATCGGAGCGTCGGCGGCGTCGGCGATGATGACGACGGCGTGGATCTCGTCGTGGTATCCGCTGTCGAAGGTGGAGCGAGGCGGGTCGTTCAGCCTCTCGCGCGTGTCCTGCGAGCGCATGCCGAGGCGGAAGGAATCATCTTGGGGCACATCGATTTTCAGGAACCGGTAGCCCGCCGCCGTCAGTCCGGCGCCGACGTAGGGCGACCCCTTCGCGCCCTCGGCCTTGAAGCGCTCGACCTCGGTCAGATGGGTCTTCGCGGACTTCATCAGCGGGACGAGTGCCGCGAGGAACTTTTTCGCGCTCGCGGACTCCGAAAAACGCAGGAAAAGGGCGGAAAAGTGATCGCGGGCGTGTGCTTTCAGGATGTTCGGCTGTAGCTGGTCGAGCATCTTCGCGGCTTCGCCGGTCGCGGCCTTCCATTCCAAAGGCACGCTCAAGTCAATCGTCATATCAAGGAATCCCCTCGTCGGGAAACCCGTCCGGCGGCCCCGGCAGGTCTTGCCGGTCCCCACCGCCGTGCGGGGTCTTACCCTTGATATAACCGATACCGAAATCGCGCCGACATCACCCGCAAGTACCCTCTTTTGGCGGTTTTATCACCCAAAAGAACCAACGGCACGACTACACCCCGCATTTAGTCCTCTACTTGCGATAGTTGCACGCGCAACCACCGCATCGAGAGGACTAAATGCGGGAGAGTCAGGAGAGGGGCCGGTCGGTCGGGGCGATCGGAGCGGGCAGGACGTCCCGTCCGGTGAGGAACGCGTCGACCCCGGCCGCGGCGGAGCGGCCTTCGGCGATCGCCCACACGATGAGCGACTGGCCGCGGCCCATGTCGCCCGCCACGAACACGTTGTCGACGCTGGTCTTGAACGCCTTGTCACGGGCGACGTTGCCGCGCTGGTCCAGCTCGACGTCGAGCGCCTCCAGCAGGCCTTCCTTCTCAGGGCCGACGAAGCCCATCGCGAGCAGCACCAGCTGCGCGGGCAGTTCCTTCTCGGTGCCCTCGACCGGGACGAACTTGCCGCCCTCGTTGCGCACCTCGACCAGCTTCAGCGCGCGCACCCGGCCGTCGGCGTCGGCGGCGAACTCCTGGGTGTTGACCGAGTACAGCCGCTCGCCGCCCTCTTCGTGCGCGGACGAGACGCGGTAGATCATCGGGTACGTCGGCCACGGGTGCGCGTCGGCGCGCGAAAGCGGCGGCTTCGGCATGATCTCCAGCTGCGTCACCGACTTCGCGCCCTGGCGGTGCGAGGTCCCGACGCAGTCCGCGCCGGTGTCGCCGCCGCCGATGACGACGACGTCGAGGCCCTCGGCGCTGATCGGCGAGACGTCCAGCTCGCCCGCCGCGACGCGGTTGGCGTGCGGCAGGAACTCCATCGCCTGGTAGATGCCCTGATGCTCGCGGCCCTCGATCGGCAGGTCCCGCCACGCCGTCGCGCCACCGGCGAGGACCACGGCGTCGTACGACGACTTCAGTTCCTCGACGGTGAGATCGACGCCGACGTTCACCGAGGTCCGGAACTCCGTGCCTTCGGCCCGCATCTGGTCGAGGCGGCGGTCGAGCCGGTGCTTCTCCATCTTGAATTCGGGGATGCCGTAGCGCAGCAGCCCGCCGATCTTGTCGGCCCGCTCGAAGACCACGACACTGTGGCCCGCGCGCGTGAGCTGCTGCGCCGCGGCGAGTCCCGACGGGCCGGACCCGACCACGGCCACCTTCTTGCCGGTGCGTGCCACCGGCTCCTGCGGCGTGACCCAGCCTTCCTCGAAGGCCCGGTCGATGATCGAGATCTCGACCCGCTTGATGGTGACGGGATCGTCGTTGATCCCGAGCACACACGCCGTCTCGCACGGCGCCGGGCAGAGGGTTCCGGTGAACTCCGGGAAATTGTTGGTCGCGTGCAGCCGCTCGGCCGCCTCGCGCCAGTCGTCGCGCCAGGTCAGGGTGTTCCACTCGGGGATGAGGTTCCCGAGCGGGCAGCCCTGATGACAGAACGGGATGCCGCAGTCCATGCAGCGTCCGGCCTGCTTCTGCAGTTTCGTCGTCGCGAAGTCCTCGTACACCTCGCGCCAGTCCATCAGGCGCAGGTCGACGGGACGGCTCTTCGGCGTCTCGCGAGTGGTGGTCAGAAAGCCCTTGGGGTCAGCCATGTGCGGCCTCCATGATCGCCTCGTTCACGTCGCGCCCGTCGCGCTCGGCCTTCGCCTGCGCCGCGAGCACCCGCTTGTAGTCCTTCGGCATGACCTTGCCGAACCGGTCGACGGCGGCGTCCCAGTCGGCGAGCAGCGCACGCGCGACCGCGGACTCCGTTTCGTTGTAGTGCTTTTCGAGTGCCTCGCGCAGGAAGTCCACATCGGACGAATCCAGTGGGTCGATGTCGACCATCTCCGGGTTCGTCCGGTGCGCCGGCAGGTCGAGCACGTAGGCGATGCCGCCCGACATCCCGGCCGCGAAGTTGCGGCCCACCCCGCCGAGCACGACCACCTTGCCACCGGTCATGTACTCGCAACCGTGGTCGCCGACGCCTTCGACGACGGCCAGCGCGCCCGAGTTGCGCACGCAGAACCGCTCGCCGACCTTGCCGCGGATGAAGATCTCGCCGCTGGTCGCGCCGTAGCCGATCACGTTGCCCGCGATGATGTGCTCTTCGGCGTCGTACCGCGCCACCTCGGGCGGCCGCACGATGAGCCGTCCGCCGGAGAGGCCCTTGCCGACGTAGTCGTTGCCGTCGCCGTAGAGCCGCAGGGTGATGCCCTTGGGCACGAACGCGCCGAACGACTGGCCCGCGGTCCCGGTGAAGGTGACGTCGATCGTGTTGTCCGGCAGGCCTTCGCCGCCCCACCGCTTGGTGAGCTCGTGGCCGAGCATGGTGCCGACGGTCCGGTTCACGTTGCGGACCGGCAGTTCCAGCCGGACCTTGTCCCCGGACGACAGCGCGCCCTCGGCGAGCTGGATCAGCGTGTTGTCGAGCGCCTTCTCCAGCCCGTGGTCCTGCACCGTCTGCTGGTGCCGCCGTCCGGCGGGAGCCATGTCGGGCACGTGGAAGATCGGCGTCAGGTCCAGCCCGGCGGCCTTCCAGTGGTCGATCGCCTTGCGCTTGTCGAGCATCTCGGCGTGGCCGACGGCCTCGGCGATGGACCGGAAACCCAGCTCCGCCAGGTACTCCCGGACCTCCTGCGCGATGAACTCGAAGAAGTTCACGACGTACTCGGCCTTGCCGCTGAACTTCTCACGCAGCTTGGGGTTCTGCGTCGCGACGCCGACCGGGCAGGTGTCGAGGTGGCACACGCGCATCATGACGCAGCCCGAGACCACCAGCGGCGCGGTCGCGAAACCGAACTCCTCGGCACCGAGCAGCGCGGCGATGACGACGTCGCGCCCGGTCTTGAGCTGACCGTCGGTCTGCACCACGATCCGGTCGCGCAACCGGTTGACCAGCAACGTCTGCTGGGTCTCCGCGAGCCCGAGTTCCCACGGTCCGCCCGCGTGCTTGATGGACGACAGCGGGGATGCGCCCGTGCCGCCGTCGTGCCCGGAGATCAGCACGACGTCGGCGTGCGCCTTGGACACACCGGCCGCGACCGTGCCGACGCCCACCTCGGACACGAGCTTCACGTGGATGCGCGCGGCCGGGTTGGCGTTCTTGAGGTCGTGGATCAGCTGGGCGAGATCCTCGATCGAGTAGATGTCGTGGTGCGGCGGCGGCGAGATCAGCCCGACGCCGGGCGTGGAGTGCCGCGTCTTCGCGATCCACGGGTACACCTTCGCGCCGGGCAGCTGGCCGCCCTCCCCGGGCTTCGCGCCCTGCGCCATCTTGATCTGGATGTCGTCGGCGTTGACCAGGTACTCGCTGGTGACGCCGAACCGGCCGCTCGCGACCTGCTTGACCGCGCTGCGGCGCTCGGGGTCGTAGAGCCGGTCCGGATCTTCGCCGCCCTCACCGGTGTTCGACTTGCCGCCGAGCCGGTTCATCGCGATGGCCAGGGTTTCGTGCATCTCCGCGGAGATCGACCCGTACGAGATCGCACCGGTGGCGAACCGCTTGACGATCTCGGAGACCGGTTCGACCTCTTCGATCGGCACCGCGGGCCGCCGGCCGATCTTGAAGTCGAACAGCCCGCGCAGCGTGTACAGCTTCTGCGCCTGGTCGTCGACGGACTTCGTGTACTCCTTGAAGACCTCGTACTTCCCGGCGCGGGTGGAGTGCTGCAGCTTGAACACCGTCTGCGGGTTGAACAGGTGCGGCTCGCCCTCGCGGCGCCACTGGTAGTCCGCGCCGGTCTCCAGCTCGCGGTGGTTCGCGCGGAACCCGTCGCGCGGGAACGCCCGGCGGTGCCGTTCGGCGACCTCCAGCGCGAGCGTGTCGAAGCCGACCCCGCCGAGCCGGGAAGTGGTGCCGGTGAAGCAGTTCTGGACGACCTCGTCGCCGAGCCCGACCGCCTCGAAGATCTGCGCGCCGGTGTAGGAGGCCACTGTGGACACTCCCATTTTGGACATCGTCTTGCGGACGCCCTTGCCCAGCGCCTTGATCAGGTTCGCGGTGGCCTGCTTGGCGGTGGCGCCGGCGATCAGGCCCTGGTCGGCCATCTCCTCGACGGTCGCCATCGCCAGGTACGGGTTCACCGCGGCGACGCCGTAGCCGATCAGCAGCGCGATGTGGTGCACCTCGCGCGCGTCGCCGGCCTCGACGATGAGGCCGACCTGCGTGCGGGTCTTCTCGCGCACCAGGTGGTGGTGCACCGCGCCGGTGAGCAGCAGCGACGGGATCCCCGCGTGGTCTTCGTCGATCCCGCGGTCGGAGAGCACGATCAGCCGGGCGCCCTCGGCGATGGCCGCGGACACCTCGGCGCGGATCTCGTCGAGGCGCCGCACGAGCGCCTCGCCGCCGCCGTTGACGTCGTAGGTGCCCTGCACGGTGACCGACTGGAATTCCGGCAGGTCGCCGTCGTCGTTGACGTGCACCAGCTTCGCGAACTCGTCGTTGTCCAGCACCGGGAACGGCAGCACGATCCGGCGGCACGACGACGCGTCGGCCTCTAGGAGGTTCGGCTCCGCGCCCAGCTGGGTGCCGAGCGAGGTGACCAGTTCCTCGCGGATCGCGTCCAGCGGCGGGTTGGTCACCTGGGCGAAGAGCTGGATGAAGTAGTCGAAGAGCAGCCGCGGGCGGCTGGACAGCGACGCGATGGGGGAGTCGTTGCCCATCGAGCCGATCGGTTCCGCGCCGGTGCGGGCCATCGGTTCGAGCAGGACGTCGAGCTCTTCCTCGGTGTAGCCGAAAGCCTGCTGACGGCGCACGAGCGCGCCGTGCGGCGGGATCTCGCGCTCACGCTCGGGAAGCCCTTCGAGCGGCAGTAGACCGTCCTCGACCCATTCGTCGTACGGGTGCTCGGTGGCGAGCTGGTTCTTGATCTCCTCGTCCTCGACGATCCGGCCGGCGGCCGTGTCCACGAGGAACATGCGGCCCGGCTCCAACCGTCCTTTCCGGACGATCGTGGACTGGTCCAGCTCCAGCACGCCGACCTCGCTGGCGAGGACGACGAGACCGTCTTCGGTGACCCAGTACCGGGCGGGACGCAGGCCGTTGCGGTCGAGGACCGCGCCGATCTGGGTGCCGTCGGTGAAGGACACCAGCGCGGGGCCGTCCCACGGCTCCATCAGCGTCGAGTGGAACTCGTAGAACGCGCGGCGCGCGGGGTCCATCTCCTGATGGTTCTCCCAGGCCTCCGGGATCATCATCAGCACCGCGTGCGGCAGCGACCGGCCGCCGAGGTGGAGCAGCTCCAGCACCTCGTCGAAGGACGCCGAGTCGCTGGCGCCGCGCGTGATGACGGGGTGGATCCGCTTGAGGTCGCCCGGGATCAGCTTGGATTCGAGCAGCGCTTCACGCGCGTCCATCCAGTTCCGGTTGCCGCGCAGGGTGTTGATCTCGCCGTTGTGGGCGACGTACCGGTACGGGTGCGCCAGCGGCCACGACGGGAAGGTGTTGGTGGAGAAGCGGGAGTGCACCAGGCCGATGGCGCTGGTGACGCGCTCGTCGGTGAGGTCGGCGAAGAACTTCTCGACCTGCGGCTCGGTGAGCATTCCTTTGTAGACGATCGTCCGCGAGGACAGGCTCGGGAAGTAGACATCGTCCTCGACGAGCTCGTGCTCGGCGCGCTTGCGCACCACGAACGCGGCGCGTTCCAGCGCCAGTCCGGACAGGGGCTCCTGCCGTCCGGTCAGGAACAGCTGGCTGAAATGCGGCATGGTCTCGGCCGCGCCGGTTCCGACGTGTTCGGTGTGGACGGGAAGGTCCCGCCAGCCGAGCACGCGCAGGCCTTCTTCGGCGGCGACACGCTCGATGGTGGTCATCGCCAGGCCACGCGGTTTTTCGTCCTGGGGCAGGAAAGCCGTCCCGACGGCGTACGCGCCGGGCTCGGGCAGCTCGAAATCGACGACGGCGCGATAGAACTCGTCGGGGACCTGGATCAGGATCCCGGCGCCGTCACCGGTCTCCGGGTCGGCGCCGCGGGCCCCTCGATGCTCGAGGTTCCGCAGCGCGATCAGCGCTTTGGCGACGATGCCGTGATCGCGTTTACCGGAGAGGTCTGCGACGAAGGCGACACCGCAGGCGTCGTGTTCGAACTCCGGGTCATACAGGCCTTCGGGGGCCTTGCTGCCCTTGTAGCTGGCATGGTGGGTCACGGCTGGCCGCCTCCCAAGGCGTCGGCGCGACCGGCAGCACTCCGTTCGGGTGGTTCACAGGTGAACCAGTTAACGAAGTGGTCCGGGACCGCGATGGTCAGTCGAGAGGGAACGATCCTGCCCGCGAAACGGGGGCAGGCCTCGTAGAGCCGCACTGCACTGGGCGGCCGATGCGCTTGTGTGTCTCTTGTGTACTGCCGTGCGCCGGGTGCCGCCAGACCGTTGTGGTGGATGGCAGGCGGGGCGCACGTGTTACTCCCGGGTTCGCCGGTCTTATGACGATAGTGTGAAATCGCTGTTATCGACATACGTCGCTTGGTCGGGGTGGGAAATGCCACGCTGGCGTTGACTTCAAACATCATCTGCCCACTGGCTGGAATGACATGTCCACTGAGTGGAGCACCAGTGCTCTGACCTGCGTAAACGATCGCTCACGTCACTCTATGGTGTGATCTGGATCGCGCATTGGAGTGGGTTTCGCCGGTCTCGCGGTGACCTGGGGTGACCGTCGAATCGCCCGAACGGCAGAGCGGCCCGCCCGGTTTGAGAGGCTTGGCCGATGGCGGATCGTTATCTCACCGTGGCGGGTACCGGGGTCCACGAGATCGAAATCCGGCGTTCACGCTTCCTCTGCGCGCTCGCCCCGGTCACCTCGGAAGAGGAGGCCCGCGCGGTGATCGCGGCCAGGAAGAAGGCGGATCCGGCGGCCCGGCACCACTGTCACGCGTTCGTGCTGGGCGCCGACGGCCGCGCCGGCTCGATGGATTCTCGGCGGGAAAGAGTGCCTCGAATCGAGCGCTCGAGCGACGACGGCGAGCCCGCGGGGACGGCGGGCATCCCGATGCTGGAGGTGCTCCGGCGCCGGGAGCTGACCGACACCGTCGCGGTGGTGACCCGGTACTTCGGCGGGGTGCTGCTCGGGGCCGGCGGCCTGATCCGCGCGTACGGGCAGGCCGTCTCGGAGGCCGTCGACGTCGTCGGTGTGCAGGAGTACCGGCGGCTGCGGCTGGTGGAGGTCGTAGTCGACTACGACCGGGCCGGACGGCTGGAGAACGACATCCGCTCGTCGCCGTACCTGCTGCACGCCACGCGGTTCGAGGACGTCGCGCACTTCGACGTCGGGCACGCGCCGGACGAGGGGGACACCTTCCACGCCTGGCTCGCCGACCTCACCGGTGGTGAGGCCCTCACCGAGGACGCCGGGGAGACCTGGCTCCCCACCGGCCGCGTTTAGTCCTCTGAACGCGACCGGGCACGCCACTCCTCCAGCGTGATGGCGTACTCGACCTCGCCCTCCTCGGTGCCGGGGATCGGGTCGTCGAAGGTCTCGTGATAGGTCCGGACGTGCCGCATCCCGATCTTCTCCATCACCCGCCGCGAGCCCAGGTTCACCGCCATGGTCGCCGCCCAGATCCGCCGCGCCCCGAATTCGGTGAAGCCCTTCTCCAGGAGCGCGAGCGAACCTTCGGTCGCATATCCCTTGCCCCAGGAAGATCGGTTCAGCCGGTAACCCAGTTCGGGGTCGTCGGTGTGATGACCGCGCAGCGGGCGGAAATGGAACCATCCCAGGAAAGCCCCGCCGGATTTCTCGATCGCCGCCCAGAACCCGTAACCGGGGAAACGCTCGTAGTAACCGAGAAAGGCGGGAAGGTCGAGGTTTTCGATCTCCGCCCGGTCGGCGGGTTTGCCCCCATTGAGGTACCGCATGACTTCGGGGTCGTCGTAGAGCGCGAACAGGTCGTCGGCGTCGGCGCCGGTGAACTGCCGCAGCAGGAGCCGCTCGGTCTCCAGGAAGACACGCATCGGCACAGCGTGGCGGCCCGGGGGCACCTGGGCAACCTGTTTACGCGGCCACCTCGGGCCTGACGAGACCTCCCAGCGCCACCGCTCCCGCCTCGGTGAGCAGGGCGGGAACGCGTTCGCCCCAGCGGCCGCCCCGGGAGGGTGCCACCAGGCCGAGATGGGCGAGGCGGTGCGCGGTGTGCTGGTCGCAGCAGGCGAGACCGTCGACGAACAGGTCCGGCTCGCAGCTGCAGCTGATCTCGGCGTGGCCCTCGGCCACCGCTCTCAGGGTGGCCCGCTCACGATGGTTCAGCTCTGTCCGAACGTCCATGGCGTGCCTCCTTTCTGTTCCGCTGTGAACAGTCAAACCCATACCCCGACAGTTTCCGTCTTCTCCGGTGCGAAGTCTTGGATTTCGGGCGTACTCAAGGGTGGTGTGTCGGGTATTCCAGGGTGAAGACCTAGGGGTTGTCACCTGGTATTCGCAGCGGAAGCGATTCCAGCTCGGTCTTGCGCAGATGCCGGAAAATGATCGAACTCCGGAAACCCACGATCTCCTTGCGCTTCGACAAGCGATCCACCAGGAATGAGTGGAGCTGTTCGACGTCCTGTGCGGCGACGTGGATCAGGAAATCATCACTGCCCGCGGTGACGAAGACCGAAAGGACCTCCGGCAATTCCGCGACCGAGCGCTGGAAGGAGTCGATCACCTCCCGGCTCAGCGGCCGCACCTGCGCCGACACCATCGCCTGCACGCCGCGGTTGAGGCTCCGCAGGTCGATGTCCGCGTGATAGCCGCGGATGACACCGCGTTCCCGCAGCAGCCGCGTACGTTCGAGGCAGGTCGACGGCGCGACGCCGACCTTGCGGGCGATGTCGCGGTTCGACTGCCGCGCATCCGCCTGGAGTTCCCGGATGATCGCCGAATCAAGTTCGTCCACACCTGCCCCTTTCTCCGGCATACCGAATATCATTCGGCAAAGCCCCTATTCGCCTGACGAACAGCCTAACTTCGGCGCAACCAGTCGACTAAATGCGCAGGAGGAAGCAGGATGTCCGTACAAGAGCTGGTCGTCCGGCGGGGGCGCCGGTCCGGGGTGACCACGATGGTCGCCGTGCATTCGCGAGTGCTCGGCCCGGCCGTCGGAGGCTGCCGGTTCAAGGTCTATCCGGAGCTGGGCGACGCGATCGACGACGTCCTGAGGCTGTCCGCGGCGATGACCCGCAAATGCGCCGTCGCGGGCCTGGACTTCGGCGGAGGCAAGAGCGTCGTCGCACTCGAACGGGTGCCTTCGCCGGAGCAGCGGCGCGACATCCTGCTCGACCACGCCGACCTCATCGCGTCACTCGATGGGGCGTATCTCGCCGGTCCGGACGTCGGCACCGGCCCGGACGACATGCTCGTGCTGCGCGAGCGGACCCCGCACGCGTTCTGCGTGCCCGAAGAGCACGGCGGCACCGGCTCGTCCAGTGGGCCGACCGCGGTCGGGGTGCTCGCCGCACTGAGGGCAGGGGCGAAGACCGTCTTCGGCGAGACCTCGATGCGAGGGCGCGAAGTGGTCATCAGCGGCTACGGCTCGGTCGGCGCGCATCTGGCGGACGCCCTGGTCGAGGAGGGCGCCGAGGTCACCGTGTCCGATGTGGACGAACAGCGGCTACTGGCCGCCGCGGGACTGGGGCTGCGCCGCGTCGCGCCGGACCGGGTACTCGGCATCGAGGCCGACGTCCTGATCCCCGCAGCCGTCGGCGGGGTGTTCGGCCCCGCCGCCGAGGTCCGCGCGCCGCTCGTCGTCGGCCCGGCCAACAACCAGCTCACCGACGACGCGGTGGCGGACGACCTCGCCGCCAGGGGTGTCCTGTGGATCCCGGATTTCGTCGCGAGTGCCGGGGGAGTCGTCTACACGCTCGGCCGGGAGAAGGAGAAGCTCACGCACGACGAGGCGCTCACCCGCGTCGAGACCCTGGAGGAGACCACGCGAAGGATTCTCGACGCCGCTTCGGCCAACGGCACGACACCGCTGGCCGAAGCGAACGCACTGGCCGAAGCGAGACTCACTTCTGGTGCGGAGCCACGTACTCCTTCGCCTCGGGAGCCTCGAACAGCGGCTTGACGTAGCGGACCCCGCCCTCGGCCGACGCGTCCGGTGTCGCCGCGTACACCTGGCGTGTCGCCGGGGTGCCCGCCTTCGAGAAGTCCAGCGCCGCCACCAGGTCCTCCGTGCTCGCCGACGTCGTCTGCTTCAGCGCCGCGGCGATGCCGTCCCGGGTGAGGTCCTTGTTCTCGCAGGCCTTCTTGAGCACCGCGCCCCACACTTCGCCGACCGCGTAGCCGTAGGGGATCCCGCCGTTCGGGGTCTCCTTGTACGCCGCCTTGTACTTCGCCGCGACGTCCTTGGCCTTGGGGAGGTCGGCGGAGAACGGGACACTGCTGGCGACGATCGTCAGTTTGTCCAGCGCGTTCGCCGCCGGGCTCTTCAACAGCACGGGATCGAACACCGGGTTGTTGCCGAGCACGGGCACGTTCAACCCGAGCGCCTTGTTCGCCGCGAGCGCGGAACCGGTCTGGGCTGGCGTGGTGGTCAGGACGATCGCCTTGACGCCGTCACCCTTGAGCCCGGTGACGATGTTGGTCAGGTCGTTGTCGGTCGAGGTGATCTTGACTTCCTTGACGGTCAGATTGTGCTTCTTGGCGTAGAACTGCGAGCCGCGCAGGCCGTTCTTGCCGTACTCGCCGTCGATGTAGACGTGCCCGATCGTGTCGCCGTCCTTCACCAGGCCTTGTTCCTGGAAATAGGAAAGGCCGTCGATGATCTCCAGGTCGTAGGTCGTCCCGACGATCATCACGTACGGGTTGTCGAGCAGCTCCGAAGACCACGACGCGGGTGCGGCGACGGTCTTGTCCGAGGCGATGTTCTGTTTCAGCGCGGCCACCACCGGTGAGCCGAGCAACTGCACGAACCCGAGCACCTTCGGCTCGATCTGCGGGTACAGGGTTTTCGCCGTGTCCGCCTTGTAGCCGTGGTCGACGGTCTCCAGTTTGACCTGGCGCCCGCACGCCCCGCCCGCGGCGTTGAAGTCCTTGGCCCACAGCTCGTTCCCTTGCGTGATGCCGAGTCCGAGGTTCTTGAAGACCCCGGTCTTGTCGGTCATCACGCCGAGGGTGATCTCCGAGGCCGTCACTCCCTTGCCCGCCTTGACGCCCGAACCGTCCGCCCCCGAGGACCCCGAGTCGCCCGCTTTCGTACTGCACGCCGAGAGGACGAGGACCGCCGCCAGCGCGACGGCCGGATACATGCGTTTCATTTTCCTTGCTCCTCCGGGAGATGACGTTTCTTCGAGGGGGTGATGCGGCGGCCGATCGCGGCGAGCCCGCCCGGTTCGAAAAGCACCACGAGGATGATCGCGGCGCCGTAGACGAACGAGCTGACCAGGATCGGGGTCAGTGCGCCGTCCCCGGTTCCGGAGAACCAGCCGAGATCGGCGGAGTACAGCGAAAGCACCTGCGGCAGCCCGTTGACGATCAGCGCGCCCACCAGCGCGCCGGGCACCGAGCCGAGTCCCCCGATGATCACCATGGCCAGGAAGGCGATGGAGATGTTGATGCCGTACGTGCCGAATTCGCTTTCGTCGGGTTTGAGGATGTCGAACCACAGCACGGTCATCGCGCCCGCGAGTCCCGCGTACGCCGAAGAGACCGCGAACGCGCCCGCCTTGGCCCTCGTGACGTTGACGCCCATCACGGACGCGGCGGCTTCGTTGTCCCGCACCGCGCGCCACGACCGGCCGATCCGGCTGGAGACCGCCGCCCGGGCGATCACGTACGCGAGCACCGTCAGCAACAGGAACAGGTACCAGGTCCGTTCCGCCTGCCGGATCGGCACGCCCATCAGCGCGATTTCGGGGCCGTCGTTGGTGAACGGGAAGCCGAACAGGGAGAACGGCTGGGGCGTGCGCCCGGTCGATGTCCCGCCGGTCAGCGTCTCGGCCGACTGTCCCAAGTAGAGCCCCAGGAACACCAGCGACAGCGACGCGACGCCGAGGTAGATCCCGCGCAGCCGTCCGGAAACGGGGGCGAAGGCCAGTCCCAGTAACGCGGCGATGGCCACCGCGCCGACCAGCGACAGGCCGGGGTCGAGGCCGAGCCCGAACACACGCTCGTCCTCGGCCGGTCCGGAAAGGACGGTGTACCCGGTCGCGCCCGCGAGCAGGAAGAACGCGTGCGCCAGCGACAGTTGCCCGGCCTGCCCGACCAGCAGGGTCAGCCCGATCGCGCCGACCCCGCCGATCATCATGTACTGCCCGGCCTTCAGCCAGGCGGCGTCGAGATACAGCGGGATCGCCAGGAGGACGACGAGCAGCGCGATCCACAGCAGGGCCTTGATCAGCCGTGTCCGATCACGTTTCGCGGGCGGTGCCGGCGGGGCCGGGGCGGGGGATTTCACAGCGGTGTCAGACACGTGTGCTCTCCCTCGTCCCGAACAACCCCGACGGCCGCACCACCAGGACCACGAGCATCACCAGGAAGACCGCGCTCTTGGAGAAGTCGAACGACACGTACTGCGCCGAAAGAGCCTCGACGAGGCCGACGACCAGCCCGCCCACCACCGCGCCCGCGGTCGAATCCAGCCCGCCGAGGATGGCCGCGGGGAACGCCGCGAGCGCGATGGAGTGCGTGCCGCGGGACAGGCCCGCGCCCGAGAAGTCCTGGGTGGCGATGAACAGCACCGCGACCCCGGCGAGCACGCCGGCCACCACCCACGCGGTCGCCGTCACCCGGGAACTGCGGATCCCCATCAGCGCGGCGGCCTCGCGGTTCTCGGCCTGCGCCCGCATCGCGACACCCCAGTTCGAGTACTTGAACGCGAGGGTGAACGCGGTGATCAGCACGGCCGCGACGAGCAGCGCGACCAGATGCGTGCGGAACAGCGTGATCCCGCCGATCTGGAACGGCTGCGCGTCCCAGGCGTCGCCGAGGAACGGCAGGGTGACGCCGAGCCGTCGCACGATCTCCTCGGTGATGATCACGTCGACGCCGATGGTCAGCAGCGCCAGGCTGTTCGCGTCCGCGTGCCGCGAGCGGGACAGCAGCAACCGTTCCAGCAGGAGGGCGAGCAGCCCGGCGGAGACGATGCCGACCAGGGAAGCGCCCGCCCAGCCGAGCGATTCGCGGGTCACCACGACCAGGTAGCCGCCGAAGAGCACGAGTGAGCCGTGCGCGAAGTTGACCACTTCGGTCGCCTTGAAGATGATCACGAAACCCAGCGCCAGCAACGCGAACACCGCGCCCTTGCCGAGTCCGTTCACCACGAGTTGCAGGAAGGTGTTCACGCGGTGGCCTCCGTGCCGAGATATGCCCTGATCACGTCCGGATCCGACTGGACCTCGGACGGCGTCCCGTCGGCGATGCGCTTGCCGAAGTCCAGGACGGTGACCCGGTCCGCGATGCCCATCACCAGCCCCATGTCGTGCTCCACGAGCAGGATCGAGATGCCGAGCGCGTCGCGGACGTCACGGATCGTCCCGGCCAGCTCGGCGGTCTCGGTCGCGTTCATCCCGGCCGCGGGTTCGTCGAGCAGCAACAGGACCGGTTCGACGGCGAGCGCGCGGGCGAGGTCGACGCGCTTCACCGCCCCGTACGGCAGCGCCCCGACCGGGAGATCGACGAGCGCGCCGATCCCGAGGAAGTCGCAGATCTCCTTGGCCCGCGCGGAATGCCGCCGTTCGGCCCGGGTCGTCCATGGCAGCCGGAGACCGCAGGCGAGGAATCCGCCCTTGGTCAGCGCGTGCCGTCCGAGCATGACGTTGTCGAGCACGGTCGAGCCGGGGGAGAGGGCGGCGTTCTGGAACGACCGGCCGACACCGAGCCCGGCCAGCCGATGCGGCGCGAGTCCGGAAAGGACGGTGTCACCGAGCCGGACGCTGCCCGCGTTCGCCCGGTAAAGGCCGCTGATCACGTTGAAGCAACTGGACTTCCCGGCACCGTTCGGGCCGATGAGCGCGTGCAGCGAACCGGAGGCGACGGTGAAGGAGACGTCGTCCAGCGCCCGGATCCCGCCGAAGCGCAGGGTCACGTTCGTGACGTGCAACTCGGGCGGCGTCATCCGGCCCACCTCGAAAGGCTCCGGCCCGCGAGGTGCTCGCGGGCGTCCGCGGCCTCGGCTTCGGCGGTGGCCTGCGATTCGGCGTGGCCGCCGAGGTAGAGCCGCTGGACGTCCTCGCTCGCGGTGAGTTCGGCCGTCGTCCCGGCCAGCGCGACCCGGCCCACTTCGAGGACGATCGCGTGGTCGGCCACGCGCAACGCCATCACCGCGTTCTGCTCGACCAGCACCACGGCGGTGCCCTGATCGTGGATCTCGCGGATGATGGCGCCGATCTGTTCGACGATCTTCGGCGCGAGGCCGAGCGACGGTTCGTCGAGCAGCAGCAGTCGCGGGCCGGACATCAGCGCGCGGCCGATCGCGAGCATTTGCTGCTCACCGCCGGAAAGCAGGCCCGCGCGTTGTTTGGCCCGCTCGGACAGGACCGGGAAGAGTTCGTCGACGCGTTTCCTCGCGGCGGCGCGCTGCCCGGGGGAGCGGGCGCCGATCCCGCCCGCGCGGAGGTTCTCCTCGACGGTCATCCGCGCGAAGACCTGACGGCCTTCGGGAACACCGACGACGCCCAGCCCGACGATGCGAGCCGGATCGAGCCTGGTCAGCGACTTGCCGTCGTAGCGGACCTCGCCGGCGGAAATCGAGCCGCGGTGCATGCGCAGGGTGCCGGAGACGGTCCGCAGCAGGGTCGATTTCCCGGCGCCGTTGCTGCCCAGGACGGCCAGTACTCCATCGGGTGAAACATCGAGGTCGACCCCGTGCAGTGCGGCCACCGATCGGCCGTACCGCACCTGAAGATCACGGACACTCAGCAAGCCGCCTCCTCCGTCCGTGTGACGCGAGTCACGATCGGTGGCGGTCATCCTGCGTGGGCACCCTCCGCCGCGTTACCCCCACTTGGAGACCCACCCGGCTACAAAACGGACACGGCGCAACTCGTCCTCTGGTTGCGGTAGTTGCACGTGCAAGTACCGCAACCAGAGGACGAAACGCGTCAGAGGAGGCCGGCTTCGGAGGCCTTGCCGATGGCTTCGACGCGGTTGCGGGCGCCGAGTTTGTGCAGCGCGGACTGCAGGTACGTCTTCACCGTGTTCCGCGCCAGCCCGGTCGATTCCGCGATCTCCGGATTCGTCTGTCCCTGCGCGGCCAGCCGCAGGACCTCGTACTCGCGCCGCGTCAGGCCGCTGCGGGCCAGCGCGTCGGACCGCTGGCCGTCGTCGGGGAAGATGCGCGGATCGACGACCCGGTCACCCTTCAGCACCTGCCGCAACGCGGCCACCAGATCCGTCCCGGCGACGTCCTTGAGCAGGCAGCCGTGCGCCCCGGAGTCCAGCGCGGCCCGCACGCCCTGATGGTCGCCGTGCGCGGTGAACACCACGATCCGCCCGGCCGGGTGCACGCGCCGGAGCTCGGCGATGACCTCGGGCGCGAGCATGTCCGGCAGCCGCAGGTCCAGCAGGATCAACACCGGTTTCAGCTCGCCCGCCCGCTGGATCGCGGCCCGGCCGGTCTCGGCCGAACCCACCACGGTCATCGCCGGGTCGTAGCGCAGCAGCAGGCTCACCCCGTCGCGGACCACCGGATGGTCGTCCACGACGAGCACGGTCACCGGCGACGGCACGGTTCCGGCACCCAAGCGCGCAGTGTGCACCCGTCGTCCTCGTCGTGGACCAGGCTGACCCGGCCGCCGAGCCGCGCGGCGCGTTCCGCCAGCGCGCGCAGGCCCATCCCGGTCCCCGGTTCCGGTTCGTCACCACGATGACCGGTCCCGTCGTCGGCGACGACCACCTGCACGCCCTCTTCGCTGGGCAGCAGGCTGACCACGACCGACAGCGCGTCGGCGTGTTTCTCGACGTTGAGCAGGCCCTCCCGGACGGCCGCGACCAGCAGTCCGGTGCGTTCGGCGTCCAGTCGCGGCACCGGCGCGAGCTGGACGAACCGCGCCGGGACGCCGCAGCGGGCCTGGAACGAGCGGCAGTGCTCGGCCAGTTCCACCGGCAGCGCGCGCTCCGGACTCGACTCCGACAGCGCCAGCAGCGACTCGCGCAGTGCCCGCGACGCGGCCGACACGTCGCCTTCCAGCCGCCGCAGCCGCGATTCGAGCGCCGGGTTGTCGCTGATGTCCTCGTGCAGGTTCCGGACCTGGACACCGATGGAGAACAGCAGCGCGCCGACGGAATCGTGCAGCGCGCTCTGCATGCGGAGCCGCTCGGCGGACAACGCCGTTTCGCGGTCGGCCTCGGCGACCGACGCCAGTTTCAGCGCCCGGCCCGCCTCCCCGGCGATCTCTACGAGGGATTGGACGGCGTCGTCGCCGAAGTCGCGCGGCTCGCGCATGGCGGCGTACGCGATGGCGACGGTTTCGGTCCCGTTGACGATCGGGACGGCGATCATCGCGGCGAGACCCTCGCCGCGGACCTGCGCGTCGAACTGGTGGGTGATGCTCGGCGAGCTGACGTAGTCGTTCACCCGCACCGGCCTGCCCAGCGCCAGCACGCGGCCGCCGATGCCCTGGCCGATCGGCACGGCGAGGTCCTGCAGTGCGTCCGTGCGGGTGCCCGACATCCAGCGGATCACCGCCTGTTCGGGTCCGGTCAGCTCGGCGACGAAACCGGAATGCGTGCCGATCGACTCGCGGATCAGCCGGGCGGTGCCGTTGAGCGCCGCGACCCTGTCGAGGGTGGCGAGCAGCGCTTCGCGCTCGCGCAGAAGCCCGCCGAGCACCGCGCTGTGCTCGGCGGCGAGTTCCGTCGCGACCTGGCGTTTCGCCGTCACGCGCTCACGATCGCACACCGGACGTGGTTTCCGACACACCCGTCCGGAGAGGTTCGCCGATGCGTTCTCGCCCCCGGTTGTCTTGAATGGACTCCGTGGAGATCCTGGCCGACGCCGCGACACTGGCTCTGTACACGACCGACGCCTCCAACTACCGGCACGTGCCCCAGGGCGTGGTGCTGCCGCGGAGCGTCGACGAAGTGATCGCGGCCGTCGCCGCCTGCCGGGAGGCCGGGCTGCCGGTGATCGCCAGAGGCGGCGGCACCAGCGTCGCGGGCAACTCGTGCGGGCCGGGCGTCGTGATCGACCTGTCGCGTCACCTCGGCGGGGTCCTCGACCTCGATCCCGGGGCGCGCACGGCGCGGGTGGCGCCCGGGACCGTCCTCGACGACCTCCAAGCGCTCGCCGCGCCGCACGGGCTCCGCTTCGGCCCCGATCCGTCGACGCATTCGCGCTGCACGATCGGCGGGATGATCGGCAACAACGCCTGCGGTTCGCATTCGGTCGCCTACGGGCGCACGGTCGACGTCGTCCGTGAACTGGACGTGCTGCTCTACGACGGCACCCGGCTGACCGTCGGGCCCACCTCACCGTCCGAAGTGGACGAGCGAGCGGCCAAGCCCGGTACGGAAGGCCGGGTCTTCTCGGAGTTGCGCGCGCTCGTCCGGGACAACCTGGCGTTGCTGCGCACCGAGCTGTCCTCGTTCAGCAGGCGGGTGTCCGGGTACGGGCTGGAACACCTGTTGCCGGAGAACGGTTTCGACGTCGCCAAGGCGCTGGTCGGCAGCGAGGGCACCTGCGTCACCGTGCTGGGGGCGACGGTCTCCCTCGCCGAGGTGCCGAAACGCAAGGTCCTCGCGGTGCTCGGCTTCGAGTCCGACATCGCCGCGGCCGACGCGGTCCCGGCGATCCTGCCGTGGTCGCCGCTGACCGTGGAAGGGGTCGACGCGGACCTCGTCGCACTGCTGGAGCCGGGCCGTGCCGACGGACTCCCGCCGGGTGGGGCCTGGTTGTTCGTCGAGATGGAAGACCCGGACAAGGCGCGCGACCTGATCGCCGGGCTGCGGGGCGCGCTGACCGGATCCGCGCTGCTGGACGACGCGGCCGCGCAGAAGCGGCTGTGGCGCATCCGGGAGGAGGGCGCCGGTCTCGCGACGCGGCTGGCCGGTGGCGAGGAAGCCTGGCCCGGCTGGGAAGACGCCGCCGTCCCGCCCGCGCGGTTGGGCGCCTACTTGCGCGAGTTCAAGGAACTCATGCGGAAGCACGGCCGCAAGAGCGTCGTCTACGGCCACTACGGCGAGGGCTGCCTGCATCTGCGGCTGGACTTCGATCTCCTTTCCCCGCACGGGATCGCCGGATTCCGGTTATTCCTCGAAGAGGCGGCCGACCTGGTCGCCGCGCACGGCGGCTCGCTGTCCGGGGAACACGGCGACGGCCAGGCCCGCTCGGAACTGCTGTCCCGGATGTACAGCCCCGAGATCCTCGCGCTTTTCGCGCGGTTCAAGGGGATCTTCGATCCGGCGGGCAGGATGAACCCCGGCATCCTCGTCGATCCGAGGCCGGTCGACGCCGATCTCCGGGTCCGCCGGGCACCGCTCGCACTGGAGGACGTCACCGCGCTCGCGTACCCGGAGGATCAGGGGAGCTTCGGGCAGGCGATGCGGCGCTGCGTCGGCGTCGGGAAATGCCGCAACACCACCGGCGCGGGCGTGATGTGCCCGAGTTATCGCGCCACTCGCGAGGAAAAGCACTCGACACGCGGGCGCGCGCATCTGCTCGCCGAGATGGTCAACGGCGAGCTGATCACCGACGGCTGGCGTTCGGAAGAAGTCGCCGAGGCGCTGGATCTCTGCCTTTCGTGCAAGGGCTGCCTCTCCGACTGCCCGGTCGATGTCGACATGGCGACCTACAAGGCGGAATTCCTGCACCAGCACCACAAGGGGCGGGTGCGCCCGGCATCGCACTACTCGATGGGCTGGCTCCCGGTGTGGCTGCGCGCGGCCTCGCTGGCGCCACGGCTGGCGAACACGATGTCGCGCCGGTTCTCCGGCCTGCTGAAGAAATTCGGCGGGATCGCACCGGAACGCGAGCTCCCGACGTTCGCCCGGACACCGTTCACGCGACGCCGCGACGACCTCAAACGCTGGGCGACCGGTCCCCGGCGCGTGGTGCTGTGGCCCGATTCTTTCAACAACTACCTCACGCCGGACGTCCTCGACGCCGCGGCCGAGGTGCTCATCGCGGCCGGCTACGACGTCGTCCTGCCCGATCGCGGCGTCTGCTGTGGCCTCACGTGGGTGTCCACCGGGCAGCTCGACGTGGCGAAGAACGTGTTGCGCCGCACGCTTTCCGTCCTCGAGCCTTACCTGCGGTCGGGGTATCAGGTGGCCGGGCTGGAGCCGAGTTGCACGGCTCTCTTCCGCGGTGATCTGGAGGCGCTCCTGCCCGGTGACCCGGTGGCGAAACTGCTCGCCGCGCAGACCCGCACCTTCGCCGAACTCGTCGAAGACTCACCGCTGGAATTCCGTTCGCTGGACGTCGAAGCGCTCAGCCAGGTCCACTGCCACCAGCACGCCGTGCTCGGCTTCGGCGCCGACGAGGCCGCGATGCGCGCGGCGGGTATCCACAATTCCACAATGGACTCCGGTTGCTGTGGATTGGCTGGCAACTTCGGTTTCGAACGCGGCCACTACGATGTTTCCGTCGCCTGCGCCGAAGACCGCATGCTGCCCGCGATCCGCGCCGCGGCCGAGGGCACCGAAGTGGTCGCGGACGGGTTCAGCTGCCGGACGCAGATCGAGCAACTCGACGGACGCAAGGCCGTGCACCTGGCGGAGCTGCTACGACGCGCGCTGCCGTAGTGCGTCGCAGGACGGTTCTCTTGAGGGGTAAGCCAAAGGTGGCACGCTCGTGCCGTCCTTCGGCGCCGGTCGCGGGGCAGGTGTTGCGAAAGCCACTTTCGCAACGTTGAAGGTTGCGAAAGTGGCTTTCGTAACACTGTCGGCCCGGGCAGCCCGTGCCTGAACAAGGGCGGGTGCGTCGTTCGTGGCGAAGGGAGCCTTCAGCGCCGGACCGCGTGGGTCGAGTTGGTCGTGAGTGGCGATTCGGGTTCTAACCCGAAACGCCACTCACGACGTGCGTTGCGCCAGAGCGTCGCGTTCGGCGTACTTCTTCAACGTCAGCAACTGTTTCCGCATCATGATCAGGTCGCCCCAGCCGAGCAGGAACTCTTTGAGGCGGCCACGGAAACCCTGGGAGGTCACGACGATGCGGCACAGCATCCGGCACGATCGCTCGTCGATCGGCTCGACCGAGTAGGTGGCGGCCACCGGGCCGAACAGGTTCTCGGACTTGGCGAAAGTGCGCCCCGTGAGGCTGTGCCCCCGCTCCACCTCGGTCAGCTCGAACACGATCAGCGTGTCGCCGGGAGCGAGTTCGTCGGCGCCGGGGGTGAGGGTGCGCGGACTGCGCTTGCCCAGGTTGTCGAGCAGGTCGTAGCTGTAGGGCGCGACCGAGATCTGACAGAGCCAGCGGTAAGCGAGCGCGGCGGGCGCGTGCACGGTGACGGCGCGGTCGAAGAGCGCGACGGGGCCGTCGAGCAGAGTGTCCGCCGGCTGCGCGCGCCGGCGTTCGTCCGGGGTCGCGCCCCAGTTCGCGGGTGATCCGAAAGGCATGGCCGCCTCCGTACGGTGCCGTATGGTTTTCCGTACGGTAGCGTATGCAAGGTGGCCGGGAAACGGAAGCTCGCCCGTGAAGATTGGGCCGACGCGGCGCTCGAAGCGCTGTGCGAAGGCGGGGTCGCCGCGATCGCCGTCGAGCCCATCGCCGCGAAGCTCGGGACGACGAAAGGCAGTTTCTACTGGCATTTCGCGAACCGGGACGCCTTGGTCGAAGCCGCCGTGCGCCGCTGGGTCGAGCAGGACACCGAGGCGCTGATCACCCTCCTGGACGGGATCTCGGATCCGGTGCGACGGCTGCGCGAACTCTTCGAGCTCGTCTTCGGGGCGAGGGACGAAGAACGGGCCGAGCTGGCTCTGCTCGCTCACGCCGGTGACCCGGTGATCGGCCCGCTGCTCGCCGAGGTCACCGCGCGGCGCGTCGAGTTCATCGTCCGGTGCTTCCGGGAGATGGACTGCCCCGAAGCCGAGGCACGGCATCGCGGCCTGCTGGCCTACACGGCCTTCATCGGGTTGATCCAGGCGCAGCGGGCGAGCGGCGGGACGCTGCTGTCCTCGGCCGAGCGGCCGGATTACCTGGAGTTCCTGCGCGGGATTATCACGCGGTGAGAAGGATCTTCGGCTCTTCGGGCGGGTGATCGGCCGGAGTCTTCCGGCGGTGCTCCCCGCCACTCATCATCGGCCCATGACAGCCACGTATCCCGCGGCCAAGAACCACGCCGCGACCCCGATGGGGGAGATTTACGCGGAGTATCCGCCGATGTCCCGGGTCGTCTTCCCCAGTGGTTGCGAAGGCTGGCTGGTGACCCGGTACGAAGACGTCCGCCTGATCTTCTCGGACACCCGGTTCTCCCGGAATCTGCTCGCGCCCGGCGCGCCGTGTCTCATCGAGCCGGGTGATTTCTCCACCGGTGACCACAGCATCCTGAACATGGACCCGCCGGATCACACGCGGCTGCGGAAGCTGTCGGCACCGGCCTTCACCGTCCGCCGGATCGCCGGGCTGCGGCCACGGATCCAGGAGATCGCCGACGGCCTCCTGCGCGCGATGCGCCGGCACGGTCCTCCGGTGGATCTCGTGGAGATGTTCGCCTTCCCCCTGCCCACCGCGGTCATGTGCGAGATCCTCGGCGTCCCGTTCGAAGGCAAGGAACGGTTCCGCCAGTGGTCGCGGGTGATCGTCACGCCGATGGCGTACACGCCGGCGGAAGTGGCGCAGGCGCGGCGTGACGGTGCGGACGACATGACGGCACTCGTCGCCGTCAAGCGGGCGAATCCGGGCGAGGACCTGCTGAGCGTCCTCGTGCACACCCGCGACGAGGACGGTGACCGGTTCACCGAGGCCGAGTTGATCGACCTGGCCACCCAGCTCCTGCTGGCCGGGCACGAGACCACGGTCAGTCTGATCGCGACCGGGATCGTGCTGCTGTCGGGGAATCCGGAGCAGCTCGCCGCGCTGCGCTCGGATCCCGGCCTGACGGCGGGGGCCATCGAGGAGATCATGCGGTTCGACGGACCGGCCGACGCGTCGCTGCTCCGGGTCGCGCTGGAGGACGTCGAACTGAGTGGCGGCCTGGTCCGGCGCGGTGAGGCCGTGCTGGCGCACGCCGGCGCGGCGAACCGTGACGAGTCCGCCTTTCCCGGCGCTTCGCGGTTCGACATCCGGCGCCGGAACGCACCGCAACTCGGCTTCGGGCACGGACTTCACTTCTGCCTCGGCGCGGCACTCGCCCGGCTCGAAGGGGAGATCGCGTTCCGGACACTGCTCGACGGCCTCCCCGGACTGGATCTCGCCGTGCCGCTCGCGGAAATCGCGTGGCGGCCGCCGCTTTCGCTCCGCGGCCCGGAGGCCGTGCCGGTGACCTGGGCTACCACCAAGCGCGGCTGAGGCTCTCCAGCGTCGGTTCTTCCGGGGCCGGGAGAACCTTGAGGTACCACGTGAAATTGCTGTAGACGTGCAAAAGCGCGTACGCGAGGCAGCGGCGCGAGAACTCCTCGTCGGGTTCCGCGCCGTACCCGGCGAGCAAACGCCGCAGGAAGTCCTTGTCACCGCCGGAAACGAACAGGCCGACGGCGACGAAGTCGTACTCGGCCGCGCCGCGCATCGCCGGTTCGAAATCGAAGAGCCCGGTCAGTCGCGGGCGTTCGCCGTCGTGGGCGACCATGACGTGGTCGCGCATGAACTCGGTGTGCAGCGGGACGACAGGAGGCGAGCCCAGGTCTACGGAATCGAGGAACGCCGGGATCTGCGCGATCCAGGCCTCGTCGAGGCCGGTCCGGCGGTGATGCTCGACGGCGTTCGCGCGCTGCTCGGCCACGAACGCGGCCCAGTCCGGCGGATCGAGGACGTCCAGCCGCGTGTCGCGCAGGGAATGCAGCGTGGACAGCGCCTCGCCGAGTTCGGGGGCGAGCCGGTGTTTGTCCTCTGTGGACAGTTTCGGCCAGGCGTCCTTGAGCGTTTCGCCGCGCAGGCGTTCCATGAGCACGTAACCCCAGCCGTCCCGCTCGCCGACGTCGTGCACGGCGGGTGTCGGGATCGGCAGCTTCCCGTGCAGGACTTCGAGCATCGTCCGCTCGGTGGGGAGTTCGTCGAGGTGTACCGGCGGGAACAGTTTGAGGACCAGGTCTTCGCCGATGGCGTAGACCGGCAGCGAGCCCTCGGTGAACGGGACGGCTTCGCCCAGGCCGAGCGATCCGGTCAGCGACGTCACGGCCGGAAGAAGGTCCTGCCTGGTCAAGCAGTCGAACTCGGCTTCGGTGCCGGCGGGCGGGAACGGGATCACGCGACCGACCGTAGAACAGCGGACCGCGGATGGCGACGTGATTACCCGCTGCGCTCCAGCAGCGTCCGGGCCGCGCCGAGGACGAGGCGGCAGACGTCGTCGGGATCCGCGCTGGCCAGGGGTTCCTTGCCGGTGATCTCGCGGACCAGGCCGATCCCGAGCAGCCAGGCCAGGATGAGGTCGGCCCGCAGATCCGCGTCGTCGGCGTCGGTCAGCGTGGCGAGCACCTTCGCGTACTCCTCGCCGAGCTGCCGCCGGACGGCGCCCGCCGCGCTGTCGTGCCCCGTCGAGCGCAGGTAGGCGTCGAGGGTGCGGTCGCGGCCGGTGTCGGACTCCAGCATGCTGCGCAACGCCGTCCCGAGCAGTTCGTCCGGCGGCGTGGTGGCGATCTGCTCGCGTCCGCCGCGCGCCAGGACCTCTTCGAAGAGCGCGTCCTTCGACCCGAAGTAGCGGAACAGCAGCGCTTGATTGGCTCCGGCGAGCTTCGCGATGTCGCGCACGGTCGTCCGATCGAAACCGCGCTCGGCGAACAGCGCCGCCGCCGCGTCGAGCAGGGCCGCCTTCGTCGCGGCCGCGTCGCGCTTGCGGACCTGCGGTTCTTCCGTCATCGGGCACAGGCTAGCCGGACGTCGCACGGTAGGCGCATTGACGCTCACCGTGATCGTGGTTAGCGTTGTAAGCAGTTGCTTACAAACCGCCGAGCCGGGGGGTTTCCGGACAAATGACCACCACAGACGCCGAATTCATCGCCTACCCGTTCAACCAGGACACAGGACTCGAACTCGACGAGGCCTACGCCACCGCCCGCGACACCAAGGGCATGCTCCGCGTCCGCCTCCCGCACGGCGAGCCGACGTGGCTTGCCACCCGGTACGCGGACGCGCGGTTCGTCCTGGGTGATCGGCGGTTCTCCCGCGCGATGGCCACGGACAAGGACGAGCCGCGGATGGCGCCGGGCAGGCGGCCCGGCGGCATCCTGGCCATGGACCCGCCCGACCACACCCGGCTGCGCACGCTGGTCGCGAAGGCGTTCACCATGCGCCGCGTCGAACTGCTGCGGCCGCGCGTCGCGGAGCTCGCGGCGGGCCTGATCGAGGACATGAAGGCCAAGGGACAGCCCGCTGACCTGGTCGAAGACTACGCGCTGCCGATCCCGGTCGCGGTGATCTGCGAACTGCTCGGCGTCCCCGTCGAGGACCGGCCGAAGTTCCGCGTGTGGAGCGACGCCGCGCTGTCGACCAGCCCGTTGACCACCGAAGAGATGATGGCCAACCAGGAAGAACTGCGGGCGTACATGCACGTGCTCGTCGAAGAGCACCGCGCCCGGCCCCAGGACGACCTGATGACCGCGCTGATCGAAGCGCGCGACGTCCGCGACAGGTTGAGCGAACTGGAACTGGTCGACATGTGCATCGGCATCCTGATCGCCGGGCACGAGACCACCGCCAGCCAGATCCCCAACTTCGTCTACGCGCTGCTCGAGCAGCCGGAGCAGCTCGCCCGGCTGCGCGCGGACCTGGACCTGATCCCGGCCGCGGTCGAGGAACTGCTGCGGTTCGTCCCCCTGGGTGCCGGAGCCGGGTTCGCCCGCTACGCCACCGAAGACGTCCAAGTGGGTGACGTGCTGGTGAAGGAAGGCGAGCCGGTGATGGTCGCGATCGGTGCCGCCAACCGGGACGCGCTCCAGTTCAGCTCGGCGGAAACCCTCGAATTCGGCAGGGAAGCCAATCCTCACCTCGGTTTCGGGCACGGCGTGCACCACTGTCTCGGTGCTCCGCTGGCCAGGCTGGAACTGCAGGAGGCGTTGAAGGCATTACTGCGAGATTTCCCCGGACTGCGCCTCGACGGCGATATCGTGTGGAAGACGCAGATGCTGGTGCGGGGGCCCCGCTCCATGCCGATCGGATGGTGAGCATGAGCTGGAAAGTCGAGGTCGATGGCGGTACGTGCATCGGCTCGGGGATGTGCGCCGCCTTGGTGCCGGAGGTCTTCGAACTCGAAGGCGCCACGGCGAAGGCGGTCGCGGGAGAGGTGAACCCGGACGAGATGGTGCTGGACGCGGCGGACTCCTGCCCCGCGATGGCCATCGAAGTGCTGGAAAAAGGCGAGGTGATCGGGCCGCGGCCCTGATGTTCGCTCGTTAATGCGTGGCGGTCGTCGGTGAACAGGCGTAGGACGACTGGGTGAGTGATGACGATTTGACCATCCGAACCCTGACCACCGACGATCTGCCCGCGTTCTCGGAACTGCTCGCGGGCGCTTTTCTCACCGATCTCACTGAAGGATTGAAACACCGCGAAGAGCTGGTGTTCGAGCCGGAGCGTACGCACGGTGTGTTCGACGGTGACGACCTCATCGGAGCGGGTGAACTGCTCACTCGCAAGATCACCGTTCCCGGTGCCCGCCAGACGCCGCTGGCCGCGGTGACGTCGGTCGGTGTCGCCCCGGGGCACCGCAGGCGGGGCGTGCTCACCCGGATCATGCGGGCGCAGTTGCACGGTCTGCACGAGGACGGCGCCGAACCGATCGCCGCGCTGTGGGCGTCCGAGGCGGTCATCTACTCACGGTTCGGTTACGGCCTCGCGGCGCAGTTCTACCGCGCGAAGGTACGCGCGAAGTCCGTGTTCCGGCCCGGCGTCGAACTCGAAGCCGAGCGGGTGCGCGAAATCGGGCGCGAGCAAGCGATCCCGCTGATCAGGGCGATTTACGAAAAGGAAGCGCCGCAGCGGGTCGGCGCGCTCGACAGGCCCGATTCGACCTGGGAATTCCTTCTCGACGACCCCGAGTACCGGCGCCACGGCGCGACCGCGCAGAAGTTCGCCGTCCTGCCGGACGGCTACGTGATCTACCGGGTGAAGAACGACTGGAACGAAGAAGGCCCGCAAGGCACGTTGACCGTGCAGGAACTGGTCGCGACCACGCCGGAGGCTTACGCGACGCTGTACCGCTTCCTGCTCGACTACGACCTGGTCGTCACGGTGGAGGCCTTCGCCGCCCTCGACGAACCGCTCATCCACCTGCTCGCCGACCCCCGCAAAATGATCCGATCCGCCGGTGACTCGCTGTGGTTCCGGCTCGTCGACGTCGACCGCGCCCTGGTCACCCGCCGCTACGGCGCTCCGGTGGACCTGGTGTTCGGTGTGCACGACGCGTTCTGCCCGTGGAACACCGGGAACTGGCGGCTCACCGCCGACGCCGAGGGGAACGCCGAAGTCACCCGAGTGGCGGACTCGCCGGATCTCGAACTGGACGTGATCGACCTCGGCGCGATCTTCCTCGGCGGGACGCGGCCGAGCACGCTGGCCGCGGCCGGGCGGATCAAGGAGCGGACCGCCGGGGCGGTTTCGCGGGCCACGGCGGCGTTCGCCACCGACCGCGAGCCGTCCTGTGTCGAATCCTTCTAGCGCGGCATTACCTGGCGGGTAATCGACCAGGTACGGCTTCGCTTGCCAGAGTGACCGAGTGCGAAAAATGAAGAGATTCCTTGGTGCGGCGGCCCTTGTGCTCGGTGCGACGCTGGCGGAAAGCGGGACGGCGATGGCGGGGACGAGCGCGGGCTGTGGCGTCCTGGACCAGCTGGGAGACAGGGTCGAAGGCGCGGTTTCGCCGAGTGCCTGCACCTTCATCACCCGGCAGACCGAATTCGGGGCGATGCGGTCGGACACGCCGGAAGAGCGGGAAGCCCGCGTCCGGTCGTACGGCCGCATCTTCGCCGCCGACGGCACCTTGGCGGAATCGGGAAGTGCCCCGCCGGTACGCGGCAGGACGAACATCGAGGGCAACCTGCGGACCCTGCTGGGCGCCTTCCCGACCTTCCGGTTCACGCCGGTGAAGATCGTGGTCAGCGGCGAGACCGTGTTCTACGAAGCGGCCAACGAAGCGGTGATCCGCGGCGAGTTGGTGCGCTACCCGGCCGTGTACCGCGTGGTGCTCAAGGACGGCGAAGTCACCCAGGGGCGCCGCTACCACGATCGGACGGAATGGTTCCGCCCCATCGAAAGAGACGACCTGCGCGAACTGTTCGCCGGTGTCGCCGACGACTGTCCTCGGAAAGGACCGGCCTTCACCGGACCGGGGCTGACGGCGCCGGTGACGGACCCGGCCTGCCACGCCGCCTACCTCGGCAGGCTGGCGGGAGCGATGACCGACGTCCGCCTGAAGCCCGATCAGGCGGCGGCCGGTCCGCGCACGAGATTCCAGGAGTACCGCGGAACCGTGCGGGCGAAGGGACGGACGATCGACTTCGGGATGATCGTCGGCACCGGTCCCGGCCTGGTCCGCTACTACTTCGACACGCTGCCGCTGAACTACGACGACGCGGAGACGGCCGCCTTGTTCACCGAGCTGCTCACGGGCGCAGCACGCCCTGCTCGGTGACCACCGCGGTGACCAGCTCGAACGGCGTCACGTCGAAGGCCGGGTTGAACACCTCCGCGCCTTCGGGGGAGACCTTCGTGCCGCCGAAGCTCAGGACCTCGCCGGGATCGCGTTCCTCGATCACGATCCCGGCGCCGTCCGGCATCGCGGTGTCCACAGTGGACGAAGGGGCGACGACCACGAACGGGATCCCGTGGTGTTTCGCCGCGATCGCCAGCCCGTAGGTGCCGATCTTGTTGGCGACGTCGCCGTTGGCGGCGATCCGGTCGGCGCCGACGAGGACGCAGTCGACCAGGCCGCGGCTCATCGCGGCGGCGGCCGCGCCGTCGGGCTGGATCCGGTACGGGACACCGGCTTCGGCCAGTTCCCAGGCGGTCAGGCGGGCACCCTGCAACAGCGGCCGGGTCTCGTCGACCAGCACGGAATCGACCAGGCCGCGAGCGTGCAGGTGCCAGACGACGCCGAGCGCGCTGCCCCAGGCGACCGTCGCGAGGTGGCCGGCGTTGCAGTGGCTGAGCAGCCGCAACGGCCGTCGCCCGCAGTGTTCGAGCACCACCGCGGCCGCCAGCCGGGAGGCCTCGTGATTGATCCGCTCGTCCTCGTCGAGGATCGCCAGCGCTTCGGTGAGGACGGCTTCTGCCCCTTCCGGGAGCTTCGCGAGCGCGCGGGAGACGCCCCAGCTCAGGTTGACCGCGGTCGGGCGAGCCTGGGCGACGCGCTCCGCCGCTGCTTCGACGTCACCGCCCGCGCGGGTCGCGAGCACCACGCCGAGTGCCCCCGCCGCGCCGAGCGCCGGTGCCCCGCGGACCGCGAGCCGCTGGACGGCGTCGACGAGTTCGCCGACCGTGCGCAGTTCGAGCACGCGGTACTCGCCGGGAAGCGCGGTCTGATCGATGATGGTGACCGCGTCGCCGGTCCAGTCGATCGTCCTGCGCATGGCTCTCCCGTGAAATCCGGTTGTCCGGCCGCGGCCGTCTCGGTGAGGATGCGGCCCGTGACCATTCAACGCCACCATCCGCCCGGCCTGCATCCCACGCCCACCTATCACCACGTGACCATCGTCGAAGGCCGCCGGGACGTCCACCTCGCCGGCCAGTGCCCGCTCGCCGAAGACGGCAAGGTCGTCGAGGGTGACGTGCTCGCGCAGGTCGACCAGGTGGTCGCCAACACCGCCGCCGCGCTCGCCTTCGCCAAGGCGACCCCGGCCGACGTCGTGCGCACGGTGATCTACGTGGTGACGCCGGACGCCGACGTGCTTTCGGCCGTGTGGGGCCGGTTCGTCGAGTCGGAGATCGGGGAGGCCTTCACGACCGCGAGCACCCTGCTCGGCGTCGCGCAGCTCGGGTACCCCGGCCAGCTCGTCGAACTCGATGTCACCGCCGCCACGGCCTGAGCGTCTCCTCAAGTGGTCGTGAGTGGCGATTCGGGTTCTAGCCAAGGGTGCCGTAGGTGCCTGCTGGATTCTGCGTGCGAGTGTTCGCGAGTTCGTGATGGCCAGGGGTCGTGTTGCGAAAGCCACTTTCGGGACATCAGACGTCGCGAAAGTGGCTTTCGCGACACCCGGGCTGGCTGGCGCGGCCCTCGCAACGACTCGACCCACCACGCCACTGTCGCGAAGGCTCTCCTCTGCGGTACATGAAGGCCCCCTTCCTTGCGCCTAGGTACAGGAAGGGGGCCTTCATGTACTGCCGAGGGAAGTGGCCCTTCACGCGCCGCCGCCCGTGACTGCTGGGCTGGCGGGTGTCGCTGAGGCTTCGGAGGGCGATCACGTAGTCCGTGAAGGCCTCTTGGGTTCATGGGGTGGTTGCAATGCTCTGAGGTGGGTGGGTGTTGCGGGTGCTGGGTGTTGGGGAGTTGCCGCGTGAGGTGAAGGTCGGGTTCTGGGGGTTGGTGCGGGCTGGGTTGCCGGCGAAGCCGGCGGCCCAGGTGCTCGGGATCGGTCATACGACGTGTTCACGGTGGTTCCGTGAGGCTGGCGGGGTGATGAGCAACGCACCCCGCTTGTTGTCGGACCGGTTCCTGTCGCTGGCCGAACGCGAGGAGATCATGGTTCTGCGGGCGCGGGGTGAGTCCCAGGCGGAGATCGGCAGGATTCTCGGGCGGAGCGCTGGGACGATCTCTCGGGAGCTGGCCCGTAACACCGTGGCGGGTCGGGAGTATCGGGCCAGCGTGGCCCAGGCCGCGGCGGCGCGGCGAGCGAAGCGGCCGAAGGTCGCCAAACTCGCCGTCGACGGTCACCTGCGGGACCTGGTGCAGGACGGGTTGTTGCAGAAATGGTCTCCTCAGCAGGTCAGTAAAGTCTTGCGGGAGAACTACGCGGACCACCCGGAGTTACAGGTGTCGCACGAAACGATCTACCAAGCGCTCTACGTGCAATCCCGCGGCGCGCTGCGCCGTGAGCTCACCGCATGTCTGCGGACCGGGCGGGCGTTGCGTAAACCGCAGCGTCAGGCTCAGGTGCGCAGGGAACGGGCGCCGGGACGGATCCAGGGGATGGTCAACATCTCCGAGCGTCCCGCCGAGGTTGAGGACCGGGCGGTGCCGGGACACTGGGAAGGTGATCTGATCTGCGGGACCGGGCACGGTTCGGCGATCGGGACGCTGGTGGAGCGCACCACCCGGTTCGTGATGTTGCTGCACTTGCCCGACGGGCGTGACGCGGCGACGGTGGCCGAGGCGATGGCGGCGATGATCGCGACTCTGCCCGAGTCGATGATGGCGTCGCTGACGTGGGATCAGGGCAAGGAAATGGCTCACCACACCAGGATCACCGCGGAGACCGGGGTGCAGGTCTACTTCGCTGATCCGCACTCGCCGTGGCAGCGGGGGACCAACGAGAACACCAACGGGTTGCTGCGGCAGTACTTTCCCAAGAGAACCGACCTCTCGGTCTATTCCGCGGAGTACCTCGCCGCGGCCGCCGCACAGCTCAACGAACGACCGCGTAAGACACTCGGCTGGCTAACACCAGCCGAGTGCCTGCGGCGGCTACTCTTCCCAGACGAAACAACCAGCATTGCAACCACCAGTTGAATCCGCCCCTCCTTCACTACCTTCAGGGTAGGCAAGGAGGCCTTCACGGACCTGCGACCAACTCCTGCCACAAGCAGCAGGTCTTCGGCTCTAACCCGAATCGCTACTCACGCCCCCCCCTGCTCACCGGGGCCTGGGAAGCGGCGTCGTCAGGTGACGATCGTGACGACCGGATCCCCGGCCTTCGCGGCTCCGGCGAAGAAGGTCACGAGCTCGTCGTAGTAACCCCGCACGTAGTCCAGCGCGTCGGGCTCGTCCCAGATCGACGGGTAGATGCCGTTGGCCTCGAGAGCCGAGAGCTCGACACCCCGCGAAAGCTGCTCGAACCCGGTCCGAGACAGCTCCGCGCCGACCTTCCCCACCTCTTCGGCCGTGAAGTACCGCGCCGGTCCGTCGCCGCCCTCTTCCCCCAGCAGCGTTCCGCCCAGTACGAAGTCGATCTCGATCCCGGCCCGCTCGGCCAGGAACCACAACGCGTGCCACGCCTTGTCGATGTCCACGGCCCGCTCGGTGGCCCTGGTCTTCTCCGCGTAGTCCCAGTACCGATCGGGCTCTTCGATCAGCTCACGCAGTTCATCGGAAGTGACGCGAAAGTACGCACCGCACATGCCCATCGGTCAGAGACCCGCCATCAGATCGGTCTCGGTGATACCCGGCCCCTGGCCCGCGCGGATGAACCACTCGATGCCGAACGCCTGCGCGAAACCCTCGTCGGGCATCGCGAGGAAGAACGAGTCCTCGCTGATCTGACTGGCGTGCGCGCGCATCGCGGCCCGCTTCTGGGGCAGATACTCGTGGACATCGACCCTCGCGGTCAGCACCGCTTCCGGCTTGCCGAACTCCGCACCGTCGTCGAAATCGGGAAGATCTTCGGCCTTCAACTGCCCGGTCCGCACCGCCTCCTCCATCCCGCGGCGCATCTCGTCACTGTTGCTCGTCGCCTCGTAGACCCGCGGCGTGCCCGCCAGCTCGGCCGCGCGCATGCCGACGCGGTGCACCTGGATGTGGTCCGGATGCCCGTAGCCGCCGTTGTCGTCGTACACGGTCAGGACGTCGGCCTGCTCCTCGCGCAGGATCTCGGCCAGCCGTTGCGCGGCCTCCTCGACGTCGGCCTGCCAGAACGTGCCGGGCACGTCGTTGCGCGGCTCGCCCATCATGCCGGAGTCGGTGTACCCCAGGAACTCCACGCGCTTGGCCCCCAGCACCTCGGCCGAAGCGTGCGTCTCCTGCACGCGGCGCTGCCACAGCTCCTCTCCGTCGTCGAGGAACCCGTCCGGCACCTCGCCGACCTCCCCCCTGGTCGCGACGACGAGCACGACACGGTGGCCTTCCTCGAAGGCCTTGCGCATGACGCCGCCCGCGACGATGCACTCGTCGTCGGGGTGGGCGTGAAAACTCACCAATGTGGCCATGGTGGGGAAACTACCCGGGGGCACCGACATATTCCGGTGTGCGCCCGTCCGAGTAACAGTTGACTATCCGCTTGTTGCGGATCCGGCCGTTCACACGACTCAAGCAACACGGACAACGGGGGTGGAAAGGGTGGCCGGCTTTGGTGGGGATCGACGATTGGTACCTGGACCGTGCGCATCGGCGCGAGGTGAGGTCGGAATACAGCCCTGACGACGACATCCCGGATCCGGATGTTTTCGGAGAGTCACCGGCTCAGGGGTGGATCGTCGTGAGAAGTGGGCGACAGCCACGGCACAAGAAGCCGGTCCCGGCGCCCGAAGCTCCGCGCAAACTGCCACGTGCCGTCTCCGGAGGTAAATGGCAGTCAGCCGCCAGGAAGTGGCTGACTGACTTTCCACAGGGAACCAACCGTGAGTGTTTGCGCGCCTTGCGACTGGCAGGCCACAAGAACGCGACGACTCAGCTGATCGCACGCTTGCGGGTCAAGTCGGCTGCGGCCGTCCAGCCTCCGGCCGTCAAGGCGACAGCCGGTGGCGGCCAACCGGCGCGAGCCAAGGAACACACCCGACGGAGCACTTCGGGAAACAAGCGGCGCCGTTCCAACGGCGCCGTACCGTGGCACAACTTCGCCGTTCAATGGCTGAGAGCTCATCCGGGCGCGAATGACCGTAAGTGGAGGGAAGCGGTTGCAGAGGCAGGGTTCGCCGGTGTCACCGCCCCGGCGATTGCAGCGCTCCGTCGTGAGATCCGACCCAGCAGGGCGAAGCCGCTTCATCGACCGGTTGCCCGTTCGACGCCGGCGCTCGTCAAGGTCGACTACTGCGCCGGCTGCGGTATCGCGGTCCGCGACGATGGTCTTTGCCCCTGCTAACCGCGATAGGGTCCGTGAAGGCCTCCTTCCCTACCCTGAGGGTAGGGAAGGAGGCCTTCACGGACCGGCCAGCTAAGCCTGGGCAGGGAAGGTGCGCCCCAGGAACTCCAGCGTCAGCGCCCAGGCCGCCGCGGCCGGCTCCGGCTGGTGGAACATCGGCGCGACATGGTTGTGGAACGCGTGCCCCGCGCCCTCGTGGATGTGGATCTCCGCGCCGTCGTGAGAAGCGACCGCGTCGGCCAGGTGACGCACCCCTTCGACGGGGATGTACGGATCCGCCCCGCCGAACTGGAACTGAACGGGGCAACTGATCTTGTCCAGCAAGGGAAGCTGGTCCGGCACCCGCGATCCGTAGTACGACACGGCGACGTCCGGGTCGCCCTCGGAGGCGGCCGCGTAGGCCATCGAGCCGCCGAGGCAGAAGCCGAAGACGCCCGCGCGGCCGTCGGTTTCGGGCAGGGAGCGCAGCGTCGCCAGGGTCGCGAGGACGTCGGTGACCGCGCGTGCCGGGTCGAGTTTGCCGGCGACCTCCATCGACGCCGAGACGCCGGCTTCGTCGTGGGTGGCCGACCAGCCGGGGGCGATCCGCCAGAACAGTTCGGGTACGGCGACGACGTAGCCGAGCGCGGCCAGGTCGGCGGCGACCGACTTGAGATAGTCGTCGAGACCGAAGATCTCCTGGATCAGCACCAGGCCCGGGCCGGAGCCGGATTCGGGCAGCCAGAGCGGGGCGTCGAACGAGCCGTCGGCGACGGTCACCTCGGTCATCGGGTTCCTTCCAGTGCGCGCACGAGACAGTCCGCCACCAGGGCGGCCTGCGTGCCGTCGGGGTCGAGGTCGGGATCGAAGATGGTCAGCTCCAGCCCGGCGGCGCCGGGGATCGCGAGCAGGCCGCGGAGAAGTTCGACGAGCCTGTCCGGGCTGAGCCCGCCGGGATCGGGACTGTCCACTGCGGACACGAACTCCGGGTCGAGGGTGTCGATGTCGATGTGGATCCAGAAACCGTCCAAGGGTGCGAAAATCTCGCGCGCGGCGGTCAGCGCGCCGTCGGTGCCGGACGCCATGATCTCTTGGCTGGTCACGATGCGAAGCCCGGCTTCCCGCGCCTCGGCGGACTCTTCCGCGCGAACGCCGAGCACGAGGACGTCCTCGTCGCGGACGTAGGGCGAAAGGCCGTCCACATCGGCCAGTTCCGGAGCGCCGCGGCCGGTCACGACGGCGAGCGCCTCGCCGCCGACGTTGGCGACGAAATCGGAGTTGCCCAGGTGCCGGAAGTCGTCGTGACCGTCGAAGTAGACGATCCCGAAGCGTCCTTCGCGACGCAGGGTCAGCATCGCGGCGAGCGCGATGGAACAGTCGCCGCCGAGGACGACCGGGAAGTCGCCGTCCGCGCGGATCTTCGCGAGACGACCGGCGAGGGCCGCCGTGTAGTCCGCGATACCGGCCGCGTTCCGGACGCCGCCGTCCGGCGACCAGCCGGGCAGATACCGCGGCGGAGTGACGACGCCGCCGTCGGTCGCGCCCAATCGAGTGAGCAGGCCGTGATCACGCAGCGCGCCCGGCGCCTTGTAACAGCCCGGGACCACTCCTTCGGCGGGCGGACGCAGTCCGAGATTCGACGGCGCGTCGAGCAGTACGAAATTCCCCATGCCCACACCGTAGTAGCGATCCCTGGTGCCGCGCCGTCCGTCCCTTTAGGTTGAAGGGAGACGGAGGAGGCTCAATGGCGGAGCGGACGAAGTACATCCTCGACGAAGCAGACCTGCCGACCCGGTGGTACAACGTCATCCCGGATCTGCCGGAGCCACCACCGCCGCCCCTGCATCCGGGCACACGCGAGCCGATCGGCCCGGACGATCTCGCGCCGCTGTTCCCCCAGGCGCTCATCGCCCAAGAGGTCACCACCGAACGGTACGTCGACATCCCGGAAGAGGTCCTGGACGTCTACCGGCTCTGGCGCCCGTCGCCGCTGTTCCGCGCGAGGCGGCTGGAGAAGGCGCTCGGTACTCCCGCCCGCATCTACTACAAGTACGAAGGCGTCAGCCCGGTCGGCTCGCACAAGCCCAACACCGCCGTGCCGCAGGCGTTCTACAACGCGGCGGAAGGCGTCACCAGGCTGACCACGGAGACCGGCGCCGGGCAGTGGGGGAGCGCGCTCGCGTTCGCCTGCGCCACCTTCGGGCTCGAATGCGAGGTGTGGCAGGTCCGCGCTTCGTACGACCAGAAGCCGTATCGCAAGCTGATGATGGAGACGTTCGGGGCCACGGTGCACCCCAGCCCGTCGACGCTGACCGAATCCGGCCGCGCGATCCTGGCCGCCGACCCCGCGTCGACCGGGAGCCTCGGCATCGCGATCAGCGAGGCCGTCGAGCAGGCGGCGCAGGCGGAGAACACCCGCTACGCCCTCGGCAGCGTGCTCAACCATGTGCTGCTGCACCAGACGATCATCGGCGAAGAGGCGCTGAAGCAGTTCGAACTGGCCGGGGACACCCCGGACGTGCTCGTCGGCTGCACCGGCGGCGGCTCCAACTTCGGCGGGCTCGCCTTCCCGTTCCTGCGCGAGAAACTCGCCGGGCGGATGGACCCGGTGATCCGCGCGGTCGAACCGGCGGCCTGCCCCACGCTCACCCGGGGGAAGTACGCGTACGACTTCGGGGACACCGCGGGGCTGACGCCGTTGCTGAAGATGCACACCCTCGGTCACGATTTCATTCCCGACCCCATCCACGCAGGTGGCCTGCGCTACCACGGGATGTCACCGCTGATCTCGCACATCTACGAACTCGGGCTCATCGACGCGATCGCCATCGGGCAGGAGGACTGCTTCGCCACGGGTGTCCAGTTCGCCCGCACCGAGGGCATCATCCCGGCACCCGAGCCGACGCACGCGCTCGCCGCCTGCATCCAGGAAGCGTTGCGATGCAAGGAAACCGGTGAGGAGAAGGTGATCCTGACCGCGCTGTGCGGCCACGCGCACCTCGACCTCCCGGCGTACGGCGCGTACCTGGCGGGCGACATCGTCGACAACGCGCTGCCCGACTCCGTCCTCGAGAAGTCCCTCGCCGGCCTTCCGTAACCCCCAAAGCGCGCTATGAAAGGCCCGTTACTTGCAAAATTTGCAAGTAACGGGCCTTTCATAGCGCGCGCGACCCAGTGTCAGCCGGTGACTTGGTAGCCCGACGTCCGGTTCCGCCCGGTGTTCTTGGCCTCGTAAAGCGCCCGGTCCGCGACGGCGATCACCGCGTCGAGGTCGGTCACGCCCGGCCGGTCGGCCAGCCCGATCGACACGGTCACGTGCTCCGGCAGGTCATCCGCCCGGCCCGCGATGCTCGACCGGATCCGCTCCGCGATCGCGTGGGCGTGCACGGCGGGCGTACCGGGCAGCAGGACGACGAACTCCTCGCCGCCGAACCGCCCGACCAGATCCGTGCCGCGCACCTCGGTGCGCAGCGTTTCCGCGATGGCGGCGAGATACCGGTCGCCGACCAGGTGCCCGTGCCGGTCGTTGATCAGTTTGAACCGGTCGACGTCGAGCATCAGCAGGCTGGTGTGCCGTCCCGCGCGCCGCGCGCGGTCGAGTTCGTCGGACGCGGCCTCGCGCCACGCCTTGGCGTTGAGCAGCCCGGTCTTGGCGTCGCTGCGCGCCTGCCGTTTCAGCTGCCGCAGCAGCACGCCGCGGTGCAGCACCAGCGTGATCCCGACGACCAGCAGCAGCACCACCGGCCAGTCCCGCAGCGCCCACGCGACGATGATGCCGAGCGCGATCGTCGCCGTCTCGAGCGCGTACTCGAACGGCTTCGCCAGTGCCTTGCTCAGCCTTTCGTGCGGAGTGCCGTAGTACACCGCGATCGTCATCAGCACGGTGTTGACCAGCAGGAACACCCCGCCCGCCGCGACCACCAGCCCGAACGAGCGGAGGTCGCGGGGGAGGACGTCGAACGGGACCGCGTACCGGGTGAGGAAGGCGTTGGCCGCGAAGCCCGAGAGCACGGTCGCCGACGTGGAGAACGTCCGCCGGAACAGCGGATTCGGCTGGCCTCGGAACCAGCGGTAGAAGAACGACACCGCGATGACCAGCGCGGCGAGCCCGGGGTGCACCAGGAGCACGGCGGCGAAGGTCCAGACACTGTCGAGCGAGATGTGCGGCGTGCCCGCGAACCGTTCCCTTACTCGCTCCACCGGCCGCGACAATTCCGTGTACAGCACGACGCTGGCGATCAGGATCGCGAAGGGGAGGGCGTCACCCGGGGTGAACGGGACGAGGAGAAAAGTCCAGGCGGATCCGGCGATCGCCGCGACGTCCACCAGGAGGACGAAGCCGATCAAACCTCGATTGGGCAGCCGCCACAGCGCCCAATTCGTTAGCGCCACGGTGACGAACGTAATCGGTTGGATACTAGGTGTCACTACGCTGTATGGGTAGGCGTGGGTGCACCACGCGTGACCGGGATCGGGACTCGGAGGGGGTGAGCTCCATGCGCGGGCAGAACTGGTGAATATCCGGTTCCGGTCAAAGGGGGTGAAGCGGGGCCACGTGGCGCCAAGCCCGGGTGGCCGGAACAGCCACTACGAGACCGGCGAGTGCGATGACCGAGACCGTCGTCGCGGGTGAACCGAGTACGCCGACGAGCAGGCCGCCGGCGATCAGCCCGATTCCCTGCACGGCGATGAGTCCCGACCCGGCGAGGCCGAACGCCTGGCCTCGTTCGGTGTCGGGGACCAGCCGCATGAACGTGGTGCTCGCGGTGACCTGGTAGGCCGCGCACATCCCGGACAGCACGAGCAGTCCGGCGGCGTAGGGGAGCGACGGCCGGAACCAGAACGCCGCGAGTGGCACGATCGCGCCCAGCGCCAGTATCCCGACCATCCGCAGCCGGACTTCGGGACGCACGAGGCGGCCCAGCACGAACACCCCGAGCACGATCCCCAGCGGATGCGCGGCGAGCAGCAGGCCCGCCGTCACCGCCCCGCCGCCGATCTCCGCGGCGTAGGGCACGGCGAGCCCTTCCGGCACGATCACGAACCCCGCGAGCCACGCCAGCCCGACCAGCGCGCGCAACCGCCGGTCGTGCCAGATCGTGCGGGCGCCCGCCGAAAGCCGCCTCAGGGTCGACGTCGCCGGTCCGGCGGCTCCCGTCGCGGGCCGGGCGCGGACACCGAGCCGCAGGACGATCGCGGAGACAGCGAACGTCACCGCGTCGAGCGCGAGTCCCCGGCCGGTCCCGACCGCCGCGATCACCGCGCCGCCCAGTGCGAATCCGGCGAGCTGGCCGACCTGGTTGGTGATCTTCAGCAACGACTGGCCGAGCACGTAGGAGTCCCCGCTCAGCACCGACGGCAGGACGGCGGCCTGTGCCGCGGTGAACGGCGCGTTCGCCAGCTGCACCACCACCAGGACGGCGGCGAGCACGGGCAGCGGGATGCCGGGAATGGCGAGGACCGCGACCAGGAGCGCCCGGACGACGTCGGAGTAGACCATCACCGCGCGGCGCGGGAACCGGTCCGCGAGGCCGCCGAGCAGCGGTCCGCCGATCAGGTCGGGAAGGTAGGTGAGCGCGTAGGTCAGCGCGGGCCAGGTCGCCGACTGGGTCCGCTGGAACACCAGCACCGACAGGGCGACCCTGGCCACCTGGTCGCCGAGGATGGACTGGAGTTCCGCGAACCAGATGGCCCGCAGTTCACCGACCGCGAGGATCTGCCGGAAGGTCGCCTTCGAGGTCACGAGGTGGCCACCCCCGTTCAGTCGGGTCGGCCACTGAGCGTACCTCCCCGGACGCGCTCGGTGAACGCGTCCGGGTGAAAATTACTCCGTACCGCAGGTGATTTTCGGCTGCGGGTTGTAGTGCACGTTCCGGGTGTGGCGCCGGACTTCGCGGCCGCTCGCGGCGTCCTTGATGACCCGGGTGTCCGAGGTGGTGAAGCCGGGCGCGCCGTTGCTGGGCTTGCAGTTCTCGGCGGGACCGGGCTTCGTCGGCGGCTCGGACGGGTTGGTACGGCCGCCCGGGATCGACTCCACGGTGTACTTCTTGGTGCCCCACAGCCGGATCGTGATGTCCGAGGGCGACCAGATGGTCTGGATCGCGACGCCGGTGTCACCGTCGTTGGTGAACTTCAGGTCGATCACGCTGCCGCCGCCGTGGTTCTGGAACACCGTCGCCTCGCGCGCGGCGGGGTAGCGGCTGATGTAGTAGCTGTGTTCCTTGTGCTCGGTGTCCTTCATGCCGGCGAAGTACGAGGCGTTGTACAGCGTGGTCGCGAACTGTGAGATCCCGCCGCCTACCTCGCGGCCGGGCGCGCCGTCCTTGATGACCCCGGCCTCGACGTAGCCCTGCGCCGCACCGCGCGGCCCGGTGAACCCGTTGAGGCTGAACATCTCGTTCGGCTTCACGATGGCGCCGTTGACCTTCTGCGCCACGACCCGGATGTTCGTCCCCGAGTCCGCGGCGAACCCGCCGGTCTTGAACTCGCTGACGACCTCCTTGATGCCGAGCTGGTTCGCCTGCTCGGTGGTCACCTTGGCGGGGGTCTTCTTGTAGGTCACCGGCAGGTCGCGGGCACCGGTGCGCTTGAGCACGTCGAGCACCGGCTTCAGGCTCGGCTCCCAGTCGACGACGTTGGCGTCCTCGGAGGGCTGGACGGTCGGCTTGCCGCCTTCGAAGACGATCTGCGCGTCCTTGCCCTCCTTCTCGGTGGACTTCAGCTGCGGACCCGCGGCCTCGATGATCTTGTTGTTGTCGACCTTCGGGTTCAGCACGCCGCCGTCGACGGGCTCGAAGGTGAGCGCGCCCGCGATGGCGTCCGGCTTGACGATCGCGTCCTTGCCCTCGCCCTTGATCACGATCGGCGCCGCCACGGCGGGCTTCGCGACCTGCTCGAGAGCGGCGTGGACGGCTTCCGGCGAGACCTTGACCGGGGTCTGGGTGACCGCGAGGGTGAGCGGCTCGCCGCTGGCCCAGCGGTCCAGGATCGTCTGCTTGGCGGCCTCGACGTCGAGCTTCTGCCCGGTCTTCGGTTCGACGGCGACCGGCCTGGCCTCCTCGAAGCGGACGGTGCCCTCGACGGGGTCGCGGTCGATCTTGTCGCGCAGGTTCTCCAGCGCGGGAGTGAGCTTGGCGTCCTCGGTCTGCGTGACGACGCCGACCTCGGTGGTGGTGAAGAACGACGCGACCCGCGTGAACGGGTTCAGCGGCTGATCGCCCGCCTGGTCGAGGGTGGCGGGCCAGTCGAGGCGGAGGCCCGCCGCCGTCGGCGCCAGCGACTCCTCGGTGTCGCCCGCGACGACCTTCACCGGCCGGGTCAGCCGCGGCTCGATGCCGCCCCTGAGCTCCTTCTCGGCGGCCGCGCGGTCCATCCCGCCGACGTCGACCCCGGCGACGGTGACGCCGCGGGGGACGCTGCCCTGGGAGACCAGCACGTCGAGGGCGTACGCGACGACCAGCAGGCCGAGCACGCCGCCGCCGATGAGGGCGGCCTTGCGATAGCTGCGACGGCGTTTCGGTGGCGCGGGCTCCTGCGGCGTGGCAGACTCCGCGAACCCGGGCGTGACGACCGGGAGAATGTCCGTCTGCTCGGCATGGGACTCGGGCCAGCGCGGTTCCTGCGGCAACTCTCCACCCTCCACGGTCCGGCGAGCACGCCGGACGTCGTGATCGAACATCCGGGCCTTCCACGCGTTCCGGACGTACGTTCAAGATACGGGGCGCGTTTTGTGGGCTTGCAACTCGCCCGGTTGGGTGAGCGGTCACTCCGTCGGGTGGTCACTGGGTGTCAGGTTCCGGGTTTTCGCTCACTCTGGCGAGAAAGTCGAAGTCACGGCCCTGGTCCGCTCGCGTGATGTGTTCGGCGCACAACACGCCGTAACCTCGTTCCCCGGTGACGCCGAGCGCGGGGTCCAGTGTGGACGCTCCAATTCGGACAGTTCCTCGTCACCGATCGGAGACGAATGTTGCGCCTGCTGCTCATCGCCGACACGCACCTTCCGCCGCGGGCGAAGGTGCTGCCGGATCAGGTCTGGCGCGAGGTCGACGCGGCGGACGTCGTCGTCCACGCCGGCGACTGGGTCGAGGTCGCTCTGCTGGACGAACTCGAGGCCCGGAGCAAGCGGCTCATCGGGGTCTACGGCAACAACGACGGCGTGGAGCTGCGGGCGCGGCTTCCCGAGGTCGCGCGCGCCGAACTCGACGGCGTCCGCCTGGCGGTCATCCACGAAACCGGCGGCAAACAGGGGCGCGAGCGTCGCTGTGACGAACTGTTCCCGGATACCGACGTCCTCGTTTTCGGGCACAGCCACATCCCTTGGGACACGGTCACGCCGAAGGGGCTGCGGCTGCTGAACCCCGGCTCGCCGACCGATCGGCGCCGTCAGCCGTTCTGCACGTATCAGACCGCCGAGATCCGCGACGGCGAACTGTGCGACGTCGCTCTGCATGAGCTGCCTCTTCGCCGCTGACGGGGTAGACAGGTAGCCATGGAACCGGCGCAGGCGTTGAGGGAGATCGCGTTCCGGCTGGAGCGCGCGGGCGAGCCGACCTACCGGGTGCGCGCCTTCCGGCAGGCGGCCTCGGTGATCGCCAAGGTCAAGCCGGACGACCTGCGCAAACGTGCCGAGGCCGGGACGCTGACCGCGTTGCCGAATATCGGCAAGGCGACCGCGGCCGTCGTCGAAGACGTCCTCGCCGGGCGTCGTCCCGCGTACTTCGAGAAGCTCGGCGAGCCGGAGCTGCCCGACGGCGGTCCGATGCGGGCGGCGTTGCGCGGCGACTGCCACACCCATTCGGACTGGTCCGACGGCGGGAGCCCGATCGAGGAAATGGCCGAGGCCGCCCGCACGCTCGGGCACGAATGGATGGTGCTGACGGATCACTCGCCGCGGCTGACCGTCGCCAACGGCCTCTCGCCCGAACGGCTGCGGCGGCAGATGGACGTCGTCGCGGAACTGAACGAGACGATGGCGCCGTTCCGGATCCTGCACGGCATCGAGGTCGACATCCACCTCGACGGCACGTTGGACCAAGAGGAAGACCTGTTGGAGCAATTGGACTTCGTCGTCGCGAGCGTGCATTCGAAACTGCGGATGCCCGCGAAGGAGATGACGCCGCGGATGCTCGCGGCCGTGCAGCACCCGCGGGTGCGGGTGCTGGGGCACTGCACCGGGCGGCTGGTGATGGGGGCGCGCGGGAAGCGGCCCGAGTCGGAGTTCGACGCGGAGGCGGTGTTCACCGCGTGCCGGGACAACGGGGTCGCCGTCGAGATCAACTCGCGTCCCGAGCGCCGGGATCCGCCGACGCGGCTGCTGAACCTGGCCGTGGACCTGGGCTGCGAGTTCGCGATCGACAGCGACGCTCACGCGCCGGGCCAGCTGGACTGGCTGGTTTACGGCTGCGTTCGGGCCACCGAGCTGGGGATCGAGCCGGACCGGGTGATCAACACGCGGACCGCCGAGGACCTGCTGGCCTCGTGAGTGGCCAGGACGGTTCTATTGAGGGGTAAGTCAAAGGTGGCGTGACCGAGCCTCTGCGATGAAGGACTCCTTCGCTGGCTTCAAGGCTTCCTCAAGTGTCACGGGGGCACTCTCTGACGGCTGAATGTCCGGTTGATGGCTGTACGTGCGGTTTTCGAGGGGGTCGTGAGTGGCAAAGAGGGTTAGAACGCGCATTGCCACTCACGACCCCGCTCGCAAAGCGTGCAAATAGGCATCAATCAGACATTTACTCGCAAAAAGTGTCCTTTGTAGACAGTCAGGGTGGGGCCGGCTCTCGTCGGACGGCCAGATCCGCGACGCTGGAGGCTCGGCGCGACCCGACCGCGAACACGACACGTTTGCCCTTCTCCTCGATAAAGGATGGCGGCCCGGGTGTCCCGGCGGCGCGGATAGGGCGGAGCCCGCAGGCGGCTAGTCAGGCAGCGCGGTGGGGCAGGGTCGCGAAGCGCAGGCCGGCATCGCTCAGCCTGTCGATCAGCGCCTGCCCCATCGCGCTCGCCGTGGTCACCTGCCCGGCCGTCACGGGCAGGTCGTCCAGCGCCAGGCAAAGGGCGGATTCGCCGAGCATCTTCGCGGTCTCGCCGTAACCCGGATCGCCGCCGGACACCTCGGTCACGACGCGCTCACCGCCGCTCTCGGCGTGGAACCGCACGGAGAACCAGGACCGGGCCCGCCTGGCCTCGTCCGGGCCGCCGCCGGGCTTCAGCAGCTTCGACAGCGCCCGCCGCGCGGGCGGGATCTGGGCGGCGCCGAAGACGAGACCCATCCCGGCGGCACCGGCGGCCACCATCGGAAGCCGTTTGACCGCCGCGTAATGCCGGTACGTGAAGTCGGGGCCGTACGCGGGGAGCGCGGCGGCGGAACGTTCGACGATCATCGGGTCGATGGTCGGCAGTGGTACCGCCCAGAAACCGTCGGGGCTGCGATGCGGGGTGCCGAGCGGGGCACGCGCCCGGCGGTCCACCGGCCGTGGTTCGGCCGCGGCGCGATCCCGGGCGGCGCGGAAACTCGAAGGCAGCCGGGAAAACGCGGTCAGCGCGGAAAGGAACGTGCCGCCCGACGGGAGCGCGCCCGCGCGCACGTAGCCGTCGATCCGGATCGGTTTCCCTTGGGGCAGCCGGGAAACCGTGAAGAGGACGCCGAGGTCGTGCGGGATCGAATCGAAACCGCACGCGTGCACCAGCCGCGCGCCCGTCTCGGCCGCGCGGGCGTGATGGGCGACGTACATCCTGTCGACGAACTCGGGCTCGCCGCACAGATCCGCGTAGTCGGTCCCGGCGTCGGCACACGCGGCGACCAACGGCTCCCCGTAGTGGACATACGGGCCGACCGTGGTGGCGACGACCTTCGTGGATTCCGCGACCTTCCGCAGCGAGTCCACATCGGAGACGTCGGCCCGCAGCAGTGGCAGAGCGCCGAAGTCCGGGTTGACCGAGAAAAGCTTTTCCCGCAACGCTTCCAGCTTGCCGGGATCGCGTCCGGCCAAGGCGAGGCGCAGGCCGGGTGGCGCGGCGCGCGCGAGGTACTCCGCTGTCAGTCCACCGGTGAACCCGGTGGCGCCGAACAGCACGACGTCGTGATCACGGCCGGTGGGCATGGCGTCACCCTACCGCCGGTCACCGCCTGTCGCCGGTGTAGACGACCGCGGCCCCCACCGCGTCCACTCCCGAGATCAGCTCGGCGAGCGCCCTCGGGAGCTCCCGGTGCGTGGCCTCGGCCCAGGCCCGCAGGCCGGCGCGGTCGAGTTCCGGTTCGCAGAGATCGTCGAGACCGATGGTCCAGGCCAGCAGGGCCAGGCAGACCGAATGCGGATCCGGCCGGTCGGTACCGAGTACCGCGGCCCTCGCCTTGCTGCGCGCGGCCGTCGACATCAGCAGATCCCGCGGCGGGTACCGGTGATTTTTTCGCATGAGCACACGGTCGGTCTCGCGGTTGATCACTCCCGCGGTGAGCAGATTGTTCGCGACCGTTTCCCCGAGATCCTGGCGGAGGTGGTCGACCCATTCCCGGACGGTGTGCCACTCGCGCTCGCCGAGGATTTCCGAGAACACCCGATCGAGTGCGGGATGGGCGAGGCCTCGCCGCGTCAGTGGCCGGATTCGCTTGCGTTCCACGGTGATCCGCTCGGCGAGGAGGAGATCACAGAGCGCGGAACCGGCCATTCCGATGCCGAGTCCCGTGCGGCGCAGCGCGGGTTTTCCGGTGAACTCGTCGTGGGCGAGGAAGAACAGGGAATCGACCAACGTCAGCCGACGCATGAATGGCACGCCCTCCGGCGTTGTAGTGCGGGACGGCCAAAGTAGCGGTAGCCGGTGGACCACTGCGACCCGAGGTCCGTTTTTAGCCTGAACGGACGTACCTAGCCGGGTTGCCCGGCCCTAGGGTGGGATGGCTTTGACAAGATCAAGAACGCGGATCGAACGCGTTCGCCGCCAAACCGACGTCCGGGGGACGGGTTCATGGGTACGCACAGACCGCGGCGCGGTCTCGGCCATCGGCGGCTCGGAGCCGCCCAGATCGTCTTCTTCGTGGTGGCGGCGGCGGGTCCGCTGTTCGCCATCGCGGGCGGGGTCCCGACGAACTACGCGGTCACCGGCAGTGTCGGTGTCCCGCTGTCGTTCCTCCTGCTCGCTCCGATCCTGGGGCTGTTCGCGGTGGGGTACGCGGCGATGAGCCGCTACATCACCAACGCGGGCGCCTTCTATCCCTATGTCGCCAACGGTGTCGGCAAATCCACCGGCGCCGGGATCGCGTTCGTCACGCTGATCAGCTACAACGCCATCCAGATCAGCATCTACGGCCTGTTCGGCTGGTCGGTGTCGACCTGGCTCGGCACGCTCACGGGGTCCCCGCCGCCGTGGTGGCTGTGCGCGCTGGTGATGGTGGTGATCGTCGGCGCGCTCGGGGTCCTGCGGGTCGATCTCAACGCCAAGGTGCTCGGGGTGGCGTTGTGCCTCGAGGTCGCCGTCGTCGCGATCGTCGACATCGCGCTGTTCGCGAATCCCGCGGGAGGAAGCGTTTCCTGGGTGCCGCTGGAGCCGTCGAGCCTGTTCACCACCGGTGTGGGCGCGGTGTTCGCGTTCTCCGCCGCCGCGTTCATCGGCTTCGAGGGCGCGGCGACCTACGGCGAGGAGACTCGCGAACCCAGCCGCACGGTCGGCCGGGCGACGTTCGCCGCGATCGGTCTCACGGCGGTGCTCTACGTCGTCTCGTCGCTCGCGCTGGCCGTGGGCGCCGGACCCGACGTCATCGTCACCACCGCGGCCGCGCAGGGCCCGGATTTGCTGTTCAATCTGGCCGGCCAGCATCTCGGAGGCACGTTCTCCGACATCGCGTACACGCTTTTCGTGACCGGTCAATGCGCGGCGCTGCTGAGCTTCCACAACGCCGTCGCGCGGTATTTCTTCGCGCTGGGCCGGGAGGGGCTGCTGCCGCGTTCGCTGGCCAAGACCAGCAAGCGCACCGGCGCCCCGGTGGCCGGTTCGCTCGCGCAGACCGCGCTCGGGCTGGTGGTGGTGTCGTTGTTCGCGATCGCGCAGCGCGACCCGGTGACGGAACTGTTCACGTGGCTCGGCGCGACGGCGTCGACCGGTGTCGTGGTGATCATGATCGCCGTCTCGCTTTCGGTGATCGGCTTTTTCAAACGGCGCCGCGACGCCGAAAACGCCTGGCGCCGCTGGATCGCGCCGGGGCTGGCGATCCTCGCGTTGTCGTCCGTCCTCGGGCTGATCCTGATCAACTTCGATCTGCTGCTCGGGCCGGCGGGGACTTTCCTGTTGCGCTGGGGCCTGCCCGGCCTGATCGTCCTCGCGGCGTTGGTGGGTTTCCTGCGTGCGGAAGTGCTGCGGACCAGGGATCCCGAGACGTACGCCGCGATCGGCGGCCCGCTCGAAGACGAGGAAGAACCCACCCGGCTGAGGTCCGGACGATGATCGTGCGCGCCGCCGAACCGTCCGAAATGGACACCGTGGTCGACGTGCTGTCCGAGGCCTTCCACGAAGACCCGGTCAGCGTGTGGGTCTTTCCCGGCGACGAGCGCCGCGCGGTGGCGTTGCCGATCTTCCATCGCGCGATCATGCGCGGGACGCTGGCCGCGGGCGGCCACGTCGACGTCACCGGCGACCTGTCCGCCGCCGTCCTCTGGACGCCCGGCGGCGAGGAGGACATGGACGGTGACGCGTTCGCCGGGCTCACCGGGGAAGAACTGGGCAGGCTCGCCGCGTTGTCCGAGTTGATGGAGAAGCACGCTCCCGGCGGCGAGTACCACCACGCGCAGTTCATCGGCGTCCGCAAGAGGGCTCAGCGCCAGGGGATCGGCGCACGGCTCCTTCGGCACGGATTCGACCGCAACGGCGCCGTGCCCGCGTACCTGGAGGCCAGCAGCCAGGAGAGCGCGAACCTGTACCGGCGATTGGGTTTCCGTGATCACGGCCGGGCTTTCTCGGTCGAGGGAGGGCCACCGATGCTGCCCATGTGGCGGGACCCGTGACAGATCTCTCGTCGATTTGTCTATAAAGGACTGGTAAAGTGGCGGTCAGATGATGAAGAACAGTGCCCCCGCCCCACGGCACCGTTCCGTCTTCTTTCTGCTGATCTTGCTCGTCTTCGCCTTCGTCACGCCCACCGTTCCCCACGGGCACGGCCGCGTGGCGAAGGAAGACCCCGTCGCCGTCTTCGCGACCCATCCTCTGCCCGCCTTCCACGGCGGCCAAGCCGTTCCTCTCGCCGACGTGCCCGCCGAGACGGCGACCGTCGAGCTCCTCGATGCCGGACCCGCCCCTGAGCAGGGCGAATCCGTCGTCATCAGCCGTGCGGTGCCCCAGGCGCCCGCGCGCGCACCTCCGCGCTGATCCGGTCCCCATAGCCGCATCAGCCACCATCGGAGGTCTCCATGAGTTCCGGTCATGCCTTGCTGGCCGTCGGCGGGGCGTTCCTCGCCGCCGGTGTCATCGCCAGAGCCGGCGCCCGCATCGGGCTGCCCACCATCCCCCTGTTCATGCTGGCCGGATTCGTCTTCGGCCCCAACACTCCCGGACTGTCCCTTGTGGACGATCCGAGCGAGCTCGGTGTGCTCGCCGGTCTCGGTCTCGTCTTCCTCCTGTTCTACCTCGGCCTCGAGTTCTCCCTCGACGACCTCGCCAAAGGCGGGCGCAAACTCGTCTGGTCCGGGCTGATCTACCTGATCCTCAACATCGGCGGCGGGCTCGCCTTCGGCTTCCTGCTCGGCTGGGGGACCAGGGAAGCGCTGGTCATCGCCGGTGCCATCGGTATCTCGTCGTCCGCGATCGTCACCAAACTCCTGCTCGAAGCGCGCCGGATGAACAACCCCGAATCCCGGCTGATCATGGGCATCATCGTGATCGAGGACCTGTTCCTCGCGCTGTACCTGGCGTTGCTGCAGCCGGTGCTGTCCGGTGCCGGGACGTTCGGCTCGGCCGCGGCCGACTTCGGCAAGGCCTTCGCGTTCCTGATCGTGATGGCCGCGCTCGCCCGCTGGGGCGGCCGCGTGGTGTCGAAGCTGTTCGGTTCGGCCGACGACGAGCTCCTGACCGTCTGCTTCGTCGGTGTCGCCGTCATGGGCGCCGCCGTGGCCGAAGAGGTCGGGGTGTCCGACGCCATCGGCGCGTTCATGGTCGGCATGATGCTCGGCGGCTCCAAGGTCGCGCCGCGGATCCACAAACTGGTGCTTCCGCTGCGGGACGCGTTCGGCGCGCTGTTCTTCTTCATCTTCGGGCTCAGCATCGACCCGAACGCGGTCGGTTCGGTGGTCGTGCCGGTGCTGATCGCCGTGGCCCTGACGATCGTGCTGAACCTCGGCGCGGGCGCGCTGGCCGCGCGGCTGCACGGGTTCGACCGCCAGGCCGGGGTGAACATCGGGCTGACCGTGCTCACCCGCGGTGAGTTCTCGCTGGTGCTCGCCGCGATGGCGACCGCCGCCGGGCTGGATTCGCGGGTCGCGCCGTTCGTCGCGGGCTATGTCCTCCTGCTGGCCGTGATCGGTCCAGTCGCGGTCATCCGCTCCGAGAAACTCACCTGGTTGCTACCGGCGAGTATCGTCCGGAGGGGTTCGACCCGCCGAGGCCGCGAAGAGGTGGCACGGGCGACGTGACGAGGAGGCCTGGGTGACCGAACGGTTCGGCGGCTACCAGAACGAGATCTACCTGCAGGGGCTCGGCGGGATCTTCCCGCCGTGCTCCACCGACGCCACGAAGCTGGAGGACTCGGCGCGGGAGATCCTGGAGCCCGGGCCGTTCTGGTACGTCGCGGGCTCGGCCGGTTCGGGCGCCACCGCGCGCGCCAACCGCGAGGCGTTCGACCGCTGGCGCCTGGTGCCCCGGATGATGACCGGTTCGACCGACCGCGACCTGTCGACGACGGTCCTGGGGACCAGCCTGCCGGCGCCGGTGCTGCTGGCGCCGGTCGGCGTCCAGTCGATCGTGCACGAGGGCGCCGAGCCGGCGGCCGCGCGGGCGGCGGCGTCGGTCGGCCTGCCCTACATCATGTCGACGGCGTCCTCGACGAGCATCGAGGACGTCGCCGAGGCCAGTGGTGACGGGCCGCGCTGGTTCCAGCTGTACTGGCCGACCGACAACGACGTCTGCGCGAGCATCCTGGCGCGGGCGAAGGCCGCGGGGTTCACCACGCTCGTGGTCACGCTCGACACCTGGACCCTCGCGTGGCGCCCGAACGACCTCGACCACGCGTACCTGCCGTTCATCAAGGGCGAGGGCCTCGGTGTCCCGCTGAGCGACCCGGTGTTCCGCGGCCTCCTGGAGAAGACGCCCGAAGAGGACTCGCCCACCGCGATCCTGCGGTGGATCTCGATGATCACCGGCACTGACAGCACGTGGGACCGGCTGCCGTTCCTGCGCGAGCACTGGGGCGGCCCGATCGTGCTCAAGGGCATCCAGCACCCCGACGACGCGCGTCGCGCCGTCGAAGCGGGGATGGACGGGATCGTCGTGTCCAACCACGGCGGACGCCAGGTCGACGGCGCCGTCGGCTCGCTCGACGTGCTCCCGGAGATCGTGGCCGCGGTCGGCGACCGGCTCGAAGTGCTGTTCGACTCCGGCATCCGCACCGGCGCCGACATCGCCAAGGCGCTCGCGCTCGGGGCGAAGGCCGTCCTGGTCGGACGGCCGTGGGTGTACGGGCTCGCGCACGCGGGGGAGGACGGCGTCCGGCACGTGCTGCGGAGCCTGCTCGCCGACCTCGACCTGACCATGGGCCTGTCCGGTCACCGCACCCTCGCCGACCTCACGCCGGGGTCGCTCACCCGGTCCTGACCAGCTGGATGTCGCCTCCGGCATATTCGGAAGCCCTGATCGTCACGCACGGCTATCCTGGTGCCGGTCATGGCTTCCACAACTTCCCCGCTCGGCGCCCTGCGCGCTCGCCTGCCCGAACTCATGTCGCGCGACGAGCACCGCCTCCGGCGCCGGCTCGACGGTGCCCGGAAAGCGCGGAACGCCGAGGACCTCGCCGTCCGGATCGAGGCCGACATCGAGGCCGCGGAACTGCGGGTCACCCGCCGCCGCGACGGCGTCCCGAAGATCTCGTTCCCCGAAGAGCTGCCCGTCAGCCAGCGCAAGGACGAGATCGCCGCCGCCATCCGCGACCACCAGGTGGTGATCGTCGCCGGCGAGACCGGGTCCGGGAAGACGACCCAGCTGCCGAAGATCTGTCTCGAACTCGGCCGCGGGATCCGGGGCCAGATCGGGCACACGCAGCCGAGACGGCTGGCCGCGCGCACGGTCGCCGACCGCATCGCCTCGGAACTGAACACCGAACTCGGCGAGGCCGTCGGCTACAAGGTCCGGTTCACCGACCAGTCCGGCCAGGACACGCTGGTCAAGCTGATGACCGACGGCATCCTGCTCGCCGAGATCCAGACCGATCGGATGCTGCGGCAGTACGACACGCTGATCATCGACGAGGCGCACGAGCGCAGCCTCAACATCGACTTCATCCTCGGCTACGTCAAACAGCTTCTGCCGCGCCGCCCCGACCTCAAGGTGATCATCACCTCGGCGACGATCGACCCGGAACGGTTCTCCCAGCACTTCGGCGACGCGCCGATCGTCGAGGTCTCCGGCCGGACGTATCCGGTCGAGGTCCGCTACCGGCCGATCATCGACCCCGACGACCCGGACGCCGATCAGGACCGCGACCAGACGCAGGCCATCTGCGACGCCGTCGACGAACTCCAGCACGAAGGCCCCGGAGACATCCTGGTGTTCCTCTCCGGGGAGCGGGAGATCCGGGACGCGGCGGACGCACTGTCCAAGCAGGACCTCAGGAACACCGAGATCCTCCCGCTGTACGCCCGGCTCTCGTCGTCGGACCAGCATCGGGTGTTCCAGCGCCACACCGGGCGCCGCGTCGTGCTCGCCACCAACGTCGCCGAGACGTCGCTGACCGTGCCGGGCATCAAGTACGTCGTCGACCCGGGCACCGCCCGGATCTCGCGCTACAGCCATCGCACCAAGGTGCAGCGCCTGCCGATCGAGCCCGTCTCGCAGGCGTCGGCGAACCAGCGCAAGGGCCGGTGCGGGCGTACCTCCGACGGTATCTGCATCCGCCTGTACTCCGAAGACGATTTCGACGCGCGGCCCGAGTTCACCGATCCGGAGATCCTGCGGACCAACCTCGCGTCGGTCATCCTGCAGATGACCTCGCTCGGTCTCGGCGACATCGCGGCGTTCCCCTTCGTGGAGCCGCCGGATCGCCGCCAGGTCACCGACGGCGTCCAGTTGCTGCAGGAACTCGGCGCCTTCGACATGAGCGACGGCAAGAAGCTCACCGAGACCGGCCGCAAGCTCGCTCTGCTCCCGGTCGACCCGCGGATGGCGCGGATGGTCCTGGAGGCCTCGCGCAACGGCTGTGTCCGCGAAGTGATGATCATCGCCGCCGCACTGTCCATTCAGGACCCCCGGGAGCGGCCGGCGGAGAAGCAGCAGGCGGCGGACGAGCAGCACGCGCGGTTCGCCGACAAGACGTCCGACTTCCTGGCGTACCTGAACCTGTGGGAGTACGTCAGCGAGCAGCAGAAGGCGTTGTCCACCAACCAGTTCCGCCGGTTGTGCCGCAACGAGTACCTGAACTACCTGCGCATCCGCGAATGGCAGGACATCTTCAGTCAGCTTCGTCAGCTGGCCAAACCGCTCGGCATCACCCTCGAGACCACCGGCCCGGCCGATCCGCAACGTGTGCACACGTCGCTGATCGCCGGGCTGTTGTCGCATGTGGGGCTCAAGGATCCGGCCAAGGGCGACTACCTCGGCGCGCGCGGGGCGCGGTTCTCGGTGTTCCCGGGTTCGGCGCTGTTCAAGAAGCAGCCGCGGTTCGTGATGTCGGCCGAACTGGTCGAGACGTCGCGCCTGTGGGGCCGGGTCAACGCGCGGATCGAACCGGAATGGGTCGAGCCGCTCGCCGGGCACGTGGTGAAGCGGAACTATTCCGAGCCGCACTGGGAGCGCAAGCAGGGCGCGGTGATGGCGCTGGAGAAGGTGACGCTGTACGGCGTCCCGCTGGTCGCCGACCGCCGCGTCAACTACGGCCGGATCGACCCGGAGATGAGCCGCGAGCTGTTCATCCGGCACGCGCTGGTGGAAGGCGACTGGGAGACCAGGCACCACTTCTTCCGCGAGAACCGCGCGCTGCTCGACGAGGTCGAGGATCTGGAGAACCGGGCCCGCCGCCGAGACATCCTGGTCGACGACGAGACGCTGTTCGACTTCTACGAGCAGCGCGTCCCGGCGGACGTCGTCTCCGCGCGGCATTTCGACAGCTGGTGGAAGAAGGCGCGGCACACCGAGCCCGATCTGCTGAGCTTCGAGAAGACGATGCTCATCAACGAGACCGCGGGTGGCGTGCGCGAGGCCGACTACCCCGACTTCTGGACCCAGGGCACGCAGACCTTCAAGCTCACGTACCAGTTCGAGCCGGGTGCGGACGCCGACGGTGTCACCGTGCACATCCCGCTGCCCGTGCTGAACCAGGTCACCCCGGACGGCTTCGACTGGCAGGTCCCCGGCCTGCGCGAAGAACTGGTGACGCAGCTGATCAAGTCGCTGCCCAAGGCGATCCGGCGCAACTTCGTCCCGGCGCCCGATCACGCGAAACTGGTGCTGTCCCGGGTCGGCCCGGCCGACGGGCCGCTGCTGCACGCCGCCGCCGACGAGCTGGAGGCCTTGCGCGGGGTGGTGATCCCCGACGACGCCTGGCAGCTTTCGGCGGTACCCGAGCATTTGAAGATGACCTTCCGCGTGGTCGACGTCCGCGGGAAGAAGGTGTCCGAGGGCAAGGACATCGAGGCGCTCAAACGGGATTTGAGCGGCCAGGTGCGCGCGACGATCTCCAAGGCCGCCGACAGCATCGAGCGCCAAGGCCTGACGACGCCCGCGTTCGGCGAGCTGCCGAAGGTGTTCGCGAGCAAGCAGCGCGGGCACGACGTCAAGGCGTATCCGGCGCTGGTCGACGAGGGCGGCACCGTGGCGGTGCGGCTGCTGGACACGCCGGGGCAGCAGGAACAGTCGATGTGGGCGGGTACGCGGCGGATGCTGCGGCTGAACCTGCCGTCGCCGATGAAGTTCATCACCCGCAACCTGGGCAATTCGTCGAAGCTCGTGCTGAACCGGAACCCGCACGGTTCGGTGGCGGCGTTGCTCGAAGACTGTGTCGACTGCGCCGTCGACGAACTCGTGGCCGACAACGGCGGTCCGCGCTGGGACGAGGCCGGTTTCGCCGTCCTGCAGGAAAAGGTGCGCGCCGGGCTGAACGCCGGGGTGCTGGACGTGCTGACCAACGTCGAAAAGATCCTGCGCGCGGCGAACGACGTCGAAACGCGGCTGGCCGACACCCGCGGCCCGGCGGATTCGCTCGCGGACATCCGGGCGCAGCTGGACGGGCTGGTGCACAAGGGTTTCGTCACCGAGACCGGGCAGAGCAGGCTCAAGCACGTCGTCCGGTACCTGCGCGGGATCGAACGGCGGCTGGAGAAACTCCCGACCGAGCCGACCCGCGACCTCCAGCGCACCGGCGACATCGCGTGGCTCCGCAACGAGTATCAGACCGCGCTCGACGCGGTGCCGCCCGGAACGTCGTCCCCCGCGCTGCGGGAGATCCGGTGGATGATCGAGGAACTGCGGGTCAGCTTCTTCGCCCAGACACTCGGGACGGCTCATCCGGTCTCGCTGAAGCGGGTCATCAAGGCGCTGGACGACGCCGCCACCTGATCACGCCGGGGGCTGAAGGGGCCTTTCCCCGCATGTGACGCGGTGAAGGACGCTTTCACTGCATAGGACGCGGGGAAAGTCCCCTTCAGCTGGCATTGTGGCTGAACCCAAGGTGATCCGTCTCTGATCACCCGCGAACGCCCATTCCAGTCCTCTACTTGCGATTTACTTCGCGTCCGCGTAGGTGTCCACGGCGGCGATGTGCAAGGGGAACCGGACCGGGCAGGCCTCCCCGAACAGCATCCGTGCCGCCTCCGTCATGCTGTCCACAATGGACTGCGAGACCTCGTCGGCGAACTCGGCGGGGGTGTGCACCAGGACCTCGTCGTGCTGGAAGAACACCAGATGCGCGGGGGAGGGAAGCTTGCCCCGCAGGGTCGCCAGCAGGACCGCGGTCATGTCCGCCGCGCTCGCCTGCACGACGAAGTTGCGGGTGAACCGGCCCCAGTTGCGGGACGCCTGGCGGGCCTTGAGCTCCCCTGCCTCGTCGTCCGCCACGCCGCCGGTCAGCGCGCGCCAGGCCTCCGACGGCGCGGGCGACGTGCGGCCGAGCCGGGAGCGGACGCGCTCGCCGCGTTCCCCGGCCTGCGCGGCACGCTCCACATAGGACACCGCGTCCGGGAACCTGGTCCGCAGCAGCGCCAGCAGTGGTCCCGCCTCGCCGGACGTGCCGCCGTACATCGCCGAAAGCATCGCGATCTTCGCCCGGTCGCGGTCGTCGCGGTCGTCCCAGGCGGGCACCGGGACGCGGCGGACCCCGGAGAACATCGCCTCGGCGAGGCTCGCGTACAGATCCGTGGCCGCGGCGACGTCGGCCAGCTTACGATCCCCGGACAACGCCGTCAGCACCCGCGGCTCCAGTTGCGCGGCGTCGGCGACCACCAGTTTCCAGCCCGGATCGGCCCGGACGCAGGTCCGCAGGACCTTCGGGATCTGCAGCGCGCCGCCACCCCGGCTCGCCCAGCGTCCGGAGACGACCCCGCCGACGATGTAGTGCGGGCGGAACCGGCCGTCGTGCACCCACTCGTCGAGCCAGGTCCAGCCGTTGGCCGAATGCAGCCGCGCGAGTTCCTTGTACTCCAGCAGCGGCGGGACGGCGGGGTGGTCGATGTCGCGCAGCAGGTACTTCCTGGCCGACGTGACCTCGATGCCCTCGCGTCCGAGCGCCCGGACGACGCTGGCCGGGGCGTCCGGGTTGACCGGGCGCCCGCCGAACGCCTCGCTGATCCGCGCCGCCAGCTCGACCAGCCGCTTCGGCCGCTGCCCGGCCGGGACGCGCGGCCCGAGCTGATCGGCGAGCAGTGCGAGATGCAGGTCTGCCCGCCACGGCAGCCCGTCGGCCGACATCTCCGCGGCCGCCAGCGCGCTCGCCGACTCGGCGGCGAACAACAGCCGGAGCCGCTCCGGATGATCGGTGAGCGCGACGCGCTTCTCCTGCTCGGCCAGTACCCGGCGGGCCGCGTCGATCACGGTGACGCCGGACGGCAGCCGGGGGCCGCGCGTCTCGAACAGCGTCGGCTGGTCGTCCTCGGCCCAGAGGGGCGGCTCGTCGGCGGGCGCCTCCTGCCCGTTCGCCCTGGCCAGCGCGCCGTGCAGGCTCCGCGACTCCTGCGGGCGGCCCTCGTGGGCCAGCAAGAGCCCCTCGGTCAACGTCAGGTCGTGACACCGCCGCACCCGGACGCCTGCCTTGATCAACGCCGGGTACGTCCGCTCGACCGACGGGAACACCCAGCGTGGCGCGTGCTCCGCCTCCAGGCGCCGCACCTCGTCGACGAACTCCGCAAGCTTCAGGCCCCGCGGCGCTTCCCCGGAAATCGAGATCGCGAAGTCGCCATCTTCCTCTTGACCTGCGAACGCTTGCACGTTGCCATTGTGCTAGTTACCACCGACATTTCTGTCACCAGCACGCTAGTGCGCCTGCGCTACCGGTCGGCTACTGTCGAGTAGCAACCCATACCGCCGGTACGTGAAGGCGGAATGGCGTCTCGCCGCAGCAGCAACGGAGGTGCCCGGATGAGAAACCCCACCGGCCTCGCCACCCTGGTGGCGGGCAAGGTGACCGAGACCGTGCGGAGCATCGACGTGATGCGCCAAGCGGGCCTGCTCCCGATCCCGCGGGTCGACGAGGGCCTGCGTTCGCTGGTCATGGTGCGGAAGTGGGGTCCGTTCGCCGGCGCGAACATGATCGCCGCCCGCCGGGACCCGACCGCGACCGGCATCATCGACGAACTCGGCCCGCTGACCTTCAAGCAGCTCGACACCCAGTCGAACGCGCTGGCCAGGGCGTGGGCGGAGCGTGGCCTCGGACCGGGTTCGGTGATCGCCGCGTTGTGCCGGGACCACCGCGGTCTCGTGCTGACGATGCTCGCCTCCGGCAAACTCGGCGCGAAGCTGCTGCTGATGAACACCGGGTTCGCCAAACCGCAGCTCGCGGACGTCGCGAAGCGCGAAGGTGTCACGGCGCTCGTCTACGACCAGGAGTTCACCGACCTGCTGGACGCGGTCGAGGGCGAGGTCGACCACTACCTCGCGTGGGTCGACTCGGACACCGTGCGCCCACGCGACATCCCGGTCGTCACCGAACTGGTCGCCAGCACCGACGACCGCCCGTGGCCCGCGCCCGCCAAACCGGGTGGTTTCATCCTCCTGACCAGCGGCACCACCGGGACACCGAAGGGCGCGCCGCGGCCGCACACCTCGGCGCTCGCCTCCGCGCAGTTCCTCGACCGCATCCCGCTGCGGACCGGCGAGGCGACCTACATGGGCGCGCCACTGTTCCACGGCACCGGGTTGTCGCAGTTCATCCTGTCCTTCGCGCTCGGCTCGAAGGTCGTCATGCGGCGCAAGTTCGTGCCGGAGGAGACGCTGCGCGGGGTCGCGGAGAACCGCTGTACGACGCTGGTCCTCGTGCCGACGATGCTGCAGCGGATCGTCGATCTGCCCGAAGAGATCCGCGCCAAGTACGACACCTCGTGCCTGCGGATCATCTTCGTCGCCGGTTCCGCGCTGTCCCCGGATCTCGGGAACCGCGCGACGGCCGCGTTCGGCGACGTCGTGCACAACCTCTACGGCTCGACGGAGGTCGCGGTCGCGACCGTCGCGACGCCGGAGGACTGGCGCAAGGCGCCCGGCACGGTTGGCCGCGCGCCGGTGGGCTGCAAGGTCGCGCTGTACGACGAGAAGGGCGGCAAGATCACCGAGCCGCATGTCACCGGCCGGGTGTTCGTCGGCAGCGGGCTGAGCTTCCAGGGCTACACGGACGGGCGGCACAAGGAGATCATCGACGGTCTCCTCTCCAGCGGCGACGTCGGCCATTTCGACGAGGACGGCTTGCTGTTCATCGACGGCCGCGACGACGAGATGATCGTCTCCGGTGGCGAGAACGTCTTCCCGATCGAGGTGGAGAACCTCCTGGTCGAACGCGAGGACGTCCTCGAAGCCGCTGTGGTCGGTGTCGAGGATCCCGAGTTCGGGCAGCGGCTCAAGGCGTTCGTGGTGCGGGCCGACAAGTCGGACCTGGACGTCGACGGGGTGCGTGAGTACGTCAAGGCCAACCTCGCCCGGTACAAGGTGCCGCGCGACGTGGAGTTCCTCGACGAGCTACCGCGCAACGCGACCGGAAAGGTACTGCGCAACAAGCTGCACTAGTACTCCCAGTCGATGCCGAAGACCCCGGGACCGAAGTCGAGCGCGACGGCGTGGACGCCGTTGTTCTGATCGAGCTTCAGGTCCCGGCGGTCCAAGGGAGATGTCCCTTGCCGCGAATACTGCCAGCACTTCGTCGGGATGGTGTCCGGGTCGAACCGGATCTCCAGCAGGTACTCCCGGACCGGACGCCGGAACTCGCGGTAATGCGTGTTCCGGCATTCCGGGTACGGCGGGCCGGGGTTCGTCAGGGAGTACTCGATCAGGTGCGTCTCGCCGCGGTCGATGGGCCGGTCGAAGAGCAGTTCGGCCACCGTGAGCCCGTGCTCGTCGTCGACCTCGGCGCGGCCGACGTGGCAGTTGCGCAGCGTGTTCAGCACCGGCGGCCCGGCTTCCGGATCGCCCTGGGCGTAGACCAGCAGCCAGCGATCCTGCCCGTCCGCGCCCGCCTGGAACACCGCCCGCGCGGTCACCGCGCGTTGCCCGCCGTCCGCGGCGATCTCGCACAGGTCGTGCAGGCCGACCAGTTTCAGCTGATGGTGTTGCTCGAGCGCGTTAGGGGCGCCGACCTTCTCCAAGAGCGCCTGAAGCGCTTCGAGTGGGAAGGTCAACGGCTGTTCGGTGGTGGCCCGGCTGCGGCGTGACGACGCCCCGCGCGGCCGCGGCGGCGGCAGCAGGCTGAGCAGCGAACCGGCGGGAATCGCCAGGACCTCTTCGAGGACCCGGACCGCGGACAACGAGCTCTGCCGTTCCGGCTGGCGTTTGCCGGACTGCCAGTAACTCAACGCGGTGACGCTGACCGACGCGCCTCGGGCCAGAAGCCGGGCTTGGATCCGGTCGAGACTCAGGCCGCTGGTGGCGATAGCCGACCGCAATGCCGTGGCGAACGCGGTCCGCGGCTCCTCTTCATCGTCCGTGGTCACTCGATCCGCCGTGCTCCCCGCCACCATATGTCGCCCGACCGCCCCCGCCTGCCGTTTCTGGACACCGTTGGAGTTGATAACAACACGAATAACTTTAACAGTCTGGGGTAACACTCCAGGGGCGCCTTCTGCCAGGCGAAAACGCCTTTCCGGACGAGCGCCGTTAGTCCTTATGGCCTAGTACTGGTAACTGTGAATCATTGCCCGGCACCTGGCGAACCGGTTTGCATGGCTGCAGCAACGATCATCCTCCCGGGTGATCCGCACGGTGCGGCAGGAAGGGAACCAGTGAGCAAGTCCCGGAAGAACCTGAAGTCCCGAAAGACCCGTAGCGGTTTGGTGGCGGGAGTCGCCCTCGCCGGTGTGACCGCGGCGGTCGCCACGTTCGGTGCGGGTGCGGCCAACGCCGACCAGCAGGGCGAGATCCGCGGCGCCGGTGCGGCCAACGCGGTCGGCGGCAGCTACATCGTCGTCCTCAAGCCCACCGCGGTCGGCCAGGGCGTGGCCGCGGCGAGCGAGATCACCGCGAACGTCGCCTCCAAGGCACAGGGCCTCACCGGTCAGTACGGCACCACGCTTTCCCGCACCTACGGCTCGGCGCTGAACGGCTTCTCGATCAAGGCCGACGAGGCCGCCGCGAAGCGCCTCGCCGCCGACCCGCAGGTCGCGTACGTCGTCCAGAACAAGACGTTCAAGATCAGCGAGACCCAGGACAACCCGCCGTCGTGGGGGCTCGACCGCGTCGACCAGGCGGACCTGCCGCTCGACAACAAGTACACGTACCCGACGAAGGCCGACAACGTCACCGCCTACGTCATCGACACCGGTGTCCGCGGCTCGCACAAGGACTTCGGTGACCGCGCGACCGGCGGCAAGGACTTCGTCGACAACGACGACACCCCCAACGACGAGCACGGTCACGGCACGCACGTCGCCGGCACCATCGGCGGCACGGACCACGGCCTGGCCAAGGGCGCCAAGATCGTCGGCGTCCGGGTGCTGGACGCCAACGGCAGCGGCACCACCGAGGGTGTCGTCGCCGGTGTCGACTGGGTCGCGGCGAACGCCAAGGGCCCGTCGGTCGCCAACATGAGCCTGGGCGGTGGCGCGGACGACGCCCTGGACGAGGCGGTCAAGGGAGCCATCGGCAAGGGCGTGACCTTCGCGCTCGCGGCGGGCAACGAGTCCTCCGACGCCGGCACCACCTCCCCGGCCCGCGTCAAGGAGGCCATCACGGTGGCCGCCAGCGACAAGACCGACAAGCAGGCCAGCTTCTCGAACTACGGTTCGGTCGTGGACCTCTACGCGCCGGGTGTCGACATCACCTCGTCGTGGGGAACCGGTGACGACGCCACGAACACCATCAGCGGTACCTCGATGGCCGCTCCGCACGTCGCGGGCGCTGCCGCCCTGTACCTCTCGGCCCACCCTGACGCCACCCCGGCCCAGGTCGCCGAAGGTCTGGTCGCCGCGGCCGCCGACGGCAAGATCAGCAACCCGACCGGGGGCACCGCGAACAAGCTGCTCCAGGTGAAGTAAACGTCCTTGCGGACAGGCTGCCCCCGGCGAACTCCAGGCGCCGGGGGCAGCCACCTGTCCGAGGGGCGCCGGACTTGTTACCAACGGGTAAGCTCCAGCCATGGTCCTGCGGAAGAACATCCTGATCACCGGGGCGAGCTCCGGACTCGGCGAGGGAATGGCCAGGCAGTACGCCGCCAGAGGCCGCAATCTGGCACTGGCCGCCCGCCGTGTCGACAGGCTCGAAACCCTCGCCGCGGAACTCAAGAAGGCTTATCCCGGCATCACCGTGGTCACCCGGAAGCTGGACGTGAACGACCACGACCAGGTCTTCACCGTCTTCGAGGAGTTCCGTGAGGAGCTCGGCTCCCTCGACCGCGTGATCGTGAACGCGGGCCTCGCCAAGGGACAGCCGATCGGCTCCGGCCGGTTCGACGCCAACCGCCAGACCCTGCAGACCAACTTCCTCGCCGCGGCCGCCCAGATCGAGGCCGCCGTCGGCATCTTCCGTAAGCAGAAGGAAGGCCACCTCGTGGTCGTTTCCTCCTTCTCCGCGCTTCGCCCCTTCCCCGGCAACATGACCGCGTACGCCGCATCGAAGACGGGCGTCTCGGCGCTCGCCGAGGGCACCCGGATCGAGCTGATGAGGACGCCGATCAAGGTCACCCAGCTGCTGCCCGGGTTCATCGAGTCGGAGATGAACGTGGACATCTCGAAGATCCCGCTCGCCGTGAAGGCGGAGACCGGCGCGCAAGCGCTGGTCAAGGCGATCGAAACCGAGAAGGCGAAGGCGTTCGTGCCGTCGTGGCCGTGGACCCTGCTCTCGAAGGTGTTCCGGTTCGTCCCGGTGTCGGTGCTGAAGAAGTTCGCATGACCCTGGCCGAGGACAAGACCGTCGAGGTGCGCGGTGAGGACTCGTTCGACCCCGCGGTGGTGCACGCCTGGCTGTCCGGACACGTTCCGGGCCTCGGCGACGCGCCGCCCGTGGTTCGCCAGTTCCCCGGTGGAGCCTCGAATCTCACGTACCTGCTCACCTATCCGGACCGCGAGCTGATCCTGCGGCGCCCGCCGCTCGGGCACAAGGCCGCGTCCGCGCACGACATGCGCCGCGAGTTCCGCGTCCAGCAGGCGTTGCGGCCGGTCTTCCCTTACGTGCCCGAGGTTCTCGCCTTCTGCGACGACGAAACCGTGCTCGGCGGCGACTTCTACGTGATGGAACGCCTCGAAGGCCTGATCCTGCGGGGAGATCTGCCCGCGGGGATCGACCTGTCGGCCGAGAGCGCGCGTGAGTTGTGCGGCAAGGTCGTCGACCGGCTGGTGGAGCTGCACGCCGTCGACGTCGAGGCCGCCGGGCTGGCCGATCTCGGCAAGGGCGCCGGTTACGTCGAACGCCAGGTGCGCGGCTGGTCTGAGCGGTTTCTCAAGGCGCGCACGGACAACGTCCCCGACTGCGCCGAGGTGATGGCGTGGCTGAAGGAGAATCAGCCGTCCGAGGTCAAGATCTGCTTGATCCACAACGACTACCGGCTCGACAACCTGGTCCTCGACGACGATCTCGGCATCGTGGGCGTGCTGGACTGGGAGATGGCCACCCTCGGCGATCCGCTGATGGAACTCGGCAGCACGCTGGCGTACTGGGTGCAGGACGACGATGACGACGTCATGAAGCTCAGCCGCCGCCAGCCGACGCACGTGCCGGGGATGTACACGCGCGAGGAATTCGTGCGGCGGTACGCGGAACGCTCCGGCCTCGCGATCGGCGACTGGACGTTCTACGAGGTGTACGGCCTGTTCCGGCTCGCGGTGGTGATCCAGCAGATCTACTACCGCTTCCACGCGGGGCAGACGAGCAACCCGGCGCTGAAGGATCTCTGGCAGTTCGTCGGCTATCTCGACGGGCGTTGCCGCCGGATCATCGCGAAAGGCCAGGCGTAATGGGCGCGATCTACCTGGTCCGGCACGGGCAGGCGTCATTCGGCGCGGAGAACTACGACCAGCTCTCGCCGCGCGGCTTCGAGCAGTCCACTGTGGTCGGTGAGGAACTGCTGCGGCGGGGTGTCGAGTTCACCCAGGCGCGGTCGGGTTCCCTTGCCCGCCAACGGGACACGGCCGCGACGGCGTTGAAGACGCTCGGTTCCGGGGTTGCCGTCGTCGAGGACGAACGCTGGAACGAGTACGACCACGTCGACATCGCGAAGTACCACGCGGCCGGTGTCCAGCAGACCGATTCGCGGGCGTATCAGGCCGCTTTGGACGGCGCGCTGAGCGCGTGGATCGCGGCCGGAGCCGACGGACCGTGCGCCGAGACCTGGCCTCAATTCTTGGAGCGGGTGAAGGGCGCGCTGGCGGACGTCGTGGCGTCATTGGGCAAAGGCGAGCACGCCGTCGTCTTCAGCTCCGGTGGGGTGATCGCGACGGTCTGCGGCGCGCTGATGGGCGCGCCCGAGGCGGGGCTGCTGAAACTGAACCGGGTCACCGTGAACGCGGGCATCACCAAACTGGTGTCCGGCCGCGGCGGGGTGACCCTGCTGTCGTTCAACGAACATCCGCACTTCGAGGCGGAAGCCGCGAAACTGCTCACCTACCGCTAGGAGACACGCGATGGCGTTCGGCGAGGTCACGGTCATCCCGGTCAACGGGCACGGTCCCGAAGACGTCGTGGTCGACGACCAGGGGCGCGTCTACACCGGCGTCGACGACGGGCGGATCCTGCGCGTCTCGCCGGACGGCAAGCGGATCGACGTCCTCGGCGACACCGGCGGCCGCCCGCTGGGGCTGGAGTTCTACGGCGACGATCTCCTGATCTGCGACGCCAAAGCCGGGCTGCTGACGATGCCGCTCGCCGGTGGCGACATCACCACCCTGGCGACTTCGGCGGTGGGCCTCGACTTCGTGTTCTGCAACAACGCCGCCGTGGCCGCCGACGGCACGGTGTACTTCACCGACTCGTCGCGGCGGTTCGGCATCGAGAAGTGGCGCGACGACCTGATCGAGCAGACCGGCGGCGGACGGTTGTTGCGCCGCACCCCGGACGGGAAGATCGAGCAGCTCGCCGACGGTTTCCAGTTCGCCAACGGGGTCGCGCTGCCGCCCGACGAGTCCTATGTGGCCGTGGCCGAAACCGGCGCCTACCGGGTCGCTCGCGTGTGGCTCACGGGCGACCGGGCGGGCACGCGGGACTATCTCGTCGACGACCTGTGGGGCTACCCCGACAACATCTCGACCGGCAGCGACGGGCTGATCTGGATCACCGTGGCGAGCCCGAAGGTGCCCGCGCTTTCCTTGATACAGAAGCTCCCCGCGCCGCTGCGGGCCGGTGTCCGCGCGCTGCCGACGTCGCTCCAGCCCGCGCCCGCGCGGGAATGCGGGGTGCGCGGGGTGACTCCGGACGGGAAGCAGGTCCACGAACTGCGCGGGGAGATCGACGGGTTCCATGTCCTCGTCGGGGTCCGGGAACGAGCGGGGAAGCTGTACTTCGGCTCCCTGGAGGACAACGCGATCGCCGTCACGTCAGTCTAGGCAGAATTCGTTGCCCTCCGGGTCGTTCATCACGATGAAACCGAGGCTCAGCGGCTGCTCGGGCTCGAAGCGCTGAATCCGCTTCGCCCCCAGCGCGACCAGCCTGTCGCACTCGGCCTCGAGTGCCGCCATGCGCTCGTCCCCCTCGAGACCGGGAGCGGCGCGGAGATCGAGGTGGATGCGGTTCTTGGCGATCTTGTCCTCCGGGACCTGCTGGAAGAAGATCCTCGGTCCCACGCCGTCCGGGTCCTGGAGGGCCGACCTGCTGTTGCGCTGCTCCACGGGCACGCCGACCCGCTCGAGGAACTCGTCCCACGCGTCCAGCGGATCGGTGCCCTCGGGCACTTCGACCCCCGGCGGGCCGGGGTGGACGTAGCCCAGGGCGTCGCGCCAGAAGGTCGACAGGGCTTTCGGGTCGAGGGCGTCGAAGCTGACCTGGAATTCGCGGCTCTTGCGGTTCATGGGACCACTCTGACATGCCTAGCGGACAGGATCGGTCCGCTATCTCTGACAGAGTGGGTGACATGGAGGACGAGCGGGGCACGACCGAGCGGGTGCTCACCCTGCTCGGACTGCTGCAGCAACGCGCGGTGTGGACCGGTCCCGAACTGGGCGAACGGCTCGGCGTCACCCCGCGCACGATCCGGCGGGACATCGAGCGGCTGCGCGCCCTCGGCTATCCGGTGCAGGCCAGCAACGGCGTCGGCGGTGGCTACCAGCTCGGCCCCGGCCACGACATGCCGCCACTGTTGCTGGACGACGAGGAGGCGATCGCCACCGCGGTCTCCCTGCTCGCCGGCGCGGGCAGCGGTGACGCCGCGCTCCGGGCCCTCACCAAACTGGACCGGGTGCTGCCGACCAGACTCCGGCACGAGGTCCGCGCGCTCTCCGGCTCGGTGGTCTCGTTCGACGGAAGCCGCGCGCCGATCGACCCCGACGTGCTCATGACACTGGCGCGCGCGTGCCGCGACGAGGTCGAGGCGGGCTTCGGCTATCCGTCCTCCTCGGGTTCCACGGTGCGGCGGGTCGAGCCGTACCGGTTGGTGGCCTCGGGACGGCGTTGGTATCTCTTGGCTTTCGACCTCGACCGTGACGACTGGCGCACTTTCCGCGTCGACAAGATGGCCGAGGTTGCCGCGCGTTCGTGGCGTTTCCGTCCGCGTCCGGCGCCTGATGCGGCGGCTTATGTCCAGGAGAACGTGGCGAGCCGGGTCTATCAGCATCAGGCGCGGTTTTTGGTGCACGCGCCCGCTTCGGTCGTGCGGGCGCAGATCCCGGCGTCGGCCGCGGTGGTGCGGGAACGGGGGGACGCGCGGTGCGAGGTTTTGAGCGGGGCGGGGGATCTCGATTTCCTGCTGATGCACGTGGTGGTGCTGGGGCATTCCTTCGAGGTGATCGAGCCGGTGGAACTGGAGGAACGGTGCCGGGTTCTGGCCGAACGGTTGCTTTCGGCTGGGGGTTCCGTTCGCGAGTGACCCGCATTTAGAGGACTAATGCGGTGCGGGCCGGGCCCGGTCGCGGCCTGGGCCCGGCGTTGCGAAAGCCACTTTCGCAACCTTCAACGTTGCGAAAGTGGCTTTCGCAACGCCTGATCGCCGACTGCGCTGACCGGACGTAGCGAAGGCCTCCTTCACTACCTTCAGGGTAGGTAAGGAGGCCTTCACGGAAGGCGCGCATTTAGAGGACTAAACGCGACCCTCGCCTAGCGCCCGGTCCATTGAGGTGAGCGCCCGGCCACCCAGGCGGCATAGAACTCCCCGTGGTCCTTGGCGGTCATCAGCAAAGCCTGCGTGATCGCCTCGAGCTCGATGGAGCTCCCCAGGTCCATGTCCTGCTCGCGCGTCAGCAGCACCTTCGTGGTGCTGTACGCCAGAGCCGGGCCATCGGCCAGACGCCGTGCCAACGAAGAAGCCGCGGAAGGCAAGTCGGAGTCGGGGACGACCTGCGAAGCCAGCCCGATGGCCTCGGCCCGCGCGGCGTCGATCTTGTCGCCCAGCATCAGCAACTCCGTCGCCCGCCCCAAGCCGACCAGCCGCGGCAGCAGGTACGCCGAGCCCATGTCCGCCCCGGCCAGCCCGACCTTCGTGAACAGGAAAGCGAACTTCGCCGACGAGGCCAGCAGCCGGAAGTCACTGGCCAGTGCGATCACCGAACCCGCGCCCGCCGCGACGCCGTTCACCGCGGCGATCACCGGGATGGGGCACTCACGCAGCGCTTTCACCACCGCGCCGGTCATGCGGGTGAACTCCAGCAGTTCCGCGGACTCCATTTTCTGCAGTTCGCCGATGATCTCTTCGACGTCGCCGCCGGAGCAGAACCCGCGGCCGCGGCCGGTGATGACCAGCACCCGGACGTCGCCGCGGTGCGGCAGTTCGGCCAGCAGGTCGCGGAGGTCCGCGTAGATGTCGAAGGTGAGCGCGTTCAGTTTTTCGGGGCGGTCCAAGGTGACCGTGGCGACGCCATCGTCCACAGTGAACTCGAAATGTTCCCAGTTCGCCGTGATCGGCGGCGTGGCGCGGAACGGGCTCATGATTGGATCCCACCTCCATCGAGGACGAGTGTCTGTCCGTTGATCGCGGCGGCTTCGGCGGCCGCGAAGAAGGTCACCGCGTGGGCGACCTCGTCTGGTTCGAGCAGGCGGCCGAGCGGGGACGCGGCGGCGAGGGCGGCTTCCGCGCCGGCTTCGTCGCGGCCGGTCCGTTCCTGGATCCGGGCCATCGAGGCGGCCGTCATGTCCGTGCGCACGAAGGCGGGGCAGACGGCGTTCGCGGTGACGCCGGTGCCCGCGACCTCGGCGGCGGTGGCGCGCATCAGGCCGACGGCGGCGTGCTTCGAGGCCGTATAGCCCGCCGTGTAGCGGTAGCCGATGTGCGACGCCGTCGAGGCGACGGTGACGATCCGGCCGGTGCCGCGCGAGCGCATGCCGGGCAGAACCGCCCGTGTGCACAGGAAAGCGCCGGTCGCGTTGACCTCGATCTGGGTCCGCCACTGGTCCAGCGACGTCTTCACCAGCGGCGCGCTCGCCGAGATCCCGGCGTTGTTCACCAGGACGTCCACCGGCCCGAGGCCGTCGAAGTACCGGGCGACGGCGTCCTCGTCGGTGACGTCGCAGTCGGCCCGGCCGGGGGCGTGCACCTGGTCGCCGGCGGCCTGGAATCGGGCGGCGATGGCCGCGCCGATCCCGCGCGTCCCGCCGGTGACGACGACGATCCTGCTCACTCTGCCTCCACCCGGCGCAACGCGCGCCGATCGAGTTTTCCGTTGGCGGTGCGGGGGAGTTCGGTCACGAACACCACCTCGCGCGGATACTTGTGCTTCGCCAGATGGGTCCGCGCGTGGTCCTTCAGTTCTTCCGGGGTGACGGAAAGGCCTTCCGCCAGGACGACGCACGCCCGCGGGACCACCAGGCCGTCGACGCTCACGCCCAGTACCGCGCAGTCGACGACGGCGGGATGACCGATCAGGCAGTCTTCGATCTCGCTCGGCGCGACGAACACGCCGGACACCTTCAGCAGGTCGTCGGCCCGGCCGTGGTGGTGGAAGTACCCGTCGGCATCGCGGCTGAAGAGGTCGCCGGTGCGCACGGTGTCGCCGTGGAACGTCCGCGCGGTCTTCTCCGTGTCGCCGTGATACTCGCGGGCGATGGTCGGACCGGTGACCTCCAGGGTGCCGATCTCGCCGTCCGGCAAGGGATCGTCACTCTCGTCGAGGATGCGGGCGGTGTAGCCGGGGACCTCGCGGCCGAGGCTGCCGACCCGCTGCGCGCCGGGCACATTGGACAGATAGATGTGGTACGCCTCCGAGGAGCCGATCCCGTCGATCACCGGGACACCGAACAGGTTGTCCCACTTGCGATGCAGCTCGGAAGGCAGCGCCTCGCCCGCCGACGTCGCGAGCCGCAGCGAGCTCATGTCCACTCCTGCCGCCGAAGGATGGGCGATCATCGCGCTCATCATGGTCGGCACGTTGACCAGGATCGTCGGCCGGTGGCGCTCGATCAGCGAGAACAGCAGCTCGGCGGTGCTGCGCTGCGGGAACACGATCCCGGAAGCGCCGACGCCGAACGGGAACAACGCGGTCAGATCCCGCGCGTAGCCGAAGAACAGTTTCGGCACGGCGAGCACGCGATCGTCTTCGCGCAGGCCGAGCACTCCCAGCGCGTACCGGTCGAAACTCTCCAGCGCGCTGCGCGCCGGGTGCACGCACGCCTTGGGCGAACCGGTGCTTCCGGTGGTGAACTTCCAGATCGCGACGTCGTCCAACGAAGTCGGAGCGGCTTCCAGTTCCGCGGAGGCCGAAGCGACCATCGTGGCGAACGAGTGCTCGCCGGGCTCCAAAGCGACGTCGCCGATCACCAGCAGGTTCCGCGCCCCGGCCTGGCGCAGCGCAGGAAGGGTCGCGGGATCGGCGACGACGACCACGGCCTCGGTGTAGTCCAGGTAGTACGCGTAATCCTTGGGCTGCAGGAAGGAATACACCTCTGCGGTGACCGCGCCGATCTTCTGCGCCGCGTACCAGACGGCCACGAACTCGATGCTGTCGTTCAGCGCCAGCAGGACCCGTTGTCCACTTCGGACACCGAGCTCCCGCAGCACGTTCCCGGCCCGGTTCACCCGCGCCGCCAAATCCGCGTAGGTGACTTCCTCGTCACCGCACACCAGCGCCGTGCGGGAACCGGGGAGGCGGTCCACGAAATGGGTCGCCAGATTGAAGGTCATACCAGCTCCCGGATCGCTTCGACCAGGATGTCGGTGAGCACCGAGAAGGTCTTCTCGCCTTCTTCGGCGGTCGCCTGGGCGGGGGTTCCGCAATAGGCCTCGGTCATCCCGGCCGAGGCGAAGTCGGTGACCCCGCCGCGCGCCAGGTCGACGTGGACGGCGGGCAGGTCGCGCTGGACGACGGCGTCCACGAGGTCCGGCCGGTCGGCGAGCACCAGCGACGTCTCGTACTGCCCGGCATGACACTCGCCGGAGCGGAACTCGTCGGTGAGCCGCGCCGCGTACCGGCGGCGGACCAGGTCCACGAGGCCGACGCCCGCGGTTTCCGTCACCCGCCGCAGTACGGCGAGGTGCGCGGGCTCGAAATGGTTGTTGACCAGCAGGATCCGGGGGAGTCCTTGCTCGGCGAGCGCGCCGCAGATCTCGGTCAGCAGCGCGTGCAGCGTCTCCTCGCCGATCGAGATGCCGCCCGCGAACCCGGCCGCGAACCGGGTCACGCCGTAGGGCACCTCTGGCAGGATCAGCACACGAACGCCGGGGTCGCCCGCCAGCCGCGCGGCGGCGCGCTCGCACATTCCCCGTGAGATCAGGGGATCGGTGCCCAGCGGCGCGTGCGGTCCGTGCGGTTCGACGGCGCCCACCGGCAACAGCAGCACGGGAACGCGCGCGTCGGACGCGAGCGCGGCGACCTGGCGCGAGCTCAAATCCGCGAAGTACGTCACTCGAATCAAGCTACACCGCAGCGGCCTGAGGTGTATAGAGTTGCTCGCATGCCCGAATCGGCCACACCTCACGGCGACCCAGGTCCCCAGGAACTGGTGATGACGCTGCTCGGCACCTACGTGTCGCCGCGCGAGAGCCGCCGTGTCTGGTCCGGCGGCCTGGTCGGCGTGCTCGCCGGGCTGGGCTACTCCGACGGCGCGGCGCGGATCGCGCTGGCCAGGCTCGCCCGCCGCGATCTGCTCGCGAGACACAAGTCGGGCAGGCTCGTCCACTACTCGCTGACCCGCCGCACGATCGCGTTGCTCGACGACGGCGACCGCCGGATCTTCTCCCTCGGCAGGCGCGAACGCGAGGTCGGGGAGTGGACGGTCCTGTGGCAGAGCATCCCCGAAAGCCGCCGTCAGGCCCGGGAACGGCTGGTGCGACGGCTGCGCTTCCTGGGTTTCGGCCCGGTACAGGACGGCACCTGGATTGCCCCGCACGACCGCGAGGCCGAGGTGCTCGCCCTGCTGGCCGAATTGGACGTCTCCGAACACGCCGGGCTGATGCTCGGGACACCGTCGGCGGGGCTCGACGTCCGGCGGTTCGCCGGCCGGGCCTGGAACCTCGACGGCCTCGCCGCGCGTTACGACGCGTTCGTCCGAGATTTCGGCGGATATTCAGGCGACCTGCCTGACGCCGAGGCGTTCCAGGTCCGAACCTGGCTGACGCACACCTTCCGCGCCTTCCCGTCGCTCGATCCGGAACTCCCGGTCGGGCTGGTGCCCGCTCCGCCGAGCCGGGCGGCCGCGGTCGAGCTCTTCCACGATCTTTACGAGGCGCTGGCACCGGCGGCACAGCGCCACTTCGATGAGGTGACCGAACCATGAACGACACTCAGGCGGCATTGAGTTACACGTCCTACCTTTCGCTGGACGAAGTGCTGGACGCGCAGCATCCGAGGTCCGACGAACACGATGAACTGCTCTTCATCGTGATCCACCAAGTGTATGAACTTTGGTTCAAACAAGTTCTCCACGAGGCGCTTTACCTGCAGGAGCAACTCGAAGCGGGTAACACCGCTCACGCCACCCGCACGCTGAGGCGAATCCTGACTATCTTCAAGGTGGTGGTCGCGCAGATCGATGTGCTCGAGACGATGACTCCGAGCCAGTTCACCAGCTTTCGCGCGCGACTCGACGCTTCGAGCGGGTTCCAGTCGGCTCAATTCCGCGTACTGGAGGCCGTTCTCGGCCGCCGGGACGAGCGGGTGTTCGCGCATTACCCCGAGGGCGGTGACCAGCGTGCCCAGATCGCGGACGCGATGGCACGGCCGTCGCTCTTCGATTCCTTCGTCACGTACCTCGCGGTGAAGGAGTACGACGTCCCGACCGGGCGCGATGTCACCAAGCCACTCGAACCCTCTCCGGCGCTCCAAGAGGTTCTGCTGCGGGTGTACCGCGACGACACAGGGCCGTCCGTCGTGGCGGAGCACCTGGTCGATCTGGACGAAGGGATGCAGGAGTGGCGGTATCGGCACGTGAAGATGGTCGAGCGCACCATCGGAGACAAGACCGGGACGGGGGGCTCGTCGGGCGCGCACTACCTGCGTTCGACGCTTTTCTCCCCGATGTTCCCGGACCTCTGGGCGGTGCGGAGCAGGCTTTGACGAACCTCGACGAACTCCGCCGCGACCCCAACGCGCTCGCGGCGCATTACACGGAATTCGGTGTGGCGGACCGGATCCTGTTGACCGGGCATTCGCACCAGGCATGGCCGGACGTCGCGCGGGAAGGTCTTCTCGAGGCCTTCGCCGACGCGGCCGAAGAGGTCGACACGAAATGGGACCGGGCCTTCGCGAAGGCCGACGAGCTGCGGGCCGGGTTCCGGGCGCTGCTCGGTGACCCGCACGGCGGCATCGCGCTCGGCGCCAGCACCCACGATCTGGTGATCCGGTTCCTGTCGGCGATGGACCTGCGCGGGCGCCCGCGCCTGATCACCACCGACGGGGAGTTCCACACGCTGCGCCGTCAGCTGGCGCGACTGGCCGAGGAAGGTGTGGAGGTCGTCCGCGTCCCCTCGGCACCGGTCGCCACCCTGGCCGAGCGTGTCGCGGCCGAGGTCACCGAAGACACCGCCGCCGTCCTCGTGTCGGCCGTGCTGTTCGAGACCTCCCGGCTCGTGCCGGGCCTGGCCCACCTCGCCGACGTCTGCCTCTCGAAGTCGGTGAACCTCGTCGTCGACGCGTACCACGCGCTCGGCGTCGTCCCGTTCGCGCTGCACGACCTCGGGCTCACCAACGCCTGGGTCCTCGGCGGCGGCTACAAGTACCTCCAGCTCGGCGAGGGCAACTGCTTCCTGCGGATGCCCGCGCACGCGCAGGAACTGCGGCCGGTCGTCACCGGCTGGTACGCCGAATTCGGCGCGCTCGCGGACGAGCGCCGACCCGGCCAGGTCGCCTACGCCAGTGGTTCGGACAGGTTCGCCGGGGCGACCTACGACCCGACGAGTCACTACCGGGGCGCTCGCGTGTTCCGGTTCTTCGCCGAGCAAGGGCTCACACCCGAGTTCCTGCGGGAGGTCTCGCGGCACCAGGTCGGCTTCCTCGCCGAAGGCTTCGACAAGCTGGGCCTGCCCGAAGACGTCATCACTCGCGACCGCGAGACGCCGCTGGACCGCATCGGCGGCTTCCTGTCCCTGAAGTGCGCGGACGCCGGAGCGTTGCAGGCCGCCCTCGCCGAACGCGGGGTCCGGACCGACAGCCGCGGCGCGTACCTGCGGTTCGGCCCGGCGCCGTACCTTTCCGACGGTCAACTCGACTCCGCACTGCGCATCCTGGGCGAGATCGTCCGCTAGGTTTGCGCTGTGGCACCGTCGCCGCCGGATGACCTTCGTGCGGGGGCTGTGCCTTGTTCCAGGAACTTCGCACGTGAGCCACAAGCCGCGTGCACTCCATGACAAGGAGTCACCACAGTGACCGAAGTGTTCGGCCAAGGTACCGGCCATGAACAGGTCGTCTTCTGCCAAGACCAGGCCACCGGCCTGAAGGCCATCATCGGGATCTACTCGACGGCGCTGGGGCCGTCGCTCGGCGGGACCCGGTTCTACCCCTACGCATCCGAGGATGCCGCGCTCGCGGACGTCCTCGCGCTGTCGAAGGGCATGGCCTACAAGAACGCGCTCGCCGGGCTCGACCTCGGTGGCGGCAAGGCCGTCATCATCGGCGACCCCCACAAGCACAAGTCCGAAGCGCTGCTTCGCGCCTTCGGCCGGTTCGTCCAGTCGCTGAGCGGCCGCTACATCACCGCCTGCGACGTGGGCACCTACGTGCAGGACATGGACATCGTCGCCCGCGAATCGGAGTTCGTCACGGGCCGCTCGCCGGAGAACGGCGGCGCCGGCGATTCCTCCGTGCTCACCGCCTTCGGCACCTACCAGGGCATGCGCGCCTCCGCGGACGCCGTCTGGGGCGTCCCGGACCTCGCGGGCCGCAAGGTCGGCGTCGCCGGGGTCGGGAAGGTCGGGCACATCCTGGTCGGGCACCTGATCGAAGCGGACGCGCAGGTGGTCATCACCGACGTCTCGCCCGCGGCGATCGAGCGCACCCGCGCGGCGTACCCGGGCGTCGAGGTCATCGAAGACCTCGACACGCTGATGCGCACCGAACTCGACGTCTTCGCGCCGTGCGCGCTGGGCGGTGTGCTCACCGACGAGACCGTCGCCGAACTCCGCACCAAGATCGTGTGCGGAGCGGCCAACAACCAGCTCGCGCACCCGGGCGTCGACAAGCTGCTCGACGACCGCGGCATCCTCTTCGCGCCGGACTACCTGGTCAACGCCGGTGGCGTGATCCAGGTCGACGACGAGCGGCACGGCTTCGACTTCGCGCGGGCGAAGCGCAAGACGACGGCCATCTTCGACACCACCAAGGCGGTGTTCGCGCTGGCCAAGGCCGACGGCGTGCCCCCGGCGGCGGCGGCCGACCGGCTGGCCGAGCGCCGGATGACCGAGGTCGGCGGACTGCGGTCGATCCTGACCGTGTAGGTCTCCCAAACGCTATGAAGGGGACTTTCATTGCAAAATTTGCAATGAAAGTCCCCTTCATGGCACGCGGGAGAGGCTGGGACTCAGCCGCTCTTGCGACGGAAGGTGCGCTTGTTCGCGGCGGGCCCGTGCGCGTGCAGGTTCTTGCCGCCCGCGTTCTCGTGGGCCGAGCCGGAGCGGGCCTGAGCCTGCTTGCGCTCCAGCGCCTCACGGAACTTGCGCTTGGTGTCGTCCTCTTCTCCATCCGCTGGGGACGGCGCGGGTTCAGTCATTGCTACCTCCGAGGTGACGACATGTGACAAGTGCCCAGCCTGTCAGGAACCACCACGGATGGCGAGTCGATTTACGTCACCTCGGCGGGGCGGGCAGCTGGACCGGGCCGCCGAACTGGATCCGGTTCCGCAGCAGCGGCCGCCAGCAGTGGTCGCACAGCAGGATCGGCTTCAACCGGTTGCCGCAGTCGACGTGCTCCAGCGTGATGTCGGGTTCCTGTCCCGGCACCTCGAAGCCCCGCGACCACTCGGCGATGAAGGCCAGCGCGGGGAAGAACGCGAGACCTTTCGCGGTCAGCCGGTAGTCGTGCGCGTCGGTGCGGGTCTTCGCGGTCCCGGTCCGCAGCACGCCGACCTCCACGAGTTTCGACAGCCTGCCCGAAAGCACGCTGGGCCCGATGCCGAGTTCGCGTTCGAACTCCGAGAAGTGCCGGGCCCCGAGCAGCGCGCTCACCACGAGCCCGGTCGACCATCGGTCGCCGAGGAGTTCCATGGTGTCCGGGAAGAACATCAGCGGATCGGCGGCCAGGGACTCGGCGTCCTTGCGGCGGAAGCGTTTCCCCGCCGTCGCTTCGACGACTCCGGTGTCGTCGAGGCGGCGCGCGCGGATGTCGCGGGCGTCGACCCGGCGTTCGCAGGAGGCACAGCCGAGCGGCGCCGACGTCGCCAGTTCGCAGTCGAGGTGGATCAGCGTCGGCAGCACGGCGCGCCGTCCCTCGACCCATTCCCTTTCCCAGGCCCAGATCGAGATCAGCAGCGGCCACAGTTCGAGGCCGCGTTCGGTGAGCCGGTACTCGTGCCGGGTGCGCCGCGCGTCCCGGTACGGCGTGCGGACGAGCATGCCCGCGTCGACCATTTCGCGCAGGCGCCCGGACAACGCGGTGGGCGAGATGCCGAGCCGGAGCCGGAGTTCCTCGTAACGGCGGAAGCGCAGGAAGAGGCTCTGCAGGATCAGCAAGGTCCACTGATCGCCGAGCAGTTCGAGAGCCCGGCGCAGCGGATCGCCCGCCGGCCTGACGCGGTGCGCCGTCGCCTCTGTCACGTAGTTCCCTTCGGATGGTGTGTCGCGCTCAGCGTACTACTGACTACAGCAAACGAAGTCTATTGACAGCTGGCTACAGAAATCATAGTCTCTCAGCCAATCGGTCAACGCGAACCAACCGGGGAGAACCGATGACCAGCACCTCCGAGCAGCCGATCCTGGTGGCAGCCGCCACCGGGGAACCCGAGGTCAACCCGTATCTGATGGGCGTCTACGCCCCGGTCGGCGAAGAGCTCGACGCGAGCGATCTCGAGGTCATCGGCAAGATCCCCGCGGATCTCAACGGGGTGTACCTGCGCAACGGGCCCAACCCCCGGTTCGAGCCGGAGGGCCGCTACCACTGGTTCGACGGCGACGGCATGATCCACGCCGTCCACCTGGAGAACGGCAAGGCCCGCTACCGCAACCGCTGGGTCCGCACCAAGGCGTTCGAGGCCGAATCCGAAGCGGGCAAGGCGCTCTGGAAGGGCGTCATGGAGTCGCCCAAGGACAACCCGTTCGGCAACACGCACGGCCTGAACGTCAAGGACAGCGCCAACACCGACCTGATCTTCCACCGCGGCCAGGTGCTCTCCACCTGGTACATGTGCGGCACGCCGTACGCGGTGGACCCGCTCTCGCTGGAGACGCTGGGCGCCGAAGACTTCCTCGGCACGCTGGTCGGCGACATGATGGCCCATCCGAAGGTCGACGAGCGCACCGGCGAGATGTTCTGGTTCGACTACGGGCCCCGGCCCCCGTACCTGCGCTACGGCGTGATCAGCGCGGACGGCAAGGTCGTGAACACGACCGAGATCGAACTCCCCGGCCCGCGCCTCCCGCACGACATGGCGATCACCGAGAACTACGCCGTTTTGATGGACCTGCCGCTGATCCAGGACATGGAGGCGGCGCGCAACGGGCGCCACAAACTGCTGTTCGACCGGTCACTGCCGAGCCGGTTCGGGGTACTGCCTCGCTACGGTAACGGTAGCCAGATCCGCTGGTTCGAGGCCAGCCCGTGCTACATCTACCACGTCGTCAACTCCTGGGAGCAGGGCGAGGAAATCGTCCTCGACGTCTGCCGTGTCCAGCGCCCGCAGCCACGCGCGGACGCGCACACCCCGCTCGCCAAAATGCTGTCGTACCTGCGGCTGGACGCCTCGCTGCACCGCTACCGGTTCAACCTGCGGACCGGACAGTGCCTGGAGGCCCAGCTCGACGACGACAACACCGAATTTCCGTCCGTCGACTCGAGGGTGGTCGGCGGCCGGAATCGCTTCTCCTACGCGGTGCACATCTCGCCGGATTCGACGCTCAAGTTCGACGGCCTGGTGTGTTACGACAATCGTGCCGGCACCAAGACCGAATATCGTTTCGGTCCGGGCCGGTGGGGTAGTGAGGCGCCGTTCGCACCTCGCGACGGTGCGGCCGCCGATTCCGATGACGGCTATCTGGTGACTTTTGTCCAGGACGAGCGTGAGGGGCGCTCGGAGCTGGACATCTTCGACGCCGCCGATCTCACTGCCGGACCCGTGGCCAGGGTCCTGTTGCCCCAGCGTGTCCCGCTCGGTTTTCACGCGACCTGGGTCCGGGCGGACCAGCTGGAACCTTCCCGTAAGTGAGTGATCCCCTTTCGCGCCGGCCCACCGCCAGAGGTGTGGGCAGGTGCGCGAGGGCCGGATTAGCCGCCGTCCGAGTCGCCCCTTCCAGGGGGTGGGGCGACTCGGGCACGGCACCGGCCCTGGACCTGGAGAGTGGAACGGCCGATGACGGTCTTCGTACTGGGCGGGGCACAGACCGATTTCGCGCGGAACTTCGCGAAAGAGGGCGGCGGGCTGTTCGAGATGTTCGCCGAAGTGGTGCCGGACGCGCTGGTGGACGCGCAGGTCGAGCCGAACGACATCGGTGTCGCCCACGTCGGCAACCTGGCGGCCGAGTTGTTCACCGGTCAGGCCCAGCTCGGCGGGCTGCTGGTGGCGGCCGTCCCGGATCTGGACGGCATCCCGAGCACCCGGCACGAGGCCGCTTGCGCTTCGGGCGGGACGGCGGTGCTCGCCGCGAGCGCCGACATCGAGTCCGGACGGTACGACGTCGCGCTGGTGACCGGGCTGGAGCTCATGCGCAACACCGACGCGCGGTCCGCGGCGGGCCACCTCGGCTCCGCGGCCTGGGTCGGCGCCGAGGCGCGCTCGGCCGATTTCCCTTGGCCCGTCTTGTTCGCCGACGTCGCCGATGCCTACGACTGGCGGTACGGGCTCGATCCCGGGCACCTCGGCCTGTTCGCCCGCAACGCTTTCGCGAACGCCGCGCTCAACCCGATGGCGCAGGCGCGCGACTGGAGTTTCCCCGACGGTTCGTTCGGTCAGGACGACCGGCTGAACCCGGTGGTGGCGGGCGCGCTGCGCAAGAACGACTGCGGCCGCATCTCCGACGGAGCCGCCGCGATCGTCCTCGCCTCACCGGAATTCGCCGCCGAGTGGGCGAAACGCGTGGGCCGCGATCTCGCCGAAGTCCCGCGACTGGCCGGATTCGGTCACCGGACGGCGCATTTGTCGTTGCGGGGCAAGCTGGATCGCGCCGAAGGACAGGAGTACCTGTTCCCGCATCTGCGGGGCGCGGTGCTCGACGCGTACCGGCGCGCGAAGGTCTCCGGCGCCGAGGAGATGGACGTCGTCGAACTGCACGACTGTTTCACCATCACCGCGCTGGTGGCGCTGGAACATCTGGGCGCGGCCCCGCCGGGAGCGGCGGGACGGCTCGTCGAATCCGGCGGGATCGCGCGGGACGGCGTTCTCCCGGTGAATCCCGGCGGCGGGCTGCTCGGCCTCGGTCACCCGGTCGGCGCGACCGGGGTGCGGATGGTGCACGACGCCGCGCGCCAGGTCGCGGGAACCGCCGGGCCGCTTCAGATCGAGGGCGTGCGGAACGTGCTGACCTTGAACGTCGGGGGATCCTTCACGACCGTGGTCGCGATGGTCGTCGCCCGCTGAACCCACCGGCCGCGATACGCCGCTCCGGTGAGCGTCGCCCCGAGGAAGACCGCGGCGGCGACGCCGGTTTCGAGGGTGAACTGGAGTGCGCCGAGCGATCCGACGGTGAATCCCGAATGGACGCTCCAGGCGATCACCGCCGTCCCGGCCGCGGCGGTCGTGCTCGTCACCGCTCCGGCGACCAGCACGACGAAACCCAGTGCCGCCAAGGACAAGCCGTGACGGTCCGCCGAGCCGAAGAGGCCGGCCACCGACGCCGCGGCGACGACGGCGACACAACCGAACGGGAAACCGAAGCACTCGGGATTCCTCATCCGCCCAGTCAACTCCGCGTGACCGGGCGTGCGGTCAGCGTGAACGTTTTCCCTACGCGTTCGCCGGGATTCTTGACGAAATCCTGATCCCCTCAGGCCTTGCGCGCGTGCGAGGTGATCGTTTCGGCGATCGCGGGCCACAGCTGCCGCGGCAGTTCGTGTCCCATCCCGGGGAACACCACCAGCTCGGCGTCCGGGATCGCTTCCGCGGTCGCCTTCCCGCCGCTGACGTTGATCAGTGGGTCGCTCTCGCCGTGGATGACGAGTGTCGGGACGCGGACTTCGCGCAGCTTCGCCGTCCGGTCGCCCGAAGCGACGACGGCGGCGGCCTGCCGCAACGCACCGGCCGGGTGATTCGCCCGGTCGTAGTTGCGGGTGGCCTTCATCCGCAGGAACTCGTCGTCGGAAGGGTGCCCGGGCGAGCCCACGAGCTTGAACCACGTGACGCCGTCTTCGATGGCCTGCTCACGGGTGGCGGCGGGCGGCCGGGTCAGCCCGGCCAGCGCCTCCGGCTCCGGATGCCCGACCGAGGGGTCGCCGGTGGTCGACATGATCGACGTCAGGCTGAGCAGCCGTTCCGGCGAGTCGATCGCGAGCTGCTGCACGATCATCCCGCCCATCGACGCGCCGACGACGTGCGCGCGCTCGAAGCCGAGCGCGTCGAACAGCCCGGTCACGTCGGAGGCGAGATCCGAGAGCAGGTACGGCGCCGTCGTCAGGTCGCCCGAGGCCAGCGCGGCGAGGTCCGGCACGGGAAGGTCGTCCAGATAGGACGAGAGGCCGATGTCGCGGTTGTCGAACCGGACGACGTGGAAGCCGCCCTCGGCGAGCAGTTCGCAGAAGCCGGTCTCCCAGGTGACCATCTGCGCGCCGAGCCCCATCACCAGGACGAGCGGCGGATCGGCGGGGGAGCCGAAGGTGTCGTACTCGAGTTCGAGGCCGTTCACACGCGCGCGGGGCATGGCACGATCCTGCCGGAAGCCCCCGCCGTACGACCAGTCGAATGCGGTTACGGTAGCCCGCATGCCGACTTTCTCCGAAGACGCGGGTTCGCGACCCCGATCCCGTGCGGCTTCCGGACGGCCGGCGGTCACCAAGGACCGGATCATCGACGCCGCGTTGGAGCTGTCGGCCGAGACCGGGCTGGAAAACTGGACGTTGCGGCAGCTCGCGGCCGCCGTCGACGCCTACCCCGCGGTGGTCTACCACCATGTGGGCGACCGGGACACCGTCGTCGTCGCGGTGCTGGACCGGGTGGTCGGCGAACTGACCCTGCCCGACGAGACCCTGCCGTGGCGCGCCTGGTTCGACGAGTTCCTGCCCACCGTGCGGACCGTGCTGCGCCGCTATCCGGGTTCGGCGCGACGGCTGGCCCTGTTCGGCCCGTCGGTCGCCGCCGCCGTGCCGACCATGAACACCGGCATCGGCCGCCTGCTCGCGGCCGGATTCGGCACCGAGGCGCCGTTCGCCTACAACCTGCTGCTCGCCACCGCCTGTCAGTTCGTCGCGATGGAGGACGACCGCGAGAGCGCGATGGCGCTGCAGATGGACCGGTCCGAGGGCTACGCGGCGTATCGCACCCGCGAAGACCTGCCGGGGATGGCGGCGCTGGGTGAATCGATCGCGGCGCTGGTCGCCGATCCCGATCTCGCGGCCGGCTACTACGAGCGTCTCTACGCTTACGCGGTCGAGCGCTGCATCGACGGGCTGGAGCACCGGCTCACCCAGTTGAACGCATTCGAAAGTTTGACAGAGCCGTGACAGTGAATCGGCGTAGTGTGGAGGGATACCGGTGCTTCGTCACCGGTCCCGAAGCCCCTGGCACCCACCTCCCCCTCGAGGTGCCGGGGGCTTCTCATGTCACTGGCGCGGGGCGGCGCGCTGGATCTCGGGGAACACCTCACCGACCAGCGTGACCAGCGACTTGCTGAGCAGCGTGTGCACCTGCGAGCGGTCGAGCGAACCGCGGACGAGCCATTCGCGGCCCGCCGCCTTGACCATTCCGCCGAACGCGCGGACCAGCGCGTTCAGTTCTTGCCCGTGCTCGCTTTCGCGGGAGAGGCCGACGGCTTCGAGCACCCGGTCGGCCGATTCGCGATCGGCTTCTTCGAGGATCCGTTCGACTTCGAGGTCCCGGCCGATGCCCTCCGGCGCGATCGCGGCCAGCCACATCTTCTCCTGGCTGGTGACCATGTCCAGGAACCAGTCGATGGCGACGTCGGCGCGCAGTTCGAGCGGGCCCTCCGGCAGGATCTCGACGGCGAGGCGCGGCACGGTCAGCGCCCGCCGGATGATCTCCAGGTAGAGCTCACGTTTGGTACCGAAGTAATGGTTGATCAGACCCCTGGCCACCCCGGCCTCCGCCGCGATGTCCGATGTGGACACTTCGGAGTAGGGACGGTCCCCGAAAAGCCTGGCGGCGCAGACGAAGATCTGCTCCTTGCGCTCGTCCGGTTCCAGTCTCCGCCATCTCGGCGCCGGCTCCGTGGTCATACGGCAATCTTCCCACGATCGATTCAGCGCGGCCGGACGGTCGCGGGATTTCTGTGACATGTGAAAGCAAAGTGTAAGTTAATCCGGCGTGTACCGTCTGTTGGCCCGCTGGTCTTTACCGTCTTCTCTCAGGTGGCATGCCGTGCGCGCTGTCGGGGCGCGTTTGCCTCCTACCGGCCCGGCCTGGCGAGTAACCCCCCCTAGCTCGCCAGGCCCGGGCCTTCTTAATGCGGTGAAGGTCTTTCGGCGGGCAAGAGCAGCGTGAACGTCGTCGGCGACGGGCTCGTCAGCCGCAGTCGCCCGCCCTCCGCCTCGGACAGGCTCCGTGCCAGCCGCAGGCCGATCCCGTGGCCTTCCCGCTCCTCGGTCCGTTCTTCGGTCACGAACGGATCGGTCCCGTCCGGGATGGCCCCCTCGTCGCTCACGTCGATGGCCAGCGCCTCACCGGCGTCGCGAGCGACGACGGTGACCGTGCCCCGTCCGTGCGTCGCCGCGTTGTCCAGCAGGACGGCGAGCACCTGCCGCACGGCCGCGTCCGCCGCCCGCGCCGGCAGGGCTTCCCGTCCGCTGATCCGCAGCGCGCGGCCGCGTCCGGCGAGCAGGCCGTGCCAGGTCTGGCGGACCTCCTCGAAGAGTTTGCCCAGGTCGAGCAGTGCGCGCGGCGCCCTGGTCTGCTTGGCCAGCGCCAGCAGATCGTCGATGGTCCGTTCCAGCCGGTCGGCCGAGGTGATGCCGTCGCGGATCGTGGCGTAGGGGTCGCGATCGGGATTCTCCAGCGCCGCTTCCAGCTGTAGGCGCAGCCCGGTCAACGGCGTCCGCAGCTGGTGGGAGGCGTCGGAGGAGAAGGTGCGTTCCCGTTCCAGCGTCTCGCCGATCCGCTCGGAGGTGACGTCGAGTGCTTCGGCGACCTGATCGATCTCGCGGACTCCGGTCCGGCGCGTGCGCACGGTGAAGTCGCCTTCGCCGAGGCGTTCGGCGGTGACGGCCAGTTCTTCCAGCGGCCGGGTGAGCCGGGTGGCGATCCGGCGGCCGATCAGCCAGCTGGCCCCGATCGCGATGAGGGCGAGCCCGGCCATCTTCAGCCAGGTCAGCCGGATCCGGGTGTCCAGCTCGGACCGGGGATGGGCGGCACGGACCACCCCGACCAGCGCCGCCCCGCTGAGCACCGGGACGGCGAGGACCACTTCGTCGCCGAGCCTCCCGGTCGCCATGTCGGTGTCGTGCGCCTCGCGGACGAACCGGTCTTCGGTCGCCGGGCCGTCGCCGGTCAGGAGCCTGCCGGTCGGCGTGTAGACCGCGACCCGGATGCCGTGGATCCGATCTTCGCCCTCGTCGGCTTCGACCGGTCTGAGTTCCGGGGTCCGGCCGTTGGCCAGTTCGCCGGTCACCGCGAGGGCGACGGTGTCGGCGGCGCGTTCGAGGTCGTGGGTGGACATCCCCTCGTGGAACCTGCCGACCGCGATGGCCAGCGGCACCCCGAAGAGGGTGATCGCCAGCACCGCAGCCAGCACGGTGAGGGTGACGATCCGGCGGCGCACGGACAGAGTGTGGCCGACGAGGACGAGGATCACCCACCCGAAGCGATATTTTGCCGTCCGTTGACCTGAGATCAAGGCGATGTTGACCCCGTTCGCCTTACCTTGGGGCCATGCGCCGACGTGCCGCCGTCATGGCAGGCCCGGGGCCCGGATCCGTCCCCCTCGTCCGGTTCGCCGTCCCGGGCGAGTGTGTGGCCGTGCTGCCCGCCGGAGGTGGGGAAACCCCCGGTGGCGGTCCCGGCGTCGGCGTCCTGCTCAGGCGCGGGAACCTCTTCGGCCATCTCACCGTCGAGCAGAACGTCTTGCTGGCGGGAAGGCTCGCCGCCCGTCGCGCCCCCGAAAACGCCGGTGACCTGCTCGAACTGGCCGGGCTGGCCGGCCGCGGTGACGCCTATCCCGGCACGCTGTCGGCGCTGGAAGGCGCGCGGGCCGGCGTCGCCGTCGCGCTGGCCGGGGCGCCCGAGGTACTGCTCGCCGACGAACCGGCGGGTGAACTCGACGGGCTCGCCGCACTCGAACTGATGGACCTGCTGTGCGCCGTCGCGACCCGCGGGACGGCCGTCGTCGTGGCGACCCGCGACCACGGGATCGCCGCGGCCGCGCACCGGATCGTGAGAGTGGCGTGACGGCACCTCTGGTCCGCACCGACGAGCTGGCGCACACCTATGGCTCGGGGCTGACCGCGGTGGTGGCCGTGCACGGCGTCAGCTGCGTGATCGGCACGGACACCCGCGCGGTGGTGACCGGCCGGGCCGGTGCCGGGAAGACCACGCTGCTGCACCTGCTCGCCGGGATGAAGAAACCGACGGCGGGCACGATCGACTGGCCCGCGTTCGAGCCGTCCCCGCCGGGGCCCGACCTGATCGGGCTGGTCCTGCAGGACGGCGGGCTGCTGCGCGATCTCGACGTCCGGCTCAACGTCGCCCTGCCGCTGGTCCTCGCGGGCCGGACCGGCACCGCGGTCCGCGACGCCGTCGACGGCGCGCTGGACCTGGTGGGTCTCACCGGCTTCGCCAAGAAGGCACCCCGTGACCTGAGCGGTGAGCAGATCCGGCTGGCGATCCTGGCCAGGGCGCTCGCGCCCGCGCCGAAACTGATCCTCGCCGACGACCCGGCCGGCTGGCTCGACCGGCGCGAAGGGGAACGGCTTTTCGGCAGGCTCGTGCACGCGGCGGACCGGCTGGCCGCCGGGTTGCTGGTGGCCACGGCCGAACAGGCGCCGCCGGACCTGTTCGGGGAGCACTGGTCGATGGTCGACGGGAAGCTGGTGCGGGACCGGTGATCGCGGCGATGGCGTTGTGGGTCGGCGGGATCGCGCGCGTGCGCCCCGCCAGGCTCGGCGTGCCCGCGGCCGGGGTCGCGATCGTGACCACGCTGCTCGCGGTGCACGGCTGGACCGGGGCACCGGCGCCGCCGTGGGTACCCGCGACGGTGCTCGTGGTGCTGCTGGCCGCCCCGTCGGAGCGTTCACTGCGGGGAGACCAGGACCTGCTGCGGGCCCGCGGCGCGACCGGCGGGCAGGTGCTCGGGCTGGCTTCGGCCGAAGCCGCGGCCGCCGGGCTGGCCGGTGGCGTGGCGGGTGTCGCGCTGTCGCTGGCCGCCGGTTTCCTGCCCGGATCAGGGTTGTCCCTTGTCCGGGAAATCGTTCTCTTGCTGCTCGGCGGCCTGGTCGTCGCGGCCCTCGCCGTCCTGCCGCCGGTGCTGCGCGAGTGGTATTTCGTCCCGGCCGACGACGGGCCGCCCTGGTGGACGGCCTACGGCCTCGACTTCGTCCTGCTCGCGCTCGCGTTCTTCTGGCCGCTGCTCGGCTGGGCGGGCGGCACGATGCTGCTGTGGCGCCTGGTGGAGCTGGGGCTGCGCAAGGGAAAACGGGCGATCGGCGGGGCGCTCAGGCCGCTCGTCTCCGGGCTCGCGGGGGTGCTCGCGCTGTCCATTTCGTGGCGGAGCGCGTTGCTGGCGCGGTCGGTGGCGCTGGTCGCGCTGGCGGTGGCGTTCGCGATCTCGTCCGCCCTCACCAGGGACGGCTGCACCGCGGCGACGGTGGACCGGGTGGCGTCACTCCTGCTCGCCGCGGCCGCCGCGGGACCGTCGTTCGGGCTGGCGCTCAACGAACGCCGCCGCGACCTGCTGATCGTCAGCACCCTCGGCGGGAAACGCCGTCAGGTGGCGACCTTCATCGCGGGCGACGCGCTGATCGTCGGCGGCGGGGGCCTGATCGCCGGGCATCTGCTCGGCGTGTTGTTCGTCCTGCTCACCCCGGTGGAATGGGTGGCTTTCCCCCACGGGTACTTCGGGATGCTGGGCGCGGTCGTGATCGTTTCGTGCGTCGTGGCGTCCGCGCGGATCGCGCAGCTCGCCGCCCGCGACGAAGTGTCCGATCTTCGTGACTACTAGCCCTCGAAGGGCTGCTCGAGGCGGTAGCCGTGGCCGCGCAGGGTCGAAATCCGCGGCGCCTGCTCGGGGGTGGGCGCCGACTCGGCCAGTTTCCGTCGCAGCGCGGCGATGTGGACGTCGAGGGTCTTCGTGGAGCCGTACCAGTGCGCGTCCCACACCTCCGACATCAGGGTGTCCCGGCTGACCGCGACGCCCGGCTGTTCGGCCAGCCGGGCGAGCAGATCGAACTCCTTGGCGCGCAACGGGATCTCCCGTCCGCCGACGCTGACCCGCCGCCCGGCGGTGTCCACCCGCAGATGCCCGACGGCGATCGCGGGCCTGCTCTCCGGCGGGGCCGTCCCGCGCCGCAGGTGCGCCCGCACCCTGGCGAGCAGTTCGCCGAGGCGGATGGGTTTGGTGAGGTAGTCGTCGGCGCCGGCCTCCAGGCCGACGACGACGTCCATCTCCTCCTGCCGGGCGGTCAGGATGACCAGCACGGCGCCGGGGAGCGCCGCGCGCAGCCGCCGGCAGACCTCGACCCCGTCCAGATCCGGCAGGCCGAGATCGAGCAGGACGAAGTCGATGTCGTCGGCCGCCGCGGCCGCGAGCGCGGTGCGGCCGTCCCGCTGCCAGGAAACCTCGTAGCCGTGCAGGCGAAGGGTCGATTCGAGGACGCCGCCGATCGCGTCGTCGTCTTCCACCACCAGCAATTTCGGCATGCGGGGGAGCTTAACCGTTGAACACTGTTCTTTTCGGCCAAGACGTTACGAACACCACCCCGTCCGTAACAGGGCGCTAACGTTTCCCTGTGCGTTTCCGCTGGAGTGTCCATAAAGGACAGAGTGCGGCAACGGCGAGACACAGCCAGGCGAACACGTCGCCGACACGGGCGTACACGGTCTGTGTTCTCGGCTGTGCCGGCAGATCCGCGACGAGTGTCTGCTGGTCGGTGCGGAAATAGTCGGCTTTCCCGAGTACCCGGCCCTGATCGTCCACAGCTGTGGAAATACCGTGGGTGGAGTGCCGGAAGAGCGAGTAACCGTTTTCCACCGCGCGGAAGACCGCTTTCTCCGAGTGCAGTGAGCCGAATCCCTGCCAGTCGTTCGCGGGCACGAGCATCAGCGAGGTCTCCTTGTCCGCGGCCTGGCGCATCAGGCCGGGGTAGTCGGCGTCGTAGCAGATGACCGTCGCGAGCCGTCCGTACGGCGAATCCGCGGTGGGCACGGTTCCCGGGCCGGGCTTCATCGGTTCCATCGGCGTCGGATGCGTCTTGTCGTAGGTCCACAGCACTTCGCCCGTCGGCCCGACGAGCACGGCCAGATTCCGGATATACGGAGCTTGGGTGGTGTAGAGCGCGTAGGCGAGTCCGACGTGGATACCCGCTTGTTTCGCTTCGGCGCCGACCCGTTTCAGCAGCTCCGCCTGGTCACGCTCCAGGACACTGGCGTGCGTTTCCGGCCAGATGACGATCTTCGCCCCCGCCGACGCCTGCTGCCGCGTCCTGGTCACGAGATCTTCGGTGACCGGCGCCAAGGCCGCGCCGACCGCGACCGGGTCCGCCGCGACGACTTCCTGTGCCCGCCAGTACTTCACGCCGATCCGCTCCAGTGCGTCGGTACTCGCCGTGTCCGCGGCCGTCGAGGGACTGATCCCCGCGATCCGGACGGTCTGCGTCGTCGGTGCGTCGAACAGCAACCGCACGCCGCCCGCGAGGAACACCAGGCCGAGCACGCAGGCGTGGACGAGCGCCGTGCGCTTGACCCGCGGCCACCCTTCCGCCCAAACGGTGTTCACCACCGAGGCGAACCACGCGAGGACGAAGGTGAGGCCGTACACGCCGGTCACGGACGCCGTCTGGAGCAGCGGCAGGTTTCCGGACTGGGTGCTGCCGAGCGCGCCGAAGTCCCCGAATCCGGTGACGAGGGTGAAGAGATATTCGGCCGCCACCAAGGTCGCCGGGAACACCAAGGTCTTCAGTGGCCCGGCACGGTCGGCGACCAGGCGGTCGGCGAGGAACGCCGTCGTCTGCAGCACCGCGAGCAGGGTGAAGGCGAGCAAGGCGGACAGGACGAACGCCAGGCCGGTGGCCCCGAGCCAGAACAGTTGCCCGATCAGCAGGGACAGGCCCACGAACAGGATCGCGCGCCGGACGGGGACCTGGCGGGCGTAGCGGAGCAGGAAGACCGGGAACACCCAAGCCGCGAGCGGGACGTTCCAATCGGTGTGGACGGAGAGCAGGAGCAGCGCTGTGCCCAGCCACCAGAGCAGCCGTGGTTTCATACCGCGAACGGTAGGAAACCACGGCCGCCCGGACAGCCGACCTTGGGCAGCGGACGACCCTTACTTTCGTCAGGAAACGTGATCCCGGTACGCCTTGATGGTCTCCGCGAGGACTTCGCCACCGGGACGGCGCCAGAGCTCGGCGTCGAACACCTCGACCTCGATGGGTCCGGTGTACCCGGCGGCCGCGACACAGGCCTTCAGGTGCCGGTGGTCGATCGGGCCGTCACCGGGCAGCGCGCGGCCGAGCAGGGTATCGGTCAACGGCACCTTCTGGTCGCAGACGTGGAATCCGGCGATCCGCCCGGCCGCCGCGGCGATCGACTCCTCGATCCGCGGATCCCACCACACGTGGAACTCGTCGACGATCACGCCGACCTGGTCGGCCGGATGCTCCAGTGCGATCGCCAGCGCCTGATCCACAGTGGACAGGACCGAACGTTCCGCGCACTGCATGGGATGCAGCGGTTCCAGACCGAGCCGGACGCCGCGCTCACCGGCGTACGGCGCCAGTTCGCCGACCGCGTCCGCGACCCGCTGCCGCGACGACGTCAGGTCGCCGTTCACCCCGCCGACGACCAGGACGAGGACCTCCGCACCCAGCGCGGCGGCTTCGTCGATCGCCTCCCGCGTCTGCGCGACACCGTCCACAGGGGACCCTTCCGGGGTGATCCCGGTGAAGAAGCCGCCGCGGCACAACGACGACACGCCGACGTCGTACTCCTTGAGCAGCCGGGCAGTCTCCTCGACGCCGGTCTCGGCGACCTTGTCCCGCCACAGGCCGATCCAGCGGACACCCGCCTCGGCGCACCCCGCCACGGCCTCCGGCAGCGACCACGCCTTGGTGGTGATCTGGTTCAGGCTCAACCGGTCCATCAGGCCACCCCCGCCGCGGCCAGCAGCGGCCGCATCCTCGCGACGGCGAGGTCCGGGTCGGCGAGCACCCCGGCGGCGTCCGCCAGGCGCAGCAGTTCGGCCAGATGCGTGATGGACCGTGCCGATTCGCGGCCCGCCACCATCCGGAAGTGCTTCTGGTGCCCGTTGAGGTAGGCGAGGAAGACGACGCCGGTCTTGTAGTTCCTGGTGGGCGCCCGGAAGATCGCCCTCGAGAGCGCGACGGTCGGGTCGAGCAGGCCGTGGAAACCGGCCTTGTCGCCTTCGTCGAGCCGGGCGAGCGCGGCACCCGCGACCTGCGCGACGGCGTCGAAGATGCCCAGAAGTGCTTCGCTGTGGCCCTGTTCGTCCCCGGCGATCAGTTCGGGGTAGTTGAAGTCGTCTCCGGTGTAGCAGGCGACGCCCTCGGGCAGCGCGCGGCGGAACTCGGTCTCGATCGACGCGTCGAGCACCGAAACCTTGACCCCCGCGATGACGCCGGCGTGATCGGTGCAAAGCCTGCCCAGTTCCTTGGCGGCCTCACGGACGTCGCCGTGTCCCCAGTAGCCTGCCAGCGCCGGATCGAACTGCTCGCCCAGCCAGTGCAGCAGGACCGGGCGGTCCGCGCCGGAGAGCAGTTTCCCGTACGCGGCATGGTAATCCTCGGGACCGGACGCCGAAGCCGCGAGCGCGCGGCTGGCCATCACGACCGGGATCGCCCCGGCTTCGCCGACGATGTCCAGCTGCTCGCGCCAGGCGTCCACAATGGACTCCGCGGTCGCGTCGCCGCCGGGAAGCTGGTCGGTGCCGACCCCGGCGACCCACGGCCGTCCTGCGGCGAGCGCGCCGGTGCGCCGGATCAGGTCCTTGGTGGTGTCCCAGTCCAGCCCCATCCCGCGCTGCGCGGTGTCCATCGCCTCGGCCACGCCGAGACCGCAGGACCACAGGTGCTCGCGGAAGGCGAGCGTCGTGTCCCAGTCCAGTACCGCGCCCTCTTCGGGATCGGCGGCGGCGAACGGGTCGGCCACCACGTGTGCGGCCGCGTAGGCGATCCGGGAGGTCGGCGGTGATGCCGGTTTCGCGGGCGTTTCCGCCCCTTGCGGCGTCCACTCCGCCAGTCCGCCGTCGGCGGTGGGCAGGGCGATCAAGGTCATCGGGTCTCCGTGGCGCGGGGGTGAGAAAGCGCTTTCTCGTGCCACGGTAAGTCACCGCGTGGACCGCACACAAGGGTTTCAGCGAGCGGGGGAAGCGGTGCTGCGGCGCAGGACGACCTCGCCGGACATGCGCACCACGCGCGGCCGGGTGCCGGGCGAGGCCTTGAGTGCCAGGTCCATGGCCCGTTCGCCCAGCTTCTCCAGCGGCAACGCCACCGTGCTCAGCGCGGGCGTGAGATCGCGCACTACCGGGATGTCGTCGAAACCGGCGATCGACATCTCACCGGGTACGGAGACGCCCGCGTCGCGCAGTGCCGCCATCGCGCCGATCGCCATCACGTCGGTCACCGCGAACACGCACGTCGGCCACTGCTTGCGCGGCCGGGCGAGCACCTGCTCCATCGCTTCGTAGCCACCGTCACGGGTGAACGCGGCTTCCGCGACGTCGTCCTCGCGGAGTTCGACGCCGTGCTCCAGCAGTTCCGCCGCGAAGCCGTCGAGGCGGTCGACAACGGTGGTCAGGCTCCTCGGCCCGGCGAGTACCGCGAACCGCCGGTGCCCCAGGTCCAGCAGGGCTTTCGCCAGTTCGGCGCCGCCCCCGCGATTGTCGGGCTGGACGGTGTCCACCTTGAGCCCGCGGTGCCTGCTGACCGCGGCGACGTGCCCGCCGCCGCGCCGGTACGGCTCGAGTTCGGCGGCCATCGCCTTTTCCCACGCCTTGTCCTCGAACGCGGAGCCGATCAGCAGGATGGCCGAGGCACGCTGGGCGCGCAGCGTGGAGACGTACGCGACCTCCTTGGCCGGATCGCGGAACGTGCTCGCGAGCATCACCAGGAGCTCGTTCTCGCTCGCCACCCGCATGACGCCGCCGGCGATCGCGGCGAAGTACGGGTCGCCGACGTCATGGCAGATCACTCCGACGGTCGGCTGCGAGCCACCGGCCAGGGCCTGAGCGTGGGCATTGGGGGTGTACGAGAGTTCGGCCGCCGCGGCGATCACCCGTTCGCGGAGATCTCCCCGGACGGTGGCGGTGCCGTTGAGGACGCGGGACGCTGTCGCGAGCGACACGGCCGCGGTGCGCGCCACATCTTCCAGCGTCACATGGGGACGGGCCTTCATCGATCCTCCAAGCTGCTGTTTGGGGCATAGTGGCGGACATGCTCGGCCTTTACCCGGAAATCGAACCTTACGTCCAAGGGATGTTGCCCGTCGGTGACGGCAATGAGATCTATTGGGAGGAATGCGGCGATCCCGAGGGCAAACCCGTGATCTTCCTGCACGGTGGCCCCGGAAGTGGTTCGATCCCGAGACATCGCAGACTGTTCGATCCCGACCGGTACCGGATCGTCCTTTTCGACCAGCGCGGCTGTGGGCGCAGCACCCCGAACTGCGCCACCCCGGAGGCTGATCTTTCGGTCAACACGACGTGGCACCTCGTCGCCGACATCGAGCGGTTGCGCGAGCATCTCGACATCGAACACTGGATGGTCTTCGGCGGCTCGTGGGGGAGTGTGCTCGGGCTGACCTACGCGGAAACGCATCCCGGACGGGTCACGGAACTCGTTCTGCGCGGCGTGGCCACGTTGCGGGTGAAGGAACTGCAGTGGCTTTTCGGCGGGGGAGCGGCGTTCCTCTTCCCCGAGGCGTGGTCACGGTTCCTGGCCCCGGTGCCGTTTTCGCGCCGCCAGGACAACCTGATCGAGGTGTATCACGAACTGCTGCACCATCCGGACCCTTCGGTGCACGGGCCCGCCGCGATCGCGTGGAGCCGCTGGGAAGGCGAAACGGTCAAATTGCGCCCGCAGGCCGACGTGATCGACGCGTTCGGCGATCCGTCGTTCGCCCTCGCGATCGCGAGGATCGAGAACCACTATTTCCGGCACGGTGGTTGGCTGGCCGAAGACCAGCTGCTGCGCGGCGCCGGGAAGCTCCGGGGCGTCCCGTGCGTTCTCGTCCAGGGACGCTACGACGTGGTCACCCCGGCCATCACCGCTTGGGAGCTCAGCCAGGTGCTGCCGGGCGCGGAACTGGTGATGGTCGGCGACTCGGGTCACGCGTTCGACGAACCCGGCACCCTGCACGAGTTGATCAGCGCGACCGACCGGTTCGCGTCAGACTGGCGGGGCGCCGGTACACCCCAGGACGAGGAGAGGAACCCAGACATGCTTTTCGGTGACGAGCACGTCCGTCGCTACGAAGAGACCGACGGCGAGGTGGGCCACGACTGGGAGAAGGGCGCGCCTTGTCTCGTCCTCACCACCAAGGGCCGCAAGACCGGCGAGGACCGCAAGTTCGCGCTGATCTACCAGTTCGACGACGACAACAACCCGGTCATCGTCGCCTCCAAGGGCGGGGCGCCGGAGGACCCGGGCTGGTACAAGAACCTGCAGGCGAACCCCGAGGTCAAGGCCCAGGTCAAGGCGGACAAGTTCACCGCGCGGGCCCGGACCATCGAGGGCGAGGAGCGCGCGAAGCTGTGGGAGAAGCTCGCCGCGGTCTGGCCGGACTACAACGAGTACGCGAAGAAGACCGACCGTGAGATCCCCGTGGTGGTGCTCGAACGCGTGTGATCCGCGCCGCGTTCGCGCGTTGTTCCGGCCGAACCGGGGCGGGTTCGGCTACGAATTACGTCCATGGTGCTGAGACCCCGTGAACGCTGGACCGCACTGAGCCCCGTTTCGGGCGACTTGCTGACGTTCCGCCAGATGATCGCCTTCGGCCGGCGCTTCGCCCGCGCCGGCCGGGGGTTCTGGTTCAGCCTCGCGATCAACGTCGTGTGGCCGTTCCTGGTGCTGTTCACCCGGTTCCGGGTGCGCGGCGGGGAGCACCTGCCCGCGTCGGGCGGCTTCCTGGTCGCGTCGAACCACCTCTCGTTCGCCGATCCGACGACGGTGACGGCGTACTGCCTCGCCCACGGCCGCGTGCCGCGCTACCTGGCGAAGGCGAGCCTGTGGGACGCGCCGGTCGTCGGCTCGGTGATGCGCTCGGGCAAGCACATCCCGGTCTACCGCGGGGCGCCCACGGCGTCGGGCGCGTATCGCGACGCCGTGAGTGCCGTGCGTGAGGGTGAATGCGTCGTCATCTTCCCGGAGGCGACCTTCACGGATCACCCGGACGGGTGGCCCATGCGCGGCAAGACCGGAATCGCGCGGATCGCGCTGGAGACCGGGGTCCCGGTGATCCCGCTCGCGAACTGGGGCACGCACCACCTGCTGCCGTCGGACGCCGTCCTCCCGCGCGGCTTCCCGCGCAAGACGGTGAACCTGATCGCGGGTCCGCCGGTGGACCTCTCGGATCTCATGACGCCCTCGCCGTCGCGCGAGGTGCTGGAGGAGGCGACCGAGCGGATCATGGCCGCGGTGACCGACCTGCTGATCGGGATTCGCGGTTCCCGCCCTGAGTAGGCAGTCTCACCCTTCGGACCGTCCCGGTGAGGGGTAGGTTTCGAAGTATGAGCGCACACTATGACGTCGTTGTTCTGGGCGCCGGGGTCGGCGGTTACGTGGCGGCCATCCGGGCGTCGCAACTGGGGCTGAGCGCGGCGGTCGTGGAGGAGAAATACTGGGGCGGGGTCTGCCTCAACGTCGGCTGTATCCCCTCGAAGGCACTGCTGCGCAACGCCGAACTCGCGCACATCGTGACCAAAGAGGCGAAGTCCTTCGGGATCCAGGTCGAAGGGAAGGTCACCTTCGACTACCAGGCCGCCTTCGACCGCAGCCGCAAGGTCGCGGACGGTCGCGTCAAGGGCGTGCACTACCTGATGAAGAAGAACAAGATCACCGAGTACGACGGGCACGGCACCTTCCTCGACGCCAACACCGTCGAGGTCAACGGCGAGCGGATCACCTTCGACAATTGCGTGATCGCCACCGGCGCCACCGCGCGCCTGCTGCCGGGTACCACGCGCAGCGACCGCGTGGTCACCTACGAACAGCAGATCATGGAAAACGAACTGCCGGAAAGCATCGTCATCGCCGGCGCGGGCGCGATCGGCGTCGAATTCGCCTACGTGCTGCACAACTACGGCGTGAAGGTGACCATCGTCGAATACCTCGACCGCATGGTCCCGCTCGAAGACGCCGAGGTCTCCGCCGAACTGGCCCGCCGCTACCGGAAGCTCGGCATCGAGGTGCTGACCTCCACCAAGGTCGAGACGATCGACGACACCGGCGAGCAGGTCCTCGTGACCGTGTCGAAGAACGGCGAGCAGCGCGTCCTGGAAGCGGACAAGGTGTTGCAGGCCATCGGTTTCCAGCCGCGGACCGAGGGATACGGCCTGGACAAGACCGGTGTCGAGCTGACCGACCGCGGCGCCATCGCCATCGACTCGCGCGGCCGCACCAACGTCCCGCACATCTTCGCGATCGGCGACGTCACCGCGAAACTGATGCTCGCGCACGCGTCCGAGTCCATGGGCGTCGTCGCCGCCGAGACCATCGCGGGCGCCGAGACCATGGAACTCGACTTCGTGATGATCCCGCGCGCCACCTACTGCCAGCCGCAGATCGCCAGCTTCGGCTGGACCGAAGAACAGGCCCGCGAAAAGGGCTTCGACGTCCAGGTGGCGAAGTTCCCCTTCACCGCCAACGGAAAGGCGCACGGCCTCGGCGAGGCCGTCGGTTTCGTGAAGATCCTCAGCGACGCTTCGCATGGTGAGCTTTTGGGGGCGCACCTGATCGGGCCTGAGGTGACCGAACTGCTGCCGGAGCTGACTTTGGCGCAGCAGTGGGACCTGACGGTGCACGAGATTTCGCGGAACGTGCACGCTCACCCGACGCTGGGGGAAGCGGTCAAGGAAGCCGTTCACGGTCTCGCTGGACACATGATCAACATGTAAGCGCGAACCTGCCCTGACCTGCGGTTTCGCGGGTCAGGGCAGGTGTCCAGCCGTCCTGTTGGTTGTGGTGTTGATCAGGTCGTGTTAATTTCACGACGTGCTCGGTCGTGATTTTAGATCATCGATGAGCGCTTTGCGGAGCACCCAGTATTTATCTTTCCAGCTCTTCCATTCTATTGAGGAAAGCTCGGCACCTTGTGGGATGGAGCTAGATCGGACATGGTGCCAAAGTGCATCCGCAGCTTCGGCTGAAGTGTCTTTTCCGATAATCCTGCCCTCTTCGAGAGCCACCTGGGGTTCGCGTGGGTCAATTTGGCGTAGTTGGTTTCGGTAGGCTTCATCATTGCTGTTGGATCGCCGAACTCTGCGTGCACTTGTGATTTTGCTATAGATATCTGCTGTGCCAGCTAAAAACCTGGCGTAAACCTGACGTACTGCTTTTTCGTTTGCGGCTTCCTGGTTGGCAGAAAGCTCAATTTTTAATTTCTCTAGTTCGAACTCATTGCTCGTTTTCGTCACTCGCTTGTCTAACTGAAATTTCAGGTAGATTGAAGCGATTGAAACTACTGCTGTAATTCCGGCGCCCAAAAGGATGTATGGTGCAGTTGACGTACTGCTGGGGGCCTGGAAGACAGCCAGTGGCTTCGTCAATTCAAGTAAATATTGGTTATGCAATTAAAGCTCCCTCTCTCGGCTATTCTGAATGGCCGAGAGGTGCTACTATGGAGTAGTCACTCTTATCGACCATGACGCCAGCAAGCGGTACAAGGTGGTACTCTTCAACCCAATTGCCAACCGGTGCAGGCAACTCGCCATCGTAGCTTATTTCATGTGAGATAGGATAGTTGTATCCATGGCTTACGTATTCACGTCGGATGGATTCGAGTGCCTCTAGCTGTGCCTTGTTAATTAAGTCTCTTGGATACGCCATCGGGGCAGCGAGATGGTTAGTGTAGTCGTGTGCGCACCACTTAATTTCTCCATTTGAATGCACTACTGCTAGCAGGGTTGCATTTTCGATTATCGGCTCTCGCTTGCTTGTGGATGAGTCTCTCCTGATGCGAGACGTGGCATTGCGCCATCTTTTGAATGTCTCGTCCCATGGTGGCTCACTTCTATCTTGTTGAAGTGCTAAAATACTTTTAGTGAAAGCATTCCTTCGGCGGAGGCCAGATTCGGCAGCCAGTGCTAGTGCGGTCCGCGGTAGTCGGCGAAGAGTATTTTGTGACGACAATCTATCGCATAAGAATGTTGTTAGGGAGGTGACTGCTTCGCCAGCAAGCTGGGCTTCAAGTGCGGTAGGGATATATGCTCCATGTACAATTCTGTTTCGCAAATCTGCCACACGCGTACTCCATGCTCTTATCGGACCAGGCTTCGATGTATCCCAGCTTCCTCCGAATCGTGAGCTATACTCTCGCTTTATTCGCGTGTCAAGACCGTTAATCCAAGAGTTCGCAGCTTCTTCTGGAGTCATCTTTTCTTCCCATTTAGAATGAAGAAGTAGCTCGTCTAGGAGTGATTCAGCAGAAAGTGCCCACAGAAGCGAGCCTAATCTCGTATCGCCTTGGCGGTACAGAGCTGCGTCCGCTTCGCGGTGTAGGTCAAGGTATGCGCTGAAGGCGCCTGAGTTTACCTTGCTGCGAGCATGATTTAGTGATTTGAGTTTTTCCTCTTTCATTAAAGGAGGGAGTATGAGGGGCCATAGATTTCTGTTGACCTCTATCAGTGTTTTCGTCGAATTAGTTGGGTTTCCAATGTCTTGATGTTGACGCAGAATGACTGGAAGAACCTGTGGGAGCCTCTCGCGCGCGACTAGTGATATCGGAGCTCGCATTACGGCGTGATACGCCTTCTGAAGGTCGCGCAGGTCTTTGACTGCCACGGCGAGTGCCGAGTATAGTCTGTGTGCAAGTTTGGGATCCTGTGCACTTATCGACCTTCCATCGATAAAATCCCAAGTATCAGATTGAGTGTTTGGATCCTCGCTTCCATGGATATGAGGCTCGCTGCTTACCATGTTCTCGAATTCTAACTGTCCGCCTATTATCCTAGTTGGTACAGCTATTTCGGCGACAGTAATTGTGCCGACGCCAATTTTTGCTGCATCTGCAAGATGTGCTCTTAGTTCGCTCGAAAGAGGTCTGATGGTCGATAGTTCAACTTCGTCTATATTGAACTTGCCGCTGGAAGTGGCCTCCGCTGCCGCCGCTACGGCGTCTAGGCCGGTGCGTGCGATCAGGTCGGATGCGACTTGATGAATGAGAATAGAGCTCGACAGCCATGCCTTATTCGACCAATTTTCCCGCCCGTGGGAGCTGCGATGGAGGCGTCTCTGTTCCGCAGTTTCTAGTATAGCCATACCTGGCGAGATCTCTAGGGATTGAAATAGTAAGTCGATATTTGCGTTATTGAGAATTTCGATAGAATCGCGATAGAAGCGCAGGTAGGTGGGTATTTGGGTGCCGCTTGCAAGAGCTAAGGGCTCGGGAAGGGGTAAATAGAATGTGGCAATTATTTGTCTCTCATTCGATACAAGCCAGACTCCTTCGTCTAGTGGATTCATTTCATCTCCCGGACGTTTGTGTGAAATTCTCAGAGGCCTGATGCCAATTTTTAGTTCTGAATTTCTGGCAATTGGCCTGGGAGATTTGGTGTACTGTTAGCTTGGTGATTTGGCAAGTTCGGGTTCGCTCCCTACGTCGAGGCAGTGTGAATATTGAACTTGAAGATCGGAAGGATGGTCGCTACTTCCTCGAAGGTCTGCCTGATCCCCTAGTCGGTAAAGCTGTTCAACTTGTTACTGGTCTGCTGTCTGGGGGCATGTTGGACTAGGCGAAGGATTTACATGCGCCAATCTGCATGTGAATTTCCAGTCTTGTTGCTTCAGCCTCGAGAAAAATTCCGACAACCTATGACAGGATGACGGCAAGGAACTCAATTGTGTGAATCTTTGAAGAAGCTAAGATCCTTGGGTATATCGTCAGAACACGCATGAACTCACCTCGACGGGATGCAACCACCTGCGCACGCTGGTCGCGTGCAGAGGCTAGAGGGTGTGGGAAGCGATCAGCTGGCCGATCGCCCGGATGTCCGAACCCCGGAACTCCAGCCGCACGTTCCCCAGCCCGCTGAACCACAGGTCCAGCTCCGCGTCCAGATCGAACGTGCCCGCGGTTTCGATCGAGAACGCCTGGATCCTGTTGTAGGGCAGCGAAGTGAAGTCCTTCTTCTTGCCCGTCATGCCCTGGACGTTCACCGCGATCAGCCGCTTGTTCGTGAACACCACGAAGTCGCGCACCGCCTTGAACGACGAGATGATCTCTTCCCCGGGGATGATGATCGGCTGCACCGTCGGCGCGATGTCCTTCGGCTTGCACGGCGTGAGCTTGAAGACGGTGTCCTTGGAGAAGTCAATCATGGTCTCCAGGGTACGGATTTCCGCCGGATCAGGCCTCGGGCGTGAACTTCACGACCGCTTTGCCCTCCTTGACCGCGCTCACCGTGTAGCTGATCCCGTTCGTCCGGCCGGCGCTGCCGCTGAAGGACGCTCGTGCGCCGCTGGGGAGGGCGGCCGAGAGGGTGACACCGTCGTCCGACACGGAATCGACCGCGATGTAGGTGACGCGCAGCCGCGCTTCGAAGGCGATCTTGTCCTTCGGCTTCAGGATGACTTCGCAGTCGCCGTCCCGGCACGACTTCAGGTCGGTGCCCTGCGCCGCTACCAGCGGACCGTCCGGGTGGGCGACACCCGACGACGACGGCGGCGGAGCGACCGAAGACGAAGACGGCGAAGGTGACGGTGAAGGCGAGGACACGGGAGCGGGTGAAGAAACAGACGGTGGCGAAGCGGGCTGGGTGTCGGATCCGCAACCGGCCAGGGCCGCGGCGGACACGAGCAGGAAGCCGGCCACACGCTGAGTAGACATATGCTTAACGTAAAGCGATGCGCGGGGACCCCTCCCCGGCGGCGACTCTCATACTGCCGGGGAGCAGGAGGAGGCACGATGAAGCGGCTCACGATGGCGCACGAAAGCCTGGCGCTCGGCGTGCCCCGGTCGGCCCCCGGCGCGGTGTTCGCCCTCACGCTCGCGGGCGGCGTGTCCGTCGACCCCGACGAGGGCGGCGAGATCTCCTTCGGGCGCAACCGGCCGCAGGTCGACGTCTGTGTGGGGGAGAACGATCTGCGGGTCAGCCGCAGGCACGGGCACCTGAACTTCACCGGCGGGCAATGGTGGGTCAGCAACACCGGTCAGCTGCCCATCCGCCTGCCGAACTCCCGCTGGCTCTCCCAGGGCGAGGACCCGATCCCCCTGTCGGACGGATACACGCCGCTGTTCGTCCGCGGCTCGGGCAAGCGGGAGCACCTGCTCGAGTTGTACATCGCCGGTCCTGACGGCGGGCAGCCCGCCACCCGGCACGGTGACGTCACCGTGCCGCCCCGCCGCTGGCGCCTCAGCGCGGAGGAACGCCTGGTCCTGGTCGTCTTCGGGCAGCGTTACCTGCTGCACGACCTCAACCCGCAGCCGTTGTCCCGCCAGCAGACGGCCGAGGTGCTCGCCGAACTCCGCCCCGACGAAACGTGGACGAGCCGCCGTGTCGAGCACCTCGTCATCGACGTCCGGGCGCGGTTGTCCGCAGGCGGTGTTTACGGCCTGCGGCGCGAAGAAGTCGGCGAGCCGGTCGGAAACGCGTTGAACGACAACCTGTTGCGGGAGCTGGTGCTCTCCACCACCCTCGTCCCGCCGGACCTTGCCCTGCTCGACGCGCTCAGTTGACGCCTTCCATCGCCGCCTTCGCGACGTCGCTGCCCCTGTCCGCCTCGCCGGCGACCTTCACCAGTGCCGCCGTCGCCTGATCCCGGCTCTCCTCGGCCTTCACGCGTCCCGCCGAGGCCGCGTTCACGCCGAAGAAGGCGCCCACCACCGTGCCGATCACCGTTCCCGCCGCGGTGATCACCGCCGTGACGTCGGACGTGTTCGGGTATCGCATGACCGCCGCCACCGCGATGACCGCGAGCGCGCTCAGCCCCGCCAGCACCGTCATGAATCCGTAGTTCTTGCCCATGGCCCGCTCCCTTCAGGCTCCTTGAGGCAATGCTTCGCCCGAACGGCGCCCTTCGTTACGGCAAAAGGCCGGACCGTTATCCGCCGATGCCGAAACGGACGTCGAGACCCTGTTCCGGCACTACGAATTCCAACAGCCGCATCCCCTCTTCGGTGATCGAATCCTTGTCCCGCAAGGGTTTCCGAGACTCGATCGTCAGGGTCGCCCCTTTGATCTCCCAAACGGCCAGGAATTCGCCGTCGACGAGCAAAGTGCCCCGGCGGCCTCCGGGACCCGGCGGTAGCGGCACGCGGCGGCCGTCCGGGATCAGGCGTACGCGGTCCGCGTGGGAGAGCAGGACATTGTCGTACTCGGGCAGGAACCGAGGGGGCGCCGGGGTTTCGGGATCGGGCCGTGGCGCGTCGGGGAGGTCGAACAGCTCTTTCCCCGCGGTGTCGGTGAAGGTGCGCAGCCGCGGCCGGAGCCGTTCGAAGACTTCCTTGAGTTTGGTGAGCCCCGACCAGACCTGTGCGTCGCGGACGGTCGCCGGGCCGAACGCCGTGAGGTAGCGCAGCACCAGATCGTCGAGCGAGATACCGTCCTCGACCGGTTTGCCGACCCACTCGTCGAGCAGGGAAAACGCGACCGGTCCCTGCTGTCCCCACAGGCCTTGCGGCGTCACGTGCGCGAGAGGGAGAAGGCTGTTGACCGCGTATGCGAGGGTGGGCTGGTCGGCGTCGGGCCACCGGTCCGCCAGCGCGGTCCGGATCTCGGCGCGAGTGCGGGGCCGCCCGGCCAGCAGAGCCCGTCCCGCTTCGGTGATAGCGGCGAGATCGAGACCGGCGACCTCCCGCGAGTAATGGCCGAGGAAACCGCGTTCGACCACGGTTTTGATGGTCGGCCACAGGGCGAGGCAGTCTGCGGCCGTCACCAGGTGCACGGTTCCCCGCATCAGCGTCGACCGGACGACCTCGCGGGCGGCCAGCGGTTTCGCCAGCTCGTCCACCTGGAAATCCCGCAGCCGCGACCACAAGCCGACGTAGGACGAGTCGGGTGCCTGCGCCTGGAGGCCCGCCAAATGCTCGATCGCGGGGACGGCGGACAGCGCGGAGCGCTCCAGCAGGAGTTGCCGGGCCAGTGTCGCGCGGTTGAGCGCCCGCGCGCTCAGGCGTTCCGTCGTCATTTCAGCCGCACTTCCGTAGGAACGTACGAAGGTCTTCGGTGAACAGTTCCGGTACCTCCATCGCCGGGAAATGACCACCGGTAGCGTACTCGGACCAGTGGTCGAGCGGCTCGTCCTGAAGACTCCGGATCGTGGTGTCCCCGGCGAAGACGGCGATCCCGCGCGGCGGACCGGCCGGTGCCTCGCCGCCCTCGTCCCAGCCGCCTTGCGACAGCTGCCGGTAGGCCTCCATGCCTTCGTACATGGCGTGCGCGGAGGAGGCGCCCGCGCCGGTGAACCAGAACAGGCTGACCAGGGCCAGCAGGTGATCGCGATCGACGGCGTCGTCCGGCAGTTCCTTGGCCGGATCGGTCCACTCGGCGAACTTCTCCACGATCCACGCGAGCTGGCCGGTCGGGGAGTCGTGCAGCGAATAGGCCAGCGTCTGCGGCCGGGTCGCCTGCACCTGCAGGTAGCCGAGGCCGTCGGCCTGGAACCGGTTGAAGCGCTCGCCGCGTTCGCGGTCCTTCTCCTCGAGGCCGTCCAGCGCGACGGCGGGGCCGAACGGCGTCCCGGCGCTGGTGCCGGTGAGATGTACGCCGGTCACCCGGTGCGCGGCGATCATCGACAGGATGCCCGCGACTCCGGCGCCGGCGTCGGTGCCATGGACGCCGAAACGTTCGTAGCCAAGGCGGTCCATCAGCGTGGTCCAAGCCTGGGCGACGCGGAACAGGTTGCCCCAGCCGGGCCCGTGCACCGGCGTCGAGAAGCCGTATCCGGGCAGCGACGGGACGACCAGGTGGAACTCGTCGCTCAGCTCGTCGATGACGTTCCGGAATTCGAACGGCGAGCTCGGCCAGCCGTGCGTGAGGAGCACCGCCCGCGCGTCCGGGGCCGCCGAGCGGACATGCAGGAAGTGGATGGTCTGGCCGTCGATCTCGGTGGTGAACTGCGGGAACTCGTTCAGTTCCGCCTCCTGGGCGCGCCAGTCGAAGCCGTCGGCCCAGTACTCGGCCAACCCCTTGAGATAGGCGACCGGGACTCCCCGGCTCCAGTCCCCGGTGACCTCGTGGGGCCAGCGGGTGCGGCTCAGGCGGGTCTTGAGGTCGTCCAGATCGGCCTGGTCGATCGCGATGCGGAAGGGCTTGATTTCGCTCATGAGGGCTACGCTAGGAGCAATTGCGGAAAGGTTCGTTCCGCGATTGCGGACAAGGTGGAACCCATGGCGGAAACTTCGGCGAGACTGCTGCGACTCCTGTCTCTGATGCAGGCCAAGCGCGTCTGGACGGGCCCGGAACTGGCGAGTCGGCTCGGCGTCACGACCAGGACCATCCGGAACGACGTCGAGCGGCTTCGCGGACTGGGCTATCCGGTCGACGCCACACCCGGCGTCTCCGGTGGGTACAGCCTGGGCGCGGGTGCGGCGATGCCTCCGCTGCTGCTCGACGACGAGGAGGCCGTCGCGGTGGCGATGGGCCTGCGGACGGCCGCGGGCGGGACCATCGCGGGGATCGAGGAGACGTCGGTCCGCGCGCTGGCGAAACTGGAGCAGGTGCTGCCCTCGCGGCTGCGGCGCCGTGTCGAGGCGCTGAATTCCGCGACGCTCGCCGTGCGGGGCGACGGCCCCACGGTCGATCCCGAGGTGCTTTCGGTCATCGCCAACGCCTGCCGCGACCGCGAGACCCTGCGGTTCGATTACGTGGGGCACAACGGATCCGAGACGCGGCGGCAGGTCGAACCGCATCGTGTCGTGCATCTGGGCCGCCGGTGGTACCTCGTCGGCTGGGACGCCGACAGGCAGGACTGGCGTACTTTCCGTGCCGATCGGGTGCGACCGCGGACTCCCAACGGTCGACGGTTCGAGCAGCGCGAACCACCCGAAGGCGGCGTGGTCGCGTACCTCCAGCGCGGTCTGGGCACGGCCATGTGGCGGCACCACGCGACGATCCGGCTGCACGCCCCGGCGGCCGAAGCCGCGAGCAAGGTGCCGCCCGCCGTCGTGGTCGAAGCCGTCGACGAGCGCACCTGCCTGCTCAAAGCCGGCGCGGACACGCTGGAGTACCTGGCGCTCTACCTGGGCATGCTCGACACCGATTTCGACGTCGTCGACTCGCCGGAGTTCGCCGGGCACCTGCACAAGCTGATCGGCCGGTTCAGTCGCGCGGTGGACGCTTGACGTCGAAGACCAGTTCCGGGCGCTCCCAGGTGATCTTCGGCGGGCTGGGCGCGACGACACCCACGCGGCGCGCGCCCATCCGCTCGTAGAACCCGGTGGCGGGCGGGTGGGAAACGACGCGGATCTCGGACATGCCGAGGTCCGCGGCCTGCCCGAGCAGGTGCTCGACCAGCCACGCGCCGATGCCGGTGCCCTGGGCGGAATCGGCGACGAACAGCAGGTCCAGCTCCGCCGGATACTCGATCAGGCTGTAGAAGCCGATCACGTCACGCTGTGCGTGGGCGACGAACGCGGGATGCGTGGCGAGGTAGTCCTCGGTGACCCGGTAGTCCTCGAGAATCGACGCGTACTCCCCTTGGTAGGCGGCGGATTCGTGCAACAGCGCCGTGACCCTGTCGGCGTCGGAAGCGCTTGCCCTGGAGATGCGGTAGCTCGTCACGCTCGAAGCTTAGAACCTCACACCGACAACTCTTGACCTCCAGCTAACTGGAGGGATGAGGCTGGATTCCGACAGCTGGGGAACGAACTGGAGGAACGAGATGAAAGCGGCCGCGTTCACGGAAGCCGGTGACCCGGAGGTACTGCGGGTGCTGGAGCTGGAGGAGCCGCACGCCGGGGCGGGGGAGGTCCGGGTGCGGGTGAAGGCGGCGGGGGTGCAGCCGTACGACGCGGCCGTTCGGGCGGGCTGGGAACCCACGGGGCTCGAGCTGCGTTGGCCGCGTGTCCCGGGGAACGAGTTCGCCGGGGTCGTCGACGAGGTCGGTTCCGGGGTTACCGGCCTCGTCGCGGGGGCCGAGGTGCTCGGTTTCACCGCCGTTCAGGCCTATGCCGAGTACATCGTGGTGCCCGCGGAGAACGTCACGGCGAAGCCGCCGGAGATGCCGTGGGAGGTCGCGGGCGGCTTCACGGCGGGAACGCAGACGGCGTACCTGGCACTCGACGGCCTGCGGGTCGCCCGCGGCGAGACGCTGCTGATCCACGGGGCGGCGGGCGCGGTGGGCACGGCCGCCGTCCAGCTCGCCGCGCTGCGCGGCGCGCGGGTCATCGGCACCGCGAGCGAGGCGAACCAGGACTACGTCCGTTCGCTCGGCGCCGAGCCGCTGGTCTACGGCGACGGCCTCACCGATCGGGTGCGAGCCCTCGCGCCGTCCGGTATCGACGCGGCGCTGGACGGGGCGGGCGGGGTCGCGTTCGACCTTTCGCTGGAACTGGTCGGGAATCCGGACCGCGTGCTCACCCTGGTCGACCACGCCCGCGCGCCGGAGGCGGGAGCGCGGGTGGTCACCGGGACGCGGTCGGCCGAGCGCCTGGGGATGCTGGCGTCGTTGTACGCCAAGGGGGAGCTGCGGTTCCTGGTACGGCGGGCGTACCCGTTCGGCGAGGCCGCGGCGGCGCATCGGGAGATCGAGACCGGGCACGGGCGCGGCAAGGTCGTGCTGACCTTCCCCTGAACCTCGTGAGTGGTAAGGGCGGTTCTAACCGTCCTTACCACTCACGACCCTCAAGATCTCCGCAGCTTCCGGATCACCCCGCGCACCACCAACGGCGCCACGATCGCCACGAACAACACCAGCGCCGCCCAGCCACCGAAGCCACCGAAGCCACCTTCGTCGTAAGCCGCCGGTGCGGCCTCTCGCCAGTTCTTCGAGCCGCCGCCCGCCGATTCCTCGTCGGGACCGGCCGTCGCGGTCGTGACCTTGTCGCCGGTGGCCGGGCCGGTGGCCGGACCCGCCGACTTGCTCGGCCCGGAGCCGCCCGGTCCGGCGGCGGGTTTGCCGTTCGGGTTGAGGATCCCCGCGGTCACCAGCGGGTCGGGCGGGCTGCTGGCGCCCGCGCCGAGGCTGCCGCGGAAGGTCGGGTTGCCGCAGTTGCCCGCGTTCAGCTGTTTCGGTGGCTGCCCGGTGAGCCGCGAGTTGGAGTTCATGATCTCCTGCGACAGGTTCGGCGGCAGTGGCGAATAGCCGATCCTGGCCATGTTGATCTGGCCGTCGCACGCGACGTGTTCGAGGAACGCGGTCATCGTGTCGGTCTTGCCCTGGTCGCCGTAGCCGCCGCGGCAGGTGTCCCGGCCGGTCGTGCAGGGCATCATGATGTAGGAATACGCCGAAATCGGGTACGTCTTCGGGTCTGCGTTCGAGTAGACCTTGTCGAGTTTCTGGCTGAGGTCCGGGCGGAGCTCCGCGAACTTCAGCGCGGACGCGATGTTCTCCGCGTAAGGCTGGGTGTACTGGCCCGCGCCGTTCTGCACCCACGCCGACGGCACGTTGTGGCGCTGCGCGTAGGCGAATTCGTCGTAGGCGACGGAGAACGGGATGGTCGCTTTGCCGATGGCCTGCGCGATCTGGTCCGAGTCCGCGAGCAGCCGGTACCAGTCGGCGTCCGGTCCCCGTTCGGGCAGCTGGATCGGGCGCACCCCGGAAGGCAGGCTGCCCATCCCGTTGCCGACGTTGCGGGAGACGAAGCGCTGGTAGGCGTCGGGCGCCGCATACGCGATGAAGTCGTAGAACAACGCCGTCGTCCCGGACTGCCCGGTCCGCCCCACCAGCGTGATGGGCTGGTCCGGCAACGACTTCCCGCCGTTGGTCGCGGTGATCGCCGGATCGCTCCAGCGGGTGATGTCCCGGCTGAAGATACGGCCGATCACCTCGCGCGTGAGGTGCAGGTAGTCGACCCGCTTCCCGGCCTGGTCGGTCACGTTGTACATGACGGCGACGGCGCCGGCGACGTCCGGCACGTACTGGTAGCCGCGGGTCTGCGCGGTCACCCCGCCGCCGCCCGCCGCGAGGAGCGAGGAGACCTCGGCTTCGGTCCCGCCGAAGTCGACCGTGCGGTCGCCGTACTGGTTGACCCCGGCGGGCGAGTTGGTGGCTGCATAGTTGACCGGGATACCGCGCGACGTCGCGCCGTTCTGCCAGTCGGTCATCGCGACGCCGACATAGCTGGACCCGGAGCCGGTGACCCTGCTGAGCGCCGCCGCGCCGGGCGCGCCCGCCACCGAGAGCGACAACAGCAGCGCCGAGACGCCGCCCAAGACGCCCAGCCGTCGTAAGGCCTCTTTCGTCCTCATCCGAATCGCCCGTTCACGTAGTCGAAGGTGCGTTCGTCCGAAGGCGCGTTGAAGATCGTGTCCGTCGGACCGTGTTCGATCACCCGGCCGGGTTCGTTCTCGGCCGCGAGGAAGAACGCGCAGTGATCCGAAACCCGCTGTGCCTGCTGCATGTTGTGCGTGACGATCACGACGGTCACCTCGTGCCCGATCTCGGCGATCGTCTGCTCGATCCGCCGGGTGGACGTCGGGTCGAGGGCGGAGCACGGCTCGTCCATCAGGAGCACGTTCGGCTGTACCGCGAGAGAGCGGGCGATGCAGAGCCGCTGCTGCTGTCCGCCGGACAGGGCGCCGCCGGGGGAGCTCAGCCGGTCACGGACCTCGCGCCACAACCCGGCGCGTTCGAGACTCTGTTCCACGAGCGCGTTCTTGTCGCCGCATTTGACGCCGGCGAGCTTGAGCCCGGCGAGCACGTTGTCCCGGATGGACATCGCCGGGAACGGGTTCGGCTTCTGGAACACCATGCCGATGCGCAGCCGGACCTGCTGGGGCCGGGTTCCGTCGGCGTAGATGTCCTGGCCGTCCAACAGGACTTCACCGGTCAGGGACGCAGACGGCACGAGTTCGTGCATCCGGTTGAGGATGCGCAGGAAGGTCGACTTGCCGCAGCCCGACGGGCCGATCAGCGCGGTCACCTCTTTGGCGGGCATCCGCAACGACACGCCTTCGAGGACCAGCCGGTCGCCGAACCAGGCGCCGATCTCCCGCGATTCGAGTGCGGCCGCGCCGGGCGGGGGACCGCCGGTCAAGGCGACCTGAGGCCTGCTGATGTCCACATCGGACAATTCGGTGGTGTCGGTCACCGGTTCTCCTGTGTTCTCAAGGTCTTCTTCGAACTCTTGGCCTTGCGCTTCGATCGGTCACGCCCGACGAACCTGGCGATCGCGAACAGGCTGAAGATGAGCAGGATCAGCACGAGCGCGCCGACGTAGCCGCGCTGCTGGACGTTTTCCAGCGGCTGCTTGATGAAGCGGTAGATGAACAGCGGGATGCTCTCCTGCGGAGCGGAGAACGGGTTGGCGTTCATCGCGAGCGACCCGAACGAGGTGAACAGCAGCGGTGCCGTTTCCCCGGCCACCCTGGCGATGCCGAGGATGACGGCGGTGGTGACCCCGGTACGGGCGGTGGGCAGGACCACCGACCACACCGTGCGTGCCCGGCTCGCACCGAGCGCCAGCGACGCCTCGCGCAGGCCGTCGGGCACCAGCCGGAGCACCACGTCCACGGTCCGCGTCACCGTCGGCAGCATGACCATCGTCAACGCCAACGTGGCCATCAAACCGTTGTAGCTGAACAGTCCCACGCCCGCCTGGATGCCGGGGATGATCAGCGCCGCGTAGATGAACAGACCGGCCACGATGGACGGGAGGCCGCTCATCGCGTCGACCATGATCCGCACCGGGCGGCGGAACCTGGACCGCGTCTCGTTGAGGAAGATCGCGGTCAGCAGGCCCAGCGGGACGACGAACACCAGGGTCAGCGCGGTCTGCTGAAGGGTGCCGACCACCGCGTGCAGCCCGCCGGTCGCGGTCACCGGATCGGTCGGCGCGACCGCGGACATGTCGTGGGAGAAGAAGGCCAGCCGCAGGTAGGGCGCGCCCTCGATGACGATGTAGGTCAGCAGGAACAGCAGCGGGACGAGCAGCGTGAGCGCTCCGGAGACCACGACGGTCGAGACGATCCGGTCCGACGCGGCCAGCCTGCCCAGCCTGTCGCGGGTGACCAGGTAGAGCATCGCCAGGTACAGCAGGTAGGCGACGATCAGATCCGCCAGCCAGCCGGGGGATTCCAGCAGCAGGTGCATGACGAACCAGGTGAGCAGCGTGGCCGAAACCGCACAGCCGAGCGCCGCCAGCCTGTCCTGTCGGGTGGTCTCCGACGGGCGGCGTTTGACGAGTTTGCGCGGGCCGGACGTCACCTGGGGAGTCAGCGTCGTGGTCATCAGGCATCCACCCCTGCACCGGACCGGCTCTTCGAGATGATCACCGACGCGGTGAAGTTCGTGGCCAGCGTGAAGAGGAACAGCACCAGGCCCGCGGCCATCAGCCCGGACAGGTAGAGCCCCGACGCGCCCGAGTTGTTGGCGATGAACCCGGAGATGGTCGCGCCGCCGAACTGCAGGACGTGCTGCGTGATCTCCGGAACCTGGGGCAGCAGAAGGGAAACGGCGATCGTCTCGCCGAGCGCGCGGCCGAGCCCGAGCATCGAGCCGCCGATGATCCCGCCCCGGCCGAACGGCAGCATGACCGTTTTGACCATGCCCCAGCGCGTGCTGCCCAGCGCGAGCGCCGCTTCCTTTTCCCCGGGCGGGGTCTGCGCGAACACCTCGCGGATCACCGAGGTCGTGATCGGGAGGACCATCAGGGAGACCACCAGCCCGGCGATGAACATGGACTGGATGTAGAGCGTGTTCTCCTTGGACGCGAACAGTGGGAACCAGCCGAGGTTCTCGGTCAGCCACGTCGAGACCGGGACGATCTGCGGTCCGAGGAAACTGAAGCCCCACAGTCCGTACAGCAGACTGGGGATGGCGGCGAGCAGGTCGACGAGGCCGGTGAGGAAGCCGCGGACCCGGCCGCTGGAGTACTCGGTGATGAACAGCGCCGCGAGGATGCTCAGCGGTACCGCGATCAGGACCGCGATGAGCGCGACCACCACCGTGCCGTAGAGCAGGCCCAGGACGCCGAGCACGCCCGAGGCCGGATCGAACCGGATGGTGCCGAAGAAGCCGAAGCCGCTGTTCTCGAAGGCGGGCCCGGACCGATACACCAGGAAGAAGCCGATGACCAGAAGGATGCCCAGCATGGTCAGCCCGGCGCCGGTGGTGACCCGGCGGAACGCCCGGTCGGCCCGGGAAAGGACTTCGGTGATCGCCCGCCGCACCGGTGCTCCCGGTGGGGACGGGTCGGGCCGGGGTGGCGCGACGGTCACGAGCGGCCTTCCTTCGTCTCGGTAAGCAAGGGAAATGAGGGCACACCACGTCGCCCCTCGATGCGGCCAGTATGTGGTGCCCGATACCGCGAAAGGTGTCCACGCGGAGAACGCCCGACGGGGCGCGTGTGAATCTGTGCCGGGGCGGGTCCGGGGACGGTTGACCCCGAATGGGCGACTCGGGGACGTTGGTTTCGGCGAGGTTCGTGAACGAGTCCCGCTCTCCGCCGTATGCCCGCGCACCTTGGGAGTCGTCCGTGTTCTTCGTCCGCGCAAGACAAGTCGGGATCTTGCTGATCTGCGGGGTGCTGATGGTCACGGGAGTGTCCGTCCCCGCGGCACAGGCGCAAGCGCCGGCAAACCCGTCCTACACGCTCAAGACCGAGCCCGCGGAGCTGACGGCGGCCCGCAACGGCGACCCGGTCCGGATCACGGTGTCGGGATTGGCGAGCGGTGCCCAGGCGTCCCTGAAAGTCTGCCCCAAGGTCCTGCCGGACAACCTGATCAAGGTCGCCGGTAAACCGCCGTGGGCGCGGGACAACACCGTCAGCGCGCGGGTCAAGGCCTACTGCGGGGAATTGAAGGACGAGTTCATCGCGAATCCGGCGCATATGGACAGCGCCACGGGACGCCGGAGCAGCAGAACCGGCGATATCGTCATCGACACCCAGATTCCCCTCGGTGCCTCCACCCCGAAAGCGATTATCTGGGACCCGCAGTACACCACCTTCAACAAAAACGCCGAAGGCCAAGCGGACAAACCTCCGACGGTTTCCTGGGCGGACAATCCCGACGTCGTCGATCCGGCGACCGGCGCCAAGACCCGCAAGAAGTATTCCTTCCGATGCGATGAGCAGAATCCCTGTTCGGTCGCGGTCACGATCACCGCGAAGAACGCCGACGGCGCGTTCGTGACCTGGATCGACAGCTCGATCGAATTCACGCCTACGCAGCAGGAGATCGGCGTCAAGGGCTGCAAGGGTGCCGGGCAGAACACGATCAGCGCGAGCATGCCCGAACGGCTGGGGCGGGCCGCGGTCGCGTGGAACCAGGCTCTCTGCGCGCCCACCCAGGCCGAGCAGCCGGCGAACATCGTGAGCGAGACGGAGAACGCCGGGCTGACCGCGTTCGACAAGGGCACCTCCGACCTCGTGATCACCGGCAGCGGGGGCGCGCTCGCCAGCCAGGCCGTGCGCGACCGGCAGTACATCCCGGTCGGGATCAACGCGGCGGTCGTGGCCGCGGTCGGCTGGTCGCCGACCGACAGCGACGACAACGGCAATTCGCTCAACGCGAAGTTCAACGGAACCCTGCGGTTCACCCACGACGAACTGGCGAACATGGTCACCAAGGGCGGCCAGCAACCCGATCTGGACGGCCGGGGCGGCATCTTCAGGAACGGCTCCGCGCTGGTCGGCCGCAACCCCGGGCTCGCGGCGGTGACGAGGGAGAACGAGGCGAACGCGGCCAGCGCCCGGGCCGGCGCCGAGAGCCTGGACTTCTTCGGGGTGACCGGGGAATCCGGACCGGGCACCGTGCCGCTCGCGTTGAGCAAGGTCCTCTCCGGGGCCGCGCCGACGGCGTGGGTGTTCCCGAAGAAGGGCACCGAGTACTTCGGTGAGCTGGACGGGAAGTCGCCAGGGGTGATCTCCGATCTGAACGTGCTCGATCCGGGCGCCCGCTCACTGCACAACGTCGACGCGAAGACCGGTCAGCTCGCCGTGCGCAAGACCGTGCAGAACGGCGTCGTCGGCACGGGGTTCGTCTGCACCGGCGGGTGCATGAGCTGGGTGATCACCGACCTCGCGACCGCGCGGGCCTACGGCTGGGCGCCGGTCGCGCTTCCGGACGGCAAGGGGAACTTCGTCGCACCGACCAAGGAAAGCCTGCAGCTGGCGGCGGATTCGATGCAGGTCGGGGCGGACGGGACGGTGCAGCCCGGAACCGTGACCAAGGACGGCGCGTACCCGCTGACCTTCGTGGAGTACCTGGCGGCGCCGGTCAATCCGCTGATCGACGCGACCTGCAAGCCGATGACCGCGAAGCAGGCGCAACTGAAGGCGGTCGCCGAGATGGCGAGCGGCTACGGGCAGGCACTGCTCCCGCCGGGGATGACCCCGTTGAGTCCCGGCCTGGCCGCCGCCGCTCCCGTGCGGGCGGCGAAGATCGGCACCGGGACGGTCAAAGATGCCTGTCAGGAAAGGGAAGAAGCGAAGAATCCTCCCGCGGCGGGGGGAAACGGTGCCACGCCTGCCGCCAACTCTTCGTCGACCGGTCCCTCCGGAGGGCTGGGTTCGACGGCCGGGACGTCGGGGACGGCCGCCGCCACGGGGCCCGCTCCCGCGGCCGCGCCCACCCCGGAAAGCGTGCTGGCGGCCAAGAACCTCGCCGAATCGATCGACATCCCGAAGTTCGCGGGGGCGGGGGTGCTGGGCGCCCTCATCCCGCTGGTGGCCCTGGTGATCCTCGCGACGCTGCCGTCCGCGACGGCGTACGTCGCCGCCGGGCGCCCGGTGCCGCGGTGGCTGGTCGTGGCACTGGCCGAGATCGGTGCCGCGTTCGCCATGCTCTTCGGTCTCCTGCGGCGTAAATCGGCCGGTGAGACGGCGTGAGCACCTCCGTCGAAGGCAGGCACGCGGCGCCTGAGCAGCCGCCCGCGCCGGAACCGGAGACCCGGTTCCTGAGCTTCGGTCCCGGCTGGATCGGCGCCGTCGTCTTCGCCTGGCTGGTCACCACGCTGGTGGCGCTGGCACTGGTCGTCTACGCGCTGGGGCCGATGCTGCAGTCGAGCGACCAGCGGAAGGCACTGGGGGAGATCCGTGGCGAGATCGCGTTGGCGCTGGGTGCCAGCCAAAGCCTGTTCGGCGCCGGCCCGCCCGCCAAACCGGTCGAGTTCGGCAAGCCCGTCGCCGTCCTGGAGATTCCCTCGCTGAAGTTGCAGCAGGTCGTCATCGAAGGCGCGTCGAGCGGCGAAACCGCTTCCGGGCCTGGTCATGTGCCGGGAACCGCCGGGCTGGGGCAGCCGGGCAACGCCGCGATCGCGGCGCGCAACGCGGGGTACGGCGGTCCGTTCGGTTCGCTGGACGCCCTCGAATCCGGAGACGAGATCGTCGTCGCGACGACTCAGGGCAAGTCCGTCTACCGCGTGACCGGAAAGGCGACCCGCCCGCTCGACGAGGGGGCCGACTACGGCAAGACCGAGAACGACCGGCTGACCCTCGTGACGTCGGCGTCCTGGTGGCCGTTGGCCTCGGAAGAAGCGACCGTGGTGACGGCGGTGCTGGAGGGCAGGCCGTTCCGGCCGACCCCGCAGAACGGCAAGGCGGACGCGCAGGACGGCCGGACCGGGGACGGCGACGCATGGGCCGGGCTCGTGCTGGCTTTCGGCGGTTTCGTGGCGGCTGCGGCCGGGGCGACTTTCCTCTACCGCCGATGGCGGCCCGTTTCCACCTATGTCATCACCGGGCCGGTCCTGCTCACCCTGGCGTCGTTGGCGGCTTTGGCGCTTTGGCGACTCTTTCCGGCCTGGGCTTAGGTCCTGGGAGGGATTTCGGTCTTTTCGGACTTGAAATCCCTCTCACGATGTGGATCTTCGCCCGATACCGACTTTGGTCGGTGGACTCCTCACTGATAGCTCTTTAGATTCTCCCCATTACACCCGGTCAGGGGTAATCCATTCGGGCAGCCGAAGGGATTCCTGTTACGGGATGTTTCGTGAAAACAGGGAGAGTTCGATGAGCAGATTCAGCCGGGTGGTCACATGCTCGGTTCCGGTCGCGGTCGGCGCTTTGCTGCTGTCCACCGCGGTTTCCGGTGCCCAGCCGTCCGAGGAGGCTCGCACGCAGGCCGGGATCAGCGCGCTGCAGAGCATCAAGAACAGCCTCACCCCCGCTGAGCGCAAGCAGTCGAGCCAGCTCGTCGTCGAGAAGCGCCTCCGCGCCGACAAGGGCCTGGCGGGCAAGCTGCCCGAGTACCGCACCGGACTGGGCGTGAGCAACGCCGGCACCGTCGCGGTGGACATCAAGGGCGCAGGACAGTCCCTGGTGGACGCCGTCAAGGCGGCGGGCGGCACCGTCCGCTACGCCTCGCCCGCCGGCGCGATCCGCGCCGACCTCCCGCTCGGCGCGGTCGACGCGATCGCCGGACGCGGGGACGTCGCCGAGGTCAAGGCCGCCTCCCAGGCGATGACCTGGAACGAGTCCGCGCCGCAGGAGCGCCGCAAGGCCACGGCCACGCAGGCCGCCGCCGCGCTGCAGGTCGCCGAGGGCGACAAGGCACACGGCAACGACACCGCCCGCACGAAGTACGGCGTCAACGGCGCGGGCCAGAAGGTCTGCGTCCTGTCGGACGGCATCAAGTCGCTCCAGGCGTCCCAGACCGCGGGCGAGCTGCCCGCCGTCGACGTTCTCCCCGGTCAGGCGGGCAGCGGTGACGAGGGCACCGCGATGCTCGAGATCATCCACGACATGGCTCCCGGCGCCGCGCTCGGTTTCGCGACCGCGTTCACCAGCGAGCAGAGCTTCGCCGACAACATCCGCGCCCTGCGGACCACCGGCAAGTGCACGATCATCGTCGACGACGTCTCCTACTTCGACGAGTCGCCGTTCCAGGACGGCCCGGTCGCGCAGGCCGTCAACGATGTGACCGCGGCGGGCGCGCTCTACTTCTCCTCCGCGGGGAACTCGGGCAACCTGACCGACGGCACCAGCGGCTACTACGAAGGCGACTTCCGCGGCTCCAGCAGCAAGATCTCCGGGATCACCGGCACGCCGCACGACTTCGACCCGAGCGGTACGACCCAGCTGTACAACGCGCTGTCGCCGAACTCGGTCGGCCGCTACGTCACCCTGTTCTGGTCCGACCCGTGGGGCAAGGCCACCAGCGACTACGACCTGTTCGTCCTGAACTCGTCCGGTTCGGTCGTCGCCTCCAGCGAGGGTTCGCAGAACGGCACCCAGAACCCGTACGAGATCGCCCAGGTCCCGGCCAGCGGCTCGGGCTTCAAGGTCGCCGTGGTGAAGTACAGCGGCTCCGACCGATTCATCGCGCTCAACGTCATCCGCGGCCGCTTCGTCCCCTCGGGTTCGCTGAAAGCCTTCAGCACCAACGGTGTCACCTCCGGTCACTCGGCAGCCGTCAACGCCTTCAGCGTCGCGGCCGCCCCGGCCGCCGGTGCCTTCGGCCGCGCGCTCGAAACCGGTGACCCGGCGAACCCGGCGGGTCCGTTCCCTGGCCTGTTCACCGGCGCCAGCAAGTGGGAGCGGTTCACTTCGGACGGTCGCCGTCACCAGTTCTACAACCCGGACGGTTCGGTGATCACCCCCGGCAACGTGTCCTCGACCGGTGGCGCCACCCGGAACAAGCCGGACATCACCGCGGCCGACGGCGTCGCGACCTCGGTGACCGGGTTCCAGCCGTTCTTCGGGACCTCCGCCGCCGCGCCGAGTGCCGCCGCCATCGCCGCGCTGCTCAAGCAGGGCAAGCCCGCCGCGACCCCGGCCGAGATCAGGAGCGCCCTGGTGTCGACCGCGATCGACCTCGGTGCCCCGGGCTTCGACCCGGTCACCGGCGCGGGCGTGATCATGACCGGCCCGGCGCTGGCCGCGCTGGGCGTCGCCCCCAAGTAAGCAGGACAAAGGAAAACGGCCCGGTGCGCGCGAGCGCACCGGGCCGTTTCGCTATTTCAGGAGCTTCAGGACTTGACGCAGGACAGGCCGTTCGGGCCCGAGATGGTCAGGAAGCCGTACCGCTTGATGGTGGTGGCGAGCTGGCCACCGCACAGCGGGCTGGCGGTCGAGGCCGTGTCACCGGCGGCGAAGCCGACGGCGCGCTGGGCCTGGTCGTAGCTGGGGGTCCGGGTGTCGAGCACGTTGTAGACGCTGCGCGAACCGAGGAACGCCGTGGTGAAGGCCGGGGTGTAGTTGCCGGCGGAACCGGAAACCGGGGAACCGTTGAAGCCGGCGCCGGTCAGCGGGTTGACGGTGAAGCCCGCACGCTTGTCCGCGACGACCGTGTTGCCCTGCGCGATCCACTGCGCGATGGAGAACGGCGCGATCGCCCGGGCGCGGTCGGCGGCCGGGATGGAGTTGCCGTCGTGCTCCTGGAAACGCTTGATGGTGACCGGCTTGGTGGTGGGGTCGAAGCCGAGGACGGTCGTGGTGAAGAAGCTCAGCGTGCCGGAGCCGGTCTGGGGCAGGTAGACGATGATGGCGGCGTTGGCGCCACCGACCTGGTTCCAGTTGGTGATGGAGCCGTCGTAGATGCCGCGCAGCTGCGCGAGCGACAGAGTCAGGCCCGCGCCCGAGCCGGTCGCCGAGGAGGACCAGGTGACACCGTCGGTGGCGAAGGCGTAGTACTCGAACGACGCGGGGTCGGACGAACCGCGGGGCGAGGACGACCGCGCGATGTCGATCTTGCCGTCGGCGGCGTCGCCCGAAGCCTTGAGCGCGGCCTTGCCCTGGGACGAGCCGTTCGGCGGCAGGTTGGTCGTGGTGTTGTAGACGACCTGGTCGGCGTAGAGGTCACCGGGAACGGTGAAGGTCGCGCCCGAGGCGAGCAGCGGCGGGATGTTGACGTGGTTGTCGGGGTCGCTGTTCCAGGCGGCGCCGTTGGCGTTGGCCAGGATCGCGCCGGTGATGTCGACGGTGGTGTCCGAGCCCGCAGCGGCCAGGACGTCTTCGAGGCCGTTGGCCGGGGCGACCGCCGAGGCGGTACCGGTCAGGGTGAGGCAGGCACACGCGGCGATCGCGGTGGCGCCGAGAAACCGAGTGGTACGAGCACGCATCTTGTTTGCACTCTTTCTCTAGTCCCCAAGTTGTCACGGGATTCCGTGACCTGCCGCCAATACTCGCTCCGCAACACTGTCCTGCCGCGGTGCTTCGCGTTCCCGCCCGACGTCATGGTGGTTAATCTCCGGGGAACGCACTTTCCGTGATCGGCCGTCACGGAAAAGGATTCGGTGAATGTCCGGCGGAATTGCGGCGGTATTTCCGCCGCCAATCGGCTATGGTCTCGATCCCTTCGCCGATGGCGGCCTCGGTGGTGGCCGACCGGAACCGGTCGAGTCCGCGCTGCGCCTCGATACGCCGTCCGTAGGCATGGCTGGCGATCGCGACGATCCGGTCGCCCGCGTGCAGGCGCCAGCGCCAGCGGCCCCCGCTGAGATGGCTGAAGTCGCTGGTCAGCTCGGCTATGTGTGTGTTGAGCCAGGTGATCGCGACGAGGCATTCCTCGGCTCGCGGATAGTCGTCGGGGGCCGAGCCCAGCGACACGTTGTTGCCGCCGAGCAGTCGCCATCGGATGGTCTCGTCGCCGGTCTGAACCAGCTGGAAGCGTGGATTCTTCTTCACTGTTCACCGCTCAGAAGACCCTGTGAACGGTGTGAATTCCCCCTGGGCACATCCGGTGAATCGCCTCGATGTGGTGAAGGGGTTACCGGTTTTCATGAAGGCGCGACGGCCGCCGGGTGAACGTTTTCCCCCGGCGGCGGCGCGCTAGCCTGAACGGACGCGGGTAATCGGAAAACAATCACCGAGCCGGATCGGTCCGGCACGGTCTGCGAGGAGGATCGATGGACAACGGCAGGACCGCGGTCGTCACCGGGGCGGGCTCCGGGCTCGGCAGGGAGATCTCCCGCGCGTTACTCGGCGCCGGCTACCGGGTCGCGCTCGCCGGCCGCCGTGCGGACGCGCTGGCCGAGACCGCGGGCGGGGACCCGAAAGCGCTTCCCGTGCCCACCGATGTCGCCGACCCCGATTCCGTCGCCGCGCTGTTCGAGACGGTGCGCGCGGAGTGGGGGCGGCTGGACCTCCTGGTGAACAACGCGGGCGTGTCGGTGGGCGGGACGGTCGACGAACTGTCCTTCGCGGACTGGAAACGCGCCGTTGACACCAACCTGACCGGGATGTTCCTGTGCGCGCAGCAGGCCGTGCGGCTGATGAAGGCGCAGGATCCGCGCGGCGGCCGGATCGTCAACAACGGGTCGATCTCCGCGCACGCGCCGCGGCCCGCGTCCGTCGCCTACACCGCGACGAAACACGCGGTCACCGGGCTGACGAAGTCGATCTCCCTCGACGGCCGCGCCTGGAACGTCGCTTGTGGACAGATCGACATCGGCAACGCGGCCACCGAGATGACGCTGCGGATGGCCGACGGCATCCCGCAGGCAGACGGCGGCGTCAAGGTCGAGCCGACCTTCGACGCCCGGCACGTCGCGGACGCCGTGCTGTACATGGCAGGGCTGCCATTGGACGCGAACGTCCAGTTCCTGACCATCACGGCGACCACGATGCCGTACATCGGGCGGGGTTAAGGGATCACCTTCGCCTTCTTGAACTCGTCGAACAGCCGGAAGAACATCGACGACGTCTCGGCGTACTCGTGGAAACCGGCCCGCCGCGCCTTGGACCCGTCCGCGAACATGTCGTAGTCCCAGCTGAACACGAAGTCGGCGAAGCCCCACGACGACGAGACGGCGCTGTACGGCACCTCCAGCCCGTACTTGGCCGCGAGGGAGTCCCACAGCTCCTCCTTGTCCGCCATGACGACGTCGAGGGACATCGGCAGCGGCGGCGCCACCTCCAGCTCGAAGTACGCGGCGATCTTCGGCCAGAGTTCGCTCCAGCGGAACAGGTCGCCGTTCGCGATGTTGTACGCCTCGTTCGCCGAGCCGGTGGCCCAGGTGGTGGCCTTCGCCAGCAGTCCGGCGTCGGTCATCTCCAGGAGGCTGTCGTACGCACCCGGCTTGCCGGGGAAGCGCAGCGGCAGGCCGAGTTCCTTCGAGATCGACGCGTAGACGGCGATGGCCAGCGCCAGGTTCATCGGGTTGCCCAGCGCGGTGCCGCCGACCACCGACGGCCGGATCGCCGACCAGGTCCAGGTCTTCCCGGTCTGCCGCCGCTCGAGGAATTGCTGCTGGTCGACGTTGAACTCGGGCGGCATGTGCCCGGCGTCGTCTTCGCGCGCCGGGGTCTTGAACGGGCCGAGGTGCGCGCCGTAGACCTTGTAGCCCTGCATGAGGCTGATGTGGCGAAGGCCGGGGGCGGCGGGCTCGATCGCGTCGACGAGGTTGGTCAGCATCGCCAGGTTCGGCGGGACCAGTTCGGCCCAAGTCGGCTTGTCGACATAAGCCGCGTAGAACACGTGCGTGACGTCGTCCAGGCCGCCGAGCTTCGCGCGGGTGTCGTCCGCGTCGAGCAGGTCGACGGCGATCTGGCCCGGGCCGCCGCGCCGCGACAGGCCGATGACCCGCCAGCCGGGCTGGGTTTCGAGGTGGGCGATCAGGTTCTTGCCGATGACCCCGTTGGCTCCGGCGACCAGGGCGACCTTGCGTTCTTCGTTCATGTCACCGAGCCTGGCCCGGCGCCAGTGATAAGTCCAAGGCATAGATATCACCGCTCCGATAAGCTGTGTTCATGACCAGCCTGCGGCAGCTCGAGTACCTGGTGACCGTCGTCGACACCGGCTCCTTCACCCGCGCCGCGGAACTGCTGCACGTGACGCAGCCCGCGCTGTCGCACCAGATGCGCGCGCTGGAGAAGGGCGTCGGCGGACCGCTGCTCGAACGTCTGCCGCGCAGTGTCCGGCTCACGCCGATGGGCCGCGCCATGTTGCCGCACGCCCGCGCCACCCTCGCCGACGCCGAACGCGCGCGGTGCGCGGCCCGGCAGGCGTCCGGGCTGGAAGCCGGGGAACTGCAGATCGCCACGGTCTACTCGGTCGGTCTGGGTGTCCTGCCCGCGGCGTTGCGCGTGTGGCGCCGGGAGCGGCCGGAGGTCGACGTCCGGCTGGTGGAGTTCCGGCACGCGGACGAGCTCCGGGACGCCATGGCGGCGGGGGAGGCCGACGTCGCGGTCGGCCCGGTCCCGCCGGGCTGGGACGGGCCGGTGCGCGAGATCGGCACCGAGGAATTCGTCGTCGTCCTGCCGATCGACGGGCCGCGTGAAGACGACGGCACCGGCGTCGTCGACCTCGCGACCCTCGCCGACTGCGCGTGGGTGCATTACGCGCCGGGCAACGGCCTGGCCGATCTCGTCGACCAGGCGTGCGCCGCGGCCGGGTTCCAGCCGAGGGCCGCTGTGCGGACCGAACAGAGCGCGGCGGCCCCGGTGCTCGCCGCGGCGGGCCTCGGTCCCGCGCTCGTCCCGGCCAACGTACTGCCCGCGGGCTTTCACGGCCGCGTCCTGCGGCCCGATCCGGCGATCCGGCGCACGCTCGCCGCCTACTGCCGGAGCACACCCGACCCGCTGACCTCGGCCTTCATCGACGTCGTCGCGGGGGAGTGCACGCTCGGGTCACCGCACGGAAGCCGCTGACAGGTCCACGCCCCCGAACGGCGTCGCCTTCACTTCGCCGACCCGCTCCGCCCAGACGGCGTGCCCGTGCCCGGACCACAGCGGGGCGACCGGGAGATCCCGCAGCAACTGGTTCTCCACCAGCCGGTACACCTCGCCGCTGTCGGCGGATTCGGTCTCCTCGGCCGATTTCAGCAGGTCGGCGAACCCGTCGCTGGAGTAGCCGGTGGCCTTCACGATTTCGGACAGCACCTCCTGCGGGCTCGGTGTCATCAGGTTCAGCTCGATCGCGAACGGGCCCTGGCCGGGCTCCGGGGCGAGCGGGACGCCGATCGCCTTGGTGTCCTGTTCGGCCAGCGGGCGCAGCCAGTTCGCCGGGGACTGTCCGAAGTGGACTGGCGTGCCGGTGGGGAATTCCGCCTGGGTCACCAGAGATTTCCCGGCTCCGGCGTCGAACGTGCAGGGACGGCAAGTGCTGCTGCGCTCGCCGGGGGCGACGGCGGGCGGCAGGAGCGACTTCGCCGGGTCCACCTGCTTGCCGAGAACGCCCGCCTCCAGCGCGGCGCGGTCGATCCCGAGCGCGAAGCCGTGCCGGACGGTCGCGTCCGAGAAATGTGCCGCGGTCAAGGGGAAACCGAGGTAGGCGGCGCTGGGCAGTGCCCACATCACGTGCCGCTGCGCGAAATCCGTGTGCATGGCCTCGTGGCGATCGCTGGGGACCGCCGTGGAGAGATCGAGCTTCCCCGCCTTGACCTCGTCGTACTGCGCCGCCGCGTCCCCGGTCTTCAGCTCGATCGCGCGCGCCTTGCCCGCCGCGTCCGCCACGCGGACGAGTTTGCCGCCCGAGGGCTGCCAGTCCCCGTCCAAGCGGAAAGGCCCGTTGCCGACGGGGTGCCGGGCGAATCCCGCCCAATCACGCGAAGCCAGCACCGATCCGGGGAGCGGGACCAGTGCGGGCGACGAGAGCAGCGCCGGGACCTGCCCGGACGGGCGGTCGAGGACGAGCTTGATCGTCAGCGGGTCGGGCGCGGTGATCTCCTTGGCCCGCAAGAGATCCTTCACCACGCGCGACGCCTGCCAGTTCTCCTGGCCGATCGCCCTCCAAGTGTCCACATAGGACTTCGATGTCACCGGGGTGTCATCGTGGAACTTCCCGCCGTCCTTGAGCTTGACCGTCCACGTCGTCCGGTCGGCGCTGGTGATCGACTCGGCCGCCCGCGGGGTCGTTTTCCCTGTCGCGGGGTCGTAGTCGCCCAGCGGCGTCCACAGTGCACCGGCGAGCATCCGCCCGGACTGGTCGCGGACGTCGGCGGGCAGGAGGGTCGCCGGGGCGGCCAGGCCGACGCGAAGAACGTCCGGTGCGGGCGGTTCGCCGGATTCCGAGCAGCCCGCCGCGAGCAGGGCGGCGGCGAGGAGCGGTGCCAGAAGACGCAAGCGCATGGTCATGTCATAGCAGTCTTTGCCCCGACCAATGGCGGTTGTGCGGGCAAAGTGGTGATCATAAGGTGTGGGGATCAGCCTGGGAGGTTTCTGTGCGAGGAAACTGGTTGCTCCGTTCATGCCTGGCGATCACCACGGTCACGGTGACCCTGATCGCCACGGGCCTGCCCGCCGCCGCTTGCGGCGAGGAGGACAAACCGGCGAGTGAGAAGGTCCGGGTCGCGGGGGCACCCGGCGCGGTGAAGAACGTCAAGGCCGTCGGCAACGTGCCCGACGCGCAAGGCGCCATCGCCATGGGCTTCCTGCAGTACGGAAACCGCGACGTCATGGCCGTTTCCGGCGAATTCGGCTTGAAGGTCTACGACCTCACGAAGAACCCCACGGCGCCGAAGCTGATCGGCGAGGTCAGCCTTCCCGGTCTGTGGGAAACCGAGGACACCGAGGTCGACGTCAAACGCAAGCTGGTGTTCCTCGCGCGGGACCCGCGGGCCTACGGCGGCACCACCCAGACCGGCGAGTCCGGCATCTACATCATCGACCTCAAGAACCCGGACAAACCGGCCCTCCTGAGCTACACCAAGGTGCCCGCCGGGCACACCACCAGCTGTGTCGACGACTGCCGGTACCTCTGGACCGGCGGCCCGGCGAAGGCCGCGAACCAGCCGGCGGACTGGGGCGGCCGCCCGATCTGGGTGACCGACATCCGCGATCCGCGCAACCCCAAGACGTTCCCGAACCCGATCGAACTCGCGCGCAACGACGGCAAGACCGACTACGTGCACGACGTCCAGGTCGACGCCGAGGGCGTGGCGTGGGTGTCCGGCCGGGGCGGCGTCCGCGGCTACTGGACCAGCGGCCACCACCGCGATCCCGTGCTGGGCAAGGTCCGCCGTGCGACGGCGTTCGAACCGGTGCCCTACGCGGGCGGCGGGGTCGAGGAGACGGCGGCGCCGTCGAAGTTCATGCACAACAGCTTCCACCCGGCGGGACACCGGTCGGCCGAAGGCGCCGACTCGAACCGCTGGCGCGGCCGCGATCTCATCTACGCCACCGAGGAGAGCTTCCTCGACGGCTGCGCGGGTGACGGCGTGCTGACGATCTCGTCGCTGCAGAACTCGTACAACGGCGAAGGCTGGCGCTCGACGCCGGAGAAGCCGTTCCGCCTCAAGTCCGTCGGCACCTGGAGCGTGGCCGGGCAGGAAGGCAGCGACCCGGCGTCGGGCGACTGCTCCGCGCACTACTTCGACGTCCGCGGCAAGGTCCTCGTGCAGTCGTTCTACTCGCAGGGCACACGCTTCCTCGACGTCAGCGACCCGACCGACCCGAAGCAGATCGCCTACTTCCGGCCGGCGGACGCCGCCGCGTGGGCGCCGTACTGGCACAAGGGTTACGTCTACGTCGCCGACAACACTCGCGGAATCGACATCCTGAAGCTCACCGCCTGAGCGAAGATGTCCCCATGCGCACTGTGGGGAAGACATGGGTGATCACGGCCGCGGTCGTCCTGACCGCGGCCTGCACCTCGCCGCCGCCGCCCAAGGAACCGGTCGTGTCCACCGATCCGGCGCCGGTCGCCGAGGAGTTCCCCGAGGTCGGCGAGATCGTCGAGGCGTCCTGGGTCGAGGAGAGGATGGGCGTCTCCGAAGGCCGCATCGAGGCGCCCGGTCCGACAGATCTCCGGTTGTCCGCGGTGGTGAAGCTGCGTCCCGAAGCCGTGTCGAGGGTGATGGCCGGCAAGAACTGCCACGCCGGTGCTCCGGTCGCACCGGAACCGCTGAAGGCGCTCCTGCCCACCGGTGTCGCGTGGCTCTCCTGCGAGCTCCCCATGACCACCAAGTCACGGACCGCGTTCGTGGTCGCCGGTTCCGAGCAGGCCTTTCTGACCTATACGACGATGTAGCGAAATCGTGCGGAACCGGTGATCATCGGTCACGGTGGCCGCATACGCCGTTCCTAGCTTGGCGTCATGACCACCTTGCTCGAACGGGCCCAGGTTCCCGCTCTTGAGAAGACCCCGCGGCGGAGTCTCACGGCACTGTTCGGGATCGCCGTCGGTATCGCCGCGTACACCGGGTTCCGGCTGCCGGGGGACTGGGCGGTGACCCTGCAGGCGGTCTCCCTCACCGACGGTTTCCACCGGCGTTTCTTCGTCGGTACGCTCCTGAAGCCGTTCGGGCACGACTACCTGGTCTTCGCGATCGCGAGCTTCGCCGTCCTCGGCGCGGTGCTGGCGGCCCTGACGATCGCGTTCTTCGGCAGCCGTACCGAAAGCAGACGGCTGCTGGTCGTCGCCTGGCTCCTGCTGCCGACCGGCGGTTACTTGTTCCACGAGGTCGGCTACTTCGACCAGGTGCTGTACCTCCTGCTTTTCGGGGCTCTGTGGGTGTTGCACCGGAACCGGCCGGTGCTCGCGAGCGCGCTGATGGCGCTTTCGGTGACAGTGCACGAAATCGCTTTGCTCACCGTGCTGCCGGTGTTCGGTTTCGTCCTGCTGCGGCGGTTCCCGTTCCGGCGCGCTTGCGCGCTGCTCGCCCCGGCCGCGGGCCTCGGCCTGCTGATCCTCGTGCTGCCGCCCGCCGCGCCCGGTACCGTCGACCGGCTCCGGCAGGAACTGTCCACAACGGACTTCGCCTACCGCGCCGACGCGCTGGACCTGTTCGGGCGCACGCAGGCCGAGAGCTGGCGGATGTACTCGATCACCGACGTGCTGCTGTACCTGCTGCCGATCGCGATCGTGGTGGTCGGCGGCTTCCTGTACCTGCACCGCCCGACGCTCGCGGCCATGCTGCCCGTCGCCGCGATCGTGGCACCGACGCTGCTCGCGTTCGGCGGCTGGGACGACGCGCGCTGGGGCTTCCTGCTGGTGACCAATTTCGCGGTCGTGCTGTGGCTCTGGCTCGGTCGCCGCGAAGTGACGGCACGCCAGGTCACCGTGCTGACCGCGTTGTTCCTGATCCTCACGCACGTCCCGACGCCGTACTTCGACGGCTACGCGCCACGCGGGCTCACGCTGGTGACACCCGTGGAAGACTTACGGTGAAGACGGCGCCGCGGTCGTTGTGCGCGGTGATCTCCCCGCCGTGGATCAGGGCGTTCTCCCGCGCGATCGACAGCCCCAGCCCGCTGCCTTCGGTCGCTTGACGCGCGTGATCGCCCCGCACGAACCGGTCGAACAGGATCGGGAGCAGTTCCCCGGGGATACCCGGCCCGGAATCGGCGACCCGGATCGTCACCGCGCCGGCGGTGCCCGCCAAGGTCACGGTGATCGGGGTCCGGCCGTGCCGGACGGCGTTGACCAGGAGGTTGCCCACGATGGTGTGCACGCGGCGCGGGTCGGCGACGACGGTCGTGTCCCCGATGCTCGTCACCTCGACGGTCGTTCCCGGCACGCTGACCTCGATCGCGTCCTCGACCAGCGCGGGCAACTCGACCGGTTCGGGCCGGAAGTCCGCGGACCCCGCGTCGAACCGGGAGATCTCCATCAGATCCTCGAGGAGCCGCGCCAGCCGCCGGGTCTGCGTTCCGAGCAGTTCGGTCGCGCGGGTCCGGGTTTCGGGGGTGGCGCTGTCGAGCGTCTCGACCGTGGCGACCATCGAGGCGAGCGGGGTCCGGAGGTCGTGGGCGACGTCGGCGACGAACCGCTGCTGCTGGCGGTCTTTGGCGCGCAGGTCTTCGATCGCCGTGCCGACGCGATCGGCCATCGTGTTGAACGACGCGGCGAGGTCGGCGAGCTCGTCGCGGCCCTTCACCGGGACGCGCACGTCGAAGGCACCGTCACCCAGTTCGCGGGCGGCGGAGGCGACGCGCAGTACCGGCCGCCGGATCCGGCCCGCGGCGAAGACGGCGGCCACCACACCGAGGACGGTGACGCCGAGCGCGATGTACACCAGCTTCCACCGCTGGACCGCCAAGTCCTGCTCGAACAGCGTGAGGTCGAAGTACTGCACCACCCAATACGCGACGAAGTTCGCGCTCACCACGAGGAGGCTGCGGCCGGTCAGCGGATCGATCGCGATCGTCGACAGCAGTTTCCCCGGACCTGTGGTCCGCAGGAGGACCACGTCCTTCACGCTTTCCAACGCGGCCCTTCGGTCGGGAGGATTCGCGTTCCTGGTGCCGGTCGTCCAATCGAAGCTCTGTGAGGAGGACTTGACGACCTCGGGAGGTCCTTCGGGCGCCTTGAAATCGTCGTTGGTCAGCTGGGGATGGCTGGTGACGAGCATCCAGTCCACCGCCGCCGTGTCCATGCCCTGGGAGAAGTGCTCCAAGGCGGCGATATCGCCGGCCATGAACTGTTGGAGATGGGGCCATGCCTGCCCGAACATCGCTCCGAACGACGTTTTCGCCGCGGCGGTGAACCTGTCGCGCGCGTCGTCCTCCTGGATTTTGGCCGCGGTGAAGGCCATGACGGCCGTCGCCGTCGTGGTCACCACCACGACCGCCGCGGTCACCCTGGCACGCAGCCCGACCTTCATGCGCTCACCAGCCGGTAACCGAGTCCGCGCACCGTCTTCAGCACGACGGGATTCGCCGGATCGTCCTCGATCTTGGCCCGCAGCCGCGCGACGGCCGCGTCGACGATCCGGGAGTCGCCGACGTAGCCGTAGTCCCAGACCCGTTTCAGCAGCGTCTGCCTGCTCAGCACCTGGTTCGGATGCTCCGCGAACTCGACGAGCAGCCGGATCTCGGTCGCGGTGAGCGCCAGTTCGACGCCGTCACGGGTCACGCTCATCGCGGCGGCGTCGATCTCCAGCCGCCCCACCCGCAACAGGCCGGCCGACGGCCCGGGGGCGGTGACGGCGCGACGCCCGATCGCCTTGATCCGCGCGTCGATCACCCGCGGTTCGGCGGGTTTGACCACGTAGTCGTCGGCGCCGCATTCCAGCCCGGCGACGATGTCGATCGGGTCGCCGCGGGCGGTCAGCAGGACCAGCGGCAACCGGCTGCGCGCGCGGATCCGGCGGCAGACCTCGAAGCCGTCCATGCCGGGCAGCATGACGTCGAGCAGCACGAAGTCGAGTTCGAGCCGGTCGGTGAACAGCACTTCCAGTGCCCGCTCCCCGGTCGGGGCGACGACGACGTCGTGCCCGAGGGCCTTCAGCGCGAGTGTGAGCGCTTCGGCCAGGGCTTCGTCGTCTTCGACGAGCAGGATGCGCGGCATGGGTCCCCCAAGATCGAAAGGCTCACCGATCGTAAGGGCGCCTCGTCGCACTTGCCCGGAGTCGCGGCGGAACCGTCGCAAAGCCGTGCGGTCTCGTCACAAACGGCGGCTGAAGGGGACTTTCCCCGCATGCGATGCGGGGAAAGCGCCCTTCGCCGCGTGAGATGAGGGGAAAGTCCCCTTCAGCCTCAGGCGAGCAACTCCTGCAGTTCCTCGATGGCGGTGGCGAGCTCCGACGCGAACAGTTCCATCTCGTGTGCCACGTGCTTCGGCGTGCACAGGTAGATGTTGAGGCTGTCCGGCAGCAGCACGTACGCGATGCCGATGCACTGCGGGCTGGTCGATCCGAAACCGAAGTACCGGATGTTCACCGACGGCGCCGAGCTGGTGCTCAGGTAGTCGTCGCGCATCTTCAGCCAGCCCGGTGACGAGTACAGCGCCGGTGATCCCTCGACGCCCCGTCGCTTCTGGATCAGCTGCAGCTCCCACAAATGCTGCTCCGGAGCGTCGCCTGCCTGACACTCCTTCGCCCGCGTGACGTGTTTCGCCGCCGCCGCGCGGAAGGCCGACTGACGGGTCTGCCGATCCGCGTTCGAGTCGTCCATCACGTGGGCGAACCACAGCACCTCGGGCGTCACCACGCGCATCGCCTCGGTGCGCCCGTTCTGGTACTGCCGCGTCGCGATCGACTCGTACGTCGCGCCGGTGATCCCCTTCGCGCGCTTGTGCGCGAGTTGGTACGCCATCTGCGCGAAGCCGTCGGGGGACATCCCCAGCTCCTTCGCCCGCTTCGCGCCGAAGTTGGTGAAGGACACCGTCTTCGTAGCGGTCGCGTCGGCGTACGCGGCGAAGGACGCGGCGGCGGCACGCGCGTCTTCGCGCAACGCGTCGCCCAGGACGAACTCGATGACCTCGGACGCCGGGACGCCGTCGGCGGGCGGCCGCTCCAGCCGCGTTCCGCTCAGCAGCGCGTCGGTGAACCCGAGGATCGTGGTCCCGTCCAGCTCACAGTGCTCGACGTTGATCCCCGCCGTGCCGTCCTCGAACACGATCAGCGAGACGGCCTTGTCGAACCAGCGGTTGCCGCTGTCACCGTGCAGCAGCTTGTCGCACGCCTCCTGCGTGCCCGACGGCGTGAAGTCCTCCAGGCACAGGCAGAACAACGCGGTCTCGATGTCGTCGAGCGCGGCCGCGTTGCCGGCGGCGAGCAGCGATTCCCGCGTCGCCGCCCACTCCGCCCTCGCCTTGGTGGTGAAATGCCCGGCGGCGGTTTCCGGGTCCTCGACGAAGTTCCCCGACTTCACGACCGCCTGCAACCCCGCGACCAGCTGTTCGGGGGAGTACGGGCGGCCGTCGGGCGCGATGACGTCCATCCGGAACGGGGTGTCGCGGTGGAAGACCACGATGTGCCGCGCCCGCGACGGCCCCGGCCGGTCTTCGCGGTACGGCGTCCGCGCGGTGTCCTGCACGGCGCCGGGGATCCGCGTCGCCGAAAACAGGTACTTGTGCTGCACCATCGACTGCGGCTGCCCGCGCAGCACGATCGGCGGCACCAGTTCCTCGTCGAGCTTCAGCTTGTAGTCCACCGCCGACGCGGCCAGTTCGGCCGCCCGCTCCAGCTGTCCCAGCGGGGATTCGGTGAACAGGAAGAAGAAGTTCGCGTTGAGCGCGATCCGGTCGCGACGGCCGAGGTACCGGTACGGCCAGAAGGTGTCGAGCCAGCTTCGGACGCCTTCGCGGCTGTCGAACGCTTCGAGCGCGCTCTGCAGTTCGTGCGCAGGGCTTCCTTCCGCGAGGAACTCGGCGACGGCGCCTTCGGTCTCCGCGAGCTCACCGGGGGTGAGCAGCGGCGAGCACCACTCGAGGAACCGGCGGCAGGTGTCCTCCAGGCTGGGGACGGGGACCCGCGGCAGGACCTCCTCGTTGCCGAACGTGCGGGTGGACAGTTCCGGACTGCTCACGGTCATCCTTGATCTCGAAGGGGAAGGGTGTTCAGCGCGGAGGCGAGCCCGCCCGCCGCGCCGTTCGGGCGGGAGACGAACAGCCGCGCGTACAGCCGGCCGTCGGCCTCCAGCCCACGCGGGTCGACGCCCGCGACGGACAGGTTGTCCAGGATCTGGGTCCGTTCCTCTTCCGAAGCGAACTTCCGCTGCCGGAAGACACCGTCGACCCCGGCCGTGTCGTACTCCAGATCGGTGAGGCTCGCGGCGACCGGTTCGTAGGAGAACATCCGGAGCACGAAATGCGCCATCCATGGCCGGCTTTCCCGCGCGATCCGGACGAGGGTCTTTTCCGTGACGTAGCCGATGCAGCCGGTCGAGACGACGATGTCGACGTCGGCCAGCAGCGCGCGCTGCTCCTCCGTCGGGTCTTCGCTCTCCAGATCGGCGTGGATCGCTTCGTCGATGAAGCCCGCAGCGAGCGCGTACTCCAGGGCAGGTGCGGAGGAATCGAGCCCGATGAAGCGGACTCCGTCGCCGACGGCGAGCCTCTCGACCATCCGCCGATCGTGCGCGATCAGGTCTTCCCTGCTCAACGACTCGCCATCGGTGTAATGGTCGTACAGCCGCTCCATCGAGGTGTCACATCGGTACAGCGCCGCGTTGACGCCGTACGAGCAGCCGAGGTCGAGCACCGTCGGGACCTTGACGTCCCGCTCGGCGCGGTACTCGTCGATCAGTTTCGCGAAATAAGCCTTGGCCTGCTGGGGGATGTCGTAGTCCAGCCTGCGCAAGGTGCCGAAGAAGGCGCGCGGATCGGGCTCGGTGTAGATGTGGTCGAAGGAGATCTTGCCGGTCGAATCCAAAGGCACGGGCCGGGCTCCTGACTTAGTCGAGCAGCTGATCGCCCCGGACGGCCGCTGAAGCGACGTGTTCGGGCAGGACCCGGCCGAACAGCTGTCTAGTCCGCTCCGGACTGCCGATGACCCCAGGACGCTCGCTGTAGGCGAAGATCGCGGAATGGCGTGCTGTTGCGCCTTGAACACTACTCACGCGGTGCAGGGCGAAGCGTCCGCGAAACAGCTGAAGATCACCGGGACGCAGAGTGAGCCGTCGGATCAGGTGATCTCCTTCGCCCGACAGGACGGCACGGACATCGTCGAAGTTCTCCGCCGTTTCGGAGCGGATGTTCGGACAATATTCGAAGACACCGCCGTCGGCGGCCTCCTGCGTGAGCATGCTGACGGTGTAGGAGTTGGTGTCGAAATGCCACGGATGCGAGCGGCCCGGTTCGATCACGTTGAGCACCAGCCCGGACAGCGGGTCGGCGAGTTCGTGGAGGGCGGGGAGTTCGAAGCAGTCGGCGACGAAGCGCTGGAACTCGTGGCTCGCGTACAGCTGCTGGATGACCGCGGTCGCCGGGATCTGGTCGCGTGCCACGAAGGCGTTGCCGCGTTCCATGATCGTGCGGCCGGGATGGCCTTCCGGTAGCGGAGTGTCGATGGCGATGTTGTAGGCGTTGACGCGTTCGACCTTCGCGTACGCCTCCGGAGCGATCTGCGCGCCTTCGTGGCGAAGGACGTCACGCAACTCCGGGCGGATGAAGTCGGCGAGCACACTGCATCCCGTTTCCCGCAGTTCGGCGCGGGTCCGGGAGACGATTTCGCGCCAAGCCGGGCTTCCTGGTTCGGACAACGGATAGCGGGCGGTGTCGGCCACCTGGACTGCGCTCGCGGTCATCGTCGTCCTCTCGGCTGCCCGGAAGTGATTCTCGGGTTTAGCACAGAAAACGCCGAGGGTCCCCGCTCCTTGTGATCGGTGACACACGCAAAGTGAAGGCCCCCTTCGCCACGCTGTGCGCGGAGAAGGGGGCCTTCGCGGGTTATTCGTCAGGAAGTGACAAGCGGCAGCAGCGGCCGCCGGACCGCGGTCGCGACGCCGTCCGACGCCTCGGCCGCGGCGATCCGTTCCGCCGTCGGCGTGCCGTATTCGGTGGTCCGCTGCCGCAGCGGACGCCCCAGCGGTTCGACCATCGAGCGCATGTCGCTGATCGTCTTGTACGACCCGTTGGCCGCACCCGCCATCCGGCTGATCGTCTCCTCCATCAGCGTCCCGCCGATGTCGTTGACCCCGCCCTGGAGCACCGCGCGGCTGCCCTCTTCGCCGAGTTTCACCCAGGAACTCTGGATGTTGTCGATCATCCCGTGCAGCAGCAGCCGGGACAGCGCGTGCACCGCGCGGTTCTCGCGCAGCGTCGTGCCCGCCCTGGCGAGCCCGGCGAGGTAGATCGGCGAGCTCTGGTGGATGAACGGCAGCAGCACGAACTCGCTGAACCCGCGCCGCCCGTTGCGTTCCAGGCCTTCCCGCTGCAGTTTCGCCAGCAGCTTCAGGTGCCCGACCCAGTGCGCGGGAGTGTCGACGTGGCCGTACATCATCGTCGACGTCGTCGTGATGCCGAGCTTGTGCGCGGTGGTGACGACGTTGATCCATTCCGACGTCGGCAGCTTGCCCTTCGTCAGCACCCAGCGGACGTCGTCGTCGAGGATCTCCGCCGCCGTGCCCGGCAGCGAGTCGACGCCGGACGCCTTCGCCTGGGCGAGCCAGTCCTCGATCGAGAGGTTCGTCCGCGAAGCGCCGTTGACGACCTCCATCGGGCTGTAGGAGTGCAGGTGGATGCCGGGCTGACGCCGTTTCACCTCGGCCGCGAGATCGAAGTACGCGGTACCCGGCAGATCCGGGTGAATGCCGCCCTGCATGCAGATCTCGGTCGCGCCCGCGGCCCACGCCTCGTCGACCCGGTCGCCGACCTGCTCCAGCGAAAGCGTGTACGCGTCGGCGTCGGTGCGCCGCTGGGCGAACGCGCAGAACCGGCAGCCGGTGTAGCAGACGTTGGTGAAGTTGATGTTCCGCGTGACCACGAAGGTGACGTCGTCGCCGTTCACCTCGCGGCGCAGGTCGTCGGCGATCTCGGTGAACGCGTCGAGCTCCGGGCCGTCGGCGTGCAGCAGCGCCAGAGCCTCGTCGTCCGAAAGCCCGGCGGGGTTCTTTTCCGCGCTGCGCAAGGCATCCCGGATGTCGGTGTCGAACCGCTGCGGCGCGGTCTTGATGTTGCCCTTGATCTCGTCCCAGTCGCCGTAGACCGAGTCGAAGTCACTGCGGCGGTCTTCCGTCCGCCCGACGGTGTCGACCTCGACGTGCAGATCGGTGCGCCCGGCCTCCTTCCAGCCGCCGTCCGGCTCCTGCCACGGGATGCCCACCGGGATGGCCTCTTCGATCGCGAGCCCGGTCTCGGTGTCGGTCAGCGGCGCGAGATGCGCGTTCATCCGCGGGTCCAGCCACGGCTCGCCGGTCTTGACGTATTCCGGGTAGATCGGGAGCCGCTCGCGCACGGTGAACCCGAGCGCTTCGGTGCGGCGCTTGAGCTCGTCGATCTGCGGCCACGCGCGTTCGGGGTTCACGTGGTCGGGGGTCAGCGGGGAGACGCCGCCCCAGTCGTCGATGCCGGCGTTCAGCATCAGTTCGTACTGCTGGCCGATCAGGTTCGGCGGCGCCTGGATGCGCATCCGCGGCCCGAGCACGAGCCGCGCGACGGCGATGGTCGCGGCGAGCTCCTCGAGGTCGGCGTCCGGGGTCGCGCGCATCTTCGTGTCCGGCTTCGCGCGGAAGTTCTGCACGATGACTTCCTGGATGCCGCCGTAGGTCTTGGCGACCTTGCGGATGGCGAACAACGTGTCGGCGCGCTCTTCGAAGTTCTCGCCGATGCCGATCAGGATGCCCGTCGTGAACGGCACCGAGCTGCGGCCGGCGTCTTCGAGAACGCGCAGGCGGACGTCGGGGTCCTTGTCGGGCGAGCCGTAGTGAGGGCCGCCCTTCTCGGTGTAGAGCCGCTTCGCGGTCGTCTCGAGCATCATGCCCATCGACGCCGAAACCGGCTTGAGCCGCTGGAAGTCCTGCCAGGTCAGCACGCCCGGGTTGAGATGCGGCAGTACGCCGGTCTCTTCAAGGACCCGGATCGCCATCGCCCGGACGTAGGACAGCGTGTCGTCGTAGCCGTGGGCGTCGAGCCAGTCCTTCGCCGCCGTCCAGCGGTCCTCCGGACGGTCGCCGAGGGTGAACAGCGCCTCCTTGACGCCCATCGCGGCACCCTTGCGCGCGATGTCGAGGACCTCGTCGGGGGAGAGGAACGGCGATTCGACCCGGCCCGGGACGGTCGCGAAAGTGCAGTAGCCACAGCGATCCCGGCACAACCGGGTCAGCGGGATGAACACCGAACGGCTGTAGGTGACCACGCCGGGACGGCCGGCCGCGACGAGCCCGGCGTCACGGACGCGGGAAGCGTGGTCGGACAGTGTCTTGAGATCGTCACCGCGCGCCTGGAGCAGGATCGAGGCCTCGGTGAGGTCGAGGGTCTTCCCATCGCGCGCCCTGGCGAGCGCACGGCGCATCGCCGAGGTGGTGGGGGCGGTCGCGTCAGCGGGGGATGCCATTCCCGCACGCTATGGCCGGACTCGCTCCAGCTGCCAGTGCGCATCCCGCCACCGTGTCACCCACGTGGGTATCGTCACTGTTTCCGCTGGTCAGAGCGCGATCTTGGTTGCCGATCAGTGGGCCGGAGTGTATTACCTAAAGTGTGGCTTCGGTGATCGGCAAGAAGGTCGGCGGGCGGACGTACTACTACCTCGTCACCTCCGCCAGGGTCGACGGCGAGCCCCGCGTGGTGTCCCAGCGCTACCTCGGCACGGCCGAAGAGATCGGGCGCGCGATGGACGGCGACGTCTCCGCGCCCGGCGAAGCGCGGCACCGGACCTTCGGCGACGTCGCGGCCGTGTGGGCCACTTTGCGGCGGCTCGGTTTCGTCCGCAGGGTCGACGAAGCCGTCGGAGCCCAGCGCGCCGAGACCACCTTGGGCTCGCATCTCGCGCTCGCCGTCCTGCACCGGGCGACGGCGCCGGACACGGACCTGGCTTCCTGGTGGGAAGACGGCGTCGCGCGCGAGTTCCTGAAGGCCGACCTGGCGAATCACTGGCGAGCGCTGCAACGCCTCACCCCGGAACGGATCACGCGGATCGAGACCGCCGTCGCTGAAGCGGTGCTCTCGGCGCTGGGGACGGGGAACGCCGCGCTCGCCGTCGACGTGCCGCAGTTCGCCACCTTCACCACGGCCGACCCCTGCCGTTGCGAACTCGCCGGCCTCGGCCTGGTGGTCACCAAGGACGGCGCGATCCCGCTGGCGTCGCACACGTACCCGAGGGAAGGGGCACCGCCGTTCGCCGCGCTCGCGGACGACCTCCGGGAGCGGTACCCGGCGGGCGACGTCACGCTGGTCTTCACCGCCGGTCAGGCCGCGCAACTGGACCTCGGACGGCATTTCGTCGGCGCGCTCCCGCTTGCGGACCACCCGGACCTGCTGGCGAAACCGGCGTCCGCGCGCAAACCCGTCGATCCGGTGCGCTTCGCCGGGCTGACCGCCTTCGACACCAGAGCCGTGGTCGGGGGCGTGCGGCGGCGCGTGATCCTGACGCATTCGGAGATCCTGCACAACGCGCAGGCCCGGGCGTTCGGCGACGAACTCGGCACCGCGACCCGCGAGCTCGCCGGCCTCGGCGCCGCACTCGCCGCGGGCACCTACCGGGGAGACCGCGGCCAGGTGAACGCCGAAATCGCGCGGATCACGCGCGGCCGCCGCGTCGAGCGGGTGCTCTCACCTTCCCTGGCGGGCACCAGGCCGGGGGAGATCCGGCTGACGTGGAAGGTGGACGACGCCGCCGTGTCCCGGCTGCGCGACGAGTTCTTCGGCAAGCAGGTGCTGGTCACCGACCACGACTGGCCGGTGTCCGAGGTCGTCACCGCCTACCGCGCCCGGACGCACCTCGACTCGACGTTCCGCTGGCTGACCGGCTCCGCCGTCGCCGGTCCGGCCCCGCGCTGGGACTGGACCCCGCACCGGATCGCCGTCCACACGCTGGTGACGGTGCTCGCGTCGACGGTCACGCACCTCATGCGGCGCGAGGCCGACCGGGCGGGGATGAACCTGTCGGTCCGCGAGTTGATGGACAGTCTGGCGGGGATCGGGGAGACGGTGCTGCGGTATCCGTCCACCGGCGGCCGCCCGCGGACGCGGCGCCTGCTGACCGAGCGGAGCCCGGAACAGCAGGCGCTCTTCGACCTCTTCGGTCTCTAGCCCAGACCCGGCCCCACCACCACCCTCAATGGACAGGCTCTGCCTGACCGGCTACTCCGAACGATGGATCTGAAGCGCGGAGAAGGTCTGCACCACCGGCATCAACTCGATGACGTTGATGTTCACGTGCTCCGGCTGCGAAGCCGCCCAGAAGACGGACTCGGCCACGTCGGCGGCCGTGAGCGGCGTCGTCCCCTTGTAGACGTTGTCGGCCTTGCCCTGGTCGCCCTCGAACCGGACGACGGAGAACTCCGTGCCGCCGACCATGCCGGGCTCGACGTTGGTCACCCGGACGCCGGTGCCGTGCAGGTCGGCCCGCAGGTTCAGGCTGAACTGGTGCACGAACGCCTTGGTCGCGCCGTAGGCGTTGCCGCCGGGGTACGGGTAGGTGCCCGCGATCGACCCGATGTTGATCACGTGCCCGCGGCCGCGCTCGACCATGCCGGGCAGCAACGCGCGGGTGAGATGCGCGAGACCCTTGATGTTCGTGTCGATCATCTGGTCCCAGTCGTCGAGCTTCGCCCGGTGGGCGGGCTCGAGGCCCTTGGCGAGGCCGGCGTTGTTGACCAGCAGGTCGACCTCGGCGAACTCCTCGGGCAGGGACTCCGGCAGTGCGGCCACCGCGTCGGCGTCGCGCACGTCCAGCTCGATCGGCAGGACGTTCTCGCCGAGCTCGCCGGCCAGCTTGTCGAGCCGGTCCTTACTACGCGCGGCCGCGACGACCTTGGCGCCGTCGGCGGCGAACCGGCGGACGATCTCGACGCCGAACCCCGCGCTGGCACCGGTCACGAAAACGGTCTTCTGGGACATGGAGACGATCACCCAACTTCTTTCAGGAACCGTGCGAACACGGCGTCGAACTCGGCCTCGCGCTCCAGGTTAGGCATGTGGGCGGCGCCCTCGATCACCGCCAGGGTGGAGCCGGGGATGAGGTCGCGCATCAGCTCGGCGTCCGAGACGGGCGTGAACTCGTCCTCCGTCCCGACGACGACCAGACTCGGCACGGCGACCTTCTTGAGGCTCTCCCGGTAGTCGGGCCGCTCGGCCCGTCCCCTGAGCGCCGCCGCCGCTCCCTCCGGGGGAGTCGTGCGCATCATCCGTAAGACGTGCGCCGCCACGTCCGGCATCGTGCGGACGTTCTCCGGCGAGACCATCTTCGTCAGCACCTCGTCGGCGTACCAGCCGATGCCCTCGGCGAGGACCCGGTCCGCGGTCTCGTTGCGGACGCGCTTGCCCTCTTCTGTCTCTTCTTGAGGGGAGGTGTCGGCGAGCAGGAGCCCGAGGACGCGCTCGGGATACGTGCGGTGGAACTCCATGACGATCTGCCCGCCCATGGAGAGACCGCCGAGGACGAACCGCTCGATGCCCAGGTGATCGGCGAGGCGGGCGATGTCGGCGGCGAAGACGTCGAGGCCGGTCTTGCCGGGGACCACCGTGGTCTCGCCGTACCCCCGGAGGTCCGCGGTGATGACCCGGTAGCCCTCCAGGCTGAAGCGTTCGGCCTGGGGCCGCCACATCGAACGGTTGAAGGGGTGGCCGTGGACGAGGACGACGGGCAACCCGGTGCCGAGGTCGTCGTAAGCGACGGAGATGCCGTCGAGTTCCGCAGTGCTCATGAGACCGACGCTAATCGGAGCAATCCAGGAGTTCAATACGGTGCAATGTACTCGGAGCAATGTTTCTTCCGGGCGTTCACCTGGGGCGCTCCCGGGTCGATCACCGGGTGATCGACCGTTGCGAGCCCATTTCTCGCCTCTGACCTGCGGAAACGCAGTTAAGGTACCCCCCTGTTTTGGGGGGTTTCCGGCCATGTAAAGTTCTCCAAGTCGCCAGGGAAACCGGGTGGCAGAGAGAAAGACAGAGACACGAACCAAGCTCTCACCTCAGGGTGATTGAGTGGGTGGCTCACCAAAAACTGCTAGAAATAACTGCTTCGGATAAGGCCGCGTGACTGCGGTGCGATTCGGGGTGTGTTGCTTGAGAACTCAACAGTGTGCTAGTGAACTAAGCCAGTAGAGCTTATGTATTTGAACCTCGTTTGAGGTTCCTTTGAGAGCAAGTATATTGCCTCGATCAAATTTGACATTGTTGGAGAGTTTGATCCTGGCTCAGGACGAACGCTGGCGGCGTGCTTAACACATGCAAGTCGAACGATGAAGCCTTCGGGTGGATTAGTGGCGAACGGGTGAGTAACACGTGGGCAATCTGCCCTGTACTTTGGGATAAGCCTGGGAAACTGGGTCTAATACCGGATATCACTGACTCTCGCATGGGGGTTGGTTGAAAGTTCTGGCGGTACAGGATGAGCCCGCGGCCTATCAGCTTGTTGGTGGGGTAATGGCCTACCAAGGCGACGACGGGTAGCCGGCCTGAGAGGGTGACCGGCCACACTGGGACTGAGACACGGCCCAGACTCCTACGGGAGGCAGCAGTGGGGAATATTGCACAATGGGCGAAAGCCTGATGCAGCGACGCCGCGTGAGGGATGACGGCCTTCGGGTTGTAAACCTCTTTCGCCAGGGACGAAGCGCAAGTGACGGTACCTGGATAAGAAGCACCGGCTAACTACGTGCCAGCAGCCGCGGTAATACGTAGGGTGCAAGCGTTGTCCGGAATTATTGGGCGTAAAGAGCTCGTAGGCGGTTTGTCGCGTCGTTCGTGAAAACTCCACGCTTAACGTGGAGCGTGCGGGCGATACGGGCAGACTTGAGTTCGGTAGGGGAGACTGGAATTCCTGGTGTAGCGGTGAAATGCGCAGATATCAGGAGGAACACCGGTGGCGAAGGCGGGTCTCTGGGCCGATACTGACGCTGAGGAGCGAAAGCGTGGGGAGCGAACAGGATTAGATACCCTGGTAGTCCACGCTGTAAACGTTGGGCGCTAGGTGTGGGCGACATCCACGTTGTCCGTGCCGTAGCTAACGCATTAAGCGCCCCGCCTGGGGAGTACGGCCGCAAGGCTAAAACTCAAAGGAATTGACGGGGGCCCGCACAAGCGGCGGAGCATGTGGATTAATTCGATGCAACGCGAAGAACCTTACCTGGGCTTGACATGCGCCAGACATCCCTAGAGATAGGGCTTCCCTTGTGGTTGGTGTACAGGTGGTGCATGGCTGTCGTCAGCTCGTGTCGTGAGATGTTGGGTTAAGTCCCGCAACGAGCGCAACCCTTATCCTACGTTGCCAGCGCGTTATGGCGGGGACTCGTGGGAGACTGCCGGGGTCAACTCGGAGGAAGGTGGGGATGACGTCAAGTCATCATGCCCCTTATGTCCAGGGCTTCACACATGCTACAATGGCTGGTACAGAGGGCTGCGATACCGCGAGGTGGAGCGAATCCCTTAAAGCCGGTCTCAGTTCGGATCGCAGTCTGCAACTCGACTGCGTGAAGTCGGAGTCGCTAGTAATCGCAGATCAGCAACGCTGCGGTGAATACGTTCCCGGGCCTTGTACACACCGCCCGTCACGTCATGAAAGTCGGTAACACCCGAAGCCCATGGCCCAACCGCGTAAGCGGGGGGAGTGGTCGAAGGTGGGACTGGCGATTGGGACGAAGTCGTAACAAGGTAGCCGTACCGGAAGGTGCGGCTGGATCACCTCCTTTCTAAGGAGCAACACATCCACAGTCCCCGGGATACCCGGGATCAGCACTGTGGGGTGGCCAGGGTTTCATCACCGAATGTGTGGTGGCACTGGTTGCTCAAGGAATTGTGGAACTACTGGTTTATGTCGGTTCGCTTGATGCCTGCACGGGCTAGTACTGCACTTTCGGGTGCGTGGAACGTGTGCTGCGGGGTTAAGAGGAGTCGGTGTTCATTGGCATGCTGTTGGGTCCTGAGGCAACACGCCGAGGGGCTTTCACGCTCCGGGAGTTTGTTTCTGGTGTGGTGTTTGAGAACTGTAGAGTGGATGCGAGCATCTTTGTGGTCAAGTTATTAAGGGCACATGGTGGATGTCTTGGCTTCAGGAGCCGATGAAGGACGTGGGAGGCTGCGATATGCCTCGGGGAGCTGTCAACCGAGCTGTGATCCGAGGATTTCCGAATGGGGAAACCCAGCACCAGTTATGTGGTGTTACCCGCATCTGAATATATAGGGTGTGTGGAGGGAACGCGGGGAAGTGAAACATCTCAGTACCCGTAGGAAGAGAAAACAACCGTGATTCCGTGAGTAGTGGCGAGCGAAAGCGGAAGAGGCTAAACCATGCACATGTCAAGCTGTCAGGCGTTGTGTGTGTGGTGTTGTGGGACCCGCCTTGGAAGATCTGACAGTCTTCCGGGTTTACGCGTGTGTTAGTGGAACGCCTTGGGATGGGCGACCGGAGTGGGTGAGAGTCCCGTACGCGAAAACACATGTTAGTGAATCTTGGTGGTGTTCCCGAGTAGCAGCGAGCTCGTGGAATTTGCTGTGAATCTGCCGGGACCACCCGGTAAGCCTAAATACTTCCTGAAGACCGATAGCGGACTAGTACCGTGAGGGAAAGATGAAAAGTACCCCGGGAGGGGAGTGAAAGAGTACCTGAAACCGTGTGCCTACAAGCCGTCAGAGCCCGAGCACATCCTTTGGATGTTACGGTGATGGCGTGCCTTTTGAAGAATGAGCCTGCGAGTTAGTGCTGCGTGGCGAGGTTAACCCGTGTGGGGTAGCCGTAGCGAAAGCGAGTCTGAATAGGGCGTCTGAGTCGCGTGGTCTAGACCCGAAGCGGAGTGATCTACCCATGGCCAGGCTGAAGCGTCGGTAAGACGACGTGGAGGGCCGAACCCACTTAGGTTGAAAACTGAGGGGATGAGCTGTGGGTAGGGGTGAAAGGCCAATCAAACTCCGTGATAGCTGGTTCTCCCCGAAATGCATTTAGGTGCAGCGTCACATGTTTCACCACGGGGGTAGAGCTACTGGATGGTCTAGGGGCCTTACCGGGTTACCGAAATCAACCAAACTCCGAATACCGTGGTGTGAGAGTGTGGCAGTGAGACGGCGGGGGATAAGCTTCGTCGTCGAGAGGGAAACAGCCCAGAACACCAGCTAAGGCCCCCAAGTGTGTGCTCAGTGGGAAAGGATGTGGGATTGCCCAGACAACCAGGAGGTTGGCTTAGAAGCAGCCACCCTTGAAAGAGTGCGTAATAGCTCACTGGTCAAGTGGTCCTGCGCCGACAATGTAGCGGGGCTTAAGCACACCGCCGAAGCTGTGTCATTCATGCAATACATCGGCTCAACTCCTTGAGGGTTGTGTCTAGTGGTGTGGATGGGTAGGGGAGCGTCCTGCATCCAGGGAAGCGGCGGCGGAAGCCAGTCGTGGAGGGTGTGGGAGTGAGAATGCAGGCATGAGTAGCGAATGCAGAGTGAGAAACTCTGCCGCCGGATGACCAAGGGTTCCTGGGCCAGGCTAATCCGCCCAGGGTAAGTCGGGACCTAAGGCGAGGCCGACAGGCGTAGTCGATGGATAACGGGTTGATATTCCCGTACCCGAGCACGTGCGCCCAGGATGAGGCGGTTGATACTAACCACCCAAAGCCAGCTACCAATGTCTTCGGACGGAGGTTTCTGTGTGGAGCGTGGGATCTGATTCCGTAGTAGTCGAGTGATGGGGTGACGCAGGAAGGTAGCTCCGCCAGTGAGTGGTAGTACTGGTGTAAGCGTGTAGGCCGAAACATAGGTAAATCCGTGTTTCATTAAGGCTGAGACGTGATGCGTAGCCGATTGAGGTGAAGTAGAGTGATCCTATGCTGCCGAGAAAAGCCTCTAGCGAGTGCGTGCACGGCCCGTACCCCAAACCAACACAGGTGGTCAGGTAGAGAATACTAAGGCGATCGGGTGAACTGTGGTTAAGGAACTCGGCAAAATGCCCCCGTAACTTCGGGAGAAGGGGGGCCAGTGTTCCTGAAGTCCCTTGCGGACTAGGGAATGGTGGCCGCAGAGACCAGCGGAAAGCGACTGTTTACTAAAAACACAGGTCCATGCGAAGTCGCAAGACGATGTATATGGACTGACGCCTGCCCGGTGCTGGAACGTTAAGAGGACCGGTTAACCCCTTTGGGGGTGAAGCTGAGAATTTAAGCGCCAGTAAACGGCGGTGGTAACTATAACCATCCTAAGGTAGCGAAATTCCTTGTCGGGTAAGTTCCGACCTGCACGAATGGCGTAACGACTTTCCGGCTGTCTCAACCACAGGCCCGGCGAAATTGCACTACGAGTAAAGATGCTCGTTACGCGCGGCAGGACGGAAAGACCCCGGGACCTTTACTATAGTTTGGTATTGGTTTTCGGTTCGGCTTGTGTAGGATAGGTGGGAGACTGTGAAGCTGGCACGCTAGTGTTGGTGGAGTCGTTGTTGAAATACCACTCTGGTCGGATTGGGAATCTGAACCTCGGACCATGATCTGGTTCAGGGACAGTGCCTGATGGGTAGTTTAACTGGGGCGGTTGCCTCCTAAAGAGTAACGGAGGCGCCCAAAGGTTCCCTCAGCCTGGTTGGCAATCAGGTGTTGAGTGCAAGTGCACAAGGGAGCTTGACTGTGAGACAGACATGTCGAGCAGGGACGAAAGTCGGGACTAGTGATCCGGCACCACCTGGTGGAAGGGGTGTCGCTCAACGGATAAAAGGTACCCCGGGGATAACAGGCTGATCTTGCCCAAGAGTCCATATCGACGGCATGGTTTGGCACCTCGATGTCGGCTCGTCGCATCCTGGGGCCGGAGTAGGTCCCAAGGGTTGGGCTGTTCGCCCATTAAAGCGGCACGCGAGCTGGGTTTAGAACGTCGTGAGACAGTTCGGTCCCTATCCGCCGCGCGCGTAGGATACTTGAGGAAGGCTGTCCCTAGTACGAGAGGACCGGGACGGACGAACCTCTGGTATGCCAGTTGTCACGCCAGTGGCATGGCTGGTTGGCCACGTTCGGAAGGGATAACCGCTGAAGGCATCTAAGCGGGAAGCCTGTTCCAAGATGAGGTATCCCACCCTTGATGGGTTAAGGCCCCCAACAGACCATTGGGTTGATAGGCCAGAAATGGAAGCACAGTAATGTGTTATCGAGTTGACTGGTACTAATAGGCCGAGGACTTGCCCACAAAGATGTTACGCATCCACTCTACAGCTCTGAAACACCACACAACCACCAGCGGTATCAGGTGGTAGTGGTTGTTTCATAGTGTTTCGGTGGTTATAGCGTCAGGGAAACGCCCGGTCCCATTCCGAACCCGGAAGCTAAGCCTGACAGCGCCGATGGTACTGCAACCGAAGGGTTGTGGGAGAGTAGGACACCGCCGGACTAACATTAAAGAAGAAGAGGGTCCAGGCCCCGGTCGAGAACCACGAGTTCTCCCGGAGCCTGGACCCTTTTTTCGTACCCGGATCCAGAGCCTCGTGAGTGGCAAGGACGGTTCTAACCGCCTTTACCACTCACGAGATCCGCAGGCGGTCCTCGCACGTGGCCCTGGCCCGCGGGAAGTACGTGAAGGCCCCCTTCACTGCGTCTAACGCAAGGAAGGGGGCCTTCACGTACTTGCGACTAGACCGAAAGGGCCCCTTCGCCACATCACACGAGGCGAAAGGCCCCTTCGGCCCACCGACAGCGGAAACGACACCCTCGCGCGCAGCCTCGTGAGTGGCGATTCGTGTTCTAACCCGAATCGCCACTCACGACCACCCTGGCCCAACGGTCACCGCAGCCCCCGGCCTCGTGAGTGGTAAGGACGGTTCTAACCGCCTTTACCGCTCACGAGGGGCGGGGCGGCGCAGGTGGTAGATGTCCATGATCCAGCCCTTCCGCGAGCGCGCCGAAGCGCGGACGGAGCGGATCTCCGCGGCGAGATCGGCGGTCAGGGGACCGGAGAGCAGGAGCTCGTCGGGAGTCCCGAGGTACGCGCCCCAGTAGATCTCCAGGCCCGCATCCACGAACTTCGTGAACGTGCACCCCGCGTCCAGCATCACGAACACGTCGTCGACGTCCGCGGGCCAGCCCGCCTCGAGCCGGCGGCCGGTCGTGATCAGCACCGGCCGTCCGATCTGGTTCATCGTGGTCCGGTGCCGGGACGTCAGCGCGGCGACACTGCTCACCCCGGGGACGACCTCGTACTCGAACTCGACGTTGCCCCGTTCCAGTACGGCGTCCAGCAGGGTCAGGGTCGAGTCGTACAGCGCCGGGTCGCCCCAGACGAGGAACGCGCCCCGCTCGTCGGGACCCAGGGAACCGATCATGGTCTCGTAGACGTCGGTGCGGAGCCGGTGCCAGTCGGCGACGGCCTTCCGGTAGTCGTCCGGACTACGGTCGCGTTCGGGGTCCGGTGCCCGCACGACGCGGTACCCGGGCCGCTCGACGAACCGGTCGAGGATCTCCTGGCGCAGGCCCACCAGGTCCTGCTTCTCTGAACCCTTGTCGAGGACGAAGAACACATCGGTCTCGTTCAGCAGCCGGACGGCCTGGACGGTCAGGTGTTCCGGGTCGCCGGCGCCGATGCCGATGGCGGAGATCTTCCTCATCGCCGCAGTGTGCCCGCCCCCTCGATGCACACCCCTACCCCCATGGGGTATAAAGGAAGTGATCGCTTCGCCAGTCCTGTAGAGGAGTTCGTACCGATGGCCGAAACCACCTACACCGTCAAGGGCATGTCCTGCGGGCACTGCGCCTCCTCCGTCACCGAGGAGGTCAGCGGCATCGCGGGCGTCAGCGCCGTGAACGTGGACGTGGCCAGTGGCAAAGTAACCGTCACCAGCGATACCGCGCTCGATGTCCACACTGTGGACGCGGCCGTCACCGAGGCCGGTTACCAGCTCGTCTCGTGAGTACCGCCGTCAAGGTGTCGGCGTTCGCCGCGGCTCTGGTCGCGGTGTTCGTCGTCGCCTGGGCGATCGGTTCGGCCGTCGGGCCACTGGACGAGGCGCCGGCGCCGGTCCCGCCCGCGCCGACCAGCGTGCACGAAGGGCATCACGAGGGCCACACGGGAGGCACGCCGTGAGCGTCGAGACATCGCAGCGCGTCGAGCTGGTCATCGGGGGGATGACCTGCGCTTCCTGCGCGGCCCGGGTCGAACGCAAGCTGAACAAGGTCGACGGCGTCTCCGCCACGGTCAATTACGCCACCGAGAAGGCGCAGGTCGACTTCCCGGCCGCGGTGTCGGTCGACGACCTCGTCGGTGTCGTCGAGTCCGCGGGGTACACGGCCGAACCGCCGAAACCCGAGCCTGACGAAGACAGCACGGACAACACAGACGGTCTTCGTCGGCGGCTCTGGGTCTCCGCCGCGCTCGCTGTTCCGGTGATCGTGCTGGCGATGGTCCCGGCCTGGCAGTTCACCTACTGGCAGTGGGTCTCACTCGTTCTGGCCGCGCCCGTCGTCACCTGGGGCGCGTGGCCGTTCCATCGCCCCGCCTGGACGAACTTCCGCCATGGCGCCGCCACCATGGACACCCTGATCTCCCTCGGCGTCGTCGCCGCCACGCTCTGGTCGTTGTACGCGCTGCTCTTCGGTACCGCCGGGGTGCCCGGCATGCGTCACGGCTTCGAGCTGACCATGGAGCGCGGCTCCGGCTCCGGCAACCTCTATCTCGAGGTCGCCGCCGGGGTCACCACCTTCCTGCTGGCGGGCCGCTACTTCGAGGCCCGGTCCAAGCGCCGCTCCGGCGCCGCCCTCCGTGCGCTGCTCGAACTCGGCGCGAAGGACGTCGCCGTCCTCAGAAGCGGGGTCGAGAGCCGTGTCCCGATCGGTGAGCTGAAGACCGGTGACGAGTTCGTCGTGCGGCCGGGGGAGAAGATCGCCACCGACGGCGTCGTGACCGACGGTGGATCGGCGGTCGACCTGAGCATGTTGACGGGGGAAGCCGTCCCGGTCGAGGTGACCATCGGCGACGCCGTCGTCGGCGGGACGGTCAACGCGGGCGGCAGGCTCGTCGTCCGCGCCACCCGGATCGGCGCCGGCACCCAGCTCGCGCGGATGGCGCGGCTGGTCGAGGACGCGCAGAACGGCAAGGCGCGGGTCCAGCGGCTCGCGGACCGCGTCTCCGCCGTGTTCGTCCCGGTGGTGATCGCGCTCGCGGTCGGCACGCTCGGCTTCTGGCTCGGGGCTGGCAGCGGGGCGGACGCCGCCTTCACCGCCGCCGTCGCGGTGCTGATCATCGCCTGTCCGTGCGCGCTCGGCCTGGCCACGCCGACGGCGCTGCTCGTCGGCACCGGCCGCGGCGCGCAACTGGGCATCCTCATCAAGGGTCCCGAGGTGCTCGAGTCCACTCGCGCGGTCGACACCGTCGTCCTGGACAAGACCGGGACGGTGACCGCCGGGAAGATGAGCCTCACCGACCTCCACGGCGCCGACGAGGTCCTCCGGCTCGCCGCCGCGGTCGAGCACGCTTCCGAACATCCGATCGCCCACGCGATCGTCGCGGCCGCCGAAGAGCGGCTGGGCGAGCTGCCGCCGGTGGAAGGGTTCCGCAACGTCGAGGGCCTGGGTGTTGTCGGCGAGGTCGAAGGCAAGACGGTCTTGGCGGGCCGCACGGCCCTCCTCGAGCAGCGCGACATCACCGTCGGAGACGAGTTCGCGCAGGTCAAAGCCGCGGCTGAAGAGCGTGGCGCGACAGCGATCGTGGTCGCCTGGGACGGCGAGGCGCGCGGTGTGCTCGTGGTCGCCGACACGGTCAAGCCGACCTCGAAGCAGGCCGTGAAGGAGCTCCGGGCGCTCGGGCTCCGGCCGGTTCTGCTGACCGGCGACAACACCGGATCCGCGAACGCCGTCGCCGCCGAAGTGGGAATCGACGAGGTCGTCGCCGAGGTGCTGCCCGCGGACAAGGTCGACGTCGTCAAGCGGCTGCAGGCGGAGGGCCGGGTGGTCGCCATGGTCGGTGACGGCGTCAACGACGCGGCCGCACTCGCGCAGGCCGATCTCGGCCTGTCGATGGGCACCGGGACGGACGCCGCGATCGAAGCGGGCGACCTGACCCTGGTGCGCGGTGACCTGCGCTCGGCCGTGGACGCCATCCGCCTTTCGCGCCGGACGCTCGGCACGATCAAGGGCAACCTGTTCTGGGCGTTCGCCTACAACGTCGCCGCGCTGCCACTGGCCGCGCTCGGCCTGCTCAACCCCATGATCGCCGGGGCCGCGATGGCGTTCTCCTCGGTCTTCGTCGTCTCCAACAGCCTGAGGCTGCGCGGGTTCCGCGGGATCGCTTAGGAGCGGACCAGCCGGGCGATGGCGTCGGAGGCCTCCCGGACCTTGAGGTCGGCCTCTTCACCGCCCGCGGCGGCGGCCTGGACCACGCAGGTGGCGAGGTGCTCGTCCAGCAGTTCGAGGGAGAACGACTGCAGTGCCTTGGTGGCCGCGGACACCTGCGTGAGGATGTCGATGCAGTACTTGTCCTCTTCGACCATCCGCTGCAACCCGCGGATCTGCCCCTCGATCCGGCGCAGGCGCTTGAGGTAGGCCTCCCGCTCGCTGCCGTAGCCCGTCATTCCGCACCCGTTCTCTCGTCGTTCCCCAGCCGTCGCCGAGTATACCCTCCCCACGTATCCGCCCCGGGCGAGCGAAATTCGCGGGTGCCAGGATGTCGAGGACGATCCGGCGGCTCCGACTCAAGCGTGAACGGCCGGGCACCCGGCCGGACGACCAGGAGGAACACCGATGAAGTACATGATCATGATCACGATGAACCCCACCGCGTGGGACGCCCTGCCCGAGGCCGAGCGCGACGAGGTGGTCGCCCGCATCGACCCTTTCATGAAGAAGCTGACCGAGAGCGGCGAGCTGCTCGGGACGCAGGCGCTGGGGGAGCCGAAGGAGAGCACGGTGGTCCGGGTGCGTGACGGCGTCCCGGTGGTCACCGATGGCCCGTTCGCGGAGTCGAAGGAGTACCTGGCGGGCTTCTACCTGGTCGAATGCGACAGCAAGGAGCGCGCGATCGAGATCGCGGGCCAGATCCCGGACGCGCACATCAACGCGATGGAGATCCGGCCGGTGGTCTATTCGTCGGGGGTGTAATCCACCAGCCGGGCGCAGCCCGTCCCTTGAGGGTGGCGGTGGGGCGGGGTCCGGGCTAGGTGGCGGCCGCTTCGGTGCCGGCGCGGGTCTCTGACCTGCTCCGGCGCTGAACGGGCACTTCCGGTTTCGGGTCGACGGTGATCGCCAGGACCGTATCGGCCTCGGTGAGCAGTTCGCGGCAGCCGACCAACTGTTTCAGCACGTCAGCGCGCAGGCCGAGGGCCACATCGGCCTGCTGTCGCGCTTCGGCGACCAGGCGCTCGCCCTCTTCGGCGGCGTCTTCGAGCAGCTTTCGTGCTCTCGCTTGCGCGGCTTCGTCCTGTGCGGCGAGGGCGCGCATCGCCTCCGCCCGGCGCAGCGTCATGGCGCGTTCGAAGTCTTCGGTGATCCGCTTCCGCTCCGCCTCGGCCTCGGCGGCCTTCTCGGTGGCGCGCGCGGTGATGTCGTCGGCTTCTTCGCGGGTGAGTTCGAGCATCCGGCGCGATCGCTCCTGCAGCGCGTCCGGTGCGATCGGCACGCGGCTGATCCGGTCGACGCTGGCCTTCAGCTCGCGGTTTTCTTCTTGTGAGGCGGTGAGTCTGGCGGCGAGAGCCTCCCCGCGGCGAATCGCTTCGTCGCGCTCGGCGGCCACGCGCCGTAGCTCGGTTTCCACCTCGCGAACGAATTCCCGGACCTGGGCACGGTTGAAACCACGCCACGCCAGATCGAAGCCGGGCATTTCCATTGGTCACCTCCACGGTGGGCGATCCGTCACCGGTGCGCGACTTCTTGCGAACGGCAGAGTCGTTGCAGCACGGGGCTTTCCCCGACCAGTGTGCCTGAAGCCGCGTCGACACGCGTCACTGGTGGGTGATCTTTGCGCCGAGCGGTCCGCGCAAGCGGGAAGAAGGGTGATCCTGGAACCGGTGGGAGAATGGACGATCATCGCTAGACGCCCCATGGAGGTGGCCGCGTGACGAGTAGCCGAATTCGGGTCCCTGGCTGGAATACGGCGACCGCGGCCGAAGGGTATCGGCAGGTCAGAGAGAACATCGCGATCTTGCTCACCGATCACGCGGGCGCGGGCGGCCGTACCGTCCCGGCTTGTCCACAGTGGACCGTGCGGGACCTGCTCGCGCATCTGACCGAAATCTGCGATCGGGTGATCACCCGGTTCGGGGGAGAACCGTGCCCGGTCCCGGAGCGGGCGTCGGCGGCCGAGTTGCTGCGGCTCTGGCTCGAACGCGGACCCGAGGCCGACGCCCTCCTCGCCGCGGACGGTGAAGGAAAGAGCCGCGGCGACATCATGGTGATGGACGCCTTCACCCACGAACTCGATCTCCGGTACGCGCTCGGCGTTCCGCCGCCGGAGGCGCACGCGGCCTGGCTTCGCGGTTTCGAAGTGCTCGTCAGCGGCCTCGCCTCTTCGCTGGGGAGCCACGGGCTGCCCGGGATGCGGATCGAGATCGAGGGCGCGACCTGGATCGCGGGCACCGAACCGGTCGCCGCGGTGCTCTCGGGGCCGCCCGTGGACCTGTACCGGACGCTCGCCGGGCGCCGGAGCCCGGCCCAGATCGCCGCCTTGGACTGGCTGGGCGATCCGGAACCGTGGCTCCGGGCCTTCACCTGGGGGCCGTTCGTCCCGCCGGACGAGGCTGTCGAGTCGGTCGAGCGCTGATCAGCCGGTCGGGGACATCGACGACAGCGCCGCGGCCAGCGCGAGCACCACGGCCACGATGAGCACCTCGACGCCGACGCTGACCCGCAGTTTCCGCAGGTCGGCGGTCACGACGCCGGTGCCTCCGCGACCGGCGATCCCGCGGCGCACCGCGTTGCGGCTCAGGTTCGCCACCAGCAGCAACGCGGCGAAGCCGGTCAGTTTCAGCAGGAAGACGATGCCGTAGGCCGACGTCCAGAGCGCCTCCACCGACGGGACGAGCCGGAAGCCCAGATAGGCGCCGCTGACCACCATGATCACGATCGACCAGGTGGCGATCGGGTGGAACCGCGCCAACGCCGGTTCGGCCTCGTCCGCCGGGTACTTGCCGCGCAGGAGCACGGCCAGCTGGATCAGCCCGCCCACCCAGACGGCCATCGCGCCGAAGTGCGCGAGGTCGGCGCTGACCGAGAGGAACATGATCTTGTCGGCCACCGCGTGCCCGGTCGCGGAGAAGCTCAGCATCACGATGAACGCGGCCGCCATGCCGAAGTTCTCGTACCGCGATCGGAGACGTTCCGGCTGGTCGGCGGCCAGCAGCTTCCGCGCGATCACGGCGAGTGCGACGATCGCGGCCAGGCGCAGGAGCAGCAGCTTCCCGTACGCCACCCGCAGGGTCGCCTCGATCAGCGCGGGGTCGAAGACCGCGCCGACGCCCCGGCCCGCGACGTACGGGCCCTGCAGCAGGAACCCGGCCACGGCCGTCACGGCGGAGAGCCACACACCCGTGGTGATCAGCTTCCGCGCCGCCGGGTCGGCCCGGCCGGCCGGACGGCAGACCAGCACGAACACCAGGCCGCCGAGCAGGGCGACACCGCCGAAGGAGCCCCAGCGGAAGGTGGTGAACAGCGCGTCGGTCACCGGATCGGTCCCGGTGGACGCGGACACCGCGCCCGCCGAGGTGATGAGCGGCCCGGTTCCGATCACGAACGCGATCGTGCCGCGAACGGGATGCGAGTCCGTCGAGACGAAGGCGTACTCGACGAGGTAACTGCCGTCGGGGAGATCGGGCTCGAGTTCGACGGCGACCTGCTCGGCGACGTCACCGGGCTGGAACACCGGTCCGCTGACGACGTTCGTACCCTGCTGGTCGACGACCTTGATCGAGTTCGGCTGGATGCCGATGTTCTCCGACAGGGTGACCGAGACCAGTGCGGGCGCCGAGGTGAGCCGGGCGCCGTCGGCGGGGTTCGAGGCGAGGAGTTCGACGTGGGCCGAGGCAGGGGCCGCGGCGAGCACCGCGACCCCGAACCACGCGGCCACCAGGGCCAGGAGTGCGAAGAGTCTCCTGGTCACGAGGCCGTAGATGCCAGCTCACGCCGGCTTTCGGGCGCGCACATACAGCCCGTCAGCTGCCGTTCGACGGCGGAGGCCTTCCGGTGCACGAGCATCGCGATGATCATCGGGATGGTGACGATCGTGTTGTAGAACAGGTGCAGTTCCACCCGCGGGATGAACAGCTGGATGATGCTGCTCGGCGCGGTGCCGCCGCCGAGGCGCCAGCCGGTCTGCGCCTGGATCAGCAGCAGCAGGTGCTCGATGTGGTGCCAGAACTGCAGGCCGAGCGCCAGGTTCCACCACTGCCGCGAGCGGCCGGCGAAGCCCTTGCGCAGGGCGAACAGCGCGATCAGCATGACGATGGCGTAGCCGTAGTGCAGCCATTCGGAGCTGATCAGCTTGGGGAACGGGATGCCGAGCACGCCGCGGGCGTCCGGGGTCTTCCAGCCCAGGACGTAGATCTGGAACGCCTGCACGAGGTGCTCCGCCCAGTGCGCCAGCACGACGAGCGCGAAGACGTTGAGCGCCGCGCGGTGGTATTTCCCGTTGAGCGAGGCGAGTAGGCCTGGACGTGGCGAATCGAGTGAGGCCATGAAGAGGCTCCTAGGGCGAAAAGGCCGGCCGGTGACGGATATCGACGATATCTCGCGAACCGGCCGTTTCCGTTACTCCGGATTGCTGATCTGACCTGTGGTGTTACGCCGTTCGGTCGCGGGTAACCACGAATGGATCAGTGAAAAGCACTGTGGGTCACGGAATGGCTTCCCGGTTGGTCAGTGGATGACGATTCCGTGGGACAGCTGAGGCGCGGCGGGAATGTGGAACAGCCGGGTGAACAGTTCCAGGTATTCGAAGGCGCCGTCGATCCGGATCTTGCCGGTCCGGACCGCGTCGGCGGCGCTGAGTTCCCCGCTGAGCAGGTCCTTGATGAACGGTCCGAGCGGCTCGATCGTCGCGTCGGCGCCGGGGTGCGCGCCGTCCGCCACCTTGAGCGCGCCGTCCTCGATGATCGCGTGCAGGACCATTTCGCCCGGATAGCGCAGTTCGTAGGTGGCGTGAGTGCCCTTGGCCTGCTCGCTCTGGAAGGTCGTGTACAGCGAGAGGATCGCCGCGTCCAGGGTGAAGACGTCCTCGGGGGCGGGCTGCCCGAGCGACCGCGCGCCCCACAGGCCGAGGTCCAGCACGATCTGGTCGAGTTCACTGCCGTACTCGGTGAGTTCGTAGACCACCGCGGCGTCGAGCTGGGGGAGCAGGCGGCGGCGCAGCACCCCGGACTGCTCGAGTTCGTTGAGCCGCGCGGACAGCGTGCTCGCCGGGATCTTGGGCAGGCCCGCCTGCAGTTCGGTGAACCGCTTCGGGCCGAGGATGAGGTCACGGACGATCAGCAGCGACCAGCGTTCGCCGATGATCTCCAGTGCCCTGGCGAGACCACAGAACTGTCCATAGGTGCGAGTGCTCATCCGTCGATCCTCACTTTGCGTTTTCTCGTGGCAGGAGCCGGTCTTCACGCGGGTTCACCCTCGGAGAGCAGGTCATGGTGCAGGATCTGCAGCTCGTCGCAGGGTTCCACGCCCAGTTCATTGTTGAGCCTCGCGCGCACCTGGCGGTAGGTCGCGAGCGCGTCGGAGCGCCGCCCGCTGCGGCCGAGTACGCGGATGAGCTGGCCGTGCAGGGCTTCGTCCAGCGGGTTCGCGGTGACCAGGGAACGCAGTTCGCCGATCAGCTCGTGCCGCATCCCGGCCGCGATGTCCGCCTCGATCCGCAGGTGCAGGGTGCTGCGCCGCTGCTCGACGAGGTCGACGGCGTACGCCGACAACACCGGTCCACAATGGACGTTCGCCAGCGGCGGGCCCGCCCACAGGTCCAGCGCCTCCCGGAAGGACTTCGCCGCTTCGGCGTGCTCGCCGCGTAGCTGCAGCTCCCGGCCCTTCTTCTGCAGTTCCTGGAACTCGAAGACGTCCACCTGCTCGCGGTCGATCCGGAACACGTAACCCGGCGGTTTCGTCGCCAGCATGGTCTCGCCGTACGGGGCGAGGTCGTTCTCGTCGATGCACTTGCGCAGCTGGTAGACGTAGGTGTGCATCGTGGTGCGCACACTGCGCGGCGGGTCGTTGGCCCACAGTTCCTGGATGATCGTGTCGATGTGCACGATCTTGCCCGGGCTCATCACCAGCATGGCGAGCACCTGCAGCAGCTTCGGTGTCGTCGGCGCGTAGTCGATCCCGTCCCGCAGGAGTTCGAGCGGGCCGAGGAGCGTGAAGCGGAGTGGACTTGCGGACAGCGTCTGAATCGGGTTGGGTGCCGAGCCGTGGTGCGTGTCCGATACTCGTGATCCGGGGTACATCGCAAGCGCCCTCCAGCTCGATACGCGTCGTGTCGTTTTCCCAGTGCATCGACAGTGACAGAGCGCCCTGTCACCGGGCCAGTGAGCCGTCCACCAGGTCCCGCGTGCGTGTCTCCCGGGAAAACATGGGTTTTTCACATCCGAGCCGTGAATCGCGCACTGGCCGGTATGTGCTCTCTGGCAGCAGGATTCGGTGACCACACCGACCTAGGGGGTTCCCATGCACGAGACGGTGTTGAACGGGTCCGGCTCCATCACCGGCGGTCTGGGATTCAAACGGCATCTACGTGCGGAAATCAGCGAGGGCAACGGCGCCTACCTGTTCTCGGAGCAGGGAGTGATCGCGATGCGCGGCGCGCAGGTCGCTTCGGTGGCGGCCCTGCTCGACGGCACTCGTGACCTCGACGCCGTCCTGTCCGCCTGCCCGGCGGGGATGAGCGCCGAGCAGGTCACCGGGGTGCTGGCGCGCCTGGTGGAAGCGGGTCTGGTCACCGTCCGGGTCCCGGACGAGCTCAGCGGGGACGAGCGCGCGCTCGCGTACTGGGACGCGTGCGGCCTCGACGCGTCCGCGGTGGCTTCCCGGCAGAAGCCCGCGACGGCGAGCCTGACCGCGATCGGCCGCGGTGTGGACACCTCCCAGGTGGAGAACGCACTCCTCGCGAGCGGTATCGAGGTGGTCGGCGCCGCCTCCGAACTGGCCATCGTGCTGTGCGACGACTACCTCGATCCGAGGCTGGCCGAGATCGACGCCGAGCACCGGCGCACCGGCAGGCCCTGGTTGCTGGCCCGGCCGTCGGGGTCGCAGGTGTGGATCGGCCCGATCATGCAGCCCGGCCGGTCCGGCTGCTGGCACTGCCTGACCAACCGGCTGTGGGGGCACCGGCACGCGGAAGCCTGTGTGCAGGAGGTGCTCGGGCACGACGGTCCCGCCTCGTTCCCGATGCCCGCCGTGCCGCCGCTGACCGCGGCCGCGTCGCATCTGATCTCCCTCGAAGCGTCCAAATGGCTGGCGGGACACCGGTATCCGGGTCAGCAGGCCGTCTGGATCCTCGACACCCTCGATCTGCAGGGGCGGCTGCACGAACTGCGGCGGCGCCCGCAGTGCCCGGAATGCGGTGACGAAGGGATCGTCGCCGCGCGGACGGCCGAGCCGATCGTGCTGCGGGAAGCCAAGAAGGCGACGTCGGGCGGCGGCGGGCACCGGACGCTCACCCCGGTCGAGGTGCTCGACCGCTACGGCCACCTGGTCAGCCCGGTCACCGGCATCATCAAGGAGGTCGCCCGCGACCCGAGGGCGCCGGCGTTCGTGAACGCCTACCGGTCCGGGCTCAACGTCGCACGCCGCGTGCGCGGTGAAGCGGGGCTGCAGGCCGGGCTGCGCGGGGACAACGGTGGCAAGGGCGCGAGCCCGCTCGACGCCGAGGTCGGCGCGCTGTGCGAAGCGATCGAGCGGTTCTCGGCGAACTACCAGGGCGACGAACTGCGGATCCGCGACACCTTCCGCGCGCTCGGCGAGGAAGCCGTCCACCCGAACTCGTGCATGCTCTTCGACGAGCGTCAATACGCCGCTCGCGACGAATGGAACGCCAAGCACGCGATCTTCCAGCACGTCCCCGAACGCTTCGACGAATCGGCCGCCGTCGACTGGACGCCACTGTGGTCGCTTTCGCAGCAGCGCCGGAAGCTGATGCCGACGGCGTACCTCTACTACGGCGTGCCGTCGGAGTGCGGGATCACCGGGATGCGCGCGGACTCCAACGGCTGCGCGGCGGGCAGCAGCATCGAAGACGCGATCCTGCAAGGACTTCTCGAGCTCGTCGAACGCGACGCCGTCGCGATGTGGTGGTACAACCGGCTTCCCCTGCCCGGTGTCGACATCGCCTCGTTCGACGACCCGTGGGCCGAGGAGATGGTCGGCCAGTACGCGCGGGCGGGCCGGGAACTGTGGGTCCTCGACCTGACCGCGGACCTCGGTGTCCCGGTGATGGTCGCGCTGTCCAGGAGTATCGCCGGGCCGCGCGAGAACGTCATGATGGGATTCGGCGCCCACCTGGACCCCAGGACGGCGCTGCGGAGGGCGGTCAGCGAGCTCAACCAGATGATCCCGGCGGTGCTCGCGAACGACGTCGAACTCGACGATCCTGACGCGGCGCAGTGGCTCCGGCACGCTACGGTCGCCAACCAGCCGTATCTGCTGCCGGCGCCTGGACGGTCGGCCAGACGGGCCGCGGACTTCAAGTTCGTCCGGCGGCCCGACGTACGGGACGACGTGGAATCACTGGTACGCAAGCTGTCCGCGCTGGGGATGGAGACGCTGGTGCTCGATCAGACCAGACCCGACATCGACCTTCCGGTGGTCAGAGTGGTCGTCCCGGGGCTGCGGCCCTTCTGGAGCCGCTTCGCCCCCGGGCGGCTGTTCGACGTGCCGGTGCGGCTCGGCAGGCTCGCCGAACCCACGTCGTACGACCGGCTGAACCCCTTCCCCATGTTCTTGTAGATCCGCTGGAGCAACTGGTGTCGACTGATCCCCCCACCGGCGTGGCCGAGACGATCCCCTTGTGGTCACTCACCGACGACAGTCTTGTCGAGATCGGTGAGGACGGCTCACTGGTGGTCGTCACCCGGTGGGGGGAGTACGACTTCGACCGTGCGGAGCCGCTGGTCCGGGAATCGTTGCGGCGGATGGCCTTGGGGCCGGTCTCCCTGGCGAACGTGACGTCGTCGTGGGAGCCGGTCGAGTGTGAGCCCGATCTCGAAGGCGAGCTGAGCTGGACGGCCGAGGGCGCCGACGCGCTGCGCCAGGCGCTCAAGGAACTCGGCGGTTCGGTGGTGCACTCGCTCGGTCTCGCCGACGGGAAGGGCCCGCTGCTGTCGGTGATCCCGGTGGCGCTCGCGCCCGTGTTCGAGCCGGCGGGGATCCCGGCCGCGCGCCCGACCCGCCTGTCCCGCTTCTGTTCCCTGCGCTCCGACGCCGAAGGGATGGGGCTGGAGTCACCGTCCGCGCGGTACCGCGTCGTGCTGTACCAACCGTGGGCGGTGCACGTCGCCGCGACCTTGGCGACGGCGAAGTCGACGGGGGAGATCGTCACCATGACGGGGATCGAGCCCGGGGTGGTCGGCGCGATCGTGTCCTATCTGGTCGCGGCGGGTGTCGTCCAGCTCGCCGGGGAGCAAGGCCGGTTCGCCGAGGACGAGGACCCCGAGCTGAGTCTGTGGTCCCCGGACGAACTGCTGTTCCACACCACGAGCCGGACCTGGCGGCCCGGTGGCCCGGCCGATCTTCCCGGGCTCGGAAAACCGCCGGTGGTCAAGGCCGCCAACGGCGAGGGACCGGTGTACGCGCTCTACCGGCCGGATCTGGCCGACCGCGCGGAAACCGATCCGACGCTGACGGCGTTGCTGGAGAACGACCACACCTGCCCCGAATTCACCGAAAGCGTGGTGTCCGCGGAACAGCTCGGCGAGTTCCTGTTCCGCGGCGCGCGGATCCGGTCGATCGGGCCCGCCCACATGCCCAACGGGCCCAGCCACAGTGCTTCGCAGCGGCCGTACTTCAGCGTCGCCTGCCTGTACGAGCTCGAGCTGTACGTCTCGGTGAACCGCTGTTCGGGGCTGGATCGCGGGATCTACCACTACGATCCGCTCGACCACCGGCTCAGCCTGGTCAACGACGACGAGGCCGATCTCGACGCGATGCTCGACATGGCGATGATCGGCGGCGGCAACCACCGGCGTCCCTCGGCGCTGATCACGGTGACCGCACGGATGCCGCGGATGGCGTCGGTACTCGGCGGTGGCGCGTACGCCACGACCCTCGCGCACGTCGGCGCGTTGCAACAGACGCTCTATCTCGTCGCCCGCGCCATGGGGCTGGCCGCGCACGCCGTCCCGGTGGACGCCGGCGACCGCGTCGACCGCGCCCTCAAACTCGAATGGCCCGCCGAAGTGGGCGTCGGGGAGTGCGCGCTCGATCGCCCCGCGTGATCGCGCGGAGCCGGATAACGCCTGGACAGACCCTATCTCGATCGCGTGTCGAGTGCTCCGAAATCGGTGACGCGTTTGCTGACCACAGAGGAAAAGCGACGGCGAATCCGAGGTTGGTCTGATGCAGCTACGAACAGTCGCCACGGCGGCGAACGAGAAAGGCGTCATCGAATCCGGTCGGCTCATCGAGCCGGCGTCCCCCCTGCAACCCGCGGTGCTGCAGGCCATCTCAGCGATGCACGCGAGGTATTTCGAACCGATCACCTTGGGCAACCTGGCATCCGAAGTCTTCGTCAGCCCGTTCCACTTCTCGCGGATTTTCACCAAGGCGACCGGGGTGACCCCCGGTCGGTACCTCACCGCGATCCGGCTCTTCGAAGCGAAACGACTGCTGCTGACGACCTCGCTGACGGTGTCGGACATCGTGTGCAGCGTCGGCTACAGCAGTGTCGGCACGTTCACCAGCCGCTTCACCCGTGCGGTCGGGATGACCCCGACCCAGTACCGCGACCCCGAGGTCGGCAAGCTGCTCGTGGCGCTGGCCCCGCATTTCCAGCGCCTCCCCACCCTGGAGGCGTTGCACAGCGCCGGAATGGGCTGCGCCACGATGCGCAGCGGTACCGGCACGATCAGCGTGCGCGTCGAGACCCCGCGCGGGGCGGGCCCGGCGAGTGTCCTCATCGGACTGTTCGCCGAGTCGATCCCGCAGTGCGGCCCGGTCGCGTTCGGCGGCAGGGCCAACGTCCTGTGCGCGGACATCGAGATCCAGAACGTCCCTGAAGGCCGGTGGACCGTCATCGCGGTCGCCGAGCACGCCGCGGGGACGGCGGCCTCTTCGTTCTCCGTCGGCACCCTTCCCGCTCGCGTCGACATCACCCGGTTCGGCCGGGTCCACCTGCGGATGCCGATGCGCACCCCGCTGCCGACCGACGCCCCGATGGCGATCACCCTGGCGGGCGGGCCCGCTTCGTCCGGCAACCGGATGACCGTGCCCGCTCCCGGCTACCTCCGTGCGGTGGCCTGACCGAACGCTTTGCTCCCGCGTTCTCCCGGTCACGCAAAACGGGAGAACGCGGGCGCAACCGTGGAGTAGCTGCTCCATCGCCGCACATGTGAGCCTTTAATCAGTCCTTTTTGAATCCGAATCCACCCGATAGGGGGAGAGTGCGTTGGGCAATGGTTGGCGCACGTTCAGACGTCGCATGATCACACCGGATGTCTCCGAGACGTCGCTGGACAAGCGGGGTTTCCACAAGAAAAGCCCAGCCGCTCAAGAATTGCTGGAGACCGTCGGTGAGAAATTCCTGCTCGGCTACGCGCACGCTGTCGAAGCGCGCACCGTCGAGCAGGCGGAAGAATGGCTCGAAAGTATTCCGGTGAAATACCGCGGCTTCGCCTACGAGGGCGCGGGAATGGGGTACGGAATGCTGGACGGGCTGCCGGGAGGCGGCCGCGGGCACATCGCGGACTTCCTCGCCGGTCCCGGCGAGAAACACGACTACATCATCTACGTCGGTGTCGGCTGGGCGATGGCGCGGCTGCCGCGTTTCCGCTGGCCGTCCGCCGAGGACTTCGACCCGTTGCTGCGCTGGCTGGTGCTCGACGGGTACGGCTTCCACCAGGCCTACTTCAAGACCGCCAAGTACATCGACGGCCAGTTCCAGGACCCGGACTTCAACTGGCCCGCCGGCAACAACGGGTATTCGCTGCGGGCGATCGACCAGGGCATCGGCCGGGCGCTGTGGTTCATCTGCGGTACCGACGTCGATCTGGTCACCGAGGCGATCGCGAGATTCCCCGAGCGGCGTCACGGGGATCTCTACGCCGGTGTCGGGCTCGCTTCGACCTACGCGTGCGGTGTCACCTCCGACGAGCTGCTGAAGCTGGCCGAGTTCGCCGGTGAACACCGGGGGAACCTGGCACAGGGCAGCGCTTTCGCCGCCGAGGCCCGCGTCCGGGCCGGGCTGCTGATCCCCGAGACCGAGGTCGCCACGCAGGCGATCTGCGGGCTGCCGGCCGAACGCGCCGCGGCCATCACCCAGGAAGTTCGCCCCGCCGTGGTCCGCGACGGTGAGCTCCCGCATTTCGAAACCTGGCGACAGCACATCGCCGCCGAGGTACTCACTTCTGGAGGTGCAGGCAAATGAGGTCGACCCTGGGCTGGCTCCGCAAGCAGCTTGCGGGCATCGTGGCGCTCTTGCTGATGGCGGGACTCTTCGTGGTGGCGCAGCTGCCGACGGTCTCCACCGCCGAGGCGGACACCATGGCCTCCAAGTACGCGTTCGAACCCTTGACGATCGCCCTGCCGGAAGCGGCGAAGAGCCAGTCGATCCGCACGGTGAACAAGGAATACGAACACATCCGAGCCTGGATCTCGTCGGTCGGCGCCGCGATCGCGGTCAACGATCTCGACGGGGACAAGCTCGCCAACGACCTGTGCTTCGTGGACCCGCGCAGCGACCAGGTGGTCGTCACCCCGACGCCGGGCAAGGGCGGCGACCGGTACGCGCCGTTCGCGCTCGACGCGGCGCCGCTGCCGATGGGCAAGTACATCGCCCCGATGGGCTGTGTGCCGGGCGACTTCAACGAGGACGGCCGGGTCGACCTGCTGGCCTACTACTGGGGCCGCACGCCGATCGTGTTCCTCGCCAAGCCTTCCGCGACCACGCTCGCCACCAAGTCCTACGTGCCGGTGGAACTGGTGCCGGGCAACAACGTCAAGAACGGCGAGTACTCGGGTCCACTGTGGAACACCAACGCCGCGACCGTCGGTGACTTCGACGGCGACGGCCACCAGGACATCTTCATCGGCAACTACTTCCCCGACAGCGCGGTCCTCGACGACCGGGTCGAGGGCGGGGTCGAGATGAACAAGTCCATGTCGCACGCCGACAACGCGGGCGGCAAGTACATCTTCCGCTTCACCGGCGCCGCCCCGAAGGGCGACCAGCCCTCGGTCACCTTCGAATGCGACGACCAGGCCATCCCGGCCGACGCCCGTGGTGGCTGGGCACTGGCGGTCAGCGCGACCGACGTCGACGGGGACAACCTGCCCGAGCTCTACATCGGTAACGACTTCGGTCACGACCGCCTGCTGTACAACAAGTCCACGGCGGGCAAGACCTCCTTCGCCGAAGTGAAGGGCGTCCGCGGCGCCACCGAACCCAAGTCGAAGGTGGTCGGCAACGACTCCTTCAAGGGCATGGGCGTCGACTTCGGCGACCTGAACCACGACGGCCTCTACGACATGTACGTCAGCAACATCACGACGTCTTGGGGCATCGAGGAAAGCCACTTCCAGTTCATGAACACCGCCAAGGACACCGCGGATCTGCGCGGCCGTCTGCAGGGCGGCGAGGCGCCGTGGGTGGACCGCAGCGCACAGGCGGGCACCGCGTGGTCCGGCTGGGGCTGGGACGTCAAGATCGCCGACTACAACAACAGCGGCGAATCGGTGATCACCCAGGCGACCGGCTTCGTCAAGGGCGACGTCAACCGCTGGCCGCAGCTGCAGGAACTGGCGACGTCCAACGACGAACTGCTCAAGCACCCCACCTTCTGGCCGAACATGCGGGCCGGTGACGACGTCGGCGGCGACCACACCCTGCACTTCTGGGCCAAGAGCTCCGACGGCCGCTACACCGACCTGGCCCCGCGCCTCGGTCTCGCGGTCCCGGTGCCCACCCGCGGTATCGCCACCGGCGACGCCGACGGTGACGGCAAGCTCGACTTCGCCGTGGCCCGCCAGTGGGAGCAGCCGATCTTCTACCACAACGTCAGCCCCGACTCGGGTTCGTACCTGAACCTGAAGCTGCTGCACGACATCCCCGCCGCGGCGGGCGCGCTGAAGGCGGGTGGCACCGCGGCCGTCGGCGCCCAGGTCACCGTCATCACCCCCGACGGCAAGAAGTACATCGACCGCGTCGACGGCGGCAGCGGCCACTCCGGCAAGCGCAGCCACGAGGTGCAGATCGGCCTCGGCAAGGTCACCGGGCCGGTGAAGGTCTGCGTGCAGTGGCGCGACCTGACCGGGCAGATCCGCATGCAGGAGATCCAGCTGGCCCCGGGTAGCCACACGCTGCAGCTCGGCTCCCAGGTGAAGGAGAAATGACCGTCATGGCTGAGCAGACACTCACCGCACCGAAGAGCAACAAGACGATCACGGCCCTTCGCCGGTTCGCGATCTCGATCTCGATCTTCAACATCATCGGCTACACCGTGCTCGGTTTCGAGCAGCCGTGGGTCTATCCGTTCATCGCCCTCGGCACCGCCTACACCACGGAAATCCTGCTGGAGATCATCGGCGCACGAGTACAGGGCCGTGACGTCCGCTTCCGCGGCAACGGGTTCAAGGGACTGGTGGAGTTCCTGTTCCCCGCGCACATCACCGGTCTCGCGCTGAACATGCTGACCTACGTCAACGACCAGGTCTTCGTGATGATCTTCGGCGTGGTGGTGGCCGTCGGCGCCAAGTGGGTCCTCCAGGCCCCGGTGCGCGGCAGGCTCCGGCACTACATGAACCCGTCGAACTTCGGCATCACGATCATCCTGCTGGTGTTCCCCTGGGCGAGCATCGCGCCGCCCTACCACTTCACCGAGCAGGTCGACTCGTGGGTCGGCTGGCTGATCGTCGGCATCATCATGATCTCGGGCACCGTGCTCAACGCGATGCTGACCCAGCGGATGTGGCTGATCGGCGCCTGGCTGATCACGTTCGCGCTGCAGGCGATCATCCGTGGCCTGGTGTTCGACACCGCGATCCCCGGCGCGCTCGGGATGATGACCGGGGTGGCGTTCGTGCTCTACACGAACTACATGGTCACCGACCCCGGTACGACGCCGTCGAAGCCCGCGTCGCAGGTCCTGTTCGGTTCGGGTGTGGCGCTGGCCTACGGGTTCTTCATGATCGTCCACGTCTCGTACGGCCTGTTCCTCGCCACCGCGGGGGTCTGCCTGATCCGCGGCCTGTTCCTGTGGGGCCTGCACTTCTCGCAGAAGGCCACCGCGAAGTGGGAGGCCGAGCAGGCGAAGTCGGCCGAGGTCACGAGCCTGCCCAAACCGGCCGAGAAGCCGGAAACCGAAGAAACCGGGGCCGTGGCGGCATGACCACCGGTGCGGAAACCACCCGGGGGGCGCGTCTCGCGCCCCCCGGGCCGCCGCGCCGGGCGACCTTCGGTCTGCTGAAGAAGCTCTTCACCGACCGGCTGGCGCTCATGTCGGACTCGGCGGGGAACTACGGCGACGTCGTCCGGATCGCGATCGGTCCCAAGACGATGTACCTGGTGAACCACCCCGAGCTGGCGAAACACGTGCTCGCGGACAACGCGGCCAACTATCACAAGGGAATCGGCCTCCAGGAGGCGCGGCGGGCCCTCGGCGACGGGCTGCTCACCAGCGACGGCGAGGTCTGGAAGAAGCAGCGCCGGACGATCCAGCCGGTGTTCCAGCCCAAGCGGATCGCGCGGCAGGCCTCGGTCGTCGCGAACGAGGTCGAAGGTCTCGTGAAACACCTGCGGGACACCAAGGGACCGGTGGAGATCCTGCACGAGATGACCGGGCTGACGCTCGGGGTGCTCGGCAAGACACTGCTCGACGCGGACCTCGGCGGGTTCACCTCGCTGGGGCACTCGTTCGAAGCCGTGCAGGACCAGGCGATGTTCGAAGCGGTGACCCTGAGCATGGTCCCGCAGTGGGCCCCGCTGAAGAAACAACTGCGGTTCAAGGAATCGCGGAACGATCTCCGCCGGATCGCCGAGGAACTCGTCGAGCAGCGGCTGGCGAATCCGGTCGAGGGCGGTGAGGACGTGCTTTCGCGTCTCATCGCCACCGACGGGACCCTCGATCAGATGCGCGACGAGCTCATCACCCTGCTGCTGGCCGGGCACGAGACGACGGCGAGCACGCTGGGCTGGGCGTTCCACCTGCTCGACGAACATCCCGACGTCGCGGCGAAACTGCGCGCCGAGGCGGACGAGGTCCTCGGCGACCAGTTGCCGACGCATGACGACCTGCACCGGTTGCCCTACACGGCACGGGTGGTCGAGGAGGTCATGCGGCTGTACCCGCCGGTGTGGCTGCTGCCGCGGGTGGCGCAGGCCGACGACGAGATCGGCGGCTATCACATCCCCGCCGGCTCCGACGTCGTCGTCGTGCCCTACACGCTGCACCGCCACCCGGACTTCTGGCCGGACCCCGAGAAGTTCGACCCGGACCGGTTCGACCCGGACCGGCCGAGCGGGCGGCCCCGGTACGCCTACATCCCGTTCGGCGCCGGGCCGCGGTTCTGCATCGGCAACAGCCTCGGCGTGATGGAGGCCGTTTTCGTGCTGACGATGGTCCTGCGGGACCTCGAGCTCAAGAAGCTGCCGGGCTACGAAGTCGTACCCGAGGCGATGCTGTCGTTGCGGGTGCGCGGCGGCCTGCCGATGACCGTGCACACCAGGAACAGGAGGTAGGTTCCGTGGATTCGGACGAACAGGTCAAGGTGTCCACTTTGGAGGCCTACGCGGACACGATCGTGCCGGGGGAGAAGCGGTTCCCCGACGACCACGCGATCGCCGGCGCTTCGGCGGGGGCGGGCGCGGTCGTCGCGGGCGCGCTCGAACTACTGCACACCGAGGCGACCGGGGTGACCGTCGGACTGCCCTACCTGGCGCAGGCCCTCAACGACCACGCGAAGGTCTACGCCAAGGAACACGACCTCAGCCTGGACGAGACACTGCCGTCGTTCGTCGCACTGTCCTTCGTGGACAGGACGGCGCTGGTGCGGTCGCTGACCGCGCCGGGCCATCCGGAAAAGGACGGCTGGGTCAGCCTCGCGTTGTTCTGCAACATGTCCTTCGACAGCGCGGCGCACAAGCACACCGCCGAAGCCATCGCCGAAGGCCACCCCGGCCTGCTGGCGATGGGATACACCGCGCCCGACGAGGACGGCCTGTGGCGGTTCCCGAAGTTCTCCTACCGCCGTGAACTCGCGCAACTCCACCCCGACACCACGCCCTCCGGGAGCCCCGCATGAACGCGTACGACAAGACCGACGTCGTCATCGTCGGCAGCGGGTTCGGTGGCTCCATCCCCGCCTACCACTTGGCCGCGGGCGGGGCCAAGGTCACCGTGCTGGAACGTGGTCCGTGGCTGGAGACGAAGGACTTCGAGCACGACTACCTGCTCGGTTCGTCCTACACCCGCGCGTTCGACTTCGTCGTCGGCGACGGGATGAGCGTGCTGGGCGGGAACTGCGTCGGCGGCGGCAGCGTGGTGTACTTCGCCGCGATGCCGCGGGCACCGAAGTTCGTCTTCGAGCGGCACGGCAGCATCGGCAGGCGCATGTGGCCGTCGGCGCTGACGAGGGACTCGCTGGAACCTTGGTACGACCGGGTTTCGGATTCGCTCCCGGTGTCCAAACAGGACTGGAACGACGTCTCGTACGCCGGCGGCCTGTGGGCCGCGTTCTGCGACCACTCGGGGCGGACCGCCAACCCGGCGCCGGTCGCGGTGGACAACGACCGCTGTGTGAACTGCAACTTCATGATGGCGGGCTGCCGGTTCGACGCGAAACGCTCGCTGCTGACCAACTACCTGCCCGCCGCGCTCGCGCACGGCGCGAAGATCCGGCCGCTGCACGAGGTCCAGCGGATCGAGCGGATCGACGACGGCGACTACCGCGTGCACTTCAACATCGTCGACGACACGGACTACCGGGCGCAGACCGGCAGCGGGACGATCGACGCGAAGGTCGTCATCATCGCGGCGGGCGCCGGGGCGACCCCGGTGATCCTGCAGCGCTCCGAGTCGGCGCTGGGCACCATGCCGCACGCGGTCGGCCGGTACTTCTCGGGCAACGGTGAGCGGCTCAACACCGCGATCATCGACGAGGAGCGGGTGCGCGAGGTGCTCGGCCTGTCCCGTGAGGACGGGAAGGTCTACGAGGCCAACCACATCGGCAAGGGCCCGACCGTGGCGAACTGGGACAAACTCGACGGTTCGCTGCCGGAGTACGAGCGATACTCGCTGGAACAGCTGTACTTCCCGCCCGGGCTCGGCACGATCCTCGCGCAGGTGCCGGACGGCGACGAACCGCGCTGGTTCGGTACGCAGAAGAAGGAGATCCTCAAGCAGTGGGCCTCCTGGCTGACCATCTTCCTGATGACCGAGGACGACAACGAGGGCGTCTTCGGCGCGCCGCCGCCCACCGGCAACGCCTACCGCATCTCACAGCAGATGCTCGGCCGCGGCCCGCTGAAGTACGACCCGACGCCGAACACCCTGCACGGCTGGGCACTGGCCGACGCGGAGTGCAAGGAGATCCTCGAGAAGGACGGCCTGGCGAAGGTGTCGCCGTGGACCAACGACGTCGTCGGCGCGTACACCGTGCACCCGCTGGCGTCCTGCCGGATCGGTGACGACCCGGAGACCTCGGCGCTGCACCCGAACCACGAACTCCGCAATCACCCCGGGATCTTCGTGACCGACAGCGCTTCCGTGCCGGGCGCGCTGACGGTGAACCCGGCGATGACGATCGCGGCGCTGGCCGAACGTTCGGTGCCGGGCATCGTGCGGGCGCTGCAGGCTCGCGGCGTCGACGTCACCTACGGCGCCCCGGCCCCGGACGGTTCCATCACCGGGCGGCGAGCGGTCAGCAAACTGTCACTGGTCGCCGGGAGCTGATCATGACACCGAAAGTGGTGCAACTCGCCTTGAGGCGGTCTCTACGCGAGGTCCGGCACGTCCGGCCGGTTCCGGCCGGCCGGGCGACCGGGCTCGTGCGCGACGTCTACCGCCAGGTGGAACGGGACTTCGGCATGCTGGCGCCGCCGGTCGCGCTGCATTCGCCGTCCCCTCCCGTGCTCGCGGCGGTCTGGTCGATGCTGAGGGAATCACTGGTGGCGGAGGGGGAGACGAGCCGGGCGGACCGGGAGATCGTCGCGACCCTGGTGTCGCAGGGGAATTCGTGCCCCTATTGCGTCGAAGTCCACGGGATGGCGCTGGACTCGCTCGGGCACTCTTCAGTGGCTTCGTCCATCGCCGCGGGTCGTGCTGTGGCGGATCCGCGGGCCACGGCGTCCTCCGCCGCGGCGCGGGCCGAGCTGACCGCGGTCGCGTTCTCGTTCCACTACCTGAACCGGGTGGTGAGCGTGTTCCTCGGGCCGTCGCCGCTGCCTCCGTCCGTGCCGGATTCCGCGCGTTCCAAGGCGAAGTCCGTGCTCGGCCGGTTCCTGAAGCCGGTCTCGGGCGCTTCTCCGGGGCTCTCTTTGGACTTCCTGCCCGCCGGGTCGCAGGATTTCGCCTGGGCCGCGGGAAATCCGGTCGTAGGGGATGCGTTCTCGCGTGCCTCGTCGGCCTTCGCATCGTTGACGATCTCTCCTGCCGTGCGGGATGTCGTCCTCCGGGAGTTGTCCACTTGGGACGGTTCGCCGCCGGGGCTGAGCCGGTCTTGGGTGGATTCCGTCGATGAACCGGTCGCCCGGCTGGCCCTGGTGGTCGCGAAGGCGGCTTATCAGGTGGACGACGCTTTGGTCGCCGCCGCGGGCCTGGCCGATCGAGAGCTGATCGAGCTCGTGGGGTGGTCGGCCTTCGCCGCCGCGCAACGATGCGTCGCCGTCTCCGCGCCAGTAGTCGACTGATCGCGCGGGTTCAGGAGAAGACCGCGTGCACCATCGCGCGCGATCCTGAGTGGACGGATCGAGCACCGAAGGAAGCGAGCCGGGAGCACCTGCGTCGCCCGGAGCCGGCTTCCAGGCGCATGAAACGGTCCGGACGATCACGGCGGCCGTCACGGGGAGCAGATTCCCGTGGCGGCCGCCGGATTCGTTGGCCCGGCTTCAACAACATGAGAGAAGACTGCCGGCCCCGCTCAGGGTCATGCTTGATGGGACTGCAGATGCGGGCGGCACCCGTGTTTCTGGGGACAGAGCGGGCGCCGAGACCTGATTCCGTGACTTGAGTGGTTGAGAGCTAGGGGAGTGCGGTGGCATGAGCGTTGAGCGGATTTCGATTGTCGGTATCGGTCTTCGATACCCGGACGCCGGGTCCCCGGATGAACTGTGGGAGAACGTCCTCGCCGGCCGCCGGGCGTTCCGGAGATTGCCCGACGAGCGGATGAACCGCGAGGACTACTACTCGCCGGACCCTGAGGCTTCGGACCGTTTCTACGCCCAGAAGGCCGCGGTCCTCCGCGACTACGAGTTCGACCGGATCAAGTACAAGGTCGCGGGCAGCACGTTCCGTTCGACCGACACCACGCACTGGCTCGCCCTCGACGTCGCCGCGCAGGCCTTGGCGGACGCGGGTTTCCCGGAGGGTGACGGGCTGCCGAGGCCCGCGACCGGCGTGGTCATCGGCAACAGTCTCACCGGTGAGTTCTCGCGCGCCAACATCATGCGGCTGCGCTGGCCGTACGTGCGCCGCACGGTCGCGGCGGCGCTCGCCGAGCGCGGCTGGGCCGAGGGCGACACCGCGGAGTTCCTCCACGACCTCGAGGCGCAGTACAAGGCGCCGTTCCCCGAGATCGACGAGGATTCGCTCGCTGGCGGGCTGGCGAACACGATCGCCGGCCGCGTCTGCAACTTCTTCGACTTCGGCGGCGGCGGATTCACCGTGGACGGCGCCTGCTCGTCGTCGCTGCTTTCCGTGGTCACCGCGGCGAACGCGCTCTCGGAAGGCGACCTCGACGTCGCCATCGCGGGCGGGGTCGACTTGTCGATCGACCCGTTCGAGGTGATCGGTTTCGCCAAGACCGGCGCGCTCGCCAAACGCGAGATGAAGGTCTACGACGCCGACTCCAACGGTTTCTGGCCCGGTGAGGGCTCCGGCATGCTCGTCCTGATGCGCGAGGACGACGCGATCGCGCAGGGCAAGCGGATCTACGCCTCGATCGGCGGCTGGGGTGTCTCGTCCGACGGCAAGGGCGGCATCACCCGACCCGAGGCGTCGGGTCACCGCCTCGCGTTGAAGCGGGCGTATGACAAGGCCGGCTACGGCGTCGAGACCGTCTCCTACTTCGAGGGCCACGGCACCGGCACCGCTTTGGGCGACGCCACCGAGATCGAGGCGCTCTCCACCGCCCGCCGCGACGCCGACCCGCTCGCCGACCGTGCCGCGCTGAGCACGATCAAGGGCAACATCGGCCACACCAAGGCCGCGGCCGGGGTCGCCGGGCTGATCAAGGCCACCCTGGCGGTCTACCACCAGGTCATCCCGCCCGCCACCGGCCACTTCGACCCGCACGAGTCGCTCGTCGGCGACTCCGCGCGGATGTACGTCCCGGCCGAGGCCGGGTTGTGGCCCTCGGACCACCCGGTCCGCGCGGGTGTCTCGGCGATGGGCTTCGGCGGGATCAACTCGCACGTCACCGTCACCGAGGCCCCCGGCGCCGCGCGCCGCAAGGAACTCGACGAGACGACCCGGTCGCTGGTCGCCGGACGGCAGGACAGCGAACTGCTGCTGCTCGACGCCGACGACGCGGCCTCGCTGCGCGGACAGGTGACGGGGCTGCTGGAGGTCGTGCCCAAGCTTTCACTCGCCGAGCTGGCGGACCTCGCCGGCACGCTTTCCGCGGAACTGTCCGGAAAGCCCGTGCGAGCCGCGATCGTCGCGACCAACCCGGAGGACGCCGAGCGCAAGCTCTCGAAACTCCTCGACCTCCTCGGCGAGGGCGAGCCGGAAGTCTTTTCCTCGAGTGAGGGCATCTTCGCGAGCTCGCGCGCCAAGGGGCCGAAGATCGGCTTCCTGTTCCCCGGTCAGGGTTCCGGGCAGGGCACGGTCGGCGCGGTGCGCAAACGCTTCGCCCACGCCGACGACATCTACCGCGCCGCGGGCCTGTCCACCGGCGCCGACCAGGTCGCCACCGATGTCGCCCAGCCCCGGATCGTCACCGGTTCTCTCGCCGGACTCCGGGTTTTGAAGAGCCTCGGCATCGAGGCTCAGACCGTCGCGGGCCACAGCCTCGGAGAGCTCACCTCGCTGCATTGGGGCGGTGCGCTCACCGAACGCGAAGTCCTCGCGCTGGCCAAGATCCGCGGCAGGGTGATGGCGACCGCGAGCGACGGAAACGGTGCCATGGCGGCGATCTCCGCCACACCGGGTGTCGCCGAGCGGCTCGCGGAGGGCGAAGAAGTCGTCATCGCGGGTTACAACGCGCCCGAACAGACCGTCCTTTCCGGACCGGCGGAGGCGATCGACCGGGTCGTCTCCCGCGCTCGCGCCGAGGGTGTCACCGCCGCTCGCATCAACGTCTCGCACGCGTTCCACTCACCCGCGGTCGTCCCGGCCGCCGAGGCGATGACCGAGGAACTCGCCGCGTTCGACTTCGCCAGGCTCGACCGGCCCGTCGTCTCCACGGTGACCGGTGACGTCCTGCACACCGCCGAAGACCTGCGCGATCTGCTGCGCGACCAGGTGGTCCTGCCGGTCCGCTTCCGTGAGGCGGCCGCGAAGGTCGCCGAGCGCAGCGACCTGGTGATCGAGGTCGGTCCCGGCCGGGTGCTCACCGGCCTGCTCCGCCAGATCGCGCCCGGCACCCCGGTGCTCCCGCTCGACACCGACAGCCCGACGCTGGCCGCGGTGCTCAAGGTCGCCGGTGCCGCGTTCGCCTTCGGCGCCCCGCTGGAGACTTCCGCGCTCTTCGCCGGCCGCGTCGTCCGGGCACTGCCCGCCGACGGTGTCTTCAACTTCCTGGCCAGCCCGTGCGAGGCGGCGCCGTCCATCGGCGCGGTACTGACTCGCGACCGCGTCGCCGCGCCGGAAGAAGCGGTACCGGCGGGGGAGGCCTCCGAAAGCGGCGGCAGCAGCACGCTCGACCTGTTGCGCAAGCTCGCGTCCGAACGCGTCGAACTGCCGCTCGAAGCGGTCACCGCCGACACGCACCCGCTCGACGACCTGCACCTTTCGTCGATCACCGTCGGCCAGCTGGTCAACGACGTGACCCGCGCGCTCGGCCGCCCGGCACTCGAGGGCATGCCGAACTTCGCCACCGTCTGTCTCGGCGAACTCGCCGAGATGATCGACGAACTGGCGCAGACCGCCAAGCCCGCCGACAGCAACCAGGCCGAGGTCGCCGGGGTCGGCCCGTGGGTCCGGCCGTTCGCGGTCGAGTACGTCGTCGCGCCGAAACCGGCGCCCGACTTCACCCCGGGCATCTCCACCGCCGGTCTCGCCAGGGCGGTGTGGACGGCGTTCGCCCCGGACGGTCATTCGCTGGCGGAGCCGCTGCGCGCGGCGCTGTCCACCGCGGGTGTCGGCGACGGTGTCCTCCTCTGCTTGAACGAGGACAGCGACGCGGATGACGTCGGGTTGTTCCTGGACGCGGGCCGCGCGGTGCTGGCCGCGCCCAACGGCACGCGGTTCGTCGTGGTGCAGCACGGACTCGGCGCCTCCGGCCTGGCGAAGACGCTCCGCCTGGAGGACCCGTCCGCGCGGACCACGATCGTCGATCTCGCCGACGTGAACCCGGTCGACCCCGAGGCCCTCGGCATCGCGGTGTCCACCGTGGTCACCGAAGTCGCGGCGACCAACGACTTCAGCGAAGTCCGCTACGACTCGGCCGGCGTCCGCACGGTGCCGAAACTGGGCGCCCTCAAACCGTCCGAGGCCGAAGGGACACCGCTGGGCACCGAAGACGTCCTGCTCGTCACCGGTGGCGGCAAGGGCATCACCGCGGAGAGCGCTTTGGCGCTGGCCAAGGATTCCGGTGCGAAACTGGCGTTGCTGGGCCGGAGCGATCCCGCCGACGACGCCGAGCTTTCGGAGAACCTCAGGCGGATGGCGGCGGCGGGTATCGACTACCGCTACGAGCGTGCCGACGTCACCGCGGCCCAGCAGGTGGCGGACGCCATCGGCCGGATCCAGGCCGAGTTCGGCCCGGTCACCGCGGTCCTGCACGGCGCGGGCCGCAACGAGCCCGCCGCGCTGTTCTCCTTGACCGAGGAGACCTTCCGCAAGACGCTGGCGCCGAAGATCGGTGGCCTCAACGCCGTCCTCGACGCCGTCGACCAGGACAAGATCAAGCTGCTGGTCACCTTCGGCAGCATCATCGGACGGGCGGGCCTGCGCGGTGAGGCGCACTACGCCACGGCCAACGACTGGATGACCGAACTGACCGTGCGGTTCGGTCGCGAACACCCCCGAGCGCGGGCGATCGCACTCGAATGGTCGGTCTGGTCCGGGACCGGGATGGGCGAAAAGCTCGGTGTGGTCAGCGCTTTGATGCGCGACGGCATCACCCCGATCCCGACCGAGGAGGGCATCGAGATCCTCCGCCAGGTCGTCGGCGATCCGGCCGCCCCGTCGGTACTGGTCGTCTGCGGCCGTACCGCGGGGCTGGCCACCCTGCCGGTGGAAAAGCGCGAACTGCCGCTGACCCGCTTCGTCGACCGCGCCGTCGTGCACTATCCGGGGGTCGAGCTGATCACCGAGGCCGATCTCTCGGCGGGCAGCGACCCGTATCTGGCCGACCACCTGCTCGACGGTCAGCTGTTGTTCCCCGCGGTGATCGGCATGGAGGCGATGACCCAGGTCGCCAAGGCCGCGCTGGCCGTGGAAAGCCTGCCGGCACCGGTGTTCTCCGACGTCGAGTTCCTCCGCCCGATCATCGTCTCGCCGGGCGGGTCGACCACGATCCGGCTCGCCGCGCTGGCCAGGGACGCCGAAACGGTGGACGTGGTGCTGCGCAGCGGGGAGACCGGGTTCAGCGCCGACCACTTCCGCGCCAGGCTGCGGTTCTCCCGGCCGGATCCGCTCGGCGAGACGGTGCTCCGCGACGTCGCGCTGCCGCCGGTCCCGGTCGACCCGACGACCGAGCTGTACGGCACGGTTCTCTTCCAGGGCAAGCGATTCCAGCGCGTCACCGGATACCGGCGGGCCAGTGCGCGGCACGCGGTCGCGGAGATCGCGACCGGCGCCGAGGTCGACTGGTTCGCGCCGTTCCTCCCGCAGGAACAGCTCCTGGCCGACCCGGGCACCCGCGACGCGATGATGCACGCCATCCAGTGCTGTGTCCCGGACGCGACCCTGCTGCCGCAAGGGATCGAGCGGCTGTACCTCGCCGAGCCCGGCGAGCAGGACCCGGAGTACGTGCTCCTCGACGCCCGCGAGCGTTCGCAGGACGGCGACAGCTATGTCTACGACCTCGACGTCCGCAACCCGGACGGGACGCTCGTCGAGCGGTGGGAAGGGCTGAAGCTGCGCGCGGTGCGCAAGCGTGACGGCGAAGGGCCTTGGGTCCCGTCGATGCTCGGGTCCTATTTGGAGCGTTCCGTCGAACGGCTGCTCGGCTCGTCCCGCGCGATCGTCGTCGAACCGGATCCGGTGGGCGTTTCCGTGGAGACCACGCCCGAACGGCGGGCGCAGACGGCCTTGGCCGCCGGCCGTGCCGTCGACGCCCCGCTCGAGATCCGTTACCGCCCGGACGGGAAACCGGAGGCCGACGGGGTCGAGGTGAGCGCGTCGCACAGCGCCGACCTCACCCTGGCGATCGCGGGCTCCGGTCAGATCGCGTGCGACGTCGAGACGGCGATCGAACGGACACCCGAGGACTGGGCCGGTCTGCTCGGCGAGGATCTGCTCGCGGTGGGCGAACTGCTCGCCGCGGACGCCCGCGAGCCGCTTTCGGTCGCGCACACCCGGGTCTGGAGCGCGCTGGAATGCGTGCGCAAGACCGGGGACATGACACAGGCGCTCACCGTGCACCGGGTCGATCCGGACGGCTGGGCGGTGCTTTCCCACGGCAGTGCCCGCATCGCCACCTGGGTGACGACCGTCAACGACCGGACCGATCCCGTCGTCTTCGCGGTGCTCCAGGGAGAGGAAAACTGACATGGCCGACTACTACGAGATCCTCCATACGGTCGGGTTCGAAGAGACCAATCTGGTGGGCAACGTCTACTACGTGAATTACGTGCGCTGGCAAGGCCGGTGCCGCGAGATGTTCCTGAAGGACAAGGCCCCCGCGGTGCTCGAAGAGGTCCGCCACGACCTCAAGCTGTTCACGCTCAAGGTGGATTGCGAGTTCTACGCGGAGATCACCGCGTTCGACGAGCTGTCCATCCGGCTGCGGCTGGAAGAGCTGACCCAGACCCAGATCCAGTTCACCTTCGACTACGTCCACCTCACCGACGAGGGGGAACGGCTGGTCGCGCGGGGACGCCAGCGGATCGCGTGCATGCGCGGGCCCAACACGGCGACGGTGCCCAGCCGGGTCCCGGAGCAGTTGCGTGAGGCGCTGGCCCCGTACACGGTCAACGGCAAGGGGGAGTGACGTGGGCGCTGTGGACCCTGCGGTGGGATCTCAGGAACCCGGGCGGCCGGTGCTGAAACGCCTGCCGGCGCCCGCGACACGACGCCGGTTGTCCGCGCAGGCCGGACTGCGGGAGGTGATGGGCCAGTTCGCCACCGGGGTCACCGTGCTGACCGCCGGCGGCGAACGGGCCCACGGGATGACCGCCAACGCGGTCACCTCCGTGTCCCTCGAACCGCCGATGGTGCTGTGCTGCGTTTCCCGCGCGGCCCGGATGCACGAGGCGATCGTGACCGCGGGCTCGTACGCGGTCACGGTGCTGGCGTCGGACCAGAAGGACCTGGCGAAGTACTTCGCGGATTGGCGACGGCCCGCCGGGCTCGCGCAATTCGACTCGGTGGACTGGACGGCGGGTCCGCAGACCGGCGCCCCGCTGCTCAACGGCGCGCTGGCGTGGCTGGAATGCGAGCTCGCCGAGGTCTACGAAGGCGGTGACCACTCGATCTTCCTCGGCAAGGTGGTCGCCTCGAGCCGCGGCACCGGCCAGGACTCGCTGGTCTTCTACGGCGGTGGCTACCACCAGATCGACGGCAGGGTCCGTGCATCCGCCTGAGAGAGAGGAATCGTCATGACCATCAACGAATCCGCCACCGTCCGGCCGGACGGGACGCCCGCCCCGGCGCCCCGTCCGCCGGTGGTGACCACGATGCCTCGGCTCGGACGGGGGGTGTGCTGGCGCGACATCGCGCGCGAGATCGAACTCGACGAGCTCGAGCGTGAAGCCCGCACGAAGGAGGCGGCGTGACCCTGCAAGGTGATCCGGGCGCTCAGCGCACGGAGGACTCCGAGGTGGTGCCGCTGCCGGAAGACCGGCTGCGGCGCCCGCGGATCCCGAGGGGGAAGGACGGGCAGGTGATCCCGCTCGCCCGCGGCGCCGAACCGGTGCACCCGCCGGAACCGACGATGCCGTTGCTGCGCACCCAGCGCGACGAACTGCGCGAGCACATCGTCGACGGGCGGCTCGACGGCGTCCGGCGGCAGCACTCGCTCGGCAAGCACACCGCGCGCGAGCGGCTGGATCTGTTGCTGGATCCCGATTCCTTCACCGAGGTCGAGCTGTACCGGCGGCATCAGGCGAGCGGACTCGGGCTGGCGGAGAACCGGCCGTACACCGACGGCGTCATCGCGGGTTCGGGCACCATCGACGGCAGGCGCGTGTTCGTCTACGCGCAGGACTTCACCGTCTTCGGCGGTTCGCTCGGCGAGGCGCACGCGGCGAAGATCCACAAGGTGATGGATCTGGCGATCGCCACCGGTTCACCGCTGATCGGGCTCAACGACAGCGGCGGAGCGCGGATCCAGGAAGGCGTCATGGCGCTCAACGGCTACGGCGGCATCTTCCGCCGCCAGGTCGAAGCGTCCGGCGTCGTCCCGCAGATCAGCGTGGTGCTGGGGCCGTGCGCCGGCGGGGCGGCGTATTCGCCCGCGCTGGCGGACTTCGTCTTCATGGTGCGCGACACCGCCCGCATGTACCTGACCGGGCCGGACGTCGTCGAGACCGTGACCGGGGAACGCGTCAGCCACGACGAACTCGGTGGCGCGGACGTGCACGGCGCGTCGTCCGGCGTGGCGACCGTGGTGCACGACGACGAGGAGAGCTGCCTCGCCGACGTCCGCTACCTGGTGTCGCTGCTGCCGTCGAACTATCTGGAGCCCGCGCCCGGCGAGCCGTCGCGGGACGCGGGCAAGGACCGGCGGCCCCGGTTCGCCGAACTCGTCCCCGTGGAGCCGAACAAGCCCTACGACATGCGGGACGTGTTCGCCGAACTCACCGACGACGGCGAATTCTTCGAGTTGCACGAGCGGTGGGCGCGGAACGTGCTGTGCGCGCTCGCGCGGATCGACGGGCGCGTGGTCGGCCTGGTCGGCAACCAGCCGGTGGTGTTCGCCGGCGTCCTCGACGGCCCGGCTTCGCAGAAGGCGGCGAGGTTCGTGCGGTTCTGCGACGCGTTCAGCATCCCGCTGGTGACGCTCGTGGACGTTCCCGGCTTCCTGCCCGGGGTCGAACAGGAGCATTCCGGGATCATCCGGCACGGGGCGCAGCTGCTGCACGCCTACTGCGAGGCGACCGTGCCGCGGATCCAGGTCATCCTGCGCAAGGCCTACGGCGGCGCGTACATCGTGATGGACTCGCGGTCCATCGGGACCGACCTGTCGCTGGCCTGGCCGACCAACCAGATCGCCGTGATGGGTGCCGAGGGCGCGGTCAACGTGCTGTTCCGCAAGGATCTCGCCGCCGCTCCCGACCCGGACGCGTTGCGCACCCACCTGGTCGCCGAGTACACCGAGGAGTTCATGAACCCGCAGTACGCCGCCGAACGGGGGCTGGTCGACGACATCATCGACCCGGCCGACACCCGCTCCGCCGTGGCCAGAGCACTGGCCATGCTGCAGGACAAGCGGAAGGCGGCGCCCCAGCGCAAGCACGGCAACCACCCGATCTGAACGGGGGAACCATGTCACTGTCCGAAAAGGACAGTGCGCCGGTCTTCCGGGTCCTGCGGGGGGATCCGGAAGACGTCGAACTGGCGGCGCTCTTCGCCGTCTTCACCGCGCTCGCGTCGGCGGCGCCCCCGCCCGCCGCTCCCGCGCGGTCGGCCTGGCCGCCCCGGAGCCCGTCGACCTGGCGCACGTCGATCCTGCGCTGAACCCCCGCGGTTCCCTGTCGGCTTGGGCCCGTGAGTGTTCGTGGGCAGGTCAGTGTTGGGGTGAAGGCTCCTTTCGCCGAGTCCGATGCGGTGAAGGGAGCCTTCCGCTGCGCGAACCCGGACTGCCGACGAGAGTCATCGGAGACGGATCACGTGTGCTCGGAGCCGGATCTCGCGTGATCGGGCGGCGATCAGGGAGTTCGGCGTCTGAGCACGCGAGATCCGTCTCCAAGCACGCGAGTCACGCCCTCGCTCACCATGGGTTCAGCCACCGACACCTTTGCCCGGGGCGTCGCGAAGCCACTTTCGGGACATCAGACGTCCCGAAAGTGGCTTTCGCGACACGACCCACGGCGCCGACGCGATTCCCGTCGGCCCGTGATTGTTCACGCGGCGGTCGTCGTGTTCGCTAGCCGGAGTGCCGCCTCGGTGTCCCGCAACGGGGGATACGTGCTGTGGCGCGTGTGCACGGCGACGTAGCGGACCTCGCCGTCGATCACGGTCTCCAGCCCCGTTCGCTCCTCCGGCGCGAACGGGCCCCCGCAGGCAGCGCAGGTCCGCTGACGATCCGCGGCGCTCACGGCCGGTCCCGTTGCTCCGGGACGGCCGGCTCGGACCACGACAGGCCAAGCAGGTCGACGTCCAGTTCGTCGTCGGCGTAGATCTCGTACGGGTCGAGGCGTTCGGTCATGGCGCGCTCCTTGGATTTCCGGGTACCACAAGAGCACTACCGGTACCCCCTCACCGGCGACTCGTTATTTGCTCATCGGGAGCTCCAGCCACCTTCGAGCGCGCCACGATCGGCTTCCGACCGGAGGGGGCCATCCTGGGTTTGTCAAGTGAGCTCTTCATCCCGGCCCAGGAGGAACGTCATGACGGCACAGGTGCGAATTTGGGTCGCGACCGATGATTCCGACCCGCGCGGGAGCGTCGAGAACGAGGACACGGTGTTCGTTCCGGAGCAGAGACGGGCCGTCGAAAACGATTTCGCGGCCGAGCACATCATCCTCGGTTACAACTGAAGAACGTGAGCCGCGACCAGCGTGGACAGCACGGACAGAGAAGACCGCCGGGTATCGCGCGCGGGAGAATGAAGATCGTCCGCGACCCGGCAAGACCTCGAGGAGGCCTTCGGATGGCTATGCGCCTCCAGCTCACGTCGGGTTTGCAGGTGCTCGAAGAATGGGCGGTGAACGCACCGCAGGCCGACCGCAATGTTATCTACGAAGCCCTCTTCGCGGTAGCCGATGGATCCGCTTTTCTCATCTACGATATTTTCGGAGATGGCCGGGATCCGCATCATTTCATCATTCTGGTGAAACACGACCTCGTCATCAAAATAGGACTTCGGCGTACCGATTCCTCATTCGAGATCGTCTATATCGGCGCACTGGAGCAGGGTACGCCCGCCGCGGCTTGGGCCGAGGACTCCGACAGCCCCTGACCTGGCAAGCGGGTGCGTGAGGCCCGAGATCCCAGGATTCATACCGCCGAACGGACCAGTGCCGAGACCGGCGGTTGCGCCCTTTTGCGCCAGTGGATCATGCGTTCCTCATCTTGACATCGTCCACTTGGGCATGAAATTCTTCGGGTGTTTGCGGATTAAGAATTTCTGTGGGCGAAATTGCGGTTGTCGAGGTCTGGAGGTGGGAAAGATGTCATCACCCGAATTTCCGGGATTGGACGTTTCCACGCGGGTACGCGCGCGTGACATTCAGATGGCCGGGGTGGCCGACGTCCGCCGCCGGGTGCTGATGATCTCCGGTGCGATCGACACCACCGAGCACGACGTTTCGGTCAGTGTCAACCTGCCGGAGCCGGGCCGCTGGCAGGTGATCAAGTCCGAGACCAACCTGACCGACAAGACCTGGGTCGCGATGCAGGTCGTCACCGACGAGGACTCGACCTTCGTCGACGACGCCGAGACCCTCGTGCTCTCCCGTCAGTTCTCGAAGTCCTTCATGACGCCGGACCTGCGCCGCCTCACCTTCTACGACGGTGAAGTCCGGCCCGGCGAGGCCGTGCTGAAGGTGTACTCGCTGGACGCGGGCGGGCGGAAGCCGACCTACTCGTACTCCCGGTACAGCCCGATCGCGACCGACACCGCCGAGAAGTCCCGGCAGACGCTGGACGAGCTGATCAGCAACGGGATGCGGCAGCGCCCGGTGATCGAGCTGATCGTCCCGGTGACCGTGATCGGCTGAGTACGCCGGTGATCACCTTCGTCCCCGAACCCCAGCTGCTCGAATCGCCGCGCGGACGGGAGTGGCCGGTCCTGCCCGCCACCCGCTCGGCCGTCACCCCCGAACCGCCGTCCGGTGCCGACGTGGTCATCGTCGGCGCCGGCCCCGCCGGGCTCGCGGTCGCCTCCGCTTTGTGGCACCACGGCGTCCGGGACCTCGTCATCGTCGATCGCGACGGCCGCCCCTGCGGCCGGTTCTTCGACCGCGTCGACCTCCTCGGCCAGCGCGTGCTGCGTTCGCCGTACGAGCACCATCCCGGCGTCGAGGGGTACCGCGACTGCGAACTGCTGGACTTCGCCCGGCTGCACTGGTCGGTGCTGACCCCGGTGGAGCGCCGCGAGATCCGCATGGCGCAGGCGGGGCACCGCTCGGTCGTCCCCGTCGACGTCTTCGAGGCCTACTGCCGTCATCTGGCCGCGAGCCATCACGTCACCGAACGGACCTGGCGCGGTTCGGTCCGTGAGGTGCTGCCGACGTCGGACGCGGTCACCGTGCGAGCCGACCGGTTCTCCGTCACCGCGCGCCACGCGGTGCTGTGCCTCGGCGAGGAACGCCGGTCCGCCCCGGACACCTGGTGGGGCGGGGGCTATCCGCCGCGCGGCGTGAGCTACTGGGACGAACCCGTTCCCACCGGTGGAAAACGGCTCGCCGTCGTCGGCGCGGGCCTCACCGCCGCCCATCTGATCTCCAACGGGCTCGCCCAGGGCCGCGAGGTGCATTGGGTGGTCCGCGAAGCAGGCGAGCGCTACCAATGCGCCGACGTCAACTCGTCGTTCTTCCGTCCCGAGGGCCGTGCCCGCTTCGACGGCGTGAGCTGGTCCGACAGGCTCGAACTGATGGGCCGTTTCCGGCGCGCGTCGATCATGTTCGAGTTCCGGCCGATGCTCGAGGCGGCCGAAGCCGAAGGGCGCCTGATCGTGCATCGAGGCAAGGCGATCACGAAGGTGACGCCGGGGGTCGGCCTCCACCTCGAAGACGGTTCGCGCGTCTCCGTGGACCACGCCGTACTGGCGCTCGGCACGACACCCTCGATCGGCGACGGCCTGATGCCGGACGACGCCGTACTAGACCAGGGCGGCTGGCCTCGGCTGGACGAGCGCACCTTCGCCTACGTCGGCGCACCCCGCGTCTTCGCCGTCGGCGCGGCCGCGGGGATGGCGCTGGGCCCGGCCGCCCGCAACATCGACGGCCACCGTGTCGCCACCGCGCGGGTCGCGGCCGCCGTCGCCGAGAACCTGCGCCGGGACGCCCCGCTGCGGGCGACGGCGAAGGATGTCGCCCGTGTCTGAGCCCTACGACTCGCGGTTCACCCTGCCCTCGATCGACGACGCCCCGGCGACCGAGGCCGGGGTGATCCTGATGGGACTCGACGCCGGACGGCTGCTCGCCGGTGTCGGGCTCGCGCGGATCGCCGACGAGCCCGCGCTGGTCGCCCTCGCCGTGGACCAGGCCCGGCACGACGCGCTCGACCTGGACACCGACGCGCTGATCGAAGCCGGTATCGCCCGCTGGCGCTCGGTCCGCCCGCTGATCGAAGCCGGTCAGGAGATGACGGCGGCCGGTTCCCTGCGCAAAGAATGGGAACACACCACCAAGCGGGTCACCGCCACGGTGACCGGGCTCGGACCAGCGTCGGTGGCCTGCCTCGCGGCGTGCTGGCTGCGCCGCGACGACATCGACGAGTTCGCCGAACACGGGCGGACGCCGGAAAAGGGGAGTGGCACGCACGATGTCCTATCTCGGGTCTTTGCCGACTGACGCCACCTTGCTGCAGGTCTTCCAGAAGTTCCCCGCTCCGGCGTCGAAGCTGCTGGACTTCCACGAACTCGTCATGCGGGCGCCGTCGGCGTTCGGCCCCGGTGAGCGGGAACTGATCGCGGCCTACGTCTCCGGTGTCAACGATTGCCAGTACTGCCACGGCGTCCACACCGTCACCGCGGAGGCTTTCGGCGTGCCGGAAGGGCTTCTGACGGCCGCGCTGGCCGATCTGGACTCCTCACCCGTGGAAGACCGGATGAAGCCCGTGCTGGCCTACGTGGGCAAGCTGACGCGGACGCCGTCCCGGGTGACCGAGGAGGACGCCGCGGCCGTCCTCGCGGCGGGCTGGGACGAGGCGGCGCTGCACGACGCCGTCCTCGTGTGCGCCCTGTTCAACTTCATGAACCGGATGGTCGAGGGACTCGGGATCCGGGCGGACGCCGGTTACGCGAAGACCTCGGGCGTACGGCTCAAGGAGGGCGGCTACGCAGGTCTGGCGCGGCTGCTCGAATCCTGACGCCGCCGGCCGTCCACTCCGGACACTGTCTCCGATGGTGACCGGACTGTCGCGCTCCGCGCTCGGAACCACCTCGCTTGCTCCATCCGGTAGCCGCGATCGCCGAAGTGGAGTAGTCGAGGAGAACCTTCCGGCGTAGGCGAAAAGCACATTCGTGCGATGATGCCTGGCACTGGTTGCGCACCCACCTCTGGCAGCAGGATTTCCTCATCGAAGGAAACCGCTGAAACGCCTGGGAGACATGCGATGCAGAACGCTGTGCTCGACAACGTCCGTTCACTCTTCGCCGTCAGGGGAATCGACACCGGCGCCGCCGGCGATCAGGTCGACCTGGTGATCGACCGGTTCGACAACTGGACCAATCGGCCCGGTGGTCAGGTTTTCGACTGCTTCACCGGCGCCTGTTGCACGGCTCCGCCCATGGCCGAGGCGAGTTGAGCGCATTCTCGACGGCCGCCTCTCGCATCCGGACGCGAGGGGCGGCCGGTTCGCGTGCCGGATTCCCGGCGGTGACAGCGGAAAGTCACTGACTGGCTACCGGATTTGTAGCCTCATAACGCTTTTGTCGGTGAGCCACCGCGGTGGCCCCACCGGACTCACCACTCGAACGGTGGAACGCGTTCCGCCCGGGCGTGATTATCTTGTGGGCACGGGGGCGGTGCGTGGGGGGCGGTGCGATGGTGATCAGGGTTCTGGTGGCCGAAGACATGCACATCGTCAGAGGTGCGCTCGTGGCGTTGCTGCGGTTGGAGCCGGACATCGAAGTGGTGTCGGAAGTGGCGTCCGGCGATGAGATCCTCCCCGCCGCGCGGACTTCGGGCGCCCAGGTCGCCATCATCGACATCGATCTGCCGGGCAAGGACGGACTCACCGCGGCGACCGAACTGCACGAGCAGCTTCCCGAGGTCAGGACGCTCATCTTGACCAGCCTCGGCAGACCGGGCACGCTCCGCCGGGCCTTGGCGGCCAAAGTGAACGGCTTCATGCTGAAGGACGCCCCGGCGGAGAAACTCGCCAACGCCGTCCGCGGCGTGGCGGCCGGACGGCGGATGGTCGACGGCGATCTGGCGCTCGCCGCGTGGGACACCGCGGACTGCCCGCTGACCCCGCGTCAGATCGACGTCCTGCGGCTGACCGCGGAAGGCCGCGACACCCTGGAGGTCGCGGCGAAGGCCTTTCTCTCCACCGGAACCGTCCGGAACTACCTGACCACCATCGTTTCGAAGCTCAACGCGCGAAACCGGGTCGACGCGATCCGCATCGCCAAAGAAGCGGGCTGGATCTAAACCGGGACCACGGCACGCAGCCGGAACCGCCCGTCGGGTTCGACACCGGCGGTCAGTTCGCCGCCGAGCCCGGCGACGCGGTCGGACATGTTCGTGATGCCACTGCCCGGGGCCTCGACCCGCACCGGTTCGTCCGCCCGCGGCGGCCGCCCGTTCTGGACGCCGTCGTTGACGATGTCCAGCGCGACACCGCCGCCGATCCGCCGCACGGCGATCTCACAGCGTTCGACCTTGCTGTGCCGCAACACATTCGTCACGCCCTCGCGCAGCACCACGGCCAGCACCGTGCGCACCGTCGCCGGCACGCCCTCGTGCTCGATCTCCAGCCGCACCTGGACGTCGGCGGCCACCAGTACCGCCTGCGCCGACCGGGACTCCTGATCCAGCGACAGTTCCCGGTAGCCGCTCGCGACCGACCGGACGTCGGCCAGCGCCTGCCGGGTCAGCCCGAGGATCTCCAGCAGTTCGTCGGAGGCCCTGTTCGTGTCGATGTCCATGATCCGGCTGGTCAGCTCGCTCTTCAGCGCGATCGCGGACAGGCTCATGCCGAGCAGGTCGTGCAGGTCGCGGGCGAACCGCAGCCGCTCCTCCGCGACCGCGACCTCGGCGAGGCGTTTCCTGGTCTCGCCGAGTTCGGTCACCAGCCGGAGCAGCCAGATGAGGCCGAACACCATCAGCCCGGTGTTCAGGATGGACGCGAAGCTGTAGAAGCCGCCGATGAAGTCGGTGCCGTGCCCGATCCGGATCAGCACCACGCCGACGGCGGTCGCGGCGAACGCCGTCCACCCCGCCAGCGGCGGCAGCACCAGCAAGGCGGTGCCGGCGAAGAGGCTGGGCAGGCTCACCCAGGCGTGCCCGAGCGGGATCAGCGGCAGGAAGATCAGGCAGGCCTGGACGACCAGCAGCGCGAGACTCTGCCGCGAGCGCAGCCGGACGTTCGGGCGGGCGAAATAGGATAGTTGCAGCGTGATCAGCGCGGTGAGGTAGCCGACGATGAGCGCGATGTACCAGCCGTCGTCGGTCAGCATGAAGGCCCGGGTCATCGCGGAGAGGCCGAAGAGAATGAAGACCACCGTCAGCGTCCATTGGACGTTCCTGGCGTCGATCACGGACCAGTGGCCCGGCTCCTGCTCCAGCGCCGTGTCGGCGGGTTCGACCTGCTCGGGTACCGGGAGTTCGGCGTGCAGCCGCCACTTGCCCGCCGCTTCGGGGCCGGCGCTCAGCGTGCCGCCGTGCCTGGAGACCTCCGCGGTGACCTCACGCAGGCTCTCGGCCGTTTCCTCCGGGACGTCCTCGTGCGCCGTTCCGTCGTGGACGATCTCCAGCGCGACCCGGCCTTCGTTCTCGCGCACGGTGATCGAGCAGTGCTCGACGCCGGTGTAGCGGAGCACGTTCGTGACACCCTCCCGCAGCACCTTCGCCAGCAGGGTGCGCAGCTTCACCGGCAGCTCGACCTGCTCGAGATCGACCCGCACCGCGACGTTCGACGCCGAGAGCAGCGAGACCGCGGTCCGTGATTCCTTGTCGAGCGACAACTCCCGGTAGCCCCTGGCCACCGATCGCACGTCGGACAGCGTCCGCTGGGCGATCCCGGTGATCTCGGCGAGTTCTTCGCGTGCCCGGTCCAGCGACTTGCGCAGCAGCCGGTGCACCAGTTCGCCCTTGAGCGCGATCGCGGAAAGGCTGAGCCCGAGCAGGTCGTGCAGGTCCCTCGCGAAGGCCAGCCGCTGCTCGGCCACGGCACGCCGGGCCAGTTCGGTCCTGGCCTGGTGCAGTTCGGTCACCAGCCGCGCGAGCCACGTCAGCAGGTACACGACCAGCGCGTAGAAGATCGCGGTGATGCTGTCGAACAGCGCTCCGAGCCAGGTGTCGTCGTAGGCCCACAGGATCCACGTCGTGGCCGCCATGAAGACGGTGAACACCGTCCAGCCCGTCCGCGGCCGGAAAAGCAGCAGCGCGCTACCCGCCGCGAGGGTGGTCAGCGAGGTCAGCGCGGCGTCGAAGTGCAGGGTCGGCAGGTAGGCGAGGCAGGCCTGGACGACCAGCACACCCTTGGCCAGGCGGGTGTCCAGGCGGACCGCCGGACGGGAGAAGTACAGCAGCTGGATCGCCAGCACGGGCCCGACGTACAGCACCGCCAGCACGCCCTGCCAGAAGTCCACCCCAGGCTGGAGCAGGACCGCGAGGAGACCGAAGAGGCACGAGTTGACGAAGACGACCGTGATGATCAGTCCGGCGAGGAACAGCGCTCGCCGGGGCCGCCGGTCGAGCCCCGCTGGTTCGGCGGTCACCGCGAGCTGGTCCGGCACAGGCACCCCAGTGGTAACAGAAGACGACTCTTTCGGTTGTGCTTCGCCCTCGCGACGGTCGGGTCCGGGCGTCGCACCACCCTCCATTTGCGGGATATTAGGATCCTATCCCATGCTGTTACCCGCATTGGTCTTCGAGGATAAGGGATACCTGCCCGGCAGGTGACGTTTCCCGGCCGGAGACAGGAAAACCCCGCCGCTCACCCTCGCGGGTGTCGGTCGTTCGCACCACGCCGGGGCGGGCTCTCGCGGCGCGGTGGCGCCGGTGGCCCTAAGCTCTGCGCATGGCCAGGTATTTCGACGTACATCCGGAAAATCCGCAACGGCGCGCGATCGGACAGGTCGTCGACATCCTGCGCGAAGACGGTCTCATCGCGTATCCGACGGACTCCTGCTTCGCCCTCGGCTGCCAGCTGGGAAACAAACAGGGCATCGACCGCATCCGGAGCATCCGCAAGCTGGACGACCGCCACCATTTCACCCTGGTCTGCCAGGATTTCGCCCAGCTGGGCCAGTTCGTGCACGTGGACAACGCGGTCTTCCGCGCGGTCAAAGCGTCCACTCCGGGCAGTTACACGTTCATCCTCCCGGCCACGAAGGAGGTTCCGCGCCGTCTGCTGCACGCCAAGAAGAAGACGGTCGGCGTGCGCATCCCGGACCACGTGGTCACACAGGCGCTGCTGGGCGAGCTCGGTGAACCGCTGCTGTCGAGCACGCTGCTGCTGCCGGACCAGGAGGAGCCGATGACCCAGGGCTGGGACATCAAGGAGCGGCTCGAGCACGTGGTGGACGCGGTGATCGACTCCGGCGAGTGCGGGGTCGAGCCCACCACGGTCATCGATTTCTCGTCGGGGGAGCCGGAGATCGTCCGGCGTGGCGCCGGCGACACCACCCGCTTCGAATGACGCGATTCGGCACCTGCTCCTGCTAGTCGCACGCGAGGATCGCAAGCAGATGCCGAATCGCGAGGCCGTCTTCAGTGCGTGACGAGCCCTTCGGTCTTCGAGGGGGCCGAGGGGATGCGGAACAGCCGCGCGAACAGCTCCAGCCGCGCCGGATCGCCCTTGACGGCCACCGCGCCGCAGGTGAGCGCGTTCGCCGCGGCCAGCTCGCCGTTCAGCAGCTTGAGCATGACCGGGCCGCGCGGTTCGATGATGATGTCCGGATCCGGATGCGGGCCCTCGCCCGCCGTCATCGCGCCGTCCTCGACCACCGCGTGGACGATCATCTGGTCGCCCATCTCTTCGGCGCTGTAGTGCAGCTCGAACGAGCACTGGACGCCGCGGGCCGCGTCCGGCTGGAACGTCGTGTACAGCGACAGGATGGCCGCGTCCAGGGTGAACAGGTCGTCCGCCGCCGGGTCGGTGAGCGAACGGGCGCCCCACAGGCCCAGCTGCAGCAGGATCTGGTCGAGGTCGTTGCCGTACTCGGTCAGCTCGTAGACCACCCCGGCGTCGAGCTGCGAGAGCACCCGGCGCTGGACGACGCCGTGCCGTTCGAGTTCGTTGAGCCGGGTCGAAAGGATGCTCGTCGGGATCTTCGGCAGGCCCTGCTGAAGCTCGTCGTAGCGCTTCGGGCCGAGCACGAGGTCGCGGATCACGAGCATGGACCAGCGTTCCCCGATGATCTCGAGCGCGCGGGCGAGGCCGCAGAACTGGCCGTAGGTGCGAGCGGTCATGCTTGACTCCTCAACTTCCTGGATCTCTGGTGACGGGGTGGTTCTGGTTCGCCGGGACGGCGATCAGCGGATCGGGTGTCTCTCGGAGAGCAGTTCGTGGTGCAGCTCGCGCAGTTCGGCGCAGGGTTCCACCCCCAGTTCCTCGTCGAGCCGCGTCCGCAGCCGCTGATAGGCCGCCAGCGCGTCACTGCGGCGGCCGCTCAGCCCCAGCGCGCGGATCAGCTGGCCGTGGAGGGTCTCGTCGAGCGGGTCCGCGGTGGTCAGCGACCGCAGCACGCCGAGCATCTCCCGGTGCTGACCGGCGAGGATCTCGGCTTCGATCCAAAGGTCACGGGCGTTGCGGCGGTGCTCCAGCAGATAGACGGTGTAGGCCGCCAGAGTCGGTCCACAGTGGATGTTGGCCAGCGGGGGACCGGACCACAGGTCCAGCGCGGTACGGAACGCGTGGGCGGCCGCCGCGTGGTCGCCTCCGGTCAGCAGGTCGCGGCCGAGGCGGTGCAGCCAGGCGAACTCCGACACGTCGATCACGGCCGGATCGATCTCCAGCCGGTAGCCGGGCGCGCTGGTGACCAGCAGACCTTCCCCGCGGTCACCGTCGGGGTCGAGGTGACGGCGGAGGTGGTGGACATAGGTGTGCAGGGTCCGGCGGACGCTGCGCGGGGGCGCGTCGTTCCAGAGCTCGTGGACCAGCGAGTCGACGCGGACCGTCTTGCCGGGACGGATGAGCAGCATCGCCAGCAGTTGCAGGAGCTTCGGCGTGGTCGGCGCTCGATCGGCCCCGCCGGCGTGCAGTTCGACCGGGCCGAGGAGTCGCGCGCGCACCGCGTCCGGAACCCGGTGCCCGGCAACCGTGTCTCCCGGTTCGATGGTCATCGCGTGCATCCCCTGCCCCTCCGGCGGACTCCCCCTCTGCGACAGTGACAGAGGCGGAACCCGTGGAACAGTGCCGGAGACACCCAGCGGACCTAGATTTCTTCGTTGCCCTATATGCGATCGTCACGACCTGGAGCGCGGAACCGGTTATGGCAGAACAGAAGACGCGCGAGCGGGTCAGAGCCAGTCGGAATCGGTGGCGATCCGGATGGCGTCGACCCGGTTGCGGGCGTTGAGTTTCGTGACCACCGTGGCGAGATAGTTCCGCACGGTTCCCGGTGACAGGAACAGTTCCGCCGCGATGTCGGCGACCGTGCGCCCGTTCGCGGCCAGCCGGAGGATCTCGACCTCGCGCGGCGTCAGCGGGCAATCTTCCGTTTCCCAGGCCGACAACGCGAGTTCGCTGTCGATGACGCGGCGGCCGATGGCGACCGAGCGGACGGCGTTGGCGAGTTTGTCGGCGGGCGCGTCCTTGAGCAGGAAGCCGTTGACCTTCGCGTCGAGCGCGCGGCGCACGGTGCCCGGACGGCCGAGCGAGGTGAGGATCAGCGTGCGGACGCTGGGCAGTTGCTGGTAGAGCTCGGAAGCGGCGGCGAGTCCGTCCTTGGCGGGCAGGTCGATGTCGATGATCGCGACGTCCGGGAGGTACTCCGCGGCCGCCGAGAGGATCTTGTCGCCGGAGTAGACCTCCGCGACGACCTCGATGTCCTGTTCGAGGTTCAGTAATGCGACCAAGGCGCCGCGGACCATGTGCATATCCTCGGCCAACAGGACTCGGATCACTCCGACCTCCTCTATCCCCCAAAGGTGCTAACTCTCAGTGTACATAGCAACCCCGGAAGAGTGAATCTAAATCGCACGATCTGAGTTCCACCGTTTTCCGACCGCCTCCCGGAGCGATCAGGGCCCTGGTGAGCTGCGACGATGTCGAAGGTTCGCGGATACTGAAAACACTACCGATCGATTGCCGAGTGTCAGGATAATAGCCAGCAAAATGCCGTCAAAGTGCCTTGCATTACCCGCTGAGCACGTTCCAAACCGGTGAATTCGCTCGGCGAACGGGTGAATTCACCATTGTCAATGATGTCGGATGGACTGTTCGGCGGTATCGGCCGTCACGTCGTGCGAACCCCTCGACCGGCCGTCGAGCGGGCGGCGATCGGGGCGTGGTCTCCTCGGCAAGAGCCGAGTTCGCGCGCGAAAGCCGACACTATCCACAAAGGACGTATGATGAGCTCATTGCTGGGTGCCCTACGCAAGGTCTTGTTCGCACCCTCGCTGGCTTCGGTCGGCTTCGAGGGACGGGGCTTCGGGATCCCGCCGACCCCGGCGACCGCCCGGCTGGAGTCGATCCCGCAGGCGGTGGTGTGCGGGTTCGAGTGGGGGATCGAAGCTCCGGCGCTGTGGGAGGCCGAGCGGCGGCTGGACATGGTCGAGCCGGAGATGCGAGGGTTCGCCTACGAGGGCGCGGCGATGGCGTTCACCATCCTCGACGTCATGCCCGGCGGGCGGAAGGACCGTACGGCCGAGCTGATGAGCGGCCCCGGTCTCCCGCATGTCTTCTTGACCTACATCGGCATCGGTTTCGCGATGGCCCGGCTGCCCCGGCCGCTGTGGAAGAAGGTGCTGCCGGATCTCGACGGCGTCCCGTTCCACCCGACGATGAGCTGGCTGGCCGTCGACGGCTACGCCTTCGACCGCGCTTACTTCGACACCCGCAAGTGGGTCGACGAGCAGTTCGTCCCCAAGCCGTACCCGTGGGCGGGCGCGCCCGCGTACTTCCCGCGCGCCTGCGACCAGGGCATCGGGCGGGCGCTGTGGTTCATCAACGGCGCCGACCCGGTCAAGGTCGCCGCGGCGGTCGACCGGTTCCCGGCCGAACGCCGGCCGGACCTGTGGAGCGGGGTCGGGCTGGCGGCGACCTTCGCGGGCGGCTGCGACCAGCCGGGGCTGATCAGGCTGCGCGAGGCGGCGGGGGAGCACCAGGACCACCTCGGCCTCGGTGTCGTGTTCGCGGTGAAGGCGAGGACGTTCTCCTCGTTCGTCCCGCCGCACACGCGCCGCGCCGCGTGGGCGCTCGCCGGGCTGAGCATCGAGGAGGCCGTCGACCTGGCCGACTCGACCGAGGTCGTCGAGAACGCCTCGGACGGGACGCCCGCTTACGAACTCTGGCGGCGGAACATCCGCGAGGGTTTCGCCCCGTCGGCGGGCCGCCTGTCCGCGTAGACGACGAGAAAGGGGCCTTCGAGACGGATCGCGTCTCGAAGGCCCCTTTCGGCGACCGGGTCAGGCCGCGTGCTTGAACGGTTCGGGCCGGTACCGCAGATCGGGCAGCGCGAGCAGGACCGGCGGGTCGAACAGGCGCTTGGGCCGCACCCGCAGGTCGGCCAGCCGCGCGGTGACGCCCGGTTCGACGGTGATCGGGCCGTGATAGCCGGTGTACCCGGTGCCCCGGCGGGTGAGCGGCCCGGTCACGCAGTGCGCGACGAGGTGCCAGGTGCCTTCCGGGACATCGGTCAGCTGGTAGGGGCCAGGGACGTCGATGACCGTGTAGCACACGGGCGCGCCCTCGGGGATGCGCGTCGGGAAGAGGCCGGCGAAGACGAGGCCGGGCGAGATCTCCGGCGGCGCCGAAACGAAACCGCGGACGGTCGCCTGCTTCGTGGCGGGAAGGGGGGCGCCTGCCAGCCGGTGCTGGAAACCGCGCTGCTGGCGGTACGCGGAGGGGGAGAGGCCCACGCGGCTGCTGAACCGCGTGCTGAAGGTGCCGACGCTGTTGTAGCCCACTCGGTGGCTGATGTCGGCGACCGTGATCGAGGTCGTCAGCAGCAGGCGCTTGGCTTCGTCGAGCCGCAGCGCGGACAGGAACCGGCCGGGCGAGACGCCGGTGGCCTGCTGGAACACCCTGGTGAAATGGAATTTGCTGAACGTGGCGGCGCGGGCGATGTCGTCGATAGTGAGCTCTTCGCCCAGTTTCTCGTTCATGGCCCCAATGGCTCGCTCCACGGCTCGCCGGACAGTCTCATCCATTGTACCGTCCTTTCGCTCGGGAAATTCTGGCGTACTTTGCTGTTTCGACAGTAGTGTTCGCGGCCACTTCTCCTGAAGTGCTTGATTCACCGCCGGATATGGATTCTTGTGTGCGGCGACGTGAAAATTTCACGGTGACCGTGGGCGGCCGGCGATCACGGGCCGGGTATGCGAAAACCACATGTCGCCGATGGTGCCCACACTGGATCTCCACGGCAGATGGCCGCAAAATTCCTGGTAGCGCATTCACGCCGGAACCAACCCGGCCGTGTTGGCGCGGTCCGAAGAACCTATTCCCGCGGCAACACAGAACCGACCCTTGACCGCGTCCCCCCGCGGCGGTCAAGGGTCGGTTTCCATTTCGCGGGACGGGTGTGTGAGGATAGTATTGTCGGCTCGTGGGGCGAGGCGCAGGCGAAAGGCAGTTGGGGTCGATGATCAAGGTCCTGGTCGCGGAGGACATGCACATTGTCCGTGGGGCCCTGGTCGCGCTGCTCGGGCTGGAAGCCGACATCGAGGTCGTCGCCGAATGCGCCAGCGGTGACGAGATCCTCCCGCTCGCCAAGTCCTCGCGCCCCGACATCGCGCTCATCGACATCGACCTGCCGGGCAAGGACGGGCTCACCGCGGCCGCCGAACTGCACGAACAACTGCCCGGGGTGCGCACGCTGATCCTCACCTCGCTCGGCAGTCCCGGCACCCTCCGGCGGGCGCTGGCCGCGAAGGTCAACGGCTTCCTGCGCAAGGACGCGCCCGCCGACAGGCTGGCCAACGCGGTCCGCGGGGTCGCCGCCGGACGGCGCGTCGTCGACGGCGATCTGGCGCTCGCCGCGTGGGACAGCGAGGAGTGCCCGCTCACCGCGCGGGAGATCGAGGTGCTCCGGATGGCGTCGGTCGGCTCCGAGCCGACCGAGATCGCGGCCGAGCTGTTCCTGTCCGCCGGGACCGTGCGGAACTACCTGACGACGATCGTGTCGAAGCTCAGCGCCCGCAACCGGGTCGACGCGGTGCGGATCGCGCGGGAGTCCGGCTGGCTGTGACGCCCGCCCGGTTCACCGGGTCGGGACGCTCATCGTGGCGAGGGCCAGATCCGCGGCGAACTCGCCCGGGGACGCCGCCTCCGTGAGCAACCGGCGTTGCCGGGTCGCGCCGGTCCCGTGCTCGAACAGCGAGTTCAACCCCCGTTCGACGTCGTCGAGGTCGCCTGCGGCCCTGAGCGCCGGCCGGACGAAGTCGACGAGCTCGCCGAGAAGGTCGCGCTGATCGGCCTCCCTGCCGGTGAAGACGTCGATGCCCGGCCCATCGAGGCCACGGCGCGCGGCGGCCGTCAGCGCCGACCCGATGCGGGCGCCGCGGGCTCGCGGAACCTCGGTCGTCCCGGCGCAGGTCACGACCAGTCCCCGCACCAGCGCCGCGAGGAGCACGGCGTCGTCGACGGCCAGGCAGACGTCGGCGATCCGTACCTCGACCGTGGGGTAGCTGGGGGAAAGCCGGGCGTAGAAGTACACGCCCGCCAGATCGAGCGCGGCGCCGCGCCTCAGGGCCTCCCCGATGCTCTGGTCGTACGCGGCCGCACCGGGCCATTCTTCGGGCGGTCTCGCCGTCGGCCACCGGTCCCAGAGCGGGAAGCGCCTGCTCGACCAGCCCGAATCGGTGCCGTTCTCGACCGGCGAGTTGACACTGAGCGCCAGCAACGGGGCGAGCCACGGCCGCAGTCCGGCGAGGACCCGCGCGCCGAGATCCCGCGACGGCAAGCCGACGTGCACGTGGCATGCGCACGTCCCCGCGTCGTCGATCAGTTCGGGGAACGCCTCGGCCATCCGCCGGTAGCGGGGTTCGGGCATGATCGCGTCTTCCCGCAGGCCACAGGGCGGGATCCCCGCCGCCACCATCAGGCAGCCGTCGGCCTCCGCCGCCTTCGCGACGATCTGCCGCAGCCGGCTCAGTTCGGAGCGCACCTCGTCCAGGCTGCGACAGATGCCTGTCGCGGTCTCGATCTGGAACCGCATCAGCTCGCCGGTGACGTCCGACTCGGGGGCGAGGTGCTTGAGAAGATCCGGCGCGCGCAACGCGACCGAACCGTCCAGCGGGTCGAGCAGGACGAATTCTTCTTCCACGCCAAGGGTGAAGTTCGTGCCGTCAACCGCCATGACGCTCCGTCTCTGGTGATTTTCGCCGATACCAATGAATCTCCCCCTTCCGGCGCGGCGAGGAAAGGGCCGGTGTGCTGAACTTCGTTGCGGCGAAGGTGATTCGTGCCTCACGGACGGTCTAGGCTGACTTCATGATCGAGTTGTATCCACCCGTCGAGCCCTATGACAAAGGACTGCTCGATGTAGGTGACGGCCACGCCGTCTACTGGGAGACCTGCGGGAACCCGGCCGGAAAGCCGGCGGTCGTGCTCCACGGCGGACCCGGACAAGGGTGCACGCCGGGGATGCGGCGGATGTTCGACCCGGCCCGCTACCGCGCGGTGCTGTTCGACCAGCGCGGCTGCGGCCGCAGCACCCCGCACGCGAGCGACCCGGCGACCGACCTGCGGTACAACACGACGGACCATCTCGTCGCCGACATGGAACGGTTGCGGGAGCACCTGGGCGTCGAACGCTGGCTCGTCACCGGTGGCTCGTGGGGAACGACGCTCGCGCTCGCCTACGCCGAACGGTTTCCGGAGCGGGTCACGGAGATCGTCGTCAGCGCCATCAGCACGACACGGCCCGCCGAGCTCGACTGGTTGTATCGCGGCGTCGGCCGGTTCTTCCCCGAAGAGTGGTCCCGCTTCCGCGGCGATCTCTCCGGCGATCTGATCGCCGCCTACGCGCGGCTCATGGAAGATCCCGATCCGGCCGTACGGACCGAGGCCGCCCGTTCATGGTGCACCTGGGAGGACACCGTGCTGTCCCTGGAGCCCGGCGCGACCGTCCACAATGGTCCGATCGGCGAAGGGGAACTCGCGTTCGCTCGCCTCGTCACGCACTACTACTCCCACGCGGCCTGGCTGGAACCCGGCGCACTGATCCGCGACGCCGGTCTGTTGCGGGAGATCCCCGGCGTGCTGATCCACGGGCGCCGTGACCTGAGCTGCCCGGTGGACACCGCCTGGGAACTCGCCCGCGCCTGGCCCGGCGCGGAGTTGCTGATCGACGACGGTTCGGGACATCGGTCGAGCGAGGTGAAACGGGCCTGGAAGCTGGAGGCGCTGGACCGCTTCTGCTCACGCGGGTCGTGAGTGGCGATTCGGGTTCTATTGACCCGAAACGCCACTCACGACCAACCCGGGCGAACTGGCGCCGGAGCGATCGGGCAGGGTCAGGCGGAACCGTGTGGATTTCGGGACATCTGACGTCCCAAAATCCACACAGTCACCAGGCTCGTGCCCACGCACGACACCTTCGCTACATCCCTCGATAACTACCGTGGGTTCGGCCTATGTCCTGAGGTGCATGGTGTTGCGTCTGGGTTGGCCGGTGGGATCGAGGTAGGCGGGTGCGGTGAATTCCGGGAGGCCGTCTTGGGCGATGGCGACTTTCCATTGGCTGTGGTGGATCAGCCGATGGTGCTTGGTGCACAGCAGGACGAGATTGTCGATCTTCGTTTCGCCGTGGTGTCGCCAGAAAACAATGTGGTGTGCCGTGCAACGGGGCACGGGCATGTCGCAGCCGGGGAAGGCGCAGCCGCCGTCGCGGATGGTGAGTGCGTATTTCTGGGCGAGTGACACGGTGCGTTTGGAGCGGCCGATGTCGAGGGGTTCGCCCGCGGTGCCGAGGACTCCGGGCCGGACGCGGGCATCACAGGCGAGGATCCTTGCGTCTGTGGCGCTGATCGGCCCGACCAGGTCCAGATGGGCTTCGCCCAAGTCGCTGATCAAGTCTTCGTAGGACATGGTGACGAGGATGTGGGTGGCCTCGCCCGCTTGCCCGGGAAGGTTCCGGCTGGTGGTCTTCAGTCGCACATAGTCGGTGAAGGCCTCCCCGTAGCGTTCGTCCTGAGTACGGGAGTCCCGGACCCCGTCGATGGCCTTGCGCGGTTTGGCCATCGGATCCAAGTCGGATTTCAACCGTGCGTAAGTCTCCAGATCGAGCGTGCCCTTCAGGCCCAGGGTGCCGTTGCGGTGCTTGACGAACCGCAACTCCGGCCGCGCGTCCTTCGGGTTCTCGTCCCGGGGCTCTTTCCCATCGGGATCGAGCTTGTCCAGGAGTCTTCGTCCGGCTTGGGCGATCGTGTGAGGCCCGGCGTGCCGGGCCAGATCCACAAGAATCTTCTCCCCACCCCGCACCTCCTCTTCCGGAACAAACGACGGGATCCGGGCGAGTGTGCGGATGATCGCGTCGATCTGCGAACCACCGATCGAACCCTCACGGGCGGCGTCAGCGGTCAAGGGCGCGAGAGGCGGTACTCGATCACCACCCACTGCTACACCCGCATGCAACGCCAGCACGCGGTCGGCGCGGGCATCGGCTTCCTTGGCAGTGACGTGGAAGTCCTCGAAAATCATCGCCGACAACGTCGCATGACCCGAACACCCACGAACCCCGCGAGTATTGATTTCCGCGAGAATCGCGTTCTGCTCCGCATCCAATTGACGCTTCAGAACTTCCAGTTCCTGTTTACGGGCATGCAGCGTCGCGGTATCGACACGCCACCACTCGACGGGTGTCGTCTGGGATGCATCGTCGCTGGCCACGACGTCAACAATACCCGCATTCGAACACCTGTGCTATCACACGTTTATGTGACAGTCCGACCAGGAGTCTCGCAATTAGTCGACTAATTGCGATTTCCGTGCGGTGAAAACGACCGTCGCGAGCGACGAGAAAGTGTTCTGTTTCAAAGGATCTAGGCCGCGGTGGCACCCGAGGGCGCCACCGCGGCCGGAACTCAGGCGGCCGCGCGGTGGATGACGATGTCGTCGAGCCGTGTGCGGGCGTAGACCTTGACCCCGCCCTCGCCGCCGTCGGTCGCGAAGGCGCTGCGCACCGAGCCCTTCGTGCTTTTGGCGTCCACCGACGCGGTGTCCCCGTCGATGCCGACGGCGATGCCCCCGGACGCGTTCACCAGCTCGGCCTGGCCGCGCGACAGGCGTCCGACGCGGATCGGGCAGTTGGCCGCCTTCGCGGCGACGGCGCCGTCAGCGCGGTCGATGTCGAAGCTCCCGCTCGCGCCGGAGAGGTCGACGTCGGAGCGGGCGTGCCCGATCCAGACCTTCCCGCTCGAACCGACGTACCTGATGGTGCCCGCGACCTCGCCGATCCGCACCCCGGCGCTGCCGCCTTCGATGTCGACGGTCCCGGCGACGTGTCCGATCTCGACTTCGCCCGCCGCCAGGTTCCCCCGGACGGCCGCGACGCCGTCCACCTGGATGCGGCCCGACCCCACCTCCAGCACGCAGTCGCCGAACAGCCCTTCGCCGCGCACGTCCGACCACGCGGTGTTCAGTGCCAGCCGCGATCCGGCGGGCAGTTCGATCGTGATCGCGACCGAACCCTCCTTGCCGCCCGCCTTCTTCGTCTCGATCGCCAGCTCCCCGCCGGTGAAACCGACCTTGGTCTTCTCGGCGACCTTCACGTCCGACTTGCTCGCGGCGTCGATCGGCTCGACGCACACCACCGTGTCCGCACGCTCGCTCGCGACGAGGCGCACCCGGGCACCCGCGGTGGTCAGCGTGGCGGTGATCGGTTCCGGAGTGGTGAAAACAGACATGGTGGAAACTCCCTCGGTGGTGGTGATCTTTCGTTGGTGAAGCAACGATCACCGACCGGCCTGACACCGGACCGCCACGGCGCTGACACCCGCCGAGGACATCGCGTCAGCCCGCACCTCCGCCGTGCCCGCGATGGTGCGTTCAAGGCACCTTGACGTCCTCGGGAGTCTTGTCCGCCCGCAGTCCCCGCCAGGTCGTGTGCCGCAGCCGTCCGTCCGGGGTCCAGTTCCGGTGGACGACCTCCCCGACGAGCTCCGGCGCCACCCAGTGCACCCGCCGCGCCCGATCGCGCGGGACCTCCGAGGTGAAAGGCGGTGTCTTCCGCTCCAGCGGGGTGAGCCGGGCATGCAGGTCTTCGAGGACCTTGTCGCTGAACCCGGTCCCGACATCGCCGACGTACCGCAGTCCGCCGGACTCGTCGTGCGCGCCCAGCAGCAGCGCGCCGAGCGTTCCCGAGCGCCGTCCCTCGCCGGGGCGCCAGCCGCCGATCACGACCTCCTGGCTGTGCCACAGCGCGCGCTTGATCCACTGCCTGGTCCGCTTGCCTGGGTAATACCGGCTGTCGAGCTTCTTCGCGATCAGCCCCTCGAGCCCGTGCTGTCGGACGACCTCGAGCAGCTGGTCAGGCGAGATGTCGTCGTCGGTGTAACCCGGTGGGATGACCATGCGGCCGCCGCCACCCAGGGACGTCAGGAGTTCGCGACGGGCGGCGTAGGGCTCGTCGAGCAGGACGGTCCCGTCGATAATCAGCACGTCAAAGGCGAAAAAGTGCACCGGGCTGCGCTCCAGCAGCGACGCGTCCGGCGTACGCAGATGCCGCGTTTGCAGCAGTGGGAAGCTCGGCCGTCCCTGGTCGTCGAGGACGACGATCTCGCCGTCGAGGACGGCTTCGCGGCCATCGAGGGCTTCGCCGGTCACGTCGGGGTACGTCGCCGTGATGTCGAGGCCGCGACGGCTGGTCAGGCGCGTCTCGCCGTCGCGGGCGACGCGCAGGCAGCAGCGGTAGCCGTCCCATTTGTATTCGTACCCCCACCCGCCGGTGGGCAGGTCGCCGTCGGTCGCCAGCATCGGGGCGATCGCGTCCGGCACGGTACTCATGCCTCACGGTACCCCGAAAACCCGGCCCGTGATCTATCGTCGAAGGGTGCCTGAAGAGCGGATAACGGTCGAAGTCGAGGGACGGCGGCTCGGGCTGTCCAATTTGGACAAGGTGCTCTACCCGGCGCACGGTTTCACCAAACGCGAGGTGCTCGACTACTACCGCCGGATCGCCCCCGCCCTGCTCCCGCATCTGCGAGACCGGGCAGCCACGTTCCGCCGTTTCCCGGACGGTGTCGACGGCGAACCGTTCTACGAGAAGAACGTTTCCCGGCACGCACCCGACTGGGTGCGCACCGCGCGGCTCACCAACCGCGGCCGCCGCGGCGGTGAGGAGACGCTCGACTACCCGGTGGTCGGCGATCTCCCGACGCTGATGTGGGCGGCCAACCTCGCGGCGCTGGAACTGCACGTTCCACAGTGGACCGTCGGACCGCGTGGCGCGCGGAAATCGCCCGATCTGCTGGTGTTCGATCTCGATCCCGGCCCGCCCGCGGACGTCGTCGACTGCTGCCGGGTCGCCGAGACGCTCAGCGAGCTGCTCACCGAGGACGGGCTGACCGTCTACGCGAAGACCAGTGGCAACAAGGGAATGCAGCTGTACTGCCCGGTGCGCACGCGGTCCGACGAACGGACTTCCGAGTACGCCAAGGCGGTCGCGGAGGAGCTCGCGCGCCGGTCACCGGAAACCGTGGTCGCCCGCATGACGAAGGCGATCCGCCCCGGCCGCGTGTTCATCGACTGGAGCCAGAACAACACCGCCAAGACCACCATCGCGCCCTACTCCCTGCGCGGCCGCGCCATCCCGACCGTGTCCACCCCGGTGACCTGGGAGGAGGTCGAGGCCTGCCGCAAGGCCGCCGACCTGCTGTTCACCGCCGACCAGGTGATCGAGCGCGTCGAGGAGATGGGCGACCTGTTCGGCGACATCGCGGAGCACCGCGCCGCCGTTCCCGCCCGATGAGGCGAAATTGTCCGAAACAGGACAGGCGCTCCGAAAGACCACTGTGGACTCCTGTCCGTTCCGCATACCATCGGCGGATCGGGCGCGCGGGGGTGCGCGCCCACCGTACTGGCGCCCTCGGTGCCGGTGAGGATGTGGCTGTTGACCGGATATCACACGCTTGCCGAAACCGAAAACGCCGTACGGGCGAAGCTGGGCGGAATCCCCCTGTTGTGGGAGCGGATGGAGGCGATGGCCAACCTCCACCGCGCCGCCACGGCGGTGCGGCTGCACTTCGAGAACTCGGTCCTGCGCACCGCGGGGCTCACCTGGACCGCGTTCGTGGTGCTCTGGGTGGTGTGGATCTTCGGTGAGAAGGAGACCCGGCACGTCGCCGCGGAGTCCGGGATCACCAAGGGCACGCTGACCGGGGTGATGAAGACCCTGGAGGCGCACGGCCTGGTCACCCGCCGCAAACATCCGGTCGACGGACGACTGGTGCTGCTCGCGCTGACGGCCGAGGGCGAACGGCTGATGCGGGAGCTCTTCCCGGAGTTCAACCAGGAGGAAGCGTTCGTCACCGATCGGCTCAGCCCGGCCGAGTGCACCGAGTTGGCGGTATCGCTGCGGGAGATCGTCAAGCAGCTGGAGGACAAGGGCGAGGAACGGCGTCAGGCGGCGGCGACCCGGGGGAGCTGAGCCCTACCGAAGACGGTTGCGCCACACCTCCGATGACTCCTACGTTTTTTGGAGCCGAACGATCGAAGGGCGCCCTTGATGGACTTCCGGTACTGGCTGGGTCAGGCGTTGACGTCGCACGAGGCGTGGGCGGAGACGTTCACCCCCGTGCGGCCGCATCCGTCGCTGGAGATCTCCGACAGCCGGTTCGAGACCGCCTTCGAGGAGTTCACCGAGCGGTTGAAGGACAACTACCCGTTCTTCCACCCGTCCTACGCCGGCCAGATGCTCAAACCGCCGCATCCGGCCGCGGTGGTCGGCTATCTGACCGCGATGCTGGTCAACCCGAACAACCACGCGCTCGACGGCGGCCCGGCGACGGCCGAGATGGAACGCGAGGTCGTCCGTCAGCTGGCCACGATGTTCGGCTATCAGGAGCACCTGGGGCATCTGACCACCAGCGGCACGGTGGCGAACCTCGAAGCGCTGTTCGTCGCGCGCGAAACGCATCCGGGCAAGGGGATCGCCTACAGCGCCGAGGCGCATTACACGCACGGCCGGATGTGCGGCGTCCTCGGCGTCGAGGGGCACACGGTGCCCGTCGACGCCCGTGGCGCGATGGATCTCGACGCCCTCGAAGAGCTGTTGCGCACCGGGAAGATCGGCACCGTGGTGGTCACCGCGGGCACGACCGCGCTCGGCACGGTGGAACCGGTCCACGAGGTGGTGGCGCTGCGCGAACGCTACGGCATCCGGGTGCACGTGGACGCGGCCTACGGCGGGTTCTTCCGGCTTCTGTCCGGTTTGGACGGTACGGAAGGGCTGCCCGAGGCGCCGTGGCTCGCCATCGCCGAGGCCGACTCGATCGTCATCGACCCGCACAAACACGGCCTCCAGCCCTACGGCTGCGGCGCGGTGCTGTTCAAGGACCCCGCGGCCGGCCGGTTCTATCTGCACGATTCGCCCTACACCTACTTCACCTCGGAAGACCTGCACCTCGGCGAGATCAGTCTCGAATGCTCCCGGGCGGGCGCGGCCGCCGCCGCGTTGTGGCTCACCTTCCGGCTGCTGCCGCCCACTCCCGACGGCCTGGGCCGGGTGCTCGCGGCCGGGCGCCGCGCGGCGTTGCGGTGGGCGAAACTGCTGGAGGACTCCGAGCGCTTCGACCTGTACCAGCCACCGGAACTCGACATCGTCGCCTACTTCCCGCGCACGGAACCGCTTTCCCTGTCGAAGATCGACGAGGCGAGCGAGCGGATCATGCGGGTCGGCATGGCCGCGGCCAAGGATCCGGTGTTCCTGAGCACGCTGCGGGTGAGCGAGCCGCAATTCGGCCTGCGTCACACCGGGGTCGACGCGGATGCGGACGGCGCGCGGATCCTGCGTAGCGTGCTGATGAAACCCGAAAGCGAAGACCACGTCGACCGGCTCCACGAGCGGCTGGAAGAGTTGTCCCGCCGTTGAGCACCGATCTGCCGCCGCGAACGAATGGATCAGCCATGCCCGCACCAGGTCCCGCCGAACCCGTGACCGCGATCGAGACCCGATCGCTCGGTACCGGTTTCCGGCGGCGGCACGTCACCATGCTGGCGATCAGCGGGGCGATCGGGGCGGGGCTGTTCGTCGGCACCGGCGCCGGGATCAAGACCGGGGGTCCCGGCATCCTGCTGTCTTACGTCGTCGCCGGCCTGCTCATGGTGCTCGTCATGCGCATGCTGGGCGAGATGGCGGCCGCCGAGCCGAGCAGCGGTTCGTTCTCGGTGTACGCGGAGAAGGCGCTCGGGCGCTGGGCGGGGTTCACCGTCGGCTGGCTGTACTGGTCGCTGCTGGTGGTCGTGGTGGCCGCCGAGGCCACCGCGGCGGCGGGGATCGCGAACGGGCTGCTGCCCGCGATTCCACAGTGGACATGGGTGCTGCTCTTCATGGCCGTGCTGACCGTGGTGAACCTGTTCGCCGTGCGGTCGTTCGGGGAGTTCGAGTTCTGGTTCGGCGCCATCAAGGTGACCGCCGTGGTCGGCTTCCTCGTGCTCGGCACGCTGGCGGTGTTCGGGATCCTGCCGGGGACGTCGCCGGTCGGCCTGAGCAACCTCACCGGGCAAGGCGGCTTCCTGCCCAACGGTCTCCAGGGCGTGCTGACCGGCCTGCTCGCCGTCGCGTTCTCCTTCGGCGGCATGGAGCTGGTCACCATCGCCGCGGCGGAGTCCGACGATCCCGCGGGGTCGATCCGCCGCACCACGCGCACGGTCATCGTGCGGCTCCTGCTGTTCTACATCGGCTCCGTGGCGCTGATGGTGCTGTTGCTGCCGTGGGAGTCCGCTTCGGCCAACGCCAGCCCGTTCGTGACCATCCTGGAGCAGATCGGAGTGCCGTCCGCGGCGCTGCTGATGAGCTTCGTCGTCCTGACTTCACTGCTCTCCGCGCTGAACGCGAACCTTTACGGTGCCTCGCGGATGGTGTTCTCCCTCGCCGATCGCGGTGAAGCGCCGCGCGCGATGCTGAAGCTGTCCGGCGCGGGCGTTCCCCGGACGGCGGTGCTGTCGTCGGTGGCCTTCGGTTTCGTGGCCGTGCTGCTGAACTTCCTCGCCCCCGAACACGTGCTGCCGTTCCTGCTGAACGCCATCGGGGCGAACATCCTGCTGGTCTGGATCTTCGTCGCCATCTCCCAGCTGCGGCTGAGGAAGCGGGCGGAAGCCGACGGCACGGCCGCCGACCTGCCGGTGCGGATGTGGGGTTTCCCGTGGCTCAGCTGGGTCGCCCTGATCGCGATGGCGGGCGTCCTCGTGCTCATGTGGACCGACGCCGACGCCCGGGCGCAGCTGTTCACCAGTGGCGCGGTGGCCGTGCTGATCGTGGTGATCAGCCTGCTCAGGCGACATCAGCGACGCTGAACAGTTCGCGTTCCACCCGGCCCAGCGCCAACCGGAGCGCGCCGAGCGCCACCGAGTCTTCGCCGAGCATCGACGTCTCGACGCGCACCGGGAACAGGCACAGCCGGGCCAGTTCGGTGCGCAACGGCGCGGTCAGCGCGAGCCCGCCGCCGATCACCACCAGTTGCGGGTCGACCGTGAGCACGGTCGCGGCGACGAGTTCGAGGAACCCGCCGGTCCGCTCCAGTGCGCGGATCTCGCCCGCCGCGCCGTTGTGGCCGTCGTGCAGCTTGCCGCCGAGCAGCAGGCCCAGCGAGACGGTGCGCCCCGCTCGTACGTAGACGACGTCGTCGACGCCGTGTGCGGCACCGCGCCAGTGCTCGGCCAGCGTCGCGAGCTTGGTGTCGTTCCCGGCCAGCACCGGGCAGCCGCCGCCGAACTCCGCGGGCAGGTCGAGGCCGGTCCAGCCGGGAAGGCGATCACCGTGGACGACCTTGCCGCCGGACACCACGCCGGTGGTGCCGACGCCGAGCACCCGCAGGTTCGCGTGGCCCGCGACGGCGGCGCCGAGCACCTGGTGCGCGGTGGCGAGCCTGCCGGGCGCGTCCAGCTCCGGGGTGAGTTCGGCCCTCGCCCTTCCGACGACCTCGCCTCGCAGGTCGGCGACCAGACACAACGCCTGGTGCGGGCCGACTTCGAGGCCGGCGACGTGCCCCGCCTCGGGGCGGAAGCGGTACCGCTTGGCGGGCCTGCCCACCGGACGCGGCGCGTCGGGGGAGAGCGGGACCTCCTCGACCAGGCCCTGTCCGCCGAGGTCCGCGGCGATTTCCTCGACCGTCGGCCGGGAGACCTCGCTCGCCTTGACCAGTTCCGCGAGGGTGAGTTCCTCGGCCGCGTACAGCGCTCGCAGGACGGCGATGGCGTTGAGCCGCCGCAACAGTGACGGATCCCCTCCGGACAGTCTGGCCATGCGGCTCCCTAGGCGTTGACGCGTTTGTCGTACTGGGCGCGCGCGACGGCGATCTGGCTCTGGTGGTCCTCGGTCCAGCTGACCAGCGACTGGATGGTCTTGTGCAGCGTGATCCCCATCGGCGTCAGCGCGTACTCGACCCGGGGCGGTACGACCGGATAGACGGTCCGGTTCACGAGCCCGTCGCGTTCCAGATGACGCAGCGTGGTGGTGAGCATGCGCTGGCTGATGCCGTCGATCTTGTACTTCAGCTCGGTGAACCGGAGGGTGTTCCGGTCGAGGAGCGCGATGACCAGGAGTGACCACTTGTCCGCCACCCGGTCCAGGATCTGGCGGACTTCGCAGTCCTCCCGGGTGTCCCACTGGAAGGCCTCGTAGTCCTCCTCGGTGAGTTCACAACGACTAGGTGAGTTCAAAGTGCCTTCTTCCATGGTCATCGATGGTGACGGAAGATCCCCTTGGTTACAAGAGGGAACCGACCGGCAGAGGAGTAACCGTCGGTCCCGTGTCCACCGAGGGAGAACAGACCTTGACCACAACGCGAACGCCCCCGAGCGCCACCGACCGGATGAGCGGCCGGGCCTGGGGCGTGCTCCTGGTGCTGTGCGGCGCCATCTTCCTGGAGGGCATCGACGTCGCGATGCTGAACGTGGCGCTGCCGACCATCCGGGCCGAACTCGGCCTGTCGACGGCGACGCTGAGCGGCGTGGTGAGCGCCTACGTGCTCGGCTACGGCGGCTTCATGCTGCTGGGCGGCCGCGCCGCCGACATGTACGGCCGCCGCCGCATGTTCCTCACCTGGCTGGTGGTGTTCCTCGTCTTCTCCGGGCTCGGCGGGTTCGCCACCGAGGGCTGGCTGCTGCTGCTCGCCCGGTTCGTCACCGGCGTCGCCGCGGCCTTCATGACCCCGGCGGGCCTGTCGATCATCACCACGAGCTTCGAGGAAGGGCCCAAACGCAACAAGGCCCTGCTGTTCTACGCCGGTACCGGGGCGGGCGGTTTCTCGCTCGGCCTGGTCATCGGCGGGCTGCTGACCAGGATCGACTGGCGCTGGGTGTTCTTCACGCCGGTGATCCTGTCCGCCGTCATCCTGGCCGCCGCGCTCTGGCTCATCAAGGAACCCGCGAACCAGGAGCGCCCTCCGCGGCGCCTGGACCTCGCCGGAGCCATCACCGTGACCGTGGCGATGCTGTTGATCGCCTACGCGGTGGTCCGGCTGGAACACCCCGGGCAGGGCTGGGGCTGGACGGTCGCGTCCTTCGCCGGGGGAGTGGCGTCGTTGGTGGCGTTCGTGGCCATCGAACGACGCTCGCCCGCGCCGTTGGTGCGGCTGGGCATCCTGAAATCGGGCCCGCTGGTGCGGGCGAACGTCAGCGCCCTGCTCTTCGCGGGTTCGTTCTTCGGGTTCCAGTTCCTCGTCACGCTGTACCTGCAGGAACTCCGGGGCTGGTCGACGCTCGAGACCAGCTTGGCGCTGCTGGCGGTCGGGATCGACGCGATCCTGGCGCCGACGCTGACCCCGCGGCTGGTGGCGAGGTTCGGCAACACGCGGCTGATCTTCGGCGGCTTCGTGCTCGCCGCCGTGGCGTACGCGCTCTTCCTGCCACTGGGCCTGGACTGGACGTACGCGGCGATGTTCCCGTCGATGATCATCCTGGGCCTCGGGTTCGCCCTCGCCTACGGCCCGCTGACGATCGTCGCCACCGACGGGATCGCCGAGGACGAGCAAGGACTGGCGGGCGGACTGCTGTACACCGCCTTCCAGTTCGGTGCGGCGCTCGGGCTCTCCGCGGTGACCGCCGTCAACGTCGCCGTTCTCGGCGACGGCTCGCCGGGCGCCGCGCTCGGCGGATACCGGGCGGCGCTGGTCGTGCCGCTGGTGATGGCCGTCCTCGCCGCGATCGTCATCGCGTCCGGTCGTCAGCGCGTTTCGGTGAAGGAAGCCAGATTGGCCAGCGAGGAGGCGATCCCGGCCTCGTGATCCGCCTGGCCGATGCCGGACGGCACGTCCGTCGCGGTGACGGTCACTTCGGTGCCGTCATCCGCGGCGGTGAGCCGCCAGGTCATCGTCATGGTGCCCGCGAAGGCCGGGTCGCCGGACTCGAAGACGGCCAGCTGCACCACGCGTTCCGGCCGCACCAGGTCGGCGAACCCGACTTCGACGACGTCCGTCGCGTCCGAGGACTTGCCCGGAGCGGCGGACGCGTCGAGGTAGGTGAGGATCATCCGGAAACCGCCACCGGGCCGCGGATCCCAGCGTTCGATCCGGCCGCGCATGCCCTCGGGCGGCAGCCAGGCTTCGAGGGATTCCCGGTCGAGCAGGGCGTTGTAGACGGCCTCGGGTGGTGCGGCGATCACCCGGCTGCCGCTGTCGATCCTGTCCATCCTCCCGATTCTAGGGCGGATAGGCTGATCATCGCGGATCACGGACGTCGGTGGTCCGGGAGGGGTGATCCACATCGAGTACTTCGTCGCCTGGTCCGCCTTCCTCGGCGGCTGGCTCCTCGTCGCCGGGCCCATGTACCAGGGCGCGCTGGAACTGCGCGAGGAAAGCGAACGGTTCGAAGACCTCCGTTCGGTCGAGACACGCCGTCCCGCCGGCGGCACCCCCACCTCGCGCTGGTGGTGGCTGATGCCGCCGGTGGCCGTCATCAAGGAACGCCGTCGCCGGAAGAAGGCGCAGCGCGAGTTCATGAAGACGCTCTCGGCAAGCCAGCGGCGTACCATGACCACCTTCGCCAACAAGGCCAAAGGCTGGTTCATCGTGTGCGCGGGCGCCTTCTTCATCGCCCTCAAGGAGACGTGGCACCTGCACCATCTGTACCACTGGCCTTTGTGGACCTACTTCGCGCTCGTGCTCGTCCCGCTGGTGCTGAGCTTCGTCCACACGACACGCGGTGTCCGGCTCACCGTCCTCATCATGGGTGCCGAGGAGTGATGGTGTCGCGGGTGATCGACTCGACCTTCTCCTGCGCCTTCTTGGCGTCCGTGACCCACAGCTTGTAGAAGTCGAACGGGCAGTCCGCGACACCCTTGTCGCCCTCGTCGGCGTCCTGCACGCCGGTGTAACCACGGTGCAGCAGCTTGAAAATGTGGTTCTGCGACTGGTCGTAGGTCCGTGCGTCGCGGATCGCCGACACCGACAGCTGGGCGTACTGGATCCCGTATTCCTCTTCGCCGGTCTCGCCGAGCGTGCGCCCGTCGAAGCCGATGATCGCGGAGTGGCCGAAGTAGGAATAGACGCCGTCGAAACCGGCGGCGTTCGCCACGGCCACGTAACAGTTGTTGGCCCACGCCATCGCCTTGGCCATCAGGACCTGCTGCTCCTTGGCCGGATACATGTAGCCCTGGCAGCGCACGATCAGTTCCGCGCCCTTCATCGCGCAGTCGCGCCAGATCTCCGGGTAGTTGCCGTCGTCGCAGATGATCAGCGAGATCTTCAGGCCCTTGGGGCCGTCGCTGACGTAGGTCTCCTCGCCGGGGTACCAGCCTTCGATCGGGCACCACGGCAGGATCTTGCGGTACTTCTGGACGATCTCGCCGCGGTCGTTGATGAGCACGAGGGTGTTGTACGGCGGTTTGTTCGGGTGGTCCTCGTGCCGTTCGCCGGTGATGGAGAAGACGCCCCAGGTCTGCGCTTCGCGGCAAGCGGCGGCGAAGATTTCGGTCTCCTCGCCGGGAATCGTGGCCGCGGTCTCGTACATCTCCTTGGGGTCGTACATGATGCCCTGCGTCGAGTACTCGGGGAACACCACGAGGTCCATCCCGGGAAGCCCGGATTTCATGCCCACCACCATTTCGGCGATCTTGCGGGCGTTGTCGAGGACTTCGGCCTTGGTGTGCAGCCGCGGCATCTTGTAGTTGACCACCGCGACGCCGACCGTGTCCGGGCTGGCGGAAATGTCACCGTGTCGCATGAAGACTCCTTTTCTCCGACTGGGTTTTCAGGACGTCGAGGGAACCGGCCACCGCGACCAGCGCGACGGCGACGGCGGCCGCGAGCAGCGCCGTCCCGCCGTCGCTGCGGTAGGCGCCGGTCAGGCCGAGGAAGGCGGGCAGCGTGCAGGTCGGCTGGCTGAGCAGGAGGACGGTCCAGCCGGTGAACCGCGTCAGCCGTTCCTTGCCGAGGCCGAGCACCAGGAAGAACAACCCCCACAGCAACGCCCAGGACAGCCAGATGACGCCGAACACCGGATCGTCGTCGTGCCAGAACGCGATTCCCGCGTAGACCACGGCGGCGCCCGCCACGAAGAGCGAGAACCAGCCGATGCCTTCGGGTTCCAGGCCGGCGAGGTTCGCGATGCCGACGTACAGATAGGTGAAACCGAACAGGTACAGGCCGGACGCCGCGAGAACAGCGTCCGGGTTCCCGCCCGCCTGGACGATCAGCACGGTCGGGGTGACGCACTGCAGCGCGCCCACGAACAGGTTCAGCACCGCTGCCGAACGTGGTGGTATCCGGCCGAGCAACATCAGGCCGTTGATCATCAAGGCGGCGCCGACGTAGAGCAGGCCCACGTTGCCCATGCTCACCTCCACTGCATCACATGGAATATTTTCAAATGAAAGTATGTGGTGAGTGGTGGTGAGTCAAGGGAAGGAAGTTCAGAGCCGGGTGAGGACTTCGAAGTCGTAGCCGTCGGCGACCGCGAGATGGACGTGCTGGTCGGCCTGCTGCCCGCGGAACTCGACCGTGCCGCGCGGCCCGTGGTAGGCGACACCGTCGATCGCCGCGTTGAGCGCGGGCAGGTCCGGCGTCCCCGCCCGCCGGACGAGTTCCGCCAGCGTGTGCAGTCCCTCGTAACAGGATTCGGCGGCGTTGTTCAGGGCCGGGGCGCCTGGGCCGTTGCGATCGACGTAGCGGCCGAGCAGGTCCATCGCGTCGGCGGTGACCATGGACCGGAAGTAGGCGGCGGAGACGTAGAGGTTGGCCGTGGCGTTCGCGCCGCTCGCGAGGAGCATGTTCTCCTCCATCAGCGGGCTGAACCGGATCAGCCGGTCGCTGAGCCCGTGCGCGGCGAAGGCCCGGTTGAAGCGCACGGCGTCCTGTCCGACCAGCAACATGAGCACACCGTCGCTTGTGGACCGTTCGACCGAACGGACCACTGTGGACATATCGCCCTCGCCGAGCCCGACGAACGCCTCGCCGGTGATGCGCAGACCGAGATCCTTGGCGTAGTGCCGGATCGCCCGCGTCGTCCGGTGCGGCCAGACGTAGTCGTCGCCGACGACGAACCAGCGCCGCGCGCCGAGGTTGTCGCGCAGCCAGCGCAGCGCCGGTTCGATCTGGCAGCGCGGGGTCTCGCCCGTGCAGAAGATGCCCGAGCGGCGCTCGCCGCCTTCGTAGAGCGAGGTGTACACGTACGGCACCCTGTCGGCCACGACCGGCGCGAGCGCGTGCCGGATCGACGAGATGTGCCAGCCGCTCACCGCGTCGACCTGCCCGCTCTCGACGAGACGACGCAGATCCTCGGCCACTTGCCCGGGGCTGCCGCCGCCGTCGACCACCTCGGCCTCGACCTGCCTGCCGAGGATGCCGCCGGATTCGTTGAGTTCGTGGACGGCCAGATCCGTGATCGCCTCGCAGGACGGGCCGAACAGCCCGGCGGGCCCCTGCAACGGGACCACCATGGCCACGCGCCAGGTGTCGTCGCGGGTCCGCGTGGCGAGGCGTGGGGGCATGGCGCTCCGTGCGGTGGCCCGGTAAGGTCAAAGTGCTTTCACCTGGAAGTATTGCGAGGGTGTCCGGTTTTGGCAAGGGGACGGGATATGGGCACACGGGGCGTCGCGACGGCGGGACCGTCGCTCACCGGCTCGCTCACCCGGGCCGCGAGGGCCGTCGCCGCCCTGGTCGATCAGGTGCTCGCCAAAGAGGGCCTCACCCTGGACCAATGGCTGGTGCTGGACGCGCTGAGCGGCAAGGGCGGCCTCGCCATGGCCGATCTCGCCGACCGGACGCTGACCACCGGGCCGACCCTGACCAGGGTGGTCGACAAACTGGTGACCACCGCGCAGGCCTACCGCGAGGTCGACGCCGCGGACAGGCGCCGGGTGCTCGTCCACCTCAGCGCCCGCGGCCGGGCGACACACCGGCGCGTGGCCGCGAAGGTGTCCGAGGTGGAAGCCCGGCTCGACGTGCCGGACGAGCTGCTCGTGGCGTTGCGGGGTCTCGGCGACTGAAGCCGGGGCGCCATAATCACGACCATGCCGCATGTCCTGCTGATCGAAGACGATGTGTCCATTCGCGACGCGATGGAACTCGTGCTGCGGCGCCACGGCCACGAAGTCGATGCCGCCGGGAGCGGTGAGGACGGGCTCGCCCTGCTGCGTCGTCCCGGCGCGGGCGGGATCGAGGTGGTCGTGCTGGACCTGATGCTGCCGGGGATGGACGGTTTCGAGGTGTGCCGCCGGATCCGCGCGCTGAGCACGATGCCGATCATCATGCTCACCTCGCGCGGCGACGATTTCGACATCGTCAGCGGTCTGGAGGCCGGCGCCGACGACTACGTGGTGAAGCCGGTGACCGCCAGGGTGCTGGAGGCCAGGATCCGGGCGTCCGTCCGCCGTCTCGTCCCGGCGGTGCGGGAGCACGAGGACTTCGACGGGCTCGTCCTCGACCGGGCCGGGCTGACCGTCACCAAGAACGGTGCCCCGCTGGCGATCCCGCCGACCGAACTCCGTCTGCTGCTGGAACTTTCCGCTTCGCCCGGCCGGGTCTTCACCCGCGAGCAACTGCTGGAACTGGTCTGGGAGCACGACTATTTCGCCGACGTGCGGCTGGTCGACGCCGCCGTCGGGCGGTTGCGCGCCAAGATCGAGGACGTCGCCTCCCGGCCGCGTTATGTGCAGACCGTGCGCGGGTTCGGCTACCGCTTCGGGCCGCTGTGAGGTTCGGCGGGCTCCGCGGCCGTCTGCTGGTCGCCTTCGTGCTGGTGTCGCTGCTCAGCGCCGCGACGGCCACGGTGCTGGCCTACGACCAGGCCCGCGAGGCGATCCTCGAACGCGCAGGCTCGTCCGCCGTGCAGAACTTCCGCGACCGGGTGAACGCGAGCGTCGGGGAGTTCGACGTCCCGCCCGATCAGAATGCGCTGAACCGGCTCGCCGAGGCCATCGCGTCCGGCTCCCGCGACGCGAAGGTCGTCGTCCGGTATCAGGACCTCGTGGCACCCGCCGAGCAGGAGGCGATCACCGGGGTCCTGCGGGACCGGGTGCGCGCGGAGAACCGGCTGAGCTTCCAGCGGGTCGAACGGGACGGCACCCCGTGGCTCGTGGTGGGCACCCCTGTCGCGTTCGCCGGCTCCGGGCGGCCGTCCGGGGTCGAGGTGTTCCAGGTGATCTCGCTGCAGCCGGAGCAAGACGACATCGCCGCCCTGCTGACGTCCGTGCGCGACGGCGTCGTCCCGGTCGTGCTGCTCGCCGCCGTCCTCGCCCTGCTCGCCGCGGGGACGGTCCTGAGGCCCGTACGGCGGCTCGCGCGGGCGACCCGCCGTCTGGCCGGTGGCCGCCTGGAAACCCGCGTCCCGGTCAAGGGCCGCGACGAACTCGCCGATCTCGCCAGGGATTTCAACGAAACGGCCGACGCGCTGCAGTCGTCGGTCGCCGAACTCCGGGAGCAGGAAGCCCGGGCGCGGCGGTTCGTCGCCGACGTCTCGCACGAGCTCAGGACGCCGCTCGCCGCGATGACCATGGTGTCGTCCGTCCTCGACGAGGACGCCGACGACCTGCCGCCGGACACCGCCCACGCCGCCCGCACGGTGAGCGCCGAGACCGCCGGACTCGCCAGGCTCGTGGACGACCTCATCGAGATCTCCCGTTTCGACGCCCAGGCCGCGACGTTGACACTCCAGGACCTCGACGTCGCCGAGGTCCTGCGTGCCACCTTGTCCACTCGCGGCTGGACGGACCAGGTCTCGGCCGGATTCGAGGCCGTGCGGGCCAGGCTCGATCGGCGGCGGCTGGACGTCGTCGTCGCCAACCTCGTCGGCAACGCCCTGCGGCACGGCGCGCCGCCGGTGACGGTGGTGCTGCGATCGACCGAGGCGGACGTGCTCGTCGAGGTCGCCGATCGCGGGCCGGGACTCACGGCGGAGGCCGCACAGCACGTTTTCGAGCGGTTCTACAAGGCGGACACGGCCCGCACCCGGTCCGAAGGCAGCGGCCTCGGCTTGGCCATCGCCCAGGAGAACGCTCGGCTGCACGGCGGTGTCATCAGCGCCGGTGACCGCGACGGTGGCGGCGCGGTCTTCATCCTTCGCTTGCCCCGCAACGGAAAGGAGGTCGAGCGATGAAGCGTGTCCTCATCTCCTTCGCGGCTCTGGCGCTCGTCGCCGGATGCGGGGTGCGCCCCACCGAAGTGCTCGACGGCGGCGCACCGGCATCCGGAATCCCCGAAGGCATGCGGATCTACTTCGCCTCGGACCAGGGATTGCGCGGGGTTTCCCGCCCTGGCAACGAAGTCACCAGCCTCGAAGCCGTCGTCAAACTCCTCATGGCCGGACCGAACGAAGCGGAACTCGCCGCCGGGCTCGCCGATCTGACCGCCATCACCGGCGAGTTCTCCGCGACCGCCGCCGAGGGGCAGGTGACGGTGCGGCTGCCGCGCACGCCGGTGGGCGGCGTCGCCGGGATGGCGGCCGGTCAACTGGTCTGCAGTCTCGCCCGGGCCGAGTCCCTGCTGCACGGAACCCGGCCCGACGCGGTGCGGGTGACCGTCGTGGCCCAAGGGGGCACCGTCGGGCCGTACCAGTGCTCCCAGTTCTTGGCCGGCTAGGTCGCGTTGAGCGCGACGGTGGGGTGAAGCCGCGAAGCCCGCACGGCCGGATAGAGCCCCGCGACGACGCCGATCACCAGGGTCGCGCCCAGCCCCGCGCCCAGTGCCCAAGGCGGGATGACCGCCGTCCAGCCCTGTGCCTCGGCGAACCCGACTGTCGCGATCGCGCCGAGCGCCGCCCCCGCCACTCCGCCGAGCGCGGACAGCAGCAGCGATTCGGTGAGGAACTGCAGGAGGATGGCGTTCTTGGTGGCGCCGAGGGCCCGCCGGAGCCCGATCTCCCGGCGCCGTTCCAGCACCGAAACGACCATCGTGTTGGCGACCCCGACCGCGCCGACCAGCAACGCGACCGCGCCCAGCCCCAGCATGAGGGTGGTCAGGCCCTTGTCCGTGGCGGCCTTGGCCACCAGCGCGTCGGACGGCCGGGACACCTTCACGGAATGCTCGTCACCCGGGTTGACCGTGCGGGCCAGGACACCCCGGACGGCTTCCACCGAGGCGTCGGAAGACCGCTCGAAGAGCGTGGTCGGATGCCCGTCGAAGCCGAAGAACCGCTCCGCGGCGGGGAAACCTACCAGCGCGACCCGGTCCAGCGTCGGCACGAGTTCGACCGGCGCGAGGATCCCGACGACCACGAACCATTCGTCGTTCATCAGGATCTTGGCGCCGGGCCCGGTCACGCCCAGCCGTCCGGCCGCGATCGCCCCGAGCACGACGGTGGGCATCCGCTCGCTCGCCGCGTCCAGCCAGCGTCCCCGCTCGACCCGTGCGCCCAGCGCGTCGAGCAGGTCGATGCGCGTGGCCTGCGTGGTGACGCCGGGAGCGAGCTCCTCGGGCACCGCGTCGCTGCGCCGCACCCGCGCGTCGACCTCGGCGGTCGCGGTGACCTTCTCGACCGGGCCGATCCGTTCGACCATCGAGACCGCGGCCTTGGGGAGCTTCACCGGTTTCTCGTCGGCGTCCTTCCCCGCCTCCACGGTCAGCAGGTTCGTGCCGAGCCGGTCCAGCTGCGCCATCAGATCGGCCCGGCTGGACGTGGACAGCCCGACCACCGCGACCATCGTCGCGATGCCGATGGCGATCCCGAGCGCGGACAGCACCACCCGGATCCGGCGGGCCCGCAGTCCGGTCACGCCCACCCGGAGGATGTCGGGAGGAGTGAGCCGGGCGGGCTTCAGCGGCGCGCTCACGGCGTCGTCACCGCCGCCCGGGTGTCGAAGACGATCTCGCCGTCACGAAGCCCGACGCGCCGGGGGAGCCGCGCGGCGATCTCGGTGTCGTGGGTGATGACGCAGATCGTGGTGCCGCTCGCGTTCAACTCGTGGATCAGGCCCAGCACCACCTCGCCGGACGCGGTGTCCAGCGCCCCCGTCGGCTCGTCGGCCAGGAGCAGGCCGGGCTCGCCGGCCAGCGCCCGCGCGATGGCGACGCGCTGCTTCTCCCCGCCGGACAGCTCCTCGGGCGTGTGGGTCAGCCGATGGCCGAGCCCGACCCTCTCGAGTGCCACGCGAGCCCGGTCGCGGCGCAGTTTCATCGGCACACCCGCGTACAGCAGCCCGTCGGCGACGTTGGCCACGGCGTCCCGGCCCGGCGCCAGGTGGAACTGCTGGAACACGAACCCGATGTGCCGGGCGCGCAACGCCGACAGCCTGGCGTCCGACAGCCCGCCCACGTCGTAGCCCGCCACCCGCACCGTGCCCGACGTGGCCCTGTCGAGGGTGCCGATCAGGTTGAGCAGCGTGGACTTGCCCGACCCCGACGGCCCGACGATGGCGATCAGCTCGCCCTGGTCGATCCGGAGGTCGACACCGCGCAGCGCGGACACGTCACCGGGATAGGACTTGGTGGCCCCGGCCAGCTCGATCACGGCCGTCATGGTTTGGCCGCTCCCACCTTCATGCCCTCGGCCAGCCCGTCGCCGGTGATCTCGATCCGGCCGTCGGCACTCATCCCGGTCTCGACCCGCACGGTCGTGGTCGTGGACTCGCGGACGATCTGCAGGCCGTAGCCGCCTTCGCGCAGCGCGATGATGGCTTCGACCGGGACGGTGAGCACTCCCTTCCGGCTTTCCTGGATGAACTTCACACTGGACGTCCCGGCGGTGTCGTCGGTGACGGAGGCGCCTTCGTCCAAGGTGATCTCCACCTGGATCCCGGTCGTGGTCTCACCCCCGCTCCCGGACTCCGCCTTGACCGTGCCGGACACCTGCCCGCCCGCCGTGGCACCGTCCGGCAGCCTGACCTCGACCCGGGTGCCCGCCTTCGCCAGCGTCTCGTCGTCCTTGTCGAGCTGCGCCCGCACGACCGGTTTGGTCGACGCGATCGTCAGCACGGGCTTGTCCGCGCCGACCTGGTCGGCCAAGGCCGCGTCCGCGGCCACCACCCGCACCGCCCCGGGCTGGAAGACCAGGTCGCCCTTGCCGAGGTCACCGGTCGGCTCCAGCACGCCGAGCGCCTTCTGCCAGGACTTCACCGCGGCCTGGGTGGCCTCGTCGTATTTGTTGTCGACCGGCAGGCCCTTGCCCCGCCCGAGGTCCCGGAGATTGCGCTTCAGCTGCTGGACGTCCGGCCCCAGCGTGCCGGCGGTCAGGTCACGGAACATCGGCGTCGACCCGTAGAGCAGGACGACCGGCCGGGCGTCGCGTTTGTACAGGACTTGACCTCGCTCCACGGTCTTCCCCGGCTCGGCGGCCAGCGTCACCGTGCCCTCGACCGGGGACTTCACCGCACGGCGGTTCGCGTAGTCGAAGTGACCGTCGACGGTCTTGCTCCGCACCAGGTCACCCCGGGTGACTTCGGCGACCGCCGGCGGCGCGTCCGCGGCGTTCGCCTTGCCACCGGAGTCGTCTCTGCCCACCACGACGAAGACGCTCACGCCGACCACGGTCACGACCGCCGCCACCGCGCCGAGCATCAGCCACCGCTTCACTGCATGCCTTGCGCTTGCTCGATGAGCTTGTCCCGGCACGCTGTCTCGGCCTGTTTGTACGCGGGCGAGTCCGGGCTGATCTGCGGGTTGGCCGGACTCGGGTCACCACCGGGCTGGGCGATCCCGTTCAGCATGGCCGGATTGGTGAACTTGCTGACGCCGTTGGCCCGCATGCACTGGGCGTGGGCCAGCAGCGACTCGTAGACCTTCTGCTGGTCCTTCTCGGGCTCGAGCTGCATCGCCTTCTGCATCGGCTCCTTGCACGCCTGCATCGCATCGCCGAGCTTCACTTGAGAATCCTTGCGTTCCTCCTCTTCCTGGATCTTCTCGATCTTGGTCCAGTCGGCGTAGCCCGACAGGGTGGGATCCGGCCAGTCCTTCAGACCCTCCTTCCGCATGCACTGCGTGTAGGCGAGTTGTGCGTCGTAGAAGGCGCTCTTTCCCTCGGCCTTCGGTGCGGCGGAGGAAGCGGGCGGCGCGGCCTCGGAAGGCGAGCTCGCCGAGGCGATGTCCGCTTCCTTCTTCTCGCCACCGCAGGCCGAAAGCACCAACGGGAGGGCGATCAACGCGGCCAGCCGCCGGGAAACAGCCGGTCGGGAACGGGTTTCGCTGCTCATGCGGACGAGCATGCGAGCAGGACATGGTCGTCCTTCTACGAAGACATGATGGGAACGTAACAACGCGCACGCGCAGGGTGCGTCACTCGTTTGCCACATCACGGTGAGGCTGAACGCCTGTCACATCGTCGCGAGCCGGCAGGTTCGGATCCCAGACCCCGTACCGGGTCCGGGATCGGGGTGCGCATGCCGCTGTCATCCTCAGCGGCATGCGCACCCGCGGCGGTTTTACCGCCTGCTCAGCTGTTCGCTAAAGGACAAGGGCCGGTGCGGGCTCCGGGGGTTCCGCCTGCGGCGGGGTGCCGGTGGTGTGCCGCCGGTGCAGCCACCACAGTCCGGCGAGTCCGACCGCGCCTGCCTGGATGGCCGGAGTGGCGGCGATGGCCAGGGCGACGAGCGCGGTGACGAGGGCGAACCAGTAGAGAAGGACTCGCCTGGCGTGGTCCCAGCTGCCGAACAGCGTGCGGTGGACGAGGTCGGGCCAACGGGGACCGCGCCGCAGGTGCGGGTGACGGCAGGCCGGGTCGGTGATGATGCCGACGGGTTCGCGGGTCAGGTCGAGCAATTCGTCGAGACTGACTTCGGCCGGGTGACACTCGCGGTGGTGATTATGTGTGGCGGGCAGGTTGTTTTCCTGCTCGCGGGGTGTTTCTTCTGGCGTGTCGCCAGAAGCCAGCGGTACGCTGGTCATCGGTGATGCCTCCATGGAACTTCGCCGTTTGGTGGAATGGTTGAACCTTTTAAGCGGCTCCCCGGGCATGGGGAGCCGCTTTCTTTCGTGCTTGAGGCCCCGGCTCGTCACCGCTGTCACCGACGTCGCCGGTGACAGCGTGAACTGGGCCTCAATGCCCATTGTGGATGAACCTCCTGCGCTTACGGTCCAGTAACCGGGAGGTTTCGTGATCGCTGCGCCCAGCGGTCTGCTCGGCTTCACCGGGGGTGATCAGTGCAAATGGTCTTCACTTGATCGATTGATGACGCGGCCCGTCCGGCCATGGACCGATACCGAGACGTGCTTTAAAAAAGCAATGAGTGTCTTGGAGTCACTCGAACGCGTGCGGCGAATTCACTCTTGTGTAGCGCGGCGAGTAAGAAGTGTTCGGTACCGAACAGTCGCAAGATGCATCCGCACATGCAGATGTTCATGCGGACGGAATCACGTCCGTTCGGCGCCGGATTTGACCGCTCATCGCAGTACTGATCCGGTCGTCGAGAAGTGACAAAAACCTGTCGGATGACAGTTATCGGCGGTCTCGCCCGGTCGTTGGCCTGCGACAACTTCCACGTGCGCAAGAGGGATGGCCACGCCTGGGGCGCCCGGGAGTGCGGATAGTGAATTTCTTGCCGGGCTTGGAAAACGCCAAGGTTGCCGCAGGGATCCTGCTGCGGATTCCATTTTTGATCTCTCTGGTTGTTACGCCTTTCGTGTGCGGTTTTCTCGGACATTGCGGAAGGCGGCGAAATTGTGGTCGGTGCTCTCTGATCGCGGATTCTGTGTCGCCTGCGGGGTCAGCTCGGGCATTCCACTCGGGGTGACCGATCCGCTACGCTGATATACGCCGCCGATCGGCCCAGTCCATCGGGACGCGACCGGCGGTCAAGGCAGGACGTAGGCGAGGGGTAGAGGGGATCTACGGCGTCGTGGCCGATCCGAACAGACAGGCGAGTTACACCGATTTTTCTCGGCAGGTCCGCCAGGAAGCGGACAGGGCCAGGGTGCTGGCTGCCACCGAGCGGGCGGCGGCGGGAAAGGGTGGGTTCACCCTCGATCGCAAGCAAGCCTTGGGAATGCAGACCGAGATCGGCAATATTATTGTCGAGTTGCGCGCCATTCAGTCGAAGGCAGTTGACCTGAAGAGGTTGAGTCCGCCTGCCCAGGACAGCATAAGTACTGGCTACAACAAGAAGTTGACTGTCGGGGGAGCGTCCTTCATGGCGAAGGTGACGCCGTGGGTCACGGCGGCGGCGGCGTTCGACGCGGCGAATGATCAGATCCAAAATCTGATCGACTATCTCAATAGCTTGTTGGCGAAGCTCGACAAGGCATTGGGCACGATGAAGGTGAACGACCAGGCAAGCAAGGAAGCCGTAGAGCAGGCGGCATCAGAGGGGTTTCTGTGATGGGTCGCTTCGGGGCTTTTTCCGGTATCGCGGTTATTTTCACCGTCGTTCTTTCAGCATGCTCGAGCGGCGGGGGAACTCCCGGGACTGTGCTGCCTGGCAGTGGTGCATCGTCCGAGGTGACGTCGTCGTCAACTGTCTCGTCGTTGCCGTTCGCGGGTGCGCCGAAGGTCCAAAACCCTCTACCGGCCACGGTGTTGTCGGGCGATCCTTGCGTGGATGCTCTGAATTCGGAACAAGTTACTGCTGCGCTTGGTGTTTCGGTGCAAGGCAAGCGCGAGAAGATGGCGACAGGCCCGTTCTGTTCGTGGGCCAACAGTAGTCCTGCGTCGGGCGCGCAGATCACCGTGGGGTACGACACGAGCACGCACACTGGTTTGAGCAGTGTGTACCAGAACACGAAGCCGCAATCGAATACCTGGAAAGAGCTCTCGGTAGAAGGGTTTCCCGCTGCTGCGCATGACTCGGCACAGGATCACTGTCATATCAGTGTCGGCCTCGCGGATGACCTTTCGGTCCAGGTCGGCGGCTTTCTGAGCCGGGCGAAGACCGGTGAGCTCGATCCGTGTGAGGCAGCGGCGAAAGTCGCCGGCGCGGTGGTGACGACCCTCAGGCAGAAGGCGTAGCGCCATGGCGTTCTGGGATGATGCGCGAAACGCCGTCACGCATGTGGTGCACGAGGTGGGAAGCGGCATCAAGCACGCCGTGCAGAAAGCCGTCGAGTGGACCCATGACCTGTTCGATGGGCCGGGCAACCTGGGCAGGGTTGTCTCGATCGAGCGCGAAGTGCCGCTGTTGCTGGCGGGGACGAGTCAGGAGTGGCACGCCGGAGCGGTGACCGCGAACAGTCTCGCGGAGCGGACGCGCGGCTTGTCGGATCGGGTGCTCGCGGTGTCACAGGCTTTCGAGTCCGCCTGGACCGGGCAGTCCGCGGAGGCCGCGAACGCGCATGTGTCCAAGGTCGGGCATGTCATGGATCTGACCAGTGCAACGCTGGCAGCCAACGCGGACAACGTATCCGGGGTCGCGTCGAATTTCGACTACACCCGGAACAGTATGGTTCCGCTGCCCGCAAAGCCTCCCGAGGAGAGTTTCTGGGACAAGCTCAGCCCATGGGCTACTGACACCGAAGATGAGATCGCCCGGTACAACGCTGCCGCGAAGCGTAACCACGAGCTCTATGCGGCTTACGCCACCAATACTCGGCAACAAGGGGATGCGCTTCAGCGGGATTACGGCGACCTCGGTACGTTCGACGGTGGCGATATAACGATCACGGACGGGCAGTCGAGCAGCCCGCAAACTGCGTCCGGCAAGGCAAGTCATGGTGGCCCGCAGTCGCACCAGGGAGCCGCTCCCGCGCCAGGAACGACCACGCCTGCCCCTGCGGCGGTGGCTTCCCATCCGGCGGCTTCCCAGTCGGCGCAGGGTGGCCATGACAACGGCAGCGGATTCTCTCCTTCGCCTCGTTCGGGGAATGACGACGAGACGGTGGCAGCCGGATTCACGCGGCCGGATATGACGAACACCGGGGTCCCCGGGTTGTCGCCCGGCGTCTCGCCTGGCTCTGGTCCAGGCACGGGAACGACTCCGCCGACGTATCCGGTCGGCGGACCGGGCTATGTCGAACGTCCAGGTGGAGGCGCTGGGCGGACGCCGGGAGAGGCAGGAAAGAGTGCCAATCTGCCCGGCGGCGGGAAGCAGACAGGCATACGCGGCATGACGGAGAGTCCTGTTCACAGCGGCCCTGCCGGAGCCGGGCGGGCGGGCAACCGACTCAGCACCGCGACCCCCGGCGGTATGGCTCCAGGGGGACGAGGGAAGCCCGAAGAAGACAAAGAACACCAGCGCAAGTATGTCCTTGCCGAGGACACCCTGTTTACCGAGGAAGACAAGAAAGACGTCGACCCGACCACGGGCCTGCCGCCGGCTCCGCCGACTATCGGCGCTTGAAATTGATGCGCTACAAAGGTTTCCCGTCTCGGCAAGAGTGTGTGGGAGCGGCCTCATGTCTGTGATCGAACGCGCGGTGGTAGTGCCGCGACTGGCATTTCTGACCGCATGGACCATGCTCGACCTGGGCGACCCTCCCTCGATTTTCGGCACCGGGCGTCATTTCTGGATGGAGGACGGCTTCCGGCGAGAACTGGACGGGAAGACTTTGGAGTGGCTGGCCGATCATGGGCTCGCCAGGCGTGGCCGGCTCAATCCACTCTGGACCGACAGTCTGCGGGTGATCGCCACCGCCGCCACCGAGTTTTACGGCTGGTCTCACTACAAAGATGACTCGCGCGGCGCGATTCTCGTCGCGATCGAAGGAACGGACGCCGTTCGGGTGCTCGCCGACGCGGACACCGTGACAGTTCAGCCGGTCGCGGCGAAGTGGCCTGCCACATCGCTGTTGGACTGTCTGCCCGAACTCGATGGTGCACCGGTGAGGACGGTGGCTGTGGAGCAAGCCTTCTACGACAACCCGGACACCACTCCGGTCAACCCTCTCGCGGAACCAGTCGACACCAGGGACGTGGACTATCTCGCCGAGGTGATGCGGCGTCCTCGCGATGCCGCGCATCAGCTCTACACCGCCAGACGTGAGGGCGATGGGCACCGTGTTCGTAGCTCACCGATCTCGGCGATAGACCTCACCGGGCAAGGCCGTGTCCTCACCTATGTCACCGGTGAGGGGAATATCGCGCTGACGTCGGGAACACCTCGCGAGATCATCGTGGCGCTCAACGACACCGCTGCCGGGCTGCGGGCGTAGCTTCGCCGATGGTCGCGACGCCAAAGTGGCTTCCGGATCGGTGAGTTGTTGGCATTGACCTGGGAAACTCCGGTGGATCTTGACGGCGGAACCAGCTGGTGCCCGGGTGGGGCGTGCTAGTCCGGCGTGGCGTCGGAAGCGCGATCCGAGGGCATTAGCAGCCGATTCCGGCGAGCACAAGGCGGTGCCGGTGATATGTGGACAACTCGCCCCGATCAGGCGGCGCACAACTACTTATCCACAGAAGTAGAAATGCGGGCAGACAAAGCCCTCTCCTCGGGTCATCGTGGAATCACACATTCACCGACGGCGATCGAGCCGCCGATTCACGGGGGAGAACCCAGCCATGCAACGACGTTTGACGAACCTGCGCGCACGCCTTCCGCACGTCCTCCTGCTGGCCATGTTCGGCCTGCTGACCAGCACCGGAGTCGCTAGTGCCACCACCGGCCCGCCCGCACCGGTCTGTCAGAAGGGCGAGTTCTGCGTGTACGGCGAAGAATCGTTCGGCGGCGTTGCGCACAAATTCGACCTGCGCACCTCCAACCCCGAGGAATGCATTCCCCTGCCCGACGGCTTCGACGGGCATTCGTTCGTCAACCGGCTGAGCCGCGACGTGACGATTTATCAGAGCGAGGAGTGCACGACCGAAGGAGATTTCATCACCTATCCGGGTGGCGGCACCTACGTACCCCAGGGCCCGTTCGTGATCCGCGCCCTCAAGATCTGGGACTGACCACCCCGGCGGTTCGCGCAGGTCGCTTGCAGCGGAGTCGACTCGCGACCTGCGCGAACCCAGGGGCCGCTCCCCCAAAGCGGCCCCGGCCCGTGAGCGCGTCACCCCGCGTCGTGACGCGCTCACGGGTGTTCCAAAAAACGGTGGGCCCGACCTGAAACGATCTGGCGGTGTCGAACGATCGACAGGTTGGCGACGGCTAAGCTGCCGACGCTGGGCGACACCCAACGTCGCCGACGTCGGCCCTCGTAGCTCAGCTGGATAGAGCAAGAGCCTTCTAATCTCTAGGTCGCAGGTTCAAGTCCTGCCGGGGGCACGCCGCCACAGGGAAACCCCTGGTCACGCAAGTGGCCAGGGGTTCTCCTTCTCGTTTCGCCGCGGCTGCCCATGGTTTAAACGCGCGCGGTGGAGTCCCTGACGACCAGTTCTGCGGGCAACTCGGCGGGAGCGGGGGCCTTCTCCCCGCGCAGCAGGCCCAGCACCAGATCGCCGGCCGCCCGTCCCTTGGCCGTGAGGTCCTGCCGGACCGTCGTCAGCGGTGGTTCGGACCAGCGGGCGGGCGGGACGTCGTCGAAGCCCACGACGGAAAGATCACCCGGGACGGACAGCCCGAGGTGTCGAGCCGTCGAGATCGCCGCCAGCGCCAGCAGATCCGACATGCACAACAGCGCCGTCGGCCGCGGCTGCCGGTCGAGCAGGCCGAACGCGCTCGGGAGGGCGCTTTCGACCGAGAGCCCGGACGCCTCCCAGATCGGTATGTCCGCCGCCGGGACACCGGCCGCGGTCAGCGTCTCCAGGTAGCCGGCCATCCGCTCGCGGTTGTCGTGGAACCGACTGTTCCCGGCCTCCGCCACGCTCAGTTCGCCACCACGCGGCGCCGAGAGGCACTGCGCCGAGAAGATCCCGATCCGCCGGTGCCCGAGCTCCAGCAGATGCCGGGCGGCCGCGGCCGCCCCCGCCCGGTCCGCCACGCCGACCCTGGCCGAACCGCGGATGTGCGGCTGGTCGATCACCACCAGCGGCATGCCCCGGTCGCGGACCGCGTTCAGCGCGGGCGCGCCGTCTGCCAGCGAATACGCCACCGCGATGTCGGCTTGCGCGGTCAGGACCCGTTCCGCGCGCGGGCCTCCGCTCTCGCCGTCGCCGGGGAGCAGCAGGAGGGCGTGGCCCTCGGGGTCGACGACGGTCGAGAGCGCGTCGAGCGTGAGCGACAACGCGGGATCCGAGAAGGCCGTCGAAAGGTTCGTGTCGAGCAGCACGGCGATCGCGCCGGTGCGGCTGGTGGCCAGGCTGCGCGCCGTCGGGTTCGGCCCCGCGTACCCGATTTTCTTGGCCGCGCGCAGCACCTCTTCCCGCAGCCGGGCGGACAGCTGGTCGGGCCGGTTGTAGGCGTTGGAGACGGTCGCCCGTGACACCCCGACGGCGTCGGCGACATCGTCCAACGTCGGCCGTCGCCGTCGCGTGCTGGTCACCGCCGCAGTCTAGTCCCGGCAAGGGCCGGTGGACTTTCTGAAGCGCTTAAGTCATTCTGGGGGAACAGGAATCGGAAGGAGACTGGGGTTTATGCGTGACCGTACGGCCGTTTTCGTCGTGTTCGCGCTCAACGGGGCCGCGCTCGGCTCGTGGGCGCCGAGGACTCCGGCGTTGTCGGAGAGGGTGAACGCTTCGCCGGGTGTTTTCGGCCTGGCCCTGCTGGGGGCCAGCGTCGGCATGCTGATCGCGGCGTCGGTTTCGGGGCGGCTGATCGAGCGGCACGGTGCGCGCGCGGTGGTCGCGGGCAGCACGGTCATCGCCTGTGCCGCGTTGCCGATGATCGGCTTCTCGACGTCGGTCTTCCTGCTGGCCGGGGCTCTGTTCGTCCTCGGCGCGAGCGTCGGCGCGCTGGACGTCGCGATGAACGTCGCGGGCGTCGAGGTGGAACGCCGGTCCGGGCGGGCCATCATGCCGATCCTGCACGCCGGGTTCAGTTTCGGCGCGCTGGCGGGCTCCGTCGCCGCCGGATTCGCCGCTTCGCACCACTGGTCGCCGGGACGGCATCTCACCGTCGCCGCGCTGGCGGCGCTGGTCGTGCTCGCCTTCGTCGTCGTGGCCGTGCCCGGCGCGCGGCCCGCGCACGCCGGACCCGTCGAGAAGCCGCGGGTGCCGCCGATCAAGCGTCCCGTCCTCTGGCTGCTCGCCGCCATCGCGCTGTTCTCGGCGATCGCGGAAGGCGCGAGTTCGGACTGGTCCGCCCTGCTGATGACGTCCGCGCACGGGGTCGGCGACGGCGCCGCGGCCTTCGCCTACTCCGGGTTCGCCCTGTCCATGGCGCTCGCCAGACTCGCGGGCGCCTGGCTTCAGAACCGCTTCGGCGCGACCCGCGCGCTGGCGGTGGGCGCCGGGATCGCCGCGGCGGGGCTCGTGCTCGCCGCGTTGGCAGGCCGGCCGGTGTTCGGGTTCGTCGGCTTCGCGCTGGCGGGTGCCGGGCTGGCCGCGGCCTTCCCGATCGCGTTGAGCCTCGCGGGAGCGTCGGGCAAACGCGCCGACGGCACCGGAGGCGAGCGGGAGCTGGCCTTCGTCACCGCGATCGCCTACACCGGCTTCCTCGCCGGGCCGCCGCTGATCGGTGGAATCGCGCAGGTGACGTCGCTTTCGGTGTCCTTCCTGTTCGTCGGCCTGACCGCCGCGCTGATCGTGCCGTCCGCGCTCGCCGCGGCGCGGGCGGCGAAACGAGAGGAGATGTCCGAACCCGCCGCCCGTTGACATCCTCGCCGCGACGCGGGCAAGCTGATTGCTCGTAAACTGAAATGAATGCGACTCGTTCGCTGTTTCAGGGTGGCTGATCCGGGGGAGGAGCGGCGTGAGGGTGCTGATGCTCGGGGGCGGCGTGGGGGTCCTGACCGGTCGTCATCAGGTTCCGGGGATACCGGCGCGGCTGGTGCAGACCACCCTGCCCCGGCTCGTGCTGGTCCCGGTGGTGTTCCGGCTGGTGATGCTGGCGCAGGCGCTGTGGGCGGCGGGCTCCGGCGGAACGCCGGTGCTGTGGACGTTCGTGGTGCTGCACCTGGTGCCGAACGTCGCCGAAGCGACCTGGGTCTTCCGCTGGTCCGCCCGTGATCCCGCCGGTACGCGCCTGGTACCGGCGGTCGACGCCGGGGTCGCCGTGCTTTTGACCCTGGGAGCCGCCCTGCTCGCGCGGGACGTCGCGATCACGTCGATCACCTGGACCCACCTGATGGGCACGGTGATGATCTGGACGCTGCTGCGTGGCGCACTGGCGGGAGCGGCGGTCATCGGGGGCGCGGTGGTGCTGCACTCCCTGCTGGACCCGTCCACCTCACTCGGTCTCTTCCTCACGCTCGGGACCGCGCTGGTGGCGTGCCTCGCGATCGTGGGCCTGGTCGGCGCGTCGATGCGATTCGCGCTCGGGTTCGGCGAGCAGCAGGGCCGGGCGGCGGAACGGGAACGGCATCGCCGCGACGTCCACGACACCGTCCTGCAGGTGATGGAGTCGTTCGCCATCCCCGCGCCCGCCGACGAACTCGATCCGGCGGCCAGCCTCGACCGGGTCCGCCGCACCGCTCGCGCCCAGGCGATGCGCCTCCGGATCAGCCTCGAGCACGAACCCGCCGAGTCCGTCGGGCTGCACCAGCGTCTCCGCCTGCTCGCCGCCGAGATGGCCTCGGAAGGACTGCGCGCCGAGGTCGTCATCCAGGACGACTGCGGTCCGGGCCTCGCGGAGGAGGCGGCCATGGCGCTGCACGACGCGGCCAGGGAGGCCTTGCGCAACACACTGAAGCACTCGGGGACCCGAAGGGCCGTCGTCAGCGTCGAGGAGATCGGCGGCGGGGTCTCCTTGACGGTGCGCGATCACGGCGCCGGTTTCGACGTCGGCGACAGGCGGCGCGGGTTCGGCCTCGAGAACTCGATCATCGCGCGGATGGCGGAGATCGGTGGTTTCGCGCGGATCGAATCCAGTCCGGGCCTGGGCACGCGAGTGGTGCTTCTCGCCCCGTCAGTCTTGAGTGTCCCCGTCGGGTGAGTCCCGCCACTGGCGGAACGGGCGGTCCAGCGTCCACTTGTCGCCTTCGCGTTCGACGACGCGGTATTCGCAGGTCGTCGGATTGGACAGGGACTCGAACAGCTCGATGCTCCAGCCGAAGAGCCGACGGCACAGCAAGCGAATGGTCAGGCCGTGTGAGACGACCAGCACGGTCTCGGGGTGATCTTCGCCGCAAGCGGCCAGTTCGCTGAGGAACGCCGCGACCCGGTCGTCGACGTCCGCCCCGGACTCGCCGAACGGGAGCCGGTAGAAGAAGTGCCCGAACTCGTGACGGCGCTGCTTCTGTATCTCCTGCTCCAGCGGATCCTGGAGGTTGCCCCAGTCCTGTTCCCGCAGCCTCGGCTCCTGCGTGATCCGCTCGCAGACGTCGCGGATGTCCAGCAGCCGCAACGTTTCCCGCGTCCGCAGATACGGGCTGACGTAGACCGCCGGGCGCTCGCCGCCGAGGAGTTCCCGGAGCTCCGGACCCGCCTGCCGAGCCTGCTCGCGGCCCGCGTCGGTCAGCGGGAGGGAGTGGTCGGGGATCCGCGTGTACGCGAGTTCGTCGACGTTGCCGAGCGACTCGGCATGCCTCAGCAGGATGATCCGCACGCCGCCATCTTGCCCCTTTTCCGTCCGGCTTACCCTCGTGACGTGCCTTCAGACCCCGAGACGAAACCGGCCCCACCCGCGCGGAAGGCCGGTGTCCTGCCGCTGGTGTCGATCGGAGCGCTCTTGGCGGCGGTGGTGGCCGTCGGCCTGGTCGCGCTGACCGGTGGCGCCGGTTACGTCATCGCCGGCCTGCCGGATCCGGGGCTGGTGACGCGCTACGGCATCACCGTCGTCCGGGTGCTGGCGGAGGCGGCTTCGGTGCTGTGCGTGGGTTCGCTGCTGCTCGCCGCGTTCCTCGTCCCGCCGCAGAAGTCCGGCACGCTCGCCGCGGACGGGTACGCGGCCATCCGGGTCGCGGGCGTCGCCGCGTGGGTGTGGTTCTTCGCGGCCGCCGCGTCGATCTTCTTCTCCGCGGCCGACGGCGCGGGACGCCCGTTCACCGAGGTGCTCTCGCCGCAGGTGCTGATCGACCTGGTGGACGCCATCGAACAGCCCAAGGCCTGGCTGTTCACCGCGCTGATCGCGCTGCTGGTCGCGCTCGGCTGCCGTCTCGCGCTGACCTGGGGCTGGACGACAGTGGTCTTCTTCCTGTCCGTCGGCGGCCTGATCCCGGTCGCGGTCACCGGGCACTCCGCGAGCGGCGGCTCGCACGACATGGCGACCAACAGCCTCCTGTACCACCTGGTCGCCGCCGCGCTGTGGGTCGGCGGGCTGGTGGCGGTGCTCGCCCTCGGCTGGCGCCGCGGCGAGAACCTCAAGCTCGCCGCGACACGGTTCTCGAAGCTGGCACTGGTCTGCTGGGTCGTGATGGCGGTCTCCGGCATCGTGAACGCGCTGGTGAGGATCAGGATCGCCGACCTGTTCACCACCGACTACGGCCTGCTCGTCCTCGCGAAGATCGTCGCGTTGCTGCTGCTCGGCGTCTTCGGGCACCAGCAGCGCCAGAAGGGCGTCGCCGGGCTGGTGAACGGCGCCGGCGGCGGGCAACTGCTGCGGCTCGCCGCGGTCGAGGTGCTGATCATGTTCATCACGATCGGCATCGCCACCGGCCTCGCGAAGACCCCGCCGCCGCAGGAGTCGTTCTCCCAGCCGTCGACGACGGAACTGCTGATCGGCTACGACCTCTACGGCCCGCCGACCGTGCTCAGGCTGCTCACGGACTGGCGGTTCGACCTCGTCTACGGCACCCTCGCGATCGTTCTCGCCGGGCTGTACCTCGCCGGGGTCCAGCGACTGCGCCGCCGCGGCGACACATGGGCCACCGGCCGGACCGTCGCGTGGCTCGCGGGCTGTTTCGTGCTGCTGATCGCGACGTCGTCCGGAATCGGCCGGTACGCGCCCGCGATGTTCAGCGTGCACATGGGCAACCACATGCTGCTGTCCATGGTGGCGCCGGTGCTGTTCGTGCTCGGCGGACCCGTGACGCTCGCGCTGCGCGCGCTGCCCGCGGCGGGCAAGGACGCCCCGCCCGGACCGCGTGAATGGCTGCTCGCCTTCGTGCACTCGCCGCTTTCGCGGTTCCTGACGCATCCGGTCGTCGCGCTGCTGTTGTTCGTCGGCTCCTTCTACGGCCTGTACTTCTCGGGCCTGTTCGACTCCGCGCTGAACTACCACTGGGCGCATCTCGCGATGAACGCGCACTTCCTGCTCGCCGGATACGTCTTCTACTGGCCGGTGATCGGCGTCGACCCGGCGCCGCGCCGGATCCCGCCGCTGGGACGGCTGGGGATGATGTTCGCCGCCATGCCGTTCCACGCGTTCTTCGGGATCGCGCTGATGAGCATGCAGACCGTGCTCGGCCAGGACTTCTACCGCGGGCTGAAACTGCCGTGGGTCACCGACCTGCTCACCGACCAGCGCCTCGGCGGCGGCATCGCGTGGGCGTCCGGTGAGCTGCCGGTCCTGCTGGTGCTCGTCGCGCTGCTGGTGCAGTGGGCACGCCAGGACGAGCGCGAGGCCCGGCGCAAGGACCGCCGCGAGGACGCCTCGGGCGACGCGGATCTGAACGCCTACAACGCGATGCTGAAGAACCTCGCGGATCAGGGCCGGGGACGGGACTCCTAGGCCAGCGCTACCACAAGTCCTCGCGCGCCCGGCGGCTTCCGCCCGAGTTGTCCACAGGAAGCCCACATCGCCCCGAGTTGTCCACAGATCCGATTCGCGCCCCTTTTCGGCCTTTGATCCGAGGCAGTCTGTGATCAAGGGAATCACCGAGGAGAAAGGCGAGTGTGATGGCGATGGGCGAAACGTGGGTGACCATGATCGGCAACCTGACCAGCGAACCGGTCCACCATCCGGAACGGGTGCACGGGCACGACGTCGTGTCGTTCGGCTTGCGGAGTGTCGAACGCCGGTACGACAAGGAAAGAGGGGAGTGGGGCGAGGGGCGGCAGCTCGCGGTCAAGGTCACCTGCTGGCGCAAGCTGGCGATGGCGGCGTTTTCGTGCCTGAGCAAGGGCGATCCGGTGATCGTGGCCGGGCGGCTGCGCGGCGCCGAGACCGCGGAGGAGATCCCGGCACCTCTCGGTCTACCTGAGCTTGAGGCCTTCTCGATCGGGCCCAACCTCGCGCGCTGTTCGGCCGAGATCCGGCGGGCCGGGCGTGATCGGCCCAGGGCGATCCCGATGGCGCCGCCGCCCGTGGGGAATCCCATGGTCACCGCGCTCGAGGAGGCGCCCGTGGCGTGAGGTTTCCGGTGCTCGCTCAGTGATGTCGGGCTGACCGTCGGTAGTTCGGTGGTGACCGCCGTCGAGGCCGCGATCGGCTCGCTCTACGATCGCTTGTATGGCCGAGTTCATCTACACCATGAAGAAGGTGCGCAAGACCGTCGGGGACAAGGTCATCCTCGACGACGTCAGCACCGCGTTCTACCCCGGCGCCAAGATCGGCGTGGTGGGGCCGAACGGCGCGGGTAAGTCCACCGTTCTGAAGATCATGGCGGGGATCGAGCAGGCCAGCAACGGCGAAGCCTTCCTCCAGCCTGGCGCCAGCGTCGGCATCCTCATGCAGGAGCCGGTGCTCAACGAAGAGAAGACCGTCCGCGAAAACGTCGAAGAAGGCCTTGGCGACATCAAGGTCAAGCTCAACCGCTTCAACGAGGTCGCCGAGCTGATGGCGACCGACTACAGCGACGAGCTGATGGAGGAGATGGGCAAGCTCCAGGAGGACCTCGACCACGCCGACGCGTGGGAGATCGACTCCGCGGTGGAGCAGGCGATGGACGCCCTCCGCTGCCCGCCGCCGGAAGAGCAGGTCACCCACCTCTCCGGTGGTGAGCGCCGCCGGGTCGCGCTGTGCAAGCTGCTCCTGTCCGCGCCCGACCTGCTGCTCCTCGACGAGCCCACCAACCATCTGGACGCCGAAAGCGTGCTGTGGCTGGAACAGTTCCTCGCGAACTACGCCGGCGCCGTCCTCGCCGTCACACACGACCGGTACTTCCTGGACAACGTCGCGCAGTGGATCATGGAGCTCGACCGCGGCCGCGTCGTCGGCTACGAGGGCAACTACTCCACGTACCTGGAGAAGAAGCGCGAGCGCCTCGAGGTCCAGGGCAAGAAGGACGCCAAGCTCGCCAAGCGGTTGAAGACCGAGCTCGAATGGGTCCGGTCCAACGCCAAGGCCCGTCAGACCAAGTCGCGGTCCCGGCTCGACCGCTACGAAGAGATGGCGGCGGAGGCCGACAAGCACCGCAAGCTCGACTTCGAAGAGATCCAGATCCCGCCGGGGCCCCGGCTGGGCAGCGTGGTCGTCGAGGTCGAGAAGCTGCGCAAGGGCTTCGACGACCGTGTGCTGATCGACGGGCTGTCCTTCGACCTGCCGCGCAACGGCATCGTCGGCGTGATCGGGCCGAACGGTGTCGGCAAGACGACCCTGTTCAAGACGATCGTCGGGCTCGAGGAGCCGGACGACGGCGTGGTCAAGATCGGCGAGACGGTCAAACTGTCCTATGTGGACCAGAACCGTGGCGGGATCGACCCGAAGAAGACGGTATGGGAGGTGGTTTCGGACAAGCTGGACTACATCCACGTCGGGCAGACCGAAATGCCCTCGCGTGCCTACGTCAGCGCGTTCGGTTTCAAGGGTCCGGACCAGCAGAAGCCGGCGGGCGTGCTCTCCGGTGGTGAGCGCAACCGGCTGAACCTGGCGCTGACCCTCAAGCAGGGCGGGAACCTGATTCTGCTCGACGAGCCGACGAACGACCTGGACGTCGAGACCCTGGGCTCGCTGGAGAACGCTCTCGAGCAGTTCCCCGGTTGCGCCGTGGTCATCTCGCACGACCGGTGGTTCCTCGACCGGGTCGCGACGCACATCCTCGCCTGGGAAGGCACCGAAGAGAACCCCTCGCAATGGTTCTGGTTCGAAGGTAACTTCGAGGGCTACGAGAAGAACAAGGTCGAACGTCTCGGTGCCGAGGCGGCTCGTCCGCACCGCGTCACCCATCGCAAGCTGACCCGCGACTGAGGGCCGGGGGTTCCCCGTGGAAGCCAGCAAGCGCCAACGGCCGGGCCCGCCCACCACCATGGTGGGTGGGCGGACGGCTGCCACCGGGGTAACCCTGTCCGCTGTCGGCAGGCTGATCGAACGCGCGGACGCCCTGCACCTGAGGGCGCCCGAACTCGCCTTGGTCCTCGGGGAGCGCGCGGCCGCGCTCGCCGAGGCAGCCGGTGCCGACGAGCAATGGATCCGCGCGGAAAGCCTCGTGGTGAGCGCCCGGGTCCGGCTCGGCGGCCGTCCCCGGACGGTCGGCAGGGCGGTGGCCGCCTTGCGCGCCGCCGAACACGCGGGCTACGGCGACATCGCAGCCCGGCTGAGGATCGATCTCGCGGTCTGCGCGCGCAGCGTCGGCATCCCGCTGACCGGGCTGGCCGCCCTGCGCCCGCTGCTGGCGGATCCGGCGGTCTCGCCGGCGCACCGGGCCGAGGCGTTGTGTCATCTCGTCGGCTGCTTGGCACAGTTCGGCCGCAAGGCGGAACTGGACCGGGTGCTCGCCGAGGCGGACAAGCTCGTGCTCGGCGACGGCGCGATGACGGCGGATTCGCAGTTGCTGATCCGCGCGATGCTGCGAGTCGGGGTGTCGGCGCACCGTCGTCGTCACGGCGATCTGACGGCCGCGGCCGACGCCGCCCGGACCGGGCTCGGCATGCTCGAAAAGCTCGGAAACCCCGACGACGACGGAGGTCTCGTCCGGATCCGGCTGGTCCTGCAGCTCGTCTGCACGTTGCTGGACCGGGGCGACACGGAGATGGCGATGGAGGTCGCGAAGCCGATCCTCGACGCGCCCGTCCGGGCCGCCGGGATCGCGCCCGCCGCGTGGCTGCGGCTGGCGGTGGCCACCCGTGTCCTGCTGCCCGCGGGATCCGGGGAAGCCGCGGGCATGCTCGTCCGCGAAGCGGTCGCCGGGACCGAAGACCACAAGCTGCACGCGATCACGGCGCGGCTGTGGCTGGAACTCGCGCAGATCGAGGAACGGCTCGGCCGGGCCGAGGAGGCCATCGGCTGCCTGCATCGTTCGCGGGCCGCCGAGCATCTGCACGCCCGTGCGCGCAGGCAGGCGTGCAACGTCCTGCTCGGCGAGTTCGGCGCGGCCGAGAACGCCGCTGTCGACCTCGACGACGTCCTGCGGGCCGTCGCCGCGGCACCTGTGCCGGTTCCGGCTCCGGCGCCCGCCGAGGTGACCGCGGTGATGGCGCCGATCGACGTGGCGCCCCCGAAGCGGGCCGCGGCCGAACCTCCGGTTCGTCGTGAGCCGCCGAGGCCCGCGAGGCAGCACAGGAAGGCGGAGCCCGAGCCGATACGGAACACACCGGTCGAGCCGCCGCGCCCCGCCGTGCCTCCGCGGCCGGTGGAGACTCCCGTGGCACCCGCCGCGGAAAAGACCGAAGCGCCGCCGGTGTTGAAGCCGCCCTCCCGCCCGGAGCCGTCCCGTGAGGCCGCGGCGCCCGACAGCGATTGGCGCCGCCGGGTATCGAAGAAGCCTGAGCAGCCCAAGCCGGCGATCAGGTTCGAGCCCGCCGCGCCGAAACTGATGCCGCCGCCGAAACCGGAGCCCGCGCCGCGTCCTGAACCGGTCTCACGCCCTGAGCCGAAGCCGGAGCCCGCGCCGGAGCCCTCGCGGCGCAGGCGTCCGGAGGCGCCTGCCGCACGCGAAACCGTCGTTCCCGAACCCGAGGTCACCCGGCCTGAAGCCCCGATCCCGGTCGCGCGCCGGCGCCCCGAGGTGCCCGTCCGGTACGAGGAGCCGGAGCCCGTGGTCCCGGAACTGCTGCTGGCCCCCGAGCCCGCCGCCGAACCCCGGCCGCGGATCGCGGCGGAGGCCGAACCGCCGCGTCCGCCGGGGACCGCCGCCCCGTTGTGGGAGAGCGACGAGTGGGCGGCCGAGGAACGGGTCCGCCGGTCCGCCGCGCCCGTTTCGCGCAAGACCAGGCACGACGCCGAACACGGTTCCGTGGCGGCGAAATCGGTGCTGGACCGGCTCGGGATCTCGAGCACCGGCGGGCACGGCGGTGGCCGTCGCCGCGCGGACGGTGCCACGGATCCCGTGCATCCCGATCCCGTCGCCGAGGAACGCGCCGACGCCGGACGCGCGCGCCGGGAACAGCCTCCGGTGGAGTACGCCGAACCCGCCGTGCCGCTCGCTCCGCCGCCCCGGGAAGACCCGCCACCGCCCTACGGCGGCGGAACCCGGCAAAGCGCCCAGGAAACTCCCCGGCAGGGCCCCCCGGAAGAGGTCGCGGACCCGTGGCTGCCGCGTCTGCGGATGCCGCCGTCGCTGGACCCGCTGACCGACACCGGCTCCTGGCGGCCGATCACGCCGTTCCCGGAGAGCTACGCCCGCGCGATCGCGGAGGACGAGCCGCCGCCGGACGCCGGTCTCGCCGACCTGCTCGCCCGTGCGCTCGCCGAACACCAGGCGGGGACCGCCAGCGCGGCCGCGCTCGTGAAGCAGCTCGGTTCCCAGGACTCGGGAAAGCGTCCGGTCAACGGCCGCGACCGTCATCGCACCAACGGAAGCGACTGACCGGGCGATAGCAAAGGTCCCTTGCTACGCCCCCGGTGGGAGCCCTCGCGGACTTGAACGATTCAGTCGGTCGGGTGAGACCGCGTCCCACTCGTTCGCGCGGCAATGGGTGCTGGTCACCCCCGGTGCGGCGGGACGCGGCGAGGTCCGGACAGACCGCCTATGTGACCCGCGAGTAGCTGAACCGATCACGGCGATTCCGGTATCTGAGCAGGGAAATCTTCGACGACCGGGAATGACCCGGCCTTGTCGGGCCGACTGTCCAAAGCTGTAGGTTGGGTCTGGTCCGGCACAGAGTCGTGCCGGTCGCGGTGTCAATCTCGCTACAGTGGAGAGTTGCCTCAAATGAGCTCGACGGGAGTCTCGTCCCTGCCCGGAAAAGATGTCGGCACCGAAGACGGCGCTCGGCGCCGGTCGGTGAACCCGGAGCAGATCCGGGACGACCTGATCGACGCCGCCGCGGCGTACGCCCCGGAGATCGGCGACCTGATCCGCCTGTACTACCGGCACATCCCGGCCGAAGAGATTCTCGGTGACGACCCGGTCGACCTCGTCGGCGCCGTCCGCTCGCATCTGCACCTGGCGAAGGACCGGATGCCCGGCCGCCCCGCGGTGCGGCTGCTGAACCCGACCGGTCCCGAAGACGGCTGGACGCGTGAGGCCACCGTCGTGCAGGTCGTCACGGACGACATGCCCTACCTCGTGGATTCCGTCGCTGCCGAGTTCGCCCGTGACGGGGTGCAGGTGCAGCGCATCGTGCACCCGATCGTCGTGGTCAGCCGCGATCTGACCGGTGAGCTGCAGGCGGTCCACCCGGATGCCGATCCGGCGGAGCCGCCGCCGAATTCTGCGGCCGAGTCGTGGATGTACATCGAGATCGACCTGGTGACGGACCCGAACCGCGCCCGTGAGCTGGACAACCGGCTTTCGTCGGTGCTGGGTGACGTGCGCGAGGTCGTCGAGGACACCGACAAGATGGCCGAGACGGCGCGTCGTCTCGCCGACCAGCTGGACGCGGACCCGCCGAAGCTGTCCACGCGTGAGGTCGCCGAGGGCGCACGGCTGTTGCGCTGGCTCGCCGACGGTCACTTCACCTTCCTCGGCTACCGCCGCTACGAGCTGATCGACAACCCGCACCCGGACAGTGAAGAGCCCGCCCTGCGCGCGGTTCTCGCCACCGGACTGGGCGTGCTGCGCCAGGACAGCCTGGCCGCGCGCAGCCTCACCGCCGGTCCCGACACGGCGGCGTCCGCGCTCGCGCCGACGCTGCTGGTGCTGACGCAGGCGAGCGCGCCGTCCACCGTGCACCGTCCGGTGTATCCGTACTACGTCGGCGTGAAAACGTTCGACGACAAGGGAAACGTCACCGGCGAACACCGGTTCCTCGGCATGTTCACCACCACCGCCCTGCACGAGAACGTGCTGGACATCCCGGTGGTCTGCAACCGGGTTCGCGAGGTCATCCACCGCGCGGGCTTCCCGATGGAGTCCTTCTCCGGGCAGCGGATGCTCGAAGTGCTGCAGAACTGGCCGCGCGCGGACCTGTTCTCGGCCGACACCGATTCGCTGTACTCCACGACGACAGGCGCGATCACGCTTTCGGATCGCCGCCGGCTGCGGCTGTTCCTGCGCCGTGACCCGTACGGCCGTTTCTACTCCTGCCTCGTGTACCTCCCGCGCGATCGTTACACGACCCGTTCGCGGCTCGCGATGCAGGAGGTCCTGCTCGAAGAACTCGAAGGCACGCAACTGGAATACAGCGCGCGCATCGGGGAAACCGTGCTCGCGCAGGTGCACTTCATCGTGCACACCGACCCGTCGCAGCGGTCCGAGCCGGACACCCTGCGCATCCAGGAACGGCTCAACGAAGCCGTTCGCGGCTGGGACGACCGGATGGTCGAGGCGATCCTCGCCGAGCGCCGCGAGCGCGCCGGGGACAGCGGCGTCGCGATCGGCCTGCTGGGCGAGGAATCCGCCGGCGAGCAGGGACAGCGGTTCGCCGCGGTGTTCCCCGAGGGCTACAAGGAGGACTTCACCGCGCTCGAAGCGCTCGCGGACCTCCGCGCCCTGGAGGCGCTGACCGACGAGGGCGACCTGTCGATGTCGTTCTACCTGCCGGCCGACGCCGAGGCGGGGGAGCGGCGCTTCAAGCTGTACCTGCGCGGCGAGGGCGTCACCCTCTCCCAGGTGCTCCCGGTCCTGCAGCGGATGGGCGTGGAGGTCGTCGACGAGCGGCCTTACGAACTGCGCCGCGAAGACGGCGGCCGGTCCTGGATCTACGACTTCGGCCTGCGGATCGACCCGCAGGTCCTCGACCACGCGGACCTCGACCTGCGCGTCCGCTTCCAGGACGCGTTTCACGCCGCCTGGCGCGGCGACTGCGAGGTCGACGGCTTCAACGGTCTCGTCCTGAGCGCCGGGCTCACCTGGCGCCAGGCGGCCATCCTGCGGGCCTACTCGCGGTACCTGCGCCAGACGAAGATCCCGTTCTCGCAGGAGTACATCGAGAACACCGTCCTCGCGCACACCGACATCGCCACCGCGCTGGTGCGGCTGTTCGAGACCCGCTTCGACCTCGCGCTCGGCACCGAGGTCCGCGCGTCGCAGGCCGATCAGCTCACCGCCGAGATCGGCAAGCTGGTCGACGAGGTGACCAGTCTCGACGAGGACCGGATCCTGCGGCGGCTGATGGCGGTCATCCTCGCCACGCTGCGCACGAACTACCACGTCACCGACGGCGAGGGGAATTCCCGGCAGTACCTGGCGCTCAAGCTCGACCCGAGCGCGGTGCCCGAACTGCCCGAGCCGCGGCCGAAGTACGAGATCTTCGTGTACTCGCCCCGGATCGAGGGTGTCCACCTGCGCTTCGGCGACGTCGCGCGCGGTGGCCTCCGCTGGTCCGACCGCCGGGAGGACTTCCGCACGGAGATCCTCGGCCTGGTCAAGGCGCAGGCGGTCAAGAACGCGGTCATCGTGCCCGTCGGCGCGAAGGGCGGGTTCGTGGTCAAGCGCCCGCCGACGGCCACCGGCGACCCGGGCCTGGACCGCGACGCCCAGCTGAACGAGGGCATCGCCTGCTACCGGATGTTCATCTCCGGCCTGCTCGACGTGACCGACAACCGGGTCGAGGGCAAGACCGTCCCGGCGCCGGGCGTGGTCCGCCACGACGGCGACGACAGCTACCTCGTGGTCGCGGCGGACAAGGGCACCGCGAAGTTCTCCGACATCGCGAACGAGGTCTCGGCGCACTACAAGTTCTGGCTCGGCGACGCCTTCGCTTCCGGTGGCTCGGTCGGCTACGACCACAAGGCCATGGGCATCACCGCGAAGGGTGCTTGGGAGAGCGTCAAACGCAACTTCCGCGAGCTGGGCAAGGACAGCCAGACCGAGGACTTCACCGTCGTCGGCATCGGCGACATGATGGGCGACGTCTTCGGCAACGGCATGCTGCTCTCGGAGCACATCCGGCTGGTGGCCGCCTTCAACCACCTGCACATCTTCCTCGACCCGAACCCGGACGCGGCCTCCTCGTTCGCCGAGCGCCGCAGGCTGTTCGACCTGCCGCGTTCGTCGTGGGAGGACTACGACCGCTCGCTGATCAGCGAGGGCGGCGGCATCTACTCGCGGTCGGCCAAGACGATCCCGATCAGCCCGCAGGTCCGCGAAGCGCTCGGGCTCGCCGAGGACGTCACCGCGCTGGCCCCGGCCGACCTCATGCAGGCGATCCTGCTGTCGCCGGTCGAGCTGCTGTGGAACGGCGGCATCGGCACCTACGTCAAGGCCGAGAACGAGACCCACGCCGACGCGGGCGACAAGGCCAACGACGCCTTGCGCGTCAACGGGAACCAGCTCCGCGTCAAGGTCGTCGGCGAGGGCGGGAACCTGGGGCTGACGCAGCTCGGCCGGATCGAGTTCGCCCGCGCGGGCGGCAAGATCAACACCGACGCGCTCGACAACTCCGCCGGCGTCGACTGCTCCGACCACGAGGTCAACATCAAGATCCTGCTGGACCACCTGGTCTCGACCGGATCACTCGGCGCCGAGCAGCGCAACGAGCTGCTGGAGCAGATGACCGACGAGGTCGGCGAGCTGGTGCTGGCCGACAACTACCGGCAGAACGCCGTGCTCGGGGTCAGCCGGGCGCACGCCGGGCCGATGGTCTCGGTGCACCAGCGGCTCGTCGCGGCACTGGTCGCGAAGGGCGCTTTCGACCGCAAGCTCGAAGCGCTGCCGAGTTCGGCGGAGTTCCGCGCGCTGGAGAAGGCGGGCGAGGGGCTCACCTCGCCGGAGCTGGCGACGCTGCTCGCGCACGTCAAGCTCGACCTCAAGGACGAGTTGCTGGCGAGCGAACTGCCGGACTCCGAGGTGTTCTCGCGCCGTCTGCCCGAGTACTTCCCGAAGCCGCTTCGGGAGCGCTTCGGCGACGCGATCTTCCAGCACCCGCTGAAGCGCGAGATCATCACGACGATGGTGGCCAACGAGGTCGTCGACGGCGCCGGGATCTCCTACGTCTTCCGCCTGATGGAGGAGATGAACGCGACCGCGACCGACGCCGTCCGCGCGTACGCCGTGGTCACCCACGTGTACGACCTGCCCTCGCTGTGGGCGCAGATCGACGCGCTGGACAACGTCGTGCCGACCGAGGTCGCGGACGAGATGATGCTGGAGACCCGCAGGCTGCTCGACCGGGCCGCCCGCTGGTTCCTCACCAACCGGCCGCAGCCCCTCGCCCCGCTCGCCGAGATCAACCGGTTCGGCCGGGTCGTCGGCGAGATGGCCCCGCGGGCGCACGAGCTGCTTCGCGGTGTCGAGTGCGCCTCGGTGGACGCGAACACCGAGCGACTGGTGGAGAAGGGCGTCCCGACGGAGCTTGCGGAGCGTGTGGCGCTCCTGCTGCACACCTTCGGCCTGCTCGACGTCACCGACGTCGCGGAGCTGGCCGAGCAGCAGGCGGGGATCGACGCGGTGCACACCCCGTCGGAGACCGCGGGCCTGTACTACGCCCTGTCCGATCACCTCGGCATCGACAAGATGCTGACGTCGATCAGCGGTCTCGAACGCGGCAACCGCTGGCACGCGCTCGCGCGGCTGGCACTGCGGGACGACGTCTATGGTTCGTTGCGGGCGATCACGCTGGACGCGTTGCGGCACAGCGATTCGGGTACCGACCCGGACGAGAAGATCGCCCACTGGGAGAAGACGAACGCCTCGCGGCTGCAGCGCGCTCGTGTCGCACTGGACGAGATCAGCCAGTTCGGCAAGCTCGACCTGGCGACGCTGTCGGTGGCGGCGAGGCAGATCCGGAGCACGGTGAGGTAGTGAGCTACATTTCCCTGATCCGGCCACGCTGGTCGGATATGGACGTCTACGGGCACGTCAACCACGCGAACCTGGTGACCCTGCTCGAAGAGGCGCGGATCCCCCTGCTGTTCGGGGACGCCGTCCGGGCCGGGCTCACCGAACTGCCCAAGGGCATCGTGGTGGTGAAGCTGGCCGTCCATTACCGTTCGCCGATCGTGGTGTCCGATCAGGACATCCGGGTGGAGATCTCGTTGAAGGACTTGAAGCACGCCAGCTTCACCCTCGGCTACAAGGTGCACGACGGGCCTGCCGAGGTCGACAAGGTCGCGGTCACCGCGGAGACGGTGCTCGCGCCGTTCGACACCGGGACGGAGCGGCCCCGGCGACTGACCGAGGACGAACGCGCCTTCCTGGAGAAGGGGTTCGCGGATGCCTGAGCTCGTCATCCCGGACGCGGGGGACCGCGAAACGCTCGGCGCGTTCGTGGCCAGGGCCGTCCGGCTCGACCAGAACACGCTGGTGCGGTTGCGGCAGCGCGGTGACGGCGTCGTCGAGGCGTGGAGCGCGACCCCGTTCGAAGTCCTCGCCACCAGGGCCGTCGCCGGTGACATCACGCCGTCGGACATCACGGTGTCCGGGAACGAACTGCTCGCCGCGCTGACCATCGCCGGCGGCGAGCGGATGGATCCGGGCCCGGCCCGCGACCTGATGTGGCATTCCGAGCTGCCCGCGCCCGGCCGCTGGCAGCTGGTGGACGAACTGCCGGCGACGGTGATCTCGGAGCTGGCCGACCGCGGCGTCGCGCTGGCCCGCGACAACGTCGGCCCGCACGGCAACCCGCCCGCCTCCCTGATGGACCAGGCGGTGCTCACCGTCACCGGCGGCGAGCAGGAGATCAAGGTCCAGATGCGGTGCCTGTTCGCGTTGTCCGGGATGGGTTTCGTCGACTCGTCGATCGCCGGCGACGTCGTCCGGATCACCGCGACGGATTCGTGGATGCGCATCGACGCCCGCTACGGCGCCGTGCTCAAACGCCGCCACGCGCTCCTGCCGTTGCTGTTCTGACAGGGGCCTTACGGCTTCGCGCCGCGGGTGGCTTCCGGCCGCCCGCGGTGTCAGGCTGTCCTCATGAGCGACAGCGGCCCTCGCGACGACGGCAAGGACGGGGAAGACCCGACCGCGGACTTCCTGGCCGAGGTCCGGCCGGAGGAGACCCCGTGGCGGACCGAGCGCCCGCCGGGTGAGGAGGCGCCGGAACGCGCCGAACGCCCGGAGAAATGGGGGCGCGCCAAGGCCGCCGGTCGCGCCGCCGCGCAGGCCGCGCCCTATGTCCAGGCCGCCGCGCTGGCGACCTGGATCGTCTCGGGCACCCTCGACGACTCCGGTGACGTGGGCTCCTCGGGCGACGCCTAGAGCTTTCCTCGCATCGTCCGCATCCGCTCGATCTCGGCGGACTGGCCGGTGATGACCTCCTGCGCCATCTCCTGCGCCTTGATCTCCACCCCCTTGCCGAGCTGGGTTTCGGCCATGGTCAGCGCGCCCTGGTGATGCGCGATCATCAGGTCGAGGAACAGCTTTTCGAACGCCGGACCGCTCGCCGCGCGCAGATCGGCCAGCTGCGCTTCGGTCGCCATGCCCGGCATGAGCCCGTGGTCATGCCCTCCGCCGTGGCCGGCGTGACCCTCGCCCGGCACCGGCTTGCCGCGGTCGGACAGCCAGGTCTTCATCATCGCGACCTCGCCGTCCTGCGCCACCGAGATCCGGCCCGCGATCGCCTTGAGCTGCTCGTTCGCCGTCTTGCCCGGCACCAGGTCGGTCATCACCTTCGCCTGCTGGTGGTGGGGGATCATCATCGTCATGTACTCGACGTCGGCCTCGCCTGCCTGATCGCGGTTCACCGGGCCGGGGGAGCCGGTGCCCGCCTGCTCGCCCGGTTTGCCCGGAATGATGACCGGTGCGCTCGATGCCGGTTCGGCGGGTGATTCGTCGCCCGTGCAGCCCGAGACGACGAAAGCCGCAACGAGCAGCGCCGATGTCAAACTTTTTCTCATCCCGGAGATCCTCCGTTGGTCGGTATCTGCTGAGCCTAAATAAGGAATAAGGTGCGCGTAAAGCTGGGTGGAAGGAGAGCCATATCGTGCTGCAGCCTGGGCTGAAACGTCGCTTGACCAGGGGATTCGTGTCAGTGGCCGCCGTCGCCGCCCTCGGCGCCGCCAGCGCGTTCGCCGCGCCGGCCGTCGTCGCCGAGCCGTCGGCGACCACGATCCCGGCTGTGGACGAGATCGTCCACAGCCCGAATCTCCGGTCGATCGCGAACGTCCCGCAGCAGGGACCGTTCACCAAGGACTCGACCGGCACCGACATCGCGTTCACCAAGGGTCACGCGATCACCGGCACGTACGACGGCTTCAACGTCTACGACGTCCGCAACCCCTACCGCCCGAAGATCGTCAGCCAGGTCCTCTGCCCCGGTGGGCAGAACGACGTGTCGATCTCCGGCGACCTGCTCTTCCTGTCGACCGACGCCTCGCGCAGCGACAACTCGTGCACCAGCGTCGCGAAGCCCGCATCGGACAAGACGGCGTGGGAGGGCATCAAGATCTTCGACATCTCGAACCTCGCGGCGCCGAAGTACGTCGCGGCGGTCGAGACCGACTGCGGTTCGCACACCAACACCCTGGTGCCGGACAAGCGCGGCAAGGACGTCTACATCTACGTCTCGTCGTACGCGCCGTCGGCGAACCTGCCCGACTGCCAGCCGCCGCACGACAAGCTCTCCATCATCAAGGTCCCGGTGAAGGACCCGGCGAAGGCTTCGCTCGTCGCGACGCCGGTGCTGTTCCCGGACGGCGGCAACGCCGGCGGCCCGAACCCCGACGGCACCAACCGGTCGGCGACCACCGGTTGCCACGACCTGACGGCGCTGCCGGAGAAGGACCTGATGGCCGGTGCCTGCATGGGTGACGGTGTCCTGATCGACATCGCCGACCGGCTCAAGCCGCGCGTCATCAACCGCGTCCAGGACAACGTGAACTTCGCGTTCTGGCACAGCGCCACCTTCAACAACGACGCCACCAAGGTCGTCTTCACCGACGAACTCGGCGGCGGCGGCATGGCGACCTGCCTGGAGAAGTTCGGCTCCACCCGCGGTGCCAACGGCATCTACGACATCACCGGCCGCGGCGACAACCGCAAGCTGGAGTTCCGCAACTACTACAAGATCCCGCGTCTCCAGTCCGAGACCGAGAACTGCGTGGCGCACAACGGTTCGCTGGTTCCGGTGCCGGGCAAGGACATCATGGTCCAGTCCTGGTATCAGGGCGGCGTTTCGGTGTGGGACTTCACCGACTCGAAGAAGCCGAAGGAGATCGCGTACTGGGAGCGGGGCCCGCTCTCGAACGAGAAGCTCGTCGGCGGTGGGACGTGGTCGGCGTACTGGTACAACGGCTACATCTTCTCGTCCGACATCGTGAAGGGCCTGGACGTCCTGGACCTCAACGACTGGCGGACCTTCCCGGCGAAGCTCGTCCGGCAGAACCAGTTCAACGCCCAGACGCAGTACAAGCTGCACCCGGGCTTCAACTAGTCCTAGCGTGAGATGAAAGGCCCGTTACTTGCAAATTTTGCAAGTAACGGGCCTTTCATAGCGTCCTGAGGGGGCACTCAGACGAGCCAGGCGGCGGCGTCCGGAGGCAGCTTCCCGTTCACCAGCGGAACGCTCGACAGCAGCACCTCGCCCGGCGGCAGCGCGATCGGGCTCGCCGACGTGTTCAGCGCGCAGACCAGCCCGCCGCCCCGCCGCCGGAACGCGAAACAGCCCGCCGGGGCGCCGTACCACTCGAGGTCTTCGCCGCTGAAAGCCTGGTGCGACTTGCGGATCTCGATCGCCCGCCGGTACAGCGACAGCGTCGACGCCGGATCCTCCAGCTGGGCTTCCACGGTCACCGAAGCCCACGAAGCGGGCATCGGCAGCCACGTCCGCGGATTCCGCGAGAAACCGAACGGCGGCAGGTCGCCTTCCCACGGCAGCGGCACCCGTGACGCGTCCCGGCCGAATTCGGCGCCGGAGGTCTTGGCGCGCGGGTCCGCGAGCGCGTCTGGCGGGAGGTCGACGTTCCCGAGTCCCAGCTCCTCGCCGTTGTACAGATAGACCGTTCCGGGCAGCGCGAGTTCGACCAGTGCCATCGCGCGGGCTCGCCGGACACCCCGCTCGCCGCCGCCGTACCGGCTGACCTGCCGCCAGACGTCGTGGTTGCTCAGCGTCCAGGTGGCGGGGGCACCGGCGGACTTCGGCACCGCCAACGACCGTTCGATGGCCGTCCGCAGCGCGTCGGCGTCGAAATGCGTGAGCACGAGCCGGAAGTTGAACGCCAGATGCAGTTCGTCCGGCCGCAGGTAGCGGGCGAGCCGTTCCTCGTCGGTCACCCAGATCTCGCCGACGGCCATCGCGCCCGGGTACTCGTCGAGCACCTTGCGGATCATCTGGTGGATCTCGTGGACGCGGTCGTTGTCGAACCGCGGGTCGTAGAACTCGCTCGGCCCGTGCGGGGTCACCCGCGGGTCCATGTCCGGCAGGCCCGGTGGTTTCGCCATGCCGTGCGCGACGTCGATGCGGAAGCCGTCCACGCCGTGGTCCAGCCAGAACCGCAGGGTCCGCTCCAGATCGGCGGCGACCTCGTGGTTGCCCCAGTTCAGATCCGGCTGCTGCGGGGAGAACAGGTGCAGGTACCACTGGCCGTCCGGGACCCGGGTCCACGCCGGGCCGCCGAACGCGCTGACCCAGTTGTTCGGCGGCAGGTCGCCGCGCGGGCCGAGTCCGTCACGGAAGATGTAGCGATCCCGTTCCGGGCTCCCCGGCGGCGCCGCCATCGCCGATTTGAACCAGGCGTGGGTGTTGCTGGTGTGGTTGGGGACGACGTCGATGGTGACCTTGATGCCGCGTTTGTGCGCCTCGGTCAGCAGGACGTCGAAATCGCCGAGGGTGCCGAACATCGGGTCGACATCGCGCGGATCGGCGATGTCGTACCCGTGGTCGGCCATCGGCGAGCGGTAGAACGGCGTCAGCCACAGCGCGTCGACCCCGAGCAGCTCCAGGTACCCGAGCTTGCCGCGGATGCCTTCGAGGTCACCGACGCCGTCCCCGTCGGAATCGGCGAACGAGCGCACGTAGACCTGGTAGAAGACCGCCTGGTCCCACCAAGCCACGTCGCGCTTCATCAGACGAAACTGTTCATCATGCTGTTGGCGGCCATCTCCAGGTACGCCCACAGCTGACCGCGGTAGGGCTCTTCGATGTTCTCTTCGTCGACCGCGATCTTGATGCAGCGCAGCCAGGCGTCGCGTTCGATCGGGCCGATCTTGAACGGCCCGTGCCGCATCCGCAGCCGCGGGTGGCCGCGCTGGTCCGAGTAGGTGTGCGGGCCGCCCCAGTACTGCATGAGGAACAGCCGGAAGCGTTCCTCGGCCGGGCCGAGGTCCTCCTCCGGGTACAGCGGCCGAAGCACCTCGTCGACCGCCACTTCGGCGTAGAACCGCGCGACGATCCGGGTGAAGACCGGTTCACCGCCGATCGCCTCGTACAAGGTCGTGGGGTCTGGTTCGCTCACGGACACAGCTCCATTCTGCCCTTGTCCTACTGGGCCGCGGGGCCGGACGACATAAAGCGCCCCAGAGGTGGCTCGAAGCCCGCTTCGTCGAGCGCGCCGAGCAGGTGCGCCCGCAGCGCGCGTTGCACCGCCCACTGCTTGCCGGGCCGGACCTTCACCGTCAGGCGGAGCTTGATGCCCTCGGGGGTCACGGTCTCGACACCGAGCATCTCCGGCGGCTCCAGCACGCTGGGCGCCAGTCCTTCGCTTTCCAGCAGGGACGTCGCCTTGGCGGCCATCAGCTCGGTGGCCTTCTCGACGTCGGCGGAGTAGCTGAGCGGGACGTCGACGACGGCCACGGCGAAGCCCTGGCTCGAGTTGCCGACCCGCAGCACCTCGCCGTTGCGGACGTACCAGACGGTGCCGTTGATGTCACGCAAGGTGGTGATCCGGAGGCCGACGGCCTCGACGGTGCCCGCCGCCTCGCCGACGTCGACGACGTCACCGACGCCGTACTGGTCCTCGATCATCATGAAGATGCCGGAGAGGAAGTCCTTGACGAGGTTCTGCGCGCCGAAACCGAGCGCGACACCGACGATGCCGGCGGAGGCGATGATCGGCGCCAGGTCGATGCCCAGTTCGCCCAGCACGAGGATGAACGCCAGGCCGTAGATGAACAGTGTCGCCACGGACTTGAGGACCGAGCCGATGGTGGCGGCGCGCTGACGGCGCCGTTCCATCACCGCCGACCCGAGCATCTCGGGAGCCTTCTCCCGCAGCGGTCTCAACAGGGCGGGCAGCTTCTTGGAACCGCTCGGCATCCGCGTCACGCGGTTGATCAGGCGACGCACCAGGTACCGCAGCAGGAACGCCACGGCGATGATCATCAGGATCTTGATCGGCTTCGTCAGCAGCCAGCCTGCCGACGCGGAGAGCCATTCGTTCTTTGTGACCTCGAACACCTGACCGCACAGGGTGCTGGCGTCCTTCGTGCAGGCAGGGGGTTCGGTGGGCAGCAGGTTCACTGAGAAGAAATGTCCTTTCGTACTCGGCGGGGATCGTTCGCGCTGCTCGGGCGCGGCGGGCGCTCCGGCGGATCCGAAAAACCCGGTATCAGGTGGCCGCCGGGTCGCGCGCATGTGACACGTCCACTAACACACGTGCACTTTGGGGCTGATCTGTGGTCGACTATGCCTGCACCGGTGGAGGTGGTCGAGTGCCAGACCGACAACCCATCCCCCTCGGCGTCCCGAGCCAAGCCTTGGCCGGACAGGCGCCGGAGGTCGTGTTGCGCGCTCATCCGGGAGGTGCCCCCTCGCACGGGGCTCCACCGGGCGGGCCGGGAACGCGGCCAGGGGGTGTTGCCCGCCCGCCCGGACAGCGTAGAGGGCGGGATCCGTCGACTTCGGCGGTACCCACTACGACTACGGCGTCGTCTTGGGGCCGCAGACGGGTATTGCTGTTGAACGCCACGTTCGAGCCGCTCACGGCGTTGCCGCTGCGGCGCGCTGTGGTCCTCGTGATGTGCGGCAAGGCCGAGGTGGTGCACGGCGACCCGGCAGGGCTCGAACTGCACGCCGCTTCGGTGTCGTTGCCCGTGCCCTCGGTGATCCGGCTGAGCACCTACGTGCGCGTGCCTTACCGCGCGCAGGTGCCGCTGACCAGGGCCGGGCTGATGCATCGCGACCGGTACCGCTGCGCCTACTGCGGAGGGCGGGCCGAGACGATCGACCACGTCATCCCGCGTAGCCGGGGCGGTCCCCACAGCTGGACGAACTGCGTGGCCTGCTGCGCCAAGTGCAACCACCGGAAGGCGGACAAGCTGCTTTCCGAGATCGGCTGGCGGCTGCGCGTCGTGCCGAGGGCCCCGCACGGGCCGCACTGGCGGCTGCTCGCGCATTCCAAGGAGGCCGACCCGTTGTGGCGGCCGTACCTGGGAACCGCGGCCTGACCGGGCCTTGACCGGGTTCCGAACACGTCGGCGCCCCGGCTGCCTTTCGGCGGCCGGGGCGGGCCGATGATGCCGTGATGAAGCTCTCTACCGCTACAAGTACGCCGTTTCCCTGTCAGCCGGCCGTGCTCTGGCTCAGGCGGCGAGGGAGAAGTCGCTCTGGCAGGTGACGCGCGTGCCACGGGTGACGCGGGTGCCACGAGTGACCCGGGTGCCGCAGGTGACGCGGGTTCCGGCCGTCACGCGGGTGCCGCGAGTGACGCGCGTGCCCCTGGTGACGCGAGTGCCGGCGGTGACGCGAGTGCCACGAGTCACGCGGGTGCCACGAGTGACCCGGGTTCCGGCGGTGACCCGCGTACCGCGAGTGACGCGTGTACCGCGCGTAACCCGTGTGCCCGCCGTCACACGCGTACCGGGGACGAATCCAATTTCGAAGAGTGACGAAACGTCGTCGATGATCGCCTGGCCGGGTGTCTGGGTGCTCTGCATGACATATCCTCCTGCGACCGGTGCGTTACCTGCTGGGGTGTGGGAGCTGGGCGCAAGGCCCGTACAGGTGAAAAAGCTACGAGGATTTCAAGGCCGCGACAAGACGACAGCGCCGGGTGCGGCCGCCCGTACGTTGAGTTGCAACCTTTCGGCCTTGAGGGCTTCGGCTCAACGTGGGAGCGCTTTCGCGGCAAGCGGCGGACGGCCCCCTCCTGGCGGTGAGCGGTCCTTGTCGCGGAGCACGTCCGCGCGGGTGCGTACCGGGTGCGGCCCGGCGTTCCCGACCCCCGTCGGATACGCTCACGCGCGTGAACCTTGTCGAGACGATCCTGGTCTTCGCGGTGATCCCCTTGGCCATCTACGCACTTTGCGGAGTGGCCACGCTGCGGTCGAAGGGCGCGGGCGTCGCCCGGTACCGGCCGGGGCAGCCGTGGGAGTACCCGGCCATGTGGTGGAGCGCCAACCCCGACGGTGTCGGCGCCAGGCATTCGCACGCGAACACGGGCGGCGCGACCGCCGTCGGCGCGGCGAACACGACTTCGGTGACGGGAGGCGCTCGTGGCAACTGGTGAACTGACCCATTCGTCCACTGCTGTTGACGAAGCGCCCGGTTACGGCGCCGTCGTTACCTCCAGCGGCCGGATCTCCGCCGCCAAGATGTACGAACCGGCTGGGCCGATCAGCCCATTCACCACCCAGCAGCTTGCCCGGCTGGACGAGGCGCTGACCCTGGCCAGCCGCGAGACCGGCCTGGACTTCAGCGTGTACCTCGGCGACCTCGGCGAGGACACCCGCGTCGCGGCCGAGGGTCTGCTCGCCACGACCGACAACCCGGCCGACGGCGTGTTCCTCGCCGTGTCGCCCGGGCAGCGGGCCATCGAGATCGTGACGGGCTCGCAGGCCAAGCACCGCCTGCCCGACCGCGGTGCGAAGCTCGCCGTGGCCAGCATGGTGGCCTCCTTCAAGGAAGGCGACCTCGTCGGCGGGCTCGTGAACGCTCTCCGCATGCTGAGCGACCAGGCCGGCGCTCCGCAGCACTAAGTACCCTCAAGCACTTTCGAGTGCAATGAAGGGGACTTTCATCGCAAAATTTGCGATGAAAGTCCCCTTCATTGCGTTTACGGGACCTAGAGCCCGGCCTGCGAGTCGAACTCACGGGCGGCCAGCGCCCGCACGATCCCGGCCCGGCCTTCCGACACGAGACGGCGCAGCGCGGCGGGGTGGTCTTCCCCGGCCAGCCACGCGTCCGACGCCTCCACGGTCGACGCCACGACCGCCCACGACGGGAACAGCCCGACCACGGTCGGCTGCGCGCGCTCGCTGGAGCGCCGCTGCCACACCTCGTCGATGACGTCGAAGTAGCGCGTCACGTAGTCGCCGAGCAGGTGCTTCTGGCCGGGGTGGGAGAAGCCGGTGATGAGCGAGTCGCTGACCGCGTTGGGCAGCTCGTCGTCGTACACCGCCCGCTGCCACGCGTCGGCCTTCGCCTCGTCGGTCGGCCGCAGCGCCCGCGAGCGCTCCGCCTGACGCCGCCCGGCGGCGGTGTCGTCCTTGGCGAGTTCCGCGTCGATCTCCGGGTTCTCCGCCTTGCCGTGCGCGACCAGCGCGTGCAGCAGCCGCCAGCGCAGGTCGGTGTCGACGGTCAGGCCCTCCAGGGGTGCCGTGCCGTCGAGCCAGCCGGAGATGATCTGCAGCGTCTTGTCGTCGAGCACCGAACCGGCGAGCGAGTTCACGAAGGCGAGCTGGTGGTCCGAACCGGCCTCGGCGCCCTGCGCCAGCTCCAGCAGCCGCGAGCTGAACTCCGGCCAGCCCTTGTCCGCCGCCCACGTGGTGTTCGCGTACGAGTTCAGCGCCGTCTGCGCCTGCAGCAGCAGCCGCTGCACCACACCGACCTCGGTCTCGGTGTGCACGCCGCGCTGCACCAGCGTGACGAAGTCGCGGGCCTTGAGTTCGGCCTCGCGCGTCATCTCCCACGCCGCCGACCAGCACAGCGTGCGGGGCAGCGGATCGGTGATGTCGGCGATGCGGTCGATCAGCGTGGTCAGCGACGCCGGGTCGAGCCGCATCGTGCAGTAGGTCAGGTCGTCGTCGTTGACCAGCACGAGCTTGCCGGCCGGGAGGCCGACCAGGTCCGGCACCTCGGTGCGTTCGCCGTCGATGTCGAGTTCGACGCGGTGCTTGCGGACGATCTTGCCGTTCTCGTCCTCGTCGTAGACCCCGACCGCGACGCGGTGCGCGCGCAGTTCACCGGCACCCGGCTTGGCGCCGGTCTGGGTGACGGCGAAGGCGGTGTACTTCCCGTCGGCGCCGACCTCGTAGCGCGGGCTGAGCGAGTTGAGGCCGGTGGTCTCCAGCCACTGCGCGCTCCACCACGACAGGTCGCGGCCGGAGGCCTCTTCCAGCGCGCCCAGCAGATCCGCCAGGGTCGCGTTGCCCCAGGCGTGCTTGCCGAAGTAGACCTTCAGGCCTTCGAGGAAGTGGTCGAGCCCGACGTAGGCGACGAGCTGCTTGAGGACGCTCGCGCCCTTGGCGTAGGTGATCCCGTCGAAGTTCACCTCGACCGCGTGCAGGTCGACGATGTCCGCCGCGATCGGGTGCGTCGAGGGCAGCTGGTCCTGCCGGTACGCCCACGACTTCTCGATGTTCGCGAAGCTGGTCCAAGCGTTCTTGTACTCGGTCGCCTCGGCCTGGGCCAGCACGCTCGCGAAGGTCGCGAACGACTCGTTCAGCCACAGGTCGTCCCACCAGCGCATGGTGACCAGGTCGCCGAACCACATGTGCGCCATCTCGTGCAGCAGCGTCTCGGCGCGGCGCTCGTAGTAGTAGCGCGTGACGCGGCTCCGGAAGACGTAGTCCTCCAGGAAGGTGACCGCGCCGGCGTTCTCCATCGCGCCCGCGTTGAACTCCGGCACGAACAGCTGGTCGTACTTGGAGAACGGGTACGGGGTGGCGAACTTCTCGTGGTAGAAGGCGAAACCCTGCTTGGTCTCGGTGAACAGCCTGTCCGCGTCCATGTGCTCGGCGAGCGAGGAGCGGCAGTAGATGCCGAGCGGGATCGTGCGGTGCTCGTCGGAGTATTCGTCGTGCCACACGCTGTACGGGCCCGCGATCAGCGCGACCAGGTAGGTCGAGATCCGCTCGGACACGGCGAAGACGGTCCGGACGGCTCCTTCCGGGGTCTCCTCGGCCGACTCGACCAGCGCGTTCGAAATGACCTTCCAGTCCTTCGGCGCGAGCACGGTGAGCCGGTAGACCGACTTGAGGTCGGGCTGGTCGAAGCAGGCGAACATGCGCTTGGCGTCGGCGGTCTCGAACTGCGTGTAGAGGTAGACGCCGTCGTCGACCGGGTCGACGAACCGGTGCAGGCCTTCGCCGGTGTTCATGTACCGGCAGACCGCGTCCACGACGAGCTCGTTCGACTCGCCGAGTCCGGGCAGTTCGACGCCCTTGTCCTCGACGTACCCGCTGACGTCGAGCTCCGTCCCGTTGAGGACGGCCGACTCGATCCCCTCGGCGACGATGTCGATCCATGACGCTTCGCCGCTTCTGGCGCTCGCGAACTTGATCGTCGTCTTCGACGTGAAGGTCTTCTCACCGGGACCGCCGCGGCCGTCGGTCAGATCCAGCTCGATGTCGTAGGACTCGACGTCGAGCAGATCCGCGCGCAGCTTGGCTTGGTCTCGGGTCAGGTTGGGGGCGGGCACTGGCACCTCTGGTCATCGGTATCGGTTTTGGTTTCCAACTACAGGCATCCAATCATGTCCAGGCCGGTGCTGACGACGGGAACAACGCCGACGGCCGCGATGTTGGCTCGCTGTGTAGCACCCTGCGTGTACCGGCCCACCCAAGACGATGGCACTGGGAGAACCTGATGACCGCCCCGTCCGAGACGACCAAGGTCGACTTCTACTTCGATCCGATCTGTCCCTTCGCCTGGATCAGCTCGCGCTGGATCCTCGAGGTGGAGAAGCACCGCGACCTCGACCTGAGGTTCCGGATCATGAGCCTGTCCGAGCTCAACAGCGGCCGCGAGGACCTGCCTGAGCAGTACAAGGAGCTGCTGGACCGCGGCTGGGGCCCGGTCCGCGTCGCGACCGCACTGGCGCAGAAGAACGGCGAGGAGGCCCTGCGCGACTTCTACACGGAGTTCGGCACGCGCCATCACAATCAGGGCGACAAGGACATCCCGAAGGTCATCAAGGAGACCCTCGAGGCCATCGGCGCGCCGGCGGAGCTGGCCGAGGCCGCCGAGTCGACCGAGTACGACGAAGCGCTGAAAAAGAGTCACTACGAAGGTATGAATCCGGTCGGAATGGACGTCGGCACGCCGACCATCCACATCGACGGGGTCGCCTTCTTCGGCCCGGTGCTCAGCTCGATCCCGCGCGGCGAGGACGCCGTCAAGGTCTTCGACGGCGCCCGCGCGCTGGCGAGCTACCCGGACTTCTTCGAGCTGAAGCGCACCCGGTCCGGGGACCTGAACTTCGACTAGGCCGTCGAGAGTGCCGCTCTGGTGACATCGTCGGGGTAGGGGGACCTCGCGACGGCTTCGTCCGTCGTGAGGTCTCCTGCCGCGATCGCGGTTTTGAGCGCGGTGAGCTCACGCAGCCCTTCGCGGTGCTTCTCGATGAAGGCGGTGTCGACCGGCGCCCCGTGCCCGGCGACGATGATCTTCGGCTCCAGTTCGAGGATCGCGCCCATCACCCCGGTCCACTCCACGAGTGAGCTGTCCTCGTTGAACGAGAAGGCGCTGAAGCCCGCTTCGGCGTTCTCGACGGCGTCACCTGCGTATATGACTCCTGCGTCGGGCACGTGGACGAACAGGTCGTGATCGGTGTGGGCCCGGCCGAGGAACCGCAACACGACCCTGCGGCCGCCGAGGTCGATCTCGGCGGTGTCGGAGACCGGCTTGTCCGGCAGGGTGATCACGGTGCGCTCCAGCGCCTCCGCCATCTCCGGGCGGTTTTCCCCGAGGTAGTGCTGTATCCACTTACGCCGCGCGCCTTCGCCGTAGGTGGTCAGCTCGGTCCGGCAGCCTTCGTGCGCCCAGATGTCGCACGGCAGGAACGGCGTGGTGCCGAAGGCGTGGTCGAAATGCGCGTGGGTGTAGACGACCGACCACGGCAGCGGCGTGATCTCCCGGACCGCCGCGGCGAGTTCGGCGCCCTGTTCGACGTCTCCGCGGACGTCGACGACCAGGCAGTGGTCACTGCCCACGACCAGGCCGACGGTCAGGTCCAGCTCCTCGTAACGCCGGGCGTACACGCCGTCCGCGAGTTCGAGCCAAGTCACAGGTCCTCCAGAATTCCGTTGCGCAGCACCGGAACCGTGCTGCTTGTGTCGAGCCGGGCGGCGAGGGTCACGTTGTTCGCGTGCCCGGCCGCGGCGATGATCGCGCCCGCACCGCGGTGGCGCCGCGAAGGCAGCCCGCGAGGACTTCGGCACCGGTCGTGGCGGCGGCGTCGCAGAGCGTGGCGCCGTTGGGGGAGGGGAGCGCGAGGAGGGTGCCGGAAGGGATTTCCGTCACAGACGAAGGTCGCAAAGTCCAGTCGCCTTCACCCGCGAGGATGGCGCCTCGCTCTTTCGCGGCATCCTCGCCCCGGTGATCGCGCCAGCGGACCGGCAGCACGCGTCCTCCGTTGCCGAGGACGAGATCCGTGGTGGTGCAGAAGGAAAGTACGTCGACGATGATCAGGACCGCGCACGCGCCGCCGAGGACGCCGACGCCTTCGGGTCCCCATTCGAGTCTGATGTCCGCTTCGGTCTGGCCCCAGATGTCCACCCCCACAGCATGCCCGCGCCGGAACGTGATGGCAGACTCCGCGCTGTGCGTGTTTACCTTGGCTCTGACCATGCCGGTTTCGAACTGAAGAACCACCTCGTGGCCCACCTCAAGGAGCAGGGCCACGACGTCGAGGACGTCGGTCCCTTCGTCTACGACGCGGCCGACGACTACCCGGCCTTCTGCATCGAGGCGGCCCGCCGGGTCGTCGCGGACGAGGGCAGCCTCGGCATCGTCGTCGGCGGCTCCGGCAACGGCGAGCAGATCGCGGCCAACAAGGTGAAGGGCGCTCGCGCCGGCCTCGCTTGGAGCGTCGAGACCGCGAAGCTCACCCGCGAACACAACCACGCCCAGCTGATCGGCGTCGGCGCGCGGATGCACACCACCGAAGAGGCCACCGAGATCGTCGAGGCGTTCCTCGCGACCCCGCCGAGCCCGGACGAGCGCCACGGCCGTCGCGTCCAGCAGATCCTGGACTACGAGAACACCGGCTGGCCGCCGCCGCTGCCCGAGCACTGACATGCCCGAGGGGCATACGCTCCATCGCCTGGCACGTCTGCACAAACGCCGTTTCGCCGGTCACCCGGTCGAGGTGAGCAGTCCGCAGGGACGGTTCGCCGCCGAAGCGTCCCGTTTGGACGGCCGGGTGCTGGTGAAGGCCGAGGCGTACGGGAAGCATCTGTTCCACGACTACGGTCCACACGGGACGGTGCACGTCCACCTCGGCCTCTACGGCACGTTCTCCGACGAGCCGTTGCCGGTGGGCGAACCGATCGGGCAGGTGCGGATGCGGCTCGTCGGCCCGACGCATTCCGCCGACCTGCGCGGCCCGAACCAGTGCGAACTGCTCGACGCGCCCCGTGTCGACGCGATCAAGGCGCGGCTGGGCCCGGATCCGCTGCGCCGTGACGCGAAGCCGGACAAGGCGTGGGACCGGATCACCCGGTCGAAGACGTCGATCGCGGCGCTGCTGATGGACCAGTCGGTGCTCGCGGGCGTCGGCAACGTGTACCGCGCCGAGGTGCTCTTCCGGCACGGTGTCGCCCCGCTCGTTCCCGGCCGCGCGCTCGATCGCGCGCTGTGGGACGACATGTGGGCGGATCTCGTGACGCTCATGCGGCACGGTGTCCGGGTGGGACGGATCGACACGGTCGCGCCGGAACACCTGCCCGAGGCGACCGGCCGCGCGCCGCGGCAGGACCGGCACGGGGGCGAGGTCTACGTCTACCGGCGCGAGGGGATGCCCTGTCTCGTCTGCGGGACGCCCGTGCTGCGGAGCGATCTCGCGGCACGGAACCTCTTTTGGTGCCCGACCTGCCAACCCGCCTGACCTCCGCCCGCCCTGCCCGACCTCGGTCCCGGACGCTATGAAAGGCCCGTTACTTGCAAAATTTGCAAGTAACGGGCCTTTCATAGCGCTTGAGGGACCGACTCGCGGCTAGAAGTCGAAACCGCCACCATCGAAACCGCCACCATCGAAGCCGCCACCATCGAAGCCGCCGCCGTCGAACCCACCGGCGTCCCCGCCCGTGTCGCCTCCGGCGTCGCCGCCCGCGTCACCGCCGCCATCGGCGGCTCCGGCGTCCTCCTGGCCCGCGTCGTAACCGGATTCCCAGGCCGACGCGCTCGCGATCCCCGCCATTCCGGAGAACATCGCGCTGAACAGCAGCATCGAACCGAGACCCCAGGCACCGGCGACGAGCGCGGGCTTCCACCACGGCTCGCTGTACCAGCCCTGCGGCACCGGACGGCCCGCCACGCGTCCACCGGGGTAGTAGTGCGGCGTCCGCTGGCTCGGGTCCGGCGAAGCCTCGTAGTGCTCGCCCTCGACGTCGACGGAGCGGTGTTCGGTGACCTTGCCCGCGCGGTCGCGCTCTTCGCTGCCGGGCAGTTCCGGACCGGGGTCCATGCCCATCGCGAGCCGGGCGGCGCGGACGTAGTAGAGACCCTCGATGGCCGTCTCGCGCACCAGCCGGGCTTGCTCGACGGTCTGCGCCTGCTCCATCTGGGAGCCCGCCGCGGTGAAGCGCTCGGACGCGTCCGCCATCGCCTGCTGGGAGGCGGTGTCCGTGCCGGTGATGTTCATGACCTGACCGCCGAGCCGCTCGACGAGGCGCCGTGCGTCGGCCTTCGCGTCGTCCAGCTGGCGCTTCTTGGCCGCCGCCTGGGATTTCGCGAAGTAGATGCCGCCGCCGACCACCACGACGAGGAGCACGATCAGGAAGATCGCGGTACCCATGGGTTCAACTCCAGGAATCGTTCGGCCTTTAGCCGGATCAACGCGGCCGCCGCGCCGGGGGTTCCCGCCAGTGCTCCCGGTCACCGCGACCACTGGCGGGGCAAACTAGAACACGTTATAGTTCGGCCCCATGAAGTTCACCCTGTCGATCGCGATGAATCCGCTCGATCAGCTGGGCGAGCTCGCCCGCGCCGCCGAAGAGGCGGGGTTCTCCTCGATCGCGCTCCCGGATTCCCTGTTCTACTCCGAAACGGTCTCGGCCGACTATCCGTACACACCGGACGGCAGCCGGTTCTGGACCGAGGAGACGCCCTGGGCCGATCCGCTGGTCGCGGCCGCGTCGATGGGCGCGGTCACCGAGCGGCTCACGTTCTACACCTCCGTGCTGAAACTCGGCTCCCGCAACCCGGTCCTGCTCGCCCGCCAGGTCAACTCGGTCGCGGCGCTGACCGGCGGCCGCTTCGGTCTCGGGCTCGGTGTCGGCTGGTCGCCGGAGGAGTTCCGCTGGTGTGGCGCGCCGTATGAGAAGCGCGGTAAACGCGTGGACGAGGCCATCGAAGTGCTGCGGCTGATCCTCGACGGCGGGATGGTCGAATTCCACGGCGAATTCTTCGACTTCGACAAGCTCCGTATGAGCCCGACACCGCCGTCACGCGTGCCGTTCTACATCGGCGGCCACACCGATGTCGCGTTGCGCCGGGCCGCGCGCGTCGCCGACGGCTGGTCGTCGGCGATGATGAAATTCGACGACCTCCGCGAAACGATCGTCAAGCTGCGCGGGCTGCTGGCCGAGCAAGGCCGCGCCGATGACCCGTTCGAGTACCAGGCCGTCTGCATCGACAAGTTCGGTCTCGACGGCTATCGCGAACAGGGCGAGATCGGCGTCACCGACATCATCACCATGCCGTGGGTGTTCGACGGCCTCGGTTTCGACGCCGAAGTCGGCTCGAAGCTCGATTCCATCAAGAAGTTCGGCGACGAGATCATCGCGAAGATCGGAGACTGAGCCATGGGTGTCGACGTCTGCTGGGATCCGGCCGCCACACAGCCGCCCGCGCGCGAGGCCGCTTTTCGCTCGATGACCGCCGTCACCGCCGGCGACAAGGCGGCGTGGCTCGAACTCTTCGCCGGGGACGCCGTCGTCGAAGACCCCGTCGGCCCGTCGATGTTCGACGAAGAGGGCAAGGGACACCATGGCCAGGACGGGATCAGCGCCTTCTGGGACAAGACGATCGGGAACGTCGAACGTTTCCAGTTCACCATCCGCGATTCCCACGCGGCCGGTGACGAGGTCGCGAACGTCGGCACGATCACGACGTACCTGCCCGGCGGCTATCGCGTCGACACCGACGGCGTGTTCGTCTACCGGGTCCGCGAGGACGGGCTGATCGTGTCGATGCGGGCGTACTGGGAAACCGAGCGCGCCATGGCGACCGCCAAGAAGGTCGAAGACTAGAGCCGCTCCGCGCGCCGGGTCAGGTACTGCTTTTCGGGCTCGCTCGAGGTTTGCCCCGCGGCCCGCAGGTACGCCTCACGCGCGGCGCCGGTGTCCCCGGCCAGTTCCAGCAGATGCCCTCGGACGGAATCGAGCCGGTGGGTCTGGCTCATCCGGCTGTCGTCGTCGAGGGTGGCGAGCAGTTCCAGACCCGCTTCCGGGCCGTTGACCTCGGCGACCGCGACGGCGCGGTTGAGCGTGACGACCGGGCCGGGCGAGACCTTCTCGAGGACGTCGTACAGCGCGAGGATCTGGTGCCAGTCGGTGTCCGCCACGGTCGCCGCCTCGTCGTGGACGGCGGCGATCGCGGCCTGCACCTGGTACGGCCCCACGGGTCCGGCTTCGAGGGCCTCGCTCACCAGCGAGACCCCCTCGGCGATCATCTCCGTGTCCCAGCGCGAGCGGTCCTGCTCGGCGAGCGGGACGAGCGAACCGTCGCCGACGGCGCGGGCGGCGCGGCGGGCGTCGGTCAGCAGCATGAGCGCGAGCAGGCCGGTGACCTCGTCCTCGCCTGCCATGAGCCGCCGGAGCAGCCGGGTCAGCCGGATCGCCTCGACGGTCAGGTCGGCACGCTGCAGGTCGGGTCCGCCGCTGGTCGTGTAGCCCTCGTTGAAGATCAGGTACAGCACCTGCAGGACGACGCGGAGCCGTTCGGCGAGTTCGGCGGGAGGCGGCAGGACGAACTCCGCGCCCGCCTTCTTGATGGTCTGTTTCGCGCGGCTGATGCGCTGGGCCAGCGTCGATTCCGGCACCAGGAACGCGTTCGCGATCTCTCCCGTGGTCAGGCCGCCGACGGCGCGCAGGGTGAGCGCGAGCTGCGACGGCGCGGACAGGGAAGGGTGACAGCACAGGAAAAGCACGGTGAGCGTGTCGTCCGATGAGGACACAGTGGATGGTTCACTCGGGTCCATCAGCGCGTCGTTCTCTTCGCGACGGCGTCGCGCGCTCTCGCTGCGCCACTCGTCCACCAGCCGCCGTGACGCCACTGTCGCGAGCCAGGATTTCGGGCTGTCCGGGACGCCCTGCTCCGGCCACTGTTGCGCGGCCGAGAGCAGGGCTTCCTGGACGGCGTCCTCGCAGGCGTCGAACTGCCCGTGCTTGCGCACCAGCAGCCCGATCACCTGCGGGGCCAGCTCCCTCAGGAGCGCTTCGATCCGGCGATCGTCCTTCACGACGCCAGTCTTACCCCATTCGGGACGTCAGGCGACGGGGGAGTAGTGCGAAGCGTCGCCTTCGAGGGATTCGCTGGGCACTCCGTCGATGCCCACCGGGACGTCGCCCGCCACGGTCACCCGGTTCAGGCGGCGGGGCAGGTCGTCGTAGTTGTCGACGGCGTAGTGCTGGGTGATGCGGTTGTCGAACAGGACCAGCTGGTTCGGCTCCCAGCTCACCCGCACGACGTTCTCCGGCCGCGTCACATAGGACTGCAGCAGGCGCAGGATGTCGCGCGACTCTCCCTTGGACAGCCCGATGATCCGCTGCGCGAACCCGCCGATGTACAGCCCGCGTTCGCCGGTCACCGGGTGGACCCGCACCACCGGGTGCACGGTGCGGAACTTCTGCGAGACGAAGACCTTGCGTCGTTCCTGCTCCGCCTCGTCGAGGGTCTCGGGCGGCTTCGCGTAGTCGTAGTCGTTGGTGTGCTCGGCGCGCAGCGTGTCCGCGAACGCCCGCAGCGGCTCCGGCAGGTCACGGTAGGCGGCGGCCGAGTTGGCGATCAGTGTCTCGCCGCCGTAGGGCGGCACGACCAGGCTGCGCAGCGTGCTGGCCTTCGGCGGGTTGTGCACGAAGGTGACGTCGGTGTGCCACTGGTTCGCGCGACCCTGCTCGCTGTCGACCGGCAGGATGGCGGGCTCGCCCTCGACCGACGGGACGGTCGGGTGCGCCTTCGTCAGCTCTCCGAAGTGCTCGGCGAACCGCTGCTGGCCCGCGTCGTCGAGGTCGACGTCGCGGAACACGAGCGCCTTGTGCTCGTGCAGGGCGTCGGTCACGAACGCGATGGTCGCGGCGTCGAGTTCCTTGGCCGGATCGACGCCGATGACCTGCGCGCCGATCCTTCCGGTGATCTTGCGGACCTCGACCTGGGTGTTGAGGGCGGTCATGCGGCGTGCTCCTTCACTGGGATTCGGTTGACAGGGCGGGCGAGGCCGTAGTGGCCGCGCAGGGTCGTGGCGGTGTACTCGGTGCGGAACAGCCCGCGCCGCTGGAGTTCCGGGACGACGAGGTCGACGAAGTCCTCGAGGCCGCCGGGCAGCGTGGGCGGCATGACGTTGAAGCCGTCCGCGGCGCCTTCGGTGAACCAGTGCTCCAGCTGGTCGGCGACCTGCGTGGCGGTCCCCGCGAAGACGCGGTGTCCTCGGCCGCCCGCCAGTCGCTCGATCAGCTGGCGGATGGTCAGGTTCTCGCGCCTCGCCAGGCCGGTGACCAGCTCGAACCGGCTCTGCGCGCCTTCGGTGAAGGTGCCGACGTCGGGCAGCGGACCGTCGAGCGGATACGGCGTGAGGTCGTGGTCGAGCATGTTCGACAGCTGCCGCACGCCATACGCGGGCGTGATGAGGGCGTTGAGTTCGGCCTCGCGTTGCTTCGCCTCGGCCTCGGTGCGGCCCAGGATCGGGCTGATCCCCGGCAGGATCTTGATCTCTTCCGGCGACCGCCCGTACTTGGCGAGCCTGCCTTTGACGTCGTCGTAGAAGGCCTTGCCCTCGGCGAACGTCTGCTGCGCGGTGAACACCGCCTCGGCGAACCGGGCCGCGTACTCCTTGCCCGTCTCGGACGAACCGGCTTGGACCAGCAACGGGTGTCCCTGCACCGGCCGGGGGATGTTCAGCGGGCCGCGTACCTGGAAATGCGGGCCGTTGTGGTCGATCGGGTGGATGAGGTCGGTGTCGGCGTAGACCCCGGTCTCCTTGTCGATCCTGGCCGCGTCGTCGTCCCAGCTGTCCCAGAGTTTCCTGGCCACCTCGACGAATTCGGTGGCGCGTTCGTAGCGCAGCGCGTGCGCCGGCCGGGCGTCGCGGTTGAAGTTGCGGGCCTCGTCCTCACCCGCCGACGTCACGATGTTCCAGCCCGCGCGCCCGCCGCTGAGGTGATCGAGCGACGCGAACTTCCGCGCCAGGTGGTACGGCTCGTTGTAGGTCGTCGACGCGGTGGCGATGAGGCCGATGTGCTCGGTGGCCCCGGCCAGCGCCGAAAGCAGTGTCAGCGGCTCGAACAGGGTGTGCGAGTTGTAGCGGACGTTGCCCCACAAGGCGACGCCGTCGGCGAGGAACAGCGAATCCAGCTTGCCGCGCTCCGCCGTGCGGGCGATGTCGACATAGTGCTTCAACGTCGCGGCCCGGCGCGGATCCGTGCTCGGATGCCGCCAGGCGGCCTCGTGATGGCCGTTCGGCATCACGAACGCGTTGAGGTGCAGGTGTTTCTGCGAGGTCATGCCTTCTCCTTGACACGCCAGGTGGAGAATCGCCGCTCCAGTGCGACGAAGCCCGCGTTGATGGCCAGGCCCAGCACCGACACCGTGATGATCGCGGCGTACATCTGCTGGATCTGGAAGTTGACCTGGGAGTTGTTGATCAGATAGCCGAGCCCGGCCTTGGCACCGACCATTTCGGCGGCGATCAGGATGAGGATCGAGTACGCCGCCGCCATCCGGATGCCGGTGAAGATCGTCGGCACCGCCGACGGCAGGATCACCTTCCGGAACAGGCTCGGACTCGACAGCCCGAGCGAACGCGCGGCCTTGACCAGCAAGGGATCCACGGTGTTCACCCCGGCGATCGTGTTGAGCAGCACCGGCCAGACGCAGGCGTAGACGATCAGCGCGATCTTGGACACCTCGCCGATGCCGAGCAGGAGCGTGAACACCGGCAGCAGGGCCAGCGCGGCGGTGTTGCGGGCCAGTTCCAGCAACGGGTTCAGGAATTCCGCGAGCGGTCGGTACCAGGCGATCAGCAGCCCGAGCGGGACCGAGACGCCCACCGCGATCACGAACCCGGCGGCGGACCGGCCGAGGCTCGCCAGCAGATGGTCGGCCAGCTGCCCGTTGAGGACCAGCTCCCAGAGCGCGACGAGATCTTCCGACAGCGGCGGAAGGAAGGTCCGCGTGCCTTCGTCGAGGACGAAGCGGGGAGCGAGTTCCCAGACGGCGAGGAAGAGCAGGATCGCCGCCGAACTGCGGAAGGCCTTGCTCAGCCGGTTCTTCTTCTTGCGAGGTTGCTCGGCGACCTTCGGTCCGGTGTGGACGGTGGGTGCTTCGAGGGTGGTGGTCACGCGGCCCTCCGGATCTCGTCGTGCAGGAGTTCCCACAGCTGATGGCGATGGGCCACGAACGCGGGAGCTGACCGCAGGTCGTCGTTCGAGCGGTCGCCGAGGTCGATGTCGACGACGTCCTTGAGCCTGCCCGGCCGCGAGGTGAGCACCGCGACCCTCTGTCCTAAATAGACGGCTTCCTCGATGCTGTGGGTGATGAACACGATGGTCTTGCCCGTGCGGCCCCAGATCCGCCGCAGTTCCTCCTGCAGCAACTCGCGGGTCTGCGAGTCCAGCGCGGCGAACGGCTCGTCCATCAGCAGCACGTCGGGGTCGTAGGCGAGGCTTCTCGCGATCGCGACCCGTTGCTTCATCCCGCCGGAAAGCTGGTGGGGGAGATGGTCCTCGAAGCCGGAAAGCCCGACCAGGTCGAGGAATTCGCGTGCCCGCTCGGCACGCTGCCGTTTGGTGAGCGTGCCGCCTTCGAGGCCGAATTCGACGTTGGCGCGTGCGGTGCGCCAGGGGAACAGGGCGTACTGCTGGAACACGACCCCGCGGTCCAGACCCGGTCCGGTGATGGGCTTCCCGTCGATCAGGACCTCGCCGGAGCTCGGCTTCGCGAGGCCGCCGAGCAGGTCGAGCAGGGTCGATTTGCCGGACCCGCTCGGCCCGACGAGCGACAGGAACGTGCCGTCCTCGATGTCGAGGGAGACGTTGTCCAGCGCGGTCAGCGCGCCGAAGGTCTTGGTGACCGAGCGGAGGCTGATCTTGGCGGTCATGCGCCACCGCCTTCGCGGAAGGGGTTGAATTCGTTGGTGTAGAGCTTCTTCAGGTCTACCTGGTCGTTCTTGATGAACCCGGACTGCTTGAGCCAGTCCGTCCAGAGCGTGTAGTCGTTGTCGGAGATCAGCCCGCCCTTGGTGACGCCGGTGCTCTTCCAGTACTTGAGCGTTTCGGTGTTCTCGTTGCGGCCGCGGTTCTGGATGATCTTGGTGAACCGGGCGATCACCTCGTCGCGAGGCGTGGTGCGCGCCCATTCGATCGCCTTGGCGACACCGGTGACGAAGGTCTTCGTGGTCTCCGGGTACTTCTTGATGAAGTCGGTCCGCAGCACGTACGGCCCGCCGTTGTAGGGACCGAACGCCTCGACGTCCTTCACGATGGGCCGCAGGCCGCCGACGGCGGTCGCGCGGTCCTGCAGCACGCCGTTGAGCGCCGCGACGTCGATCTGGCCGTTGCGCAGGGCCTGTTCGGTGTTGATCGGCGGCAGGACGACCAGTTGCACCTGGTCGATCTCGGCGTCGGAGAGGCCCTGGCGCTTGAGCCAGGTGTCGAGGGCGGCCTCCAGGTTCGCGCCGACGGTGTTGACGCCGACCTTCTTGCCGATGAGGTCGCGAGGGTTGCGGATCGGGCTGTCTTCCTTGACGTAGAAGCCCAAGAAGGTCTTCTCGTCGGAGCCGTAGTAGTTGACGACGGCCTTGATCGGGGCGCCGGCGTCGACGAGTTTGGCGACGGCGCCGGTGAAGGCACCGCCGAAATCGGTCTGATCGGTCGCGGCGGACTGGATGTCCTGCGGTCCGCTGATCGTGTTCCCGACCCACTTGAGCTTGACCGGGCCGAAGTAGCCGAGGTCTTCGGCGAGTTCGGGGAACGTGACGTTGTTCGCCGATCCCTGGTAACGGAGTTCGAGCTTCTCCGGCTGTCCGGCGACACTCGCCGGGCTCGCGGACGCGCCGCAGCCCGACAGCGCCACCCCGGCGAGAAGCACGGCGGCCGCGGCGAGTAAGGGCACTGGTTTCTTCACGGTGGGCTCTTTCGTTCGGGTTCGCGTCGTTGAAGGAGATTCTTCGCAGGCCCGGCGGAGAGCGTCAATTTTGCGATTAAATGAAGTAACCCCGACTCAAGAGGCGTTGGCGAGCTTCGTGAAAAGCGGATCTTCGTAGAGGACGTTCAGCATGACGGCGCCACCGGCCGTAGCCAGCTCGGTACCCGGAAAGCTCGACGCCACAACATTTTTCGCCGCGTCCTGGCAGATCCAGGATCGCTGGGAGACCTCGTCCCGGATCGTGGAAAGGCAGCCTTCGACGTCGCGTACACTCTGATCGAGAACGATGAGGATTTCCGGATTGAGGACGTCGAAGAGCAAGGCGGCGGCCTGTCCGATTATTCGCGCACGCTCGTGGAAAATGGCGATGGCGCCCGAATTTCCCGTTGCCGCCAAATGGAGCACGTCGGTGAAATTCGGTTCTTCGATGATTTGTGCTTCAACGGCTTTACGGGCGACAGTCCGCTCGGACACCGTGGCTTCGAGACAACCGGAACGCCCGCAGCGACAGGGTTCTTCACTGTCGTCGACCCGCAGATGCGCGACGGCGCCCGCGGCCGAGCGAGGACCATGATGGACGGTGTCGCCGGTGGCGAAGGCGGCGTCGACCACGTTGCCGGTGAACAACTGCACGACACTGCTGCGCGCTCTCGGCTGCCCCAGCAGGCGTTCGGCGTGGATGAGCGCCCGCGAATGCCCGTCGACCCGGACGTCGAGACCGGTGACCTCCGTGAGCAGCTCGCGCAACGGAACCCCGTGCCAGCCGAGTAAACCGTGCTCCACCACCGTCCCCGAGGCCTCGTCGACCCACCCACCGGTCGCCACCCCCAGCCCGAGCGGCGTCCGCTCCGGCGCGTGTCCGATGAGGAGGTCGTCGAGCAACTCCGCGATCTGCGCGACCTGGACGGCGGGCTCGGCGCCGTGATGCGGGGCCTCCTGCTGGGCCAGCACTTTCCCGCGCAGGTCCAGCAACCCGACGGTGAGATGGTCGACCGCGATATGCGCGCCGCCCACCACGAACCGCTCGGTGTCGAGCTCCAGTGGCACATGCGGCCTGCCGACCGCGCCGGCGACCTCGGGCAGCTCGATGAGAAACCCCCGGCGCATCAGCTCCGCCACATGCCCCGTGACGGCCGCCGCGGACAGCCCGGTGCGGCGCGCGATGGTGCTGCGCGCTATCGCCCCTTCGTCCAGCACCACGCGGAGCACCGCGCTGGCACTGGCGCTCCGCCTGCCGGTCACGGTGCCGATGTTCGCAAGCGGGTGCCGAGGGGCCTAGGGCTCTCAGCATCCGGGAGCTGGTCAGACGGTCAACTGGCGCACGAACCTGGCACTCTTTTCGCAACGGTCCTCGTAGCCGCGCGCCCGGTAGAAGGCGTGCGCGCCGGTCCGGTGGCGGGAACTGGTGACCTCCATGAAGTTGCAGCCCCAGCGCTGCGCCTCCGCTTCGGCCGCGGCGACCAGCTCGCGGCCGACCCCCGTGCCGCGCTGGGTCTCGTCCACGACCAGGGCCACGATCCGGCCGCCGGAGCCTTCCTTCTCGAGAAGGGGGATCGCGACCACCGCGACGACGCCGATCACGCCGTCGTCCGACACGGCGACGAGCGCGGCGCCCTCGGGATGACGGGCCCAGCGCTCGAGCCTGCGGCGCACGTCGGCCTCGTTGTTGTCCGGGTAGCCCAGCTCGGTGAGCAGCGCGGTCACGGTAGGGGCGTCGGTGTCGCGGGCCGGGCGGATCTCCATGGGCTCTCCTCCTGCGTGGGTGCAGTGGCCGACCGTGATCATGGTCGGCTCGGTCTTTCCCATCTTGATGGAGAAATCCTCAAAGCGGAGGGTCGCCGAGCGCCGCGCTGGCTTCCGAACCGCGTCTTCTGGTCCGAAAGAGGGGTATCTTCGCAGGTCGAAGACCTATGGTCGGGATGACAGGATTTGAACCTGCGACCCTCCGCTCCCAAAGCGGATGCGCTACCAAGCTGCGCCACATCCCGGGTCACACCCCCCGGCCACTGGATCACCGGGGGGTGTGCGCACAGCCTAGCGGGTCACGCTAAGCTGTTTTCGCACCCGGGTCCTCCGGGGGCATGCGGGTGTAGCTCAATGGTAGAGCCCTAGTCTTCCAAACTAGCTACGCGGGTTCGATTCCCGTCACCCGCTCCACCGCTTCGAACGAGACCCGCAGGCACTCTGGCCTGCGGGTTCTTTCGTGTCCGGGTGGTCGTGAGTGGCGATTCGGGTTCTAACCCGAATCGCCACTCACGACCACCCCGGCCGACGCCGCGGCCTCAGTCCGAAGTGTCCGCGGGGACAATGGCCTGCGAGAGGCCGCTCGAGGCGGCATCCGCTTCCAGGTGCGCCGCGATCAGGTCCAGCAGCCGGTCGGTGTCGACAGGCTTGGTGACGTAATCGTCCGCTCCCGAGGCCAGGGTCCGCGCCTTGTCCTCCGCGGTCGCCTTCGCGGTGACGGCGATCACGGGCAGGTCCTCGTGCGCGGCTTCGGCGCGGATCGCGGTGATCGTGGCGTTGCCGTCCAGTTCGGGCATCATCACGTCCATCAGCACCAGCGCGGTGTCCTCGTGCCGTTCCAGTGCCCGGATGCCCGCGACGCCGGTCTCCGCGTAGATGACTTCCAGGCCGTTGCGTTCCAGGACGGCGGCCAGCGCGAAGACGTTGCGCAGGTCGTCGTCGACGATCAGGATCTTCTCGCCGTGGAACCGCAGCGACGAGGTCACCGGGATCACCTGCGGGACGGCCATGATCAGCGGGACGCCGCTCGCCTGTGTGGTCGGGACGATCAGGTTCGACGCGCTCACCGGGAGGTACAGGGTGAACGTGCTGCCCTTGCCGGGTTCGCTGCGGACCCGCAGTTCGCCGCCGAGCAGTTCCGTCAGCTGCTGGCTGATCGACAGGCCCAGCCCGGTGCCGCCGTACTTGCGGCTGGTGGTGCCGTCGGCCTGGCGGAACGCGTCGAAGATGATCGCGAGTTTGTCCGGCGCGATGCCGATTCCGGTGTCTTCGACGGCGAACGCGAGGACGCCGGGGGCCTGGCGGAGCGAGTCGGCTTCGACCTCGCCCTGGTCGGCCATCCGGATGTGCAGGCGCACGCCGCCCTCGTCGGTGAACTTCGCCGCGTTGGACAGCAGGTTCCGGAGCACCTGCTGCACGCGGTGTTCGTCGGTGTGGATCGACGACGGCACCGGCGGGTCGATCAGGACGGCGAATTCCAGGCCCTTGTCCGAAGTCAGCGGCCGGCAGATCGATTCGACGTACTCGACCACTTCCGGCAGCGTGACGTCGGACATCTGCAGATCGAGATGCCCGGCTTCGACCTTGGCCATGTCGAGGATGTCGTTGATCAGCTGTTGCAGGTCGCTGCCCGCCGAGTAGATCGTCCGGGCGAACTGGATCTGCTTCTCCGACAGGTTCCCGTCCGGGTTCTCCGACAGCAGTTTCGCGAGGATCAGCGCGCTGTTGAGCGGCGTCCGCAGTTCGTGCGACATGTTCGCCATGAACTCGGACTTGTACTGCGACGCCATGGTCAGCTGCCCGGCGCGCTCTTCGAGTTCCTGTCGCGCCTGCTCGATCTCGCTGTTCTTGACCTCGATGTCGCGGTTCTGCTGCGCCAGCAGCGCCGCCTTCTCCGCCAGATCCGTGTTCGACCGGCGCAGTTCCCGTTGCTGCGCCTGCAACTGCTCGGATCGCGCGCGCAGTTCCTGTGCCAGGCGCTGGGATTCGGTCAGCAGCGCCTCGGTGCGCGAGTTCGACTGGATGGTGCTGACGTTGACCGCGATGGTCTCCTTCAGCTGCTCCAGCAGGTCGATGTGGACGGTGCTGAAGGCGTTGATCGTCGCCAGTTCCAGCACGCCGAGCACCTCGCCCTGGAACAGCACCGGCAGCACGATCACGTTCACCGGCGCGGCCGAGCCCAGTCCCGACGAGATGAGCGCGTACTCCGGCGGCGCTTCGTGGACCAGAATCGTGCGGCGGTCGACGGCGGCCTGCCCGATGAGCGACTCGCCGGGGGAGAACCGAAGGCCCGCTTGGGATTTCGCCAGCCCGTAGGTGGCGATGCTCTCCAGGACCGTTTCCTCTTGCTCGTCTTCGCGCGCGAGGAAGAACGCGCCCTGCTGCGCGGACACCAGCGGCGTCAGCTCGGACAGGATCAGGGAAGCCACCGACGCGAGATCGCGGTGACCCTGCATGAGCGCGGACAGCCGGGCGAGGTTGGTCTTGAGCCAGTCCTGTTCGCGGTTCGCGCGGGTGGTCTCCTTCAGGTTCGCGATCATCTGGTTGATGTTGTCCTTGAGTTCGGCCACCTCCCCGGACGCGTCGACGGTGATGTGCCGGGTCAGATCGCCCGCGGTCACCGCGGTGGCCACCTGCGCGATCGCCCGCACCTGGGTGGTCAGGTTCCCGGCCAGCTGGTTCACGCTTTCGGTCAGCCGCGACCACGTCCCGGCGACACCGGGCACCTCCGCCTGCCCACCGAGCGTGCCATCCGTGCCCACCTCGCGCGCGACACGCGTGACTTCGGAGGCGAACGATGACAGCTGGTCGACCATCGTGTTGATGGTCGTCTTGAGTTCGAGGATCTCGCCGCGCGCGTCGATGTCGATCTTCTTCGACAGATCGCCCTGCGCCACCGCGGTGGTCACCGTCGCGATGCTGCGGACCTGGCCGGTCAGGTTGTCGGCCATGACGTTCACGTTGTCCGTCAAGGCCTTCCACGTGCCCGCCACGTTCGGGACGCGGGCCTGGCCGCCGAGGATGCCCTCGGTACCGACCTCGCGCGCGACCCGGGTGACCTCGTCGGCGAACGCGCGCAGCGTCTCGACCATGCTGTTGATCGTCTCGGCGAGGACGGCGACCTCGCCTTGGGCGTCGATCGCGATCTTCTTCGACAGGTCGCCGTTCGCCACCGCCGTCGTCACCGTGGCGATGCTCCGCACCTGATCGGTGAGGTTGTCGGCCATGACGTTGACGTTGTCGGTGAGGTCCTTCCAGGTCCCGGCGACGCCGCGCACCTGCGCCTGGCCGCCGAGCTTGCCTTCGGTGCCGACCTCACGGGAGACGCGGGTGACTTCGTCGGCGAACGCGGACAGCTGGTCGACCATGATGTTGACGGTGTTCTTGAGCTCCAGGATCTCGCCGCGCGCGTCGACGATGATCTTCTGCGTCAGATCGCCCTTGGCCACCGCCGTGGTGACCTGGGCGATGTTCCGCACCTGGTCGGTCAGGTTGTTCGCCATGAAGTTGACGTTGTCGGTCAGGTCCTTCCAGGTCCCGGCGACACCGGGCACCTGTGCCTGGCCGCCGAGCCGCCCGTCGCTCCCGACCTCGCGGGCGACCCGGGTGACCTCGTCGGCGAACGAGGACAGCTGATCCACCATGGTGTTCAGCGTGTTCTTGAGTTCGAGGATCTCGCCCTTGGCGTCGACGGCGATCTTCTGCGACAGGTCGCCCTTCGCCACCGCCGTCGCCACCTGGGCGATGTTCCGGACCTGCGCGGTGAGGTTGTTCGCCATGAAGTTGACCGACCCGGTGAGGTCGCGCCAGGTCCCGGCGACCCCGGGTACCTGCGCCTGCCCTCCGAGCTGACCTTCCGTACCGACTTCGCGCGCCACTCGCGTGACTTCGTCGGCGAACGACGAGAGCTGGTCGACCATCGTGTTGACGGTCGTCTTCAGTTCGAGGATCTCGCCGCGCGCGTCGACCGTGATCTTCTGCGTCAGGTCGCCCTTCGCGACGGCGGTGGTGACCTGGGCGATGTTGCGGACCTGGTCGGTCAGGTTGTCCGCCATCTGGTTCACCGAGTCGGTGAGCCCGCGCCAAGTGCCCGCGACGCCCGGCACGGTCGCCTGTCCGCCGAGACGCCCTTCGCTGCCGACCTCCCGCGCGACCCGGGTGACTTCGTCGGCGAAGGACGACAGCTGGTCGACCATGGTGTTCAGGGTGTTCTTGAGTTCGAGGATCTCGCCCTTGGCGTCGACGTTGATCTTCTGCGACAGGTCGCCCTTGGCCACGGCGGTGGCGACCTGGGCGATGTTGCGAACCTGGTCGGTCAGGTTGTCCGCCATCAGGTTCACCGAGTCGGTGAGGTCGCGCCACGTACCGGCCGCGCCGGGGACCTGCGCCTGTCCGCCGAGACGCCCTTCGCTGCCCACCTCGCGCGAGACGCGGGTGACTTCGTCGGCGAACGACGAGAGCTGGTCGACCATGATGTTGACGGTGTTCTTGAGTTCCAGGATCTCGCCGCGCGCGTCGACGTTGATCTTCTGGGTCAGGTCTCCCCGCGCCACGGCGGTGGTCACCTGGGCGATGTTGCGGACCTGGTCGGTCAGGTTGCTGGCCATGACGTTGACGTTGTCGGTGAGATCACGCCAGGTGCCCGCCACGCCCGGGACCTCGGCCTGCCCGCCGAGCCGTCCTTCGGTGGCGATCTCGCGGGCCACTCTGGTGACCTCGGTCGCGAACCGGGAAAGCTGTTTGATCAGGCCGTTCAGGGTCTTCGCGACCTCGGCGAACTGACCTTGCAGCGGCCGTCCGCCGACTTCCAGGGGCATCGGCTCCGACAGGTCACCCTCGGCGACCGCGCCCAGGACGCGGTTGAGCTCGGCAGTGGGCCTGCTCACGTCCTCGATCAGCCCGTTGACGACGTCGACCGCGGTCGCCCAGCCGCCGGGACCGATCTCGGCCGCGACGCGCTCGGTCAGCCTGCCTTCCTTGCCGACCGCTTCGCGGACGCGCAGAAGCTCGGTCACGAGCCGCTGGTTGCGTTCGGCGATGTCGTTGAAGGCGCCCGCGAGCTGGGCCGCGAGCCCGTCGCCGTGCGCCACGAACCGTCGCCGGAAGTTGCCGTCCCCGAGGTCACGAGCCGCCGCGAGCAGGCGTTCCAGAGTCGCTTCGTCCACCTGGGCGCCACCACCTTCCACGGGGGTCCGGTCCCTTTGGGAGTGCTGTGTCATCTGTGTCGACCCTCTCCACCACGCATGCCAAGCCATGGTCGTCGCATCAGCGTGCCATGATTCGACCTACACTTCGAGCCAGTCCGCCCGCTCACGCTGCGCTACCCGCCAGGCAGGAGGAGGTCCGGGAATGGTGTCACGGCCCGCCCCGGCCTCGACGTCGCTCCCCTCGGAGCCGTCGCCCACGACGAGCGAGAGCGCGCTGCCCGAATCCGGGAGGTTCTGGCGCGAGCTGCTCGAAGACGTGCGTGACGCCGTGCTCGTGCAGGACGTCGGCGGTGCGCTGCGCTGGTCCAACCCCGCCGCCCGCGAGCTGTTCGGCGGCGGCCGCCCGGTACTGACCGCCGAAGGCCCCGACGTCGGCCATGTCGAGCACACCGGCCGCCGGTTCCCCGCGCGCATCCGGACCCTGCCCGGCGGCTGGCACGCCTGGACGGTGACCTCCGAGGTCGCGGCCGACGGCCCGCGCGTCGACGGCTTCCTCGCCGCTTCGGCGCCCCGGCTGGCCTCCGCCCGGGGGCGGCACGGGACGGCGAAGGTGATCGCCGAGGTCGCCGCCGCCGAACTCGCCGACTGTGTGTTCGTCCTGCTGCCGACCACCCGGGGCCGGTGGGAGTGGTGGAGTTGCGACCACCGCACCAGCCACGGGCACGGCCGGATCCGCCGCGTCCCGGCCCAGTTGGCGCCGGTGCTCGCCGGAACCTTCGCCTCCACCGAGGAACCCGAGGCCAAGGCCGTGCCGGAGGAAGAGGTCGCGACGTTGCCCGCGGTCGTCGCGGAGCGCCTGGCCGGCCATTCGTCGGTCACCGTGGTCTCGCTGGGCCTGGACGGCGGTGCGGGGGTCACCGGCGCGGTCATGCTCGGCAGGCGCGGCGCCCCCGCGTTCGGCGACGACCACTCGCGCGCGGTGACCGAGTTCGCCCGGGCGGCCGGGACGGCGCTGGCGAACGCGCATCGCTACGCCCGCCAGGAAGAGGCCACCCGCGGCCTGGAGACCACGCTGCGCCCGACGCCGCCGCCCGACGTTCCCGGCGTCAAGTTCGACGTCTGGTACGAGCCGTCGAGCGGCCTGCTCGACGTCGGCGGCGACTTCTACGACGTCCTGCCGAGGGAAGACGGCGGCGCGATGTATGTGCTCGGCGACGTCTGCGGCAAGGGAGCCGAGGCGGCCGCGCTCACCGGCCGGGTCCGGCAGACCCTCGCCGCGCTCAATCTCGTCGAGCACGACAACACGACACTGCTGACCCTGCTCAACTCCCTGCTCATCACCGGCGGCAGCGGCCGGTTCGCCACGCTGGTGCTCGGTTCGGTGCTGGCCGGCGAGGACGGTCTCGCCGTCACTCTGGCTTCCGGCGGGCATCCCGCGCCGCTGGTGGTGCGCCGCCGCGGCGGGGTCGACGAGATCACCCTGCCCGGCACGCTGGTCGGGATCTCCCCGCAGGCCCGGTTCGCCGAGACGACGATCCGGCTGGCCGAGGGCGACGTCTGCCTGCTCTACACCGACGGGATCACCGAGGCGCGCCACCACGAGCGGCCGTCGGACCTGTTCGGGGACGAACGCTTGCGCGAACTGCTGACCGGCTGTCGGGGGCTGTCCGGCCGCGACGTGGTCGCCCGCGTGCGCTCTGCGGTGCGGGAATGGCTCGGCAGCGGGACACACGACGACATCGCAGTCCTCGCCATCGAGGCCTCACGACCCGCGCAGTAGCCGTAGCACCGCCCGTTCGACGATCTCCCTCGCCTCGTCCGGACCGGGTGCCTTCCCGGCCCGCCGCACCGCGCGTTCGATGGTCCGGTCCCGCCGGTACGCCTCGGTCACCCGAGGGTCCACATAGGACTGTCTCGCCACGGCGGGGGTGTTGCCGAGGCCTGCCGCGACCTCGGTCATCACGGCCTTCTCGACCTGTTTCCTGACCCGTTCGCTGGACGGCTTTTCCTTGTCCGCGAAGGCCGAAGCGGCGAGGACGGTGGCGTTCCAGGTCCGCAGGTCCTTCGCGGTGAAGTCGTCGCCCACGAGTTCCTTGAGCCGTTCGTTGATGTCGTCGGCCCGGACCTCCTGCCATTCGCGGCCGTCGCGGTAGGCGAGCAGGCGCACCTCCCCGCCACGGGCGCGCCGGAGAGAGCGGACGAGCCGCACGAGGCCGTCGTCCCGCAACCGGACCTTCCGCTGGATTCCGCCTTTCGCGGGGTAATCGCAGAGCAGGCAGCCTTCGCTCACCGAGACGTGTTCACACAGCAGCGTCGCCACGCCGTGCGTGCCGTTCTCGTCGGCGTAGTTCTCCCCGCCGGTCCTGAACACCCCGAGGTCGAGCATGCGCAGCGCGCCGGCGAGGACGCGTTCGCGGGTGAGCCCGCGGGAATCGAGGTCCTCCTGGACGGCTTCGCGGAGCCGGGGGAGCCGTCGCGCCAGCGCGAGGACGCGTTCGTGCTTCTCCTCGTCCCGGGTCCGCCGCCAATCCTCGTGGTAGAGGTACTGGCGGCGCCCGGCGTCGTCCACCCCGACGGCCAGGATGTGGGCGTTTTCGTGCGGAGAGATCCACACGCGCCGCCACGCGGGCGGAATCGCCAGCGCGTCGATCCGGTCGATCGTGTGCGCGTCCTTCAGCGGCTCGCCGTCCGGGGTCAGATAGCCGAAGCCACGGCCTCTGCGCCGTCTTCGGATGCCGGGGGACCCGAGGTCCGCTCGCCGTAGTCGCATGCGGTCCGGATACCCCCGGTGATCGCGCTTCATACCGGTGGTTCGACCGGATCGGTCCGGGGTAATCCGGGGGCGAAGCCGACTTGAGGAGGCAATCCGATGGCGACATCGCTGAACGGGCGCCGCGTGGCCATTCTCGCCGCGGACGGCGTGGAACAGGTCGAACTGGTCGAACCGCGCAAAGCGGTCACCGACGCCGGAGCGACGGCCGAGGTCGTCTCCCTGGAATCCGGGGAGATCCAGGCCATGAACGGCGACATCGACAAGGCGGACAAGTTCACTGTGGACCGCGTCGTCAAGGACGTCACGGTCGACGACTTCGACGCGCTCGTCCTGCCCGGCGGCACGATGAATCCGGACAATCTGCGCGTGGACGAGGACGCGGTGCGGTTCGTCCGCGACTTCGTGAACAGCGGCAAACCGGTCGGGGTCATCTGTCACGGTCCGTGGACGCTGGTCGAGGCCGACGTCGTCCGCGGCCGCACGCTCACCTCGTACCCCAGCGTTCGCACCGACATCCGCAACGCCGGCGGCACGGTCGTCGACCAGGAGGTCGTGAACGACAACGGCCTGATCTCCAGCCGGAATCCCGATGACCTGCCCGCGTTCTGTGCCGCGATCGTGTCCGAATTCGGCAAGTGAGTCCGGGTAAACGAGTGGCGCTCGTCACATGATTGGGGGAGTCTGGTGGTAGAGAAGGAGGTGCCGCGATGACCGTGCATTCGAGACGCTACGGCCGTTGGTGCCGTGAGCATTTCGACACCGAACCGGAGACCGGAGGGCAGCCGCCCGCCGGTCAGGCCGTGGACACCGCCGCGGCCGTCACCGACGCCCAGACCGAGCAGGCCCAGGCCGGTGACGCCCCGCGGGGGAAGCCGGATTCGCTCAACTGAGCGTTCGCCGGTACCAGACCCGTTTCGGGCCGGGGATGCCGATCCGGGTGATCAGGTCGGTGAGCACGCCGCTGATGATGAGCCACAGCAGGGCGGCCAATCCGTCGTTGAGCAGGGTTCGCAGCTTCGCCCCCTCCGGGGTGAACAGATTGCGCAGGCCCAGCGAGACCCCTCGCGACCACTGGTCGATCAGCTGCGCGAAACCGTTGCCCGCATTGGCCTCGCCGAACACCAGCAGGATGTGCACGACGAGCACCAGCGCGAACACCGAGCACACGGCGCGGATCAGGGCGTTGACGACGCGGACGACGCGGATCCGGGCGGGTGTCCGTTCGACGATCTCCTCTTGGGGCACCTGCGGCTCACGCGGGTCGTTGATGTAGCTCATCGCCGTCTCCCATCATCGTCCACAGTGGACAGCCCGGCCGGGCGGAAGCTCAGCCGGGATCCCGGGTCTTGGTCCTCGACTTGGTCCGGGTCTTCGTCTTGCTCGGTTTGTCCGAGGTGCTCGGGTCGCCGTTCGACGCCGTCGCGCCACTCGGTGTCGAGGTGACGCCGACGCTTCCGGCGGTGTTGGGCCGGTTCACGGAGACCGGGACGGCTTCGGTCACCACGACCGTGCCGTTGGGTGCCTTCGCGTCGCGGGTCGGCACTTCGACGGCTTCCGAGGACGGTTGTCCCTGTCCCGCCACCGGACCCGAAGTGCCTGTCGCCGCCGGAGGGAGCATCCCGCCCGGCTGGGCCGGTGGGTTCGTCCCGGTCTGGCTGACCATCAGCAGCACGCCGACGGTGATCGCGGCGGCGGGCGCGCTGATGGCGGCGACCACGGCCGCCCGCTTGCGGGTGCCCGGGTTGAGGTGGGCGACCTTGGTCCCGGTGGAGTCCTCCAAGAGAATCCGCGAGATCGCCGCGGCGGTCGGGCGCTGCGACGGCTTCCGCGCGGTCATCCCGCGCAGCAGCGTCGTCATGGTCACCGACAGTCCGGCGGGGATCCGGGGCGACCGGTGCAGCCGCCCGACCGCGGCCTCGACCGGCGTCCCGGTGTACTCGCGTTCCCCGGACAGGCATTCGAGCAGGACCAAGCCGAGTGAGTAGACGTCGGCGGGCGGGCCGACGTTCTCACCTCGGACCTGTTCGGGCGCCATGTAAGCCGCCGTGCCGACGACGCCGCCGGTTTCGGTCACCCTGGTGGCGTCGAAGGCGTGCGCGACACCGAAATCGCCGATCAACGGGCCGTCGTCGGCCATCAGGATGTTCGCCGGTTTCAGATCGCGGTGGGTGATGCCGTGCGCGTGGACGTGCGCGAGCGCGTCGCTCAACCGGGCGGCCAGATCGACGACCGCGTCCTGGGAGAGCGGGCCGGATCGCAGGCGCTGGGCCAGATTCGGCCCTTCGACCAGACGCATCGTGAGATAGGTGTAGCCGTCGTCGGAACCCGCGTCGTACAACGGGACGAGCCCGGGATGACGGACCGCGCTGAGAACCTGGATCTCCTGTTCGCGACGGCGCTCGTCGCGGGTCATCGTGTCGGCGTGGAACAGTTTCAGCGCGACTTCGCGCCGCTCGCGCAGATCACGGGCGCGGAAGACCCGCGCGGTCGCGCCGCGGCCGAGCAGATCCCCGACCTCGTACCGGCCGGCGAGTTTGCGCGGCAGGTGATCGGGGTCGTGGACGTTCAGGCTGAACCGTCGCTGGGTGGTCCCAGCGTCGAGGTCTTCGTCGTCGTCACCGCCAGCGCGCGAACCCGCGTCGTCCATCGGTGCTACCTCCGTCTCACCGGCCGAACGCCGTATACCCGGTCCGGCTCCGGGCGAAACAAGGTTTGCGAGCGTACCGGACGTGATCCGCGGGTTCACCCCGAACGGCGGGCAACCCCCGCGAGGGCCGGACGTCTCGTGGTCATGAAGCCGAACCGGTGGGCCGTGCTCGCCGCCATCGCCTTGACCGCCGTCGCCGCGATCACTCCGCCCGCCACCGCCGATTCGCTGGTACCCAAGGGTTTCGCGCCCGCGTCGACGAGCTGGACCGGGCCGCTGCGCGGGTTCGTCCTCGGGTTTTCGCCGTGCGGGAAACCGGGATGGTGCGCGTCGCTGCTGTCGACGGCCGACGGCGGGAAGCGGTGGCGGCGAGTCGGCACGCCGCCGATCTCCTTGCCGGACAACCACAATCAGGTCAAGCTCACCGTGATCGACGAGCGCGACATCTTCCTCTCCGACGGCGCCCGGTTGCTCGCCAGCCGTGACGGCGGCGTCAACTGGTCCCGCGTCCGCCTCGCCGGGGTTCGGGAACCTTTCTATATTTCGAAAATCACCGAAGCAGGACCTCGTGTGTTCGCGATGGTCACCGGTTTCGGCAGCCCGTCGACGACGGCGTTGTACGCCGGGATCGCCGGCACGCGGGTCCTCCAGCCGGTCCCGGGGTTCACCGTCACCGGCTCCGCGACCTACGGCGACATCGCCACCAGCGGCGGGATCCAGGTGTCGATGGGGGGGGACTACCGCGTCCAGAAGTACTGGACGTCGTCCGACGGCCTGACCTTCGAGTCCGCGCCGGCACCGTGCCCGGCGGACAGTTCGGCTTCGTTGAGCGGAGTACGGCGGGGGCACGTGCTGGCGCTGTGCAGCGGGGGACCGGGGACGCCGCAGCCGGGGTCGACCGTCCGGCGGCTGTGGCGAGCGCCGAAGCTCGGCGGGCGGTTCACCGGAACGGCGCAAGCGCCCACGCTCGGGATCGACCAGAGTTTCAGCGCCGCTTCGCCCGCGGCGGCGACCGTCGCGGCGGAAGGCGGCGGCACCGGATTCCTGCACAGCACCGCCGACGGCGGGGCGACCTGGACGACGACGGTGCTCAGTGGCCGCGGGGTCTGTCTCAACGATCTGGACTTCCCGGACGAGCTCGTCGGGGTGGTGGTCGACGGGCTCCCCGACGCCGAGGGCGGCTCGGCCGTGTACCGCACCACCGACGGCGGGATCACCTGGGGTGAGCTCGTCTTCGGATGATCATTGCAGGTAGGCAAGGCTGTGGGGAGGTTCACATTCCCATACGCCATGTCGTAACCTGTGCACTGTCCGTCGATGTCGAGGGAGCCGTGGACCGTGTTCGCCGCGATCCGCATGCGGCTGAAGGGTGGAGCGTGTCCATGACTTCGGACGAGGTCCGGTCCATGCCGAGGCGCCCGTTACCGCCCCTCGACTACGACAAACCCAATCTCGCCCGGATGAAGGACGCCCTCCTCGGGGGACACGACCACTACGAGATCGACAGGCTGGCCGTCGAGGCCTTCCTCACGGTGGCCCCCGACGGCGCCGCGGTGGCCAAGGAGTTCCGGTCCTGGGCCAGCCGGGTGGTCCGGTTCCTCGCCGGCACCCGTGGGGTCGGCCAGTTCCTCGATCTGGGCTCCGGCATGCCGTACGTCGAGAACACGCACCAGACGGCGCAGCGGTACAACCCCGACGCGCTGGTCATCTACGTCGACGACGACCCGGTGGTCCAGGCACACGGACTGGCGTTGCTGGAAGACCACCTCGTGCACGTCAGCGGCGCGGATCTGCGCGATCCCGAGCAGACGCTGAACGATCCGGCGATCGCCGAGCATCTCGAACTCGACCGCCCGGTCGCGGTGCTGCTCAACGCTGTGCTGCATCACATCGAAGACCTCGACAGGGCGCGAGCCATCGTCCGCGGCTATGTCGACGCGCTCGCCCCCGGGTCGTATCTGCTGCTCACGCACTATTACACCGACGGCGAGGGGCCGTACGGCGAGTTCGCGCGGAAGCTCGACGGCCTGATGGACGGCATCGGTTATGGCACGGTGCACCGCAGCCGCGAAGAGATCGAGTCGCTGTTCGACGGGCTGGAGATGCTCGAACCCGGTCTCGTGCACCTGCACGAATGGTGGCCGGAGGGCCCGCGCCTGGCTCCGCTGACCCGGTTGAACTACCTGAGCCTGGGCGGCGTGGCGGTCAAGCCTTGAGCGAGCTGAAGAACGCTTTCAGGTCGTCGTGGGCGGTCCCGAAGTCCTCTGTGTTGCCGGTGATCGCCAGTTCCAGCGTCTCGCCGTCGGAGAGTTCCATCGTCAGGTAGACGGTGAGCTTCCGGCGGGGGAAACCGCCCGCGACGATGTCCGTGAACGGGATGCGCCGCGCGCCCGGCTCGGCACGCAGATCGTCGAGGCCGCGTTCCCGCAGCTTCCGGATCCGTTTGCGGTCCGACACCCCTCGCGCTCCGATGAGCCCGGCGACACCGCGGCGGACCAGTACCGAACGCGACATCGGCAGCAACACCACTTCGGTGTCGCAGACGATCAGGTCGTAGAGCTTCCGCTTGGCCTTCAACGCGGTGAACATCCCGAGCATCCGGGCTTCGGCGGGATCCGGCTCCCGTTCGGGCTCCTGTTTGCAGAAGTACCCGGCGGGCACGGTGAGCAACTGCAGGTTGTGGACCAGTTCGTCGACCGCGCGCGGGCTCTGCACCGCGGGGCCGACCAGTTCGGTGACGTCGAACGGCTCGCCGTCGCCGAGGCACAGTTCCCAGCCACCGCCCCAGTTCAGGCGGTGCGCGGCGACACCGTTGTCGATCATCGCGGCGGTGACGGTGTCGGCGAACAACTCGGTCAGCAGTGCGCGGCCCTCTTCGCGGGACGGGGCCCGCAGGGGTTTGGCGAGCGCGTCCGCGTCGCCGTCGCGCAGGACCCGGACGACTTCGCCGATCGTGCCGCGCGGCGCCAGCCTGCTCTCGATCCCGGCCGAGGTCAGCAGCTTCGCGCCCTCCGCCACCGACGCCCGCCCGGCGCGTTTGACGACCTCGTCCCAGTCCGCCCGCGGCCCGACGTCGCGGATCAGCACCGCCAGTTCCGCTTCGGGGACATCGACCTTCGGCGCGCCCAGCAACGCCCAGCCCGGCCGCGCGTCCGGCTTCACCGGGTTGTCCGGCACCCCGGCCAGCGCGGCGATCCGCCGCTTCGTGGGCGGATGACTGTCGAACTTCGACAGCTCCTCGCCGTCGAGGATGTCTTCGGCGTACTCGGTCATCCAGTCCCGCTGGACCGGGTGGTTGAGGTACGACCGGAAGCCCAGCAGGACCGCGGGAGTGCGCCGCGCAGCCATGCCGAGCGAGATGTAGCGCTCGGCGTAGTCCTTCCAAAGCGGGTTGAGCGTCGCGACCTTCCGCAGTGCCGCGGCCGCCGTCCGGCTTCCCGCCGCGAGCACGGACGCCTCGTCGGCCTGGAGTTCCTGCCGCCGGTTCGCCGACCGCGCGACCAGCAGGTACAGCTTCGAGTAGGCGGAGAGCAGGGCCCTGGCGGGGCCGCCGTCCAGCCTGTCGACGGTGAAGGCGAGCGTCTGGGTGCCGCGGTAGGTCAGCGCGAGCAGGCGGGTGTGGCCGCCGCTGTAATGGCCGAGTTCGTGCGCGAGGACCGAGCGCAGTTCGCTCACGCTCAGCGCGGCCAGCAACGGCAGCCCGACCAGCATCGTCCGGCGGCCCGGTCGCAGGCCGAGGAACCGGGCGTCCTCGCTGACCGCCGCGTTGATCTCGCCGATCAGCACGATCTCGTCCGGCGGCCGAGTCTTCACCTGGGCCGCGAGGTCGTCGATCATCTCCCACAGCTCCGGATGGGCGTCACGATCCAGCCGCGGTCCCTCGATCGGCGGCCGTCGCGCCCGCAGCGCGCTCACCAGCCCGAAGCCGAGCGCGATCATGATCGCGAGCCCGGCGAGCATCACGTAGGTGCCGATCTTGCCCTGGATCCGCAGGCCCGCCAGCACACTGGCGACACCCACCGCGACGACCACCACTGGGAACGCCACGAGCAGAAGTGTCGCGAGGACGGCGCGTCCTCGGGCCTGCATCGTCCGGTTACCTCTTTTCGCACAAGTGCCGTCTGTGCGGCCGAATAGTAACCGGCTACCCAGCGGACTCGTGCGGGAACGAAGAGCTACGTCCGCCACCTGGGACGGGAGAGACCTCGTGAGTGGTAAGGACTGTTCTGGTGGTCCCGTATTTGCTTCCCCACGGGATCCTGATGTCGTCGCGGTGCGGTTGTAGAGCTTGTTCTGGATGCCGATGTGGGATTTGGGACGTTGAACGTCCCAAATCTTCCCCTGTCGGTCGCGGGGTGGCACGGTCTTGATCAACGGAGGATCGGGGACGTTGAGTGTCCCCGATCCTCCGTTGATCAAGCTCCGAGACCGCTCCGACCCCCATCGACGATGAAGGAATCGGGACACTCACCGTCCCGATTCCTTCACACTCGAACATGCCGCGGTGAGATTCCGGTGTCATCGAGCTCCGAGACCGGAGCGATCCCCTCGACTACTGCGCCTCACCTTCGTCCAAGTCGTGAGTGATAAGGGCGGTTCTGGTCCGTCCTTACCACTCACGAGGCTCCGGCTACGCGACGTTGAAGGTGTCGGGATCCGGTCCGGTCCGCTCGCCCCGGTCCAGCACGGACAGCGAGGCGACGTCCTCCTCCGACAGCGTGAACCCGAAGACGTCGAGGTTCTCCGCGATCCGCGACGGCGTCACGGACTTCGGGATCACGATGTTGCCCAGCTGCAGGTGCCACCGCAGGACGACCTGAGCCGGAGTGCGGCCGTGCTTCTCGGCGAGCGCCTTCACCGCGGCTTCGCCGAGCAGGTCGCCGCCCTTGGCCAGCGGGCTCCACGCCTCGGTCGCGATGCCGTGCTTCGCGTCGAACTCGCGCACCTCGGCCTGCTGCAGGTACGGGTGCACCTCGACCTGGTTGACCGCCGGGGTGACGGAACCGGCGTCGAGAAGCCGCTCGAGGTGGGCCGGCTGGAAGTTGGACACGCCGATCGCGCGCACCCGGCCGTCGGCGTAGAGCTTCTCGAAGGCCTTCCACGTGTCGTTGTAGAGGTCGCGCTCGGGCGTCGGCCAGTGGATGAGGTAGAGGTCCAGCCGCTCCAGGCCCAGTTTGGCCAGGCTGGCGTCGAACGCCTTCAGCGTGGCGTCGTAGCCCTGCTCGCTGTTCCACAGCTTGGTGGTGATGAACAGTTCGTCGCGGGCGATGCCGGACTCGGCCAGTGCCTTGCCGACGCCTGCTTCGTTGCCGTAGACCTTGGCGGTGTCGATGCTGCGGTAGCCCGCGTCCAGCGCGGTCTTGACCGCGGCGGTGGTCTCCTCGTCCGGCACCTGGAAGACGCCGAACCCGAGCTGCGGCATCTCCACCCCGTTGTTGAGCTTGACGGTGGGAATGTCGGTCACTTGCGTTCCTTTCGTGGGTACTTGCAGGTCAGGCGGCGGGGGCCAGTTCGGCGCGACGAGCCTTCCGCCGCCCGTGATCGAGCATGCCTGAGATGACCGCGACCAGCAGCCCGGCGAGCGCGAGCGCGGCGCCGATCCAGTTGGACGCGGTGTAGCCGAGACCCGCGCTGATGGCCTGGCCGCCGAGCCACGCGCCCCCGGCGTTGCCGAGGTTGAACGCGGCGATGTTGGCGGCCGACGCCAGCGCGGGGGCGCCTTCGGCCTTGTCCATGACGCGGGCCTGCAGCGGCGCGACGGTCGCGAAACCGGCGGCGCCGAAGACCGCGATGGTGATCGCGGCGGGAAGCTGGGCGTGCGCGGTGAAGACGAACACGACCAGCACGGCCGCGAGGGCGGCGAGGATGACGTACAGGCTGGGCATGAGCGCCCGGTCGGCCGCCTTGCCGCCGATCAGGTTGCCGGCGAACAGGCCGGCGCCGAACAGCACGAGCAGCCACGTCACCGCGCCGGGGGAGAAGCCGGCGACCTCGGTCATCATCGGGGCGATGTAGGTGAAGGACGCGAACACCCCGGCGAACCCGAGCGTGGTCATCGCCAGCGCGAGCCACACCTGAGGACGCCGGAAGACGGCGAGTTCGCTGCGCAGCCCCGCGCTCCGCGTCGTCGCCTGGACCGGTACCAGCGCGAGGATCCCGATCAGGCCGACCACCCCGAGGACGCTGACCGCCCAGAACGTCGAGCGCCAGCCGAGCGCCTGGCCGAGTGCCGTCCCGGCGGGAACGCCGAGGACGTTGGCGACGGTCAGCCCGGTGAACATCATCGCGATGGCGCTGGCCTGTTTGGCGGGGGCGACCAGCGAGGAGGCGACGACCGCGCCGACGCCGAAGAACGCGCCGTGCGAGAGCGCGGCGATCACGCGGCCGGTCATCAGCAGGCCGTAGGTGGGGGCCAGCGCGGAAACGACGTTGCCCGCGATGAACAGGACCATCAGGCCGACCAGGACCGTCTTGCGCGGCACCCGTGACGCGAGCGCGGTCAGCACCGGGGCACCGACGACGACGCCGAGCGCGTACCCGGAGATCAACAGCCCCGCGGAGGGGATCGAGACGCCGAAGTCGCTCGCGACCTCGGGCAACAGGCCCATGATCACGAACTCGGTGGTGCCGATACCGAAGGCGCTGATCGCCAGTGCGAGCAGAGCGGCAGGCATGGAGGCCTCACTTCTTCCCGTAGAGTGGTGTTAGCTGGCGTAGGCAACTACGGGCGTCTGAAATAGTTGCACGCGCCGTATATTGCACACGCTTGATGATGCACGACGCAACGAAGTTCGGGCAACCGGGGAAGAGGTGAACCGTGTCACTGGCCGACGACGCCGTGGAAGCACGCGCGCAGGGCTGGCGGACTCTCGCCGCACTGCACGCGCGGATCGAGGACGCGCTCGAGCGCGCGCTGGCGCAGAAGCACGAACTGTCCGTCAGCGAGTACACCGTGCTGGACGTGCTCGGCCGCCAGGACGGCTTCCACCTGCGCATGAACCAGCTGTCGAACGCCGTCGTGCTCAGCCAGTCGGCGACGACGCGGCTGGTGTCGCGGCTGGAGGACCGGGGACTGCTGCAGCGGTACCTGTGCCCGGATGACCGGCGGGGGATCTACACGGAGGTCACCCCGGCGGGACAGGAGCTGCTCGCGGCCGCGCGGCCGACGCACGACAGCGTCCTCACCGGCGCGCTGGCCGCCGCCGAGGACCTCCCCGAACTCGCGCCTTTGGTCGCCGCGCTCGGAAAGCTCACCTTCGCCCGCTCGTGACACCCCGCGTTTCGTCCTCTTGTTGCGGTGGTTGCGCGTGCAAGGAACGCAACCAGAGGACTAAACGCGGCCGAGCTGGCAAGGTGAGGGCGTGGACGATCTTCTGTTGCGCCGGGTCCGGGTCGGCTTGGCGGGTTCCCTGTCGGACGTACTGATCAAGGGTGGCCGGATCGCGGCCATCGGAGGCCCGGGGCAAGCGGGTGAAGCGTCGGAAACCCTGGACGGGCACGGCGGAACGCTGCTGCCGGGACTCGTCGACGCGCACGTGCACACCGCGCAGTGGTCCGCCGCGCGCCGCCGGATCCCGCTGGGGGAGGCGAAGTCCGCCGCGCATACGGTCGAGCTCGTGCTCGCCCATCTGCTGGCGAACCCCGTGCTGCCCGGTGATCTCGTGCTCGGCGCCGGATTCCGCGATGGTCTTTGGCCCGACGCCCCGCACAAGGACCTGCTGCAGAAGGCGCTGCCGGGGCATCCCGTCGCCCTGTTCAGCGCCGACCTCCACACGCTGTGGCTCAGCCCCGCCGCGCTGAAACTCATCGGCCGCGATCATCCGACCGGTGTGCTGCTGGAGAACGACTGCATGAGCGCGACGGCCGAACTCCCGGTCGCCCCGGACGACGTCATCGACGGCTGGGTCGCCGACGCGCTCGACGCGGCGGCCGCCCGCGGCGTCACCGAGATCGTCGACTACGAGTACACCGACACGGTCACCGCCTGGCGGCGTCGGCTGGCGCGGAAACCCTTGCCGGTCCGGGTTTCCTGCGTGATCGCGAAGTACCTGCTCGACACCGCCGTCGAACGCGGCCACCGCACCGGCGACGTCCTCGAAGACACCGGCGGGCTGCTCACGGTCGGCCCGTTCAAGCTGTTCGTCGACGGTTCGCTGAACACGCGCACCGCGTACTGCGTGGGGCACTACGCCGGGACCGAGTCCCACGGGCTGCTCGAACTGCCGCCCGAGGAGCTGGAACCGTTGATGCGCAAGGCTTCCGAGCACGGTCTCTCGCCCGCGGTGCACGCGATCGGCGATCACGCCAACAAGATCGCGCTCGACGCCTTCGCGAACGTCGGATGCGCCGGCCGCATCGAGCACGCCCAGCTGGTGCGTGCCGAAGACGTCGCGCGGTTCGCCGAACTGGGTGTCGTGGCGAGTGTGCAGCCCGCCCACCAGCCGGACGACCGCGACGTCGCCGACCGGCACTGGCACGGCTGGACCGACCGGGCTTTCCCTTACGGCGCCTTGCATCGCTCCGGGGTGACCCTGGAGTTCGGCTCGGACGCGCCGGTCGCCCCACTGGACCCGTGGGACGCGATCGCGTCGGCGGTCAGCCGCACCGACGACGACCGCCCGCCGTGGCATCCCGAGCAGGCCATGCCGCTGGAGGCCGCGCTCGCCGCGGCGTCGGGCGGCCGGGCGGGGGTGGCCGTCGGCGACGTCGCGGATCTGGTCGTCACCGCGGTGGATCCGTCGCGGCTGTCCCCGGCCGGACTGCGTGACACTCCGATCACCGCCACCGTGATGAACGGCAGGATCACCTACGCGTCCTGACCCCTTCCGGTGACGGTGGCTGCGGGCGGGGGTGCGGTGCGGCAGGGTGAGGTGATCGCGGAGGGAGCGCCCATGAGCACCGAGAAGCTGTTCCGGATCGCCATCGCCTTGAAGGGGCTCGATGGTGCGTTGCAGCTGGTGGGCGGTCTGGTCCTGATGCTCGTCCCGGCGTCGGTCGTCACCGGTTTCGCGCACGCCGTGGTCACCCGCGACCTGCTCGGCGACCCGGAAGGGACACTGGCCCGGCACCTCGAACTCGCCGCCGGCCACTTCGCCGAGGGCCGGACGTTCGCCGTCGTGTACCTCGTCGCGCACGGGCTCATCAAGCTCGGCCTGGTCTGGGCGCTGGCCCGCAAGGTGATGCGCGCCTACCCCGTGGCCGCGGTGGTGCTCTCGGCGTTCGTGGTCTACGAGATCTTCCGCGCGATCCACACGCACTCGCTCGCGCTGCCGTTCTTCGCCGCCCTCGACGTCGTGATCGTCGTGCTGGTGCTGCGCGAGTACCGGCAGCTCAAACGGGATCGCGTCGCGGCCTGACCGCCCGGTTCAGGCCGCGACGCGAAATTTCTCCGTGGTGAGATCCGCACGGGGCGGATCCACCACGATCGCGGTGGCGTTGTCGGAGCCACCGAGCGAGATCGCCGTCCGCACCAGCTCCGTGGCCGCCCTGTCCGGCATCCCGAGGATGTCGAGCATGGTCGGCCCGCTGAGCGTCTTGTGCACGCCGTCGCTGGTGAGCAGAAGCCCTCCGGTCGTGACGGTGGCCGTGCCGATCTCGTGAGCACCGGCCGTGCGGACGCTGGTGGTGACGACGTGTTCCATCCGCGGTGTCACGGGTTGATCGTGGTCGCGGAAGTACTGCGCGAGCGTATGGTCCTTCGTCACCTGCCGCACGGTGTATCCGTCCCAAGAGTACGCCCGCGCGTCCCCGACCCACGCGACGCCATACCCCTCGTCGCTCTGGACGGCCACGACGAGGACGCAGTCACCGGCCCCGCAATGTTCGAGTACAGCACGCTGAGCAGCGAGAACGGCCGCGACCGGCCCTTGGGCGACCGGCGACCGGGCCGCCGCCGAAGCCGCCGTCCGTGCCGCGTGTCCCGCGTTCGGGTGATCTCCGACTCCATCGGCCAGCGCGAACACGATCCCCGCTCCGCCCGCGGCCGCGTAGGCCCCGACGGCGTCCGCGTTGTGCTCGCGCGGGCCCTGCGCGCTCGCCGTGTGCCAGTGTGGAAGTTCCCTCATGGTCTTCTCCTCACCCCTGGGTGATCCCTTCTTTCAGCATCCGCCTGGTTCCTGTGCGCGGCCTGAGGGTTGGCTGTCGGAAGTCCGTGGGTCGGGTTGGACCGGTCAGGACAGCAGGTTGTACACCGTCTGCTCGCCGACCGTGGTGGCGGTGAAGTTCGCCGCTACCCATTCGGCGATCTCGTCCGATCCGCCGCCGGGACCGCCGCCCCGGCCGCCTTCGACGTAGTACGTGATGTCGCCGTCGGCCACGTACCGCTGGAACTCCGCCAGCGTCGGCGCCGGATCCGAGCCGCTCCAGCCGCCGATGCCGATCACCGACTTCCCGCTCGCGAGTTCCAGGTTCGCCGCCGACTGCGAGCTCGACGTCGCCGCCGCCCACTTCGTCGTCGTCGCGGCGAGCACCGTCCCGAGCTCCGCCGACGAGCCCTCCTCCATGCCCATCCCGCGTGGCTCGCCACTCGAGGCGGGGCCGGACGTCGGGATCGAACCGGAGTGCGCCTGCGAGGCGGTTTCGATGCCGTACGCGGTGGTCCCGAGGCCAACCGTCAGCACGGCGACCGTCGCGACGACGGCGACGAGTTTGCGCCTCGGCGGGACACCCACCAGGACGACGGTCGCGGTCACCAGGCCGAGCCCGGCGATGATCCAGCGCAGCGCGGGCAGCCAGTCGGCGTCGCGGTCGAGCAGGATGTACGCCCAGACCGCGCTCGCCGCGATCATCAGCGACAGGAACACCCGCGGCGCGAGATGCGCCCGGCCGCGCCACAGCGAAGTCCCGGAGATCGCCACCACGGCGGCGATCGACGGCGCCAGCGCGACGGCGTAGTACGGGTGCACGATGCCGCTCATGTAGCTGAACACCAGCGAGGTGACGAGCATCCAGCCGCCCCAGACGATCAGCGCGGCCCTCGTCCGGTCGGTACCGGCGGCCCGCCTGGTGAACCACAGTCCCGCCACCAGGCCGATCAGCGCGGCGGGCAGCAGCCACGACACCTCGCCGCCGAAGCTGGCGCCGAACATCCGGGTCAGGCCGCTTTCGCCGCCGAAGCCGACGTTCCCGCCGCCCGCGCCGCCGACCATCATGCCGCCGCCACCGCCGCCGCCGCTCCCGCCGAAGATCCGGCCGAGGCCGTTGTAGCCCAGCGCCAGTTCGAGCAGGCTGTCGTCGGTCGAGCCGCCGATGTACGGCCGTGAGCCGGTCGGCCACAGATCGACCAGCGCGATGAACCAGCCTGCCGAAACGACGACCGAGAACACCGCTCCCAGCAAATGAAGCAACCGTTTGCCCAGCGAGGTCGGCGCAGCGATCAGGTAGGCGAGGCCGAACGCGGGCAGCACCAGGAACGCCTGCATCATCTTGGTCAGGAAACCGAAGCCGATGGCGACACCGGCGAACGCCAGCCAGCGCGGGCTCGCCTTTTCGATCGCGCGGACCGTGCAGTACGCGCCCGCGATCAGCAGCAGCGTCAGCAGCGCGTCCGGGTTGTTGAACTTGAACATGAGCGCGGCGACCGGGGTGACGGCGAGCGCCGCCCCCGCGAACAGCCCGGCGACGGGTCCGGAGGTCCGCTTCACCGTCAGGTAAAGCAGCCCGACGGAGGCGACACCCATCAGCGCTTGCGGGGCCAGCACGGTGAAACTCGAGAAACCGAAGAGCCGCGCGAACGCCGTCGTGACCCAGAGCGCGGCCGGGGGTTTGTCGACGGTCAGCACGTTCCCGGCGTCGAGCGAGCCGAACAGCCACGCCTTCCAGTCCTGCGTGCCGGACTGCACCGCCGCGGCGTAGAACGAGTTGCCGTAGCCGGAGGCCGTCAGGTTCCAGAAGTACAGCAGGGCGGTCGCGGCGAGCAGCCCGAAAACCGCGGGACGGACCCACCGGCCCGGCGGTTCGACGACGTTTTCCTCGACAGGGCCGGGTTCCACCCGGGAAGCGAGTGCGGTGGTCATGGGGTCAGTTCTCCCTCTGAGTGGCGGGCCGGCGGCGAAAGACCCAGCCGCGCAGCAACAGGAAACGCAGCACGGTGGCCGCGAGGTTCGCGAGCACGAGCGCGGTGATCTCGAGCGGCAGCCCGGGCGCGGTCATCGTGTGCAGCAGCGCCAGCGCGCCGCTGGTGAGCCCGAGCCCGAGACCGAACACGACGAGGCCCTGGAACTGGTGCAGCCCGGCGCCTCCCCGGCCGCGGATGCCGAAGGTCAGGCGCCGGTTGAGCGCGGTGTTGCCGATCGCCGTCACCAGCAGCGCCACCAGGTTCGCCGCCTGCGCGCCGGTGAACGTCCGCAGCAGCAGGAAAAGCACGAGATACGCGATGGTGCTCACGACCCCGACGGCGGCGAACCGCACCAGCTGCCGCACGAGGCTCGGCGCCACCCCCGGTGCCCGCACCTGGATCGGCGCGCGGCCGAGTTGCTCGCGCAGGCCGCTGATCGGGATCTCACCGGTCAGCGTCGCCTTGGTCAGCCGCGCGATGCCCTTGAGGTCGGCGGTCGCGGTGGCGACGAGGTTCACCGAGGAGTCCGGGTCGTCGACCCAGTCGACCGGGACCTCGTGGATCCGCAGCCCGGCCTTCTGTGCCAGCACGAGCAGCTCGGTGTCGAAGAACCAGCCGGTGTCCTGGATGTGGGGGAGCAGCCGCTCGGCGACGTCGGCGCGGATCGCCTTGAACCCGCATTGCGCGTCGCTGAACTTCGCGGCCAGCGTGCCGCGCAGGATCAGGTTGTAGCAGCGGGAAATGAACTCCCGCTTCGGCCCGCGCACCACCCGCGCGCCGCGGGCGAGCCTGCTGCCGATCGCGAGATCGGAGTGCCCGGACAGCAGCGGTGCGACGAGAGGACCGAGCGCGGCCAGATCCGTCGAGAGGTCGACGTCCATGTAAGCGAGCACCGGAGCGTCCGAAGTGGACCAGACGGCGCGCAGCGCGCGGCCGCGGCCTTTTTCTTCCAGGTGCCGGACTTCGACGTCGTCGAACTCGCGGCTCAGCCTCATCGCCACCCGCAGGGTGCCGTCCGTGCTGGCGTTGTCCGCGACGGTGATCCGGAACGGGTACGGGAACTGCTCCGCGAGATGCGCGTGCAGGCGCCGGATGCACGGCTCGAGATCGGTTTCCTCGTTGTGGACCGGGATGACGACGTCGAGGACGGGGGAGCCGGTCGGGGCGATGGCGGGGCGGCGGCCGGTGTCGGCGCCGGAGATGATCGCGGCTGTCATAGCGTCAATCTCGGTCATCGCGCTGAGGCCGGCTTGTGTCCCGCCTGTGCCGTCGCTGTGTTCCGCCACCGGTTTCACCGGCTCAGGTCGTAGACGGTGACGCCGTCCACAGTGGTCGGTGTGTAGGTCGCCTGAACCCATTCGGCGATCCGCTCGGCGGCGTCGCTGCCGGTCTCCCCGCGCATCATCATGCCCTCACCGAGGAAGTAGTGGATCTGTCCACTTCGGACGTACTCCTGGAACTGCTCCAAGGTGGGGGAAGGATCCGTGCCGTTGAACCCGCCGACGGCCATCACCGGTGCCCCGCCGCCGAGCTGGTAACCCGCCGCGTTGTTGGAGCCCACCGTCGCGGCCGTCCACGGGTAGTTCGCGGCGTCCTGCCGCAGAAGGGCCGCGAGGTTCTCGCCGGGCAGGCTCGTTCCGAGCAGGCCGCCGGGGCCGCCCATCCTCATGCCCCGGCCGGTGTCGGGCCCGGCGGAAGGAAGCGCGCCGGAATGCGGGGTCGCGGCTGTCGCGACCGTGTACGCGCCGGTGCCCGCGAGAACGGTGACGAGCGCGCCGACGGCGACCAGGCGCCTTGCCGCGTCGGGTAGGCGTGCGGCGAAGAAGACCAGGAACGCGCACAGGAGACCGGCAACGAGGATCGCGATCGCCAGTCCGGGAAGCCAGTCGGATTGCCGTGACAGCAGGAGATACGCCGTGAGCGCGGTCAAGCCGATCCCGGCGCTCGACATGCCCGCGGCGGCCGGATTCCCCCGTGCCCGCCACAACTGGATGCCCGCGATCCCGACGAGCGCGGCGATCGCCGGGGCGAGCGCGATCGTGTAGTACGCGTGGATGATCCCGCTCATGTAGCTGAACACCACGGCGGTGATCAGGAACCAGCCGCCCCACAGGATCAGCGCCGCGCGGCCGCGGTCGGTGCGCCCGGCGTGGCGGGTGAACCACAGCCCGGCGGCCAGCGCGAGGGCGGCGGCCGGGAGCAGCCAGGCGATCCCGCCCGCCATCTCGGTGCCGAACAACCGGTCCCAGCCGGTACCGCCCCAGCCGCCGTTGCCGCCTCCGCCGACACTGCCGACCTCGTCACCGGTGATCCGGCCGAAACCGTTGTAGCCGAAGGCGAGTTCCCACAGGCTGTTCTCCTGCGAGCCGCCGATGTACGGCCTGTCGGCGGCGGGCCACCACGCGACGACGGCGAGGTACCAGCCGGCGGAGACGAGGGTCGCGCCCACCGCTCCGAGCAGGTGAAGCAACCGTTTGCCCACCGAGGCCGGCGAGGCGATCAGATAGGCGAGCCCGAACGCGGGCAGCACCAGGAACGCCTGCAGCATCTTGGCGAGGAAGCCGAAACCGACGGCCACCCCGGCCAGCGCCAGCCAGCGCGGGCTCGCCGTCTCCAGCGCGCGGACGACGCAGTAGGCACCCGCGACCAGGAGCAGGACGAGCAGGGCGTCGGGGTTGTTGAACCGGAACATCAGCGCGGCGGCCGGGGTGAGCGCGAGGACGGTGCCCGCCAGCAGACCCGCGGCCGGGCCGGAAGTGCGTCGCACCGTGGCGAACAGCAGCGCCACCGAGCCGACGCCCATCAGCGCCTGCGGAACGAGGACGCTCCAGGCGTTGACGCCGAACAGGCGCGCGGAAAGGCTCATCACCCACAACGCGGCCGGCGTCTTGTCGACCGTGATCGCGTTCGCGGCGTCGCTCGATCCGAAGAACAACGCCTTCCAGCTCAGCGATCCGGCTTGCGCGGCCGCCGAATAGAAGGCGTTGGCCCAACCGGATTCGCCGAGGTTCCAGAGATAAAGGACGGCGGTCGCGAGGAGAAGCGCGGCGAGGGAGGGGCGGACCCAGCGTGGGCCGTCGGGCCTGCCCCGGGCGGGTGGAGCGTCTTGATCGGCTTCGTCGCGGGAGGCGAGGAGGGTCATGGCCTCAGGGTCGAATGCCGACCTGGGGGGTGGTTGTGCCGAAGCTGTGCACCCGCTGTGAGGAATCGATCACCGGCAGGTACACGGCGAATTCGGTGTGCCCGGGGCGGCTGTGCACCTCGATCGTGCCGTGGTGGGCCACCACGATCGCCGACGCGATGGCCATCCCGAGCCCGGTGCTGCCCGCGGTCCGTGAACGCGAGGAGTCGCCGCGGGCGAAGCGTTCGAACACGCTCGGCAGGAGTTCCGGCGCGATGCCGGGTCCGTCGTCGGTGACGGTCAGCACCGCGGCCCCGGTGTGGGAGCGGCTCAGCGCGGTGATCACCGTGGTGCCCGGCGGGGTGTGCGTCCGCGCGTTGGACAGCAGGTTCGCCAGCACCTGGTGCAGGCGCTGGACGTCGCCGCGGACGGGCACCGGCCCGTCCGGCAGCCGCAGTTCCCAGCGGTGGCCCGGTCCGGCGACATGCGCGTCGCCGACCGCGTCCGCGGTCAGCCGGGTGAGGTCGGCGACGCCCACGTCGAGCGGCCGTCCGGCGTCGAGTCTCGCCAGCAGGAGGAGATCCTCGACGAGCGTCGTCATGCGGGCGGACTCGGACTGGATCCGGGACATCGAGTGCGCGACCTCCGGCGGTACCAGCGCGCTGCCGCGGCCGGCGAGTTCGGCGTACCCGCGGATCGCCGCGAGCGGGGTGCGGAGTTCGTGGCTCGCGTCCGCGACGAACCGGCGGACCCGGGTTTCGCTGGCGTGCCGGGCTTCCAGCGCCTGCGCGATATGCCCGAGCATGAGGTTCAGCGCCGAACCGACCTGGCCGACCTCGGTGCGCGGATCGGTGTCGATCTCGGGCACCCGCACGGAAAGCGCGACCTGACCGCGGTCGAGCCGCATCGCCGACACCCGGCCCGCCGTCGCCGCGACGCGGTCGAGCGGCCGCAGCGTGCGCCGGACCGCGAACGCGCCGAGGAACCCGGCACCGGCGACGCCCGCCGCCGCGACCCCGAACAGGATCCAGCCGACCGTGGTCAACGTGTCCTGCATCGGCCCGAGAGGGAGACCGGTGACGACCACGCCACCGGGGATCGAGACGGCCTGCACCCGGTAGTCGCCCAGCCCGCCGAGCGCCATCGTCATCGGCGGGCGGTCCGCCGGGATGGAGAGCAGGCCGGACTCCTGCGCGACCGACAACCCCTGAGGAAGTCCTTGCACCGTAAGGACTCCCGCGTAGAGCACCCGATCACCGGAGAAGCGCACGCTCAGCGTCCCCGACGCCTGGCCCGGCGCGTTGAGCGGGTTGGGACCGGGGCCGGGCGAGTCGTCCGGCGGCCGGTTCGCGTAGTCGTGGGCGCGGGCCGACGCGGCCGAAAGCTGGCCGTCGATCTGGCCGACGAGGAACGACCGCAGCGCGATCTCGCTCGCGACGCCGATCACCAGGCAGACGAAGGTGAGCAGCAGCACCATCGAGCCGGTCAGCTTGGTGCGCAGGGAAAGCCGCCCGGGCCGGGGCCACCGGCGCGGGCCGGTGGTCGGGACCGCGCCGGATGCCATGCCCCCGAGCGTGCGCCGCGGTCGTATGTGCGCGTTGTGTCCCGCCTGTGAGCCCGCTGTGCGCGGGGGTCCCAAACGCCTGACGCACCCCCCACCGACGCTATGAAAGGCCCGTTACTTGCAAAATTTGCAAGTAACGGGCCTTTCATAGCGCTCTCTTGACCCGAAACCGAGAGTTCAGGAGTCGTAGTCCACCGCGAGTTCGGGTGAGGTCGCCACCGCCCGGCAGGTCAGGATCCGCCCGGCCGCGACCTCCTCGTTCCCGAGCGCGTAGTGCACGTCCATTCGCGCGCTGCCGCGCACCACGGTCGCCCGGCACGTTCCGCAAGCCCCGCCGACGCACGCGTACGGCGCGTCGACGCCGTGCCGCAACGCGGCGCTGAGCACGGTTTCGCCCACCGTCGCGGGGATTTCGGCGGTCTTCCCGCCCGCCGTCACGGTGAGCACCGGGCCCGGCCGCTGCGACGGGCGGACCGGCAGCGCGCCCTGGAAAAGCTCGAAGTGGACGTTCTCTTCGGGGACGTCCTTGTCCGCCAGCGTCCGGCGGGCCATGTCGACCAGTTCGCGCGGGCCGCACAAGAACCAGTCGTCCACCTTCGCCGGGTGGAGTCGTGCCTGCAGCAGCGCGCGGAGGCGCGTGCCGTCGAGGCGGCCGCGCTGGTAGCGCTCGTGCGAGATCGCCAGTGCCTCGCCGACGGTGTCGAACGGCTTCCCGATCCGTTGCGTGCGCAGATCCGGGTCGCGTTCGTCGGTGCGGTAGTGCACGACGTGCAGCCGTCCGCCCAGCCGGGCGGCGAGGACGCCGAGTTCGGCGGCGAACATCGTGGTGGCGCCGGAGGTGTTGACGTACAGCAGGGTCGCCTTGCTGTTCGGCTCGTTCAGCAGGGTCGCGGTCAGGATCGACAGGATCGGCGTGATCCCGCTGCCCGCGGCGAGCGCGACGTACCGGCCGGAGCGGCCCTGCTCCGGGGTCAGCGTGAACTCACCGTCAGGGGGCAGGACTTCCAGTTCGTCGCCCGCCTCCAGTTCGGTGGTGGCGAACGTCGAGAACGCGCCGCCGATCTGGTGCTTGATCGCGATCCGCAGCTCTCCGGAGTCCGGCGTCGAGCAGATCGAGTAGGCGCGCCGCACCTCTTCGCCGTCGACCTCCGCGCGGACGACGAGGTGCTGGCCGGGGGTGAACCGGAAGGTCTCCCGCAGTCGCTCCGGCACGTCGAACGTCACGGTGACGGCGCCCTCGCACAGCGGCCGGACCTCGGCGACCCGCAGCGAGTGGAACCGGCTCGGCTGCCGGGGCTGGGGAGCGGGCGGTTCCTCGTCGAACGAACCGGTGAGCTGACGCCATTCGCGGTACTCCGTCGACGTCAGTTCGCGGCCCCACGCCGTCGCGATCGGGACGTCCCTGGCGAGGTACGCGTCGCGGTTGTCCTTCCAGGCGCGCAGGTACCGGTAGAACGGGATCGCCGGGTGGAGATGGTGCACCAGGTGGTAGTTCTGGCACAGCATGATCGGCGTCATCAGCCATTCGAGCCCGACGCGGACGCGGGTGGCGCCGAACCGGTTCTTCCGCTGCTCGCCGAGGTCGTGATGGGGGAGCCAGTCGAACCACCAGGCCAGGACGGCGAGCCCGAAGCGCTGCGGGATCAGGTAGACCATCAGCAGTTCCCAGCCGTGGCCGGTCACGGCCAGCCACGCGAACGCGGCGAGGCACAAGGTGACGACGGCCACGGCCTCGATCCGCTCCGACGGCGGCCGGGTGCGCTGCCTCGCCACGTAGAACCGGGCGTACCAGAAGTCGATCGTCAGCCACCGCAGCGGCAACTGCCACCAGGGGCCGTGCGCGGTCCAGGCGTCCGGATCGGTGTAGGCGTCCTCGTTGGTGTTGCGGTGGTGTTCCAGATGGATGTAGCGCACCAGGGGAAAGGAGCCGTAGCCCGCCACGAACGGCATCGCGAGCCTGCCGAGCAGTTCGTTGACCCAGGTGAGCTGCCCGGCCGCGTGATGCGTCGACTCGTGCAGCACGGTGAACATCGTGAAGGTGACGAGCGCGTGCAGGGGAATGGTCACCCACAGCGGCGCGGCCTCGTTGACCACCAGCCAGGTGGCGCCCACCCAGACCATGATCCCGCCGGTGAACAACAGCACCGTCGGCACCGAGACCACCGGCAGCGGGATCCGCGGATTGGGCACTCCGCGTCTCAGTGCTCTCTCGGCCAGTTCCCCCGTGTCCCCGGACCGGGTGGCGGCGACGGTCATCGATCGGTCCCCTCGGTCGATGGCTACCGGGACGAAGCTGTCACACCGTAGACAACTGGTCCTGGTTTGTAAACTTCAACTACCTGCCGAAACACCTCGACACGGCGCCCGATGGTGAAGCGTGGCCCGCATCCGTGTCCAGGAATGGGCCGGTTCGTAACAGAGAAGAACCGAAAACTGCTCCGATCGGGTGGTCCGCGCCCGGTTCGCCGGACGGCTCCCGAAACCTGTGAACGGGCCGGGAGGGCGGTCACGACGGGGCCGGGATGGCCCCGGGACCGGACCGGTGAGCCGCGGGGCCTAGACTCGGACGGCCCGGTCTGCAAGCTGGCCAGGGCACATCCGCTGTCGACCGCATGCGGATGCTCAATCACATCGTTTACCGCTCGAGGAGAATACGTTGAAGAGCACCGTCGAGCAGCTCAGCCCGACGCGAGTCAAGATCAATGTCGAGGTGCCGTTCGACGAGCTCAAGCCGAACTTCGACCGCGCCTACCGCAAGATCGCCCAGCAGGTGCGCATCCCCGGGTTCCGCCCGGGCAAGGCGCCGGCTCGCGTGCTGGAAAGCCGGATCGGGCGAGCCCCGGTGCTCGACGAGGTCGTCAACGAGGTCATTCCGGCCAAGTACATGGAGGCCGTGCGCGCGGGCGAGGTCCGCACGCTGGGCCAGCCCGAGTTCGAGGTGACCAAGCTCGAGGACCGTGAGGTCCTGGAGTTCACCGCCGAAGTCGACATCCGCCCGGAGATCTCGCTGCCCGACCTCGAAGGCTTCGCGGTCAGCGTCGACGACGTCGAACTGACCGACGCCGAGATCGACGAGCAGCTCGACGAGCTGCGCGCCCGCTTCGGCACGCTGACCGGCGTCGAGCGCGCGGCCGAGAACGGCGACTTCGTCTCGATCGACCTCGCGGCCACCGTCGACGGTCAGGAGGTCGAGGAGGCCTCGACCACCGGCCTGTCCTACGAGATCGGCTCCGGCCAGCTCGTCGACGGCATCGACGAGGCGATCATCGGCGCGAACGCGGGCGAGACCAAGACCTTCACCACGAAGCTGGTCGCCGGCGAGCACGCGGGCAAGGACGCGGACGTCACCGTCACCGTGCAGACCATCAAGCAGCGCGAGCTGCCCGAGGCGGACGACGAGTTCGCCCAGATGGCGAGCGAGTTCGACACGATCGACGAGCTGAAGGGCGACCTTCGCGAGCGTCTCGGCCGCGTCAAGAAGATGCAGCAGGGCGTCCAGGCCCGTGACAAGGTCCTCGAGGAACTCCTCGAGCGCACCGAGGTCGCGATCCCGGAGAAGGTCCTCGAGGCCGAGATCGAGAACCGCAAGCACGACGCGATCCACCCGTTCGACCACGACGAGGCGCAGTTCGCCAAGGCGCTCGAGGCCGAGGGCAAGACCGTCGAAGAGTTCGACACCGAGGTCCGCGAGGAGTCGGAGAAGGCGGTCCGCACGCAGCTGCTGCTGGACAGCATCGCCGACGCCGAGCAGACGTCGGTCAACGACGGCGAGCTCACCGAGCGGATCATCTACCAGGCGCAGCGCTTCGGCGTCAGCCCGGACGAGTACGTCCAGCGGGCGCAGCAGTCCGGTCAGCTGACCGCGATCTACGCCGACGTCCGCCGCGGCAAGGCGCTGGCCTCGGTGGTCCGCAAGACCACCGTGACCGACGCCTCCGGCACCGCTGTCGACCTCGAAGAGCTCTTCGGCCCCGCAGCCGAGGAGACGCAGGTCACCGAGGAGACCGCGAAGACTGCGGCCGAGTAGGGAATACACGGTCCCGGCGAAACGGACCGTAAAGCTGTAAGCGAACTTGGGCGGTGTCAGGCATTCTGCACCGCCCAAGTTCGTTAGGGTCGGTTGCAAGATCCTCAGCACCTGGACACAGCATCTGGACATACAGCGGCGGCCGAGGCACGGCTGGCCGCCGTCGGCGAAAAGGCAGGCAGACGTGACGCAGCACACGCCCGAGGCGCGGACCGGTACCGCAGGGCTCAACCTCACCGACTCGGTCTTCGAGCGGTTGCTCCAGGAGCGCATCGTCGTCCTCGGCTCCGAGGTCAACGACGAGGTCGCGAACCGGATCACCGCCCAGTTGTTGCTGCTCGACGCAGACGACTCCGAGTCGGACATCCGCTTCTACATCAACTCGCCCGGTGGCTCGGTCACCGCGGGATTCGCGATCTACGACACCATGCAGCTGATCCGCCCGGACGTCGCGACCTACGCGATGGGCCTGGCCGCGTCGATGGGGCAGTTCCTGCTCTCCTCCGGCACGCCCGGCAAGCGGTACGCGCTGCAGCACGCGCGCATCCTCATGCACCAGCCCTCGGCGGGTGTCGGCGGCACGGCCTCCGACATCGCCATCCAGGCCGAGGTGTTCGGCAAGTGGAAGCAGGAGCTGGCCAAGATCACGGCCGAGCAGACCGGCCAGACGGTCGAGCAGATCGTCAAGGACGGCGACCGCGACCGCTGGTTCACCGCGCAGGAGGCGAAGGACTACGGCTTCGTGGACCAGGTCCTCACTCGCGAGAACCCGCTTCCCAACAGCTGATCCGCTCCGGCACACAGGAGAATTTCAATGAGCAACTTCCAGCTTCCGATCGGGTCGCAGGCGCCGGGGATGCAGTCGCGGCTCCAGCTGCCGCAGTCGCGGTACGTCCTGCCCTCCTATGTCGAGCGCACGAGCTACGGCATCAAGGAGTCGAACCCGTACAACAAGCTCTACGAAGAGCGTCAGATCATGCTCGGCGTGCAGATCGACGACGCGTCGGCCAACGACGTGATGGTCCAGCTGCTGCACCTCGAGCACGAGGACCCGGACCGCGACATCATGATCCTGATCAACTCGCCCGGTGGTTCGTTCACCGCGCTGATGGCGATCTACGACACGATGCAGTACGTCCGCCCCGACATCGTCACCATGTGCATCGGCCAGGCCGCTTCGGCCGCCGCGGTGCTGCTGGCGGCCGGTACCCCCGGCAAGCGGTTCACGCTGCCGAACTCGCGCGTGCTGATCCACCAGCCCGCCACCGAGGGCACCTACGGCCAGGTGTCGGACCTTGAGATCCAGGCCAACGAGATCCAGCGGGTGCGTCGTCAGATGGAGGTCATCCTGGCGAAGCACACGAACAAGGACGCCGACGACGTCAAGAAGGACATCGAGCGCGACAAGATCCTGACGGCCGACGAGGCCAAGGCGTACGGGATCGTCGACGAGGTCCTCGAGTACCGCAAGGCTTCGAGCAGCTGATCGTGCCGGGATCCGGTGCGTGTCGGGAGACGACACGCACCGGATCCCTGGTCTAAGGTCAGCTTCTGGCGTGCTCAGATGTGACGTTGGTTCTCCCGCCGGCGGCATCGGACGGGTACCGTCAGTGGCAATGTGTGAGGCTCCGAGAGGTCATCCGTGACCGGGGTACGACAGTCAGGCACGACAGTGCAGGCGCAGACACTGCGCCGGAGGGGACGAGGTCAACGGCCATGGCACGGATCGGTGACGGCGGCGACCTGCTGAAATGCTCTTTCTGCGGCAAGAGCCAAAAGCAGGTGAAGAAGCTCATTGCCGGCCCCGGGGTCTACATCTGCGATGAGTGCATCGATCTCTGCAACGAGATCATCGAGGAAGAACTGGCCGAGGCCGGTGAGGTCAAGCTCGACGAGCTGCCCAAACCCGCCGAGATCCACGAGTTCCTCGAGCAGTACATCATCGGCCAGGACGACGCGAAGCGTTCGCTGGCCGTGGCGGTGTACAACCACTACAAGCGTGTGCAGTCCGACGACAAGGCCGGACCGAAGGATTCCAAGGACGAGACCGTCGAACTGGCGAAGTCCAACATCCTGATGCTGGGCCCGACGGGCTGCGGCAAGACCTACCTGGCCCAGACGCTGGCGAAGATGCTGAACGTCCCGTTCGCGATCGCGGACGCCACGGCGCTCACCGAAGCCGGCTACGTGGGCGAGGACGTCGAGAACATCCTGCTCAAGCTGATCCAGGCGGCGGATTACGACGTCAAGCGGGCCGAGACGGGCATCATCTACATCGACGAGGTCGACAAGATCGCCCGGAAGTCGGAGAACCCGTCGATCACCCGCGACGTGTCCGGCGAGGGTGTGCAGCAGGCGCTGCTGAAGATCCTCGAGGGCACCACCGCTTCGGTGCCGCCGCAGGGCGGGCGCAAGCACCCGCACCAGGAGTTCATCCAGATCGACACGACGAACGTGCTGTTCATCGTGGCCGGCGCGTTCGCCGGGCTGGAGAAGATCATCAACGAGCGGGTCGGCAAGCGCGGCCTCGGTTTCGGCGCGGAGATCCGCACCAAGGCCGAGATCGACGAGAGCGACATCTTCTCCGACACCATGCCGGAGGACCTGATCAAGTTCGGGTTGATCCCGGAGTTCATCGGCCGGCTCCCGGTCGTGGCGACGGTGACCCACCTGGACAAGGAGTCGCTGGTCAGCATCTTGACCACGCCGCGCAACGCGCTGGTGAAGCAGTACAAGAAGCTCTTCGAGATGGACAACGTCGAGCTGGAGTTCACCCAGACCGCGCTCGAGGCCATCGCCGACCAGGCCGTGCTCCGCGGCACCGGCGCCCGTGGCCTGCGCGCGATCATGGAAGAGGTCCTGCAGCCGGTCATGTACGACATCCCCAGTCGCGACGACGTCGCGAAGGTCGTCATCACCGAGCAGACGGTCCGCGAGAACGTGAACCCGACGATCGTGGCGCGCCAGCCGTCACGCCGTCGCAGCAGCGAACGCGGTGAGAAGTCCGCCTGAGCGGAGATCTTTCGTCACCGATGCCCCGGCCGGATCCTTCCGGCCGGGGCATCGGTTTCTCCGGTCCCGTCCGGCCGGTGACCTGACCGAGATAGGATGCGACAGTGCCGCTGACTCCCACGAAGGACGAGAACGAGGCTCCCGAACTGGCAGCCGCGAGTCCACGCGAGGTCAGGGGACTCGTCGAACTCACCGAACGCATCATCCTCGGGGCCTATCGCGGGCACCCGTGGATCCCGCGCGCGCTGACGATCGCGCTGGGCGTATTGGTGGCGACCTGCCTGGTGGCTGGTGTCGTCCGGCTGTCGCCGCTGCCGCTGATCCCGCTGCCGCTGTTCGCCGGTTCGGCGTACGCGCTGATCCGGATCAAGGCGGCGCGGAGTGCGGAGGCGGACCAGGCGCTCGTCGTCTGGACCGGATTGTTCACCGGTGCGACGCTCGCCGGATTCTGGTTGATCTCGATGGCGGGACGCTGGCTCGGCTGATCAGCCCGAAGGCCGATTTCGGATTTTCCTCCGTTAGCAGGGTTTCAGAATCACTTCAACGGGGTAAGACGAGTCAGTGACAGTCACCGCAGGGCCCTTCTCACATGTGGGGCTGCTCTACTCCGGTGACTCCGAGTACCTGAACGGTACGATTCCGTACATCCTGGAAGGCCTGAAACTCGACGAACCCGTCGCGGTGGCCGTTCCGGGCCGGAATCTGACCCTGATCGAAGAGGCCTTGGGCGATTCGGCCGCCGAAGTCGAGCTGATCGACATGACCGAAGCGGGCCGCAATCCGGGCCGCATCCTCCCCGGTGTGCTCCTCGCGTTCGCGGACAACCGGCAGGGGCCGGTCCGGATCATCGGCGAGCCGATCTGGGCGGGGCGGTCGGCCATCGAGTACCCGGCGTGCGCGCAGCACGAGGCGCTGATCAACTTCGCCTTCGGCGACCGGGACCTCAGCATCCTGTGCCCGTACGACCGCACCCGGCTCGAAGACGACGTCCTCGCCGACGCCGAGCGGACCCATCCGACCCTCTCCGGCGCCGAAGGCGATCGTCCGAGCGCGGGCTACGCCCCCGACACGGTCGTCGAGAAGTACAACCTGCCGCTGCCCGAGCCCCTGTCGGCCGACGCGTTCCGCTTCGACCTCGCCAGGCTCGGCGCGGTGCGCCATTTCGCGCAGGAGCGCGCGGAGGAGAGCGGGCTCGTCCCGGACCGGGTGGAGGATCTCGTGCTCGCCGTGGCGGAACTGTCCGCCAACAGCGTGCTGCACGGGTCCGGCCACGGCGTCGTCCGTGTCTGGCGTGACGAGGACCATGTGCTCTGCGAAGTCATCGACGAAGGCACGCTGAGCGATCCGCTGGCGGGCCGCCGTCCCGCCTCACCGGGGCAGATCGGCGGACGCGGTCTGGTGCTGGTGAATCAGGTCGCCGACCTGGTCCGGCAGTACCGGAGACCGGGCGCGACCGTCACCAGGATCTTCTTCCGCGTGTGAACCCGGTCAGACGTTCTTCGGGACGTGCTTGCCGAGGAACGCGATCAGGCTCGGCACGACCGTGCGGTTGAAGGCGTCGCCGTGCTTGCCGCGCGCGGTGTGCGCGACCAGGGGACGCGCTTCGGAGATGAACTTCCGCACCCCGCCGATGAACGGGTCTTCGGTTCCGCACCAGACCCCGGTCGGCACGCTCTTGGTGACGTCGATGTGGCGCAACGGGTCCAGCGAGCCCCAGTCGGCGGCGTCGCGGAACGCGCGGCGTTTGCTCATCTCCGGCCACGACGTGATCAGCGCGGGCGCGAGTGCCGCGACCGCGGACGGCGGGCGGCGGCGTTCCAGGCGGCGCCGGGTGTAGAGCAGCGCGCCGAAGCCGCCCATCGAAAGCCCGGTGGCCGCGAACGGCAGCCCGTCCCGGCCGCCGAGGCCGCGGGCGGCCAGCCAGCGGGGGACTTCTTCGAGCAGCATCGCCATCGGGTTGTCGCCGGGCTGGTTCTCGTGCCAGTAGTGGTCGCCGCCGTCGACCGCGACGAACCCGAACGGGGGCACCGCCTTGCGGGCGACGTCGCTGCCGAGTTGCTTGAGGAGCCCGGTGGGGGCCGCGTGCCGCGCGGTGCCGTGGAGGCCGTGCAGCATCAGCGACATCGGCAGGCCCTTGGGCGGTGCCTTGGTCGGCAGCATCAGGACGAGGTCGACCTCGCGGCCGCGGGCTTCGGAGTAGACGCGTTCGACGCGGGGGCTGCCCAGCTGGGTGGCCGGGGTCGGCGACGCGACGCCGAGTGCCCGCTGGAGCGCTTCGCTGAACGGCAGGGCTCCGGTGGCCGTTCCGGCGGCGAGCCCCGCGACCCCGAGACCGGAAGCGCCGGCGATCAGCACGGAACGACGGCTCAGCCAACGGCGGGCGCCATGCACCCCCGGCAGCGTCGTCTGCCCCTGGTCGTCGTTCACCTGTCCCCGTTCCCGTCCCCATTCCCGGTCGGTCTCTCACCGGGCAATGATCATCTATCAGGTCAGACGTGCGCCGAAGCCCGAAGGTTGCACGTGTCGCCGACCTGTGACCGGGGTATCGCCGGATCAGGTGCCGATGTTTCCCTCTTTCGCGCGCCATGACTCGATCGAGATGCGCGCGGACCGCGTCGCGGCCTCCAAGGTGTCGCCGAGACCCACTCCGAGAGCCGTCGCCAGGGGAACCAGGATCTGGTCCACGCCGTTCTCCCCGTCGCCGAAGTGGCCGGCGACCTCCAGGGTGATGTAGCCGTGCACGGCGCTCCAGAGCTGGGCGGCGACGTCGAACTCGGAGGCCGGGCGGAACCGGCCCGCGTCGATCACCCGCTTCGCGCCGCGGACGAGAAAGCCGAAGGCCTCGATGCCTTCTTCGCTGAGGTTCTGGCGGGTCTCCTCGTTGGTCATGTCGCCCAGCGCCGCCTTCTGCCCGCTGGGCTGGCTCTGGCCGAAGGTCACCGCGTAGAGCTGCGGGTTGTCGACCACGGTCCGCCGGTACGTCAGAGCGAGGGTGAGCATGTCGGCCGCCGGATCGCCGGTGTCCTCGATCTCGCCCAGATTCGCCGACAGCCGCCGGAATCCCTCGCGCGCGACCTCGTCCACCAGTGCGCCCATCCCGCCGAAGTGGGTGTAGACGGCCATGGTCGACGCGCCGATCTCGGCGGCCAGCTTGCGGGCCTGGAGGGCTTCCGGGCCGCCGTCGGAGAGCAGCCTGATCGCCGCCTCGATCAGCTTGGCCTTGACCTCGGCGGTGGCGGGCTTCGGGGACATGCTTGCCAGTATTCCATAACCCTGTTATAAATGTATCCATAACCGCGTTATAGTCACCGATCCAGGGGGCCTGCGATGGGTAACAAGTTCCTCCAGGGCAACTTCGCCCCGGTCAGCCGTGAGCACACGATCACCGAACTGCGCGTCACCGGGCACATCCCGGAGTACCTGGACGGGCGCTACCTGCGGAACGGGCCGAACCCGCTGTCCGAAGTGGACCCGGCCACCTATCACTGGTTCATGGGCGACGGCATGGTGCACGGCGTCCGGCTGCGGGACGGCCAGGCCGAGTGGTACCGCAACCGCTGGGTGCGCAACCCGAGGCTGTCGCGAGAACTCGGCGAGCGCTGGGAGGGCGGCCCGGCCCTCGGGATCGCCTCGATGGGGGCGAACACCAACGTGATCGGCCACGCGGGCAAGACCCTCGCGCTGATCGAGGGCGGCGCCACGAGCTTCGAGATGACCGATGAGCTCGACACGGTCGGCGCCTGCGACTTCGACGGCACCCTGCCCGGCGGCTACACCGCCCACCCGAAACGCGATCCGGAGACCGGCGAACTGCACGCCGTGTCGTACTTCTTCGGCTTGGGCAACAAGGTCCAGTACTCGGTGATCGACGCCCATGGCCACGCGCGGCGCAAGGTGGACATCGAGGTCACCGGTTCGCCGATGATGCACGACTTCTCCCTGACCGAGAAGTACGTCGTCTTCTACGACCTCCCGGTCACGTTCGACGCCGAGCAGGCCGTCGCCGCGTCCGTCCCGCCGTTCCTGCGCACGCCCGCCCAGCTGGTGGTGTCCGCGCTGGTGGGCAAGGTGAAGGTGCCGGATCCGCTCAGCGCGAGGCTGCGTTCGCGGATCTCGGGCAACGCGGGCCTGCCGTACCGCTGGAACCCCGGCTACCCGGCGCGGATCGGCGTCATGCCGAGGGAGGGCGGCAACGGCGACGTCCGCTGGTTCGAGATCGAGCCGTGCTACGTGTTCCACCCGATGAACGCCTACGACGACGGCGAGGACATCGTGCTGGACGTCGTCCGGCATCCGAAGATGTTCGACAGCGAACTCCTCGGCCCCGCCGAGGGGCCGCCGACCCTGGACCGCTGGACCGTCGACCTGACCGTCGGCAAGGTCGTCGAGGAACGCCTCGACGACCAGGGCCAGGAGTTCCCGCGCGTCGACGAGCGGCTGCTCGGGCGGCCGCACCGGTACGGCTACTCGGTGTCCACAAAGGATGGATCGGCTTCGGCGGGATCACTGCTCAAGCACGACCTGTGGAAGCGCACGGTCGAGTCGAAGGAATTCGGCCCCGGCAGCCAGGTGGGCGAGTTCGTGTTCGTCCCGTCCTCTGTGGACGCGGGCGAGGACGAGGGCGTGCTGATGGGGTTCGTCTACGATCCCGCGACGCAGAAGAGCGACCTGACCATCCTGGACGCGGGGACGCTGGAGACCGTCGGCGCCGTGCACCTGCCGGACCGGGTGCCCAACGGCTTCCACGGCAACTGGGTGGGTGCCTGAATCAGCCGAGCCCGAGCACGCGCTGCTCCCCGGTGTAGAGGTTCATGCTGTCGCCGCGCAGGAAACCGATGAGGGTCATGCCGTTCTCCTCGGCCAGTTCCGCGGCCAGCGACGACGGCGCGGAAACCGCCGCCAGCAGGCCGATCCCGGCCATGGCGGCCTTCTGGACCAGCTCGAACGACGCGCGGCCGGACACCAGCAGACCGGTGTCCGCCGCGGGGATCCGGCCCTCCTGCAGGGCCCACCCGAGGACCTTGTCGACGGCGTTGTGCCTGCCGATGTCCTCCCGGACGACGGCGAGGTTCCCTTCGGCGTCGAACAGGGCGGCCGCGTGCAGCCCGCCGGTGCTGGAGAAGACCTTCTGGTGCGTCCGCAGTGTGTCCGGGAGCTCGGCCAGCACGTCCTTGCTCACCGCGAATCCGGACTTCCCCGGTGAGAAACGGCTCCGCAGTTTGACCGCGTCGAGCGCCGCCTTGCCGCAGACGCCGCACGAGGACGTGGTGTAGAAGTTCCGCTCGACGCCCGTCTCCGGCGGAGCGACGCCCTCGGCCAGCGCGATGTCCAGCACGTTGTAGGTGTTGCGGCCCTGGTCGTCGACGCCGTCGCAGTACCGGGCCACCGCGATGTCCTCGCGAGAGGTGAGCACGCCCTCGGACAGCAGGAAGCCGTGCGCGAGTTCGACGTCGTTGCCGGGGGTCCGCATGGTGACCGCGAGCGCCTTGCCGCCGACCCTGATCTCCAGCGGTTCTTCGGCCGCGAGCGCGTCAGGGCGCCGCACGTCCCTGGTCGCGGAGATCTTCCGCACCGGACGGCGCACCGTCACCCTGCCCACTTGTCCACCCTTCTGACCGGTTGTTCGACACTCGGGTACTGCAACGCTGGGCATTAAGTAATACATTCCCAGTGCACATCCCCAGAGTACGGAGGCGCCGGATGGCTGTCGGCTTCCTGGACCGTTCACGCATTGTCGCCCCGCCGGGCTGGAGCCGCTGGCTGGTGCCTCCCGCCGCGCTGGCCGTCCACCTGTCGATCGGGCAGGCGTACGCGTGGAGTGTCTTCAAACTCCCGCTGGAGAAGACGCTCGGGCTGACCGGCACGCAGAGCGCGCTCCCGTTCCAGCTCGGCATCGTGATGCTCGGGCTGTCGGCGGCGTTCGGCGGGACGCTGGTCGAGCGCAACGGACCCCGCTGGGCAATGTTCGTCTCGATGGTCTGTTTCAGTTCGGGCTTCCTGATCTCCGCGCTCGGCGTGGCGACGTCGCAGTACTGGCTCGTCGTCCTCGGCTGGGGCGGGATCGGCGGCATCGGGCTCGGCATCGGCTACATCTCGCCGGTGTCGACGCTGATCAAATGGTTCCCGGACCGGCCGGGGATGGCTACCGGGATCGCGATCATGGGCTTCGGTGGAGGCGCGCTGATCGCCTCCCCGTGGTCTTCGCAGATGCTCGGCGCGTCGCCGTGGACGATCGGGACGGTCGCGACGGCGTTCCTCGTGCACGGCCTGGTCTACGCGGTCTTCATGACCCTCGGCATCCTGCTGATCCGGGTCCCGGCCGACGGCTGGAAGCCGAAGGGCTGGGAGCCGAAGACCGACCACGGCAACGCGATGATCACCACCGCGAACGTGTCGGCGCGCAACGCCATCAAGACGCCGCAGTTCTGGCTCCTCTGGGTGGTCCTGTGCTTCAACGTGACCGCGGGCATCGGGATCCTCGAGAAGGCGTCGCCGATGATCGCGGACTTCTTCCGCGAGACCTCGACGCCGGTCGGCACGGCCGCCGCGGCCGGGTTCGTGGCGCTGCTGTCGTTGACCAACATGCTCGGCCGGTTCGTCTGGTCGTCCACTTCGGACCTGGTGGGGCGCAAGAACATCTACCGCCTCTACCTCGGCGCGGGCGCCCTGCTGTACCTGGTGATCGCCTTGACCACCAACGCCTCGAAACTCGTGTTCGTCCTGTGCGCCATGCTGATCCTGTCCTTCTACGGCGGCGGCTTCGCGACGATCCCGGCGTACCTGAAGGACCTCTTCGGCACCTACCAGGTGGGGGCGATCCACGGCAGGCTGCTGACCGCGTGGTCGATGGCGGGTGTGCTCGGGCCGCTGATCGTCAACGCCATCTCCGACAGCCAGAAGTCGGCGGGCAAGGTCGGCCCCGACCTCTACACGACGTCGCTGTTCATCATGATCGGCCTGCTGGCCGTCGGTTTCGTCGCCAACGAGCTGGTGCGGCCGGTCGACCCGAAGTTCCACGAGCCGGCGCCGTCCGGCGAGCCCGCGAGGAGTGAGGCCCGATGACCGAACAGGCTCCCGAGCGCCGACGCACCGGGTTGATGGTCTTCGCGTGGCTGTGGGTCGCGCTCCCGTTCGCCTACGGCGTCTACGAACTGTTCCGGAAGGTGGTCCAGCTCTTCGGCGGCTGAGTAAGGTCGGCACGTGGGAGTTCTGGTAACCGGGGCATCGCGCGGCATCGGCCGTGCGATCGCCCGCGCCTTCGCGGAAAAGGGCGACCGTGTCGCCGTTCACTACGCTTCGAACCAGGAGGACGCAGAGCGGACGTTCGGCGGGCTCCCGGGTTCCGGCCACGGGCTGGTCCGGGGTGACCTCTCCGATCCCGAAGTGGCGCAACGGATCGCGGACGAAGCCGAGGACCTGGTCGGCGGGGTCGACGTCCTGGTCAACAACGCCGCGTACGCGCCGTCGCCCTCGGCGGCCCATCCGGTCGCCGAAGTGTCCTATGCGGACTGGCAGCGGGTCTGGCGGCGGATGGTCGACGTCAACGTGCTCGGCACGGCGAACGTGACCTACTGCGTGGCGCGGCACATGATCGAGCGCGGCGCACCCGGCCGGGTGGTCAACATCGGCTCGCGGGGCGCCTTCAAGGGCGAGCCCGAGTTCCCGGCGTACGGCGCGAGCAAGGCCGCGCTGCACTCGCTCGGGCAGTCGCTCGCCGTCGCGCTCGCTCCGCACGGGATCGCGGTGACCTCGGTCGCACCCGGCTTCACCGCCACGGACCGGGTCGCGGTCAAGCTCGAAGGCGCGAGCGGCGAGGCCCTCCGCGAGCAGAGCCCGTTCGGCCGGGTCGGCACGCCGGAGGAGGTCGCGGCGGCGGTGCTCTACCTCGCTTCCGCCGAAGCCGCCTGGGCGTCCGGCGCGATCCTCGACCTGAACGGCGCGTCGCATCTGCGGATGTGAAGTGGATCACCTCTGCAGCAATATGGGCTCCTCGCGCGTCCAAGGAACGTGCACAAGCTGGGGAAGGTCCTGGTCGCCGTTCTCGCGGTGGCGGTGTTCAGCGGGACCGCGTACGGGTACTCGACCATGAAGTCGCTGGACGGTGTGACCCGTGAAGACGTGATCGAGGGGGCGACGGACCCGGGGGAGCAGCCCGCCGACGGGTCACTGGACATCCTGCTGGTCGGGCGCGATTCGCGGACCGACGAGCACGGCAACCCGCTGTCCCAGGAGATGCTGCGTGAGCTGCGCGTGGGCGCCAACGGCGACGACCTGACCGACACCCTCATCGTGCTCCGCATCCCCAACGGCCAAAAAGCGGTGAAGGCCTTCTCGATCCCGCGCGACTCCTGGGTCTCGGAGCCGGGGACGAAGGACAAGACCAAGATCAACGGGATCTTCGGGCACGCCAAGTTCGCTTCGGCGAGTGCACAGCGCGAGGCGGGCAAGACCGACAAGGCCGAGATCGACAAGGTGGCGATCACGGCCGCGCGGAAGGCGACCCTGAAGGCGGTCGAGGACCTCACCGGCGTCAAGATCGATCACTTCGCCGAGGTCAACCTGCAGAGCTTCTACGACATCAGCAAGGCCGTCGGCGGGGTCGAGGTGTGCTTGAAGCGCGACACCAAGGACGTCAAGTCCGGGGCGGACTTCAAGGCGGGCAAGCAGACGATCCAGGGCGCCGACGCGCTGGCCTTCGTCCGCCAGCGCGAGGACCTGCCCCGCAGCGACCTCGACCGCGTCCGCCGTCAGCAGGTGTTCCTCGCCGGGCTGGCGAAGCAGGTGCTCTCCGCCGGGACGCTCGCCAACCCGGCTCGCCTTTCCGAACTGATCGACGCGGTGAAACGTTCGGTCGTGCTCGACGGCTCGTGGGATCTGCTCGACTTCGTCCGGCAGATGCGGGGCGTCTCCGGCGGCGGCATCGCCTTCGACACGATCCCGGTGGTCAACCCCGACTATCGCTACAACCCGAGGCAGCCGACCGCGACCGCTGTCCAGGTCGATCCCGAGCAGGTGCGCGCCTTCGCCGCCTCGTTGATCGGCGCCCAGCCCACGACACCGCAGGCACCCGCCGGCCCCAAGGTCGACGTCGTCAACGCGAGCGGCAAGGACGGCCTTGCCGCCCGCGTCGCGGATCTCTTGGCGGAAAAGGGATTCGGCAAGGGCGAGGCGACGGCCGAGACCGGACGGCGGACCTCCGTCGTCCGGTTCAGCGACGCGTCCGGGCCCGCCACGGAGATCGCGAAACTGCTCGGCGGACTGGAAACCCAGAAGGCCGATTCCGTCGCGGCGGGCCATGTGCAGGTCGTGCTCGGACAGGTCTACAAGGGACCCGGCGTGTCCGCGGGCGGTGGGGCGGCCGGGGTCCGGACCGACCAGCCCATCACCTCCGACGACACCGGCTGCATCAACTGACGGCTATTCCCGTGGCGGGATCTTGCCGTTCTTGGCGACCGGAAGACCCAGCTGGGCCGGCTCGGTGATGGTGACCTGCTCCGAGGGAAGACTCGCCAGGACCGGGTTCAGATGAGTCAGCTTCAGCGTGAGCGGGCCGACGACACTCGGGCTGGTCGTGACATCGCTCTTCGCCAGATCGAGCCACTGGACGGTGTTGAGCACCACCGGAGGGATCTCGTCACCGCGTTTGGCGACCGGGACGCACAACTGCCGCGTGTTGCCGACCTTGACGTCCACCTTCGGCCGGTCGGCCAGCACCGGGTTGAGGTGCCCCAGCGTCAGCGGGAAGGCCTGGCCGGGGATGCCGAGGACGCGCAGGGCGTAGCACTTGAGATCGATGTGCCGGACGAACGACAGGATCTCCGGCGGCGGCAGCACCCCGTTCTTCGCGACCGGGACGCACAACTGCTCCGGCGACAGCATCGTCACGTGGGCGTCCTGGATCCCCAATTTCTGCACGACCGGGTTCAGGTGGCTCAGCGTCAGCGGGAAGTTCGCCGCGCCGCCTTCGATCCGATAGCAGGACAGGTCCACCCAGCGGACGTAGTCGAGGATCCCGCGCGGCGGGACGACCCCGTTCTTCGCGACCGGCACACAGAGTTGCTGTCGTTCTCCCAGCCGGGTCGTTTCCGTCGGCAGGCCCGCGAGCACCGGGTTGAGATGCCTCGTGGTGACCGTGATCGGCGGTGGTTTGTAGCCCTCGGTCCGGTAGCAGGACAGATCGAGCTGGGAGACGAACGGGAGTGGCGGCGGTGCGGCCGGAGCGGCGGTGGCCGCTCCGGGGAGTACGGCGACGAGCACGAGCGAGACCAGGGCGGCGAAGCCGCGCAGGATCGATCTTCGTGACATGGCAAGGCCTTTCCGCGAGCACGTGAACGGGTTTCCCCTCCACGGTGGGCGCGGATCGGCCTCGTCCGGCACCGCCAAGCGGGCAGCCTATGGTGCGGCCAGCGTGCCCGAAGCCTCGATGACCTCCGGCGCGGGGCCGTCCGGACGCAGCCTTCGGCGCAATCGCACGATCTCCGCGAGCGAGGCCCCGCCGGTGATCTCGATCGCGGCCAGCGAAGGCAGCGTGACACCGGCGTCCAGCAGCCGCCGGACCTGTCCGTCGTCCAGGGTGAGCACCCGCAGCGAGGCCAGTTCGCCGACGCGTTCCAGCTCGGGCACGTCGAGACCGGCCAGCCCCAGCCTGATCAGCCCCGGCAGCCCCAGCAGCGGGCCGAAGTCGATCGGATGCTTCACCCCGGCGAGCGAAAGACCCCACAGGGCGGGGTGCCCGGCGATCCCGGTGAGATCCACCTTCGCGGTCTCGATGCTCGCCGCTTCGAGCGCCGGGAACCCGGAGAGGTCCGCGACGACGGAATCGGCGCGGTTGACCCGCAGATGACGCAACGACGACAACGGGTTCAGGATCGCGAGGTCCACCGAGCCCGGGTCGTTGAGGTACAGCTCCTGGACGAGTTCCGGATCGGCGACCCCGCCGAGGTCCGTCGTCTCGGTCAGCACCTGGTCGTGGCCGCGGGCGGACTCGTCGTGGAAGGCGGCTTCGGCGATGAGATACGGCGAATCGGGTTCGTCGTTGTCGTACTCGCCCGCCTTCAGCGCGCGGACGACTTCTTCCATCATCCCGGTGATCGAGGCCGCGACGTACCGGATGGGGCCCCAGACGTTCCGCCCGTACTCGAGGATCTGGCCGCTCTCCCCGTCTTCCGCCGGGTCGAGGTCGACGGCGAGGAAGTCACCGGCGTGATCGCTGCCGAAGGTGATCCACCAATCGTTGCGGGACAAGCGTTTCACCCGGCCGGCGGGCTGAGTCTCGAAGACCACGCCCTCTTCGGTGACCGGGTCTTCCCAGCCGTAGGAACCGGGAACGCCGTCGAGGTAGCGCTCGACGAGCAGGGGGAGCGGATCGTGGGCGTACCGGCCCAGCAGCCCTGATTCGTTGTCCCAGCCCGTCACCCGGAACAGTGCGCGAAGGTCTTCGGGCAGCCGCGCGCCGATCCGCGCTTCGGCCTCGGCGAGTTCGGCCTCGGTGCGGCCGGGCTCCCAGTCCGGCGCGTGGCCCTTGATCTTTTCGTACAGCCCGGCGAATTCCGTGGCGAGAGCGGTGATCCGGGCGAGCACGGCCGGATCGGTCGGCGCCCCGGTCGGCCGGGATCGCACGGGCAGCGGCAGGCCCGGCAGCGGATGCCCCGGATAGCGGAAGCCGTCGTCGAACACGAGCCACGCCGGGGACATGGTGCCGACGTCGGGCGTCGCGAGGAAGGTGTACTCCCCGGTGTGGCTCAGCCGGACCTCGTAGATCGACGGGGGCAGCGGCCGGAACAGCTCCGACAGAGCCGTCATGTCGGGACTCAGGTACCGGCCGGTGTCCGTCTCCGCCTGCAGCGAGAACCCGCCGCCGGTGTTGTGGATCCGCAGCACGGCGCTCGTGAAGGTCGTTTTCGTGCTGTCGTGCAGTAAGCGCGCCATTTCACCGGCGATGTCCCCAGGGTTCATGAGGGGGAATCTAGCGGCTCCAACCTCACCACGACCGCCTTCGACACCGGGGTGTTCGACTTGTCCGCCACGGAATCCAGCGGCACCAACGCGTTCGCCTCGGGGAAGTACGCCGCCGCGCAGCCCCGGGCCGTCGGATAGGAGACCACCCGGAACCGCGGCGCCCGGCGGTCACCGTCCCGCCATTCCGAGACCAGGTCGACCATCGCGCCGTCGGCCAGCCCGAGCGAGACCAGGTCGTCGGGGTTCACCAGCACCACGCGCCGGGCGTCCTCGATGCCGCGGTAACGGTCGGAAAGGCCGTAGATCGTGGTGTTGTACTGGTCGTGGCTGCGCATCGTCTGCAGCAGCAGCCTGCCTTCGGGCACCTGCGGGTACTCGAGTCCGGAGACGGTGAAGTTCGCCTTGCCGTTGGCTGTCCCGTTGAACTGCCGGGAATCGCGCGGCGCGTTCGGGAGCACGAACCCGTCGGGCTCGCGGACACGGGCGTTGTAGTCGTGGCAGCCGGGCACGACGCGCGCGATCCGGTCGCGGACGAGGTCGTAGTCGGTGTGGAAGTCCCGCCACGGCACGGGATGCCCGGCGCCGAACAGCGCTTCCGCGAGATGGCAGACGATCGCGACCTCGGAAAGCAGGTGCTCGCTGGCCGGGGCCAGCCTGCCGCGTGAGGTGTGCACCTGCGACATCGAGTCCTCGACGGTGACGAACTGCTCGCCGGCGGCCTGGGTGTCGCGTTCGGTGCGGCCGAGGGTGGGCAGGATCAGCGCGGTCTTGCCGGGGACGACGTGCGAGCGGTTGAGCTTCGTCGACACGTGCGCGGTCAGGGAGCAGGACTTGAGCGCCTTCTCGGTCAGCTCGGTGTCCGGGGTGGCGGAAGCGAAGTTGCCGCCGACGGCGAAGAAGACCTTGCCCTTCCCGTCCCGCATCGCGCGGATCGCGGCGACAGTGTCGTAGCCGTGGTCGCGCGGCACCTTGATGCCGAACTCGGCGTCGAGACCGTCCATGAAGGACTCCGGCATCTTCTCCCAGATGCCCATCGTCCGGTCGCCCTGGACGTTGGAGTGCCCGCGCACCGGGCACAGGCCCGCGCCGGGTTCACCGATCATGCCGCGCATAAGCGCCAGGTTCGCGACCTCGGAGATCGTCTGCACCGCGTGCTTGTGCTGGGTCAGGCCCATCGCCCAGCAGTAGATGGTCCGCTCCGACGTCGCGATCATCCGCGCCAGCCGCTCGATCTGCTCACGCGGCAGCCCGGTCGCGGTGTCGACCTCGGCCCAGTCGATCTCCCGCAGATGCTTCGCGTAGTCCTCGAACCCCTCGGTGGACGACTCGACGAACGCGCGATCGACGATCGTGCCGGGGGTCTCCTGCTCCCACTGCAGCAGGAGGTGCCCGATCGCCTGGAACAGCGCGAGGTCGCCGCCGAGCCGGATCTGCGCGAACTCGTCGGCCAGCGGGGTTCCCTTGCCGACCACGCCCCGGACGTTCTGCGGGTTCTTGAACCGCATCAGACCGGCTTCGGGCAGCGGGTTGACCGCCATGATCTTCGCGCCGTTGCCCTTGGCCTCTTCCAGCGCGGACAGCATGCGCGGGTGGTTGGTGCCCGGGTTCTGGCCGACCACCACGATCAGGTCCGCCTTGTGGATGTCGGCGAGCGTGACCGAGCCCTTGCCGATCCCGGTCGTGGCCGCGAGCGCGGCGCCGGACGACTCGTGGCACATGTTGGAGCAGTCCGGGAGATTGTTGGTGCCGTAGGACCGCACGAGCAGCTGGTAGAGGAACGCGGCCTCGTTGCTGGTGCGCCCGGAGGTGTAGAAGATCGCCTCGTTGGGGTCCCCGAGCGCACGGAGCTCGTCCGCGACCAGGGTGAAGGCGTCGGCCCAGGAGATCGGTTCGTAGTGCGAAGCGCCTTCGCGGAGCACGAACGGCTCGGTGATCCGGCCCTGCTGGCCGAGCCAGTAGTCGGTCTTCCCCGACAGTTCCTGGATGGAGTGCTCGGCGAAGAACTCGCGTCCGACCCGGCGTTTGGTCGCCTCCTCGGCGACGGCCTTCGCGCCGTTCTCGCAGAACTCCGCGAGCTTGCGGTGCTCGCCGTCGACCTCGCGCGGCTCGGGCCAGGCGCAGCCGGGACAGTCGAAGCCGTCGCGCTGGTTCAGCAGGCGCAGCGTCTTGACCGTGCGCGCGGCGCCCATCTGCTCCATGCCACGCACCAGGGAGACGGCGACCCCGGGGATCCCGGCCGCCCAGCTCTTCGGTTTCCCGACTTCGAGCTGTGTCTCGTCAACGTCGTTCGCGGGTGCTTCGCGGGTCATGCCACCATCGTGCGCCTTGCCGCCCCGGCGCGCGACCGAGGGGTCAGGCGTCGGTGACGATCCGGGTGACCTGCGACTCGTCCAGCGGGAACCACGGCGTCTCGTTGACGCCGCGCTCCTGCACGGCGTTCACCGTCACCGCGGCCACCACCAGCACGACCAGGCCGATGATCGCGGCGATGCCCGGCCACCGGTTCGAACCCGGCTCGCGGTAACCGCCACCGGAGGCCGCCGCCTTGCGCTGCTTGCGGCGCTTCTTCTTGAGTTCCTTCTTCGCACCCAGCCAGGCGTCCAGTTCGGCGTGCTTCTGCCAGTTCGGGTCGGCCAGGTCCGGATGGGTCTCGATCCGCCGGTCCTCTTCGTCCATCTCGGTCCTTTTCCCCAGTGTTCGGCTGCTACTTGCAGGTCTCCAGCGACGGCAGAGGTTTCGTCGGGTCGTAGGTGGCGACTTCGTCGACGGCTACGGGCATGCCGACGGCGACGGGTCTGTCCTTGTCAGCGTACTGGGGCGCGAGGATCCCGGCCTTGGCCGCGTCACAGGCCATGCGTGTCCGGTAGGCCGCGCCGTCCCCGAAATCGAGCCCGGCGTCGGCCTTGTCGAACGGCGGCGCTTTGCGGATCACGTAGTCCTGCTCGTCGCGGACGAACGGGACGATGTCCGCCGGGGTCCTGGCCTCGCTCGGGAGCGCGTCGAAGGCGTAGGCGGTCGTATAACTCGCGTGGATGATCAACTCGCCCGTTCTGCCTGCCTTCACCGTGAGGAAGCCGGTCATCCGCGGGGTCACCGGCAGCAGGCCTTTCGGCCCGATGAGGGTCAGGAAATTGCCTTTCTCGATGGTGACCGGGCCGGTGAGCGTCGGTTCGAGCCGGGCGCGTTCGTTCGGGGTCAGCAGCGCGAGCAGCTCCGAACCGTCGCCGGCCCGCAGCACCGGGGTGCCGAGCCGTGCGGCCGCGATGGCCTGCGTCACCGTCCGGAATCCCGCCTCGACCTCCTGCGCGGTGAAGTCGCCGACCGGCTCCCCCCGCGGCATGGTGATCCCGGCGATCCCTTCGCGCCAGTTCGCGGCGGGGGTGCGCTCGTAAGGCCGGGCGAGGTCGACGCCGATCGCCACCGGAGCCGCTCTCGGAGGTTGTCCGGATCCGGCGTCGCGTCCCCGCAGTTGCTGCATGACGACCGCCCCGGCCCCGAGCACGACCACGGTCACGACGAGGAACAGCGTCAGGACGCGACCCCGGCGGGACATCCGGAAACGTCGGCGCGACCTCGGTTTCGGTATCCGTTTGCGGTCCTTCTTCGCGCCGATCCGGGCTTCGCGTTCGGCCTGCTTGCGCCATTCCGGATCCATCAGGTCCGGATGTGTCTCCAGGCGCCGATCTTCCACGAAAATGCCTCTCCCCAGTGCGTTGTGACAAATCCTCATCGGCAGGGGACGGCGAGCGTTACGGCCGGTGACGAACTCACTGGAGGGGGTTCGTAGACTTGACAATGTGACCGAGAACGCCCAGCCGCAGCAGACCGACCTACCGGGTGCCTGGAACCCGGCCGACGAAGAAGCCTCGCTCTACCAGCGCTGGGTAGACGCCGGGTACTTCACGGCCGACCCCACGTCGGACAAGCCGCCGTTCACGGTAGTCATCCCGCCGCCGAACGTGACCGGTTCGCTGCACATCGGGCACGCCTTCGAGCACACCCTGATCGACGCCAGCACCCGTTACCACCGCATGCTCGGCGACGAGACGCTGTACCTGCCGGGCATGGACCACGCGAGCATCGCGGTCCACGCGCTGGTCGAGAAGCAGCTCCGCGCCGAGGGCACCAGCCGCCGCGAGCTCGGCCGCGAGGCCTTCGTCGACCGCGTCTGGCAGTGGAAGAACGAGCACGGCGGCAAGATCCTCGCCCAGATGAAGCGCCTCGGCGAGGGCGTCGACTGGACCCGCGAGCGGTTCACCATGGACGACGGCCTGTCCAAGGCCGTCAACACGATCTTCAAGAAGCTCTTCGACGACGGCCTGATCTACCGCGCCGAGCGGCTGGTCAACTGGTCGCCGGAGCTGCGGTCGGTGCTGTCCGACGCCGAGGTGAAGCACGAGGAGGTCGAGGGCGAACTCGTCTCCATGCGCTACGGCGACGGGGACGACGCGATCGTCGTGGCCACCACCCGGATGGAGACGATGCTCGGCGACACCGCCGTCGCGGTCCACCCGGACGACGAGCGCTACACGCATCTCATCGGCACCGAGGTCGAGCTGCCGCTGACCGGGCGCCGGATCCCGATCGTCGCGGACAAGCACGTCGACCCGGAGTTCGGCACCGGCGCGGTCAAGGTGACCCCCGCGCACGACCCGAACGACTTCGAGATCGGCCAGCGTCACGACCTGCCGATGATCACGATCATGGACGAGCAGGGCCGGATCGACGGCACCGGCACCGAGTTCGACGGTATGGACCGCTTCGAGGCCCGCGTCGCGGTGCGGGAGAAGCTGCGCGAGCAGGGCCGCATCGTCGCGGAGAAGCGCCCGTACCTGCACAGCGTCGGGCACTCCGAGCGGTCGAAGGAGCCGATCGAGCCGCGGCTTTCGCTGCAGTGGTTCGTCAAGGTCGGCCCGCTCGCAAAGGCCGCCGGTGACGCGGTGCGCGACGGGCGCGTGAACGTCCACCCGCCGGAGCTGGAGAAGCGCTACTTCGACTGGGTCGACAACCTGCACGACTGGTGCATCTCGCGCCAGCTGTGGTGGGGCCACCGCATCCCGGTCTGGTACGGCCCGAACGACGAGGTCGTCTGCGTCGGACCGGACGAGGAGCCGCCCACGGGCGAGGGCTGGACCCAGGACCCGGACGTCCTCGACACCTGGTTCTCCTCGGGCCTGTGGCCGTTCTCCACCCTCGGCTGGCCGGAGAAGACCCCGGACCTGAACAAGTTCTATCCGACGTCGGTGCTGGTCACCGGCTACGACATCCTGTTCTTCTGGGTCGTGCGGATGATGATGTTCGGCCTCTATGCCACCGGCGAGGCGCCGTTCAAGACCATCGCGCTGCACGGCATGGTCCGTGACCAGTACGGCAAGAAGATGTCGAAGACGGCGGGCAACGGCGTCGACCCCATCGAGTGGATGGACCGCTACGGCACCGACGCGCTGCGCTTCACCCTCACCCGGGGCGCCAACCCGGGCACCGACGTGCCGATCGGCGAGGAATGGGTCGCGGGCTCCCGGAACTTCACCACGAAGCTCTGGAACGCCACCAAGTTCGCCATGATGAACGGCGCGGACGCGAACGCCCTGCTGCCGCCCGCCGCCGAACTCACCGAGGCCGACCGCTGGATCCTCGGCAGGCTCGGCAACGTCGTCGACGAGGTCACCGGCTACCTGGCGGACTACCAGTTCGCCAAGGCCACCGACACGCTCTACCAGTTCACCTGGACCGAGCTGTGCGACTGGTACCTGGAGCTGTCGAAGGTCCAGGTCTTCCAAGGCGACGAGGCCCGCGTGACGGCGACGCGCGCGGTGCTCGGGCACGTGTTCGACACGGTGCTGAAGCTGCTGCACCCGTTCATCCCGTTCATCACCGAGAAGCTGTGGACGGCGCTGACCGGCCGCGAGTCGCTGGTGATCGCCCCGTGGCCGGCGGCCGACGCCTCGTACGCCGACGCCGTGGCGGACAAGCGGATCGCCGACGTGCAGAAGCTGGTCACCGAGGTCCGCCGGTTCCGCGCGGACCAGGGCCTCAAGCCCAGCCAGAAGGTGGCCGCGCGGCTGTCCGGCGACGGCTTCGCCGAGATCACCGGGCACGACGAGCCGATCCGCTCGCTCGTCCGGCTCACCGCGCCCGAGGACGGCTTCGCGCCGAGCGCGTCGCTGGAAGTCGGGCTGTCGGCCGGTGTCGTCACCGTCGAACTGGACCTGTCCGGCACGATCGACGTCGCCGCGGAGCGCAAGCGCCTGCAGAAGGACCTCGGTGTGGCGGAGAAGGAACTGGCGCAGGCCGAGGCCAAACTCGGCAACCAGGCCTTCATCGACAAGGCGCCGGAGCCGGTGATCGGCAAGATCCGGGCCCGCAAGGAGACCGCGGTGGCCGACATCGAGCGCATCAACGCCCGGTTGGCGACGCTTCCCGCCTCCTGACCAATGCTATGAAGGGGACTTTCATTGCGAATTTTGCAATGAAAGTCCCCTTCATAGCATCCAGGGAGGCTCAGCGGAGGTGGCGGAGGATCACTCCGGCCACGCCCGCCATCCCGGTGCGATAGGGGTGGTACGCCGCCGCGGCGAGCAGTTTCGTGTGCTGCCCGTTGATCCACGCGGCCCCGTTCGGCGCGCAGGCGTCGTGCCCGGCTGACGGGCCGAATGTGTCCACAAAGGACGCTTTGCCGTCCTTGGTGACCGCCTTCTTGATCGCCGAGTTCAGCGCCTTCTCGACGCTGTTGAGCCACGCGTAGTCACCCTCGGCGAAGGGCAGGATCTTCGGGCAGTAGCCGGATTCCGGCGCGATCCGCGGGTAGCCGATGACGAGCACGTCGGCGCGCGGCGAGCGGGCGTGGATCCCGGCCAGCACCTTCTCGACGTTCTTGCCGGTGTCGGCGATCTTGGCCTTCATGGTGTCCACGCCGCCGACGGTGAACTTGTCCTGGCAGGGGTTCCCGGTGGGATCGCTCGCGCGCAGTGACGGGCAGGTGCCGACCAGCGCGCCGAAGACGCCGTAGTCGTTGCCGCCGATGCCGACGGTGACCAGATCGGTGTTCGCGCGCAGGGCGCTGAACTGCGGTGGATTGCTGCCGAGAATCACGCTCTGTGACTGGGTCATGTTGGTGGTGTCCGCACCGCCGCAGCTGATGTCGGTGTAGGAGCGGACCCGCAGCGCCGCAGCGAGGATCGACGGGTAGTTCTGCGTCGACTTCCCGCAGAACAGCGGGTCGAGGCGGGGGAGCGGGATGAGCGGTCCGGACGTGTAGGAATCACCCAGCGCGACGTAATTCCGGTAGGACCGCTCGGCGGCGGTGGCCGCCGTGGTGGAGGCGATCAGCAGGACGACGGTCGAGACGGCCGCGAACAGGACGCGTCTGAAGCGCATGAGGACCCCGATCTCCGGACTGGTTGGCCCCTCAAAAATGAACCGGATCCGCCCCCGTCGGCGCCGCCGATTGGGTGGTCGGGCGCGAGCTTCACCCGCTTGGGGTGTCACATCGGGTGATCGTCTTCCGGCCTGCGATAGACCAGGAGATAGCGGAAGAAGAGCAGATTCCGCACCTTGCTCCCCGGCAGCAGCCGGGTCGCGTCGCGCCGGATCCGGTTCATCGGCGGAAACGTCTCTTTGATCGGCGCGGCCGGCAGCGGATCGATCCCGCCGTTGAGCCGCTCGCCCGCGTACACGACCACCCTGGCCAGCGCGTTGACCGGCGAGGCGACCAGAGCGCGGGCGTAGTCGAAAGGCGTACTGGGCTTGCCGAGACCGAGCACGGCCAGCACCCCGCCGGGGACCAGCGCGTCCCGCAGCTTCGTGACCGTTTCGAACGGGACATGGTGGAGTGACGCGAGGCAGGAGATGAAGTCGTACGCCTCTCCCGGCAGCTTCTCGGTGGAGACGTCGGCCTGCCGGTAGGAGATCGTGCCGGGACCCGGCGAACCGGCGGCGCGGGCGAGGTCGACCATCGGCCCGGACCGGTCGATCGCCTCGACGTGCATCCCGGTCGCCGCGAGCCGCCTGGCGAACCGCCCGCTGCCGCAGCCCACCTCCAGCGCCACCCCCGGACCTGGCGGCAGCTGGTCGAGCAGCAGCGGGTGGTAGTGGTCGTTGTGGTTGAACCCCATGCGTCGAGAGTGCCAGCAAAAGCCGCACGTAGACTCGCTCCGACAGGGAGTAACGCTAAGAGGAGAGTTCGTGCCGCGAGGTGACGGCCGGGATTCTGAAGAGTTCGCAGAATCCCCGGACCTGGCAGATCTGGACAGTTTCGCCGGCGTCGACGAATTGGGGGCACGCGCCCACGATCCGTCCGACGACACCGACCCGGATCTGGACGCCCCCGACGCCGCGTACCAGGCGGGCGGCGGCGCGGGCGGCGGGATCGGCGGGATCGGGCAGCTGGGGGACAACCTCGCGCTCGGACCCGTGCCGGACCTGGTCGCCCCGGAGGACCTGGAACTGCACGAACTGGACGATCAGGGCGACGACCTCGCCCCGGCCGACCCCAACGGGCAGCAGGCACGCCGCGAACTGCTCGCGGTCGAGGCCGAGCTGAACCTGCGCTGGCCCGAGACCAAGATCGAGCCGTCACTGGCCCGGATCGCGGCCCTGGTCAACCTCATGGGCGAACCGCACCGCGGCTATCCGGTGGTGCACGTCGCCGGGACCAACGGCAAGGGCTCGACCACGCGGATGATCGACGCGCTGCTGACCCGGATGGGCCTGCGCGTCGGCCGGTACACGAGCCCCCACCTGCAGTTGGTCACCGAGCGGATCGCGCTGGACGGGATCCCCATCTCCGCCGCCGCGTACGTCGACCTGTACCGCGACGTCGCGCCCTACGTGACCATGGTCGACAACGCGGGCGGGCCCGACGCGGTGCCGATGAGCAAGTTCGAGGTGCTCACCGGGATGGCGTTCGCGGCCTTCGCCGACGCACCCGTCGAGGCCGCGGTCGTCGAAACCGGCCTCGGTGGCTCCTGGGACGCCACGAACGTCGTGGACGGCGACGTCGCCGTCATCACGCCGATCGGCGTCGACCACGTCGAGTACTTCGGCGGAGATCCGGCCAAGGCCGCGGTGGAGAAGGCCGGGATCATCAAGCCCGGCAGTGTCGCGGTCATCGCCGATCAGGACCCCGAAGTCCAGAAGATCCTGCTGGAACGCGCCGTCGAGGTCGACGCGAGCGTCGCCCGCGCGGGCAGTGAGTTCGGCGTGCTGGAGCGCGAGATCGCCGTCGGCGGGCAGATGCTGAAGCTGCAGGGCCTCGGCGGCGTCTACGACGAGATCTTCCTGCCGCTGCACGGCGCGCACCAGGCGGCCAACGCCGCGCTCGCGCTGGCCGCCGTCGAAGCCTTCTTCGGCGCGGGCAAGGACAGGCAACTGGTCGTCGAAGCGGTCCGTGAGGCTTTCGCCGAGGTCGAGACCCCCGGCAGGCTGGAACGCGTCCGCGCCGCCCCGACAGTGCTGCTCGACGCCGCCCACAACCCGCACGGCGCGAAGGCGCTCGCCACCACCGTCGCCGAAGAGTTCGCCTTCCGCCGTCTCGTCGCCGTCGTCGGCGTCATGGCGGAGAAGGACGCTCGCGGCATCCTGGACGCCCTGGAACCGGTCGTCTCCGAGATCGTCGTCACCAAGAACTCGTCCCCGCGCGCGATGCCGCTCGACGAACTCAACGACATCGCCATCTCGATCTTCGGTGAAGACCGCGTCGTGGCCGAAGCGAGCCTGGACTCCGCGATCGAGACGGCCATCGGCCTCGTCGAGCAGAGCGACGACCCCGAGGAACCCCTGGCGGGCGGCGGCGTGCTGGTCACCGGCTCGGTCGTCACCGCGGGCGAAGCCAGGACCCTGTTCGGTAAGGAGCCGGCGTGACCGACGAGACCCCGAAACCGCCGGCCAAGGACCCGATGAAGTCCTTCCGGGGCGTGATGGCCGGTTCCCTGATCATGGAGGGCATCACCGTCGCGCTCGCGCTGCCGGTGGTGGCGAAACTCGGCGGCGGCGTCGGTTCGGTCACCGGCTGGTCGACGATCGCGATCGCGATCGCGCTGATCGTGCTGTGCGGTTTCCTGAAGAAGCCCTGGGCGGTGCCCGCGGTACTGGTCCTGCAGGTCGCGCTGATCGCGTTCTTCGTGGCGCTGCCCGCCGTGGCGATCCTCGGGGTGATCTTCCTCGGGTTCTGGCTGTGGCTGCTGTGGCTGCGCCGGGATGTGGCGAGGCGGATGGCGGCCGGAACGCTACCGAGTCAGCAGCAGGCTCAGTAGCGTTCTCCGGGTGACCGCGCGGGTTTGTTCGAGCCGCCGCGTCCCCTGGTCGAGGTCGATTCCTGAGTCTCCGTCGTCTTGCGTGCTTCCTTCGGCGTGATGCGGGCGGTTTCGGCGTACCAGCCCGCGGTGGAGCCGTGTCCGTACAGTTCCATCGGGCCGCGGGATTCGATCTCCGCCAGGTAGTGCCCGATCTCCGCCAGGGCTTGGCGTGCCACCGACAACCGCTCGACCACGCCGTGCGCGAGTTCGCGCGCACCGGCACGCCACAGCTCCTGTGGCGGTTCGAGGATTCGTGGGCTGGACACCCCGCCATGATACCAAAGAATCGAACACATATTCGAGCGGAAAGCGGCTCTACCTAAAGGTGTAATGAAAGCAGTTCGCATTCCCGAAAAGCCCAAAGTGAAAGGTCGTGAAGGCCTCCTTCCCTACCCTCAAAGTAGGGAAGGAGGCCTTCACGGACCATCGGACCAGCCTCACCCGACCCCGGAACCGCTTAAGGTGATCGCGACGGCACCGGTGTCCCGCTGGCGGTCGATCTGACCGGCGGGAACCGGCACGACGTCACTCGGCTGACTAACCCCAAAGCGGGGCCCGGCCAACTCCTAACGCAGTCGCACGACCCGAAGCTCCGGTGACCTCGCGATATCCGCCCCACAGAACCGCCCCCGCACCCAGCCGCCCTGCGAGTACAACCGTGTCTGGTCGGCGAAATGCGGCGAAGTGACGTCGGTCGACTGTGAGTAGGTCTGGATCGTCGAGACGTCCGGGCACGCCTTGCCGCTGAAGCCGACCACCTGCACGAAACTGGATCCGTGCACGACCTCGTGGTTGCCTCTCGCCGGGTCCCACAGCGACGTGATCACGTTCAGCACGCCGAGGCCGCCCGGTCCGCCGTGGATCGGGATCCGCTGCCCGGCCCGCGTCACGGCCTGGTTGTCGCCGAGCCTGCCGTCGACGGGGAGGCCGCCGTCGCGGAATTCCGCGAGTGTGTCACCGAAAGCGCTCTGCACGGAAGGATTTCCGACCGCGAGAGTATTGGGCGTCGTGACCGGCTGGTTCGGATCGAAGGGGACTTGCCAGATGTTGCGCAGCCCGCCGAGCCGCTCCGCGAACCGCTGGAAGAACAGCGCGCCGCGGCTGTCGAGCCGGAAAGTGTGGTCCCACGCCGCAAGGGTGACGCACGCGTTCCCGACGGGCACCGGGCCTGACGCGGACGGTGCCTGTCCGCCGGGGAAGGCCGCGCACATCGTCGCCGTGTCGGCGGCCGCGAGTTCGGCGGTCCGGCTTCGGTCCCGGTACAGCAGGTCCTTCATGGATGAAGGCGTGAAGTCCTTGCCTGCCAGGCCTTCTTCGGCGGAGATCAGCGCTTCCCGCGTCCGGTCCGACCGCTGCGTCCCGGTCGTGCCGACGATCCGGGGGAGCGGGGCGATCGGGGCGCGCGCGTTGGCGAGCCAGGCGCTGTCGTTGGCGTTCAGCTCGTAGTCGCGGCGTTGCTGCACCGGCAGCCGGGACGGCGCGAACAGGCCCGGTTCGAGGGAGCCGGGGTCGCTTCCCCAGTTGCACGAGGACTTCGAGCCGTCCAAAATGGACAATCCGGTGCCGGGGAACAACGCGCGGCCGAGCGGGGTCCCGCAGGTCGTGGCCCGTTCGTCGGTGACGTGCGGGACGACCTGGATGTCCGTGTAGAGCGCGTTGCCCGCCCGGTCGGCGGCGATCGTGTTGACCCACGGGACGCCTTGGGTCCGGGCGAGCGCCTCGGCGACTTCCTTGGTGCTGTGTGATTTGCTCAGTTCGAACCAGGTGTTGAGGCCGCGCAGGTTGCCCGCGTTCCCGTCCCGCAGCGCGTGCGCGGACTTCGCGGTCCACGGTGTCGGCACCCCGAAGGCGGACCCGATCACCTGGCCGTAGCGCGTCCCGTAGAACGTGCGGCCGACCAGCCGTCGCTCGCCGTTCGGTTCGCGGACCTCGACCTTCACCTCACGCGCGGTCATCTTCTCCGGTTTGCCGTCGACCAGGTAGGTGGTCGGGTCGCCCGGAGTCAGCGGCACCTCGAAGAGGCCGAAGGTGATCGCGGTCGACACCGTATGCGTCCACGCGACGTCGGCGGTGTGCCCGATCTGCGGCAGCGGGATGCCCAGCAGGCTTCCGCCCGCGACGTCGAACCGGCCGGGAATGGTCAGTTGCGACTGCCAGAACCGGCGCCCGCCCTGCCACGGGTAGTGCGGGTTCCCGAGCAGCAGGCCGCCGCCGGAGCGTGTCCCGTCGCCCCCGATCGCGATGCCGTTGCTGCCGAGCTCGCCCGTCTTCATGGCTTTGCGGAACCCGTCGGCGATCCGCGGCGCCGCGTCCGGGGCCGCGGCCGGAACGTCCTTCGCGGACGGCGGCTGGGTCCTGGCGAGATCGGAGGCGAGCAGGCCCTGCCCCGCCACCGAGGCGACGGCGTAGAAGTGCCGGTAGAAGTCGAGTTCGGTGATGGGCCGGACCCAGTCCGCGCCGCGGCAGACCGGATCGGTGATGCGGTCGGCGCCGGTCTGCTTCAGATACGCGTTGTAGCCCTCGACGTAGCCGGAAACCAGTTCCCGAACCTCCGTCCGCGGGCCGTGCGGCGCGGGCTGGGCGACGAGGCGTTCGACGACGCCCGAGTCGTTGATCCGCTGGAAATGCAGGTCGCTGTCGAGGTTCGTCTTCGCCTCGCTCATCGCCGGATTGCCCTGGCCGCCCGCCCCGAGGTACGCGGAGCGCCGCGCGGACACCGTCAGATAGGTGTTGGCGAGTTCGCAGACGTTGTCCTTGGCCGCGGCGAAACCGTAGCCGTAGCCGAGCCCGTCGAAGTCCTTGGCCGCGATGTGCGGGATCCCGAACTCGGTGTAGCTGATCACCGCCCGCGACCGGCCCAGCTCGTCCGCCGACGAGACCCCCGTCATCAGACTCGACGTCGCCAAAGCCGCTGTGAGCAGCACGAAGCCACGTTGGATTCTTCGCATCGTTCCCCCTCCGGATCGATCATCCCCGTGATCGAAGCTACCTGCGGGGACACCGGGGAAGCAGCGGCCGATCGGTGGAGGCAGAAATACCGCCCACTCGTTCACCGCCGCGCAAACCGCCGTTGGCCCACCGGCCGTGGCCGCGGGATAGAACCGCGCCATGACCGCTTCCCACCACAATCGCCGCACGCTGCTCAAAGCCGGTCTCACCGGCGCCGGGGCCGTCGCGGGCGGACTGCTCCTCCCCGGAACCGCGACCGCGAACGCCGTCCCGCTGATCCGCGGCGGCCGCCCGGTGCTCACCCACGGTGTCCAGTCCGGTGACGTCACCACCGGCTCCGGCATCGTCTGGTCGCGCGCCGACCGGCCTTCGCGACTGATCGTGGAGGTCTCCAGGGACCCTTCGTTCCGCCACGCGCGCCGCGTGCGCGGTCCGGTGATGAGCCCGGAGACCGGCGGGACCGGCAAGGTCCGCGTCGCCGGTCTGCTGCCGGGGACCGAGGTCCACTACCGCGTGACCGCCGAATCCCTCGACGGCCGTACCTGCAGCGAGGCCGTCACCGGCCGGTTCGCCACCGCGCCGCTCGGCCGCTCCGACGTCCGCCTGGTGTGGTCCGGTGACGTCGCCGGGCAGAACTGGGGCATCAACCCAGAACGCGGCGGCATGACGATCTACCGCGCGATGGCCGACCGTCGTCCGGATCTGTTCCTGCACTGCGGCGACACGGTGTACGCCGACGCGCCGCTCACCGAGACCGTCGCGCTGCCCGGCGGGCGGGTCTGGCGCAACATCGTCACCCCGGAGAAGTCGAAGGTCGCCGAGACGCTCGACGAGTACCGCGGCCAGTTCGCCTACAACCTCCTCGACGACAACCTCAAGCGCTTCACCGCGAACGTGCCCGCGTACGTCCAGTGGGACGACCACGAAGTCGTGAACAATTGGTACCCGGGGGAGATCCTCAACGACCGTCCCGAGTACACCGAGAAGCGCGTCGACGTCCTCGCCGGCCGCGCGTTCCAGGCGTTCCACGAATGGCATCCGATCGACCGCCGCCAGGCCGTCGACGGCCGCGTCTACCGCAACTTCCGGCACGGTTCGCGCGCCGAGGTCTTCGTGCTGGACATGCGGACCTACAAGGACGCCAACACCGCGGACCAGACCAAGCCGGGCCGGATCCTGGGCGACCGCCAGGCGCGCTGGCTCGTCGACGCGCTCGACCGCAGCACCGCCACCTGGAAGATCGTCCAGGCCGACCTCCCGATCGGCCTCACCGTCCCGGACGGCAAGGGCATCGAGGGCGTCGCGAACGGCCTGCCCGGCGCGCCCGGCGGCCGCGAGACCGAACTCGCCTGGGTGCTGCGGGAGATCGCGCGGCGCCGCGTGCGCAACGTCGTCTGGCTGACCGCCGACGTGCACTACACCGCGGCACACCACTACTCGCCGGATCGCGCCTCCTTCACCGATTTCGACCCGTTCTGGGAGTTCGTCTCCGGTCCGCTCAACGCCGGCGCGTTCGGCCCGAACACGCTCGACCCGACCTTCGGGCCGGAAGCGGTGTTCGTGCATGCCCCGCCCGCGGCGAACACCTCGCCCGCGGACGGGTTCCAGCACTTCGGAGAGGTGAACATCGACGGCCGCAGCGGCACGCTCACCGTCGATCTGCGCGACGCTACGGGCGCTTCGCTGTGGAGGAAGACCCTGCAGCCCCAACGCTGAGCAACTCCGTCAGGACCGCGATGCTGCGGTCGCCGTGCCCGGCCTCGGCGGCCCGCCGCACGAGGTCGTGCAGCGGAAGCTGCCAGCCGACGTCGACGCCTTCCTCGGCCAGTTCGAGGTCGGCGGCGGCACCGGCGTGGAAGATGTCCACCGAGGCGGCGGGAGCGGAGTAGTCGCCGCTGTCGATTTCCTTGGTGTACATCGGAAGCACCGAGATGATCATCTCGAACCATTTGGTGGCGTACGGCAGGAGCGTCTCGGCTTCGAGGCCGCGTGACCGCAGCAAGGCGGCACCCTGGAAGAACCCGACCAGCGCGGGCAACAGGGTGCCGCCGACGGCCGTTTCGTACAGCGCCGCGAGGTCGGTCTCCTCGCCGAGGTGGACGGTGTCGCCACCCAGCACCCGCAGCGTGTCCCCGTGTTCGTCGAAGACGGACTTGTCGCCGCCGTAGTACAGCAGCGTGTCCGGCGCACCGACGGCCGACGGCACGTTCTTGACCGCGCCGTCGAGGAACCGTGCGCCCTTGCCCGCCGCCCAGTCCGCCATCCGCCGCGCTCCCGCCGGTGAGCCGCTGTTCAGCGTGACCAAGGCGCGTCCGGTCAGCGTGGCGGTGTCCAAGGCCGCGACAGTGTCCTCATAGGTGGTCAGGCAGGCGATGATCAGCGGGCTCGCCCGCACCGCTTCTTCGGCCGTTGCGGCCTTGAGGGCTCCCTGTGCGACAAGGGGATCGGCCTTCGTGGCCGTCCTGTTCCACACGGTGGTCGGATGCCCGGCGGCGAGGAACGCGCCCGCCAGGGCCGAGCCCATCGAACCGAGTCCGACGACGGTCACCGGGGTCTTCGTCATTTTTCGCTCCAGTCAAGGGAAATCTTCGGGATGACTTCATGCTGGGGCTTCACGTACATTCCTTCAAGTACCTACAATTTTGCCGGGTACTGACAAAAAGGTATGTGTGACGATGACCAAGAACCGCACGTTCACCTGCGGCCTCGACGCCGCGATCGCCGTCATGGGCGGCAAATGGAAAGGGCTCGTCCTGTTCGCGCTCCAGGACGGGCCGCTGCGCTTCGGGGAACTGCGGCGCGCGGTGCCCGGAATCAGCGAACGGGTGCTGATCCTGCAACTGCGCGAGATGGAGACCACCGGACTGCTGCATCGCGAGGTGTATCACCAGGTTCCGCCGAAGGTCGAGTATTCGCTGACCGCGTTCGGGGAGTCCCTCAACACCGCGATGGCCGCGCTCGGCGAGTGGGGCGAGGAGCATCTCGAGCGCATCGAAGCCCTTCCCTGGTCCGACGTGAAGTGAGCGGCGAAGCACCCAGTAGGCTCCGGGCGAATAGCACGAAACCCACCCAAGGAGAAATACCGCCGTGACTGAACGCACGCTGGTCCTCGTCAAGCCCGATGGCGTCGCGCGCGGCCTCGTCGGCGAGGTCATCTCGCGCATCGAGCGCAAAGGCCTGAAGCTCGTCGCCCTCGAACTGCGCACCGTCGAGCGCTCGGTCGCCGAGGAGCACTACGCCGAGCACAAGGAGCGCCCGTTCTTCGGCGACCTCCTCGAGTTCATCACCTCGGGCCCGCTGGTCGCGCTCGCCGTCGAGGGCCCCCGCGCCATCGCCGCCTTCCGCCAGCTCGCCGGCGGCACCGACCCGGTCGAGAAGGCCACCCCGGGCACCCTGCGCGGCGACTTCGCGCTGGAGACCCAGTACAACCTGGTGCACGGCTCGGACTCCCCGGAGTCGGCCGAGCGCGAGCTCAAGCTCTGGTTCCCCGAGGTCTGACACACTCGTGGGTGACGCGGGAAGACCGCGTCACCCACGGATCTGGGGGAGTGGCGATGACACCGGACGAGTACCTGGCACGGCTGCGGGAACTCACCGCCGGTTTCGCGGAGGTCGCGAGCACCGGTGACCACGCCTCGCCGGTGCCGTGCTGCGGCGACTGGAGCCTGCGTGACCTGGTCGTCCACCTCGGCAACGTCCATCGCTGGGCGACGGAGATCGCCCGGACCGGTGAGCCTGCCCCGCAGATCTTCGAAGTCGAACCGGATGCGGACCTCACCGCCTGGTACCGCGAATGCGCCGACGGCCTGATCGAGGCCCTGAGCGCGGCCTCCCCGGAAGACCGCGCCTGGAACTTCACCGCCGCCGCCAAGATCAAGGCCTTCTGGTTCCGCCGCCAGGTCCACGAGACCGCGGTGCACCTGCTCGACGCGCACCGCGCGGCCGGAACCCCGTACACCCTCGACCCGTCCGTCGCCGCCGACGGCGCGGACGAGGTCCTCGTCGGCATGCTGCCGAAGGTGAAGCGCTGGCACACCCCGCCGGTGGTCACCGTTCCGTTGCTGCTGAAGACGTCCGACACCGGACACGCCTGGTTGATCACACCGCCGGGCGAAGACGACGTTCCCGGCTCGCGACAGGCCGACCCCGCCGAAGCGGCGGGCGCTGTCGTCGAAGGTCCCGCGGAAGGGCTCGATCTGCTGCTGTGGCAACGGGTCGGTCTCGCCGAGTCGGGCCTCGAGATCACCGGTGACGTCGCGGCCGCCGAGACCTTCCTCGCCGGGCCTTTCACTCCCTGAGCTTCGGCGCCCTACGCCGTTCGGTTCACGTTCACCTCGGGGTCTTCTCCTGGCGGCTCGCGTCCGCTGTGCTGGGCGGAGCCGCCTGTCACTCGATCGTGGGGTAATTCGTGAGAAAATCACGCCTGTTGCTGCTCGCTGCCCTGCTGCCGGTTTCGCTGATCGCCGCGCCGGTGCACGCCGATCCGCTGACCGCTCCGCTCGGTCCGGCGCCCGTCGAAGCCGCCCCCGCGGCCTCCTCGGCGAAGGAGGGCCCGTCCGCGTACGCCGTGGCCGCGCCCGACGACGGTCTCGTCACCACCAGCGCGACTTCGCGCGTGGCACCGGGCCTGAGCCTCACCGAGTTCGACCGGTACGACCCGGCGGGCTGGATCCGCGGCGACACCCTCGCCGTCGACCTCACCAGCAAGACCCTCAAACCGGCGTACCTCAGCCCTGGCACGGTTTCCGCGCGGACGCCGCTTTCGCAGCAGGTCGCCAGGTCCGGCGCGGTCGCCGGGGTCAACGGCGACTTCTTCGACATCAACGCCACCGGCGCGCCGATCGGCGTCGGCGTCGACGCCGGGAAACTCCAGACGGCGCCCGCGCGCGGCCACAACCTGACCGCGTCGATCACCGAGGAAGGCAAGGCACGCCTCGCGGAGGTGTTCCTCGACGCGTCGATCACCTTGCCCGACGGCAAGATCGTGCCCGCGTCGAACTTCAACAGCCCGGTGCTGGGCGGTGACGCGATCGGCGTCTACACGCCGCTGTGGGGCGCGTCGTCGCGGCGGACTTCGGTCGCGGGCGCCCGGCGCGTCGTCGAGATCGAGCTCCGGGACGGTGTCGTCACGCAGGTGCGGCCGCAGCCCGCGGACGGCCCGATCGCCGCGGGCGTGACGGTCCTGCTCGCCCGTGACGGCGGCGTGGACGCGTTGTCCGGCTTGAAGACCGGTGACCGGGTCGGTGTCGCCTACGCGCCGAAGAGCGACGCGGGCAAGCTGTCCGTCTCGATCGGCGGGAACGTCGTCCTGCTGCGCGACGGCGCGATCCAGCCGGTCGACAACGTCGCCATGCACCCGCGGACGGCGGTCGGGTTCTCCGCCGACGGCACGAAGATGTGGCTCGCCACGGTCGACGGGCGGCAGGCCGACAGCCGCGGCATGACGGAACTGGAACTCGCGCGCCACCTGAAGTCGCTCGGCGCGGACGACGCCATCAACCTCGACGGCGGCGGCTCGTCGACCATGCTCGCCCGCGAGGAAGGCGAGAAGGCGCCGCTCGTGCGCAACTCGCCGTCGGACGGCGGGGAACGCCTGGTGCCCAACGGGATCGGCGTCACCACCGTGCCCGGCAGCGGTCGCCTGACCGGCTTCTCGCCCCGTCCCGCACAGGACACCGCCGACGCGACTCGCGTGCTTTCCGGGCTGACGCGGAAACTCACCGCCGGCGCGCACGACGAGACCGGGGCCGCCGTCACGGTCTCCGCCCAGTGGGTCAGCACGAATCCCTTCCGCGGCACCGTGACCAACGGTGTCTTCACCGCGCACGCCGACCGGTTCCGGCCCGACGCGCCCGCGGACGTCGAGGTCTACGCGAAGCGCGGCGGCGTCCTGGGCAAGGCCACGTTGAACGTCCTCGGTTCACCCGTCCGGCTGGGCACCAGCACCGAGCAGGTCGCGTTGTCCGGCGAAGGCGCGAAGAGCACGTTCAAGGTCCTCGGCTACGACGCCGACGGCTACGGCACGTGGATCGAGCCCGACGACGTCAAACTCGACTACGACCCCGCCGTGGTGCGGATCGAGCCGTCCGGCGACGGATTCGCGGTGACCGCGTTGAAGGCCTCGGGCGCTTCGGCGATCACCGCCACGGCGGGTGGGAAGGTGACGCATCTGGCGGCGTCCGTCGGCACGGAATCCCGTGTGGTGGCGTCGCTGGACGGCCCGGCGGGCTGGAGCGCCAGCGTTTTCCCGGCTGTCGTCGGCGCCGCGCTTTCCGAGGCGGCGGGCCGTGACGGCGGACGCGGTCTCGCGCTGGACTACCGGCTGAACGGCACCAACGCCACGCGTGCGGCCTACGTCAACTCGGCGGCGCCGATCACGCTGCCGCCCGGCACCCAGCGTGTCGGCCTGTGGGTCAACGGTGACGCGAAGGGGGCCTGGCTGCGGGCCGAACTCCGCGACGCCGCCAACGTTCCGTCCATTGTGGACTTGACGCTGAGCGTCGACTGGACGGGCTGGCGCTACGTCCGCGCGGCGATCCCGGCCGGTCTCCCCGACGGGCAGCGGCTGACGAAGTTCTACGCCGTCGAGAACGTCCCGGATCAGCAGTACGAGGGACGGCTGGTCTTCGACGACCTCACCTTCGAGGTCGCGCCCGCGGCCGCCGTCCCCACCGACCCGGCGCCGCGTGACCCGGCGTTGATCACCGACGGCACCGCGACCGGCGGGCTGCGGATCGCCGTGGTCAGCGACGCGCAGTTCACCGCCGACGAGCCGAACGGGCCGCTGGTCGCCCAGGCCCGGCGCGCGCTGCGCGAGGCGGTGGCGGCGAAACCGGATCTCGTGCTGATCAACGGCGACTTCGTCGACCGCGGCACGGCGGCCGACTTCGTGCTGGCCCGTTCGATCATCGATCAGGAACTCGTCGGCAAGACACCCTGGTACTACGTGCCCGGCAACCACGAGGCCGACGGTGGGCACGGGCTCGCCGAGTTCCAGGCGGCGTTCGGCGAGACCCATCGCGTCGTCGACGTCGCCGGGATCCGGCTGGTGCTGATGGACTCCTCGCGCGGTTCGCTGCGCGCGGGCGGGTTCGACCAGATCCGGATGCTGCGCGAGGCGCTCGACGGCGCGAAGGCCGACCGGCGGATCCGCGGCGTGGCCGTCGCGATGCATCATCCGGTCAAGGACCCGAGTCCCACCGGGAACTCGCAACTGGCCGACCGCAAGGAGGCCGCCATGCTGACCGGCTGGCTGACCGCCTTCGAACGCGAGTCGGGCAAGCAGGCGGCCGCGATCGCTTCGCACGCGGGCGTCTTCAACCTGTCGCGCGCGGACGGCGTGCCGTACCTGGTGAACGGCAACTCCGGGAAGTCACCCGCCGCGGCCCCCGGTGACGGCGGTTTCGTCGGCTGGACGATGGTCCGGTTCGAGCCGGGGGACAAGGCACAGCCGGTGCGGTTCGAGACGCGGCCGAACGTCGACGCGCTGACGCTGTCCGGGCCCTCGTCGCTGGCGCGCGGGGAGAAGGCGGACATCCGGGCCGCGGTGACGCAGGGAGCGCGTCAGGTGCCGGTTTCGTACCCGGTCAGCGCGGACTGGAAGGGCGGCTGGGGCACACACGTCGCCGACGGCTTCCTGCCCGCGATGCCGTGGGACGTCGCGTCCTTCGACCCGGCGACCGGGGTGCTGACCGCGCTGCGGCCGGGAGTGGCGAACCTTTCGGTCACCGTCAACGGGGTGGCGAAGAGCCTCTCGATCACCGTCCGGTAGTGCTATGAAAGTCCCCTTCATTGCAAAATTTGCAATGAAGGGGACTTTCATAGCGTCCCTCAAGCGGCTTCGTGCGCCTCTTCGACCGTGCCCGGCAGCGCCGGACCCCGCGGCGGGATCGCGTCGGCCTTCGCCGGGTCCACCTTCCGCACCGAACCGTCGGCCGCGGTCTTCGCGATCGCGAGCATCGACGCCAGCGCGTCCTGGATCTGCGCCTGCTCCCGCTCCGGGATGAGGCTCAGCTCGATCAGCACGCTGCCGTTGCCGAGCAGCCCGTACCCGTTGCGCGCGATGCCCTGGTAGCCACCGCCGGGGTACTGCGAGACGTAGCCGCCGTTGCCGTCGATCGACCGCTGCACCACGACCGCGATCTGCTTCGCGAAGTCCACATCGGACTGTTTCACGCCCGCGTTCGTCGGCCACAGCGTCGACGCGGTGATCTCCCTACCGTTGGCATCCTTGTACCGGCCCTGCATGTGGTAGTCGACCATGATGTCCGGCTTGAACGACGCGTTCCGCCGCTGGATCAGGCCCGCTTCGGTGGCCGGGTTGTCCTTGGGCGCGACAGCCGGGTCGTGGTACCGGTTGATGTCGTAGCCCTTGCCCTTCTCGCCGTATTCGGGAGTGGCGTCCGGGTCGTAGTTGTAGCGCCAGTCGCGCTCGTTCCCGTCGGGGTTGGCGCGCACGACGATGTCGACGGTCACCTTCGAGAGCAGCTTCTGCGCCCACGGGCTGTGCCCGACGCCGACCTGGCGCAGGAACTCGAGCGCGGCGGGCGTGCCGAGCGGCTCGTCGCCGTGCTGCTGGGTGACGTACTGGATCCGGGTCTTGCCGTGGCCGACCCTGGCCGCCCACACCGGACGGCCCTCGTTGCTGCGGCCGATCTTGTCCACGCGGATCTTCCCGTGGCTGAGCAGGGCGAGTTTGTGCAGCTCGAAGGCGAGCTTGGCGGTGGAGGGACGCGGGTCGACGGTCCGACCGTCCACAGTGGTCCCGGCGGTCTCGGCTGCCTGCGCGGCGGGCGCCACCAGGAGCCCGGCGCTGACAAAAACGGACAACAGGGCGATTCTGGGCTTGAGACTCATGGTCGGTGAGTATCGACGAGCCGCGACCGTCCAACAAGGGCGCGGTTAAACCGGTCGAATTTTGTCGGTGGCAGGTCCTAGGGTGCCAACCGTGGGTGATGCAGAGCACGGACCGGCGATGGTGCAGGCGAAGGCGTTGGTCAAGCGTTTCGGCGACTTCGAGGCCGTACGCGGGATCGACGTCGAGGTCCGCCCGGGGGAGGCGTTCGGCTTCCTCGGGCCCAACGGCGCGGGCAAGTCCTCCACCATGCGGATGATCGCGAGCGTGTCCCCCCGCAGCGACGGCGACCTGCGGGTCCTCGGCATGGATCCGGACGTCGAGGGGCCGAAGATCCGCGCCCGGCTCGGGGTGGTGCCGCAGCAGGACAACCTGGACACCGAGCTCACCGTCCGGCAGAACCTGCAGATCTACGGCCGCTACTTCGGGCTCTCGCGCTCGCACGTGCGGAGCAAGGCCGACGAGCTGATGGAGTTCGCCCAGCTCACCGACCGGGCGGACGCGGAGGTCGATTCGCTCTCCGGCGGGATGAAGCGGCGGCTGACCATCGCGCGCTCCCTGGTCAACGACCCGGAGCTGCTCCTGCTCGACGAGCCGACGACGGGGCTGGATCCGCAGGCCCGCCACCTGTTGTGGGACAGGCTGTTCCGGCTCAAGGCGGGCGGCACCACGCTGATCATCACCACGCACTACATGGACGAGGCCGAGCAGCTCTGCGACAGACTGGTCGTGATGGACAACGGCCGCATCGCCGCCGAAGGCTCGCCCGCCGACCTGATCAGCCGGTACTCCACCCGCGAGGTCGTGGAACTGCGCTTCCCGAACGGCGAGCAGGAGTCGGCCGCGAAGCAGATCGAGGGCCTCGCCGAACGCGTCGAGGTGCTGCCGGACCGTGTCCTGCTCTACACGATGACCGGCGAGGCCACCCTCGAACAGGCGCACGCGCGCGGGCTGCGGCCGCTGTCGAGCCTGGTCCGCCGGAGTTCGCTGGAGGACGTCTTCCTCCGCCTCACCGGCCGGACGCTGGTGGACTGATGACCACAGCGGAGACGAAGGCCTCCACGGGCCGCGTGGTGTCGACCTGGCTCGGCGCCTGGCTGCGGGTCGAGGGGTACTGGATGTGGTACCGCCGGTACTGGCTGTCGACGTTGTACTCGACGGGCCTGCAGCCGGTGCTGTTCCTGGCCGCGATGGGGCTCGGCTTCGGCTCGCAGGTGCAGGCGGGCGCCGCGACGGGCGGGTTCTCGTACCTCGAGTACGTCGCGCCCGCGCTGCTCGTCGCCGGCGGCGCGCAGCTGGCGGTGGGGGAGTCGAGTTACCCGGTGCTGTCCGGGTTCAAATGGCAGCAGAGCTACGTGGCCGTCACCGCGTCCCCGATCACCCCGGGACAGGTGCTCGGCAGCCAGATCATCTGGGTGGGGATCCGGCTCACCCTGGCGGGGTCGATCTACGCCGTGATCGCCGCCCTGTTCGGCTCGTGGACGAGTTTCGGCGTGCTCGCGGTCATCCTGATCGGGACGCTCACCGGCATCGCCTGCGGCACCCCGATGATGGCGCTGGCCGCGACGACGTACGACGAGGGAGCCCGGTTCGGCCTGGTGTTCAGGTTCGTCCTGATCCCGATGACGTTGTTCTCCGGAACGTTCTTCCCGATCGCCGAACTGCCGGTGCCACTGCGGTGGATCGCCTGGATTTCCCCGCTGTGGCACGGAAACGAGGCCGCCAGGGCGGTCAGCCTCGGCACCGTCGGACCGCTCGCCACGCTGGGGCACCTCGCCTTCCTGGTGGTGCTGGCCGGTGCGGGCTGGGCGCTGGCGCACAAGTACTTCTACCGACGGCTGGTGGTCTGAAATGGCTGTGATCACGGGGGATCCGCGGCGCGGGGTGCTGCTGCGCGTCCTGCCGCCGTCGATGTACAGCGGCCGTTCGAAGGCGGTGCTGGAACGCACGTTCCTGACGTACTCGCACGTCTGGATGCTGTTCGTGTCCGGCGCCTTCGAGCCGCTGTTCTACCTGATGGCCTTCCAGCTGGGCTTCGGCAAACTCGTCGGCGAGGTCGTCGGCCCCGGCGGCCAGACGATGACGTACGTCGCCTTCGTCGCGCCCGGTCTGCTCGCGGCGTCGGCGATGAACGGCGCGATCCTGGACTCGACGTACAACCTGTTCTTCAAGCTGAAGTACGCGAAGCTGTACGACGCCATGCTCGCCACCCCGATCGGGCCGCTGGACATCGCGCTCGGCGAGGTCGGCTGGTCAGTGCTGCGCGGCGGGATCTACTCGGTGACCTTCCTCGGCGTGATGACCGCGATGGGGCTGCCCGGGTCCTGGTGGGCCGTGCTGATGATCCCGGCGGCGCTGCTGATCGCGATGGCGTTCTCCGCCGTCGGCATCGTGCTGGTGACCTTCCTGCGGTCGGTGTCCCAGTTCGACTACATCAACCTCGTGCTGATGCCGCTGTTCCTGTTCTCCACGACCTTCTACCCGCTGTCGGTCTACCCCGAGGCGATCCAGTGGATCGTGCGGATCTTCCCGCTGTACCACGGCATCGAGCTGATGCGCGGCCTCTCGGTCGGCGTGCTGTCGTGGAGCATGGTCGGGAACGTGGCGTACCTGCTGGCGCTGGCGGCCATCGGCATCTACGGAGCGTCGCGGCGGTTCGGCAAGCTCCTGCTGCGCTGACCTCGTCCCGCATTCAGAGGACTGAACGCGGGACGCCGAAGCTCACCGGGCCGCGTTCGCGCCCGGCTGCCGGGGCGCCACGGCGGCCAGCGCGTCGACCATGCCGTGTCCGTAGAAGCCGTTGAAGCCCGCGTACCCGGTGCAGTACGCGTCCTGCGAGCCGTCGCCGGTGAGGTCGTAGTCGGCGGGGCACGCGATCGGAGCCGCCTGCGCGTCCAGCGTCCGTTTCAGCTGGCGGGCGCCGTAGCCGGGGTGTTCCGAAGCGAGCAGGGCCGCGACACCGGCGACGTGCGGCGCCGCCATCGACGTCCCGCACAGCGGCGCGTATCCGCCGGGAACGGTCGAGAGCACGCATCGCCCGGCCTCGCCGCCGGGCGCGGTCACGGCGATCACTCCGAGTCCGTACGAGCTGTAGCCGGCCTTGACCCGCTCCGCGCTCACGGACGACACCGCGACGACGTCCCGCAGGCCGGCGGGCAGTGCCTGGCAGCCTTCGGCCTGGGTCCGGGCACCCGAGCGCGCCGACGGCGCCAGCTCGACGGCCTCGTTGGTCGCCGCGGCAACGTTGAGCGTGCCCGCCGAGGTCGCGTACTCGACGGCGCGGGCCATGACCTCGTTCACCACGCCCCGCTTGTCGTCGTGGGCGCACGAGAGCGACCACGGATCGACGAAGTAGCTGCTGTTCGTCACGGCCATGCGCTGTGAAACGGCCCACATCAGCCCGCAGACGGCGGCCTCGGGGTCGGCGTACCCGCGGTCGTCGATCACCTTCACCGAGGCGATCCGCACCCCGGGCGCCACCCCGGTGACGCCCTTGCCGTCGTCGGCCGCGGCGATGATGCCTGCCACGTGGGTGCCGTGCACCGACGTGGTCGCGGTCCAGTTCCGGTCGGGCACGCCGGTCAGGCAGCCCGCGGACTTGCCGGGGTCGAGCGCGGTCGTCAGGTCGGGGTGGGCGGCGTCGACACCGGAGTCGAGGACGCCGACGACGACGTCGCGGCTGCCCGGTTCGATCACCCTGGCCTTGTCGGCCCCGATCTCGCGCATGTCCCACTGCTCGCCGGTGCGGTCGGCCGTGTCCACCTTCGCCGGATCCGTCGGTTCGAGTCCGGCGCGAGCGGGTGCGGCCTTGGCCGACGGGGTGCCGTTGGCCCGCTGCACCGCCAGCCGTTCCGCCTGCGCGCTGAACGCGGCGGCGGGCCGGACCAGTTCGGCGAAGTCCCGGTCGGCCGAGGTCGCGACGGCCACCGCGATCTGCGGGTAGTAGATCGTCGTGCTGCCGCAGCCGCCGGCGATGGCGGTCCTGGCCTCGGCTTCGGAGGTGCCCCTGTCGAAGGCGACGACGTAGCGCAGCGCCCGTCCTTGGGGATGGCACGATGGCTCCGCGTCCGCCGTCGAGACAGCGGCGACCGAGCCGCAGAGCACCACGAAGGCGCACACGGCCGCTCGCAGGGACCGTCCCAGCAGGGACACCGGACCTCCCACCGGAGAACAGGGGGACAACGAGGGCACCGCGGCCTGGGCTGGACTTCGGTACCCCCGAGCGGCACGCTAGCCACCCTCGGCCGGGTCGACAAGCTCTCCCGCGAAGTTCGCTCGGCCGGTGGTCGCGGCGCGCCCGGGAGTCAGGTCTGTGGCACCGAGTACACCGGAGTGGGGCCGGGGTGTGGGATACTCGCGTTGGCCGCTGGCCGACGGGCACACGTGAGAGGTGGTGCTCGCGGTCCCGTGGCCCGGTGGTGTGCTGCACATCCTCCACACGCGTCGCCGCTGCATGCGGCTCGACGACGTGGCGGGCGGCCCGATGTCGCGAACGTGGCCAGCGCTCCGCCGAGCAGACCTTCAGCCGTACGCGGCGCCCGGACAATCCCGGCGCCGTCGCGGTGCCGGGCAAGGATTCCCGCTGCTGGTGACCACCACGGCGGAACGAACAGAAAGGGGCCCCTGCGCGGCCGCGTCGAGCCGGTGTGAGCCAGCCGACGCGCCCGGGGGCGGAGGAGATATATGTCGAACGCGGACACACCCGCCGTCACCGGCGGGAATACCGCCACACCCATCGCAGGCCAGCTGGCCGAACTGCCTCCCCGGATCCGGGTGCACGCCCTGGCGAAGCTCCTGGGATCCAACAGCCGTGAACTGATGGCCAAGCTCGGTGAGCTCGGCGAGACCGTCCGCAGCGCGCAGTCCAGCGTCACCCGCGATGTGGCCATCAAGCTCGCCGAGGCCCTCACCGGCGGAGACGAGCCCGAGACCACCGAAGCGGCCCCGGTCGCCGAGGCTCCTGTCGAGACAGCTCCTGTCAAGACGCCGAAGGCTTCCGAGCCCGAGGTCAAGGCCGAAGCGAAGCCCGAGGTCAAGCCGGAGCCCGTCCCGCAGGAGGAGGCGCCTTCGAAGCGTGTCCCGCCCGCGCTGGCCGCCCCGGTGACCCCGGAGCAGCCGCAGCGGTCGACCAGGCCGTCGAAGGCCGCCGTGCACGTTCCGGTGTTCGCGGCGCCGTCGCCGGTGTTCCTGCCGCCGGAGCCGGTCGCGGCGAAGCCCGTCCGCAAGCCGGAACCGGCCTTCACCCCGACCGAAGAGACCGTCACCGACGAGGACGAGACACCGGCCGAGCAGGCCGATCACCAGGACGGTGACGACGACGGTGACGACGCCAACGGCCGCCGCCGCCGCCGTCGCGGGCGCCGTGGCCGTGGCCGCGGCAAGGGCGGCGACGAGAACTCGGCCGAGTCCGAGAACGAAGACGAGCAGCCCGAGCCTCCTCGCGGCCGTCAGCCGCGGGGGAAGGACCGGAGCGACAAGAACGAGAAGGACGCCGACGAGGCCGAGTCCGAGACCGCCGAAGAGGCGTCGGCCGAGGCTGATTCGGCGGAGTCCGATTCGGACAACGACGCCGATTCCGACAACGGCAGCAAGCGCCGCCGTCGCCGCCGCCGCCGCAAGGGCGGGGACGACGACAACGCCGAGTCCACCAGCGACGACCCGCCCAACACGGTCGTCCACGTGCGCCAGGCCAAGGCCGCCGAGACCGAGCGTCCCGCGCGGGACGAGGTCCGCAGCGTGCGCGGCTCGACCCGGCTCGAGGCCAAGCGCCAGCGCCGCCGGGACGGCCGCGAGGCGGGCCGCCGCCGCGCGCCGATCCTGTCCGAGGCCGAGTTCCTCGCCCGCCGCGAGTCGGTCGAGCGCACCATGGTCGTCGCCGAGAAGGGCGAGTCCACGCAGATCGGCGTGCTCGAGGACGGCGTCCTGTGCGAGCACTTCGTGACGTCGTCGGGCACCGGCTCGATCGTCGGCAACGTCTACCTGGGCCGCGTGCAGAACGTGCTGCCGTCGATGGAGGCCGCTTTCATCGACATCGGCCGCGGCCGCAACGCCGTGCTCTACGCCGGTGAGGTCGACTGGGACGCCGCCGGTCTCGAGGGCAAGGCCCGCAAAATCGAGCAGGCGCTCTCCACCGGTGACTCCGTGCTGGTCCAGGTCACCAAGGACCCGGTCGGGCACAAGGGCGCCCGGCTGACCACGCAGATCTCGCTGCCCGGCCGCTTCCTGGTCTACGTGCCCGCGGGCGGTGCCACCGGCATCTCGCGGAAGCTCCCGGAGAACGAGCGCCGCCGCCTGAAGGACATCCTCAAGCGCATCGTCCCCGAGGACGCCGGTGTGATCATCCGCACCGCGTCCGAGGGCATCGTCGAGGAAGAGCTGGACCGCGACGTCCGCCGCCTCAAGGCGCAGTGGGACGTCATCAAGGAGAAGGCCGAAGCCGGAAACGGCGGCAAGAAGAACAGCGCCCCGGTCATGCTCTACGAAGAGCCGGACCTGCTGGTCAAGGTCGTGCGCGACCTGTTCACCGAGGACTTCGCGAAGCTGGAGATCCAGGGCGACAAGGCCTGGGACACCATCTACGACTACGTGCAGCACGTGGCGCCGGACCTGGCCGACCGGGTCAAGCGGTACACGGGCACCGGTTCGGCCTTCTCCGACCACCGGATCGACGAGCAGATCACCAAGGCGCTGGACCGCAAGGTCTGGCTGCCCTCGGGTGGCTACCTGGTCATCGACCGCACCGAAGCGATGACGGTCATCGACGTCAACACCGGCAAGTTCACCGGATCGGGTGGAAACCTCGAGGAGACGGTGACCAGGAACAACCTGGAGTCGGCGGAGGAGATCGTCCGCCAGCTCCGGCTCCGGGACATCGGCGGCATCATCGTCATCGACTTCATCGACATGGTGCTCGAATCCAACCGTGAACTGGTGCTGCGCCGCCTGACCGAATGCCTCGGGCGCGACCGCACCCGGCACCAGGTCGCCGAGGTCACCTCCCTCGGCCTGGTGCAGATGACCCGCAAGAAGATCGGCACCGGGCTGCTCGAGGCGTTCTCGACGCCGTGTGAGCACTGCAAGGGCCGCGGCGTGGTCGTCTCGACCGAACCGCAGCGCACCGGTGGCGGTGGCGGTGGCAACGGTCACAGCCACGGTGGCGGCAGTGGCAGTGGTGGCAGTGGTGGCAGTGGTGGGGGCGGCAAGGAGCAGGGCTCCCGCCGGTCTCGCGGCCGGAACAAGGGCGAAGACCAGGGCCAGAACGAGCCCGTGGCGGCCAAGACCGAGGCTCCGCCGGCTTCCGGCCAGCGCGAGTCGGTGGTTTCGGCGGTCCACGCCGTCGCCAACGCCGCCAAAGCCGCCAAGGGCGAGCACCCGCACGAAGTCACCGAGAACGTCGAAGGCGCCGCGCTCAACGGCCACGCCCCGCAGGCTGCTGAGCCGGCGAAGGAAGCTTCGGAGCCCATTACCGAGGCGACCGTCGAGCAGGCGGCCGAGGCGGCCGCTGAGCCGGTTTCCGAGCCGGTGGCCGAGGCGCCCGCGACCGAGCTCGCCGGTGAACCGGTGACGACTCCGGACGACGAGGCTCCGGCCGCGCGCGAAGAAGAGGTCGCTGCAGTCCGGGATTCGAGCCCGGAGCCCGAAGCCCCCGAGGTTCCGGTGACTCCTGAGACCGTTGTGACGGAAGAGGTTTCCGAGCCCGAGGTTCCGGCGGCTCAGGAGGAGACCGAACCCGAGGTGGACGTCCCGGCCCCGGCCGGTCGCTCCACCACCCGCCGTCGTCCGCGACGGACGGCCTCACGGCCGGCCGGTCCCCCGGTCAAGGCGTCGGAAAAGAGCTAGTGAACACCGAGGGGCACCCCGGTGTGATCGCACCGGGGAGCCCCCCGTAACCTGTAGAACGGCCCGCCACTTAGCGGCGGGCACCTTGCGCGGAACATGGACCACCGAGAGAGATCCGGTGGGCCGGTCACGCAAGCCCCCACCCGTTGTCGAGTAAGCAGGAGACTTCCGTGTCGGCGTACGCGATCGTCAAGACTGGCGGCAAGCAGTACAAGGTGGCCGTCGGCGACGTCGTCGAGGTCGAGAAGCTCGAAGGCGAGCCGGGTACCGAGCACACCTTCCCCGCAGTCCTTTTTGTGGACGGTGGCGACGTCACCACGGACGCCGACGCTCTGGCGAAGGTCTCGGTCACCGGCAAGGTCGTCGAGCAGACCAAGGGTCCGAAGATCCGGATCCACAAGTTCAAGAACAAGACCGGCTACCACAAGCGCCAGGGTCACCGGCAGAAGCTGACCCGCGTCGAGGTCACCGGCATCTCCAAGTAGAACTTTCTCCGGATCTTCGTCAGAAAGAGGATTGAGCCATGGCTCACAAGAAGGGTGCGTCCAGCTCCCGCAACGGTCGCGATTCGAACGCGCAGCGACTGGGCGTCAAGCGCTACGGCGGCCAGGAAGTCAACGCGGGCGAGATCTTGATCCGCCAGCGCGGCACCAAGTTCCACCCCGGCGTGAACGTCGGCCGCGGCGGCGACGACACGCTGTTCGCGCTGGCCGCCGGTGCGGTCCAGTTCGGCGAGAAGCGTGGCCGCAAGACGGTCAACATCGTGCCGTCCGAAGCCTGAACTTCGGCTTCTAGTTAGACCTCTGACGAGGGGTGGGCCGGAATATCCGGGCCCACCCCTCGTTTGTTTTATGTATCCCTTTTCGCGAGTGAATAGAGGCAAGTCATGGCGTCCCGTTTCGTGGACCGTGCGGTGATCCACCTGACCGCCGGTGACGGTGGGAACGGCTGCGCCTCGGTGCACCGCGAGAAGTTCAAGCCCCTCGGCGGCCCGGACGGCGGCAACGGCGGCAACGGCGGCGACGTGCTGCTGATCGTCGATCCGAACGTGCACACGCTGCTCGACTTCCACTTCCGCCCGCACGCCCGCGCCGGCAACGGCAAGATGGGCCAGGGCGGCAACCGCTCCGGAGCGGCGGGCGACACGCTGGAGATGCGCGTCCCGTCGGGCACCGTCGTGATGACCGAGGGCGGCGAGATCCTGGCCGACCTGGTCGGCTCCGGAGCCACCTTCATCGCCGCCCAGGGCGGCCGTGGCGGCCTCGGCAACGCGTCGCTGGCCTCCAGCACGCGCAAGGCGCCCGGATTCGCGCTGCTGGGCGAGCCGGGGGAGAGCCGGAACCTCGTCCTGGAACTGCGTTCGGTCGCCGACGTCGGCCTGCTCGGCTTCCCGTCCGCGGGCAAGTCTTCGCTGATCTCGGTGCTGTCCGCGGCCAAGCCGAAGATCGCCGACTACCCGTTCACCACCCTGGTGCCGAACCTGGGCGTGATCACCGCCGGATCGACCGTGTTCACGATGGCCGACGTGCCGGGCCTGATCCCCGGCGCGAGCGAGGGCAAGGGCCTCGGTCTGGACTTCCTGCGCCACATCGAGCGGTGCGCGGTGCTGGTGCACGTCATCGACTGCGCCACCTTCGAGCCCGGGCGCGACCCACTGTCCGATATGGACGCCCTCGAAGAGGAACTGGCTCGCTACACCCCGAGTCTCGGCGGCGACCTCGCCGACCGGCCGCGGGTGGTGGTGCTCAACAAGATCGACGTCCCGGACGCCGCCGAACTCGCCGAGTTCGTCCGCCCGGAGCTGGAAGCCCGCGGGCTCAGTGTGTTCGAGATCTCCACGGCGTCCCGCCAGGGGCTGAAGGAACTGACCTACGCGCTCGCCGCCGTGGTCGAGAAGTACCGCGCCGACCAGCCGGAACCCGAGCCGGAGAAGGTCGTGCTGCGGCCGATGGCCGTCAACGACGCGGGCTTCACCGTCGAGCTCGACCCGGAGGAGGAAGGCGCCTTCATCGTGCGCGGCGTCCGTCCGGAGCGGTGGATCCGCCAGACGACCTTCGCCAACGACGAGGCCGTCGGCTACCTCGCGGACCGTTTGCAGCGCCTCGGTGTCGAGGAAGCGCTGGCCCGCAAGGGAGCCGTGCCGGGCAGCCCGGTCACCATCGGCGACGTCCAGTTCGAATGGGAGCCGTCGACCCCGGCCGGGGTCGCGGTGCACATGTCGGGCCGTGGCACGGATGTGCGGCTGGAGAACAACAGCCGGATCGGTGCCTCCGATCGCAAGGAAGCCCGCCGGATCCGTCGTGACGGCCCGGACGGTGTCGAAGACGAGACGGACGACGAGTGAGCTCTGCCCGTGATGCGATCGCCGGCGCGAAGCGGGTGGTCGTCAAGGTCGGTTCCTCCGCGCTGACCACCGCCGGTGACGGTCTCGACGTGGCCAGGCTGGACGCGCTGGTGGACGCGATCGCCGAGAGGGTCTCTCGCGGCACGCAGATCGTTTTGGTGTCCTCGGGGGCGATCGGCGCGGGACTCGCGCCGCTCGCGCTCGGCAAGCGACCGCGTGACCTGGCCACCCAGCAGGCCGCGGCCAGTGTCGGCCAGCTCGCGCTGGCCCACGCCTACGCCGAGTCGTTCGGCCGGTTTTCCCTGACGGTGGGCCAGGTTCTGCTGACGTCGGACGACGTCGTGCGCCGGGCCCACTATCGCAACGCGCAGAACACGTTCACCCGCTTGCTGGCCCTCGGCGCGGTTCCGGTGGTCAACGAGAACGACACCGTGGCCACCGAAGAGATCCGCTTCGGCGACAACGACCGGCTGGCCGCCTTGGTGGCCCACCTGATCGGCGCCGACGCGCTCGTCCTGCTGTCCGATGTGGACGGTCTGTACGACGGAGACCCCCGTGACGGCGCGACCCGCAAGATCGCCGAGGTCGCCGGAGAGTCCGATGTGGACGGAATCACCGTCGGCATGTCGAGCTCCGGGCTCGGCACCGGCGGCATGGTCTCGAAGCTCGCCGCGGCCCGCACCGCCGCCGGCGCCGGGATCCCGGTCCTGCTCGCCGCCGCTTCCGAAGCCGCACGCGCCCTCACCACCGCCGAGGTCGGCACGGCGTTCGCCGCCGCGGACTCCCGGCTGTCGGCCCGCCGGTTCTGGCTGGGCTACGCCGCGGGCGCGTCCGGGAAACTGCACCTCGACGACGGCGCGGTCTCGGCCGTCGTCCGTCGCCGCCGTTCCCTGCTCGCCGCCGGGATCACCGGTGTCGAAGGGGACTTCCAGGCGGGCGACGTCGTCGACCTGGTCGACCTCCGGCAGCGGACCGTGGCGAGAGGGGTCGTGGCCTTCGACGCGGGCGAACTGCCCGATCTCATCGGCCGCTCCAGCCACGACCTCCCCGCCGAGCAGCGGCGAGAGGTCGTCCACGCGGACGACCTCGTCCCCTTGCGTCGTTAGGGCACCAGGCCCGGGGTCAGGGCGATCTCGCGGAGCTGAGCTTGGGTCAGGGGAGGCAGTTCGCGCTGCCCCGGCGGATACGGCTGTGCGTCCGTTCCCGCTTCGGTGGAGTTGCTGGAACTGACGACGACGAGTGCCTGCGCGGTGCGATAGGCGGCCTGGTAGATGACGAAGTCAGGGTTGCGGGGCTTCCTGATCGTCGTCTCCACGAGGGTTCCGCCGCGGATCAGGCTCGCCGAGCACGTGGTCGGAGTCGGCTCCTGGACCTCGCAAGCGGTTCCCGCCGAAAGCAGTGTGCCGTCGTTGGTCGCCAGGTCCACGTAGAGCGAACCCGTCCGGTCGCTCACCTCGGCCGACATGACGTAGAGCGTCTTGTCCGTCGCCGGATAGGCTTCCAGCTTGAGCGGGTCCGCCGGGGTGACATACGTGCGGATCGCCTGGTCGAGCAGGCACTCCAAGCGAGCGGTCACCGCCTTCGGGGTCTCCTCGGGTGACTTTTCACCACAGGGTGAGATCGAGGCCGGTTCGGCCCGGTCCGGAAGTGCGATGAGCGCGGTGCCCACCGGGAATCCCGCCACGGCCAGCGCGACCACCGCGACGATGGTCGTCAGACGGCGTCGCCGGGACCGCCTGCCTGCGGTGAGCACACCGTCGCCGGTGAGCCCGATCGGCGGCTCCGCTTCGGTCACGTACTCCTTCAGCGCGGAGCGGACATCGTGGTCTTCCATGACTACTCCTTGCTCGTCGGGGAGGGCAGGACGGCGCGCAGTGCCTCGACCCCGCGGGCGGTCTGGCTTTTGACGGTGCCTTCGGCGATGCCGAGCAACGAGGCGACTTCGGCGACCGAAAGGTCTTCGAGGAAGCGAAGGACGACCATCGCGCGCTGGCGCGGTGTCAGGCCGCTGAGCACCCGTTCGAGGTCGATCCGGTCGTGGCTGTCGTAGCCCGGTGGCGCGGCCTGGTCGGGAGGCGCCGAGGTCACCAGCTCCCGGCCGTGTTTCCGCCTTCGGGAAAGGAAGAGGTTGAGCAGGATCCGGCGCGCGTAGGCGTCGACCGTGTCCGGCCTGATCCGCCGCCAACGCCGGTACAGCTGGATGAACGTGGCCTGCACCAGGTCTTCGGCGCCGTGCCAGTCGCCGCACATGCCGAACGCCAGCCGCCGGAATCGTTGTACGCGGGCCGCGAAGTACTCACTGAAGTCGGCGTCTCTCGTTTGTCCCACACCGGCCACCTCCCCCTCGTCTCACTCTCTCTAGTCCGGAAGGCGTCCGAAAGGTTCAAGTGATTCCGCGACGGGGGAGCAAGGGACCTTTGCTATCGCTTCCCGGGATCGGCGAGGTGACCGATGAGCCGTGCCAGCTGCTCGCCGTAGGCCTCCACGACCTCGGCCGACTGGGGATCCTGGCCCGAGACGGCCCGGACGACGCGGGGGAACGCCAGCGTGGCACTGGCCGCGGCCATGAAGATCACCAGCAGGAACGCCGGATCGAGGTCGGCGGGGAAGTCTCCCGCGGCTTGGCGGGCCCGCACGTACTCCACCTGCCGCTCGAGGAAGCCGCGCTGGCCTTCGACGCCGATCGCGTCGGGGGCGCCGTCGGTCAGGTTCTCCCAGAGGAACAGTTTGGCGAGATCGTGGTCCCGGATCCCCGACTGGACGAAGAACCGGATCGACTCCGCGAACGGCATGTCGTGCTCGGAGGCCGCGACGTAGTCGTCGTACATCGTCGCGGTCAGCGCGTTGTAGAGGCCTTCCTTGCCGCCGAAGTAGTACGAGATCAGCTGTTTGTTCACGCCCGCCCTCGCGGCGATCTCGCTGACTCGTGCCGCGGCGTAGCCCTTCGCGCCGAACTCGCTTTTCGCCGCCTCCAAGAGCTGTGCCTTGGTGCGCTCGGGGTCGCGCTGGCGTTCGACGGGGGCGCGACGAGGACTGCGCGGGGCGGCTTCGGACATGGGGTCACCTTAGCCGCTGACTCTTTCAAACGTTTGGTTGACTTTATTATCCGCTCGGTTGATAGTGGTCGGCGGAGAGAGGAGATCCCATGACCACGAGGATCGCGATCATCGGCGGCGGTACGGGTGGGCTCTGCCTGGCGCACGGGCTGCGCAAGGCAGGGGCCGACGTGTCCGTCCACGAGCGCAGCCGCACCAGGACCGAGCGGCTGCAGGGCTATCGCGTGCACATCAATCCGCAGGGCTCGGCCGCACTGCACGAATGCCTGCCACCCGAACTCTGGGAACGGTTCCTGGCGACGACCGGCACCACGGGCGGCGAGTTCAGCTTCGTGACCGAACGGTTGAAAGACCTGATGGTGATCGACAGTGAACTGACCTGGAGCCCGGATCCCGCGTCGAACCACCATTCGGTCAGCCGGATCAGCCTGCATCAGGTGCTGTCCGACGGGCTCGACGGAGTTCTGCACCACGGCAAGGAGTTCGTCGGCTACCGCCGTGAAGGGGAGGTGGTCGTCTGCGAATTCGCCGACGGGAGCACCGTCGAGGCCGACCTGGTCATCGGCGCGGACGGGGCCAATTCCCGGGTGCGCAAACAGTTCCTTCCCGAAGCTGAACGGATCGACACCGGGATCGTCGCGATCGCGGGCAAGCATCCGCTGACCGCCGAGACCCGGGAACGCCTGCCCGTCAGGCTCACCGACGGCCCGAGTCTGGTGATGCCGCGCACCGGGGCGGGACTGTTCAGCGCGCCGCACGAGCTGGACGGCACCGCGTCGGTCAATGACGAGACCGCGAGTTACGACCCCGTCCTGTTCGACAACACGTCGAGCTACATCATGTGGGCTTTCGCCGCGGACAACCGGCGATACCCGGACGGTATGTCCTCATGGGACGGTGAAGCCCTGCGGGCTCTCGTGCTCGACCTGATCGACGGCTGGGATCCCGCGTTCAAGGAACTGGTCGCCGGCTCGCCCGCGGGCTCGGTGTCCCGGTTGCCGGTCTTCACGTCGAAGCCCGTCGCGCCGTGGCCGACGAGCAACATCACCTTGCTCGGCGACGCGATCCACAGCATGACGCCGTTCCGCGGTATCGGCGCGAACACCGCGCTCCGGGACGCGCGCCTGTTGTGCCGCAACCTCGTCGCCGCGCGCGAGACCGGCGACGTGCGCACCGCGGTCGCCGACTACGAGCGGCAGATGCGGGACTACGGCTTCGCGGCGGTGCGCGATTCGGAACGCAGCGCGCGCCAGTTCGTGTCGGAGAACCGGGTGAGCCGCGCGATGGCACGGGGGATGTTCCGCTTCTTCCAGGCCATCCCTCCGTTGAAGCGCAAGGCCTTCAGTGATCAGGGCACCTCATAGCCTGGCGGGAGTGGAGATGCCCAGCAGGGACAAACCCAGCGCCAGCGTCTTCGCGGTGAGTTCGGCCAGCAGCAGGCGCGAATCGCGGAGGCCGGGTCCTTCCGCGCCCAGCACCGGGCACTGTTCGTAGAACCGCGAGAACACGACAGCGGTTTCGTAGAGGTACGTGCACAGCTTGTGGGGGAGATACCCGGTGGTCGCGGCGCCGATCGCCTCGGGAAAGCGGGCCAAGGCGAGCGCCAGCGCCCGCTCGGCGGGATGACCGAGCAGGATCCGCGCATCGGCGAGATCCTGATCCGCCTTCGCCAGCACGGAACGGATCCGCGCGTGGGCGTACTGCAGATAGACCGAGGTGTTCCCGTTCTTGGAGAGCATCCGCTCCCAGGAGAAGACGTAGTCACGCTCGCGATCGCCGGAAAGATCGGCGTACTTGATCGCGCCGATCCCGATCGCCCTGGCGACCTCTTCCCTGACCCCGGGGGAGAGGTCGCCCCGGCCTTCGAGCACTTCGGCGGCATGGGAAACCGCTTCGGCGAGCAGATCGGAAAGCCGGACCGACTCGCCGGCCCGGGTCTTCATGGCCCGGCCGTCTTCTCCCAGCACCGAGCCGAACCCGATGTGCTCGGCCCGGTGCTCCTCGCGGAGCCATCCGGCGGCCCGGCAGACGGCGAACACCATCGCGAAGTGCTGTGCCTGCGGTGCGCCGACCACGTAGAGCAGATCGGCGACCTCCCGCTGTTCCGTCCAGTACCGCAGGGTCGCGAGATCGGTGGCCGCGTAGCCGTAACCGCCGTCGCGCTTGCGCACGATGAGCGGCAGCGGATCGCCTTCCCGGTTGCGGAAGCCGTCAGGGAAGACGCAGACGGCGCCGTCACTGATCTCGGTCAGCCCGGCGGCGGTCAGGTCGTCCACGACCGCGGCGAGAAACGGGTTGTAGAAGCTCTCGCCGTAAACGTCCTCACTCGACAGGCCGATCCCGAGGAGTTCGTAGACCTGGGTGAAATGCCTTGTCGACTCGTCGACCAGATGCCGCCACAACGACAAGGTCTCTTCGTCACCGCTTTGCAGGAGGACCACACGCTCCCGCGACCGGGTCGCGAAGTCTTCGTCCGCCTCGAATTTCGACCGGGCGGCCCGATAGAAGCCGTTGAGGTCTCCGATCGTGTACGGACCCTCCGGGCGCTCGTCGAGCAGATGCTCGATCAGCATGCCGAACGGGGTACCCCAGTCGCCGAGATGGTTGTGCGGGATGACGTCGTGGCCCGCGAACCGCAGCAGCCGCGCGATGGCGTCACCGATGACCGTGGGCCGGAGATGTCCGGCGTGCATCTCCTTCGCCACGTTCGGGCTGCTGTAGTCGATGGCGATCCGCCGCGGTCGCGGCGTCGCCACGGCGCCCAGCCGCGGGTCACCGTTGAGCGCGGTCGTCCGGTCTTCCAGCCAGGACGAGCGCAGCGTGAAGTTGAGGAAACCCGGCCCCGCGATCTCCGGCGGCTCGGCGAGATCGGCGACATCCAGGTGCAGCGCGATGTCGGCGGCGATCTCCCTCGGCGGCTTGCCGAGCCTTTTGCCGAGGCTCATCGCGAGATCGCACTGGTAGTCGACCCCGCTCCGCGCGGAGACCCGGACCAGTACGGCAGGCGGCTCGATGTCGGTGACGTGGCGAAGGGCCTCCACCACGCGTCGCGCCAATTCCTCGCTCACATCGCCGAACAACACGGTGTCCCTCCTTCACACTCGTCGTAGGAGCGCGAGGGTAGCCACCAGCCGCGTCGTGGGCGACGGAGTTTCAGCGCAGGTCGCTGCCCTTGGTCTCCGGCAGGGTCCGGATGACGAAGAACGCGATCGCCGCTCCAGCGGCCACGTACCAGAAGAACAGCGTCGACAAGCCGGCGTCGGACAGCGCGGTGAGCACCAGGGGAGCGGTACCGCCGAACAACGCGACGGTCAGGTTGTACCAGGCGCCGATGCCCAGACCGCGCAGCTCGGTGGGGAACAGCTCGCTCATGATCGCGGGCGCGATCGACGTCATCGCCGTGTACAGGCAGAGTCCGACGCAGAACACGACCAGCAGTCCCGGCAGCCCCGGCCTGACCAAAGTGGACAGTGGGACGATGAGGATCGCGGTCGCCGCCGCCCAGACGAGCAGCTGCGGTTTGCGGCCGAAGCGGTCCGACAGCGCGCCCATCGGGTATTGGAGCGCGACGAACAACGCCGTGGCGATCGACAACGCGAGGAACACGTCGACGTCGTCGGCCTTGCGGGTCTTGACCGCGAACGAGGTCAGGGCACTGAAGAACGTGTAATAGCAGAGGGTCGACAGCATCGAGAAGCCCACGAGCTGCACGACGGCGCGCGGGTGCTCGCGCAGAGTGGTGCGCAGCGGGCGCTCCACCCGGCGCGCGGTGGATTTCTTCTCTTCGAAGATCTCGGTTTCGACGAGGCTGCGCCGGAGCCACAAGCCGATGATGCCGAGAACCCCGCCGAGCAGGAACGGGATCCGCCAGCCGTACGCGGTCAGGTCCGCTTTGGACATCGTCCGCGCGAGCACGAAACCGAGGATCGAGGCGATCAGCACGGCGGAACCGGTCGAGATGTAGAAGAAGGCGGAGTACCGCCCGCGACGGGAAGGCGGCGCGATCTCACCCAAGTACGCCGAAGCGTTGGAGACCTCGCCGCCGAGTGACAGTCCCTGCGCCACCCTCGCCAGCAGCAACAGGATCGGGGCCAGCCAGCCGACCTGATCGAACGTCGGCAGGAGCCCGATGGCCACCGAACCGCCCGCCATCAGCACGATGGTCAGGATCATCGCCGGCTTCCGGCCCCTGATGTCGGCGAAGCGGCCGAGCAACATGCCGCCGAGTGGCCGGAAGAAGAACGCCAGCGCGTACGTGGCGAAGGTGTTGATCAACGCCAGGGCTTCGTTGCCCTTCGGGAAGAACTCGCTGGCGAAGTAGATGCTGAAGGTCGCGTAGATGGTCCAGTCGAACCACTCGAGCGCGTTCCCGACACTGGCGGCGAACAGTTTCTTCACCGGGAGCCGATGCCCCAGCCGCTCCGTCGTTGCGTCCGCCATCGGTACCTCCGTACTCGCGCGTGGACGGAACCTTGCCAGAAAGTCCCCGTGCGGGAAAGAACCTGTCGAATGCCGGGATCGGTTCGTGGTCGCCGGGGGCGTCTTCCGGCTTACGGCTCCTGGGTCACGAGGTGCTGGCGAGAGCGAACGGCAAGACGGCACGGGCCCCGGCCTGGCGCAGCAGGCGTGCGGACAGGGTCACCGTCCAACCGGTGTCGATCAGGTCGTCGACCAGCAGGATCGGGCCTTCGGCCGCGGCGACCCTGGCGGCGAGTTCCTCGGGAAGGCTGAGCCGCTTCCACAGGTCGGCCAGTCGTTGCGCGCTGTTCGCCTGACGCGGAGGCGGCCCCGCGGAGGTGATGGCGCCCAGATACTCCAGCCGTCCGATCGAGGCCAGCTTCGTCGCCAGACTGTGGACCAGCTGAGGCCGCGTGGCGGACGGCACTTCCACCACCGCGACCGGGCGCGCCGTCCACTGCCAGCCCTTGAGTACCTCGATACAGGCCTGGAAGACCGCATCGGGGAGTTCGGCGTCCGCCGCGGACGGGCCGACGAGTTCACGCAGCCGGGTGCCCCAGCCGACGTCGGTCACCCGGCCGACGACCTGGCCGGTTTCGGCCTGCTCTCCCGCGGGCAGCCGTCCGGACAACGGGACGTCCAGTCCGGCCATCCCGGTCGGCCACATCTTCCGGGGCGCGACCTCGACACCCGGGCGGCGCAGCCGTTGCCGGGTGGCGTCGACGACGTCATCCGAAATCGTGGTGTCCCAATGCTTTCCGGTGCAGTTGTCGCACCGCCCGCAAGGCGTCGCCTCCGGATCGTCCAGCTGCTTTCGCAGGTACTCCATCCGGCAGCCGGTGGTTTCGAGGTAGGCGAGCATGGCGTTCTGCTCGTTGGTCCGTGCCGCGCTCACGCGCGCGTAGCGTTCCTTGTCGTAGCGCCACTCTTCGCCGGTGCCTTCCCAGCCGCCCTTCACCCGGCGGACGGCGCCGTCGACGTCCAGCACCTTGAGGACCATCTCCAGCCGCGAACGGGAAAGCTCGACGAACGGTTCGAGTGCGGGTGTCGACAGTGGACGGTCCGCGTACGCCAGTGCGTTGAGCACCTGCGTCACCCGTAGTTCGTCCGGGAACGCCAGCGAGCCGAAGTACGCCCAGATGTCCTTGTCCTCGTGGCCGGGCAACAGGATCACCTCGGCGCGATCGACGCCACGTCCGGCACGGCCGACCTGCTGGTAGTACGCGATCGGCGAGGACGGGGCGCCGAGGTGGACGACGAATCCCAGGTCCGGCTTGTCGAATCCCATGCCCAGTGCCGAAGTGGCGACCAGTGCCTTGACATTGTTGTTCAGCAGATCGTCTTCGGCCGCCTGCCGGTCCGCCGGATCGGTCTTGCCGGTGTACGCGGCGACGGGGTAACCGCGCTCCGTCAGCAGTCCCGCCACATCGTGCGCGGCCGCGACGGTGAGCGTGTAGATGATCCCGGAGCCCGGCAGTTCTTCCAGATGTTCGGCCAGCCAGGCGAGCCGCGCTTGCGAAGTCGGCAGCTTGGCCACCGACAGGTGGAGGCTTTCGCGGTCCAGGGTCCCGCGCAGGACGAGGGTGCCGCCCCCGTTGCCGATGCCGAGTTGCTCGGCGACGTCGGTCGCCACCCGGTCGTTCGCGGTCGCGGTGGTGGCGAGCACCGGGACCCCCTCGGGCAGGTCCTTCAGCAGTGTCCGCAGCCGCCGGTAGTCCGGCCGGAAGTCGTGGCCCCAGTCCGAGATGCAGTGCGCCTCGTCGACCACGAGCAGACCGGCGCTCGCGGTCAGCTTCGGCAGGACGGTGTCGCGGAAGTCGGGGTTGTTCAGCCGTTCCGGGCTGACCAGGAGGACGTCGACCTCGCCGGCCGCGATCGCGGCCTGGACCTGATCCCACTCCTGCGGGTTCGCGGAGTTCATCGTCACCGCGCGGATGCCCGCTCTCGCGGCCGCGGAGATCTGGTTGCGCATCAGCGCCAGGAGCGGCGAGATGATCACGGTCGGGCCTTCGCCGCGTTCCCTCAGCAACGCCGTCGCCAGGAAGTACACCGCCGACTTCCCCCAGCCGGTGCGCTGGACGACGAGCGCGCGACGGCGGTGCGCGACCAGCGCCTCGATCGCCGTCCACTGGTCTTCGCGCAGCCGGGCGCCATCGCCCGCCAATGCCCGGAGGAGGGTCTCGGCGCGGTCCCGGAGAGTCGATGTGTCCACGTCCCCACCTCTACCCCATGCCACCGACGAAGTCGCGATCGGCATGTCGTGAACGGACCGTTCATCCATGGAACCGAGGGTAATGTGATCCAGATCACCCACTGTCGGTGGGTCCGGCGACCCGAGCGGGGAGCCTCGTGCGGTGTATAGGCTCACGACCCATGTCACCACGCAGGATCGGGGTCATGGGCGGCACCTTCGACCCCGTGCACCACGGACACCTCGTCGCGGCCAGTGAGGTCCAGTCCCGGTTCGCGCTCGACGAGGTCATCTTCGTGCCCACCGGCCAGCCGTGGCAGAAGTCCGACAGGGTCGTCACCCGGGCCGAAGACCGCTACCTGATGACCGTGATCGCGACGGCGTCCAACCCCGTGTTCTCGGTCAGCCGGGTCGACATCGACCGCGTCGGGCAGACCTACACCGTCGACACGCTGCGCGATCTGCGCGCGGAATACCCGGACGACCAGCTGTTCTTCATCACCGGTGCGGACGCGCTCGAACAGATCCTCACCTGGCGCAACGCCGACGAGCTGTTCGATCTGGCGCATTTCATCGGGGTCACCAGGCCCGGCTACCGGCTCAATTCGCAGCATCTGCCGAGCGGCAAGGTGAGCCTGGTCGAGGTGACCGCGATGGCGATCTCGTCCACCGCCTGCCGCGAACGGGTCGAAGGCGGGGAACCCGTCTGGTACCTCGTCCCCGACGGTGTGGTGCGCTACATCGCCAAAAAGGACCTCTATCGCAAGGACCGCCGTGGCTGACCGGGTACTCTCGTCGGGCGCACCTGCGAGTAAAGCCATCTTTTGAGGAGAACTGTGACAGCCACGTCCGAGGCACGAGAGCTGGCCGTAGCGGCCGCCCATGCGGCGGCGGACAAGAAGGCGAGCGACGTGGTCGTGCTGGACGTGTCCGACCAGCTGGTCATCACCGACGCCTTCGTGATCGCGTCCGCGCCCAACGAGCGACTGGTCGGCGCGATCGTCGACAACGTCGAGGAGCAGCTGCGGCTCGGCGGGCACAAGCCGGTCCGCCGCGAAGGCGCCCGCGAAGGCCGCTGGGTCCTGCTGGACTACGTCGACGTCGTCATCCACGTCCAGCACCAGGAGGAGCGTTCCTTCTACGGTCTCGAGCGGCTCTGGAAGGACTGCCCTCGTATCGAGGTCGCCGGTCTCACCATGCCGGATCAGGAGGACCCCGCCGACGCGCAAGGCGCCTCGTGAGTCCGCGGCGCCTGGTGCTCTGGCGCCACGGCGAGACCGACTACAACGCGGCGGGCCGGATGCAAGGGCATCTGGACTCCGCGCTGACGCCGGTCGGCTGGAACCAGGCCAGGTTCGCCGTACCCGCGCTCGCCCGGTTTTCACCCGACCTGGTGATCGCTTCGGATCTTCGCCGCGCGACCGACACGGCCACCGTGCTCACGGAGGCCATCGGTGTCCCCCTGCGGATCGACAAGCGCCTGCGGGAAACCCACCTGGGTGAATGGCAGGGCTTCACCGGCCAGCAGGTCGACGAGGCGTACCCCGGGGAACGCGCACGCTGGCGGGTCGACGCGACCTGGGCGCCGCCGGGCGGCGAGTCGCGGGTGGACGTCGCGGAACGCGCGTTGGAGGTCGTCGCGGATCTGGACCAGGCCAATTCCGACGCCGGCGACGCCGTCCTGCTGGCCACGCACGGCGGCCTGATCATCGCGCTGACCGCGAAGCTGCTCGGCCTGCCGGTCCCGTCCTGGCCGTCGCTGGGCGGGATCGCGAACTGCCACTGGGTCGAGCTGACCCGGCGTGACGGCAACTGGCGCTTGGCCGCCTACAACGCGGGAATCACCGGCTGATCCATGGCCCCGCGCCTCTTGGTGTTCGGCGATTCCCTCAGCTTCCACGGCCCGGACGGCCCGCTCGCCGCCGACGACGCGCGCCTGTGGCCCAATATCGCCGCCGAAGCGCTCGGTGGCGATGCGGACCTCGTCGCCGGGTTCGGCTGGAACGCCCGTGACGCCTGGTGGTCCCTGACCGGCGATCCTCGGGTCTGGGCCGACCTCCACCACGTCGACGCCGTGGTGCTGGCCATCGGAAGCATGGACACCCTGCCTTCGCCGTTGCCCACCTACCTGCGGACCGGGCTGCGCTACCTGCGACCCGACCAGCTGCGGCGGGTGGTGCGCAAGACGTATCTGGCCGCCCAGCCCCGGCTCGCCGTCGCCTTCCGGGGACGTCCGGCCGTCCTCCCGGCGAAGCTGACCGTCCGCTATCTCGACGAGGCCGTCGAAGCCCTGCGGGTGCTGCGACCGGACCTGCCGATCTTCGGCATGCTGCCGTCCGTGCACCGGTCCGACTCGTACGGCCGCGTCCACACCGCCCGTTCCGGTGCCGCCGCGGCCATGGCCGCTTGGGGGCGCCGCGCGGACGTCCCGCTTCTCGATCTCGCGGCCGTCGTCGGCGATCACGTGCTGAGCGGCCGGGGCAATCCGGACGGGATGCACTGGGGCTGGGAAGGGCACGCTGCCGTCGGCGCGGAAATGGCCCGCCTGATGGCCCCGGTGCTGCGCCCCGCGGCAACGTAGGCTGACTGCCGTGTCGGTCGCCGTAGTCACGGATTCCACCGCCCACCTGCCGGAAGGCTTCGCCGAACGGAACGGGATCCGGGTGGTCCCGTTGCACGTCCTCGTGGACGGAGTCGTGTTCCTCGACGGCGTCGAAATGGGCCCCGCGGCCCTGGCCGAAGCGCTCGGCAAACGCAGCATGGTGACGACGTCCCGGCCGACCCCCGCCGAGTTCGTCAAGGAGTTCCGCGCGGCCCTGGCCGAAGGCGCGGACGCCGTCGTGTCGGTCCATCTGTCCCGTGAGTTGTCCGGGACCTGGGAAGCGGCGGTGCTCGCGGCCCAGGAGGTCGGGCCGGACAAGGTGCGCGTCGTCGATTCGCGCAGCACCGCGATGGGACTCGGTTTCGCCGCCCTGCGAGCGGCGAGCGCCGCCGCGGACGGGGCCGATCCGGCCGAGGTGGAGGCCGCCGCGGTCGACGCGGTGAGCCGTTCGGAGACCTTGTTCGCCGTCGAGACCCTCGAATACCTGCGCCGTGGCGGCCGGATCGGCCCGGCGGCGGCCTTGCTCGGCACGGCGCTCGCGGTGAAACCGGTACTCCACATGTCCGAGGGCAAGATCCAGCCGCTGGAAAAGGTGCGGACGATGAACCGCGCGGTGGCGCGACTGGTCGAACTCGCCGTGAAAGCGGCAGACGGCGGACTCGCCGACATCGCTGTCCACCACCTGGCCTCGCCGGAACGCGCCGTCGAACTGGCCAACCGGCTGGAAGAGTCCATCGACTGCCCGGAGGGGTGCGTGGTGTCGGAGATCGGCGCCGTCATCGGGGCCCACACCGGTCCCGGCGTGCTCGGTGTCGTGATCCAGCGGGCGGGTTAGGGAAACCCGCCACCATCCCACACGGCCCCGACGGAAACCGGTGATCCGGTCCCGCCCGGGGACGGGTTGTCCACAACACCCCACTTGTCCACAGCCTCGCGATTCTCCACTGCCGCCCGCCGCCCCCGCTCCGTAGCGTCGGTCACGTGTTCGACCAAACCGCCCGTCCACCGGGCTCCTCCGCCAACGCCAGGCTGGCGTGGCTGGCCGCGCAGCTGTCGCCGCCCGCCGCCCAGGGCCCGCCTTCGGGCAGGCTCGTCCGCCGCTGGGTGCCCGCCCGGTTCACGGCGGACGGGGTTCCGGTGAACCGGCGGTGGGTGGCCGTGGTGGCCGTGCTGATCGCGGTGGCCGTGATCGTGACCGGCGCGATCGCTTTGTTCGGACACCGGCCAGGGGCGGAGACCCCGCCGCCCCTGCCGTCGGCCAAGGCCGCCGGAGACGCCCCCGCCGCGGCGGGCAAGGCACCTCTGGTGATCAGTGTCGTCGGCCGGGTGCTCAAACCCGGCCTGGTCACGATCCCTCCGGGCGCACGGGTCGCCGATGCCCTCACGGCGGCCGGTGGGGCACCGCCCGGAACGGATCTGACCGGGCTGAACCTGGCCCGGCGGCTCACCGACGGCGAGCAGGTGGCCGTGGGTGTTCCTGTTCCGGCCGCGGCCGGAACAGGAACACCCACCGGGAAGCTCGACCTGAACACGGCCACGGCCGAGCAACTCGACTCCCTGCCCGGGGTCGGCGAGGTGATGGCCAAACGCATCGTCGACTGGCGGTCCGGGCACGGCGGGTTCACCACGGTCGAGCAACTCCGTGACGTAGAAGGGATCGGCGAAGCAAAATTCAAGAAGATCCGGGAGTTGGTGTCCGTCGGATGAACCCGTCCGCCGATCCGTCCGAAGTGGACACCACGTCGTGGCGAGGTCAGGATCTGCGGCTGATACCGGCCGCGGCGACGGCCTGGCTCGGCACTCTCTCCGGGTTGCTCGGCGGCTGGTGGATCACGATGCTCTGCGGTGCGGCCGCCGTGGTGCTCGCGATCACCGCCGGTGTCCGTGCCCGCCGGACGGCGTCCCGGTGGGTGGCGGGCCTGGGCGTGCTCGCGGTCCTCGGGGTGCTCACCGCCGGTCCGGTGGCGCTGCGGATCCGGGCCGCCGAGCACGACGACCTCCGTGCCGCCGCCGCACGGGGGAGCGACGCCACCATGAGGGTGGTGGTCACCGAGCGGCCACGTCCGGTCCGCGGTGCCGGATACGCCGATCGCCGGGCAGGCACCCGCCTGGTGGTCATCGCCGCGACGGTGGACGCCGTGGTGGCGGCGGAGCGGGTGGTGGATTCGGCAGGCCGGATCCTGCTGCTCGCTCCCGCCGAGGGGTGGACGGACCTGTTGCCCGGGCAGCAGGTCACCGCCTCCGGACGGCTCGCACCGGCAGAGGGGGCCGAACTGACGGTCGCGGTCCTCTCGGTGCGAGGTCCGCCGTCGGCACTCGGACCGGCGCCTTGGTGGCAGCGAGCCGCGGAATCGCTGCGCACCGGGCTCCGGGACCTGTGCGCCGTCCTCCCCGAGGAACAGGCCGGTCTGGTGCCCGGACTGGTCGTGGGGGACACGAGCACACTGTCCCCCAGAGTCGAGCGCGAGTTCACGGACTCCGGCATGTCCCACCTGATGGCCGTGAGCGGTGGGAACGTGGCGATCGTCTGCGGCTCGATCCTTCTCCTCCTGCGAGTGCTCCGGGTCGGGCCGCGGACGTCCGCCGCCGCGGCCGCCGCGGGGCTCGCCGGGTTCGTGGTCCTCGCCGGGCCCGCGCCCAGCGTGCTCCGCGCCGGGGTGATGGGGGCGGTCGGATTGCTGGCGCTCGCACTGGGGCGCCGGGGTTCGGCGCTGCCCGCGCTGGCGTTCGCGGTGGCGGGGCTCGTCGTGGCCGATCCCGCGATGGCCGCCGACTTCGGGTTCGCGCTTTCGGTGCTGGCCACGGCCGGGCTGGTACTGCTGGCCCCGAGGTGGGCCGAGTGGCTGGTCGGACGCGGAGTTCCGGCCGGCTACGCCGAGGGGCTGGCCATCCCGCTGGCCGCGTTCGTGATGACGGCGCCGGTCATCGCGGGCATGGCGGGATCGGTCAGTCTCGTCTCGGTGGTGACCAACGTGCTCGCCGCGCCCGTGGTCGCCCCGGCCACCGTGTTCGGCGTGCTCGCGACCGTCCTCGGACCATGGTGGCCGTCGGCGGGCAGGCTGCTCGTCCGCCTGACCGAACCCGAGGCGAGCTGGCTCATCACCGTGGCCCGCCATGGCGCCCGCGCGCCGGGAGCGGTCGTGGACTGGCCGGATGGTTGGTGGGGCGGGCTGCTGGCGGCTGGCCTGCTCGTCGTGCTGCTCGTCGCCATCAGGCTGCGTCACGGCAGGATCCTGCTGGCGCTCGCCTTGGCCGGTGGGCTCCTCGTCTTCGTGCCGGTGCGGGTGCTGGCCCCGGCGTGGCCACCGGCGTCGTGGAGCGCTGTTGCTTGCGACGTCGGACAGGGTGACGCAGTCGTCCTCGCCACGGCCGAGCCCGGGAGGGCGATCCTGGTCGACACCGGGCCGGAACCAGGCCCGGTGGACGAATGCCTCAGCAGGTTAGGGGTGGACCGCGTTCCGCTGATCGTGCTGAGCCATCTGCACGCCGACCACATCGGAGGTCTCGAATCCGTCTTCGAGGGCCGGTCGGTCGGGGCGGTCGCCGTCGGTCCGGGCCGGGCTCCCGCCTGGGCGTGGCGGCAGGTCGCCGACGAGACCGCACGCCGCGGGATTCCCTTGCTGGAACTGGGGATCGGGCAACGGCTGGACTGGCCCGGACTGTCGCTGGACGTACTCGGGCCGCGATACGTCACCCGGCGCTCGGTCCTCGAACAGGACGGCACGGTGATCAACAACGGTTCGGTCGTCCTGCGTGCCGGGACTCCGGCGGGCCGGTTGCTGCTGACCGGCGACGTCGAACTCGCCGCCCAGGCCGACCTGATGGCCGAGGGGGCCGATCTGCGTGCCGAGGTCTTGAAGGTCCCGCATCACGGAAGTCGTTACACGGCACCGGATTTTCTCAACGCCGTCGCGCCGAGGGTCGCACTGGTGAGTGTCGGCGCCGGAAACACCTACGGTCACCCGAACAAGTCCACTTTGGACAATCTGGGGGCGGTCGGTGCCGCGATCGCCAGGACGGACACGGACGGCGACACAGCGGTCGTCTCCGACGCGGGAGGCCTCGCCCTGACGCGCCGGGGTGAGCCCCGTGGCCCGCCTCGTTCGTGAGGCGGGCCACCGGGAACTCAGATGCCGAGAGCCTCGCGGACCGCGTCGGCCGAGGCGCTGACGGTGGCCTTCGGGCCGACCTTGTCCTCGACGGCGTCGAGGGTCTTGAGGCCGTCACCGGTGATCAGGAGCACGATCTCCTCGTCGGGGTTGAGCTTGCCGGTCTCGATGAGCTTCTTGGCCGTCGCCACGGTGACGCCGCCCGCGGTCTCGGTGAAGACGCCTTCGGTGCGGGCGAGCAGACGGATGCCCTCGACGACCTCTTCGTCGGTGACGTCTTCGATCGCACCGCCGGTGCGGTTGACCACGTCGAGGACGTAGGGGCCGTCGGCCGGGTTGCCGATCGCCAGCGAACGGGCGATCGTGTCCGGCTTGACCGGCTGGACGACGTCGTGGCCGGCGCGGAACGCCGCCGAGACGGGCGAGCAGCCGGTGGCCTGCGCGCCGAACACCTTGTACGGCGTCTCGTCGACGAGGCCGAGCTGCCCGAACTCGCGGAAACCCTTGTCCACCTTGGTGAGCTGGGAACCGGAGGCGATCGGCACCACGATCTGCGAGGGAAGCCGCCAGCCGAGCTGCTCGGCGACCTCGAAGGCCAGCGTCTTCGAGCCTTCGGAGTAGTAGGGCCGGACGTTCACGTTGACGAACGCCCAGCTCTCCTGCTCGGCGGCGAGCTGGGTGGCGAGCCGGTTCACGTCGTCGTAGTTGCCGTCGACCGCGATCAGGTCGCCGTCGTACACGGCGGTGGTGAGGATCTTGGCGCGCTCGAGGGTCTTCGGGATCAGCACGACCGACCGCCAGCCGGCGCGGGCCGCCGCGGCGGCGACCGCGTTGGCCAGGTTGCCGGTCGACGGACAGGCGAGCACGTCGAACCCGAACTCGCGCGCGGCGGCCAGCGCGACGGCGACCACGCGGTCCTTGAACGAGTGGGTCGGGTTGCCGGTGTCGTCCTTGACCCAGACCTTCTTGACGCCCAACGCCTTCGCGAGCCTGTCGGCCTGGATGAGCCTGGTGGCGCCGGGTTCGGTGTTGGGGATTTCCTCGACGTTCGAGGGAACAGGAAGGAGTTTCTTGTAGCGCCAGATGTTCTTCGGCCCGGCTTCGATGTCCTCGCGGCGCACGCGGCCGAAGTCGTAGGCGACTTCGAGCGGCGAGAAGTCCTCGGCGGAAACGAATTCGGGGGCGAGCGGCTGCCGGTGTCCCTCTTCCTTCGACACCAGTTCGACGGCCGGTCCGAGATCCGGGGTCTTGGTGGTGGAGGTCGTGCCGAGGGTTGCGGTCATCGCGAGGTTCCTTCCTCATCTGCCCCGCCATGGCGGGCCGGAATTGGCACCGTGTTCGTCAGCTATCCCGCGATCGCGGAATGACAGGCTGACGCCGGTTGCCGGGGCTTCATCGGGCCGTTCCCTCTGCCCCTCTGGATGAGCGGTATTCGATTGTCGGCACGCGTTCGATCGCGTCGCCTCGCCAACACCGTACGACATGAGGCTCGGGTGGGGCCACCGTGCCCGGAACACGTCACCGGACAAAGCACCCGAGAGGACGAGTGGGAGGATCGTCACCGTGACGACGCAAGCTTCCGCCCCATCGCCGCTGGTCCTGGTTCTCGGTGAGGAAGAGCTGCTGATCGAACGCGCGGTCCGCAGCGCTTCGGACGCGGCCAAAGCGGCCGATCCGACAGCGGATCTGTCCCGGATCCGGGTGTCCGACCTCACAGTCCCCGCGCTCGCGGAGATGGTCAGCCCCTCGTTGTTCGCCGAGGGCAGGGTGATCGTCCTCGAATCCGCGCACGATATCTCGCAGGAGCTCGCCGACGGGGTGATGGCCTACGTCAAGGCGCCCGCCGAGGGCATCGTGCTCGTCGTCGTGCACAGCGGAGGCGGTCGGAGCAAGGCCGCGAAGGCGCTTCCCGCGGCCCTGAAGAAGGCCGGGGCAGAGGTCGTCGAGTGCCCGAAACTGACCAAGGCCGCTGAGCGGGAATCCTTTGTCCGCAACGAAGTTCGCCGGGTCGGCGGGAAGATCGACGGTGCGGCCGTGCTCGCGCTGATCGATGCCGTCGGCTCGGATCTGCGCGAGTTGTCGTCGGCCGCGACCCAGCTCGTCGCGGACGCCGGGGGAGCGGTCGACGAGCAGGCGGTCCGCCGCTACCACCGGGGCCGCGCGGACGTGAACGGGTTCGCCGTCGCCGAGAAGGCCGTCGCCGGCGACATGGCGGCGGCGCTGGAGTCACTGCGCTGGGCGATGCAGTTGGGCGTTCCGTACGTGCTGGTCGCGGACGCCCTCGCCGACGCCGTCCGGACGATCGCGCGAGTGTCGGGCGCGGGTCGCGGGAACCCGAACCAGATGGCGGGCGAGCTGGGGATGCCGCCGTGGAAGGTGCGCAAGGCACAGGGGCAGGCCCGCGGCTGGGGGCAGGACGGTCTCGCCACCGCCATGCGGATCGTCGCCCGGCTCAACGCCGAGGTCAAGGGTGCCGCGGCCGACCCGGAGTACGCGTTGGAACGCGCCGTCCTGGAAGTCGTCGCCGCACACGGCACCCCCAGCCGCTAACACCTACTGGACCACGCCCAACGCTCAAACGCTCACTGGACCGAGCCCGACGATCAACGCGCCCCACGACCGGACCGGCGGACTCGTCTCGCCGGAAGCGCGCCAGCGCGACGGCGAGACTTCACCAGTCGCGCGCCCTCTCTTGGGCCGAAGGCCCACGTAAACGCGATGAAGGGGCGCCTCTCCGCGCCACGTAAGTGACAAGCGGATCGACGCCCCTTCGGCGCGTTTACGTCAGCGCGCGATTAAAGAGAGTTAGCGCGCTTCGCCAGCGCGGACTTCTTGTTGGCGGCCTGGTTGGCGTGGAGAACGCCCTTGGTCACGGCCTTGTCCAGCTTCTTGGCCGCGTCCTTCTGCAGCTCCAGGGCCTTGGCCTTGTCGCCGGAGTCGGCGGCCTCGCGGAACTTGCGGATCGCGGTCTTCACCGAGGACCGGATCGCCTGGTTGCGCTGACGCGCCTTCTCGTTGGTGGTGATGCGCTTGATCTGCGACTTGATGTTGGCCACGGGGGCGCTCCTCTTGACTCTCTCGGTGGTTTCACCGCCGCGCTGTGACCGGCCCTGCGCGCTCGTGAAAGCGGCGCGGGTTTCCTCCATGACGGAATGCCACACAGCGGTGAAGGGCCAGCTTAACAGTCGTCCCGGAGCGGATCTCGGCCGCCTCCGGAGGGGCTCTGCGGTACGGTCGAGAGCGTAGTGCCTAGGGTTCCGCCGCCTGCCCGTTCAGCGAAACACACAATCAGGGCAAGCGGGACAGGTCCGAGCGGCACCATCGGCGGGGCCGGAAGCACCGCCGTTCATCTGACGGGACAAAAGCCTGGAGGACCGATGTTTTCCGCATGCGCGGAAAACGTGAAAGGTCCGCAGTGAACGCCACCGCCCTGTCCCTCGTCATCGCCGCCGCCGTCATTCACGCGGGCTGGAATCTGGCAGCCAAGCGGATCCGCCGTGGCGGAGCCCGGTTCGTCTGGGCGTACTACAGCTTGTCCGCGATCCTGCTCATCCCCGTCATGGCGGTTTCGCTGGCCGTGGAGCCGCAACGTCCACAGTGGACATGGCTGCTGGCCGCCGCGGTCACCGCGGTGTTCCACGTCACCTACGGAGTCGTCCTCCAGCGGGGGTACGCCGTCGGTGACCTGTCCGTCGTGTATCCCCTCGCCCGCGGGACGGGGCCGCTGATCTCGGTGCTGGCGGCCGTCGTGCTGCTCGGGGAGCGACCGGGGCCGCTCGGCCTGGTGGGCGCGTTCCTCGTGGTCGCCGGGGTGCTGGTCATCGGTACCGGGCGGGCACCCGCCCACGCCGACGCCGCGGATCGCGTCGCTCGCCGCAAGGGCGTGGCGTACGGGCTGCTGACCGGGCTGACGATCGCCGCCTACACGCTCTGGGACGCGCATTCGGTCACCGGTCTCGGTGTCCCGCCGATCGTCTACTTCGGAACCGGCGCGATCGTGCAGAGCCTGCTCATGGCGCCGTACGCGCTGAAGGACCGCGAAGAGGTCTCGTGGCTCTGGCGCGAGCACAAGCGCGAAATCGTCATCGTCGGCTTGTTCTCACCGATCGCCTACCTGCTGGTCCTCTACGCGCTTCGGATCGCTCCGGTGAGCCTCGTCGCACCCGCGCGGGAGTTGAGCATCGTCCTCGGCGGCCTGGCGGCCTGGCTGATCTTGAAGGAGGCGAACGCCGTGCGCAGGCTTGTCGGGTCCGTGGTGGTGCTGGCGGGCATCGCCGCGATTGCGATGGCCTGAACCCATCGGGTAGGGATTGAGCCATGGACGTGCTGAGCAGCAGGGTGCTGATCCACCCGAAGGACCTCGACGTGTCGACGGCGTTCTATCGGGACACCCTTGGCTTGGCGATCGACAAGGAATTCCCTGGTGGGACGGTGTTCTTCGCCGGGAACGGGTCGATCGAGATCGTCGGTACCGGGAAGACGGGCCCGACCCCTGACGTCGCCTTGTGGCTCCAGGTCCGGGACCTGCCCGCGGCGCTCGAGGAACTCGCCGCGAAGGGCTTGGACCCGGTTCGCGGGGCTCGCCGTGAACCCTGGGGCCTGGACGAAGCGTGGATCGCCGACCCGGACGGCACCAGGATCGTGCTGGTCGAGGTGCCGCGTGAGCATCCGTTGCGGACCGACCCGCGTTAGGCCGTGGGCTTGACCGCGCGCAGCTGAGCGGCGAGCGAGGCGCCGAAGCCCGGCGGGTCCCAGGTCCAGGTCTGCAGGTCGGTGAAGCCGGCGGCGGCCGCTTCGTCGGCCAGCTCGTGGCGGGAAACCGGCAGCCACTTCTCGTGCGACGACAGCAGCAGCCTGCCGCCCGGCCGGAGCACGCGGAACAACTCGGCGAACCCGGCCGCCCGGTCCTCCCACAGCTGCACGTTGTTGACGCTCAGGACCACGTCGACGCTCTCGTCCGGCTCGCCCGTGGAGTCCGCGGCGCCGCTCCGCAGCTCCACCTTGTCGCCACACCGTCTGCGGGCGCGGGCGAGCATCTCCGGGGACGGATCGACGCCGATCGCGCGGCCGGCGCGTTCTGCCGCGGCCTGCAGGCCGCGGCCAGGACCAGGCCCCACGACCAGGGTGGTTTCGCCCGACTCGATCGACGCCAGTTCGACGATGCGGAGTTCGGTGGCAGCGTTGCCGTGCGCCATCGCCAGGCCACCGAACCGGCCGAGCAGTCCCCTGGGATGGCCGAACGTCCTGTCGAGGATCTGGGTCAGTGAATTACTCATACTTCGAGGGCACCACAGCACGCCACGGGCCGCATCGGGGATGACCCCCACTCGCACCCGGAGCGGCATGGGACCATAGAGGTGGCACACCCCGACCTTCGCGAGGAAACCCGTTGACGACGTTCGCCGACACGACCTTCACGCCCCCGGAGCTCATCCGGAACTTCTGCATCATCGCGCACATCGACCACGGCAAGTCGACCCTGGCCGACCGGATGCTGCAGCTCACCGGTGTGGTCGAGGAACGGGCCATGCGTGCGCAGTACCTCGACCGCATGGACATCGAGCGGGAACGCGGGATCACCATCAAGGCGCAGAACGTGCGCCTGCCCTGGAAGGTCGACGGTCAGGACCACGTCCTGCACATGATCGATACCCCCGGCCACGTCGACTTCACCTACGAGGTCTCCCGCGCGCTCGAAGCGTGTGAAGGGGCTGTCCTGCTGGTCGACGCCGCACAGGGGATCGAGGCGCAGACGCTCGCGAACCTCTACCTCGCGCTGGAGAACAACCTCCAGATCATCCCGGTGCTCAACAAGATCGACCTCCCGTCCGCGGACCCGGACAAGTACGCCGCCGAGATCGCGCACATCATCGGCTGCGAACCGTCGGACGTGCTCCGCGTGTCCGCGAAGACCGGTGTCGGGGTCGGCGAGCTCCTCGACGAGGTCGTGAAGCAGGTGCCCGCGCCGCAGGGTGACGCGGACGCCCCGGCACGGGCGATGATCTTCGACTCGGTGTACGACACCTACCGGGGCGTCGTGACCTACATCAGGGTCGTCGACGGCAAGATCACCCCGCGCGAGCGGATCAAGATGATGTCCACCGGCGCCACGCACGAGCTGCTGGAAGTCGGGATCATCTCGCCGGAGCCCAAGGCCAGCAAGGGGCTGGGCGTCGGCGAGGTCGGCTACCTGATCACCGGGGTGAAGGACGTCCGGCAGTCCAAGGTCGGTGACACCGTGACCTCCGAGCGCAACGGCGCGAAGGAGGCCCTCGCGGGCTACCGCGAGCCGAAGCCGATGGTCTATTCCGGCCTGTACCCGGTGGACGGTTCGGACTACCCCGAGCTGCGCGAGGCCCTGGACAAGCTCCAGCTCAACGACGCCGCGCTGGACTACGAGCCCGAGACGTCGGTGGCGCTCGGCTTCGGCTTCCGCTGCGGCTTCCTCGGCCTGCTGCACCTGGAGATCACCCGGGACCGGCTGGAGCGCGAGTTCGGCCTCGACCTGATCTCCACCGCGCCGAACGTGGTCTACGACATCGTGCAGGACGACGGCAAGCAAATCCACGTCACCAACCCGTCGGACTGGCCGACCGGGAACAAGATCGACAAGGTGCTCGAGCCGGTCAGCAAGGTGAGCATCCTGGCGCCGTCCGAGTTCATCGGCACGATCATGGAGCTGTGCCAGAACAAGCGCGGCCAGCTGCTCGGCATGGACTACCTGTCCGAGGACCGCGTCGAGCTGCGGTACAACATGCCGCTGGGTGAGATCATCTTCGACTTCTTCGACACGCTGAAGTCGCGTACGCGTGGCTACGCGTCGCTGGACTACGAAGAGGCCGGTTCGCAGGCGGCGGACCTGGTCAAGGTGGACATCCTGCTGCAGGGCGAGGGTGTGGACGCGTTCTCCGCGATCGTGCACAAGGACGACGCCTACAACTACGGCAACCGCATGGTGAACCGGCTTCGCGAGCTGATCCCGCGGCAGAACTTCGAGGTGCCGATCCAGGCCGCCATCGGGGCCAGGATCATCGCCCGCGAGACCATCCGCGCGATCCGCAAGGACGTGCTCGCGAAGTGCTACGGCGGTGACATCTCGCGTAAGCGCAAGCTGCTGGAAAAGCAGAAGGAAGGCAAGAAGCGGATGAAGACCGTCGGCCGGGTCGAGGTCCCGCAGGAGGCCTTCGTTGCCGCACTGTCCACTGAGGACAACGGCAAGAAGAAGTAGCGATACTCGCGAAAAGGCCGCCCGAAGCGTTGTCGGGTGGCCTTTTTCGTGTCAGCGATTTCCGCTGACACGGCTCGCCGTGACGAAGACGGCGACACGGCGTTCGGCCGCCATCACGCGGTCGTACTCGTCCCAGTCGTCATGGGTGCCTGTCGCTGCGACGAAGACCTCGCGCAGCAGCCCGGGGAGCCCGGCCGGGTCGAAGTCCGGATCCGGGTCGTCCGGGCCGATGAGGTGGACGGCGCCCTGGACCGCCGCCCATTCCCAGCCGCGGCGGAAGGTGATCGTGGCGTGGCCCGCCCGGCGGAACAGGTCGAGTTTCTTCGCCCCGCCCACCGCGACGAAACCGACTCCCGGAGCCTTGGTGACGGGGTCTTCGATCACCCCGGCGTTCACCACCGACGAGTGCACGGTGCCGTCCGCGCGGACCGTCGCGACGGTCGCGAGTCCGTTTTCGCGCAAGGAAAGAGTGCGGACGAGTTCGAGGTCTGCGGCCATGGAACCACCGTAGCGCCCGGTCAGCCCTCCGCGGGAGACGAGCGGTGAGCCACGAGAGCGGCCCGGAGGGCGATGACGGTGTTGTCGAACTTCCTGGCCGGTTGCCAATAGAAGCCGGGACTCTCTTCCCCGTCCGGGCCGGGGGCAAAGGGGGATTCCTTTCCCAGGCTTTGGAATTCCGTCGGCACCCGGCGGCCGTCCCGGAGCTTGACGACGAGGATCGAGCGGCCGGCTCCGAACTCCTCGGTCTTGGGAGCCTTGAGGAACTCCGACGTGAGATCTTCGGCCTTCGAGGTCACGATGAACTCCGAGATGTCTTCCCAGGCGATGTGTCGTCGGGGGAAGAACCGGCCTTCTTCACGGACTCGGATCCCGGATGACCGCTGGGAAAGGACGGGCACCGCCGTCGAGAACCCCGCCGCCAGCCAGACGAGAAGAAACGGAACCATGAACGGCAACGGAGGGACCTGCCCGCCCATGGCCAGCATCGTCACGTACCCGATTGCCACGAGGAGACCGATGCCGCCGGTGACCGCGCCCATCATCTCGTGAACGGCGAACCTGTGGTGCCAGCGTGTTTTCGCCGGGTGTGCCCCCATGCCGCCAGTTTAGAAAGTTTTGGCCGGGACCGGCGAGGATTTCCGGAATCCCCACCGGCCCCGGCCGGATTCAGCAGGTGCCGTTGTCGCGCCAGACTCCCCATTGGCCGGTGGTCCCGGGCTCTTCGCCCTGCGTCCACCACTGTGCCGCCCACTTGTGCCCGTTGTGGGAGACGGTCGCTCCGCCGGTGTAGACCGAGGCGCGGTCCCACGCCGGGAGTGAGCAGGTGCCGGGGTTGCCGGATCCGGTTTCCCAAGGCACCTGGCTCGACGCGTAGTAGTTGATGCCTTGTGCCTGCCAGCGCGGGGCCTGCGCGCCGAGGCGTACCCGGAAGACGTTCCAGTCGTGCGTCGACCACTGCGACCAGCCGAGTTCGGCGTGCGCCGGAAGCCTCGGGAAGGCGAGGTAGTCGATGTTCGCCGGGGTCACCACGGTTTCGGTCCACAGCGGGGATTCGACGCCGCGGACGGCGGATTCGGGCACGCCGGAGAGGTAGGCGCCCGGGTTCCAGTTGTAGGCGTCCTGGACCTCGATGTATCCCGCCCACGACAGCCCGATCGGCGTGCTGGAGTTGTACTTCATGTCCAGGTACGCCTTGTTCGCCGGCGACAGGATCACCTTGCTGCCGCGGGCGACGGCGTTCGAGACCTCCGTGCTGGAGGTCGTCGTGCCCCAGAACTGCGGGGTCGCCGTGGCGGGCAGGGTGGCCTTGCCGATCTCGTGCCAGCCGACGACCTGCTTGCCCGCGGCGGCCACCATCGGCAGCACACGGTTCATGAAGGTGCGGTAGTCCGCGTCGCTGGTGGCCTGGGCCTCGTCACCGCCGAGGTGGAAGTACGGCCCGGGTGTCAGCGCGGCGACCTCCCGGATCACGTCGTTGACGAAGGTGTAGGTGAGCTCCTTCGAAATGCAGAGCGAGCTGTAGCCGACCGCGGTGTCGGTGCGCAGCGGGGGAGCGGTGTTGTTGCAGTTCAGTTCGGCGTACGACGCCTGGGCGGCGTTGGTGTGCCCGGGCATGTCGATCTCCGGGATGACCGTGATGAACCGTGAAGCCGCGTAGTTCACGATCTCGGTGTACTGCGCCTTGGTGTAGTAGCCACCGGCGCCGCCGCCGACCTGGGTGCTGCCGCCGTAGGTCGTCAGCCGTGGCCAGCTGTCGATCTGGATGCGCCAGCCCTGGTCGTCGGCCAGGTGCAGGTGCAGGTTGTTGATCTTGTATTGCGCCAGCTGGTCGATGTACCGCTTGACGGTCGCGACGGGGTGGAAGTGCCGGGCGACGTCGAGCATCGCGCCGCGATAGCCGAAACGCGGATAGTCCAGGATGGTGGCGCCCGGAATGGTCCAGGGGCCCTGCTGCACCGTGGGGCTCTCGACTTTGCCGGGCAGCAACTGGCGCAGCGTCTGAACGCCGCCGAAGAGGCCCTGAGCCGTCGTCGCGCGCAGGATGACCGAGGCGGACGTCGAGTTCAGTTGGTAACCCTGGTCGCCGACTCGGGCATCGGCGCCGGACAGCAGTAGCGAGATGCCGTCGGTCGGCGTGCCCGAGGGCGCGTCGGAGACGGGCAGGGCGAAGCCGGTGGACGTGCGGAGGACCCCGGCGAGGTACTCGCCGACGGCCTTGGCGGGCGCCGAACCGGCCTGTGTGTAGATCTTGGTGGTCGCGGTCAGGGCGTGGTCGGCGCCGGTGACCGCCTGGGCCGAGACCGGTACCGGGACGATCGCCTGCAACGGCGGGGTGGCCGCGTCGGCGACGGGGGCGGCTGCGGTGGTGACGCCGGCGAGCAGCGCCACCCCGACGAAGGCGCGGCCGAGCCGCACTCTCAAGGTCTTCACCAGGGCCTCCTGGGGACTTGGGAGACGTGACCCGCGTCACGACTCGTCCGATCGTCGCATTTTCGGCGTTAAAGGTCTAGACCACCAGCAAGGAACCTTGGCGTGACTCGAACGTCACATACCGTGTCGCCACGGGAGGACTATCGTCGGAAACGTGTTCGAAGACCTGCGTTTCCCCGTGATCGCGGCCCCGATGGCGGGCGGGCCGACCACTCCGGAGCTCGTGGCCGCGGTGACCGCGGCGGGCGGGTTCGGCTTCCTGGCCGGGGGCTATCTGAGCGCCGACGCCCTGGCGGACCGGATCGCGAAGACGGCCGAACTCACCGGTGAGCCGTTCGGGGTGAACCTCTTCGTCCCGGGTGGCGCCGCGACGGCGGATCTCGGCGGCCACCTCGAGCGCTGGCGCGCGGAGGCCGAGCGCTACGGCGTCGAGCCGGGCGAGCCGCGCTGGGACGACGACGCCTACACCGCGAAGCTCGAGGTCGTGCTGGAGCGTAAGGTGCCGGTCGTTTCCTTCACCTTCGGCACGCCCTCACCCGAGGACGTCGAACGCCTGCACGCCAACGGGAGCAAGGTGGCCGTCACGGTCACCAGCCCGGCGGAGGCCGACCAGGCGGTGGCGGCCGGCGCGGACGCGCTCGTGGTCCAGGGATTCGAAGCCGGAGCGCATCGAGGGCTCTTCGCTGACGAGCCCGGAGCCGAAGGCGGGGGAGCGCAGTACGGCGTGCTCAGCCTGCTTCGCCTGGTCTCGGCGCGGACGGACTTGCCGCTCGTCGCGACCGGTGGGCTCGTGCACGGCGCCGACATCGCGGCGGTGCTGGCGGCGGGCGCCGACGCGGCGCAGCTGGGTACCGCGTTCCTGCGGGCGGACGAAGCCGGGACGCAGCCCGCGCACCGGCAGGCGCTCGCGGACGGGGGAAGGGCGACGGCGTTCACCAGGGCGTTCAGCGGGCGTCCCGCCCGGTCACTGGTCAACCGCGCGGTCGCGGACTTCTCGGCCGCGGCGCCGTCGGCGTATCCGGAAATCAACAACCTGACCAAACCGATCCGCGCGGCGGCGGGCAAGGCCGGGGACCCGGAAGTGATGTCCCTCTACGCGGGGCAGACCTACGAACTCGCGGGCTCCGGCCCGGCGGCGTCGATCGTCGAACGCCTCCAAGCCGAAGCCCGCGAAGCCGCTACGCGTTTGAGTCGTCTCCGCTGACCTGCTTCGCGTTGCCGTTGCCCGGGTTCATCGCGGAGTGACGGCGGCTGTAGGCGAAGTAGACGATCAGGCCGAGGCCGAACCAGGCCGCGAACCGCAGCCAGGTGTGGTAGTTCAGGAACGTGATCAGCCAGATCGAGAAGACGATGCCGATGATCGGCACGACCGGCATGCCCGGGGTCTTGAACGTCCGCGGCAGGTCCGGCTGCTTGTAGCGCAGCACGATCACCGCGACGCAGACGACGACGAACGCGAGCAGGATGCCGATGTTCGTCAGTTCCGCGGCCTCGCCGATGGGCAGCAGCCCGGCGATGATCGCCGACGCGACGCCGAGCACCCACGTCATCCGGCTCGGCACCTTGCGCACCGGGTGGGTCTTGCTGAACCACTTCGGCAGCAGGCCGTCGCGGCTCATCGAGTAGCCGACGCGGCTCGCGCCCATCAGGAAGGTGAACAGCACCGTGGTGATACCGATGATCGCGCCGACCGCGATGATCAGGCCGAGCCATTTCATCCCGACACCGGCGAAGGCGCTGGAGAACGCGGCTTCGCTGTCGATGTCCTTGTAGTTGACCATCCCGGTCAGGACCAGGCAGGCCAGCACGTAGAGCACCATCGAAATGGCGAGCGAGTAGATGATCGCCTTCGGCATGTGCTTCTGGGAGTCGGTCGATTCCTCGGCCGCGGTGGACATGGCGTCATAACCGAAGACCGCGAAGAACACCGTCGCCGCGCCGGTGAACGCGCCGCTGAGGCCGAACGGGAAGAAGTTCGAGTAGTTGTCGGTGTTGATGTGGAAGACGCCGACGACGATCACCAGCAGCACCAGGCCGACCTTCAGGTAGACCAGCAGTGTCTCGAACCGTGCGGCGTTCTTCATACCCTGGTTGAGGATGAAGGCGATCAGCAGGCACAGCAGCACGGCGAACAGGTTGATCTTGTAGGACCCCGGCTCCACGCCGGCTTTTTCGGTGCCCGGAGCGCCCAGCATCCACGTCGGGAGATCGATGTCGAGGTAGCCCAGCAGCTCGTTGAAGTAGCCGGAGATGCCGATCGCGACCACCGCCACGATCGCGGTGTACTCCAGCAGCAGGTCCCAGCCGATGAACCAGCCGACGATCTCGCCCAGCACCGTGTAGCCGTAGGTGTAGGCGGATCCGGCGCGGGGGATCAGCCCGGCGAACTCGGCGTAGGAGAACGCGGCGGCCGCGCTGGCGATACCGGCGATGAGGAACGAGATGAGCACGGCGGGGCCGGCCGTCTGGTTCGCGACCGCGCCGGCCAGGGAGAAGATCCCCGCGCCGATGATGCCGCCGACGCCGATCGCGGTCAGCTGGCGCAGGCCCAGCGTGCGCTGGAGCCCGCCACCGCTGTCACTGAGTTCTTGGATCTGGTCGATCGGTTTGCGGCGGAACATCCCGGATCCCGTGCCCAGGCTGCGCGGTGCGGACATCGTCGTCTCCCAACAGGTTGTGACTTTCGGACTGGGTCACAGTCCGAAGGGCACGGTAGCGGGAGTCGGGACACCGCACCTATCCGGCGACGGTGTCCTCGCTCACTTCGGCGGCCACGCGAGCGGCGGCGATCTTCGACGGCCTCGACGCGCTGGCGGAGAAGTAGGTCAGCAGCTCCGAGATCTCGACGGGGTCGTCCAGCTGCGGGCAGTGGCCCCAGTCCTCGCGGACCATCAACCTGCTGTGCGGGACCAGTGCGTGCAGTTGCCGTCCGGAGGCGGCGCTGACCAGCTTGTCCTTGCCACAGACGACCACCAGGAGCGGGATGCGGACCTCTTCGAGCCGGTACGCGTTCGTCAGCTCCTCGACGAGTTGCCTCGCCTGTTCGAGCCGGCTGGTGGTGGAGCGGTAGTCCGGGAACAGCGACGTGAACCGGCGCACCTGCTCGGCGTCCGCGGCGGTGGCGTTGGCGTACAGCAGCCGGGGGACGACCTGCTCGGCGACGGCGCGCACGAGGAAGCCGGGGATCGGCAACGGCAGGGCCGAGTACATCCGCAGCGGCAGCGGGTAGCGGGCCACGGTGCGGATCAGCCAGCTGTCCACGAAACCGGGCGCGGCGATCGACACCACGCCCGAGACCGGCAGCCGGTGGTTCTCGGCGGCACGCAGGCTCATCGTGCCGCCGAGCGAGTTGCCGGCGAGCACCACCGTGCCGAGTACGGCCTGCTCCTTGATCACGGCCGCGGTGAAGGCGTCCAGTTGCGGGAGCATCGGGCCGGGCCGGAGTGGCTGAGCGTCACCGAAGCCGGGCAGATCGACCGCGACCGCCGGAACACCGGCGGCCGCGAGCAGCTCCAGAACCGGGCGCCAGGTGTCGGCGCTGTCGCAATAGCCGTGCAGCAACACCAGCCTCGGCGCTGTCGGCTTGGCGTGCCCGCGCGCGGTGGCCCGCTTGCCGAGTACCCGCCGGGGCGCGCGGTCGGTGGATTCCACCGGCTGCGGCCCGACTTCGAGCACTCTGGTGCGGACACCGGCATAGCGCCGGAAAGAGACGCGGATCGGGTCGGCGTCGGCGTTGTTCCGGCCCCCGGGGTCCGCCGGTTCGGGCCGCTGCGATGCGGTCATGATTCCAGGTTAACCGCGAGAGGTCGGATTTTGGTCGAACTTTGGTCGTGAGAATCTTGCTGAGTCATAACGTTCTTGACACTTGACAAGATCGGAAAATCGCGGTTTGACCTGCGAGGAACGCGTGGATGTGCGGCTGCGTGCGCAGCGAGGGGGCGGTCGCACCCCTCCGATCAATGCGCGAAGACGACCTTTCCCGAGGTTTCCCCGTCGAGCATGTTCTTAAACCCGGTTTTCGCTTCCGAGAAAGGCAATTCCGCGCCGATCTGCGGCCGGACCCCGGTGAGCTCCAGATAAGCGAGGAGATCGGTCAGTTCGTCCCTGGTCCCCATCGTCGAACCCGCGATACGCAGTTGCAGAAAGAACACGCGCTGCAACTCCGCGTGAGCGTCCGGACCGCTGGTCGAGCCCGAAACCACGATGATCCCGCCCGGTTTGAGCGACTTCACCGAGTGGGACCAGGTCGCCTTCCCGACGGTCTCGAAGACCGCGTCGACCCGCTCCGGCAGCCGCGCGCCGGACTCAAAGGTCTGATGTGCGCCCAGATTCTCGGCCAGCGCACGCTTCTCTTCGCTACGCCCTGTCACCCAGACCCGGAATCCGGCCGCGCGCCCGAGCTGCACGAGGGCGGTCGAGACGCCGCCGGAGGCGCCCTGGACCAGCATCGTCTGTCCCGGCCGCAGCCCGGACTTCACGAACAGCATCCGGTACGCGGTCAGCCACGCCGTGCCCATGGTCGCGGCTTCCGCGAAGCTCAGGCTCGACGGCTTCGGCACGACATTGCGCGCCGGGACCACGACCTGTTCGGCGAACGAGCCTTGGTGCTTCTCGGTGAGCAGGGTGCGCTTCGGGTCGAGAGTGTCGTCGCCCTGCCAGCCCGGGGCGTTGATCACCGAGTGGAGGACGACCTCGGTGCCGTCGTCGAGGGTGCCCGCCCCGTCGCAGCCCAGGATCATCGGGAACTGCTCGGGTTTGATGCCGACGCCGCGCAGCGTCCACAGGTCGTGCATGTTGAGGCTGGCGGCCTTGACGTTGACCCGCACCCAGCCTTCGGGCACCTCGGGCTCGGGTCGCTCGCCGATCACGAGCGAGTCCAGCGGCTTTTCGGCGTTGGGTTCGGAAGCGTAAACGGCGAACATTCCAGCAACCTACATGGCCTGACCGGCGGTGGCAGGGGGTACGAGCGTAGGCTCACAGCGTGTTCAACGGGCTTGCAGACTGGTGGGACGGCGTCGAGTTGTGGCTCGCGCAGGCCCCGTTCCCCGTGCAGTTCGTGCTGGTCATGGCGGTCGTGGTGCCGCTGTGCCTGGTCGCTGCCTGGCTGCTCGACACGCTCTTCGGGAAGGTCGCCCGGCTCTTCGGCACGGCCCGCGATGCGAACGACCCCGACCGGCCCTCCTAAGCTGGCGCACCATGTTCAACCGTAGGCGGATCACCGCCGCCCTGATCGGCCTGATCGTGCTGGTGCTCGCCGGCTGGTTCGTCAAGGACGGCATCAGCGGTGACGATTCGAAGAGCAACTCGGCCCCGGCGAGCTCGTCCGCTTCGGCGAAGCCGTCGGGCGAGACCGGAGCGAACCGGGCCAAGGGCAAGGTCGCGGGCGAGGAGTCCGGTCTCCCGGTCAAACCGCTCACGGGACTGCCCCCGCAGGCATCCGAGACCTGGGGGCTCATCAAGGCGGGCGGACCGTATCCGTATCCGCGCAACGACGACGTCCTCTTCCAGAACCGGGAAAAGGTCCTGCCCGCCAAGGCGTCCGGCTACTACCGGGAATACACGGTCAAGACGCCGGGCAGCCCGGATCGCGGGGCGAGGCGCCTGGTGAGAGGTACCGGCAAAGAGCTGTACTACACCGAGGACCACTACAAGTCCTTCGTCGTAGTGGACACCGATCGATGAGCGCGGCGAAGGACGCGGCGGACAAGGCGTTCACCCGCGGCGCGCATCCGCATCTGATCGACGGCGGCCGGACGGTCGACAAGGCCACCACGCTCGACGCGATCGCGGAGGCGCTGTCGTTCCCCGACTACTTCGGGAAGAACCTCGACGCGCTCTACGACTGCCTCACCGACCTGTCGTGGCTCCCGACGGGTGAGCACGTGCTGATCTGGTCCGGTTCCTCGGTGCTCAAGGATCGCGATCCGAAGGCCTACCTGGCCGTCCGGAGCGTGCTCTCGGACGCACAGCGGGCGCTGGGACCGACCGGGGACCGATCGGATTCCCGGCGCCTCACCGTGGTCCTGCCGGACTAGGCCTCCGGGACCCAGTTCGGCTTGCGCTTCTGCGCGAAGGCCGTGATGCCTTCCTGGCCCTCTTCGCTCGCGAAGAACCCGGCGGACAGCTTGTTCATGGCCTCGAAGCCTTCACCGGGTGTCGCCGGGCGGGGCTTGCTGAGGAGCTCCTTCGTCGCCGCGAGCGCCTTCGGGCCGCCGAGGGCGAGAGCCTTGACGTAGCGGGAGACCTCGCCGTCGAGTTCGTCGGCCGAGACGGCCGAGTTCAGCAGGCCGATCTCGACGGCGCGCTTCGCGTCGAAGGTGTCGCCGGTCAGGAACAGCTCGTGCGCGGCACGGGCGTTGAGCCGCGGCAGCACGGTGAGCGAGATGACCGCGGGGACGACGCCGATCCGCACCTCGGAGAAGGCGAACGTCGCTTCGTGCACGGCGACGGCGATGTCGGTCGCGGCCACCATGCCGATGCCGCCCGCCCGTGCCGGGCCCGCCAGCCTCGCCACGACAGGCTTGGGGCTGGTCCAGAGCTGCTCGAGGATCTTCGGGAACTCGTTGACGCCCTGGGCGCCCGCACCGGCGCCGCGGGCCTCCTTGAGGTCCATCCCGGCGCAGAACACCGGGCCGGTGTGGGTGAGCACGATGACCCGTACCGCGTCGTCCGCCTGGGCCTTGTCCAGCGACTCGCTCAGTTCACGCCGCAGCTGGGCGGAGAGCGCGTTGCGGTTGTGCGGGGAGTCCAAGGTGATCGTGGCGGTGCCGCCCACCACGTCGTAGTGCACCAGTTCGTCAGCCATGGCCACACCTTCGCACGGGCGAAGTCGGGCCGGGCAGTGGCCTGCGCCACCATGCTCCGATGGTGGCGCAGGCGCCGCTCAGCCGATCGTCGTCGTGGTGAAGGTGGGGCTGGGGTTCGGGAAACACGACGTCGGCGCCGAGACGTCGAAGCCGGCGCTGACCACCGCGGTGAACGTCAGGCCCGGGTCGCCGTAGCCGCTGCCCGCCAGTTTCGTCTCGATGGTGCCGGACGAGCCCGCGGTGAGGTGCGCGGTGACGGTCGGCAGTTCGAACGTCGAGCCGCCCGCGATCGGGCCGGGGAAGCTCAGCGTCGCGACGCTGCCCGAGACGGTGATCTTCGGCGGGGTCGAGCCGATGCCGGAGCCGCCGCTGAGCTCGGCGCCCACCCAGGTCGAGTTCGCCGGGATCGGGATCTTCAGCGCGAAGTCCTTGATGTGCTTGACCTTGTACCCGCTGACCTCGGCCGGGACGGTGTTGGCCGCCGGGTCGATGACGACGTCGAGGGCGGCACCGGGCGCGACCGTGGCGGGCGCGGTGACGTCGGCGTCCTGGTTCAGCTTGAGGTACTTGTTCCCGACGAGCGGCGGTTTCGCCTCGCAGTCGAAGACGACGGTGGTCGCCGCCGAAGCCGGGGCGGAGAGACCGACTAACGGGACGAGGACGGCCGAAGCGCAGACGAGGGCACGGATGGCAGCCTTCATGTTCCACCTACCTGGGGGTTCGATGGGGAGAAAGGGCGCTGCGCAGCGTTTAGAGAGTTACCGGCAAGTTAAGTAACCCGTCAAGAATTCTCCGTTCCCATACGCGAGGCGTCACGGAACTGGGAACAAGACCCTCCGAAGATCGGTATCAAGCGCCCGAACGGGACGAGTCGCGCTACTGTGCCGATGAACGATCAGGCGGCGAGCCGGGCGGCGGCGACGTCGTAGCGGTCCAGGACGAGCCCGGCGATCCGCGGATCCGGTCCCAGCGGCCCGGCGACGATCACCGACGGGTCGGCTTCGCGGGCCAGACGCGCGATCCGGTCCGGCAGCAGTCCCGGCGCGAGGAACCAGCCCGCGACGGCGAGCCGCCGCGCGCCGTTGAGCCGCAACCGCGCGATGGCGGCGGGGACGTCCGGCTGCGCGGCGCTGGCGAAGGCGGGTGTCGCGAGCAGCCCGCGACGCAGATGCCAGCGGGTGGTGATCCCGGCGACCGCGTCGTTCGCCGCGACGTTCGACGAGCCGACACCCGCCAGCAGGACCCCCAGTCCGGGATCGTCCAGATCGGCCCCCGCTTCGGTGAGCCGGTCCAGCGCGACCGTCTCGATGATCGGGTCGATGCCCAGCACCCCGGAAACCCGCACGTCGAGGCCGGGACAGTCCGCGGTCGCCTCGGCGACGAGCGCGGGCAGGTCGACCCGGGCGTGGTAGGCCACGCCGAGCAGCAGCGGCACCACGACGACCTCGCGATGCCCCTCGGCGTAGAGACCGCGCAGGGCGTCGGTGAGCAACGGCTCCGAGAGGTCCAAAAAGGACTCACGGATGTCGAGGCCCGGCGCCAGCCCGCGGGAGACGTCGAGCAGGGCGCGGATGGTCGCGGCGGACCGCGGATCGCGGCTGCCGTGGGCGACGGCGACCAGTGGCGGAGTGCGGCTCGGGGTCATGCGAACCTTTCGCCGACGAGCCCGGCGGCCAGGGTGTCGCCGTCCTTCGGGTCGATGACCAGGAACGCGCCCGTCCGCGGGCTGACGCCGTAGTCGTCCACGCCGATCTCCTCGGCCAGCCTCAGCGTGACCCGGCCGATGTCGTTGAGCTCCAAGGTGGCCGGACCGTCCACACTGGACAACGTCTGCTCGTCGAAGCGGGCGTGGAGTTCGCCGACCAGGGCCTGTACCGTCCGCGTGCCGTGCTTCACCAGCACCCGCGCGCCCGGTTTGAGCGGCTTGGCCGAGAGCCAGCACAGGGTCGCGGTGATCTCGTCGGTCACCGTCGGCTGCCGGTCGGCGGCGGCGATCAGATCACCCCGCGAGATGTCGAGATCGTCCGCCAGCAACAGGGTCACCGAGGTGCCCGACCCGGCTTCGGAAAGCGGCCCGTCGGCGGTGTCGATACCCTCCACCCGGCTCCGGAGGCCTTGCGGGAGCACGACGATCTCGTCACCCGGCCGGACCGTGCCCGCCGCGATCTGTCCCGCGTAACCCCGGTAGTCGGGGTGGTCGGCCGTGCGCGGCCGGATCACGTACTGCACCGGGAAGCGGAACGCCGAATCGTGCGGATCCGGCGCCACGGGCACGGTTTCCAGGTGCTCCAGCAGGGTCGGGCCGGAGTACCACGGGGTCTTGTCCGACTTCTCCGCGACGTTGTCGCCCTCCAGCGCCGAAACCGGCACCGCGAGCACGGAACCCCGCTCGTAGCCCAAGGACGCGGCGTGCTCGGCGAACTCCTCGGCGATCACGGTGAAGGTCGCTTCGTCGTAGCCGACGAGGTCGATCTTGTTCACCGCCAGCACCAGATGCGGGACACCCAGCAGGGCGAGCACCGCCGCGTGACGGCGGGTCTGCTCGATGACGCCCTTGCGCGCGTCGACCAGCAGCACGGCCAGTTGCGCGGTGGACGCCCCGGTCACCGTGTTCCGCGTGTACTGCACGTGGCCAGGGGTGTCCGCGAGCACGAAGCTGCGCCTCGGCGTCGCGAAATACCGGTACGCCACGTCGATCGTGATGCCCTGCTCGCGTTCCGAGCGCAGGCCGTCCACGAGCAGCGAGAGGTCCGGAGTGGACAGTCCCTTGTCGACACTGGCGCGGGTGACCGCGTCCAGCTGGTCGGCGAGAACGGATTTGGTGTCGTACAGGAGCCGCCCGACCAGGGTCGACTTCCCGTCGTCCACGCTGCCCGCGGTCGCGAGCCGGAGAAGGCTGGACATCAGAAGTACCCCTCACGCTTGCGGTCTTCCATCGCCGCCTCCGACATCCGGTCGTCGGCGCGGGTGGCGCCGCGTTCGGTGAGCCGGGAGGCCGAGACCTCGGCGATGACCTCGTCCACCGTGGCGGCGGTCGATTCGATGGCGCCGGTGCACGAACCGTCGCCGACGGTCCGGTAGCGCACGGTCAGTTCCTTGACTTCCTCGCCCGGCCGTGGCCCGCCCCAGGGCCCTTCGGTCAGCCACATGCCGTCGCGCTGGTAGACCTCGCGCCGGTGCGCGTAGTAGATCGACGGCAGCTCGACCTTCTCCCGCGCGATGTAGTTCCAGACGTCCGCTTCGGTCCAGTTGGACAGCGGGAAGACGCGGACCTGCTCGCCGGGGCGGTGACGGCCGTTGTAGAGGTTCCACAGTTCGGGGCGCTGCCGACGCGGCTCCCACTGGCCGAAAGCGTTGCGGAGACTGAAGATCCGCTCCTTGGCGCGGGCGCGTTCCTCGTCGCGGCGCCCGCCGCCGAAGACCGCGTCGAACTTGTTCTCGGCGATCGTGTCGAGCAGTGGCGTGGTCTGCAGCGGGTTGCGCATCCCGTCGGCGCGCTCTTCGAGCCTGCCGTCGTCGATCCAGTCCTGCACCTTCGCCACGAGCAGCCGCAGCCCGTGCTGCTCGACCACGCGGTCGCGGAAGTCGATGACCTCGTCGAGGTTGTGCCCGGTGTCCACGTGCAACAACGGGAACGGCACCGGCGCGGGCCAGAACGCCTTGATCGCCAGGTGCAGCAGGAGCGTCGAGTCCTTGCCGCCGGAGAACAGGATCACCGGCCGGTCGAACTCGCCCGCCACCTCGCGGAAGATGTGGATGGCCTCGGATTCCAGCGCCGCCAGGTTGTCCGTGGCGGCGTCAGCGGCCGGTTCGAGCGTGGTCATGTCGTCCCTTCTCAGCCGTGCAAGCCGCACTCGGTCTTGCCCTGCCCGGCCCACCGGCCACTGCGCGGGTCCTGACCCGGAGCGACCTTCGCGGTGCACGGCGCGCAGCCGATCGACAGATAACCGATGGACACCAACGGGTTCTCGAGGATTCCGTGTTCGTCGATGTAGTCCCTGAACTCGTCGTCGGACCACGGCGCGATCGGGTTGATCTTCACCAGCCCGTTGCGGTCGTCCCAGGTGACGATGGGGGTGTTCGCGCGGGTCGGCGCGTCGACCCGGCGGACGCCGGTCACCCACGCCGAGTACTTCGCGAGCGTGTTCCGCAGCGGCACGACCTTGCGCAGCTGGCAGCACTGGGTCGGGTCGCGTTCGTGCAGTTTCGGGCCGTACTCCGCGTCCTGTTCGGCGACGCTCTGCGCGGCCTGGGCGTTCACGATCCGCACGCCGGGATAGACCGCCTGCACCGCGTCGCGGGTGCCGATGGTCTCCGGGAAGTGGTAGCCGGTCTGCAGGAACAGCACGTCGACGTCGGGTTTGACCTGGGTGGCCAGATCGATGAGGACGGCGTCCTGCATGTTCGACGCGACGATGAAGTCGTCGCCGAACGTCTCCGCGGTCCAGTGCAGGGCCTCGGTGGCGGTCGCTTCGGCGAGTTCCTTCGAGGCCCGTTCGGCGAGGGTCTTGTAGTCGGCAGTGGCGGTCATCCTGGTGACACCTCCGGGAAGGACAGTCCGAGGAATTTCACGGTGAAGACCCGGCGGCAGGCCGAGCACAGCCAAGAGCCGCCCTCTTCCGGCCGCAGGTCTTCATCGCCACAGAAAGGGCAGTGATACGGCGTCGCTCGTTCGGTCACTGCAGGGCGCTTTCTTCGGCCCGCGTGACCCACTGGGCGAACCGTTCGCCGGGTTCGCGGCCGGCGAGGTACGCCCGCACGATCCGTTCGACGTACGCGGTCAGCTCCGACGCGGTCACCTTGTGCCCGCGCAGTTTCCGGCCGAACCCGGCGTCCAGGCCGAGCCCGCCGCCGAGGTGCACCTGGAAGCCTTCGACCTGTTTGCCGTCCTCGTCGGTGACGATCTGGCCCTTGAGCCCGATGTCGGCGGTCTGGATCCGCGCGCAGGAGTTGGGGCAGCCGTTGAGGTGCACGGTCACCGGGTTCTCGATCTCGGCCTGGATGTCGGCGAGCCGCTTCTCCAGTTCGTCGACCAGCTGGATGGCGCGGGCCTTGGTCTCGACGATGGCGAGCTTGCAGTACTCCAGCCCGGTGCAGGCCATGATCCCGCGCCGCCACGGCGACGGCTCGGTCTGCAGGCCGAGGTCGGCCAGTTCGGCCTTCAGCCCGGCGACCTCGGCTTCGGGGACGTCGAGGACGACGAGTTTCTGTTGCGGCGTAAGCCTGACGCGGTTCGATCCGGCGCGTTCGACGGCCTTCGCGACCGCCAGCAGGGTGGCGCCGGAGACGCGGCCCGCGATCGGCGCGGCGCCGACGTAGAACTTGCCGTCGGTCTGCGGGTGCACGCCGACGTGGTCGATCTGGGTGGCGGGCACCTCGGGCGCCGGGCCGTCGGTCAGCTTGCGCTTGAGGTACTCGTCCTCCAGCACCTGGCGGAACTTCGCGGCACCCCAGTCCTTCACCAGGAACTTGATGCGGGCGCGGGCGCGCAGGCGCCGGTAGCCGTAGTCGCGGAAGACGCTGATCACGCCTTCCCAGACGTCGGGGACCTCTTCCAGGGGGACCCAGGCGCCCAGCCGCTGCCCGATCATCGGGTTGGTGGACAGGCCGCCGCCGACCCAGAGGTCGAAGCCGGGCCCGTGCTCGGGGTGGTTCACCCCGACGAAGGCGATGTCGTGGATCTCGTGGGCGACGTCCTGCTGGCCCGAGATCGCGGTCTTGAACTTGCGTGGCAGGTTCGAGTACCGCGGGTCGCCGATGTAGCGGCGTTTGATCTCGTCGATCGCGGGCGTGCCGTCGATGACCTCGTCCGCGGCGATGCCGGCGACCGGGGAGCCGAGGATGACGCGCGGGCTGTCGCCGCAGGCCTCCATCGTGGTCATCCCGGCCTTCTCCAGCTTGGCCCAGATCGTCGGGACGTCCTCGACCTGGATCCAGTGGTACTGGATGTTCTGCCGGTCGGTGATGTCGGCGGTGTCGCGTGCGTGGGTCTGCGAGATCTCGGCGAGCACGGCGAGCTGATCCGTGGTCAGCGCGCCGCCGTCGAGCCGGACCCGCAGCATGAAGTAGCGGTCGTCGAGCTCTTCGGGCTCCAGCGTCGCGGTGCGGCCGCCGTCGATGCCCGGCTTGCGCTGGGTGTAGAGGCCGAACCAGCGGAACCGGCCGCGGAGGTCACCGGGGTCGATCGAGTCGAACCCGCGGTGGGCGTAGATGTTCTCGATCCGCGCCCGGACGTTGAGCGGGTCGTCGTCCTTCTTGGACCGTTCGTTGGGGTTCAGCGGTTCGCGGTACCCCAACGCCCACTGTCCCTCGCCCCGTTTTTGTTTGACCCGGGGCGTGCGGGCAGGGGTCTCGCGCGTGGGCGACGACATGGGAGTCCTCCGGCAGATCGTGGTGGTGGCGGGGAGTCAGCGGTTCGTCGCACAGAGCGCGCTGGCCACACGACGGAGATCCACGTGGCGGCGTGCCACGAGGGTGATTCCGGCGCGGGTCATTCGTTCAGCGTGCCACGCGCCCACTATGTGGTCTAGGCCGGTCCGAATGCTGGGAACAGGGTTCGGATACGACTGTTTCCGCTGTTCAGGCGCCTGTTTCGAAGGTCAAGTCCGGGTTCGCCGCCGCCACTGTGACGCAGAACGCGCAAGCCTCAAGAGGGGAGGACGCGGTCCACGATGAGCCGGATGACGTCTTCGTCGGTGACGTCCGCGAGGACCTCCGGGAGGGTGAGCCGTTCGACGGTGAGCCCGGTCAGGGCGAGATACATCAGCAGGACCTCCGCCCGCCCGCCCGGCATTCCCGCCGAGACGTGCCAGTCGACGCTCATGTCGATGCCCTCGCGGATGGTCTTGGTCAGCTCGGCCGCCAGTTCCGGGCGCCGGGTGGCTTCGAGCCGGAGTTCGAGCAGGGCGAGATACGGCTCGCGGTGGCCGGTCAGCCGTCCCATGAGTTCGCCGAGCAGGACGCCGACCCGGTCGTGGGACGGCGTCTCGGCCTGCGGATTCGCCATGACGTCGGCCGGTGCCGACAGCCTTTCCTGCACGCGGACGCCGACCTCGCCGAGCAGCTGGTCCCGGTTCCGGAAGTAATTGGACGTCGTGCCGGGCGGGACGTCGGCTTCGACGTCCACGGCGCGGTAGGTGAGCCCGCGGGCGCCCTCGCGGGCGAGGACGGTGATGGCGGCGTCGGTGAGGGCGGTCCGGCGCTCCGGGTTCTGTCGCATCGGAACATTCTCCTTGCTTCGATCAAACCACTATGTCTATAGTACTACACATCAAGTGGTTCTTCTGGGAGGAAAACACCAAATGCAACTCAGCGGTTTCGGTGCCTGTGTGCTCGTCGACGACATCGCCGAGACCACCGCCTGGTGGAAGCGGCACCTGCAGTTGACGGTGACGATCGAGCTCGACTGGTTCTCGAGCCTCAACGTCGGAGTGCCGGGCTATGAGATGAGCTTCGCGAAGCGCGGTCACAAGGCCACGCCGGAGCCTTGGCGGGCGCAGGAGCCCGCCGGGTCGATGGTCGGCCTGATGGTCGCCGACGCGGCGGCCGAGTACGAGCGGCTGCGCGGGGAGGGGGTCAAGATCGTCACGGAGCTCGTGGACGAGGAATTCGGCCAGCGGCACTTCTATATCGAGGACCTCAACGGCTTCCTCATCGACATCATCGAGGTGATCCCGCCGAGCCAGGAGTGGCTGGCCGCTAACGGGTTGGCCTAGTACCGCTTCGGGTGAGTGGGGCCGCGCGGACTCTCCGTCGCCGCTAGCTTCGGTCTCCGATCCACACTGGACGGAGGAGTTGCGCATGCGCCGATGGGTGGTCGCCGCGATGGTGCTGGCGTCCCTGCTGGTCCCGGGTACGGCTTCCGGGGCCGAGCAGGGGTGCAGGCTGGTTTCGCCCGACGAGGGGGCGGTGCTGCACAAGGGCGGCTCGTACCGGTTCGAGGCGGTCGGCTGCTCGCCGAACGCCCGGGGGCACCTCGCCAACGTGGTGCTGGTCGAGGTGAACATGAGCCGTGACGTCCAGTCCGACGAGTACGGCGACTGGTCGCTCGACTACGTGGTCAACGACTACTCGTTGAGCATGGAGACCCTCGTCTGGGTGCGGTTCGAGGACGGCACCCGCTCGACGTCGGTCAAGGTGCACATCGCCGACAGATAGCGCGATCCGTGAAGGCCTCTTTCCCCGGGGAAGGAGGCCTTCACGGCGTGGGGGACACTGGGGTGTGCCCGCACTGCTGCCCGAAACCACCACGCCCGTCGAGTCGGCGCTCCCCGAGAGCGCGCTGGAAGGGCTCGGCACCCGGCCGTTCGGTGTCTACGTGCATGTCCCGTTCTGCGCGACCCGGTGCGGCTACTGCGATTTCAACACCTACACCGCCGGTGAGCTGGACAGCGATTCGTCGCCGCAGTCCTGGCTGGAAGGCCTCAAGCGCGAGTTCGACCTGGCCGCGCGCGTCCTCGGGAAGCCGCCCGCGGTCGACACCGTCTTCGTTGGCGGAGGCACTCCGTCGCTGCTCGGCGCCGAAGGGCTCCGAAGCGTCCTCGACGCCGTACGGGACACGTTCGGCCTCGCGCCCGACGCCGAGGTGACGACGGAGTCCAATCCGGAGTCCACCTCGCGCGAGTTCTTCGACGGTATCCGTGACGCCGGATACAACCGGATCTCGCTCGGGATGCAGTCGGCCGCACAGCACGTCTTGAAGATCCTCGACCGCGTGCACACCCCCGGCCGTCCGGTCGCGGCGGCGGCGGAAGCACGGGCCGCCGGATTCGAGCACGTCAACCTCGACGTCATCTACGGCACACCGGGGGAGCGGGTCGAAGACCTCCAGGCTTCGCTGGACGCGGTGCTGGCCGCCGGTGTCGACCACGTCTCGGCGTACGCGCTGATCGTCGAGGAGGGCACCGCGCTCGCCCGCCGCATCCGCCGCGGCGAACTGCCCGCGCCGGACGACGACGTGCTGGCCGCCGACTACGAACTGATCGACCGCGTCCTCGCTCCGGCGGGTCTGCGCTGGTACGAGGTGTCCAACTGGGCGACCTCGGAGGAATCCCGCTGCCGGCACAACATCGGCTACTGGCGCGGCGGCGACTGGTGGGGCGCCGGGCCGGGCGCGCACAGCCACGTCGGCGGCGTCCGCTGGTGGAACGTCAAACATCCGGCCCGGTACGCCGCCTCGCTCGCCGCCGGGGACTCACCGGCCGCGGGCCGCGAACTGCTGACCGACGAAGACCGGCATCTGGAACGCGTGATGCTGGAACTCCGGCTGTCCGAAGGACTTCCGCTCGACGCCCTCGACGACGACGGCCGGGCCGAAGCCCGCGTCGCCGCCGCCGAGGGGTTGCTCGATCAGTCCGCTTTGGACGGTCAGGACCGGGCGGTGCTGACCGATCGCGGGCGGTTGCTCGCGGATGGACTGGTGCGGCGGCTCACCTGAGGCCCAGCGCCCGGTCGACCCACCGGCCGACCGGCAGCGCCACCACGACGGCCGCCAGCGCCAGGTGCACCACCATGAACGCCACCGCAGCGGGAACGCTCGGCGGCCCGCCGAGGAACACGATCATGTGCGACGCCCACTTGAGCTCCGCCGGTTTCGTCCCGGCGGACCAGACGTCGTTGAGCGCCCAGAACGTCAGGTCGTTCGCGCCCGAGATCACCACCAGGATCGCGGCGACGCCGGTCTTGAGCACGTTCGCCGTCCGGCCGCCGCCCAGCCGGTACGCCATCAGCCCGAACAGGACGATGAACGTCACGACGAACAGTTCGAACTGGTACACCGGCTGGAAGGCGTCCTCGTCGGTGGCCGCGTTCCTGGCGAACGCCTGGATCCGCATGACCAGTTCGGTGTCCAAATAGGACATGTAGACGAACACCGCGAGCACGATCAGCGCGGGACCCCACTTGGTGCGAGGGAAGAGCGCCACCGTCGCGACCGCGAACACGAACGGGCACAGCTTGAACGCCCAGTCCACGACGTTGTCCAGCGTCTGGTCCGGCGGCAGGACCACCATGATCAGCAGCGCGGTCATCACAGCCGGGACGGCGGCCACCAGCCACAGCCACTTTCGGCGCCGGTAGAGCGCGGGAACCCAGCCATCCGTGCTGGGCAGCGTGGCGGTCACAGGGTGTCCTTCTCGGCCCAGAACGGCCCGAGGGCGAGCGCGTCGACGTCGGTCTTCAGGTAGCAGGCCACCGCGTCGGCCGGGCTGGCGACGATCGGTTCGTTGTTGTCGTTGAACGAGGTGTTGACCACCATCGGCACCCCGGTGAGCTTCTCGAACTCGCTGATCATCCGGTAGTACAGCGGATTGCCCGGCTCGCTCACCGTCTGCACGCGGGCGGTCCCGTCGACGTGGGTGATGGCCGGGACCTCGTCGCGTTTGTCCGGCAGGACGTCGAACACCAGCAGCATGACCGGCGACGGGTAGTCGCTGACGAACCAGTCGCCCGCGCGTTCCGCCAGGCATGACGGGGCGAACGGCCGGAACGCCTCGCGGTGCTTGACCTTCTCGTTCATCCGCGTCTTCGAATTGGGGTCGCGCGGGTCGGCCACCAGCGAGCGGTTGCCGAGCGCGCGCGGCCCGCATTCCATCCGGCCCTGCACCCAGCCGATGATCTTGCCTTCGGAGATCTTCTTCGCCGTGTGCGCGGCGATGTCGTCGACCTTGGTGTAGTGGACTCCGGCGTCCTGCAGGGCCAGTTCCATCTCGGCCTCGGTGTAGTCCGGTCCGGTGTAGGTGTAGCCGTCGCGGGGGCGCGGCTTGCCGTACTTGCCGACCGACACCTCCAGCGCCGCGCCGATCGCGCAGCCGTCATCGGCGGCGGCGGGCTGGGCGAAGAAGTCTTCGAACGGGGTTTCCAGCAGGATCCGCCCGTTCATCACGCTGTTCAGCGCGACACCGCCCGCGACGGACAGCCTCCGTGACCCTGTCTCCCGCTGCAGCCAGCGCGCCAGGTGCAGCCCGGCCTCCTCCAAGGTGACCTGCGAGGCGTACGCGATGTCGCAGTAGTGCTGCGGCACCGGGTTCTCGGCGGTGACCCGGGTCTTGGGCCGCGCCGGGCCGAACAGGTCGGTGAACTTCTTCGACATCACGTGCTTGCCGGTGCGGTGGTGACCGAAGAAGCCGAGATCGAGCTCGTAACCGCCGTCGTCGTCGAGATGGATCAGCTGCTTGAACGCGTCGACATAGGTGTCAGTGCCGAGCGGCGCCAGTCCCATGATCTTTCCTTCGTCACGGGTCGGGTAGAAGCCGAGGTAGCCGGTGACGCCGGCGTACATCGCGCCGAGCGAGTGCGGGAACTTGATTCGCCGGATGTCGATGATCCGGTTCCCCTTGCCGTGCCCCAGATAGGTCGCGGTGCCGTCGCTGCCGATGCCGTCGAAGGTGAGCACCGCCGACTCTTCCCACGGTGAGATGAAGTACCCGCTGGCGGCGTGCGCCTTGTGGTGGTCGACCAGATGCGTCTTGAACTTCGTCGGCCCGGTCCAGCCCACGGCTTCCTTCACGTCGCGTTCGAGGGTGTAGGAGCGCTTGAGGTGCGCGAGCACCGCGCCGCCGACGTGGTAGTCGTCGACCCCTTTGCCACCACCGGTCTTGAACGTCTCCACCAAGCTCGCCGAGGAGCCGCCGTCGTCGCCGTTCCGGTTGCGGAACACCTCGAGCGTCGCCGGGAAATACCGCGCGAACACCTTCGCCGCGTGGATGCCCTCGCGCCAGCGCTGCCAGTAGTAGGCGACGTGGTCGACGTCGGCGAGCGTGATCCCGCCGCGCTCCAGGCAGAACTTGATCGCCTCCGCGGGAAAGCCCCCGTCGTGCTTCACCCGGGTGAAGCGTTCCTCTTCGGCGAACGCGATGATCTCGCCGTCGCGCACGAGCGCGGCCGCCGAATCGTGGACCCTGCTGATACCCAGTACGTACATGTTCCTTCTCCAGTGCGACATTCAGAGTTCGGGATGATGGCGGCGCAGTAGCCGCCGGAGCACGGCCGCCCGCACACCGATGGCGAAGACGAGGGCGGCGAACCCGCCGACCGGGCCCATCGCCGGGACGAGCGCGGCGGCGGCCAGCGGAGTGGCGACGAGTCCGGCGATCGAGGCCGCCGCGGTCAGGGTGAGGACCTTGCTGTTGGTGTTCTCGATCAGGAAGCCCGCGTAGAGCCGGACGGCGAACAGCACCGTTTCGGCCAGGACGAAGACACCGAGCACCACGTACGCGCCGACGGTGTCCTCGGCGGTCAGCACCACGCGGGCCGCCGGGATCGCGAGTGCGATCCCCGCCAGGACGAGGAAGACCAGCGAGCCCCGTTCGACCAGCTTGAGCAGCTCGGCGGCCCGGGCCCGGCCCGCCGCCGCCCCGCTGCCGCGCATCCGTGCCGAGATCGCGGGCTGGTGCACCCTCAGCTGATAGAACAGCAGTGAACAGAACGCGCTGCTGGCCAGCAAAGCGAGGTAGAACGGTCCACTGTCGACGGTCCGGCCCGCCAGGGCGAGGACCCCGAACACCGTCGACGTCGCCAGGACGTCCAGTACCTCGGTCAGCCCGAGCAACACGGTGGTGCGGCCGAACGCGGGCCAGAGCCGGTGACCGTCGATCCTTTCCGCGCGCAGCCACTCCTTCGGCAGCAACGCGGCGGAGCCCGCCAGGATGAGAAGGATCCCGCCGAGCAGCAACGCGAGGTGCGTCAGCGGCGACCAGCGCGCGAACCAGGTGCCCATGGTCACGACGCCGACCACCAGCGCGCCCGCGGTGAAGGCCAGCGCGTCCAAAGTGGACTTGCCGCGGAACCGGTGCAGTCCCGAGACGGTCATCAGCAGCCCACTGGAGATCGACCAGCTCGCGGCCGTCAGGTACAGCGCCGCGTCCGAACGCGGGGCGAGCACGAGCGCGACGGCCATCGCCGCCAGGACCACCAGCACGGGCACCGCGGCCATCCGGATCGCCAGTGCCGCGACCGCGTTCCGGGTCACGTTCAGCCGGGGCAGGCATTTCAGCGCGGACTTCTCGGCCGCCGACGGGACGAAGTTCAGCCACGACATCAGCCCGAGCGCGGTGGCGAACCGGCCGTAGTCGTGTGCTCCCCATGCGGTGATCAGGACCAGCCCCATGGCCTGGATCGCCAGCCGGAAAACGCCCCGGCCCGCGAGCAGCCGCAGCACCGTCGAACGTTTCGGCGCCGCGATCGACGCGGTGCCCTCGGAAAGCGAGGTTCCGGTCAAGGGAGCGGTACCGCCAGACCCTGCTCGTCGAGCAGGAACTTCAGGGTGCCGCGCATCTCGTCCTCCGCCGCCAGCACGTCGGGGACGGTCGGCGCCGAAAGCACGGCGTAGCCCATCTTGTAGCCCGCCTGCTCGTACGGCTTGACGAAGGAATCCTCTTCCGCGAACAGCTCCAGGCTGCTCACCGAGGGCATCGCGCGGACCTCGTCGGTGCCTTCGATCCGGACGATCCGGCCGCCTCGGTCGGACGCGAGGATGTGCACCAGCGTCGGCCTCGGGTCGCGCGGCGAGAGCACGACCTCGCCGCCGGTCGCGGCGGCGATCCCCGCGGCGATCAGATCGACGCCGGTGCTGAGCGCGATCGCCTCCGCCAGGCCGTTCCCGCCCATCCTGGCGCCCATTTCGATCAGGTAGAACTTCCCGTCGCGGCCGAGGACGGCGTCGAGCGTGAGCGGCCCGGTGCGGTAGCCGAGTTCCGCGCACAACGCGGTCAGCATGAGCGGCAGCGCCCGATCGACCACCGGCGGCAACCCGGCGGGCAGGAGGTGGGACGCCGTCACGAAGAACGGCGGCGGGGTGAGTGTGCGCCGGGTGACCGCGTGGAACACGATCCGGCCGTCGACCACGAGCGCTTCGATCGTGTAGTGCGAGCCGTCGAGGTGCTCTTCGACGACGAGCCGTCCGGACGGCGAGAACGCGAGCGACTCGGTGAACGCGGTGTCCAGACCGCCGGGGCTCGGGCACGAGACGACACCGCGGCTCCCGGAGGAGTCGACCGGTTTCACCAACGTGGGGAACCGCAGCTGTTGCGCGGCGAGGGCGAGATCCGGCCCCGGTTTCCCGCCGACACTGCGGTAGGTCGGCAGGCGCAGGCGGTCGCAGAGCGCGCGGAAGACGGACTTGTCGACGGAAGCGGCGACGGCGGCTTCGGGCAGCGGATCCGGCAGGTTCCAGTGCCGGGTGAGCCAGGCGAGCGTGGGCAGCCCGACGTCGCTGGCCGGGCAGAGCACCCCGGCGATGTCGTCCCGCCCGTCCAGCGCGGCCGCGATCTGTTCCGGCGCGCGGACACTGACCTGCACGAACTCGTCGGCCAGCGCCACCGCCGGCGCGCTCGCGCGGACGTCGACGCAGATGGTGCGGAACCCGAGTTCCCGCGCCCGGTGGTACGTGCTGACCGAACCGTCGGCGCCGCCCAGGATCACCAGGCTCCGAGGCGCCGCCGTGTCTTCGGTGTTCTTCACTCCCGCTTGCCTTTCCCCAGGATGGACCTCGGCGAAGGCCGAGGCGTAGAGGCGGTCGTCCTCGTCGACCGCGAAGTTGGCTTCCCTGATGTAGAACTGCCGTGGCCGTGGTTGCCCCGCGCCGACCACGACCAGGTAGCGGACGGTCAGCGCGAGCACGGTCAGCAGCACGGCGAACATGACGAACTCCAGCGCCGCAGCGGCGTTCAGGCCGAGAAGTCCGGTGGCGGCCGCGATTCCGGCGAGCACCGAGATCCCGGCGGTGAGCATCGCCGTGACCGAAGCCACCGTCGTCAGCCGCCGGGTGAAGCCGACGAACAGTTCGATGGCGTGCGAGGACAGGAAACCGAAGCCCACTTTGGACTCACCGCGTTCCCTGGCCCGGTGTGCCACCGGGACCGTGGTGTAGCGGCTGGTCAGCCTCGGCACGGTGGCCAGGAAGTACGGGGTGCCCAGCCGGAGGCCGACGATTTCGCGCGCGAGTTCCGTGCGCACCAGCCGGAAGGCCGTCGCGCCGGTCGGGATCTCGATGCGCAGCACGCGGCGGCCGAGGAAATGGAAGGCCGCGGTACCCCAGCGCCGCAGTAAAGGATCTTTCCTATTGGTCCGGACGCCGAAAACGGCGTCGTATCCCGCCTCGGCCGCGATGATCAATTTCTTCGCTTCGGCAGCGGGGAACTGCAGGTCGGCGTCGATATGCAAGATCCACGGTTTCCCCGCGTAGCGATAACCCGCGGAAAAAGCGGCCTCGAACCCGAAGTTGCGTGTGAAGGACAGATAGCGCACCCGAGGGTCGGTGTGCGCCAGCGCGCGGATGACGTCCAGTGTCCCGTCCGTACTCCCATCGTCCACATAGATCAGTTCGAGTGGGAGATTCCCCAACTCGGCGATGATCTCCAGGTAGGAGGGCTCCACGTTGTCGACCTCGTTGAAGCACGGGACGACCACGGTGAGTCCACTGTGCACAGGCCCGGGGATCGACGAGTTCATCTGCCTGACCCCTGCGGTGAGTGCGCTAGTGTGTTCGTAGCGTCACCTGTGCTGAGTGCATGATTCATATTTCCCCTCGGCGCGGACCGGCCGGCGGATCGTGCCGGCTCGAAAGGTCCCGGTGTTATAGGCAGGTTCGCTTTGGTCCCGCCAGCACATCCGGAAAATTGGTCCTTTCAGCTCAGTCGAAAAGGTGGGAAGTTCGCCGAAAACCGGATGAACCAGACGTGGGGTGTTCCCAAACCGGTTCCGATGACGCAGGCTTGCGCGCCATGTGGAAAGTGGGGGTGAGTGCCGCCTGGCGTGCCGCTTATCGGCGATCCGTGAGGTCGGCCTTCGCGACGGTGCCGTTCTACCGCGAACGCTGGGCACTCGACGGCAGAACGGATCCCGTGCTCGTGCCCGGCCGGACCGGAACGGACTCCGGCGCGGCACCGCTGTCCGAGGCGGTGCACAAGATCGTCGATCTCGTACCGCTCGCCGGTGGCACGCAACGGATCGAGCCGAATCGCGGGCTGGGTCCCGTGCTGCGCAGGGCACGTTCGGTGACCGGGGACGCACTGGTCGTCGTGCTCGGCGACGAGGGGACGCGCCCGCCGGCGGACCTGCCGGGCGGGGTCCGGTGCTGCGTGGTGGATCCCGACACCCCGGCGCCGGGTGTCCTCGCGGAGTTGACCGCGGCGCTCCGCCGCGGTCGTCGCGTGATCGCGGTCGGCGACGACAAGCAGCTGGCCGTTTTCGCCACCGCGCTGCCCGAAGACCGGGCGTACCGGGTCGAATCCGTACCGCGACGGGAACTGGACACCATGGACACCGGCCCGTACGGAGTGCTCCACGACCCGGCACTGGGCTACCTGGGCGCGATCGAAGCCTGCGGCCGCTGGCATCTCGACTGGCCCCGCGTCCACGCGCGCCCCACCTCGGGCGGGCTCGCGTTCACCCTGCTGCGCCAGGATTCCCCGCGGTTCGTGGACGTGCTCCCGGCGGGCGGGGTGCATGGCGAGATCGCGCCGTGCCCGCGACACGGCACCCCGGTCGTGCTCACGTGAAGATCGCTTTCCACGATCCGCGCACCGATCCCGCCCCGGCGGGCTGGCCGGCGTTCTTCACCGCGGCACGCCTGCATCCGGTGTGGGACTACGGGGTGATGGGACTCGACGCCTGGACCGCGCGGAACCCGCCGGTGCTGGCCACCGTCTCCGGTAGCACCGGGATCGTCGCGGCGTTCTCCGTCCTGGTCTGTCGTCCCCGGCTGCGGTATCGCTTCGCGCCGATGCCGGGACACCGGCTGCTGCGCCCGTTCTGGGCCGAGGTCTGCCAGCCCTGGCTGAGCGGTTACCCGGGACTGGCGTTCGCGCCGCCGGTCCCGGCCGCCGAACGACGTCCGCTGATCCGGGCGTTCGAATGGGCCTTGCGCACGCGGCTCGGACCGGGACTGCTCGGCGTGCTGTACCGGGCGCTCGGGGAGGAATCCGCGAAGGACGTCCAAGGGCGGGGCAGGCTGGTGAAACACGTCGATTCGGTCGCGGTGCTGGACAACCGCTTCGGTTCGGAAGACGAGTGGATCGCGTCGCTGGCGAAGTCGCGGCGTGGCGGGCTCAGACGGCAGCGGCGCAGGTTCGCGGCCGATCCCGGCCTGGTGGTCAAGGGCGGTCCAGGCCGGGGGGATCTGGACAGCGCCGAGGTCGCGGCGCTCATCCAGGCGCATCGTGAACGGCACGGCCGGTTCGCGCTCGACGCCAGGACCATGCCGTCCGCCGCGTTCCTGCACCGGTTCCTCCGGCGGCCGGACGTGCACACGCTGACCTACACCGGCGCCGACGGCAGGCTGCTCGCGGTGAACACCCTGCTCGACCATCCGGACAGCCTGGCGAAACAGCACTGGGGCACCTTGCCGGTGGACGAGGGCGGACGGCAGGGACTGCTGTTCGACTCCTACATCCACGCGATGCGCTACGCCACGCGGCGTGGCGTCAGGGAACTCACCGCCGGGCGCGGACTGCCCGAACTCAAGGCCACGCTGGGATTCCGGGCGCGCCCGGTGTATTCCGCCGCCGTGCCGAGACCGGTACTGGGATGGTGACGATGAAGGTGGCGGAGCGGAGCACCGCGTTCGAGGTCGAAGTGCTCGATCCGAGGAGCGCGGCCGAACCCGCGGGCTGGCGGGAATTCCTGCATCGGGCGAGGTTGTTGCCCGTCTGGGAGTACGAGGTCCTGCGCCGGGAAGCCTGGCTGGCGAAGAACCCGGCGGTGCTCGCGGTGCTTCGCAGGGGAGAGCAGGTCGTCGGCGCGTTCACCGTGATGGTGTGCCGGAGCTGGCGGGCGGACGACTTCGCGCCGCTGTCCGTCCTCGGTGGACGGTTCCGCCCGCGCTGGGCCGAGGCCTATCTCTGGCAGCTCAGCGGTTATCCGGCAGGGGTGCTCGACGAGCGGCTGGACGAGGCCGAGCGGCGGGAAGTGGTCCGCCGGCTCGAACGCGCACTGTGCGCCCACCTCGGCCCCGGGCTGCTGGGCGTGATCTACCGGGCGATGAATCCGGAACTCCTCCCGGCGCTGGCGGGCCGGGGCCGGATGACCCGGGAGATCGACCCGATCGCCGTGCTGCCCAACGACTATTCCACTGTGGACGACTGGGAGCGGGTACTCGGCGACGAGACCCGGAGGACGCTGCGTGACCTGCGCGAGGACGGGGACCTGCGCACCGAAGCGGCTCCCGCCCGCCGGGACCTGGACTGCCACGAACTCGCCGTCCTGCTCAACGCCCACCGCGCCAGGCAGGACGAACGGGCCTGGGCGCAGGGACAGCGGTCGCGGTTCGGCGGGCTGCACATGGACACCCGGAGCCCGATCGCACCGTCCTACCTGGACGTACTCGTGCGCCGCCCGGACGTGATCACCCGGACCTACCGCGACGGATCCGGGCGGCTGCTGGGATTCGGCACGCTGTTCGACTCCTTCGGCGCCTGTGTGCTGCACCAGTGGGCCGCGCTGCCGAGTGCGGACGGTGGCCGAAAAGGGCTCTATGTCGACTTCTACGCCAGGGGAGCGGAGCACATGATCGCGCACGGGCGCCGCGAACTGACCGCCGGCCGGGCGATGCTGGAGAACAAGACCGCGCTCGGCTTCGGCACCAGCCCCCTGGTCTCGGTCGCCGTGCCGAGACCGGTGCTGGGCCGATGACCTGGGAAGTGCGGGTGCTCGATCCGCGAACCGATGCCGAACCCGAGGGCTGGGCCGCGTTCCTCACCGCTCAGCAGGTGCCGGTTCCCTGGGACTACCACCTGCTTCGCGTGGAATCGCACTTCTCCCGCAGCCCCAACCTGCTCACCGTGATCAGCGACGGGGGAGACATCGTCGCCGCGGTGCTGGCGATGCTGTGCGCCCCGGTCTCCCCGGACCGGCCCGGCGCGGTGCGCGGCGTGGCGCGACTGGGGACGCGCTGGCTCGAAGTGCAGCACGCGTGGCTTTCCGGCTATCCGCCGTGGTTGTTCGCGGACGAGGTCGACGCCGCCGACCGTCGGGAGATCATGCGCCGGTTCGAGCGGGCCGTCTGCCGCTTCACCGGACCCGGCTGCCTCGGCGTCGTCTACCGCACCGTCGAGCCGGAAGCGCTCGACATGCTGTCCGGACGGGGCAGGCCCGTTCGCGAAACGATGCCGACGTCGGTGCTGGAGAACGGTTTCGTCGACGTCGAAGGCTGGCTGGCGTCCCTGCGGCGCAGCAGGCGGCTGAGCTTGCGCGGGCAGGTGAAGAAGGTCGCCGCGGACCCGGGACTGGTCGTTCGCGCCGAAGCCGCTCGCACTGACCTCGACGCACTGGAGCTGGCGACGCTGCTGCGGGGGCACCGCGGGCGGATGGGGCCGGTGAAGTTCGACTGGCGTGGTCCGGTCACGGCCGAGTACTTCGCCGAACTCGTGCGCAGGCCGGACGTGATCACCTCGACCTACCACGGCGCCGACGGCAAGCTGCTCGCGTTCGGCATCGTGCTCGATCACCCCGTGGCGCCACTGCACCAGCATTGGGCCGCGGTGGCGCCGGAGGAGGGACGGCCGAAGCACCTCTACTTCGACGCTGTCGTTCGTAACGTGCGCTCCATGATCGAGGGCAACCGGAAGTCCCTGTCGATGGGGCGGGGGCTGACCGACTTGAAGGCGACGCTCGGTTTCCGGCCGGTCCCGCTGCTCGGGGTCATCGTGCCGAGGCCGGTGACCCGATGGTGATCGAGGTGCTGGACCCCCGGCGCGATCCGGAGCCCGCGTACTGGAAACCGTTGCGGGCCAAGGCCGGTCTGCGCGCGGACTGGAGCTGGGAGGTCCTCACCACCCAGGCGTGGGCGGCGCGCACCGCGCAGCCGGTCACCGTGCTGCTCGAAGGCAGCGAGCCGCGTGGCGTGGTCAGCTCGGCGTGGGTCACCGGGCTCACCAGACGGCATCGGTTCGCCCGGCCTTCGGGCAAAGGATGGTTCGGCGGACTCGACGTCCGCTCGCCCGGCGCGTCCGCGATGCCGGGCTGGTGGTTCGACGACGAGGACGGTGACGGCGGTGTCGGCAGGTTGCTGGACCGCTTCGTCCCGGCCATGCGCGCGGAACTCGGCTTCGGCCTGCGCGGCCTGCTGGTGCGCCAGATCGGTGAGTCCGGAGTGGACGGTTTCCGGGGCGGGCTGAAGATGGTGCGCCGGACCGAGGACGTCGCCGTCCTCGACGTCACGCCGTTCTCGAACCGGGACGACTGGGTGAACTCGCTGGCGAAGAAACGCAAGTACAACCTGCGCAAGATCTTCCGCACCTTCGAGGCCGATCCTTCGATCGAGGCGCGAGTCGTGCGCGGCATCGACGCAGATCCGGTCGAGATCGCGGAATTGCTGCGACACAACGAATCCAAACACCACGATGTGCCGATCGTGCCGCTCCCGGCGTTCGTGGGCTACTGGAGCGCCCTGTTGCGGCAGCCCGACGTGCACCTCATCACCTACCGCGACACCGCCACGGACCGGGTGGTCGCCATGACGACCCTTCTCGATCACCCGACCCTGCCGATCGTCCGCAACTGGGCGGCGCTCCCGCCGGAGCTGGGCGGACGCGCCAACCTGTATTTCCACTTCTACGGCGAGGTGGTGCGCTGGGCGTTGGAGACCGGGCGGCCACAGGTGATGTTCGGCAAGAAGATGGCGGAGACGAAGGCATCGTTGGGGGCCAGGCTGGTGCCGCAGTACGCGGCCGCGGTCGCGCTGCTCTGACCTCGTGAGTGGTAAGGGCGGTTATTGAGGGGAAGGGCAAACGTGTCGTGTTCGCGGGTGGGTCGTGCCGGGCTGAAGGCTCCCTTCGTCGCGTCCGATGCGGTGAAGGGAGCCTTCAGCAGCGCGGATCTGGACCGGCCGCACCCTGACTGTCCACACGGGACACGCTTAGCCGGGTAAATGTCTGATTGATACCCATATGCACGCTTTGCGGAGGGGGTCGTGAGTGGCAAAGCGGGTTCTAACCCTCTTTGCCACTCACGACCCCCTCCGCAAACCGCACATCCAACCATCAATCGGACATTCTGTCGCCAGGAAGTGTCCCTTGTGGACACTCGGGAGCGACTGGCGCCCGCAGGCCGGTCCAGAACCACGCCACGAAGGCCACCTCTTAATCTTGAAGCCAGCGAAGGAGTCCTTCGCCGCAGAGGCTCGGTCATGCCACATTTGACTTACCCCTCAATGACCGCCTTGCCGCTCGCGAGGCTCTCCACGGTTCGGCACTCTGGTCGCCTGGAAGTACGTGAAGGACCCCTTCCTTGCGCTAGACGCAGTGTTGGGGTCCTTCACGTACTTGGGAGGCGTCCTCACCACTCACGAGGCCCTGGCCGCGAGGCCGGCGAGGAACAGGTCGATGGCGAACTCGAATCGTTCCTGGGCCGTCTCCGCGGTGAAGTACTCGCCCGAGCCGAGCATGTTCGGGAACGTGCCGGGCGGGAACGACGTCATGTACTCGACCATCTGCTTGCCGCGTTCCTCCTGCTCGGCCAGGTTGATGTCGCCGTGCTGCCAGCCCGCGCCTTCGTAGGCGAAAGCCTTGGCGTAGAGCCATAACGCGTCGGCCGCGAACAACGCCTGCTTGAGGTCGAGGCCGCCTGCGCGCAGCACCGCGAGCATGGCTTCGGCCTGCTGCAAGGCGTTCGCGCCGACCGGTACCGGGATGGCCCACGCGATCTTGGCGATTCCGGGGAACGACGTCAGTGCGCGCACGTTCTCCCGCAACAGGTCCTTCGCCTGCTCGATCCACCGCTCCGGTTCGGGTTCGGGGACCGGGCCGAAGTCGAGGACGTGGTCGACCATCAGCTCGTGGAGCTCTTCCTTGTTCGCCACGTGGGCGTAGAGCGACGCGGGGCCGGTTTCCAGCGCCTGGGCCACGCGCCGCATGCTCACCGCCTCCAGTCCCTCGGTGGCGAGGAGGTCCAGGGCCGTCTTCACCACGAGCTCCTGGGACAGCACGGGTTTCTCGGCGCGACGCCGGGGCCTGCTCACTTCGTTCGCCTCCTGATCCGGGGTACCCCGCGAACTCTACTTGACGCGAACGCCGTTCGTCTGTAGAACAGTGTTCGTCACACGAACACCGTTCGCCCCACTGGAGGACATCATGACCGAACGACGGGCCGAGGTCCTGGCCGTCCTGGGCAAGCTCGCCGACGCGTGGAACGACGGCGACGCGGCCGCGTACGCGTCGCTGTTCACCGAGGACGCCGACTACGTGACGTTCTTCGGCATGAACATGCCGGGCCGCGTGATCATCGAAAGCGCGCACCGATCTCTGTTCGAGGGGCTGCTGAAGGGATCGAAACTGGTCGCCGGGAGCGATGAGCCCAAGGTCCGGTTCGTGCGGCCCGACGTCGCGATCGTCGTGTCCGGCGGCGGATCGTCGCTGGCGGGCGGCGAGCCCGAACCCGGCCGGGAATCGACGCTGACGTATGTCCTGGTGGAGGAGTCCGAAGGCTGGCGGGTCGCGTCGTTCCAGAACACCCGGGTGAGTGACCCGGCCGCGAGCGCGGCGTGAAACCGCTGGTCGAAGTCGACGACGTGGTGCCCGCGTCCGCCGATGAGGTCTTCGCCCGGATCGCGGAATTTCTCCAAGCGCAGCAGTACAACCCAGGCTTCGAGATGGACCCCGAGCGCGGCCTCATCGCCCAGCAGGGCGGTTGGTGGTACCGCGGGGAGTACCTCGTCGTGGATGATCCGGCCGGTGCGCGGGTAACCCATCGGGTGTACAACGTCGCTTCCCGGGGACGGTGGGCGGTCCCGCTGGCCAACCGGTTCTTCGCCGGGTTCGACGGGCGGGTCCGGGAGGGCTTTGATCGGATGATGGGAGACGTCGCCCGCTCGATCCGGGATCGGCGTACGCTCAGTTAGGTTCACCTAACCTCATGAAAGGAATCGTGAATGGCCGAGGCGCGGAGATCAGTGTCGGCGACCCGGTTGCGGGTGCTGCGCACCGAGCGGATCACCCCGCATATGGTCCGGATCGTCGCTGGGGGCGAAGGGATCGCCTCGTTCCAGCCCAACGAGTTCACCGACGCCTACGTCAAGGTGCACTTCCGGGTGCCCGGCGTCACCTATCCCGAGCCGTTCGACCTGGCACGCGTCCGCGAAGAACTGCCGCGTGAGCAGTGGCCGCGGATGCGTTCCTACACCGTCCGGGCCTTCGACCGGAATCTCGGCGAGCTGGTGCTCGACTTCGTCCACCACGGTGACGAGGGTGTCGCCGGACCGTGGGCCGCCGCCGCGAAACCGGGCGACGAGCTGCTGATCTCGGGTCCCGGCGGGGCGTACGCGCCGGGCGAGGAAGCCGACTGGCACCTGCTCGCGGGTGACGAGAGCGCCCTTCCGGCGATAGCCGCGTCACTCGAAGCGATGCCGGCCGGCGTTCCCGTGCATGCGGTCATCCTCGTCGAGGACGCCGCCGAAGAGCAGTCGCTGACCACCAAGGGCGACGCGCGGATCACCTGGCTGCACCGGAGCAAGGGCGACGATCTCGCTGCAGCCGTCCGCGCGCTCGAGTGGCGTGACGGTGTCGTTCAGGCGTTCGTGCACGGCGAGGCCGCGTTCGTCCGGGATCTGCGACGTCACCTTCTCGACGATCGGGGAATGCGGCGTGACCTGCTGTCCATCTCCGGATACTGGCGGATCGGGAAGACCGACGAGGCGTGGCGACTGGAGAAACAGGCCGAACGGAACGCGTAGCCTCGGTCGCATGATCGAGCTGAAGGTGGACGTCGACCCGGCCGAGGTGGGCTTCGACGCGGAGCGGTTGCGGCGGATCGACAAGCACTTCGACGGGTACCTGGAGCGAAATCTGCTTCCCGGGTACCTGGCCGTGGTGACCCGCAACGGGAAAGTCGCGCATCTCGCGTCGAACGGGCTGCGCGACATCGAGGCCGGGCTCCCGGTGGAGACCGACACGATCTGGCGCGTCTTCTCGATGACGAAGCCGGTCACCTCGGTCGCCGCGATGATGCTCGTCGAAGAGGGGCGCATCGACCTCCGGGACCCGATTTCCCGGTGGCTGCCGGAATTCGCGGAACCGCGGGTCTTCACGGCGGGCTCGTCCGTCCGGGTGATGACCGAGCCTGCGACGGAACCCATCCGGCTCTGGCACCTGCTCACCCACACCGCCGGCCTGACGTACGGGTTCCACCGCACGCATCCGGTCGACGCGCTCTACCGCGAGGCCGGCTTCGACTGGGGCACCGCGCCGGGACTCGACCTCGCGAGTGTCTCCGAGGCGCTCGCGCGGCAGCCGTTGCAGTTCCAGCCCGGTTCGGAATGGAACTATTCGGTCGCGACGGACATCCTCGGAAGGCTCGTCGAGGTCGTCTCCGGTCAGTCTCTCGACACCTTCTTCAGCGAGCGGATCTTCACTCCGCTCGGCATGCACGAGACCGGATTCCAAACCGACCCGGCCGCCCTCGACAGGCTGGCCGCGCTCTATGTGCCCCACCCGAAGACGAAGGCCCCGTTCCGTCACGACGAGATGGGCGCCATCGGCCGTGTCACGCCCACGTGCCTCTCGGGCGGCGGGGGGCTGGTCTCGACGGCGGGTGACTACCACCGCTTCACGCAGATGCTGCTGCGTGGCGGTGAACTCGACGGCGTCCGGTTGCTCGGTTCGCGCACGGTGGAGGTCATGGCGAGCAACCACCTGCCGGGCGGGGTGGATCTGGAGACCTACGGTCGCGTCGGTTTCTCCGAGACGCCGTACGACGGTTTCGGCTTCGGACTGGGCTTTTCCGTGCTCGACGACCCGGTGAAGGCCAAAACCCTCGCCAGCGCCGGGGAATTCGCCTGGGGTGGCGCGGCGAGCACCGCCTTCTGGGTCGATCCGGACGAGGACGTCACGGTGCTGTTCTTCACCCAGCTGCTGCCGTCGTCGACCCATCCGATCCGCGCCGAACTGCGCAACCTGGTGTACCAAGCCCTCGTGGGCTGATCCTTTTCGGGCAGCCCATCAGGCGGATCCTTTACCGCGCGGTGGAAACCCGGCCACACTGGACCCAGCCGAAGGGGAGGGGTCCTCATGCGCCGGATCGTGGTGGTCGGGGCCGGGCAAGCCGGCCTGGTCCTGGCCTTGGGCCTGCAGCGGCACGGATACGCCGTCACCGTGGTCACCGACCGCGACGCCGGAACGATCCGTGCCGGCGGCCTCATCTCGAACCAGTGCTTGTTCCATCCCGCCCTGACCCGGGAACGCGCGCTGGGCATCAACTTCTGGGACGGAACCGCCCCGGAGATGCTCGGCGCGTCGTTCGGGCTCGCCGGGGACTCCCCGGAGCCCGCCGTCTCGTGGCGCGCCCGCTTCGACCACCCCGCGCAGTCGGTCGACCAACGGGTCAAGGTGTCCGACTGGCTGACCGCGTTCGCCGCCCGCGGCGGTGAGGTGCGGATCGGCAAGGTGACGCCCGACGGGCTGGAGGAGTACGCCCGCGAGTTCGATCTCGTGCTGGTCGCTGCCGGGCGAGGACCACAGTTCGACGGTCTCTTCCCGCGTGACGACGCGCGTTCCCCGTATCGCGAACCGCAGCGGACCATCGGGATCCTGTACCTCGTCTCCGGAGGCGACGAGCCGCTTCCGGTGTATCCGGGCCTGACGTTCGGGCTCTCCCGGGCCGGTGAGCTGTTCGGGCTGCCGGTCCAGTCGGTGCGCGGGCCCGTCTTCGGCCTCGGGTTCTTCGGCGTTCCCGGCGGACCCATGGACGTCTGGGACGACGTCACCGACGTCGACGAGCATTTCGCCCTCGCGATGACGCTGCTGCGCAAGCAGTTCCCGTGGGTCGAAGAGTCGCTCGCCGGCGCACGCCCGAGCGGGCCGCTGGACGTCCTGCGCGGCCGGGTCCTGCCGATCGTGCGTGAGCCGGTCGGGACGCTGCCGTCGGGGGCGAAGGTACTCGCGATGGGCGACGCCGCGGTGACGAACGACCCGATCGCCGGGCAGGGCGCGAACATGGCGGCGCACGCGGCCGCGGTCTACGAACAGAGCATCCTCGACCACGGCGACCGCCCGTTCGACGAAGCGTTCCAGCGCCGTACTTTCGCCGAGTACTGGGAAAAGGCACAGCACGCGACCCGGCTGAGCAACGATTTCCTCGCGCCGCCACCGGATCACGTGCTGGCCACCCTGGACGCCGCGCAAACGGCGCCCGAGGTGGCACGCCGGTTCGCGCACGTCTTCTCCGACCCCGCCGACTACGCCGCTTGGCTGACCGACGAGGAAGTCGCGCTCGCCTACCTCGGGTCGAACGGCTTCTGATCCGGGGCGCAGACGGTGCCGCGCGCCGGGAGACGGCCGTGGATCAGGTACGCGTCGAGGGCCGCGTCGACACACTTGCTGCGGTTCGCGGCGCCGTGCCCCCAGGCGTCCAGCGTCAGGAGCCGGGCGTTCCCGAGGATGCGTTCGGTCCGTTTCGCTCCGGAGTACGGCGTTTCCGGATCGCCCTTGCCGTTGGCCAGCAACAGGATCGGCGCGGTCGGCCGGTTCCACGGTCCGGTGTAGCGCGCCGGGTCGGAGGCGGGCCAGAAAGCACACGGCAGCGAGAGATACGTGTCGTACGAACCGAAACCGCGGCTTTCGCGATCGGCCTCGCGGGCCGCTTTCGGCCACGCCGCCGGGTCACGCGGGTTCGTGGTGTCGGCACAGATCGTCCCGCCGCCGCCGAGTGCGGAGTCGAACGGCGTCACGATGGCTTTCGCCGAGGCCGATTTCGTCGCGGACTGAAGGAATTCCGCCAGCGCGGGCGAGTCGGCCTCGTCGGTCAGCGCGTTGTGGGTGCGCCGGATGACGTCCTGATAGGTGATCGCGCCCGGCGTGGCCTCGAGCCGGTCGAGGATGCCGTCGTATTTGGCCCGCAGGTCCGTCCCGGGTTCGCGGAACGCGCACCGGACGTCGGCCGCGCAGGCGTCGAGGAACGCCTGCAGCGCGCGGTCCGCGTCCCGGAAACCGCCGAGCCTGGTGCTGAACGGGACGTTCGCGTCCTGCGGACGGTGCCCGGTGGACCAGGCGATCGGATCGTCGACGGCGTCGAGGGCCAAGGCCCCGACGCGATGCGGGAACAGGTTGGCGTACACCTCGCCGAGGTATGTGCCGTACGAGAGGCCGTAGTACCGCAGGCGGGGCTCACCGGCGGCCTCGCGGAGCTTGTCGAGGTCCCGGGCGACGTTCGTGGTCGACAGATGACCCAGCAGCGGCCCGGCGTTGCGGCCGCACGAGGCGGCGACCTCACGGACGTCGGCGATCTGCCGGGTTTCCTGCTCGACGGTGATCGGGAACTGGCCGAGCACCCGCTTGAGCGGCTCGAGTTCCGCTTCGCTCGCGAAGCAGCGGACAGGCGTACTGGCGCCGACGCCGCGCGGGTCGAAGCCCACGATATCGAACTGCCGGTGCAGCGACGCGGTCTGGAACTCGCTGAAGCGGCCGGGATTCCCGGGGCCGCCTGGGTTGGTGAAGACGGTGCCGCGTTTGTGCTTCTGGTCGGTCGCGGGAAGGCGGCCGAGCGCGATGGTGATCCGGGGGCCGCCCGGATCCCGGTACGAAAGCGGGACTTCCAGTTCGGCGCAGTCGTAGCCGGATGGCGATCCCGCCGGACAAGGGCCCCAGGCGATGCCCTTCGGCGTGGCCGAGACCGCGGGCGCGATCGTGACGGCGGCGAGTGCGGTGAGGGTGATCAAAGCGGCGGTGCGGACTCTGCTGGTGGTCACCCGTCCAGCGTCTCGGCTCGCGGGCGCGTGATCCCTGGTGCGCGTACCCGGAAAGACGGTGGAGCAGGCCCTACCCCGCCTCAGCCAGGCACGAAAAAGGAGGGGCGCGCCCCTCCATGTTCAACATATAGCGCACCTGGGGGCTTGCGGCAAGACCCCGGTGATACCGCAGAATCCTCGGCCGTAGCCAGTACAGGCCGAACAGGAGTGAGGATTTGACGGACGTCGACGTGATCATCGTGGGTGCCGGTCCGACCGGTCTGATGCTGGCCGCGGAGCTGCGGCCGGCCGGGGTTCGCCCGCTGGTCCTGGAACGGCGGCCGGAACAGGGGAAGACACCGAAGGCCCACGGTCTCAGCGGGCAGATCCTGGACCTGCTGAAGTACCGCGGCCTGCTGGACCGGGTCCGGGGGCTCGTCACCGACCCCGTCCCGCCCCACCGGTTCCCGTTCGGCGGCGTGCACGTCGACCTCACCCGGTTCGACGAGCCTCCGCTGAAGGCGCTGTCGGTGCGACAGCAGTTGTTGGAGCGGTTACTGGAGGAACACGCTCTCGAACTCGGCGCGGAGGTGCGCCGCGGGCACGAGGTCACCGGGCTGTCCCAGGACGGCACCTCCGTGACGGCCCAGGTCCGCGGGCCGGAGGGGGAGTACGAAGTCACCGCCCCGTACCTCGTCGGATGCGATGGTGGCCACAGTCCCGTCCGCGCGCTCGCCGGGATCGGGTTCCCCGGGACCACCTATCCCGAGGTCAACCGGATCGGGCAGGTCAAGATCCCCGAGGGGCTGACCGTGCACGACAACGGCGACATCGAGACACCGGGGCTGGGCCGGATCAAGGCGGGCTACACCCGCACCGACAACGGGGTGTTCGCGCTCGGTTCGCTGACGCCGGGGATCTTGTTCATCCAGACCACCGAGGACGATCTCGGCGAGATCGACGACGACGTGCCGCTGACGCTGACCGAGTTCGGCGACAGCATCCGCCGCGTGCTCGGCGGGGACGTCCCGCTGGGCGACCCGGTCCGGCTCTCGCGCTACCAGTTCTCCGCCCGCCAGGCGGAGCGCTACCGCGAGGGGCGGATCCTGCTGGCGGGCGACGCGGCTCACCTGCTGCCGTCGACCGGTACGGCGATCAACGTCGGCATGTCCGACTCGGTCAACCTCGCCTGGAAGCTGGCCGCCGAGATCCAGGGGCGGGCGCCGGAGGGGCTGTTGGACACCTATCACGCGGAACGGCACGCCGCCGGTGCCCGCGCGCTGCTGCAGTCCCAGGCGCAGGTCGCGCTGCGGCGCGGGCACGACGAGGCCGCCGAGGCGCTCCGGACGGTCTTCCAGGAACTGCTGGGCGACGAGCAGCCCGCGCGACGGCTGGCCGCGCATCTCGCCGGGACCGACCTGCGCTATCCGATGCCCGGCTCCGGGCACGCGCTCGCCGGCACCTTCGTCCCGGATCTCGCGCTGGAGACCGATCAGGGCGCGACCAGCGTCGGGGAGTTGCTGCGCCCGGCGCGGCCGGTCCTGCTCGACCTCGCCGGACGGCCGGAGCTCCGCGAGCTCGCCGAAGGACTCGTCGACGTCCACACCGCCAAGGCCGAGGACCGGCCCGCCGACGTCCTCCTGATTCGCCCGGACGGGTACATCGCCTGGGCGGGGACACCGATGACGGCCTGCGAGAAGCGCTCGCCGCCTGGTTCGGCGTCTGACCCCCGCGCGTTTAGTCCTCTACTTGCGGTAGTTGCACGCGCGAGGACCGCAAGTAGAGGACTGATCGCAGAGGGGGGTCAGCGGCCGATGACCTCCGAGCCGTACCGCTTCAGGGTTTCTTCGCGCTGATCGTGCATGAGGTACAGCGCGAACTGGTCGACGCCGAGCGAAGCCAGTTCCTCCAGCCGCTCCACATGCGCCGAAGACGGCCCGAGCAGGCAGAACCGGTCCACGATCTCGTCCGGCACGAAGTCGGTCGAGGGATTGCCCGCCCGCCCGTGGTGTGAGTAGTCGTACCCTTCCCTCTCACGGATGTAGTCGGTCAGTTCGCGTGGCACCGGCCCGGAATCGCCGTACCGCGCCACGAGATCCGCGACGTGGTTGCCGACCATCCCGCCGAACCAGCGCAACTGTTCGCGCTGGTGCGCCAGATCGTCCCCGACGTACGCCGGTGCCGCGAGGCAGATCGTGATCCCGCCCGGGTCCCGTCCCGCCGCACGGGCCGCCTCGCGGACGGCGCCGATGGTCCACCGGGCGATCGCGGGATCGGCGCACTGGAGGATGAAGCCATCGGCGTGTTCGCCGACCGTCTTCAGCGCCTTCGGCCCGTAGCCCGCCATCCACATTTCGAGCCTGCCGTTGCGGATCCAGGGGATCTGGACCGGTTTGTCCCGCAACAGGACCTCCCGGCCCTCGGCCAGCTCCTTGACCACGTGCATGCAGTCGCGCACGGTGGCCAAAGTGGACGGTGCCAGGCCGACGACCCGGTGCGCCGAGTCGCCGCGGCCGATTCCGCACACCGTCCGGTTGCCGTACATGTCGTTGAGCGTGGCGAAGGTCGACGCCATCACCGACCAGTCCCGCGTGGCCGGGCTGGTCACCATCGGGCCCACGATCATCGACGACGTCGCCGCGAGGATCTGCGAGTAGATGACGAACGGTTCCTGCCACAGCACGCACGAGTCGAACGTCCAGCCGTAGCGGAAACCCTGGTCCTCGGCGGCCTTCATCAGCCGGACCAGGTCGCGTGCGGGTGGGTCGGTCTGGAGCACTATCCCGAAATCCATCCGGCCTTCTTCCCCTCCACCACCCTCAACGGAGCGGCTTCGCCACACTGAGTTCGATTGCCTCAGTTCAGGTACTGGTTCAGGTCGCGCGAGAGGAATTTCCCGTGCGTCGTACTGCCCGAGAAGCCCGACGGCGACACCACCACACGGCCGCGCGAGAGCACGGTCTCGACCTTCCCGGTGATCTCCATTCCTTCGTAGGCCGAGTAGTCCACGTTCATGTGGTGCGTTTCGACCGACAAGGTCTGTTTCGCCGACGGGTCGTAGATGACGATGTCCGCGTCCGAACCCGCCGCGATGACACCCTTGCGCGGGTACAGCCCGAACATCCGCGCCGGGGTGGTGGAGCAGGTCTCGACCCACCGGCCGAGGGTGAGCTCGCCCGCCACGACACCCTGGTGCAGCAGGTCCATCCGGTGCTCGACGCCGGGGATCCCGTTGGGGATCGCGCGGAAGTCGCCGCGGCCGAGTTCCTTCTGGTCCTTGAAACAGAACGGACAGTGATCCGTCGACACCACCGAGAGGTCGTTGGTGCGCAGCCCACGCCACAGGTCCGCCTGATGCGACTTCTCACGCAGCGGGGGAGAGGCGACGTACTTCGAGCCCTCGAAATCCGGCTTCGCCAAGTCCTCGATGGACAGATAGAGATACTGAGGACACGTCTCCGCGAAGACGTTCTGGCCGTTGTCGCGCGCCTCCGCGACCGCCGCGAGTGCCTGCGACGCCGAGAGGTGCACGATGTACAGCGGCGCCCCGGTCACCTTGGCCAGCTGGATCGCGCGCGAGGTCGCCTCGCCCTCCAGCTCCGGCGGCCGGGTGAGGCCGTGCTGCACCGGGTCGATCTTCCCGGCGGCGAACGCCTGCGCGGCCAGCTGATCGATCGCGATGCCGTTCTCCGCGTGCATCATGATCGTGGCGCCGATCTCGCGCGCCTTCTGCATGGCCAGCAGGATTTCGCCGTCCGTGGAGTAGAACACCCCCGGATACGCCATGAACATCTTGAAGCTGCCGACCCCGCCATCGACGCAGGCCTGCATCTCCTTCAGCGACGAATCGTTGACGTCGGAGACGATCATGTGGAAGCCGTAGTCGATGGCGCAGTTGCCGTCGGCCTTCTCGTGCCATTTGTCCATAGTGGACAGCAGTGAGGTTCCCTTTGCCTGGACGGCGAAGTCGATGATCGTGGTCGTGCCGCCCCACGCCGCCGCCGTCGTCCCGGTGCCGAAGGTGTCGGCGGAATGCGTCCCGCCGAACGGCATCTCCATATGGGTGTGCGCGTCGATCCCGCCGGGCAGCACGTACTTCCCGGTGGCGTCGATGACCGAATCGGCCGGGCCCAGGGTGCCGGGCGCGCCGACGGCCACGATCGTCTCGCCGTCGACGAGGACGTCCGCCGCCGAAGCGCCCGCCGTGGACAGCACCTGCCCGCCGCTGATGAGGGTGGTCATCACGCCTCCGCGAGGGGTCCGTAGCTGTCGGGACGGCGGTCTCGGTAGAAGGCCCACAGGTCCCGCACTTCGGCGAGCTGCCCCATGTCGAGGTCGCGGATGACGATCTCCTCCTCGGTGTCGGAAGCGGCCTCGCCGATCAGCTGGCCGCGCGGGTCCGCGAAGTACGTCTGACCGTAGAAGTCGTTGTCGCCCAGCGGTTCCACGCCGACCCGGTTGATCGTGCCGACGAAGTACTCGTTCGCGACGGCGGCCGCGGGCTGCTCCAGCCGCCAGAGGTATTCCGACAGACCGCGGCTGGTCGCCGACGGGTTGAACACGATCTTCGCGCCCGCCAGGCCCAGTGCGCGCCAGCCCTCCGGGAAGTGCCGCTCGTAACAGATGTAGACGCCGATGCGGCCGACGGCGGTGTCGAACACCGGGTAGCCCAGGTTCCCGGGCCGGAAGTAGAACTTCTCCCAGAAGCCCTTCACCTGCGGGATGTGGTTCTTGCGGTGCTTGCCGAGGTAGGTCCCGTCGGCGTCGATCACCGCGGCGGTGTTGTAGTACACGCCGGGCTGCTCGACCTCGTACATCGGGACGACCAGCACGACACCGTGCCGTTCGGCGACCTCCTGCATGAGCTTCGTCGTCGGCCCGTCGGGGATGCCCTCGGTGTAGGAGTAGTAGTCGGTGTCCTGCACCTGGCAGAAATACGGTCCGTAGAACAACTCCTGCAGGCAGATCACCTGCGCGCCCTGCGAAGCGGCCTTGCCGATGGCTTCGACCGCGTTCGCGATCATCGACTCCTTGTCACCCGTCCACCGCTGCTGGATCAATCCGGCTCGGACCAGGTCGCTCACTTGCTTCCTCCTCTGTGTAGGCGGTGCGCTTGTGCTCGGGCAGGGCCAGCAGCAGGTAGACGACGAAGGCGCCCGCCAGTCCGACGACCCAGTTGTAGTCGTAGAGCGGTTTCAGGAACGGGATCAGCCCGTCGGCGGGGAACGGCCCGCCGTACGCGCCGCCGACCGAGAGCACGGCGCCGACGAGTGTCGCGACGAGCGCGCGCCAGTTCCAGCCGCCGTTGAACCAGTAGACGCCGCGTTCGGTGTAGAGGTCGCGAAGCTTCAGTTCGGTGCGCTTGACCACCCAGTAGCCGGCGACGAGCACCCCGGCGACAGCGCCGAGCAGGCCGCCGTAGAAGCCGAGCCACGCGAAGATGTAGATGTTCGGGTCGGAGTAGAGCCGCCACGGCTGGATGGCGATGCCGATGATCCCGGTGATCAGCCCGCCGACGGCGAAGGTGATCTTCTTCGGGAACGCGTTGGAGAAGTCGTAGGACGGGCTGACCACGTTGGCCGCGAGGTTCGCCGACACGGTCGCCAGCACCAGCGCGATCAGCGCGACCACGACGACCACGGGGGAGTCGAAGCGGTCGGCCAGTTTCGCCGGGTCCCAGATCTGTTCGCCGTAGAGGACACTGCCGCCCGAGGTGGTCAGGATCGCCACGATCGCGATGAACGTCATCGTGGTCGGCAGGCCGAAGATCTGGCCGCGGACCTGCTTGCCCTGGCTGCCGCCGAAACGGGTGAAGTCCGGCATGTTGAGCGAAAGCGTCGACCAGAACGCGATCATCGCCATCAGCGACGGCGCGAACACCTTCCAGAAGTCCGGTCCCCAGCCGAGTTGCCCGGGTTCGGACAGGATCGGGCCGAGTCCGCCCGCCTTGACCAGCACGTAGCCCAGCAGGATCAGGAAGCCGACGGAGACCAGCGGCGCCGTCCAGTTCTCGAACCGGCGGACCGCCTCCATCCCGCGCCAGATGATGATCATCTGGAACAGCCAGAACAACCCGAACGAAAGCCACAGCGTCCAGTGCTGGCCGAGGACGACGGCGGAGTCCTTCCAGCCGGAACCCGCCAGCCGCCCGACGATGATGTAGACGGCCTCACCACCGACCCAGGTCTGGATACCGAACCAGCCGCACGCGATGAACGCCCGAAGCAACGCCGCCAGATTCGCGCCGCGCATCCCGAAGAAGGCGCGGGCGAACACCGGGAACGGGATGCCGTACTTCGTCCCGGCGTGGCTGTTGAGCAGCATCGGGGCGAGCACGACCAGGTTGCCGATGGTGATCGTCATCAGCGCCTGGACCCAGTCCATGCCGAGGGCGATCAGGGAGGCGGCGAGCGCGTACGAAGGGATGTTGTGCGCCATCCCCATCCACAACGCGAAGTAGTTGTAGGTCGTCCAGGTCCGCTTTTCGACCGGGACCGGGGCGAGTTCTTCGTTGTAGAAGCGGCTGTCCTTCAAGGACTCGACCTCGCCGAGTTCTACCCGGCCATCAGGATGCACGAGCTGGGTTCCGCGTGCCGTCGGCTCCATTGCGGAATCGTGCTCGCCCTCGTCACGCGGGTGGGACTGGCAGACTGTTCACTGTTGGTGGCGTCGGAACGCAGACTGTCGATTGCGTTCGAAGCCCCCTGATGCATGACCTGCGTCACACACACGGACGTAGCAATCAGGCAAACGGGCTGAAACATCTCCACAGGATCTCCACAGCTCACCCGAACGGTCTCCACGGTCGCTGCTTACAGTCATCCCCATGGAACTGGGAGGACGCCGGGTGCTGGTCGTCGAGGACGACGTGACCATCGCCGAAGCCATCGCCGCGCGGTTGCGCGCGGAGGGCTTCACCGTCGATCTGGCGCACGACGGCCCTTCCGGCGTCGAGACGGACGCCGCGCGGGAGCCGGATCTGGTGGTGCTCGACGTGATGCTGCCGGGTTTCGACGGGCTCGAGGTCTGCCGCCGGATCCAGGCCCGCCGCCCGGTCCCGGTGCTGATGCTGACCGCCCGGTCGGACGAGACGGACATGCTGATCGGCCTCGGCGTCGGCGCGGACGACTACCTCACCAAGCCGTTCTCCATGCGCGTGCTCTCGGCCAGGGTGCACGCGCTGCTGCGCCGCGTCGAACGGTCGGCACGGACCGACGTGAGCGAAGCGGGCACGAAGATCGTGCTCGGCGACCTGGAAATCGACGTCGAACAGCGGCGGGTCACGCGGGCGGGCACACCGGCCCAGCTGACCCCGATCGAGTTCGACCTCCTCGTCCACTTCGCGAAGCGCCCGAGGGCGGTGCAGCCGAGGGAGCGGCTGCTGAGCGAGGTCTGGGACTGGGACGTCGCGGGCACCGGTTCGGGCACCCGCGCGGTCGACAGCCACATCAAGGCGCTGCGCCGCAAACTGGGCGCGGACCTCATCCGCACCGTGCACGGCGTCGGGTACGCCCTGGAGGTGGGATCGTGAAACTCCGCCCGCTGTTCGGCCGGATCGTCGACGCGCTTCCGAGGCCGCTCGACCCGGTCCGGTCCATCAAGCTCAAGCTCGCGATCCTGCTGGTCTCCTCGGGCGGTATCGCGTTCGCCTTCTTCAACTGGCAGATCGGCTGGCTGCCGCCGCGCACCACGATCGCCGCGATGGTGCTCGCGGTGGTCACCTCGCAGATCCTGGCGCACGGGATGACCCGGCCGCTGCGCGAGATGACCGCCGCCGCCAGGGCGATGGCCAAGGGCGACTACACGCGCCGGGTCCGGGCGACCGCCCGCGACGAGGTCGGCGAACTCGCCCACGCCTTCAATCAGATGGCCGCAGACCTCGACGCCTCGGATCAACGGCGGCGTGAGCTGATCGCGAACGTCTCCCACGAACTCCGCACGCCGATCACCGCGCTGAACGGCGTGCTGGAGAACCTCGTCGACGGCGTCGCCAAGCCCGATCCGGCGACGCTGAAAACCGCGCTGCAGCAGACCGAACGGCTCGGCAGGCTGGTTTCGGAACTCCTCGACCTCTCGCGCATCGACGCCGGCGCGTTCCCGTTGCAGCTGGAGGAGTTCGATCTCGAACTGCTGCTGGAAGAGGTCGCCGCCGAAGCCGGGGTGACCTCCGCCGCGACCGGCCGCGGCGTGCGGTTCGCCGTCGACGTCCAGCCGCCCGGCGCGGTGGCCGTCGCCGACCGCGGCAGGCTCTACCAGGTCGTGGTCAACCTGCTCGACAACGCCGTCCGGCACGGGCCGGCCGGGGGCGAGGTCCGGGTGCGGGCGGAGGCCCGCGAAACCGACGTCGTCATCGAGGTCGAAGACGAAGGCCCCGGGATCCCGCCGGGGGAGCGGGACAGCGTGTTCGAACGGTTCACCCGCGGCGAGCGGGCGGGCGGCGGTGGCACCGGCCTCGGGCTCGCGATCGCCCGGTGGGTGGTCGACCTCCACGACGGCAGCATCGCCGTCGTCGCCCCCGAAGGGCGTCCGGGCTGCGTCATCCGCGTCGTGATCCCGGTTCCTTAAGCCCGTTCCGCTTTCTTTCCGCGGCTCCGCACACCCACTCGGATGTGCTTTCGCAAACTGGAGGGTTCGATGAGCGAAGAACAAGAGGAGAAGCAGGCGCACGCGTCGCCCCCTGGGGCGACGGACACCTTGCCGCCCGCGCCGCTGGTACCGGCGCCGGTGCCGGTGCTTATGCGGCCGCGGGTCCCGCCGAAGTCGTCGATCGTCCCGCTGCCCCGTTCGGTGCTGCCCGCCGCTGTCGCCGCCGGGCTGATCGCCGCGGTCGCCATGCCGGACGATCCCGGAGCCGGCTGGTTCGTGGCCGGGCTCGCCTTCGCCGTGGCCGTCTACGTCGCCGACAAACGGGCCCGCGGTGACGCCGAGCCGCACTTCCGCCTCACCAGCGCGTTGTGGGCGGCGGTCGCGCTCGGACTGCTCGCGGTCGGCATGGTCCGCGCGTCGGTGTGGCTGAACGTGCTGTGCGTGCTGGCCGCCTGTGTCGCGGGATCTCTCGCGGTGGTCGGGAAACGCACCGTGAACACGATCATCTACGACGTCTTCGCGGTCCCGATCGAAGCGCTGCTTTCGGTCCCGTGGATCGGGCGCGGGCTCGTGAAGCTCGGCAAGAAGCCGGAAAGCCGTACGCGGCCGAGATTCCTGGTGCCGGTGCTGGCGAGCTCCGGGCTGCTGCTGGTGTTCGTCCCGCTGCTGCGGGGCGCGGACGCCGCGTTCGCGAGCGTCGTCGACTCGGTGATCCCGGAGCTCAACCCGGGAACCTTCGTGCGCTGGGGTTTCCTGTTCGTCGTGGCCGCGTTCGCCGTCGCCGGGGCGTGTTACCTGCTGGCGGCACCACCGTTGCCCGCCGAGGACGACGCGCCGCGCAAGCGGCTGGCGCACCGGTTCGAGTGGGCCCTGCCGCTGGGCGTGCTGGTGGCGCTGTTCGCGAGCTTCGTCGTGGTCCGCCTGGTCGTGCTGTTCGGCGGCAGCGAGTACGTCCTGCGGACGAGCGGGCTGACGGCGGCCGAATACGCCAGAAGCGGGTTCTGGCAGCTGTCCGCCATCACCGTGCTGACCCTGCTGCTGGTCGCCGCGGCGCTGCGCTGGGCGCCGAAGTCGTCGGTGGCCGATCGTGCCTGGCAGCGCGGGTTGCTCGGCGTGCTGAGCGTGCTCAGCCTGGTGCTGGTCGCGTCGGCGTTGAGTCGCATGTGGACATATCAGCAGGCGTACGGGTTCACCGTGCTGCGACTGCTGGTGGAGGTCTGCGAACTCTGGATCGGCCTGGTGTTCCTGCTGGTACTGGTGTCCCTGGTCCCGCTGCGGTCGTCCTGGCTGCCGCGCGCGGCCATCGGTGCCGCGGCCGCGGCGCTGCTGGGGCTGGCCGTCCTCGATCCGGAACGGTTCATCGCCGACCGTAACATCGACCGGATCGCGCACGGCAAGACGCTCGACACCCGTTATCTGTCAGGGTTTTCCGCCGACGTCGTCCCCGCGGCGGACCGGCTCCCGGAGCCGCTGCGGTCGTGCGTGCTCGGGCCGGTCGTGACGGGTATCTCGGAAGATGATTGGCGAGGATGGAACCTGAGCCGGTCCCTCGCGCGTCAGACCCCCGTTGCCGCGAAGGACGGGATCGGGTGCCGGTACCTGCCCCGTTCTTGAGCCGTGACACCACGGCCTTGATCGCCTTCTTGGGGGTGAGGGCGATCAAGGCGGTGGTGAACGGCGGCCGCCGGGCCACCGAGGGGGAGGCCCGGCGGTCACCTGTGTGCCGCGAGGGCCTTATCGGACAAAAGCCTTTCGAGGCAACGATTTTCCGTCGGTCAGAAGGTGAAGACGCCGGCCGACTCGGTGTCGGCGACGCAGCGGTTGGCGTACGAGGTGCGGTAGGTGACCGGTTCGCCGCGCCACTTGCCGACGGCGGAGACGTCCACCGGGTTGTACTCCAAGGTGCAGGAACGCGGTTCCGCGCGTAGCCTGTCGAACTTTCCGTCCACTTCGGACAGTTTGGCGCAGGCGCCGCCGCGGCCGGGGTGTGAGCCCCCGGTGGGGCCGCAGCTGAGGGAGACGGTGCCGACCCGGCCGCGTGCGTCGTGGCTGGTCAGCTGGAACGTGGATTCGGCGGGTTGCGCCGGGGCCATGCAGGCCAGCGCGAGGACGCAGGCGCCGATCGGTTCGAAGAAAGCCATACTTCCACTATCGGCTGATGTGACCCGATCACTGTGGTCCACGCTTGGGTGAGATTTGCTCACCCGGTCGTGTGGTCGTTCGCCTCTCGAATGTCGTGAGCGAGCAGGGCGACATACAGGGAGAGCATCGATTCCGGGTCTTCGAGCCGCACTCCGAGCACCTGCTCGATCCGGGCCAGCTGCTGGTAGTAGGCGGTCCGGGAGGTGTGCGCGGCGGCCGCGGCGGCCGACTTGTTGCCGCCGTGTTCGCAGTAATGTCTCAACGCCTGAACGAGTCTGCTGCCCTGCGCGGCGTCGCGGCCCAGCAACGGGCCGAGTTCCCGCGCGGCGAACGCGGTGACCCGTTCGTCCCCGGCCAGCAGGTGCAGCAGGCCGCGCAACCGGACGTCGTCGAGGCGGTGGACCACCCGCTCGGCGTTCTCGGCGAGCGCCGCGGCGGCGACCTGGGCGGCCTCGACGAGGGTCCGGCGCGCGTCGGCGGGCCCGGCGCCCGTCGTCCCGACCGCGACCACCGCGGGCGCGCTGGAACGGGCCTCGTGGACGTCGGTGGCCAGCCGCCGCAGGACCGCGTCGACCCCCGCCTCCGGCGAGAGCGCGATCAGCGCGCGCACCAGCGTGTCGTCGGTGGCCACCAGCGCGGACACCTTGGCACGCCGGGCGGCGAGCGCGGTCGCCTCGGCGAGTTCCCGCAGCAGCACCGGAGTGGACTGCGCGGTCTTGGCGGTCGCGGTGATCCGGGGCCGCACGGCGACCCCGACCAGCAGCCGACCCGTCAGCGGGACTCCGAGCGCGGAAGCCCGCGCCGTCAGTTCCGCGGGCGGCACCGGATTCGCCAGCAGTTCGGTCAGGATCGCGCGGTGCGCCTGGCGTTCGAGGCTGTCGGTGTCCTTGGCGACCAGCCGGTGGACCGCGAGCGCGGACGCGGCGCGTTCGGCGACCACGACGTGCCGCCGCGACGGCGGATCCCCGCAGACGACGACCAGCCGCCCCCAGTCGTGCCCGCGCGCGCCGACCACGGTGATCAGCCAGCCCGCTCCCGGGTGGAAACCGGTCCGCTCGCCGACCTGCACCGGCCGCGACCGCGACGGCCAGCCGGGCAGCAGTTCGCCGGGATCCGTCCCCGCCGTGTCATAGGCGAGGACTTCGTGCGACAGCGTCTCCAGCACGACGGGATGTTCGGTGAGCCTCGCGACCTCGCGCAGGATCTCGCCGGGCTCGGCACCGGCGACCGTCAGCGCGGTGAAGGTCTCGTGGACCCGTTCCGCCGCGCGGAGTTCGTCGACCTGGGCGTCCACGATCAGCCCGTTCACCGCCTCGGTCACCGACACGAACCGCGTCTCCCGCGAAAGGGTGATCAGCGGGACGCCGTGGCGGTCCGCGGCGTCGACCAGCGCGGGCGGCAGCTTGTCACTCCAATGACGGACCAGTTCGACGACGACCCCGGCCACGCCGACCCCCGCCAGATCGGCGACGTACCTCGCGAGCGCGGCGCCGTCGTCGGGCAGCGCGACCCCGGTGGTGAGCACGAGTTCCCCGCCCCGCAGCAGGGGGGCGATGTCCGCGACCTCGGCGACGTGCGCCCAGCGGACCGGGGCGTCCAGCCCCGCCGCGCCCGCCACCACATGCGGCCGGCCCTGGCGCAGCACCGGCAGGGCGAGCACCTCGGCGACGGTCGGGTACATCGGCCTCCCACCTGGTCGGAACGCAGAGAGACAGACTGTACGGCCGGGGGCGGGAGTCCGTACACGTTGCCGATGGCGTCGGTGTGGCGCGCGCACCCAGACTCGACCGGGAGCAGGCAACGGCGATCAGGAGGGCGGAATCCGTGACCGACCGCATCAACCACTGGATAGACGGCAAACCGTCCGAGGGCGTGAGCGACCGATCCGGTGACGTGTTCGATCCGGCCACCGGACAGGTACGGGCGAAGGTCGCCTTCGCCTCCCAGGACGACGTCGACGCCGCCGTCGCGGCCGCGTCCCGGGCACTGCCCGGCTGGCGCGGGACGTCGCTCGCCGGGCGGACGCGGGTGCTGTTCGCCTTCCGCGAGCTGCTGTCGGCGCGGCGCCACGAGCTGGCGAAGATCGTCACCAGCGAGCACGGCAAGGTCGAGTCCGACGCGGCGGGCGAAGTCGCGCGCGCCATCGAGAACGTCGAGTTCGCCTGTGGCGCGGCGCAAATGCTCAAAGGCGGGTTCAGCGAGAACGCGTCCACCGGCGTCGACGTCTACTCGATCTCGCAGCCGCTGGGCGTGGTCGGCGTGATCTCGCCGTTCAACTTCCCGGCGATGGTCCCGCTGTGGTTCGTGCCCAACGCGCTCGCCTGCGGCAACACCGTCGTGCTCAAGCCGAGCGAGAAGGACCCGTCCGCGGCCACCTTCATCGCGGAACTGTTCGCCGAAGCGGGTCTGCCCGACGGCGTCCTGAACGTCCTGCACGGCGACAAGGTGGCCGTCGACGGCCTGCTGGAACACCGCGACGTCAAGGCGATCTCGTTCGTCGGGTCGACGCCGATCGCGAAGTACGTCTACGAAACCGGGACCAGGCACGGGAAACGCGTGCAGGCGCTCGGCGGCGCGAAGAACCACATGGTCGTCCTCCCGGACGCCGACCTCGACCTCGCCGCCGACGCGGCCGTCTCCGCGGGCTTCGGCTCGGCGGGGGAACGGTGCATGGCGGTGTCGGTCGTGGTCGCGGTCGACCCGGTCGGCGACGAACTGGTCGCGAAGATCGCCGAGCGGATCACGCGGCTGCGCGTCGGCGACGGCATGCGGCCCACCTCGGAGATGGGGCCGCTGGTCACCGCCGCGCACCACGAACGCGTCGAGTCCTATGTGGACGCGGGCGTCGAAGCGGGCGCCCGTCTCGTCGTCGACGGCCGCGGGATCGAGGTCGACGGCGAGGAGGGCGGCTTCTGGCTCGGCCCGACACTGTTCGACCACGTCACGCCGGGGATGTCGGTCTACACCGACGAGATCTTCGGCCCGGTGCTGACGGTCGCGCGGGCCGACGGGTACGACGCGGCGCTGGACCTGATCAACGCCAACCCCTACGGCAACGGCACCGCGATCTTCACCAACGACGGACGGGCCGCGCGGCGGTTCCAGAACGAGGTCGAGGTCGGGATGGTCGGCGTGAACGTGCCGATCCCGGTGCCGGTCGGCTACTACTCGTTCGGCGGGTGGAAGGACTCGCTGTTCGGGGACAGCCACGCCTACGGACCGGAAGGGTTCCACTTCTTCACGCGGACGAAGGTCGTCACCTCGCGGTGGCCGGACCCTTCGCAGGGCGGGGTGAACCTCGGGTTCCCGCGCAACAGCTGACGCTTTCGCGCTCCCGCGCGCGCTATGAAAGGCCCGTTACTTGCAAAATTTGCAAGTAACGGGCCTTTCATAGCGTCCCGAGGAGCGACCAGGCTGGCCTTCACCGCCCGAGAGAGCGAGGGTGGACGGAGTCAGCCGAGGAAGCTTCAGGAGGCTCCATGTCCGCACAGCCCGCCCGCCGCTCCGGAACGTTCGCGCTCGGCGGTGATCTCCCCGTCTTCCGCCTGGGTTACGGGGCGATGCAGCTGACGGGCCCCGGCGTCTGGGGCGACCCGAAGGACCCCGAAGAGGCCGTACGCGTGCTTCGCCGCGCGGTCGAACTCGGTGTCACGCTGATCGACACCGCCGACTCCTACGGCCCGTTCGTCGCCGACCACCTCATCAAGAAGGCGCTCCACCCGTACGCCGACGACCTCGTCATCGCGACCAAGGTCGGCTTCACCCGGCAGGGGCCCGGCCAGTGGACCGTCGTCGGCAGGCCGGAGTATCTGCGCCAGCAGGTCGAGCTGAACCTCCGTCACCTCGGCGTCGAACGGATCGACCTGCTGCAGCTGCACCGCATCGACCCCCAGGTGCCGGTGGCCGACCAGCTCGGCGTGCTCGCCGAGCTGCGGGACGAAGGCAAGATCCGGCACATCGGGCTGTCCGAGGTCAGCGTGTCCGACCTGGCCGAGGCGCAGAAGACGGCGCCGATCGTGTCGGTGCAGAACCTGTTCAACCTCGGCAACCGCCGCTCCGAGGCCCTGCTCGACCACGCCACCGAACACGGCATCGGCTTCATCCCCTGGTACCCGCTGGCCACCGGCGGGCTCGCGGGCGACGACAGCCCCCTCGCCGCGCTGGCGAAGGAACACGGCCGCTCTCCCTCGCAGCTCGCGCTGGCGTGGCTGCTCAAGCGGTCGCCGGTCGTGCTGCCCATCCCGGGGACGTCGTCGGTCGCGCATCTGGAGGACAACGTCGCCGCCGCGGAGATCGAGCTGACCGACGCCGAATACGACGCGCTTTCCGCCGCCGTGAGCTGAGGGGACCAGGCGCTTTCCTCTCGGGTCATGCGGGGAAAGCGTCCTTCGGCACCCCGGGCACTATGCCTTCCGTAAACTCGTTGTGAGGACGAGCCGAGGGAGGTGCGGATGGCCAACGCCGAAGAACGCCGTTTCGAAGTGCTGCGCGCGATCGTCGCCGACTACGTGTCCAACCAGGAGCCCGTCGGGTCCAAGGCGATCGTCGACCGGCACAACCTCGGGGTGTCGAGCGCCACCGTGCGCAACGACATGGCGGCGCTCGAAGAAGAGGGCTACATCACACAGCCCCACACCAGCGCCGGCCGCATCCCCACCGACAAGGGGTACCGGCTGTTCGTCGACCGGATCGCCGAGGTCAAACCGCTGAGCACGGCCGAACGCCGGGCCATCACGGCCTTCCTCGACAGCGGCACCGACGTCGACGACGTCCTGCGCCGGTCCGTCCGGCTGCTCGCGCAGCTGACCAGGCAGGTCGCGGTCATCCAGTACCCGATGATGACCAACTCCGCCGTCCGTCACCTGGAAGTGGTCCCGCTCACCCCGGCCAGGCTGATGCTGGTGCTGATCACCGACTCCGGCCGCGTCGACCAGCGCACGGTCGACCTCGGGGACGTCATCACCGAGGAGAACGTCGGCAGGCTGCGCACGGTGCTGAACGGGGCGCTCGCGGGCCGCCGTCTTTCCGAGGCCGCGGCGGCGGTCGCCGAACTGCCGGAGAAGTCGCCGGGAGAGCTGCGCGACAACCTCACCCGTGTCTGTACGGTTCTGGTGGAATCGCTGGTCGAGCACCCCGAAGAGCGGCTGGTCCTCGGCGGCACGGCGAACCTCACCCGCAACGTCTCGGACTTCCCCGGATCGCTGCGGCAGGTACTGGAAGCGCTCGAGGAGCAGGTCATCGTCCTCAAGCTGCTCGCGGCCGCCCGCAACCCCGGTGCGATCACCGTGCGCATCGGTGAGGAAAATGAGGACGAGCAGATGCGCAGCACCTCGGTGGTGTCCATCGGCTACGGCATGGACGACCTGCTGCTGGGCGGGATGGGCGTCGTCGGTCCGACCAGGATGGACTACCCGAACACCATCGCCGCGGTGCGCGCGGTGGCGAACTACGTGGGGCAGATCCTCTCCGGCCGCTGAGCCGCGTTGAGGTCGAAGTCAGAAGGAGAAGGCGAAGACGGTGGCGAGGGACTATTACGGCATTCTCGGGGTTGCGAAGAACGCGACGGATCAGGAGATCAAGCGCGCGTACCGCAAGATGGCCCGTGAACTGCACCCCGACGTCAACCCGTCGGAGGACGCTCAGCATCGCTTCGGTGAGGTGACCACCGCCTACGAGGTGCTGTCGGACCCGCAGAAGCGCAAGGTCGTCGACCTCGGCGGTGACCCGATGGACGGCGGGGCGCGCGGCGCGGGCGGAGGTGACCCGTTCTCCGGCTTCGGCGGACTCGGCGACATCATGGACGCCTTCTTCGGCGCCGCCGGGGGTGGTGGCGGTCGCGGCCGTGGCCCGCGCAGCCGCGTGCAGCCCGGCTCCGACGCGCTCATCCGCCTCGGCCTGACGCTCGAGGACTGCGCCACCGGCGTCGACCGCGAGATCACCGTCGACACCGCCATCGTCTGCGACCTGTGCCGCGGCGCCGGCTCGACCGAAGGCACCGGCAGCCAGACCTGCGACACCTGCGGCGGCGCCGGCGAGGTCCAGTCCGTGCAGCGGTCGTTCCTCGGCCAGGTCGTCACCGCCCGCCCCTGCCCGGTCTGCCGTGGCTTCGGCGAGGTCATCACCGACCCCTGCCGCCAGTGCGGCGGCGACGGCCGCGTCCGCGCGCGCCGCAACGTCACCGCCAAGATCCCGCCGGGCGTCGGCGACGGCATGCGCATCCGGCTCTCCGGCCAGGGCGAGGTCGGCCCCGGCGGCGGCCCGGCAGGCGATCTGTACGTCGAGATCGACGAGGCACCGCACGAGGTGTTCGTCCGGCAGGGCAACGACCTGCACTGCAACTTCCGCATCCCGATGACCACCGCCGCCCTCGGCGCCACGGTGCCCATCGAGACGCTCATCGACGGCGACTACGAACTCGACATCGAGCCGGGCACCCAGCCCGCCACCGAACTCGTGCTCACCGCCAAGGGCATGCCGCGGCTGCGGTCCTCCGGCCGCGTCGACGGCCGGGGCGACCTGCACGTCCACATCGACGTCGTCGTGCCGACCAAACTCGACGACGCCCAGCGGGACCTCCTCGTCGAACTGGCCCAGCACCGCGGCGAAGACGTGCCTTCGCTCTCCTCGAACGGCTCCAAGCCCGGCGGGCTGTTCTCCAAGCTGCGCACCAAGAACCACCGGTAACCCGTGCCCGAGACGACACTGCCGGTCTTCCTCACCGCCGCGCTGCCCGGTTCCGGGCGCACCACGCTCGACGGCGAGGAAGCCCGGCACGCCGCCACCGTCCGGCGGCTGCGCGTCGGCGAACGTCTCGTGCTTTCCGACGGCGAAGGCGGCATGGCGCGCTGTGTCGTCGAAACCGTCCAAGCGGGCCGAGACGCGGCACTCACTCTCGCCATCGAAGAACACTGGATCGAAGAACCGCCCGCACTGCGCGTCATCGTCGCCCAGGCACTCGCCAAAGGCGACCGCGGCGAACTCGCCGTCGAACTCGCCACCGAAGCCGGCGCCGACGCGATCGTCCCGTGGCGCGCCGCCCGCAGCGTCGCCCGCTGGGAAGAAGGAACCCGCGGCGACAAAGCCCTCACCCGCTGGCGCGGCACCGCCCGCGCCGCCGCCAAACAAGCCCGCCGCGCCCACGTCCCCGAAGTCGCCGAACCCGCGAACACCCGCGAACTCGCCGAACTCGTCCAGACCGTTTCCCGCGCACTGGTCCTCGAATCCGGCATCACCACCCGGCTCACCGAGATCGAACTCCCGCCACAAGGCGACATCCTCCTCATCGTCGGCCCCGAAGGCGGCATCACCGACGACGAACTCACCACCCTCACCGACGCCGGCGCGACCGCCATCCGGTTGGGCCCCACCGTTTTGCGCACCTCCACCGCGGCCGCCGTCGCGCTCGGCGCGCTGGGAGTTCTCACCGACCGCTGGACGTGAAAAAACACCCCACTAATTTGCGGCGAGTTATGGCGCGATCACGCAAACAGCCGTTACTCTCGTTAACTGACGCGCAACACACGGTTTCGGCGCGCCACTGGGGATGAAGCCCAGTCGCGCGCGTGAATCCCCGCCGGGCACCTCCCCCCTCGGTCCGGCGGAGCCGCGGCGACGGTGGAGCGACCCCCAGGCTCCACCGCGCCGCGGCGTCTTCATTTGGGGGCTTCGCATGTCGCTTCGCTCATGCTCTGTCCCGAATTTCGACGCCGCGGCGCGGTTCCGCGTGTTGACCCGGGGGGCCGAGCCCCCCGGACCCCCCACGGTGCGTCCGGCGGCGGTTGGCGGCCGGGAGACAGAGCAAAAGCGAAGCGTGCGTAGGTGGTGACGTGGCCGCCCTACGCCGACGCTGGCGCGTCGTCGTGGGCTGGTGAGTGACAAGGCTTTCGCAAGTAGTCCTCTAGTGGCGGTTGTTCTTCTGGTCGTGAAGGCCTCCTTGCCTACCTTGAAAGTAGTGAAGGGGTCCTTCGCTACTTTCGATGTGATCGCTGGTGACACTGAGGCGGGGTGGGCCGGGTGGGGGATAGGGTGGGGCAATGAGTGACGCGGAGACGTTGTTCGAGCGGATCATCGCGGGGGAGATCCCGTCCGAAAAGGTGTACGAGGACGCGACGACGTATGCGTTTCGGGACATAGCGCCGCAGGCGCGGGTGCATGTGCTCGTGGTGCCGAAGAAGCGGTACCGGAACGTGGCCGAGCTGGCCGCGGCGGACCCGCAGGTGCTCGCCGACATCGCCTTGGCCGCCAAGAAGGTGGCGGAGCTCGAGGGGATCGACGAGTCCGGCTATCGGGTGGTGTTCAACACCGACGGTGACGCCGGGCAGACCGTCTTCCACGTGCACGCGCACGTGCTCGGTGGCGAGCAGCTGGGGCATTTCGGGCGCTGAGGCGCACGGCCTGCGGAAACCGGACTGCGTGCCGCCACCCGCAACCAGTAGCATCGACCTTGTCAGTGTCGTTGAAAATCGCAGCGTAAGCGCAGGAAGTAGGCCCGAGGCCACGTGGCCGGAACCGTACCGGGTGAAGCCGCCCGACCCGACGTCACAACGGACGTCACAGCGACGAAGGCCGACGAGGCCGCCGTCACCGAAGCGGCCCAGTCCCGATTCCCCATCCCCGACGCCGCCGCGCTCAGCCTGCTCGGCTCGAGGGACGAAAACCTCCGCGTCGCCGAAGAACTCCTCGCCGCCGACGTCCACGTCCGCGGCAACGAGGTCACCCTGACCGGCGCCCCCGCCGACGTCGCCTTCGCCGAGCGTGTCTTCGCCGAACTCGTGACGCTCGCCGGCCGCGGCCAGCAGGTCGATCCGGCCACCGTCCGCCGCACCGTCGGCATGCTCTCCACCGGTGACTCCGAGTCGCCGGCCGAAGTGCTGAGCATGAACATCATCTCCCGGCGCGGCAAGACGATCCGGCCCAAGACGCTCAACCAGAAGCGCTACGTCGACGCCATCGACAAGCACACCATCGTGTTCGGCATCGGCCCCGCCGGTACCGGCAAGACGTACCTCGCCATGGCCAAGGCCGTCCAGGCCCTGCAGGCCAAGCAGGTCAGCCGCATCGTGCTGACCCGGCCCGCGGTCGAAGCGGGCGAGCGCCTCGGTTACCTGCCGGGCACGCTCAACGAGAAGATCGACCCGTACCTGCGCCCTCTCTACGACGCGCTGCACGACATGGTCGAGCCCGAGTCGATCCCCCGGCTGATGCAGGCGGGCACCATCGAGATCGCGCCGCTCGCGTACATGCGCGGCCGCACCCTCAACGACGCCTTCATCATCCTCGACGAGGCGCAGAACACCACGCCGGAACAGATGAAGATGTTCCTCACCCGGCTCGGGTTCGGCGCCAAGATCGTCGTCACCGGCGACGTCACCCAGGTCGACCTCCCCAACGGCCAGAAGAGCGGCCTGCGGGTGGTCCGGGACATCCTCGAAGGCGTCGAGGACCTGCACTTCGCCCAGCTCACCAGCCAGGACGTCGTGCGGCACAAGCTCGTCGGCGACATCGTCGACGCGTACGAGAAGTGGCAGGCAGTGCAGGACAGCCAGGACCAGGGCAACAACCGGGGCCAGGGCAGCGGCTGGAAAGGGCAACGCCGTTCATGAGCATCGAGATCGCCAATGAATCGGGCGTGAACGTCGACGAGACGTCGATCGTGTCGGCCGCCCGCTTCGCGCTCGACAAGATGGAGGTCAGCCCGCTCGCCGAGCTGTCCATCCTGCTCGTCACCCTCGAGGTGATGGAAGACCTGCACGAGCGGTGGATGGACCTGCCGGGTCCCACCGACGTCATGGCCTTCCCGATGGACGAGCTCGACTCGTCGCGCCGCCCCGACGCGCCCGACGCCTCACCCGCACTGCTCGGTGACATCGTGCTCTGCCCGGCGTTCGCGAAGGACCAGGCCAAGACCGCCGGGCACGCGCTGATCGACGAGCTGCACCTGCTCACCACGCACGGGGTCCTGCACCTGCTCGGCTACGACCACGCCGAACCCGCCGAAGAACGCGAGATGTTCGGTCTGCAGAAGCGGATCCTCGGCGAGTTCCAGGCGGCCGTGGCCGCGGTGGACCGGCGCGACGCGCAGCGCACCGCGGACGACAGGCTCCTCGGCACGGCCGGTCTGGACACCGCGCCCGCCGACGAACCCCCCGCCTAGACATGGGCAGTCCGACCGCGCTGCTGGTCATCGCCATCGCGCTGATCCTGCTCGCCGGGGTGTTCGCGGCCGCCGACGCGGCCGTCAGCACGGTCTCCAAGGCCCGCGCCGACGGTCTCGTCCGGCTCGGGCGCCCCGGCGCGCGTCAGCTCGCGCTGGTCATCGCCGAACGCCGCCGCCACATCAACCTGATCCTGCTGCTGCGGATGACCTGCGAGCTGACGGCCACCGTGCTGGTCACCGTCGACATCCTCGGCTGGATCGAGCCGCTGTGGCTCGCCATCGTGGTCGCCGCCGGCGTGATGGTCGTGGTGAGCTACGTGCTCATCGGCGTCGGCCCGCGCACCCTCGGCCGCCAGCACCCGTACCGGATCGGCCTGGTCGTCGCGGGCCCGGTCCGGGTCCTCGGTTCGATCCTCGGCCCGCTCAGCAGGCTGCTGATCGTCCTCGGTAACGCCATCACCCCCGGCCGTGGCTTCCGCGAAGGCCCGTTCACCTCCGAAGTCGAACTGCGTGAACTGGTCGACCTCGCCCAGGAACGCGGCGTCGTCGAGGAATCCGAACGCGAAATGATCCACTCGGTGTTCGAACTCGGCGACACCGTCGCGCGCGAGGTGATGGTGCCGCGCACGGAGATCGTCTGGATCGAGCACGACAAGACCGTGCGCCAGGCGCTCGCGCTGGCGCTGCGCACCGGGTTCACCCGGCTGCCGGTGATCGGCGAATCCGTCGACGACATCGTCGGCGTGGTCAACATCAAGGACCTCATGCCCGCCTACATGGGCGAGGGCGGTCCGCAGCGCGTGGTCGAGGAGCTGATGAACCCGGCGAGCTTCGTGCCGGACTCGAAGCGGCTCGACGATCTGCTCAAGGAGATGCAGGTCTCGCACAACCACATGGCGATCGCCGTCGACGAGTACGGCGGCACCGCCGGCCTGCTCACCATCGAGGACGTCCTCGAGGAGATCGTCGGTGAGATCACCGACGAATCCGACACCGACGAACGCCCCGAGGTCGAGGAACTCGAAAGCGGCGCGGTCCGCGTCTCGTCCCGGCTCTCGATCGACGACCTGGGCGAACTGTTCGGGATCGACCTCGAAGACCACGACGTGGAGACCGTGGGCGGGCTGCTCGCCGAGCGACTGGGTAGGGTCCCGCTGCCGGGGGCCGAAGCCGAGGTCGCCGGACTTCGGCTGTTCGCCGAAGGCGGTAAGGACCGGCGCGGGCGGATGCGGATCACCACGGTGGTCGTCCATCCCGCCGACGCGACCGCGGTGACCGACCCTGCCCAGGGCAGGCGCCGCACCCGGGTCCCGCAGCCCGATGAAAGTGACAGGAGTGTCGAACATGCCTGAGCTGGACGCCGAGGACGAGAAGCTGGTGACCCTGGCCAGGTCCGCGCGAGCCCGCACCCAGGCCGAGGAAGGCGCCGCGCTGCGCGACACCGACGGCCGCACCTACGCGGCGAGCACGGTCGACCAGCCGTCGTTCAAGCTCACCGCGCTGCAGGCCGCCGTCGCCGCCGCCGTTTCGAGTGGAGCCGAAGGAATCGAGGCCGCCGTCGTGGTCACCGCGGAAGGCCTGCTCAAAGAGGCGTCCGTGCACGCGGTCCGCGACATCGCCGAAAAGGCGCCCATTTATCTCGCCGATCCCAGTGGCAAGGTGCTGAACTGATGGCCGAGCCGCACCGTTCCGGTTTCGCCTGTTTCGTCGGGCGCCCCAACGCGGGCAAATCCACGCTGACCAACGCGCTCGTCGGCAGCAAGGTGGCGATCACCTCCAGCAAACCGCAGACCACCCGGCACGCCATCCGCGGCATCGTCCACCGTGACGACGCCCAGCTGGTCATCATCGACACGCCGGGGCTGCACCGGCCGAGGACGCTGCTCGGCGAGCGGCTCAACGACATCGTCCACTCGACATGGTCCGAAGTGGACGTTGTCGGGCTTTGCGTGCCCGCCAACGAAAAGGTCGGTCCCGGTGACCGGTTCATCGCCGCCGAACTCAAGAAGATCGCCAAGCGCACCCCGGTGATCGGTGTCGTCACCAAGACGGATCTCGTGAAACCCGAACAGGTCGCCGAGCAGTTGCTCGCCCTGCAGGAGGTCATGGAGTTCGCCGAGCTCATCCCGGTGTCCGCTGTGGACGGTTTCCAGGTCGGCGCGATCGCGGACCTGCTGGTGCGCCACCTTCCCGAAGGCCCGCAGCTGTACCCGGGCGGGGAACTCACCGACGAGCCCGAGCAGACCCTGGTCGCCGAGCTGATCCGTGAGGCCGCGCTGGAGGGTGTCCGGGACGAACTCCCGCACTCGATCGCCGTCACCGTCGAGGAAATGCTGCCGCACGAGGGCAGGGACGACATGATCGACGTGCACGCGTTCCTCTATGTGGAACGACCCAGCCAGAAGGGCATCATCCTCGGGCACAAGGGTGAGCGTCTCAAGGACGTCGGCGCCCGCGCCCGGCAGCAGATCGAAGGACTCCTCGGGACGAAGGTCTACCTCGATCTGCACATCAAGGTCGCCAAAGAGTGGCAGCGCGACCCCCGTCAGTTGCGACGACTGGGCTTCTGACTGAACGGAATGTCTCGATTCGGTCGCGGAGACCGGTTGATGATGTGGAACCGGACGGGTGACCTTAGAGTCTCACTCCTCGACTCCGGTGATCGCTGATCGGGCGGCGGCGCGCGGGTCGATTTCCACATCTCATTCGTGAAGGGAAAGCGGTAAATGACCGACAACCAGGGCCTGCCCAACTACTCCGGCGACCCTCAGGGCGGTGGCGGCTTCAACAACCCCGGCCCGCCGCCCAACAACAACCTGGTGTGGGGGATCCTCACCACGATCCTGTGCTGCCTGCCCTTCGGAATCGTCTCGATCATCAAGGCGACCCAGGTGAACACGCTCTGGGCGCAGGGGCAGCCCGCCGCCGCGCAGGAATCCGCCGACGCCGCCAAGAAGTGGGCCATCATCGCCGCGATCGTCGGTGTCGTCCTCGGCATCCTGTACTTCGTCCTGGTGGTCGCTCTCGGCGTCTTCTCGACTTCGGTCGACATGAACAACTACCGCTGATAGCGGCTACCGAGGGGGAGACCTCATGACCGACCAGTACCCGAACTACCCGCCTCCGGGCGGGCCTCCACCGCAGCAGCCGTACTACGGCGGCGTGCCGAACTACGGTCCGCCGCCGGACAACAACCTGGTGTGGGCCATTCTCTGCACGGTGTTGTGCTGCCTGCCGCTGGGTATCGTGGCGATCGTGAAGTCGAGCCAGGTGCAGACGTTGTGGTCGCAGGGCTTCCACGCCGAAGCCCAGAAGGCCGCCGACGACGCGAAGAAGTGGTCGATGTGGGGAGCGATCGCCACCGGCGGTCTCTTCCTGTTGTACATCATCTTCGTCGTGGTGATGATCATCATCGGAGCGTCGGCGGGAAGCTTCACGCCGTGACGACGTCCGTCTACACGGGATTCCCGGCGCGCGGGTTCAAAGCACGGGCCCGCGCGCTGGGGCCGCCCCTGGTCATCGCCGCCGGCGCCGGTCTCGGCTGCGTCGCCCTCTGGCTGGGCGATCCCACCACTCCCGGCGGGCCGCTTCCGGTCTGTCCCACCAAGGCACTGCTGGGCATCTCGTGCCCAGGCTGCGGTGGCATGCGCATGGTCTACAGCGTGCTGCACGGCGACATCCCCGCCGCGCTGCACTACAACGCGGTGTCCTTTGTGGTCGTTCTGCTGCTCGTCTGGAGCACCGTCGCCTGGGCGGTCGGCAGGGTCCGCGGTCGTACGATGGACAGCTGGCTGCACTGGCGCTGGACGCCGCTCGCGTTCGGCGTCGTGTTCGTCGTCTGGTTCGTCATCCGTAACCTGCCCTTCGCCCCGTTCACCTCGCTCCACGTGTGAGTGCCGGGCCGGGACCCGGATCGTCGGTGGCACCGAGTACGCTCCCGCGCACCGGTCTGCTCGGCGTGTACCCATGCCGTACATTCAGCCCGGGTCGCCGCACGAGGCCCCGTGCGCCAGGGGCGAGGAACCAGCGAGGGGATTTCGATGACCACTCCCTACGGCCAGCAGCCGCCGGGACAGCAGCCGCCACCCGGGTCCGGGCCCCAGCCGGGGGACGGGCAGCAGCAGTCACCGCAGCCGCAGCAGCCGTTCGGACAGCCGTCGTCGGGGGAGCAGCCTTCGCCGTTCGGGCAGCAGCCTCCCCAGGGTGATCAGCAGTCCCCGTTCGGGCAGCAGCAATCCTCGCCGTTCGGCCAGCAACAGCAGTCTCCGTTCGGGCAGCAGCCGCAGCAGCCTTTCGGCGCGCAGCAGCAGACGCCGTTCGGGCAGCAACCGCAGCAGTCTCCTTTCGGCCAGCCGCAGCCGGGCCAGCAGGCGCCGTTCGGTCAGGCCTCCCAGTTCGGTCCGCAGCAGGACTACGCCCACTGGGGCCTGCGGGCGGGCGCGACCCTCATCGACTTCGGGCCGATCGTCGTGCTCCCGATCATCGGTTCCATCATCTCCGCGACGGGGTCCTACACGGTCGGCATGATCATCGCCGGTCTCGGCTACCTCGCGGGACTCGGCTGGACCATCTACAACCGGTGGATCCAGATGGGGAACACGGGCCAGTCCCTCGGCAAGAAGGTCCTGAAGATCAAGCTCGTCCGCGAGGCCGACGGGCAGCCCATCGGCCCGTTGATGGCCTTCGTCCGGGACCTGTGCCACAACCTGGACGGCTGGGTCTGCGGCCTCGGTTACCTCTGGCCGCTGTGGGACCAGAAGAAGCAGACGTTCGCCGACAAGATCCTCAGCACCGTCGTCGTCCCCGGCGAGGCCACCGCGCCCGCGTCGGCGCCGTTCGGCCAGAGCCCGGGATTCCCCGCGCCGTCGCAGTCGTTCCCCGCGCAGCCTTCGCCGTTCGGTCAGCCGCAGCAGCCGTTCGGCGCGCAGCCCCAGCAGCCCCAGCAGCCGCAGCCGGGCCAGTTCGGTCAGCAGCCCGCGCAGCCGTTCGGACAGCAGTCCTCTCAGCCGTCCCAGCCGTTCGGTCAGCAGCCGCAGGGAACCGCGGCACCGTCCCCGGAGTCCCAGCCCGGACCGGCTTTCGGCGAGGCCGAGCCCACCCAGGTGCTTCGTCCCGGTCAGCAGTCTCAGCAGGCGCCGTCCGGGTTCGACGAAGCCGAGCCGACGCAGAAGATCACGCCGGAGCAGCTGAGGCAGCAGCTGCCGGGGGCGGACGGGCCGAACGGGCCCGGAACGCCGCAGCAGTAACGGAACGACCGGCGGGATCCACCCGCCGGGAAGCACGACACAAATGGGGAACCCGATGACGAACCCGTACGGCCAGCAGCCTGGCTACGGCCAGCAGCAGCCCTATGGCCAGCAGCCTCAGCCCGGATACGGACCTCCGTCCGGCGCCACGCCCGCGCCGTACGGTCAGCCCTCCGGCGCCACCCCCGCGCCCTACGGTCAGCCGTCGGGGGCGAACCCGATGCCGTACGGCCAGCCCGCTCCCTATGGTCAGCCTTCGCCCTACGGCCAGCCCGCGCCTTATGGTGCCCCGGGTGGCATGCCCGGTGGCGGCGGTGACATCAACTCGATCCCCGACTACAAGGGCTGGGCGATCGGCTGCATCTTCCTCTGCTGGATCATCGCGATCTTCGCGATCATGAAGTCCAACGAGGTCAACACCTACAAGATGCAGGGCAACTACGCCGCTGCCATGGACGCGTCGAGGTCGACGAAGACCATGTGCATGATCGCATCGATCATCGGTGGTGTCGGCTGCCTGTTCTCCCTTCTCTATTTCGTCGTGATCGCCGCGTCGTTCTAGTCCGAAAAACAACGAGGAACACTTCACATGACCAACCCTTACGGCCAGCAGCAGCCCTACGGCCAGCAGCCTCAGCCGGGCTACGGCCCGCCGTCCGGCGGCATGCCCTCTCCCTATGGCCAGCCGGCCCCGTACGGCCAGCCGTCCCCCTACGGCGCTCCGGGCGGCATGCCCGGTGGCGGCGGTGACATCAACGCCATCAAGGATTACAAGGGCTGGGCGATCGGCTGCATCTTCCTCTGCTGGATCATCGCGATCTTCGCGATCATGAAGTCCAACGAGGTCAACACCTACAAGATGCAGGGCAACTACGCGGCCGCCGCGGACGCGTCGAGGTCGACGAAGACGATGTGCATGATCGCGTCGATCATCGGCGGGCTCGGCTGTCTCGTCGGCATCGTCATCTTCATCTTTTCGATCATCGCGGCTTCGACGGCGACCTACAGCTGCTACGGCAGCTACTGCTGATTCCGGGGCGCACCACCCCGATGTCGGTCCCAGGTGGGACGATGTCGGGGTGGTGAACCTCTATCGCGACACCGGAGTGGTGTTGCGGACGCACAAGCTGGGTGAGGCCGACCGGATCATCACCCTGCTCACGCGGCGGCACGGCAAGGTCCGTGCGGTCGCGAAAGGCGTGCGTCGGACGTCGTCGCGCTTCGGGGCCCGGTTGGAGCCGTTCGGGCACGTCGACGTCCAGTTCTACACCGGCCGCTCCCTCGACGTGATCACCCAGGTCGAGACGGTCGACGCCTTCGCGCTGCCGCTGGTGGCCGATTACCAGCGCTACACCGCCGCGAGCGCCATCGCCGAAACGGCGGACCGGCTCTCCGCCGAAGAGGGCGAGCCGGTGCTGAAGCTCTACATGCTCGTCGTCGGCGCCCTTCGGGCACTCGCGGGCGGCGAGCGGGACAGTTCCCTCGTGCTCGACGCCTTCTTCCTGCGGGCCATGGCCTACGCGGGATGGGCGCCCGCGATCACCGAATGCGCCCGGTGCGGCCTGCCGGGTCCGCACAAGGCGTTCAGCGTGTCCGCCGGCGGTTCGATGTGCCCGGATTGCCGGGTTCCCGGCTGTGTCCACCCCTCCCATGAGGTCCTGACCCTGCTCGCGGCGCTCCTGCACGGGGAGTGGCCGGTGGCCGAAGCGTCGCAGCCGGTGCCGCGGCGGGACGCTTCCGGCCTGGTCGCGGCGCATCTGCAGTGGCATCTGGAGCGCCAGTTGCGCTCGCTGCCGCTGGTGGAGAGGCGTGCGCGGGAGGGCGTCACTCCGGCGCAGTAGGGTCGCAGGCACAGGTTCACTCGATCAGGAGGCTCGAAGGTGCTGCGCAGGGGACGCGAGAACAAGGCGTCGCAAATCGAGCTTCGCGCGCCGGAGCCGCATCCGTCCGGTGCCCGGCCGCCGGAGATCCCCCGGGAACTCCTCCCGAAGCATGTGGCGCTGGTGATGGACGGCAACGGCCGCTGGGCCAACCAGCGGGGCCTGCCGCGGATCGAGGGCCACAAACGCGGTGAAGCGGTGATGATCGACGTCGCCAGCGGTGCCGTGGAACTCGGCGTCAAATGGCTGTCGGTGTACGCGTTCTCCACCGAGAACTGGAAGCGGAGCCCGGAAGAGGTCCGCTTCCTGATGGGCTTCAACCGCGACACCATCCGCCGCCAGGTCGACTACCTCGGCTCGATCGGCGTCCGCATCCGCTGGGCGGGCCGCCGTCCGAAGCTGTGGGCGAGCGTCATCAAGGAACTGCAGGTCGCCGAGGAGAAGACCAAGGACAACACGGCGCTGAACATGACCATGTGCGTCAACTACGGCGGCCGTGCCGAACTGGCCGACGCCATGCGCCGGGTCGCCCAGGACGTCGCCGACGGGAAGCTGAACCCGGACAAGGTCACCGAGAAGACCATCGGGAAGTACCTGTACCAGCCCGACATGCCGGACGTGGACCTGTTCCTGCGGCCGTCGGGGGAGCAGCGGACGTCGAACTTCCTGCTCTGGCAGTCGGCCTACGCCGAGATGGTCTACCAGGACACGCTCTTCCCCGACTTCGACCGCACCCACCTGTGGCGGGCGTGCCTCGAGTTCGCGAAACGGGACCGCCGCTTCGGCGGCGCCATCGACAAGGCTTCGGAAGGAACCTCATGACCACCGAAGCGGCGGACACGGCGGCCCTGCTCACCTCCGCGCGGGAAGCGCTCGAGCGCTACCTCGAAGTCCACGTCGACGACGACGGCGCGCTGACCTTCTCTCACGCGGACGTCCCCTGCGTCATCCAGGCGACCCGGCTGGCCGAAGGGCTGACCGTGCTGAGCCTGACCTGCGTGGTCGCCTGGGATCTGCCGGACGACCCGGCGATCGCGGTTTCGGCGGCGGAACGCGCCGGGCAGGGCCTGTTCGGGACGCTCGGGGTCGTGCGCTCGGAAAAGGGCATCGACATCACGCTGAGGTACGCGTTCCCGGCCGAGGGCATGGAGTCCTCGCCGCTCGGGACGCTGCTCATGCTGGTCATCTCGACCGCTTCGCAGCTGCGCACCGACCTGCTGGGCACCGCTCCCGGGGAGTGACCGCCGGGACACAGGGTCACCTGGCATCATCTCGCGCATGGAAACCATTTCCAGGAGCGCCCCGGAGAAGAAGCCGGCCCGGCGGTTCAAGATCACCTCGATCGAGGTGCTCTGCGCGATCCTGCTGATCGCGATCCTCGGGCAGAGCTGGCTCCAGCAGGTCTTCGACGTGCCCGCGCTGCGGACCGGCTCGACGGTGTTCGTCGCGGTGTGCGTGCAGGCGCTGCCGTTCCTGGTGCTCGGGGTGCTGATCAGCGGCGCGATCGCGGCGTTCGTCCCCGCGCGGGTGCTGGAGAAGGTGCTTCCCCAGCGAGCCGGTGCGGCGGTCGGCGTCGCGGGGCTGGCCGGGGTCGCCCTGCCGGGCTGTGAATGCGCGTCGGTGCCTGTCGCGCGGCGGCTGATCGGGCAGGGCGTCGCGCCCGCGGCCGCGCTGACGTTCCTGCTGGCCGCGCCCGCGGTGAACCCGGTGGTGCTGGTCGCCACGGCGGTGGCGTTCCCCGGGAACCCGGAGATGGTGTTCGCCCGGTTCGCCGGTTCGCTCGCCACGGCGATGGTGATGGGCTGGCTGTGGGCGAAGTGGGGCAAGCTCGACTGGATCGCGGAACGGGCGCTGCGTCGGCTGCCTGAGGTCCAGCACGGTTCGCGCTGGAAGACCTTCGCCGAGACCGCGCGCGGGGACCTGGTCGAGGCGGGCGGTTTCCTCGTGCTCGGCGCGATGATCGCGGCCACGATGAACGTGCTGGTGCCCGCCAAGTGGTTCGGCGTGCTGGGGGAGCAGATCGTGCTCGGGGTGCTGGTGATGGCCGTGCTCGCCGTCGTCCTGGCCCTGTGCAGTGAGGCGGACGCCTTCGTCGCCGCGTCGCTGACCGCGATGCCGCTGCTGCCGAAACTGGTGTTCCTCGTGGTCGGTCCGGCCATCGACGTCAAGCTGTTCGCCTTGCAGACCGGCACCTTCGGCAAATCCTTCGCGCTGCGGTTCGCGCCGGTGACGTTCGTCGTCGCGCTGTCCTGCGCCGTGGTCTCGGGCGTGCTCATCCTCGGAGGTGGCGCGTGAAACGCGAGACCCAGAACATCCTGCTGATCCTGCTCGGCGGGGCGCTGCTCAAGATCACCGTCAACGGCGACTACCTGCGCTACGTCAAACCCGCGCAGCAGCCGTGGATCATCGCGGGCGGCGCGGTGATGGTCGCGCTGGGCGCGGTCGCGATCGTCCGCGACCTGCTGGCCGCCCGGGCCGCCGCCGCTGTCTCAGGGGATGTCCACGCGCACGACCACAACACGCGTTCGGCCTGGCTGCTGATGGTGCCGGTGCTGGCCGTCTTCCTGGTCGCGCCGCCCGCGCTGGGCGCCGACTCGGTGACCAGGACCGAGGCCAGGGCGCCGCAGAGCGCGTCGGCGAGCAACGCGGCCGCCTTCCCGCCCCTGCCCGCCGGCGACGTGGTGCCGCTGGAGGTCAACGAGTTCGTCAGCCGCGCGGGCTGGGACAAGAGCGGGTCCCTGAACGGGCGCACGGTGCGGCTGTCCGGGTTCGTCGTGCACAACGAAGGCAACACGATGCTGGCCAGGCTGGTGATCGGCTGCTGCGCGGCCGACGCCTTCCCGATCACCGTGCGGCTGGTGGGCGACGGCGTTTCTGGGTTCGGCAACGACACCTGGCTGGAGGTGACCGGCGTCGTCGTCCCGGGGACGGCCGTGCGGGAGAACAGCTACATGCCGGACTTGACGCTCACTTCGGTGCGGCAGGTTCCGGCGCCGAAGGACCCTTACGAGTACTGACCCGATGCGCCAGCGTGCAATGAAGGGGACTTTCATTGCAAAATTTGCAATGAAAGTCCCCTTCATTGCACGGGCGCGTCAGTGATTCGAGCAGGTCCCGACGATCTCCACGGTGTGGCTGATGTCGGAGAAGCCGTGCTCCGAGGCGATCTTCTCGGCCCAGCGTTCGACCGCGGGCCCCTCCACCTCGACGGTGCTGCCGCAGAGACGGCACACCAGGTGATGGTGGTGGTGCGACGAGCAGCGCCGGTAGATGGCCTCGCCGGTGTCGGTGCGCAGGACGTCGATCTCGCCGGCCTCCGACAGTGACTGCAGGGTCCGGTACACCGTGGTGAGCCCGATACCGTCGCCGCGTTTGCGCAGCTCGTCGTGCAGTTCCTGGGCGGAACGGAAGTCGTCGATCGCCTTGAGCAGCTCGACCACGGCGGCCCGCTGTTTCGTCGACCGGCGTCCCGGTACCGGCGCGGAACTGTTGGCCGTCGTGGGACTCATGCTCACTTCCCCTCCTGAACGTGGGCTACGGCGTCCACCACGATATGCGCAAGGTGATCGTCGACCAGTCGGTACACCACCTCACGGCCGCGCCGCTCACCCTGTACGACGCCCGCCGTCTTGAGCACCCGGAGGTGCTGGCTGATCAGCGGCTGCGCGACATCGAGCGTGTCCACAAGTTCGTGTACGCACCTGTCCGCGTTACGCAGCTGCAGGACGATGGCGATGCGCACGGGCGCGGCGAGCGCCCTGAGCAGGTCGCCGGCGTCCGCGAGGGCGGCGGCCGAGGCCGAGGCCGCGGGCTCGGCGGGGGGCCGGGCCGTCGAATGCGGGCCGGGGTCTTCCGTGAAGCCCGGGGCGGCAGAGTCCGGGGTCACCGTAGCCATGGCCGCCTCCAAGTTCATCATGATTTCCGAAGTCATTGCCAGTAACAGTCCAGCCCATCTTAGTGTTCCCGTCCCGCGTGGTCTGTTCGCCGAGCGGTCGACCACTTGGCGGCGCCGTTACTGCTCCTTTCGGGTGACTTCGCAAAGAAATGACCATTCCACTTCGCATGTGGTCGCTAACGGTGCAAGGTTGTCGCGAGGGTCAGAGGGAGGCAGTGGGGAGACATGACTCGTTTCGTGACGAAGCTGGCCGCCGCGACGGCGGCCGTCGCCTTGGCGTCGGTTCCGGGGCCGGCCTCGGCACAGACGACGCAGGCCGTGGATGAGAAGACCGGCCCCGTGTCGTTCGCGAACGTGGCGTCGGTGCGCATCGGGAACCCGGGATCGCTGATCACCGAGACCCAGCGCTCGCCGCTGTCGCCCGGACAGTCGAAACTCTCCCCGGACCGCACCGTCGTCCCCCGTGACGACGGCGAGCGGAACACCTTCGGCGACAAATGGGACATCAACCTGGGCCGCTACGGCGCGCAGAGCCCGTACCCGGCCGGGATCGCCAGCCGTGACCACAACGTTCTCGCCGCCCTGCAGCAGACCACCGTCCCGACCGCGAGCGTGGAGAGCAACTACGCGCTGATCGACAACGGGCACGGCGGCACGAAGCCCGCCGACAACACGGTGCTGGTGCTCGAAGGCGCGAAGAGCGCGGTCAACTGCGCCGCGCCGGGCAAAACGACGTCCTCGACCAGCGTGGGCAAGATCTGGGTGCGGGACGAGACCGGCGCGCTCAGGCCGTCCGGGGCTTCGGGTGTCGACGTCAAGGGACTCAAGCTCGGGCCGCCGTCGTTCGTCAAGAACGAGAACCTCAGCAAGGACAAGACGACCTCCGACCTGACCGTGTCCCGGGTGACCGCCTTCGACCAGCTCATCCGGCAGAGCGGCTGGCGCGACGGCGACGTGACCGCGGTGGCGGGCTGGAAGCTGGACATCGTCACGCACGTGCGCGACGCGGCGAACAAGGACCTGCGCGAGGCCCGCACGACGATCGTCCTCGGCGGCGTGAGCTGCGCGATCCCGAAGAACTTCGTGGCGAAGCCCGCCGGTGGCACCGGGCCGGGCGCGGCCCCCGAACAGCCCGCGGTGCCGGGGACGGTGCCCGCAGGCGGTATCCCGCCGCAGGCCGACGGCTCGACGCGGACCGTGGTCGGGCTCGGGCTGCTGGGCGGCGGCATCCTGATCGGCGCCGCGGCCATGCTGCTGCACCGCCGTCGCAAGCCCGTCCCGGCGCGGGAGAAGTAGCGGTCCCGTGCGGACCTGGTTGGCGGGACTCTCCGCCGTCGTCTCCGCGCTCGCCATTTCCGCGGGCGTCGTCGTGCTGACCTGGATCCCGCCGGAGTCGGCGGTCCCGGTCCCGGTCGCGGAACCCGCGGTCATGCCGGGGGAGGACGGCGCTCCCTTGGTACTGCCCGCCGACACCTCGAAACGCGGGCAGCGGCCCGGCACCATCCGCCTGCCCGAAGGCGGCTCGGCGAAGCTCGTCCGCTCCGAGGTCAACGCCGACGGCGTCCTCCCGATCCCGCGCGGTCTCGGCGACGCGGCGTGGTGGGGCGCCCGGCTCGGCGCCGAAGCCGGTACGGCGCTGATCTCCGGGCACGTCAACTGGAGCGGCGCCAAAGGCCCGTTCGACGAGCTGTGGCGGATGCGGGAAGGCCAGGAAGTGGCCGTCAGCGACGCGGCGGGCGGGGTCTGGGTCTATCGCGTGCGCGAGGTCGTCACGGTGCACAAGAACGATCTGCCCGCGCAGGCGGCGAAACTCTTCGCCCAGGGCGGGCCGCACCGGCTGGTGCTGGTCACCTGCGGCGGTGACTACCTCGGCGGGACCGACGGCTACCGGGACAACCGGGTCATCGTCGCGACCCCCGTTTCCGGGCCGCCCGCCTGAAGTCGATGCAACCCGCGTCGGCTCGCGTCGCGTGTCTAGCGACACCGGCCGCTCCGGCGGCTTGACGCGAGCAAGGAGTAATACCCGATGGTGGGACAGTTCGACGACGGCGCGGCGGGCGGAGAGCAGCCGAAGAAACGCCCCGGCCTGCGATGGATCCTCGCCGGCGCCGCGGTTTTCGTGGTGGCGGCCGTGATTGCGGTGCTCGTGTTCACCGGAAGGAGTGAGCCGGTCGTCGCGGCGGCCCAGGACGCGGCGAACACGTCGGCGGTGCAGACGGCCGAGGTCGCCGCGGACACGGGCCAGGCACCCGGAACGGTCAAACTGCCCGGTGGCGGCACGGCGAAACTGATCCGCAAGGAACTGACTTCCGACGGGACCCTCCCCATCCCCGAGGGTCTCGACGAAGCCACCTGGTGGGGCTCGAAACTGGGCGCCGACCAGGGCGCGTCCCTGCTTTCCGGGCACGTGAACTGGAAGGGCAAGAAGGGCCCGTTCGACGAACTGTGGCGGCTCAAGACCGGGCAGGAGGTCAACGTCGTCGACACCGACGGCGGCAAGTGGGTCTACAAGATCGGCGAGATCGTCACCGTGCACAAGACGAAGCTGGCCGAGCAGTCGGAGAAGCTGTTCGGGCCGGACGGTCCGCACCGGCTGGTGCTGGTCACGTGCGGTGGCGAGTACGTCGGCGGGACCGACGGCTACGAGGACAACCGCATCGTCACCGCCTCGTTGGTCAGCCGGCCCTGAGCCGTTCCAACCTCGCCGGAGGTCGTGCGGGGTCCTGCGGTTAGTCTTGTCGTTCCAAGTCCTAACCGTCCCCGCATGCTTCGGAGCGTGGAGTGCCCGCGAACACCATTGAGACCGTCGTCAGCCTGTGTAAGCGTCGAGGCTTCGTTTTCCCGTGTGGAGAGATCTACGGCGGTACCAAGTCGGCGTGGGACTACGGTCCGCTCGGGGTCGAACTCAAGGACAACATCAAGCGCCAGTGGTGGAAGACCGTCGTGCAGAGCCGGGACGACGTCGTCGGCCTCGACTCCTCGGTGATCCTGCCCCGCCAGGTCTGGAGCGCGTCGGGTCACCTCGACGTCTTCACCGACCCGCTGATCGAATGTCTCTCCTGTCACAAGCGTTTCCGCGCCGACCAGCTGGCGGAGGACTTCTCCGCGCGTACGGGCAAGGAGGTGACCGAGGACGACCTGTCCGAGGTCCCGTGCCCGAACTGCGGCAACCGGGGCGAATACACCGCGCCGCGTGACTTCAACATGATGCTGAAGACCTACCTCGGCCCGGTCGAGTCCGAGGAGGGCGTGCACTACCTCCGTCCGGAGACCGCGCAGGGCATCTTCATCAACTTCCTCAACGTGCAGACCACCGCACGGAAGAAGCCGCCGTTCGGCATCGGCCAGATCGGCAAGTCGTTCCGGAACGAGATCACCCCGGGCAACTTCATCTTCCGCACGCGTGAGTTCGAGCAGATGGAGATGGAGTTCTTCGTCGAGCCGGGTGAGGACGAGACCTGGCACCAGTACTGGATCGACGCGCGCACCGACTGGTACAAGGACCTCGGCATCAAGCCGGAGAACCTGCGCCTTTACGAGCACCCGAAGGAAAAGCTCTCCCACTACTCGAAGCGCACCGTCGACATCGAGTACCGGTTCGCGTTCAACGCGGGCCAGGAGTGGGGCGAGCTCGAGGGCATCGCGAACCGCACCGACTACGACCTGACGACGCACTCGAACCACTCCGGCGTCGACCTGTCGTTCTTCGACCAGGCTTCGAAGCAGCGGTTCCGCCCGTTCGTCATCGAACCCGCGGCCGGTGTCGGCCGTTCGATGATGGCGTTCCTGGTCGACGCGTACCACGAGGACGAGGTCCCCAACGCCAAGGGCGGCGTCGACAAGCGCGCCGTGCTGAAGCTGGACTACCGGCTCGCGCCGTTCAAGGTCGCCGTGCTTCCGTTGTCCCGCAACGCCGATCTCACGCCCAAGGCGCGCGACGTCGCGGCGATGCTGCGCAAGCACTGGAACGCCGACTTCGACGACGCCGGCTCGATCGGCAAGCGCTACCGGCGCCAGGAAGAGATCGGGACGCCGTTCTGCGTCACCGTCGACTTCGACACGCTCGACGACCTCGCGGTGACCGTGCGGGAGCGCGACACCATGGCGCAGGAGCGGGTCGCGATCGACAAGCTCGAGTCGTACCTGGCGGCCCGGCTGATCGGCTGCTGACGGCCCACTCCGCTCCGGCACCCTTGGTCGCCTGAAGTACGTAAAGGACCCCTTCCTTGCGCCTAACGCAAGGAAGGGGTCCTTCACGTACTGAAAGGAGTGAAGGTCGCGTTTCCTCGGCTGAGCCGAGGGAAGGGGTCCTTCACACGCCGCCTCTGTGGCTGCTGAAGCACCTGGGGCGGACGTGGCGATTGCCGACTCCGTGAAGGCCTCCTTCCCTACTCTGAAGGTAGTGAAGGAGGCCTTCACGTACTCGGGAAAGGAGTGAAGGTCGCGTTCCTCCCACCCCACTGCCGCCACACCTAGCGTCCCTGGACGGCGCACACGGCGCGCCACCCCTGACAACTGTCACCCCCAGGTCGTGACGCGCGGCCCACGGACGAGACGCCTGAGCGCGACAAGCTCTAGGCATGCGAGAACAAGACATCACCGCGGGGGCGGCGGTACGGCTTTCCGGCCTGCGTAAGCACTATGGCGACGTCCATGCCGTCGACGGCGTGGACCTCACGATCGCGCCGGGCGAGGTGGTCGCGCTCCTCGGCCCCAACGGCGCGGGCAAGTCCACCACGGTCGACATGATCCTGGGCCTCACCGTGCCCGACAGCGGCACCGTGTCCGTCTTCGGGCGCGAGCCGGGTGACGCGGTCGGCGACGGGATGATCGGCGCGATGCTGCAGGGCGGCGCGCTCGTCGAGGATCTGACGGTCGCCGAGACCGTCGGCATGGTCGCCGCGTTGCACCGCAAGCCGATGCCCGTGCGCGAGGCGTTGCGCCGTGCCGGGATCGAGGACATCGCGAACCGGCGGTCCACCAGGCTTTCCGGTGGGCAGAAGCAGCGCGTGCGGTTCGCGGTCGCGCTGGTCAGCGATCCCGACCTGCTGATCCTCGACGAGCCGACCGCCGCGATGGACGTCGGCACGCGCCGCGAGTTCTGGAAGTCCATGTACGAGTACACGAACTCCGGTCGCACGGTGCTGTTCGCGACCCACTATCTCGAAGAGGCCGAAGAGTTCGCCGACCGTGTCGTGCTGATGCGGTCGGGACGGATCGTCGCGGACGGTTCGGTCGCGCAGGTCCGTGCGCTGGCAGGGGGACGCACGGTCCGCGCGGTGGTGCCCGCGGCGGCGGAGCCGGTGATCGCGGGGCTGCCCGCGGTCACCGGTTTCGAGCTCCGCGGTGGCCGCGCCGCCATCTCGACTTCCGATTCCGACGCGACGCTGCGGGCGCTGCTGACCCGCGTGCCCGAGGCGCACGACATCGAGATCAGCGCCATCGGCCTCGAAGGCGCCTTCCTTTCCCTGACGACCGACTCGACCGACAAGACCGAGGAACCCGTCCGATGAACCCGACCTTTCTCAAGACCGAGATCGTCCGCACCTTCCGTTCGACGCGGTTCGTGCTCTTCGCCGTCGCCTTCCCGGTGCTGATGTTCCTGTTGCAGGCCAACGTTTTCGGCTCCGCCGACGTGAACATCTCCGGGGTGATCATGGTCAACATGATGGCCTTCGGCACCTTCTCCGCCGCGATGACGAGCGGTGCGAAACTGGCCATCGAGCGGTCCACGGGCTGGCAGCGTCAGCTGCGGCTGACCCCGCTGACCGGCACCGGCTACCTCGGCGGCAAGGCGCTGTCGGCGATGCTCGTCGCGCTTCCGTCCTTGCTCCTCGTTCCGCTGGTCGGCGTCCTGGTCCAGGGTGTCCACCTCGACGCCGCGGGCTGGCTGCGGCTGGTGCTGGGCATCTGGCTCGGCGCGATCCCGCTGGTGCTGCTCGGGCTGCTGCTGGGCCAGTTCGGCACGCCGGAGTCGATGCAGCCGATGAACATGATCGTGATGATGGGCATGGGTTTCCTCGGCGGCATGTGGATCCCGATCGACGGGATGCCGTCGTGGATGGCCGACCTCGCCCAGGCGACGCCCACGTACTGGCTGATCCAGCTGGTCCGCCCGGTCGTCACCGACCATCTCACGGTGAGCTTCACGGCGGCGCTCGGTGTGCTGGCGGCGTGGACCTTGGTCCTCGGGGCGCTGGTGATCAGGCGTTACCGTAAGGACAGTGCGCGGGTCTGAGAAAAGGGTGAACCGGTGAGCGACTACCCGGGCAGGGTTACGACGGGCTTGAACAGCCGTGAGAACTGGTGGTCGGACATGCCGCCGAGGACCGGGAGGGGGCCCCGGCCGGGGCGGTGGGCGATCCTCGGCATCGCCTTCATCCTGCCGAGTTTCGTCCCGGCCGCGGTCGAGCTGTTCACCGACGGGGCGACGGGGAAAGAGCTGGTGATCATCGCTCTCCTGGTCGTGTACGGCGCCTGCTACGTGCTGTTCCCGCTCAGCCTGCGGCCTTCCCTGCGGAAGACGACCTACACCTTCTCGGTGCTGATGCTGCTCATCGGCCTGGTCCTGGTCTTCCTGCACGACAACAACCCGTACATCCTGATCTACGCGACGGCGGTGCTGTCCTTCACCTTGCCTCCGGCGTGGGCGGTGATCCTGGACGGTGGCGCCCTCCTGGTGGTGCTGGGCGTGCACCTGGCCATCGGGAAGGACGACTTCGGCGATCTGGTGGCGGTCACCTCGATCACGGCGGCGATGTTCTTCATGGCGAACCTGGTCCGCGCGGTGCGGAAGCTGGAGGCGGCGAACCGGGAGATCGCGACGCTCGCGGTGGCGGGCGAACGGGAGCGCCTGGCCAGGGACCTGCACGACATCCTCGGCCACAGCCTCACCACCATCACGGTCAAGGCCGGGCTCGCCCGCCGGATCCTGGAGAGCGGCAAGGACGACAGCCGCGCGCTGCAGGAGATCAGCGAGGTCGAGAGCCTGACCCGCAGCGCCCTCTCGGACATCCGCGCCACGGTCTCCGAATATCGCGAGGTGTCGCTGTCGGCGGAGATCGCCGGGGCGCGGGCGGCGCTGAGGGCCGCCGAGATCGACGCGGATCTGCCGCACGCGGTGGACAACGTCGATCCCGCCCTGCAGCGGACCTTCGGCTACGTGCTGCGGGAGGCGGTCACCAACGTGCTCCGGCATTCCGGGGCGAAGCGGGTGAAGGTCCGCTTCGGCAAGACCTGGCTGGAAGTCGAGGACGACGGCGACGGCGGCGAGGTGACGGCGGGGAACGGCCTGCGCGGGCTCACCGAAAGGCTGGCCGCGGTCGGTGGGACCTTGACCGCGACGGCGCCTTCTGCGGGAGGATGGCTCGTCCGCGCGGAGGTACCGGAATCCGCCGTGCGGAGCGGTGCGCGTGCGCCGCTCACCGAACCCGCTGGAGGCTGCGCGTGATCCGGGTCCTGCTCGCCGACGACCAGGCCATGGTGCGAGGGGCACTGGCCACCGTCCTCGGTCTCGAATCCGACATCGAGGTGGTCGCGCAGATCGGCTCGGGGGACGAAGTGCTCGCCAAGGCGAAGGAAACGACGCCGGACGTCGCGCTGCTCGACGTCCAGATGCCGGGAAAGGACGGCCTCGAAGCCGCCTCCGAGCTGCACGGCGCGCTGCCGTCGTGCCGGATCATCATCTGCACCACCTTCGGCAGACCCGGCTATCTCGCGCGGGCGATGGCGGCGGGCGCCGCGGGATTCGTGGTCAAGGACGCCCCGCCGGAGCAGCTCGTCGACGCCGTCCGAAGGGTCCACAGTGGACTCAAGGTGGTCGATCCGGCGCTCGCCGCCGAGTCGCTCGCCACCGGCGCGAGCCCGCTCACCGGACGCGAGCGCGACGTCCTCAAAGCGGCCGGGGACGGCAGCACGGTGGCCGACATCGCCCGGGCGCTGCACCTTTCCGAAGGCACCGTGCGCAACCATCTTTCGGCCGCGATGGGCAAGACCGGGGCGAGGACGAGGGCCGAGGCGGTGCGGCTCGCGGAAGAGCACGGCTGGCTCTGAGATCGTCTCGCCGCTCTGCGAGAATCACCCCCGTGAGTACCGCCGAACGGACCAAGCCCACTCGCGCGAACTGGGTGCGCCGGACCGTGGCGGGGTTCCTGCTGATCGTCGTCGCGGTCATCGGCGGGACCGCGTTCCGGGTCTGGCAGGTCGCGCGGGAGGACGTGCGCGATCAGGCCGACGTCATCGTGGTGCTCGGCGCGGCCCAGTACAACGGCAGGCCGTCGGGGATCTTCGAGTCCCGGCTGGCCAAGGCGAAGACGCTGTACGACCAGGGCGTCGCCAAGACGATCGTCACCGCGGGCGGCAAGAAGGCCGACGACAACTACACCGAGGCACAGGCCGGCGCGCAGTGGCTGCGCAAACGTGGCGTGCCCGTCTCCGCGACACTGCCGGTCGGTGAGGGCAGCGACACCCTGCGCAGCCTGCGCGCCGTCGCCGAGCAGGTGCAGAAACGGGGCTGGAAGACCGCGGTGCTGGTCAGCGACCCGTGGCACTCCTTCCGTGCCCGGATCATGGCCGACGACGTCGGCCTGGAGACGTGGACCTCGCCCACCCATCGCGGCCCGGTGGTGCAGACCCGCGAGACGCAGGCGCGCTACATCGTCCGCGAGACGGGCGCGCTGCTTTATTATCGGCTCACGAAGTCCCCGGCGGACACTCTGTTCGGTACCGGCGAGGTCTGACGCGGCGATAAGTGTCGGTGATCACGCATAAGCTGGACGGGTGAGTGACACCTACACCGAGGCCGACAGGGCGCGCCTGCTGCCCGAGCGGCCCAAGGGCGCGGCGCTGGAGGGCGCCGAAGACGGGCGGAGCGCCTTCGCCCGTGATCGCGCGCGGGTGCTGCACTCGGCGGCCCTGCGGCGGCTGGCAGGCAAGACCCAGGTGGTCGGCCCGGGTGAAGGTGCCGAGGTCAGCGGGGTACCGCGCACCCGGCTGACGCATTCGCTGGAGGTCGCGCAGATCGGCAGGGGGATCGCGGACGAGCTGGGCGCGGACCCGGATCTGGTGGACACCGCCGGGCTCGCGCACGACATCGGGCACCCGCCGTTCGGGCACAACGGCGAGCGCGCGCTGAACGAGGTCTCGCAGCCGTGCGGCGGCTTCGAAGGCAACGCGCAGACGTTGCGGATCCTGACCAGGCTGGAGCCCAAGGTCCTGCTCGAAGGCGGGGCCGTCGGCGGGCTGAACCTCACCCGCGCCTGCCTCGACGCGTCGACGAAGTACCCGTGGCAGCGTGAAGAGGGCAATCCGAAGTACGGCGTCTACACCGACGACGCCGAGGTCTTCGCCTGGGTCCGCGAGAACGCGCCGGACCGCCGGACCTGTCTGGAAGCGCAGATCATGGACTGGTCCGACGACGTCGCGTACTCCGTGCACGACGTCGAGGACGGCGTGCTGGCGGGCCGGATTTCGTTGCGGGTACTGGCCGACGCCGAGGAACGCGCGGCGGTGGCCGAGGCGGCGCGCCGGTTCTCGCACCAGTCGCAGTCCACTTTGGAGGGTGCGGCGAAGGAGCTGCTCGACCTGCCCGTGGTCGCGGCGCTCACCGAACCGGGCCTCGACGGATCACTGAAGGCACAGGTCGCGCTGAAGCGGCTGACGAGCGAACTGGTCGGCCGGTTCGCGACGGCGGTCGTCGGCGCGACGCGCAAGGTGCACGGCGAGGGGCCGTTGCGCCGCTATGCCGCGCAACTGGTCATCCCGGAGCAGGTCGCGGCCGAGGTCGCGTTGTTCAAGGCGCTCGCGCTGAGGTACGTGATGAGCGACAGGCGGCGCCTCGCGATGCAGGACGGCCAGCGCCAGACGCTCGCCGAACTGGTCGACGCGCTGTGCCGCCGCGCCCCGGACGCGCTGGACGGCCTGTTCCTGCCCGCGTGGGAGGCCGCCGCGGACGACGCGGCCCGCCTGCGCGTGGTCGTCGACCAGGTGGCGTCGCTCACCGACGCGCAGGCCTACGCGTGGCACGCCTGGCACACGGGCCGCCACGGCTGAGTCGTGGGTCTGGGTGGTCGTGAGTGGGGTTTCGGGTTCTCTTGGGGGGCGGATCTCGCGTGATCGGGTGACGTTCACGGAGTTCGCTGTCCGAGCACGCGAGATCCGTTCCCGATCACGCGAGTTACGCCTTCGCTCACCTTGGGTTCGGACACGACGTCACCTTTGCCCTACCCCTCACTATTGACGAGAAGGGCAAACGTGTCGTGTTCGTGGGCGGTCCGGTCACGACAGCCGGGTGATCGGTTGCCTGTGTGGTGGTCAGGGTGTCGCGAAAGCCACTTTCGGGACATCGGACGTCCGCGAAAGCCACTTTCGCGACATCGGTGTGGTGGTGAGGTGTCGGTACAGAGGGAAGCCACGGGACAGGCGTTGAGAACGGCACTTTCGCAACCTTGACCGTTGCGAACGCGACTTTCGCGACGCGTCCACGGCCAAGACACGTTCGCCCTGCCCCTCACTAGCCCGAATCGTCACTCACGACCACCCGAGCCACCTGAACGGAACTTTCGGACAGGAGACGGACAGGCCCGTGCACGGTACGGTCTGCGGCATGGGCGCTGTCGAAAGCCACCTCCGGTTTGGTCTGGACCTCTATCGGGTATTGGCGAGCCGCGCGGAGAACGCGTGCTTCTCGCCGTACTCGATCGCGAGCGCGCTCGGCCTGGTGACGCAGGCCGCCAAGGGGAAGACCAGAGAAGAACTGATCGCGCTGCTCGGCGACCCGGACGAGCTCGCCGACCTGCTGGGCAAGGCTTCGTCGCTGCTCGACGACGGCCCCGAACTCGCGGTCGCGAACACGCTCTGGGCCTGGGACGGGCTCCCGATCGAGGACTCTTTCCGTGCCGAACTGGCCGCCTGGCCGGGCGGCAAGGTGGCGAGCGCCCCGTTCGGCGACGATCCGGAAGCCGCGCGGCGGCTGATCAACGCCGACGTCGCCGAGGCCACCCGCGAGCTGATCCCCGAACTGCTGAAGCCGGGGACCGTCGCGCCGGACACCGTCGCCGCGATCGTCAACGCGCTGTATCTCAAAACCGCTTGGACCAATCCGTTCTCGCGTGACAACACCGCGCCCGCGGACTTCCACGCGCCGTCCGGTACCCGTACGGTGCCGACGATGTGGCTCGAAAAACAGCTCGACCACACCCACGAGGACGGCTGGCAGGTCGTCCGCCTCGGCGCCGAGGGCGGGGTGGAGGCGACCATCCTGCTGCCGGACGGCGATCTCGACGACGCCGAACTCGACGCGGGCAAGCTGGCGCGGCTGCTGGAGAACACGCGGTCCAAGACGCTCGCCCTGTCATTGCCGAAACTCGACCTCGACGTCGACAGCCCGCTGACGGCGAAACTGCAGGAACTCGGCGTCCGGACGATGTTCACCGCCCGCGCCGATCTCACCGGGCTCGCCGACGACGACCGGCTCGAAGTGTCGGAGGTCGTCCACCAGTCCGTGCTCCGCATCGACGAACAGGGCCTCGAAGGCGCCGCCGCGACGGCGGTGCTGATGCGGCTGACGTCGATCATGGTCGACGAACCTCTCGAGGTCGCCGTCGATCGTCCCTTCCTTCTGCTCGTGAGGCATGCCTCGACGGGTGTGATCTACTTTCTCGCCCGCGTAGTCGAGCCGTGAGGATGGTCAGTGAGCCTTTTCCAGGCTGAGGCGGCGGCCGTGGAGGCCGAAGAGACTCCCACGAGACCTCGCCGGTTCGCCGCCGTCGACGCCGCCATCATGGGCAGCTTCGTGCTGTTCGCTTTCCTGCTCTACAACGGGCTCTGGCTCGATCTCAAAGAGGGCTACCTCTGGAACAGCGCTTCGGACCAGAACCTGTGGGAGTGGTTCTTCTCCGTCACCGCGGACAACGTGCTGCACCTGAGGAATCCGCTCTCGTCGCACTTCCAGAACCATCCGCTCGGCGTGAACCTGATGGCCAACACGGCCATGCTCGGCATCGGCATCCCGCTTTCGCCGATCACGCTCACCTTCGGGCCGACGGTCACCTGGGCGATCGCGCTCACCGGCGGTCTCGCCGGCACGGCGGCGGCCTGGTACTGGGTCTTCTCACGGCATCTGGTCACCCACCGGGTCGGCGCGGCCATCGGCGGCGCCTTCGTCGGATTCGCCCCGCCGATGATCTCGCACGGCAACGCGCACCCGAACTTCGTCGCGTGGTTCGTCCTGCCGTTCATCGCACTGCTGGTCTTCAAGATCGCGCGCGGTGAACGCCCGGTCCGCAACGGGATCTTCCTCGGCCTCCTGGCGGCGTATCAGATCTTCCTCGGCGAAGAGCCGCTGCTGATCTTCGCGATGGCGTTCGCGATCTTCGCCATCGCCTACTTCGCGACGAACTACCGCGAGTTCCCGCCGATGGCGAAACCGCTCGGGAAGGGCGTCGGCATCGGGGTCCTCGTGGCGCTGGTGCTGTGCGCGTTCCCGTTGTGGTGGCAGTTCTTCGGCCCGCAGAGCTACCAGGCGATCGAGCACGGCGCCGTCGGCAACGACACGGCCGCGTTCACCCGGTTCGCGACGCAGTCGGTCGCCGGGCAGCCGCAGGCCGCGGCGGACGTGTCGATGAACCGGACCGAGGAGAACGCCTTCTTCGGCTGGCCGCTGATCGTGCTGATGGTGGTCATCACCGTCTGGCTGTGGCGTGAGGTGTTCGCGCGGGCGCTGGCGATCTCGATGTTCGTGATGGCCTGGCTCTCGCTCGGCGTGCAACTCGTCGTGGTGCACGAAGAAACCGGCATCCCGGGGCCGTGGAAACTCCTGTCGGAACTGCCGCTGTTCGAATCGCTGCTGGAATCCCGGCTCGCGATGGGCTGCATCCCGCTCATCGGCGCCCTGCTGGCCTTGGCGACCGAGCGCGTCTACACGGTCGCGTCGAAGCTGCCCGAAGTGCCGGGGGAGCGGCGATTCCCGTTGCGGCTGGTGTGGATCGGCGTCGTGATCGCGGTCCTGCTGCCGATCGCGCCGACGCAACTGATCGTGAAGGACCGCCCGCCGACACCGAGGTTCCTCGCCGACGGCACCTGGCGGACCTACGTGGCACCCGGCGGGACCGTGGTGCCCGTGCCGTTGCCGAGTTCCGGCGAATCCGAGCCGCTGCACTGGCAGATCGACGCGGGCCTCGGTTATTCGATGCCCGAGGGCTATTTCGTCGGGCCGAGCGGCCCGGACGACAAACGCGGCCGCTACGGCGCCATCCAGCGGCCGACGTCGATCATCTTCGACCAGATCAAGCAGACCGGCGTGCCCGCGACGATCACCGAATCGCAACGGGTGCAGGCGCTGGAAGACCTGCGGTACTGGAACGCCGACGTGCTCGTGCTGATCCCGCGCGAACACCAGGACGCGCTCCGGGCCACGGTGGACCTGCTGCTGCGGAAGCCCGCCGAGTTCGTCGACGGGGTCTGGGTCTGGGACGTCCGGACGATCACCCCCTGACGCTCTCGCGATCGGTCACGTGCTCGTTGACCCACGTCGTCCCGCAGCCGAGCCGCGCCGCGATTCCGGCGGCGCGCTCCTCGTCCGGGCCCCACACCGACCCGGACAAGCCCGACGGCGTGGCGTTGGCCAGCCCGACGGCTTCGTCCACTGTGGAGCATCGCACGATCGGCAGCACCGGGCCCGACTGATCCTCGCGCACCACCCGCATCCCGTCGTGCGCCCCGGCGAGGATCGCCGGGGCGAAGAAGTACCCGGGCCCGTCGAGCCGCCCGCCGGTGACGAGCCGTGCCCCGTCCGCCCGCGCTTCCTCGGTGAGTTCGATGACGTGGTCGTACCGCGGGCGGTTGTTCACCGGGCCGAGCTGCGTTCCGGGCGTCCGGCCGTCGCCGACGACGACCGTTTCCGCGAAGGCCGACAGTGCCTCGACGACGCCGTCGTACGCGGACCCGACGGCGTAGACCCGTTTGACCGCCACGCGGATCTGCCCGCAGTTGGCGAACGCGCTCCAGAACAGCCGTTTCGCGATGACGGCGGGGTCGGTGCCGGGGAGGACGATCGCGGGATCGTTGCCGCCCAGTTCCAGCGCCAGCCGTTTCGAACCGGGCGCGGTCGCGGCGGCGACGTGCTTCCCCGTGGGGACGGAGCCGGTGAAGTCGACCTTCCGGATCCCGGGGTGGGCGACCAGGCGCTCGCCCAGCGGATCCTGCCCGGTGAGCACGGTCAGGACGTCCGGCGGCAGCACCTCCGCCAGCATCCGGCCGAGGTGCAGGGTGGTGAGCGGGGTCCGCGGCGACGGTTTGAGCACCACCGTGTTCCCCGCGGCGAACGCGGGCGCCAGCTTCGCGGCGGCCAGTTGCACGGGGAAGTTCCACGGCGTGATCGCGGCGACCGGGCCATCACCGACGATCTGCGGTTCGAGTCTCAGCCGGGCGAAGTACCGGAAGCGTGCCGCCGCCCTGGCGAACTCGGCTTTGGCTTCCCGAAGCGGTTTTCCCTGCTCCTCGGTCAGCACGGGCGCCAGCACCGCCGCGGCCTCCTCGACGACGACGGCGCACGAAGCCAGCGCCGCGTGCCGGTCGGTGGCGCGCCAGGCGGGCCAGGCACGGGACGCGGCCCGTACCGCTTTGTCGACATCGACGGGCCCGGCGTCCGGGACGGTCGTGATCCGCTGTCCGGTCGCGGGATCTTCGACGGCGAGCATCGGACGGTCCATGTGTTTCCTCCGGTGGGATGGTGCGGAGGGGTCGCCGAAGAGCCCGATGTGTCGGCATCGGTTGTATCGAAGGAATTGCCGAGAGTAAGCGTACCTTTGTTGATCGAATGGGGGTTCCGGCGAAAAGGCTAAATCGCGGCCCCTTCCGGGCGCGTGGCGCGCGTCACTGTCACGTCCTCGCGGACCGTCTCGTCCACCTTCCGACCGCAAATCGCACCGAGGAGGACACCATGCCGCGCATTCCCGCCGTCAAGACCACCGAAGCCGGCTTCATGCTGAAGCTGTTCTACAAGTTCGCCGGGAAGCGCTTCGGTGCCGTGCCCGAGCCGCTGGCGGTCTCGGCGCACCACTCGGCCCTGCTTCGCGCGAGCGGGCTGCACGAAATGCTGGTCGAGAAGGCCAGCAAGGCCCTGCCGCCGAACGTGCGCGAGCTGGCCGTGTACCGGGTCGCGACGCAGCTCGGCTGCGCGTGGTGCATCGATTTCGGGACCATGCTGCAGATGCACGAGGGGCTCGACATCGAACGGCTGAAGAAGATCGACGACTACGCGAAGTCGCCCGCCTTTACCGAGCAGGAACGGCTCGCGCTCGCCTATGCCGACGCGATGACCGCGAGCCCGGTGACCGTCACCGACGAGCAGGTCGCCGGGCTGGAACGCGAGTTCGGCCGCAAGGGCGTCATCGAGCTGACCTACCAGATCGGGCTCGAGAACATGCGTGCCCGGATGAACAGCGCGCTCGACATCACCGCGCAGGGGTTCACCTCGGGCGACGCCTGCCGGATCCCGCTTCCCTGATCAGCTGCCGGCGCGGGACCGCGCGGTGGTGAGCTTGTCCGGGTTCGCCATGTCGTAGATCGCGACGATCTTCCCGTCGTGGACGACGAACGCGTTGACGTGCTCGTCCAGCGCCCGGTACCCCGCCGAAGCGGCCTGCGGCGGGATGTAGAGCCCGAGGTCGCCGTTGACCAGCGCGAGCCTCGCCTGCTCGATCCCGGCCGGGTCGTACATCCGCATGAGTCCCTGGAAGAGCCGGGTGACCTTGTCGAACCCGGTGACCGTGTGCACCGCCGTGCGCGCCTTGCCGCCGCCGTCGCCGACCAGGACGACGTCCGGGTGCAGGACCTCGGCCACCGCCTGGATGTCGCCGGTGAGCATCGCGGTCATGAACCGCTCGATGATCCGCTGCTGCTCGGCCAGCACCGTCCGGGGCGGCGGATCGGCGTCGGCGAGCGCCCGGCGGCCGCGGGAACCGTGCTGGCGCGCGGCTTCCGCGGTGCAGCCCAGGATTTCGGCGATCTCGCCGAACGGCACCGAAAACGCGTCGTGCAGGACGAACGCGACGCGCTGCTCCGGGGTCAGCCGGTCGAGGACCACCATCGCCGCCATCCGCATGCCGTCGTCGCGGACGGCGATGGCCAGCGGGTCCTCTGACGGCGGTGTGCCCAGCGGGCCGAGGACCGGCTCGGGCAGCCATTCGCCCACGTACCGCTCGCGGCGGACCACCGCCGACCGCAGCCGGTCCAGGCAGATCCGGCTGACGACGGTGGTCAGCCAGCCCTTGTGGTCCTCGATGGCCGAACGGCGTTGCTCGTCGAGGCCGCTCAGCCGCAGCCAGGACTCTTGGACGGCGTCCTCGGCGTCGGTCAGCGCGCCGGTGAGCCGGTAGGCGACCGACACCAGGTGGGGACGCAGGGTGGCGAACTTCCCGGCGAGTTCGTCCAGTGCGGTGCTCATAACCCGAGTGTGCCGCACGGCGGTCCGGGGGAAGGGCAAGTGAGGGGAAGGTCAAAGGTGTTCCGGTCGCGGTGGCCCATCGACCGGCCTTGCCCGGACACGGCCTAGAGTGGAGGCGTGGCAGGACGGATTCGGGATAGCGACATCGCGGAGGTGCGCGAGCGCAACCGGATCGACGAGGTCATCGGCGACTATGTGGCGCTGCGCAGCGCCGGTGGCGGCAGCCTGAAGGGCCTCTGCCCGTTCCACAACGAGAAGACCCCGTCGTTCAACGTGCGCCCCACCCACGGCACCTTCCACTGCTTCGGCTGTGGCGAGGGCGGCGACGTGATCAAGTTCATCCAGAAGATGGACCTGATCTCCTTCGTGGAAGCCGTCGAGCGGCTCGCGGATCGCGCGGGGTTCCGGCTGACCTACGAAGGCGGCGGCGGAAGCGTCCAGCGCGATCGCGGCACCCGCGCCCGGCTGATCGAAGCGCACCGCGCCGCCCAGGAGTTCTACGCCGAGCAGCTGCTCACCCCGGACGCGCGCACGGCGCGGGACTTCCTGTCCGAACGGGGTTTCGACGCGGCCGCCGCGCAGACGTTCGGCTGCGGGTACGCGCCCGCCGGCTGGGACAAGCTCACCAAGCACCTGCTCAACCGCGGGTTCGAGGTCAAGGAACTGCTCACGGCCGGACTGGCCAAGGAAGGGCAGCGCGGGCCGATGGACCGGTTCAACCGGCGGCTGCTCTGGCCCATCCGCGACGTCGGCAACGAGGTGGTCGGGTTCGGCGCGCGGCGCCTGTACGACGACGACCGGGTCTCGGCGAAGTACCTGAACACCGCGGAATCGCCGATCTACAAGAAGTCACAGGTCATGTTCGGCCTCGACCTGGCCAAACGCGAGATCGCGAAGCGGCACCAGGTCGTCGTGGTCGAGGGCTACACCGACGTGATGGCGATGCACGCCGCCGGGGTTCCGACGGCCGTCGCGTCGTCGGGAACGGCGTTCGGCGAGGACCACATGAAGGTGCTTCGCCGGCTGATGATGGACGACGACGCCTTCCGCGGCGAAGTGATCTTCACCTTCGACGGTGACGAAGCGGGCCAGAAGGCGGCGTTGAAGGCTTTCGAGGGCGATCAGACCTTCGCCGGGCAGACCTACATCGCGGTCGCCCCCGACGGCATGGACCCCTGCGAGCTGCGGCTCGCCAAGGGTGACACCGCGGTGCGCGATCTGGTCGCGCGGCGGATCCCGCTGTTCGAGTTCGCGATCAAGAGCATGCTCAAGGCCTTCGACCTCGACTCCGTCGACGGTCAGGTCGCGGCGCTGCAGAAGACCGTCCCGATGGTCGCGGGCATCAAGGACCGCGCCAGCCGTGACGGCTACGCGTCGAAACTCGCCTGGTGGGTCGGCTGGCAGGACGCGGCGCAGGTGGTGAACCGGGTCCGCGGCAGCGCGGGTGCCTCGGCGAAACGCTCCACCGCCGTCGACACCCGCCGGAACGCCCCGGCGGCCACCGCCGCCGCCGCGGAGGAGGACCTGCCGAGGCCCGCTCCCGGCGATCCGCGGTTCATCGCGCAGCGTGAAGCGCTCAAGGCGGCCCTGCAGCAGCCGATGCTCGCCGGGGCGGAGTACGACTCGCTCCCCGAGGAAGCGTTCACCCATCCGGTTTACGTCGCCGTCCACAAGGCGCTGCTGGCCGCCGGGGGTGCGGGTTCCGGGCTGACCGGGCCCGCCCTGCTCGACGCGGCCGCCCCGCATTGTCCACAGGGGACGGTGCGGCGGGTGCTCAGCGAGCTTTCGGTGGAACCGTTGCGCGCCAAGGGCGAGGTCGACTCGCGCTACATCTCCGCGCAGTTCGCGGCGGTGCAGGAAAGCCTGATCGGCCGTCAGATCAACGAGATCAAGTCGAAACTCCAGCGGCTTTCCCCGGTCGAGGCGCCGGACGACTACCGCGCGTTGTTCGGCGACCTCGTCGCGCTGGAGCAGTACCGGAAGGCGCTGAAGGAACAGGCCATCGGCGGATTGGACTGAGCATGGGCTGGCTGCGTCACCTGCTGGGTGACCGTGTCCCCGCGGACTTCGACGGTTCGCTGGACGACGGCGAGCACGTCGTCGGGAGCGCGGCGGTCGAGGGCGGCGGGTACCTGCTCGTCACGGCGCTCGGCCTGTGGGTCCCCGGCCCGCGCCGGGTCGGCTGGCATCTGGTCGGCAAGGCGGCGTGGTCCGACGGCGCGCTCACCCTCACCGAATCCGAGGAGACCGGGACAGCGGGGAAGGCCGTACTGCTGGCCGACAAGGCCCCTGTGCGGTTCAAGCTCGACCGGCCGGGCAAGGTCCCGATCCTGATCCGGCAGCGTGTCGACGGCTCGATCCGGGGGCGGCACCGCAAGGACCTCGGGACCGGGGGAGCGTGGTTCGTCGAGCGCAAGGTCCCCGGTCAGGACGGCACGGTGCTGCAGGTGCGGCCCGATCCGGGCACCGACGTCGACGTGATCACGGCGATCGCCGAGGAAGCGGCGGAGAAACTGGCCAAGCCCCGCGGCTAGCAGTACGCTCGTACTGTATCGCTGGGAGGCGCCATGTGGGATCCGGTCAAGTACCTCGACTACGCCGACCTGCGGGCCAGGCCGTTCCACGACCTCATCGCGCGGATACCGGCCGAGAAGCCCCGCCGGGTCGCCGACCTCGGCTGCGGACCCGGGAATCTGACCGCCGGCCTGGCGGAACGCTGGCCGGACGCGATCATCGAGGCGAGCGACAGTTCCCCCGAAATGGTCGAGGCCGCGCGCTCGCGAGGTGTCGACGCGAGGGTGTTGGACGTCAACGACTGGGTGCCCGAGCCGGACACCGACGTGGTCATCTCGAACGCGGTGCTCCAGTGGGTCCCTGAGCACCGTGTCCTGCTCCGGCGCTGGGTGGACCGCCTGCCGTCCGGGGCGACACTCGCGTTCCAGGTCCCCGGCAACTTCGACGCCCCCTCGCACGCCCTGGTCCGCGCCCTCGCGCGTACCGAGGAGTGGGCTCCGCGCCTCGCCGACGTCGTCCTGAGGGAGAACGAGGCCGTCGACAGCCCGCTCGGCTACGGGAACCTGCTCGCCGACGCGGGGTGCGCCGTCGACGCCTGGGAGACGACGTATCTGCAGCGCCTGACCGGCGAGGACGCCGTGCTCGAATGGATCACGGGCACCTCGCTGCGGCCGGTGAAGGAGGCCCTCCCCGGGGACGACTGGGACCACTTCCGCGCGCAGATCGCCCGCAAGCTGGACGAGGCCTACCCGCCGCGCCCCGACGGGACCACCTGGTTCGAGTTCCGGCGGGTCTTCGTGGTCGCCGTCGTGGGCTGAAGGGGACTTTCCCCTCGTCAGACGCGGTGAAGGGGCCCTTCGCCGCGTCACATGCGGCGAAGGGCCCCTTCAGTCCGATTTAGCGCTGCGAAGACCGCCCGAACGTCTCACCGACCTTGGCGCGAGCGACCCCGGCGGCGCCCTGCACCATGGGGTGGTCAGCGATCTTGCGGTAGGTCCGCACGATCTGCTCGTACCGTCCCCGGCCGGCCTTCGCGCCCAACACGTAGCCCGCGGCCGCACCCAGCAGGAACATCTTCATCCGAGTCCACGCCTCCCGTTCGATCTTGCTCCGGCTGTCATTGTCCCTCAAAACGCGAGCTTGACGAGTCGCCGCCGAAAGTGGGGGTGGGTGTGCGGCGCCCGGAGGGCATGGGCTAAAGTTCTCTCATCGGTCGGAGCGATCCGGCCGGTGCGGAGCACAATCCCCTGTAGCTCAACTGGCAGAGCATTCGGCTGTTAACCGGAGGGTTCTTGGTTCGAGTCCAAGCGGGGGAGCACAAGCCCAGGCCAGGTGGCCTGGGCTTCTTCGTGTCCGGGGTGCGTGAGGCGCGGCTCGAAGCAGTGTTCCGAGCGCGTCGAGCCGACGCCGGGTCAGTCCCGGGGGGCTTGGGGCGGCCAGGCTGGTCGCGGGACACGCTGCCGACCCCGGCCCGGACCCGGTCAGCATAGTGGCGAGACAGCTGACCCAATAGAGTAGTTAGTCCCCACGAAGCGCCCGAAAGGGCGCGGTTCGCCGATTGCTTCTTCAATTCTAAACATTTCCCCCGGCGATGTTCGCGCTCTTGTCATGAATTCATTATTGGCATGCGATAAGCGGCCTGCATCTTTTCGAGTGAACAGGTCACGGTGCGGGTAGCGACCAATTCACGGTCGGCGACCATGGGAGGGGTAATACCGGCTCCAATGAGGGGTAGGTCGCGATGACTTGGCTTGGATGGGAAAGCCTCGGTGGAACTCTGACAAGCGATCCGGCGGTGGCGTCCTGGGCGTCCGGGCGGCTCGACGTGTTCGCGCGTGGTACGGATAACGCGTTGTGGCATAAGTGGTATCAGAACGGCTGGTCGGGTTGGGAGAGCCTGGGTGGTTTGCTGACGAGTGGGCCGGCGGTGGCGGCGTGGTCGGCGGGTCGGTTGGATGTTTTCGTCCGTGGTACGGATAACGCGTTGTGGCATAAGTGGTATCAAAATGGCTGGTCGGGTTGGGAGAGCCTGGGTGGTTTGCTGACGAGTGGGCCGGCGGTGGCGGCGTGGTCGGCGGGTCGGTTGGATGTTTTCGTCCGTGGTACGGATAACGCGTTGTGGCACAAGTGGTATCAAAATGGCTGGTCCGGTTGGGAGAGCCTCGGCGGAGTCCTCACCAGTGACCCAGCAGCGGTGTCCTGGGCGTCCGGGCGGCTCGATGTATTCGCGCGTGGTACGGATAACGCGTTGTGGCACAAGTGGTATCAGAACGGCTGGTCGGGCTGGGAGAGCCTCGGCGGCGTGCTCACCAGCTCTCCCGACGTCTCGTCCTGGGCATCGGGGCGGCTGGATGTCTTCGTCCGCGGCAACGACAACGCGATGTGGCACAAGTGGTACCAGAACGGCTGGTCCGGTTGGGAGAGTCTCGGCGGGGTCCTCACCAGTGGGCCCGCCGCGACGTCTTGGGGGCCGGACCGCATCGACACGTTCGTCTGCGGCACGGACAACGCTCTCTGGCACAAGTGGTGGGCGCGGGTACCGACGGTCCGGGTGCACACCAAGGTCCTCACCACTCCGAACGTCGCGGTGGGCACGGTGCTGCAGCGGATGCGCGAGGTGTACGGCACGGTCGGCGTCCACGTGCAGCACGCGTCCACCGAGAACCTGAACCTGCCCGCTCTCAACGACCTCGATGTCGGCGAGTGCGTACGCGGGCGAACCACGGCCGAACAGAACCAGCTCTATGCCAACCGGAACAACGCGGGCCCGAACGACGTCGTGGTCTACTTCGTCCGGACGACGGACCCGCCGTTCAACGGGTGCGCCGCTCATCCGGACGGGCGGCCGGGCGCAGTGGTCGCGCAGGGTGCGACGCAATGGACCTTCGGCCACGAGGTCGGCCACGTCCTCGGTCTCAACCACGTCAACGACAACAACCGGCTCATGACCGGCAACGGCACCGCGAACATCACCAACCCGCCGCCGGACCTGATCGCGGCCGAACGCGACACAATGGTGGCCAGTCCGTTCACTCAGGATCTGTGAGGAGTGCCTGATGGCAATCACTTTCGAGCAGGTGCGGTCAGCGTTGACCCCGGACGAGCCGGACTACCCGTCGGCCAAGGCACTGGGCGTGGAAGCCTTGCCGCACTTGAAGAGCATGGTCGAAGGCGGCGAGCCGATGCTCGCGGCCAAGGCCGTTTATCTGGCCAGCCTCATCGACGACGACGGAGTCGTGGACATCCTCATGGCCGCGGCGGCGAACTCGGAACCGTCCGTACGAGTGGCTGCGGCGGCGGGTTCCCGCAACCTCGCGCCGAGCCGGGCCGAGGTCGTCCAGGCCGCGCTGACCGATGACGACGACCCTGGCGTGCGGGCCAAGAACGCCAAGGCGGCCGGGCTCGACGACAACGAGATCTGGGAGGCCGCCGAGACCCCGGTCGCCGCCGCCGAACTGGAGCCGGAACCCCCGTCGACCGAGGGACGGATGCCCGGCGAGGCGGCCGCCGTTCCCGACGAGGCCGAAGGGTTGATGCCGGGCGAGGCGGAAGCGGTCCGCGGGCAGGTGGCCACCGAAGGCCTGATGCCGGGTGAGCGTCCGGCTGTCTGAGCGGCGCGCGCGTGAGCGGCTGTCGCCCCCACCCGGTCACCCAGCCCGGGTGGAGGGCGACTTCGGAACTCTTGGTGAGAAAGAACTTTCTGGCCCTGTTGGACGCAGGCAGTTGGCCGGAGCCGGTGGCCGGTGGTTGATCTCGGGCGATCGTGGCCGGGAACGAACCAGGTTCTGTCGCGCGTATGACGGCCGCCGAGGGGTGAAACGAAGTCTCGTCGGGGAGCGACCAACCGCTATGACCGACAGCCGCCTGCCACTCGACCGCCCGGTGACCGTGGGGACGCTCATCGCGGACTCCGGACGGACGGCGAGTCCTCGTCTGACCGAATTTGTCGCGCTGGCGTCGGCGGCTCAAGAGCAGCGGCGAGACGCGGGCGCCAGTGGTACGAGCCGGATCACTCGATCTTCCGCGCTCTGGGTCCTCATGACGCTGGACGGCGGGATCAGGCACGCTTTGGAGCAACGCGGACCGGTTCTCGACGAACTCGGCGGCATTCTGTCCCTCACCGCATCACCTCGGTTCGCTCTCGAAAGAAGCGGAGAGGTGCATGAAGACTTCGCCTTGGCTTTGAGCGCGTACCTGGGGTCGCTTCCCCGTGAACAGCAGGTGGTCGACATCGTCGACATCGCCATCGCGATCATGAGGTCGGCCCACGAGCCGGGTGGCCTGCTGCCCCAGCGGCTCGCCATGCTGAAGGTCTCGGCCGACGAGGCCCTGAGGCGGCTCTCCCGGCTTATGGACACAGGCTCGACGAAGCCTCGATCGAGCACCTGGCACTGGGAGCTGTCCCGCAGTATGCGGGCCGTGGCGGAAGATTTTCCCGATTCCGCGGAGACGACCGCGTTCGACATCGTCTTCGCGATCGCGCGGCGGCATCCGGAATACGCCGATGGCCGACTCGCGACGGAGAATCTCGTCGTGTCACATTCGGCAAAGCGTCGTACCTGGAACGGATGGGCCGAATCCGTCGCTTCCTGGTATGACGCCGAAATCGTCGCGCGGACCCGGCACAAGCTACTCGACGGGCATTTGTTCCTGCTCGCTCTGGCTCACGAAGACGCCGCACTCCGGTCCGCGCTTCAGCTCAACGGGACCTGGAGTCCCCTGATCCTGGAGATCGACGATGCCGTGGCGCCTCCCGGGTCTCGCTTGTGGCCGGTGCTGAACGATGTCCAGTTCGCGTACGGCTATCGGAACGACGGGGCGAGCGGGGACGACCAACTCGGTATCCAAGGTGACGTGAACGCCCTTGCCGAGATGATCATCGACCCGAAGGTGAAACCACCGCTCTCGATCGGCTTGTTCGGGAAATGGGGTACCGGCAAGAGCTTCTTCATGGAGAAGATGCGTCAGCGTATCGGCGAACGGACAGCCGGGCGCGGCGACGACGAGTCCGCCGTGGTGCAGATCCGGTTCAATGCCTGGCACTACACCGACACCAGTTTGTGGGCGAGCCTGGCGATCGAAATCTTCGAGCGCCTCGCCGATCCTGAACCAGCGGACGCCGCCAAACGAGATGACTGGCTCCGCGACCATGGGGACCAGTACCGCGATGAGCGCAAGGCATTACTGACTCAGCTCGAGACCTACCGCGACGCGAAGTCGGTGCTGGACGCCGACTGTTCGCAGTTGGAAGCCGAGCGCGCACAACTCGTCAAGCGGCGTGAAAAAGCCGACCAGAGATACCGGAAGGCGATCGCGGGAGCCAAGCTCACCGACGTCGCCGTCGAGCTCGCGAAGAACGCCGAGGTACGAGAGGAGCTCGGCAAGATCAAGGTGGAGCTCGGGCTTGAACCGGCGATCGAGGACCTCACCGAGCTGGGCAAGGAACTCCGCACGACGGCCGGCTACCTGCCAGCGATCTGGCGCCTCGTCGGCCACAAAACCCTGTCTGTCGCCTTCGCCGCGGCGTTCGGCGTGCTGACCGTCGTGACGATCGCGCTCGCGGCGAGGGGCGGCCCGGCCTGGCTGGGGTCACTGGCGGGCTCCGTCGGGTCGATCGTCGTGGCCGTCCAACTGGTTCGCCCGGCGGCGCAGCGGGTGAACACCGCTCTCGGGTATATCGAGAAGGCGATCCGGATCGCTTCGACGGTCAGGGCCGCGTCGCGGACGGCCCGAAGTCGCGAGGAGCGTGTCCTCGACCTGAAACTGGCCGAGGTCGATCGCGAGATCGCCGAGACGACGCAGTCGGTCACGTCGCTCAACGAAAAGATCGCGACGGTCAAGGCCACCGCCGATGCGCTCACCGTCGGCCGGAAGCTCTACGAATTCTTGAACGACCGCGCTTCGGGTTACCAGAAACATCAGGGTGTGGTCGGCATGCTGCACCGTGACTTCCGGTTCCTGAATTCCTTGCTGCGCGACCACGAGAGAAGCGCGCGGGGCGGCGTCAGGCCAATCGGGCGGGTCGTGCTCTACATCGACGACCTCGACCGGTGCCCGCCGGCGAAGGTCCTCGAAGTGCTGGAGGCTGTCCACCTCCTCCTCGCGCTGGAGCTTTTCGTGGTCGTGGTCGGCGTGGACCCGCGCTGGCTGCAGAACAGCCTTCGGCATCAATACCGGGACCTCGCGGGCGGCGGCGATCCCCGCACCGATTCCTACCTGGGCAGCATGCCGATCGAGTATCTGGAGAAGATCTTCCAGATCCCGCTCACCTTGCCGGTCATGGAGCCGGATGCTTACGCTCAGTTGATCGGGAACATCGCCGGCCTCGCACCGAAGCAGCGGTCCCGAGAGGACACCTCCGCCCCGGCTCACGGGGAAGTGCCACGCGAGTCGTCCGATGGGCAGCGGGCGCCCACCCGCGCACCGCTGGAGGTGCAGCCCGGCTCCGCGGCGGCCGGCCATACGGGAGAACGCCTCGATCTCACCCGGCCCGAGGTCGAGTTCGCGCAGGGACTCGGCATGCTGGTGAACAGTCCGCGGTCGGCGAAGCGCCTGATGAACACTTATCGGCTGATCCGGGCGACTCGGCACGCCGGGCCGCGGTCGCGCTTTCTCGGCGGTGACGGGCGTCCCGGCGAATACCAGGCCGTCCTGACCTTGCTCGCGGTCGTCGCCGGCCACCCGACGCTGGCGGATCGCCTGCTGCGCGCCCTGGAGGACGCGGGCAAGGCCGGCGTCGAGGGCTGGGACGAGTTCCTCCGGGAACTGGCCCCGGGAACGTCCGACGACGAGGCCGGCCGCTTGCTTCCCCCGGGAATCACGGGACAGCGTCACGAGCTCGCGGAATGGACCAGCCTGCACCACGGCCTCACGACGAGCCGGCGGCCGGAGATGTCCGACGACCTCGAGGGTTATCAGCGGTGGGGCAGAGTGGTCGCGCGGTTCAGTTTCAACCTTTGAGCCGGGTCTTAGGCACTGCCTCGGACGATGAACGGGCTCGACTCACGAGTCGTTTCCTCGACAGCCTCTGCCGAGCCGGCCTGAGCACTGAGGAACGGTCGCACCTGCTGACCGGTGACCTAATCGGTTTGCTCGACCCCGAACCCAGCCCGCCTGTGGATCACCCTGAAATGGGTAGGGCGAAGCGGCGGTGATCACCCGGCGGCGGTCAACCGGGGCTGCCGCGGGAAAGCGTTCCGGTAGGCGCCCGGCGAGACCCCGACCTGCTTGAGGAAATGGTGGCGCAGGTTGTTCGCCGTGCCGAGACCGCTGAGTTCCGCGATCTTCTCCACCGGCAAGTCCGTCGATTCCAAGAGGCTCTGCGCCTGGGAAAGCCGCTGGGAGAGCAGCCATTGGAGCGGTGTCGTACCGGTGGCCTGCTGGAGGCGCCGGTAGAAGGTCCGGCGGCTCATCATGGCGCGCCGTGCGAGATCCTCGATCGTGAACGGACGGTCGAGGTTCGCCCGCGCCCAGTCGAGGACCGGCGCCAGTCCTTGATCGTCGGTGGCGGGGACGGACAGATCGATGAACTGGGCCTGCCCGCCCGGCCGGTGCGCGGGCACGACCATCCGGCGGGCCAGCTGGTTCGCCACATGCGCCCCGAGATCGCGGCGGACCAGATGCAGGCACAGGTCCAGACCGGCGGTCATCCCGGCGCTGGTGAGCACGTCGCCGTCGTCCACGTAGAGCACGGAGTCGTCGACTTCGACTTCGGGGAAGCGTTCGGCCAGCTGGGCGGTGTGCATCCAGTGCGAGGTGGCGCGGCGGCCGTCGAGCAGTCCGGCCTCGGCGAGCGCGAAGGCGCCGGAGCACAGGGAAACCATCCGGGCTCCCGCGTCGTGGGCGCGGCGTAGCGCGGAGATCAGCTCGGGCGAGACCGGCGCGCCGTCGCTGAGGACGTCGTCCGGTACCGACGACACGATGACCGTTTCGGCACCCACGATGTCGTCCAGCCGGTACGGGGTGCGCAACGCGAAGCCCGGGGCGGCTTCCACCGCCCGGTCCCCGGTTCGGCACAACCGCAGGTCGTACCAGGGGTCGGCCAGATCGGGCTGGGGCATCCCGAAAACGGTGGCGGGGATGCTCACCTCGTACAGGTCCCAGAAGGCGATCCCGATCTCCTCGGGGACGACCAGGGCGACCGAACCAGCGCTCATGGCCTCATCCTATGGCACGAATTTGGTGCTTCCGGTCATCTGTGTCACTGGTAGCGGGAAGCCGGCGTCGCGAGGCTGGGCACATGAGCACAACACCTGAACGCGTCACCGTCATCGGCCTCGGCAATCTGGGCCGTGCGCTGGCCGAGACCTTCCTTCGCCACGGCCATCCCACGACCGTCTGGAACCGCAGCGCGGACAAGGCGGACGCGCTCGTCGCGGCCGGGGCGAAGGCGGCTGACACGGCCGCGGAGGCGATCGCGGACGGCGATCTCGTGATCGTCGCGCTGCTGGATTCCACCGTCGCCCGGCAGATCCTCGCCGATGCGGCCGACGCGGTCGCCGGACGAGCGCTGGTCAATGTCACCTCCGGCGGGCCGGAGGACGCGCGCGAGCTGGCCGCGTGGGCGGCCGAACACGGGGCCGAGTATCTCCACGGAGCCGTTTACGCGGTGCCGCAAACGATCGGCACCACCGAATCGTCAATCAGCTACAGCGGTTCTGAGGCCGTCCACCGGCGTTGGCAGACCCGGCTGGAGTTGGCGGGGAAAGGCACTTTCCTCGGCACCGACGCCGGTCTCGCCTCGGGGTACGACGTCGCCATTCTCGCCGGGATGTACGGCATGATCGGCGGTTTCCTGCACGCCACGGCGATGGCCTCGGCCGCCGGGGTCCGTGCCACCGAACTGACGCCGATGCTGTTGTCCTGGCTGGCGGATTCGTTCCCGGCACTGTCCACTTTCGCCGAAGAGATCGACGGCGGCGGATACACCGGCGGCGAGTCCAGTTTGGCCATGAACCAGGCGGGGCTGGCCACGATCGTCCGCGCCAGCCAGGACCTGGGCGTCCCGGCGGGCACGCTGCTCCCGGTCAAGGAGCTGATCGACCGGCAGATCGCCGACGGGCACGGCGCGGCCAGTCTTTCGCGCGCCGTCGAGTCCTTCCGGAGCGCCGCGTGAGCACGACGACCCGAGACTTCGGCGAACTGGCAGCCGAGTTCGACACCTACGTCGGAGCGATCAACTACGCCACGATGGTGACCGTCGACGCGGAGAACCGCCCTCGGACCCGGGTCCTCATCCCGGTGTGGGAGAAGGTCGACGGCCGGCCGCTCGGCTGGCTGGCCACCTACCGGACCCCGGTCAAGGCTGCCCACCTCGAAGGCAACCCGCACACCAATTTCTCTTACTGGGCACCGGGGAACAACTCGGTGGCGGTGGACGCGACCGCCGTCTGGGACAACGAGCTCCCGGTCAAGGAACACGTGTGGGATCTGTACCGCAGGACCAGCCCTCGCGGCGCGGGTTATCCGCTCGGCAACTTCTGGACGGCCCCGTCGGATCCGAAGCTGCACGTGCTGCGCCTGACCCCGTGGCGGATCCAGGTGATCCGCGGCGCCGATCTGCGCAGCCGGATCTGGCGGGCGGCCTGATCCGCCCGTGAGTTCTCCGTTTTCTTGCGTGGTGTGTCACGTCTCGTGACACCGGCGGGTGTCAGCCCGCCGATCCCGTGAAGGCCGGTTACGCTCGCCAGCATCGCTCATGCGGATGATCTACCGCTTGACCTGGTGAAAGGCTCTTCATGGCTCAGAAAGTCGTCGTCCAGATCGTGGACGACCTGGATGGTGGGACCGCGACACAGACCGTTCCCTTCGCGCTCGATGGTGTCTCGTACGAGATCGACCTGTCGGACTCGAACGCCGAGGCGCTGCGCGGGGAACTCGCGCAGTACGTCGAGGCGGGCAAACGCGTCGGCGGGCGCCGGGTCAAGGTCGCGGCCGGGCAGACCACGGTGGCGGGTATCGCCGACGGTGCGAAGAAGCCGGTCGACCGCGAGCGCAACCAGGCCGTGCGGGCCTGGGCGGGCGAAAACGGGTACTCGATCGCCGAGCGCGGCCGGATCCCGAACGAGATCTACGAGGCTTTCGACGCCGCGGAGCCGGAGCTCGTCGAGGACGAGCCGGCCAAGCCCGCGCGCAAGCGTTCGCCCCGCAAGAAGTAAGCCGCCGGTTCGTTTGTGGTGGTCGCGCGAGTGACCACCACAAACGGACAGGTGGTCACTCCGCCTCGGGAGGCCCTCCGTAGCCGGTGATGATCGCGGCGGCGCGATCGCGCAGGGATGTGCGCAACGACTGCGGGGCCAGGGCTTCCGCGTTCGTGGCGAGCTGCCACAGCGCCCACTCGGCATGTCGTGAATCCTGGAAGGTCACTTCCATGCGCAGCCAGCCGTCCGCGTCCGTTTGTTCGGAATGGACGGCCAGCGCGGTGCCCACCAGTTCCTCCCGCCGTCTCGGATGCACCCGCAGCCGGACGGCGAGCTGATCGCCGCCGGTCCGGAAACGCGTGCTGCGTTCCTGCCAGGCGCGGTCCAGGTTGACCAGTTCCGGGCGTTGCGCGGGTTCGGGGAGTTCCTCGGCCGCCGCCAGCCGGGACAGCCGGTACGTGCGGTCCTCACCGGATCTCGTGGCCAGCAGGTACCCCTGCTCGCGAACGGTGACCAGGCCGATCGGGTCCACCGTGCGCCATTCGGGCGGCTTGCCCGCCGCCGCGTAGCGGATCCGCAGCTTGTGCCCGGCGAACACCGCGCGCCGGACCTCGGCCACGATCGTGTCGGGAACCTCTTCGCCCGTCACCCGGCGCGAGAGCAGATCGGTCTCCGGGTCGATGAGCAACCGCTGGGCCGCGCCCGCCGCGGTGTGCCGCTGGCCTTCGGGCAGCGCGTCGACCACCTTGAGCATGGCGGAGGCGAGCGCCGATCCGAGGCCGAACACCTGGGCGCCGCGTCGTGATCCGGCGACCAGCAGTGCGAGCGCCTCGTCGTGATTCAGCCCGGTGAGTTCGGTCTGGAAACCGGGCAACAGCGCGAAACCGCCGTGCCTGCCGCGTTCGGCGTAGACCGGGACACCGGCCGCGGAGAGCGCCTCGATGTCGCGCAGCACGGTGCGAGTGGACACTTCCAGCTCGCGGGCGAGCGTGGCCGCGGACAACCGGCCGCGATGGCGCAGCAGCAACACCAGCGAGACCAACCGGTCGGCGCGCATGCGAAAAGTCTAGCGGAATACACGACACAGGATGTCGTGATTCGCTGCGAGGCTCATCCTCATGACAAGCAAGACTGTGGCCACTGAGCCGAACGATCTGGGCAGGTTCTTCATCGAACGCGGCAACGCGGGCGATGTCGACGGGCTGGTGGCGTTGTACGAGCCGGAGGCGGTGCTCGCGTTTCCGCCCGGCAGCGTGGCGACCGGGCACGCGGAGATCCGCAAGGTGTACGAGCAGTTCGTCGCCGCCGCGCCGGAGCTCTTGCCGGGGCGGCAGCATCCGGCGCTGGTGAGCGGCGACCTGGCACTCACGGTGTCGACGCTGACCACCGGGGAGCTCGCCGTCGAGGTCGCCCGTCGTCAGCCGGACGGGTCGTGGCTGTGGGCCGTCGACCAGCCGTTCCTCCTGCCGTAGCGGGATGACAGGCGGAGGTCGGACAGTGAGAAGGATCGTGACGATCGGCGTCTACGGCTTCACGGCCGGCGCCTTCGTCGAGAAACTCACCGGCGAGGGAGTGGTGTCACTGCTCGACCTCCGCCAGCGCCGCGGCGTCCGGGGCCCCGACTATTCCTGGGCGAACTCGGTGCGGCTCCAGCGTGCGCTCGCCGCGGCGGACATCGGCTACCGGCATGTGAAGGAGCTGGCGCCGACGACCGAACTGCGGCGGCTCCAGTACCGCGAGGACGACCGCCTGGGCGTGGGCAAGCGGAACCGTGTCGCGCTCGCGCCCGAGTACACCGAGCGCTACACCCGCGAAATCCTCGACCCGTTCGAGCTCGGTCCGCTCGTGGCCGGGTTGCCGGGCCACTCGGTGACCGCGCTTCTTTGCGTCGAGCGCGATCCCGAAGCGTGTCACCGTTCGCTCGTGGCCGCGCGTTTGCACGCCGAGAACGACTTGCCGGTCACGGACTTACGCCCTGGGTGAGGGTGCCCGTCACCGGCAAGCCGTCGGCGAGGTCAGGTGGAGCAGTTCTTCGGCGAACTCGTGTTCACCTTGGCTCCGGTGAACTCCTCGAGTATCGCGATGTTTTCCGGGGCGTAGTTCTTGGCGACGATCTTGTCCACGTCCGCGCTGCCGAGTTTACTCGCGTAAGGCGCGGATTGATCGAGCCAATACGCCGTGCGGAGGAACTCGACGAGTACCAGTTCGCGCAGTTCGGGCTGGGCCTTCGCCTTGGCCCAGTAATCGGGGTATTTGGCTTTGGCGACGCGCAGATAGAGCAGGAGATACCGGATGTTGGTGGCGGCGATGTCCCTGGAGTTGCTGGCACCCACGCCCTGGATGTACTCGGCGACCACCGTCGCCGCGGGCAGTCCCATGAGCCCGGCGTTGAGTTCCGCCATGACTCCCTGCATGCGATACGACCCTTGCTGCTGGTCGCGCAGGTAGATGCCGTCCATCGAGTCGGTGAGCTTGTCCGTGATCAGCGGCAGTATTTCGCGCCGGGGGAAGCCGCCGTGGAGCGGGACCTTCATCGCCTTGCGGGAATTGTTGATCCACGCGGACATGTACACGTCCCAAGAGGTTCTCGAGGGATCGAGATCCCACATGTGGGTCTCTTCGTGGATCGCCACCATCAGGGATTCGGCGAGCCCGTTGAAGCTGGTTTTGGTGACGAACTGGCTGAAATACTTGTCCTTCGCTTGAGCGATCGCCAGGCCTTCGCCGCTGGGCCATCGTCGTTTGTACACGGCCTGGATCGTTTGCAGCCATTTCGAAGACTGGAAACCGGCTTTGATGTCACTGACGTCGGCCTTCGGCTGTACGGGTTCTTCGTAGCAGAAGGGGGCGCGGACGCCCGCCGTACCGGCTTCGTGGGCCGCGGCGGTCGCCGGAATCGAGGTGAGGGACAGTGCGAGGCATACGGTCAGCACGGGGATGGGATATTTTCGACGCATAAGGACCTCGGTTCACGGTAGGGATTTTCCGTGGATCGGAAGGGAGTGTCCCCTACGTGTCACCGTCACTTCAATGATCCAGCTCAGACTGCGGCTGTACAGCCCAGGAATTATGGCGGCGAATGGCGGAAGGGTTTTATGTTCGCGCCAATCGGGACCTGCGCATGCTGTAGCCGAAGTAGATGAACAGGCCCAGTGCCATCCAGCCGCCGAAGACGATCCAGGTCGCGCCGTCGAGGCTGAGCATCATGTAGCCGCAGCACAGCACCCCGAGGATGGGCGTGACCGGGGCGAACGGCACGCGGAACGAGCGCGGCGCCTCCGGTTGCCGCCGCCGCAGCAGCACGACGGCGACGTTCACCAGCCCGAAGGCGAAAAGGGTGCCGATGCTGGTGGCGTCGGCCAGCTTCCCGAGCGGGATGAACGCGGCCAGCGTCGCGACGAAACCGGAGACCACCAGCGTGTTGATCCGCGGCGTGCCGGACTTGGGATCCACTTTGGACAGCGCGGCCGGGACCAGTCCGTCCCGGGACATGGAGAACAGGATGCGCGTCTGTCCGTAGAGGACGGTCAGCACGACACTGGAGATCGCCACGATCGCGCCGACCGCGAGCAGCGCGGCCCACAGCGGGTTGCCGGACACGGCGCCGAGTACGTGCGAAAGCGCGGCTTCCTGGCCGTCGAACCGCTGCCACGGCAGCGCGCCGACCGCGGCCACGGCGACGAGGCAGTACAGCACGGTGACGATCGCGAGCGAGAGCAAAATCGCCCGCGGCAGGTCCCGCTGCGGGTTCTTCGCCTCTTCGCCCGCCGTCGACGCCGCATCGAAGCCGATGTAGGAGAAGAACAGTTTGGCGGCCCCGGCGCTCAGCCCGGCCAGTCCGAGCGGCAGGAACGGCGTGAAGTTCGCCGCCCGCACGGCGGAGAACGCGATCGCGCAGAACAGCACCAGCGTGCCGATCTTGATCACTACCATGATCGCGTTGGCCCGCGCGCTCTCCTTCGCGCCGGACAGCAACAGGAACATCGCGAGCAGCACGACGACGATGGCCGGGACGTTGACGATCCCGCCCGAGCCCGGGGGCTGGCTGAACGCGTCCGGGATGGCGAACCCGAAGGCCAGCCGCAGCAGTTCGTTGAGGTACTGCCCCCATCCCACGGCGACCGAGGCCACCGAGACGCCGTATTCGAGCACCAGGCACCAGCCGCAGACCCAGGCGACCAGTTCGCCGAGGGTGGCGTAGGCGTAGGAATAGGACGAACCAGACAGGGGGATCATGCCGGCGAGTTCGGCGTAGGAGAGCGCCGAGAACAGCGCGGTGATCCCGGCGAGCACGAACGACAGCACGACCGCGGGACCCGCCACCGGCACCGCCTCGCCGAGCACGACGAAGATCCCGCTGCCCAGCGTCGCGCCGATGCTGAGCATGGTCAGCTGCCCGAGGCCGAGGGAGCGCTTCAGCGTGCCGTGATCACTTTCGGCGATCAGGTCGGCGACAGGTTTCCGCCGCACCACCGCGGCTCGCAGATTCATGCCGACGACCGTATCTCCCGGCTCGGGGGACCGGCACAGGAGATCAACTGAGGGTCCGTGAAGGGGCGGGTGAGGTGGGCGGAGGCTCGCAGGTCCGTGAAGGCCTCCTTCCCTACCCTGAGGGTAGTGAAGGAGTCCTTCACGGACCTGCCGCATTGGGGACACAGCAGCGTTCGGCGGAGGCCAGCAGGGCGGTCAAGCGAAACCCTTTGGTACCAAGGCATTCCCTGGGGCAGCGGCTCGATGGACCAGCGAGCGGACACGGACCGGAAGAACCCCGGTGCGTCACTTCTGCCGGTCCTTCCTCATGGTCGCCGGGCGGGCCGGAAGGTGGAATTGAGCCGGGCAAAAGCCGTCGATAACAGGGAGGTCAGCGTGGCGAGCAACCGTGTCACCCGGGTGACCGCGCTGGCGGACCGGGCACCGTCGCCTGCCGACGGCGACGTCTTCCTCGCGTCCTTGCACACCGAGCACCGGGAGCATCTGCTGCGGTTCACCCGCCGCCTGCTGCCCACCGACCCGCACCGGGCCGAGGACATCGTGCAGGAATGCCTGTTCCGGGCCTGGCGCAACAGCGAGACCCTCGCCGGGAAGGGCGGTTCGGTCCGCGCCTGGCTGTTCACCGTCGCGCGCAACCTCATCGTGGACTGGTCCCGCCGCGACAACGCCCGCCCGGTGGTGTTCGGCGACGACGACTTCGATCTGCTGCCGGGCGGTACCGACTTCGCCGACGAGGTCGTCGAACGCTGCGTCGTCGAAGAAGTGCTGGCCCAGCTGACGCCGATGCAGCGTGAAGCCCTCGAACAGGTCTACCGGCACGACCGCACGCGGCAGCGCGCGGCCGTGAGCATCGGGGTGCCGGTCGGCACGGTCAAATCGCGGGTGCACCACGCGAGGATCGCGATGACGGAGGTGCTGGCCTGCAGCGGTGTCACGGCCGCCGGATGGTGACTCAGACGGCGACGCCGAGTGTGGTGGCCAGTTTCCGGGCCAGGCTCCTGGCGTGGGGAGTCTCGTACCTGGCGCATTCGGCGAGGGCGCGCACCCGGTGACGACGGGCTTCCTCGGGTTTGGCGCCGGAGTCGGCGAGGTCGGCCAGTTCGACCATGATCTCGATCTTCGTTTCGGACCGGCGTTCCTCGGCGAGGGCGGCCACCAGCTGTTCTTCGGCTTCCTCCAGCCGCCCGGCCCTGGACAGGACCCGTCCGCGAAGGTGCTGTGTCCGTGCCACCCCGAACATCGCGTCGTGTTTGCGGAACAACGACTCGGCTTCTTCGAGCAGTTCCAGCGCGCTCGCCACGTCCCCGCTCGCCGCCAGGCTGTCGGCGAGCCTGGTCAGCACCATGGACAGCAGCTCGTCGTTGCCCGGCGCGGTGGCCGAACCCCGGTAGTAGGCCTCGCTCCGCCGTTGCACGGCCACGGCCTCGTCGAACTCGCCGAGGGTGTGCAGCATGCTGCCTAGCAGGGACAGCGCCAGATTGTGCCCGTTCGGATAACCCGCCTGCTCGAACAGTTCCACCGCCCGCCTGCCGACCCGCGCGGCCTCGCGGGGCGAGCCGAGCCGCCGGGTGATGGCCGAGCCGTAGTACAGCGACCACGCCTCCGTCACGATGTCGCCTGCCTCGTTCGCCGCCGCCACCGCCAGCTTGTGCGCGGCCAGCGCCTCCCGTGATTCCCCGCAAAGCGCGTAGAGCGCCCAAGACACGTAGTTCAGCTGCTCGGCCACCGACTTGACGTCACCCAGCGCCCGCGCCGCCGCCGCGCCGCCCCGGAAGACCTCGAGCCACAGATCGCCGGTTCCGCGCAGATCCGAGTACCAGTGCATCGCTTCGGCCAGATCGAGGACCCGGCGGTGCTCACCCCGTCCGACGGCCGCGCGCAGCGCGCCACGCCAGTGGGTCTGCTCCCGCGCCAGCCATCGCGCCGCGGAATCCCGGTCCCGCACGGGATCGGGACCGTCGACGGTGACCGTCACCTCCGGCCGGTCGTGGTCGAAGAACTGCGCCGCTTTCGTCGCCACCGTGAGCAGCCACTTCCGGACGCGTTCCCCGGCGGCGTGCACGTCCTCGGCCCGCTCGGCGGTTTCGAGCCGTTCCATGGCGTAGACGCGCAGCAGGTCATGGCTGGTGTACCGGCCGGGCGTGCCGCTGAAGCCGAGAAGGCTGGCTTCGGCCAGCTTCTCCAGCGCCGCTTCGACCTCGTCCACCGGCTGTCCGGAGGCCACCGCGGCGAGCTCGACGGAGGTGTCCGAACCGGGCACCAGCGCGAGCAGCCGGAACACCTTGGCGACTTCGGGGGTCAAGTGGCGGTAGGAGAGTTCGAAGGCGGCGCGGACCTGGAGGTCGCCCGCGGTGAGCACGGACAGCCGCCGCCGTTCGTTCTCCAGCTGGTCGGCGAGATGCGCGATCGTCCACTGGAACCGGCTGGCCAGCCGGTTCCCGGCGATGAGCAACGCGAGCGGCACACCGCCGCAGAGCTTCGCCACCCGCCGCGCCGCGTCCGGTTCGCCCGCCAGCCGTCGCGGGCCCGCGATCACGCCGAGCAGTTCCACCGACTCGTCTTCGGACAGCGAGCCGAGGGAGATCCGGTGCCGCGCGTCGAGCCCCGCCATCGTGTTCCGGCTCGTCACCAGCACCATCGAGCCGGGACTGGCGGCCAGCAACGGGCGCACCTGGGCCTCGTTGGCGGCGTTGTCGAGGATGAGCAGCACGTCGCGGTCGTGCAGCAGGGAACGGTAGAGGGCGAGCCGGTCTTCGGGATCGTTCGGCAGCTGGCGTTCGTCCACGCCGAATCCGCGCAACAGCCGGTGCACGGCCCGTTCCGGGGCGAGCGGTTCGAGATCCATGCCGCGCAGGTCGAGGAACAGGCAGCCGTCGCCGAAGTGCCGGGCGAGCCGGTGCCCGGCGTCCACGGCGAGCGCGGTCTTGCCCGCGCCAGGCAGGCCGTGGAGCACCGCGACCTGCAGCCGGGACGAGGATTCGGCGGCCTGCGCGATGTCGTCGAGGATCCGCTGTTCGGCTTCCCGCCCGGTCAGCTCGGTGAGATCGGGCGGGAGGACGGCGACGAAAGCCCTGGGGCTTTCGGGTTCGCTCTCCGGCGCCGCGGTCTCCGGCGGGGACGGCGACCGGCGGCCGGAACGGGCCAGATCGCCGAAGTCGGCGGCTTCCTTGCCCGCCAGGCCGAGTCCTTCGACCAGCAGTTCCGCGGTGCGCCGCTGGGGGCTGCGGACGCGCCCGCGTTCCATGTCGCTGATGCTGCGCACGCTGATCCCGGTCCGCTCGGCGAGCTCTTCCTGGGTCAGGGGGACGCGCAGCCGGTAGAAGCGCAGGAAGTCACCGAACGCGGTCGTACCCACGCAGTCGAACCCCTCTCAGCGACGCCGTGCCGATGGCGGTCATCCTGCCATGGCGCGGCGTCGCCGAAAGGGGGTCAGGGGAGATCTGCGGGGGACAGCAACCGCAGGTCGGCGACGGTGGGAGCGCCTGAAGTGCTGAGCCGTCCGGCCTGGCGGGTCATCATGATCTCCATCACCTGGCGGGCATAACGGGCGTTGCCGAACGCTTCGCCGCGGTCCACGTCCGCGAAATGCCGCCGCAGCGCGATGACCGTCTCCGGGGCGCACTCGTAGCCGTTCGTCAGCGCCATCCGGTGCACGATGGTCACCAGATCGTCGGTGCTGTAGTTCTCGAACTCGATGTGCCGGGAGAAGCGGGAGGCGAGACCGGTGTTCGAGGCGAGGAACTTCCGCATCTCCGCGGAGTAGCCCGCGACGATCACCACCGTGTCGTCCCGGTGGTCTTCCATCAGCTTGACCAGGGTGTCGACGGCTTCCTGCCCGAAGTCGCCGCCCGTGGCGCCCTCCGGGGTGAGGGCGTACGCCTCGTCGATGAACAGCACGCCGCCACGCGCGCTTTCGAACGCCTCCCTGGTCAGATGCGCGGTGTGCCCGACGTAGCGCCCGACCAGATCGGCCCGCGCGACCTCGACCAGATGTCCCTTGCGCAGCACGCCCAGCGCGGCGAGCAGTTCGCCGTAGAGCCTCGCCACGGTGGTCTTGCCGGTACCCGGCGCGCCGGCGAACACCAGGTGGTTGCTGATCGCGGGGACCGGCAGGCCGGCCTGGCGCCGTTGCCGGGCGGTGGCGATCAGGTTCACCAGATCGTTGATCGCGTCCTTCACCCCGGCCAGGCCGATCATCGAGTCGAGCCGCGTCCGCAACGCCGTCAGCGCGTCGTCGTCACCGTGGCCCGCGTTCTCCGCCACGCCACCGGGGACGTCGGCGGGGAGCAGGAGCGAAAGGCTCTGGTCGTCGGCGTCCGGTTCGCTCGCGAGGCGGAAGGCCTGCTGGTCCACCATCTCCTCGAACACCTTGCGCGCGGTGCGCCCGTTGCCGAAGTCGTCACCGCGTTCCATCCGTCCGAAGTGGACGGACAGGGCGTTCCTGGTGTCCTCGGGCACCTGGTACTGGTGGGCGGTGCACATCCGCTCGACGATCGTCACCAGTTCGTCGGTGGCGTAGTTCTCGAACTCGATGGTCCGTGTGAACCGGGACGCCAGGCCGGGGTTGGACTGCAGGAACGCGGTCATCTCCGGCGAGTAGCCCGCGGCGACCACCACGAGCTCGTCGCGGTGGTCTTCCATCAGCTTGACCAGGGTGTCGACGGCTTCCTTGCCGAAGTCCGGTCCGCTGCCCTTGCCCTGCGCCGTCAGCGTGTACGCCTCGTCGATGAACAGCACGCCGCCCAGCGCCTTGGTGAAGGTCTCGGTGGTCTTGATCGCCGTCCCGCCGACGATCTGGGCGACCAGATCGGCCCTGGCGACCTCGACCAGGTGTCCGTCGCGCAGCACGCCGAGCTCGGCGAGGATGCTGCCGTAGAGCCGGGCGACGGTCGTCTTACCGGTGCCGGGCGGCCCGGCGAAGATGAGATGCCTGCTGGTCGGCGGCGCGACCATGCCCGCCTGTTCGCGCCTGCGGGCCATCTTGTTGAGGTTCACCAGGGTCTTGACCTGATGTTTGACGCCGCTGAGGCCGACCAGCGCCTCCAGTTTCGCGAGCGGCGCGCCCTCGTCTTCGGCGTTCTGCGGCGCCGCGTCCGCCGCTTCGGCCCCGGCGACCTCGACCGTGCTCGCCGTGCTCCCGTCGGTGTCCGGGGCACCGTTGCCGTTGCTGGTCAGGTTTTCCACCGACAGCCGGGCGCTGGGCACGGTGACGCGCAGGCCGCCCCCGGTGTTGTCGGACGCGGTGCAGTCCACCACGCTCACCGCGTCGGAGGACTCGATCCGGACGCCGTCGCGGCGGTTGCCGCTGAGGTCGTCGGCCGTCAGCTTCGCCCGCGCACCGGCGTCCACCTGCACGCCGTGGCCCCGGGAACGCCGGACCGTGGACCGGGACAACGTCAGTTCGCCGCCGTCGCGCACCGCCACTCCGTCTTCGCCCGCGTCGATGATCTCGCAGTCCCGGAGCGAGCCGACGCCGCCCGGTCCGATCAGGACACCGGATTGTCCCGCCTGGAACACGCGGAGCGTGCTGACGTAAGGACTTCCGCCTTCGGAGACGCTCAGGCCGGCCTTCTTGGCGTCGCGGATCTCGCAGTCTTCGAGTCGGCCGCGGCCGTTGCCGGTGACCTCGACGCCGTTGCCGCGGCAGCCGTTCAGCGTCGCCCGGCGGAGAAGCGGATTGGCCGCAGCCTCGACCCGGACGCCGTCGCCCGCGACGTCATGGACCTCCAGCCGGTCGAACTCGGCCGTCGCGCCGTCGGTGAGCAGCAGGCCCGCCGACGAGCCGCCGCGGACGGCCATGCGGTGGAACGACGGGCCGCTCGCCTCGTCGACGTGGATGCCCGCGCCGGTCGCGTCGGCCACCTCGCAGTCCTCGAAGGTGCCGCGAGACCGGCCGGTGACCCGCACCCCGGCCCCGCCGGTCTTGGCCGTGCGGCAGCGGCGCAGCAGGGGATCGGCGCCGTCGGCGACGGTGATCCCGTCGCCGGTGGTGTTGGTGATGCGGCATTCTTCGAGCACGGGGGAGGAATGGGTGCTGACGTAGACGCCGCTCGTGCTGTCGCGGACGGTGGTGTCGAGCACCTTCGTCGCGCTGTCTTCTTCGAGCGCGATCCCCGGCCTGTCGGTGGCGGAGATGTCGCAGTGCTGGATGGTGCCCTGCGCCTGTCCGTTGGCGCAGACGCCGTTGCCCTTGGCGTGCCTCAGGGTGCAGTCGCGGACCGTGGGGTTGCCGCGTTCGGCGATCACCACGGCGGAGGTCTGCACGTGTTCGACGACGCAGTCCTCGATCGTGCTGGGCGCGGGCGAGGTGACCACGATCCCCGCGCCGCCGGGATTGGTGACGCGGCAGCCGCGCATCGCGAGCGAGCCCGAACTGCGGGCCAGCACCGCGGTCCAGGCGGCGCCGATGATCTCGCAGTCCTCCACCGCGGCCTGGCCGCGCGCGACGTCGACCGTGGGCAGTTCCTCGTGCTGACCGCGCAGCACGAGCCCGGTGAGTTTCACCGCTTCGGCGTTGAGTTGCACCGCGCTGCCGTTGCGCGCCACGATCTCCACGCTGCCGCGCACGTCGCTCGCGGCGATGGTGACCACCTTCGTGACCACCAGCGATTCGTCGTAGCGGCCGGGAAGCACGGAGATCACCGTGCCGTTGCGCGCGTCCTGCAGCGCTGCCGAAATGGTGCGATACCCCTGATCGCGGTCCACTGTGAGCACGTGCCGTGACACGAGCGCTCCCCTCGTCGTTCTGCGGGCTCCACCGGTGACAACGCGGTGGAGGTCTCCTGCGGTTCACTCGGCGGGGAAACTGCCGGTGCTTCTTCGTGTTCGGCCGCGGCCGCGCGTGCTGGACTGGGACGATGAGGCGACACCTGACCGTGGCGTGCGCGACGCTCGTCCTGCTGGCGAACGGTGGCCTCGCGGCCGCGCAGGACACGGAGCTCCCGCAGATCCCGCAGACGTTGCGGGCCGGGCAGCCGTGCACCGCCCCGTCGGGCAAGAAGATCCCGTCGGCGCCGTGGCAGCTCCCGTATCTCGGCGCGGACCGCCTGTGGTCGCTCTCCACCGGCGCGGGCGTGACCGTGGCCGTGGTGGACACCGGCGTCGACACGTCGGTGCTGCCCGCCGACGCGGCCGGTGAGGCCGGGACGGACTGCGTCGGGCACGGCACCGTCGTCGCGAGCCTGATCGCCGCGCCCTCGTCGTCCGGGATCTCCGGGCTCGCACCCGGCGCGCGGGTGCTGGCGCTGCGGGGTACCGACAAGTTCGGTGCCGCGACCGCGGCGGGCATCGCCGGCGCGCTCGACGCGGCCGTCGGCGCGGGGGTGCGGATCATCTGCGTCGCGGCGGCCGTCACGGAGGCGGATCCGGTGCTGCGCCAAGCCGTCGACCGGGCGATCGCCGCGGGCGCGCTGGTCGTCGCGGCGGCCGGACGGGACCTCACCACGGCACGCGACGTCCCGCCCGGCCCGTACTATCCGGCGGCGTTCCCCGGAGTGCTCGCGGTGACCGCCCTCGGCCCGGACGGGAAGGGCACGCCGGTACCGGGAGCCCTTGCCGCACCGGGAAACCTGGTGGTGGGCAAGGGACCCGGCGGTGGCCAGGTCGTCGGCGCGGGCCCCGCGTTCGCCGCCGCGCACGTGGCCGCCGCGGCGGCGCTGATCCGGTCTTACCGGGGAGAAGTGACGGCGTCCGACCTCGCCCGGCGGCTGCGCGACACCGCTTCGCCGCAGGCCGGTGGCCCCGTGCTCGACCCGCTCGCCGCCCTGACGTCGGCCGCGACGACCGACGGGGCCGCGACTGTGCATCGTGAGCCGGTCGCCGTGCTGCCGCTGCCCGACGTCGCGCCGGTGCGGCAGAGCGCTTTCGCTGTGGTGGGCGGGGTTTTGGTGGCGGTGTGTCTGTTGGGGGCGGCGGCCGTCGTGGTGCCGCGGGGGCGGCGGCGCGGGTGGCGAGCCGGCCGCTAACGGTGACTGCTGCTGTCTAGTACGTGAAGGACCCCTTCCTTGCGCTAGACGCAAGGAAGGGGTCCTTCACGTACTTCAGGGCCGGGTACCGAGGCGGTCCAGGTGGTCCTGCGCCGAACGGTGCCGTGTCCCCAATGTGGCATTGGAGACGCTCAGCGCCTCCAATGCCACATTGGGGGCATCGACCTCGAAGCAGTCGCGCGAGAACCGGGCGACCGCGACGTTTCCCCGTGTCCTGAAGGCCCCCTTTGAGACGTTGACCGTCTCAAAGGGGGCCTTCAGGACAATGATGCGGAGGTGGCGGGCGGTTGGGCGAGTCGCAAGGACCGCGCCACCAGGGATCACACCGGCAGTCCGTGAAGGACTCCTTCACTACCTTCAGGGTAGGAAAGGGGTCCTTCACGTACTTCAGGGCCAGTTGCGCGCCCGCGTCGGGAAAGGGGCGGAGCCCCGGGGGCAGGACCGGTCCCGGGGCTCCGCGTCGGCGGCTGGGGCAGCCGCCGGGGTGACCCTCCACCGCTGCCGGGGGTCGCGGCGGGGGAGGGCGAGCCGGTCATTTCGTGACGAGCTCCGATTCGTGCGCGGAAAGCGCGGTCTGCACCACGGTCGTCCCGCGCCGCGTGACGTACTGCGCCCGCCCGGGAGTGAGCACGCGCGGCCGGACTTCGCCGAACACCATGCCTTCCGACAGCGGGCACGACAGGAGCATCACCGGGGTGTTGACCTCGGTGAGCCGCCGCAGCAGCGGATCGTTGGCGCCGCGGCCGATGCCGTTGGCGCCCCGGGCCACGATCAGGTGCAGGCCGAGCGCGTTCCCTTGCGCCAGCGGATCGAACAGTTGCTGGAACAGCGCGTTCGACGACGACGCGACCATGTCGTAGTCGTCGATCACCACGAACACCTGCGGTCCGGTCCACCAGTCGCGCAGGCGCAGGCGGGCCGGGGTGATGTCCGGGCCCGGGATCCGGGTCTGCACCGCGCGGGCGACGCCGTCGATCATCTCCGCCACCGAGTCACCGGACACCGCGTAACCCAGCCGGTATTCCTGCGGGACGGCGTCGTACAGGCCGCGGCGGTAGTCCACGGTGATGATCCGCGCCTCCTGCGGGCCGTATCGCTGGGTGATGCCGTCGATCACCAGTCGCAGCAGGTTCGTCTTCCCGGATTCCACGTCCCCGACGACCATCAGGTGCGGGTTGTCCTCGAAGTCGTGCCACAGCGGTTCGAGACGCTGGTCGTCGAGGCCGAGGGCGAGCCGCACGTCCGCGTCCGGCTCGGGCAGTTCGGCCCGGTCCAGGACCACCGGCAGCATCCGGACCGGGGGAGCGGACGGGCCCGTCCACCCCGCCGCGATCCGGCTCACCAGGGTCTCGACGTGCTCGGAGACGTCGCCCGCCACCCCGTCGATCGACGGCAGGGCGGTGAGGAAGTGCAGTTCCTTGTCGGTGAGGCCGCGGCCGGGGATCTTCGGGACGGTCGCCGCGGCGCGCATGTTGATCACCGAGTCGACCGGGTCGCCGAGCCGCAGTTCGAGCTGGGTGCCGACCAGGTCCCGGACGGCGCTGATGATCTCGCTCCACCGGCTCGACGCCAGCATCAGGTGGATGCCGTAGTTGAGCCCGCGCGAGGCCAGTTCGACGAACGTCGGCAGCAGATCCATGAAGTCCTGCCGGATGGTGGACCAGCCGTCCACCACCAGGAACACGTCGCCGTGCCGCTGATCCGCGAACTCGCCCGCCGCCCGTTTGCGCCGGTAGGTGGTCATCGAGTCGATGTCGTGGTCGGTGAAGAACCGCTCCCGGCGCGTCAGCAGCGCGGTGACCTCACCGATGGTGCGGTGGATGCGCTCGACGTCCAGCCGTCCGGTCACCCCGCCGACATGCGGCAGTTTCCGCAGGCTCGACAGCGTTCCGCCGCCGAAGTCGAGGCAGTAGAACTGGACCTCGGCCGGGGTGTGCGTCAACGCGAGCGAGGTGATCAGGGTCCGCAGGGCCGTGCTCTTGCCGCTCTGCGGCCCGCCGACGATGGCGACGTGACCGTCGCTGCCGGCCAGATCGACCAGCAGCGGATCCCTCGTCTGCTCGAACGGCCGATCCACCAGACCGATCGGCACGGTCAGCGCGCCGCGGCCGGACCAGGCTTCCGCGCTGAGGCCGCGTTCGGCGGTTTCCACCAGCGACGGCAGCAGTTCGTCCAGCGAGCCGGGCGCGTCCAGCGGCGGCAGCCAGACCTGGTGTGCCGGGGGACCGCTGTCGCGGAGCCTGTCGACGGCCAGTTCCAGCAGGCTTTGCACCGCGCCTTCCGGCTCGGCTTCGGGCACCGGGACCGGTTCGGGCTCGGGCTCGCGGCGGGCGGTGAACGTCGAGGTGAACGGCACGATCTGTTGTGCGACAACGGCCTGTTCCACGTTCCGGCGCACCACCCGGTGCGGACCGGAGACGTAGGCCGCCTTGAACCGGTCCAGCGCCGCGGTGCCGCTCTTGAGGAAACCGTTGCCCGGATCGGACGGGAGCTGGTACGCGTCCGGCACGCCCAGCACGCCCCGGCTCTCCATCGCGGAGAACGTCCGCAGGCCGATCCGGTAGGACAGATGCGATTCCAGCTGGTGGATCCGGCTTTCGTCGAGCCGCTGGGAGGCGAGCAGCAGATGCACGCCCAGCGACCGGCCGAGCCTGCCGATCATGATGAACAGGTCCATGAAGTCGCGGTGCGCCGAGAGCAGCTCGCTGAATTCGTCCACCACCAGGAAAAGCGTGGGCAGCGGATCGAGCGGGGTCCCGTTGGCCCGCGCGCGTTCGTAGTCCAGCGCGGAGCTGTAGTTGCCCGCCTTGCGCAGAAGTTCCTGCCGTCGCACCAGTTCGCCGTTGAGCGCCTCGCGCATCCGGCCGACCAGTGCGGCCTCGTCGGCGAGGTTGGTGATCACCGCGGAGGTGTGCGGCAGGCCGTCCAGGCCGAGGAACGTCGCGCCACCCTTGAAGTCCACCAGGACGAAGTTCAGGATCTCCGAGGAATGCGTCAGGGCGAGCGCCAGCACCAGGGTCCGCAGCAGTTCCGACTTCCCGGATCCGGTCGCGCCGATCAGCATGCCGTGCGGGCCCATGCCCGACTGGGCGGATTCCTTGATGTCGAGATCGACCGGGGCGCCGGTCGGGCCGACGCCCAGCGGTACGCGGAGCCTGCCGCCGGGCCGTTTCGCGGCCCACCCCGCGGCGACGTCGTAGGTCTGGATGTCGGCGATGCCCAGCATGGCGGTCAGGTCGAAGTTGGCGGTCATCGGTTCGGCCGACCGCTGCCGCGCGCCGACCCGGTACGGCGCCAGCCGCATCGCCAGCGCCGTCGCGGTGTTGAGGCCGATCCCGTCCGGCCGTCCGAGATCGCCCGCGACCTCCTTGTTGTGCTGGTCCACCGTGATCAGCTTGAGCATCCCGCCTTCGAGCCGGAGCCGCAGTGTCTGCTGATCGTCCTTTTCGGACAGTGCGGACGAGAGGTCGACGAGCGTCGTGTTGCGGTAGCCGTCACCGGCCAGCCTCGACGTGGGCGGCACGGTGGCGCCGTCCACGAACAGCATCACGCACGGTTCGTGGCTGTCCGGCAGCGCGTCGGGATCGAACCCCGGCCTGGTCGCGAACTCGTCGCTGAGCGCGTTTTCCAGCTCGGCGGTCGATTCCAGGACGAGCCGGGCCTCGCCCGCGCCGTCGGTCTCGCTGGGGTGGAGGTTGTGCGGCAGCCATTTCACCCACTCCCACGCCGCCCGCCGTTCCGGCGAGGTGAGCACGACGATCCGCAGTTCCGCGGGGGAGTGGAAGACGGCGAGGTGGGCGATCATCGCCCGCGCCAGCGCCCGGACCGGTTCGCGGTCCTCGCCTTCCGCCCGCACGAGGATCCGGGCGAACGACGGCAGGAACACGGCGACCGGCTGGCCGTCCACGGTGCCGTAGGCGTGGATGAACCGGCGCAGCGCGTGCGCCGAAAGCGGCTCCAGATCGTCGACGGGCTTGGAGGACAACGGGTTCAGCCGCCAGGCGAGGCGCTGCGGGCCCCTCGCGATCCGGATCTCCCCGAAGTCCTCGTCCTGCGCGTCGCGTTCCCACATCCGCGACGTGCCGGGCAGCGACCACAGCGACGTCGGATCGGGGTGGCGCCAGGCGAGGGCTTCCCGCTGGCTGGCGACCACTTCACGGACCTTGCGCCGGGACTGCGCCAGGTAGCGGAGGTAGTCGCGGCGGGCGTCGTTGAGTTTCTGTTTGCGTTCGCCCGCGCTGCGGCCGAGCTGTCCGACCAGCATGGCCATCGACGACACCGTCATCAGCCCGGCGGCCAGATAGCTGAACGCGCCGTTCTCGCCCGGCCGGACGAACAGCAGCACGGTCGCCGTCGACGACAGCGCCATCGGCAGGTACATCATGACCGCGCCGGCGCTGCGCTGGACTTCGGGCAGCGTCGGCGGTTCCTGGATGCTCAGCTCGCCCTCGGGCATTTCCGGTCCTGGCCGTCGCGGCCCCTTGCGGAATGTGATTACACTCAAGCCCGGATTCCTTCCCTCTCGGACGCGCTGTGGTGGCGGCTCCACAAGAGGTGACGAAATCCGACCACGCGACGGTTCACTCGTGATCCCGCGCGTCGGTCGCCGAAACGAAGGCGTATGTCATGGCGACCACTTCAGGGCTGTGCAAACTCCGGGTCCGTGCCCCGTCCGCCTGCTTCGAGCTGGCGGTTCCGGTGGACATCCCCCTGATCGACCTGATGCCGACGATCCTCGGCCACGCGGGCAGCGAGCTGGCGGAGGAGGGGGTGGACCACGACGGCTGGACGCTGCAGCGGCTCGGGGATCCACCGCTGGACCAGGAATCCACCGTCGACTCGCTGAACCTGCGCGACGGCGAGACCGTGCATCTGCGGCCCCGCCGCGAGCAGCTCCCGACCGTCCACTTCGACGACATCATCGACGGACTGTCCACCGAGGCCCGCGGCCGTGCCGATTCGTGGAGCCCGCAGGCGACGCGCTGGACGATGCTCGGCTGTGTCCTGGCGTTCGTCGCGTTCGCGTTCGGACTGCTGGTGTCGGCCCCGACGTCGTGGCCGACGCTGGTGGCGGCCGGTGCCGCGGCGGTCTTCCTGCTGGTCTGCTCGGCCACCGCGGCCCGTGCGCTCGGCGACTCGACGGCGGCGCTCGCGCTGGCACTGGCCGCGGTCCCGTTCGTCGGGCTCGCGGGCTCGATCGTCCCCAGTGGACCGGAGGGCACGGTGCTCACCGGCGCGCGGCTGCTCGCGGCCTGCGTGGCGGGAGCGGGAGCAGCCGCGCTCGGGCTCGCCGCGGTGGCGGGCGCCGCGCCGGTGTTCATCTCCGTCGCCACACTCGGGTTGCTGTGCGCCTCCGGTGGCCTGGTGCTGATGCTCGGCGGCGCGAGTGCCGCCGCGTCGGCGACGATCATCGCGGTGGTCGCCGTGCTCCTTGGCGCGTTCGTGCCGCGGATCGCCTTCCGGCTGGCCGGGCTGCGGCTGCCGGGACTGCCCACCAGCGCCCGCGAACTGCAGGAGGAACTCGAACCGCACGCCGGTGACGAGGTCGTCGGCAAGGGCCGGATCGCGGACTCCTTCGTGACCGCCCTGTTCACCGCGATCGGTGTCTCCTGCGTCGTCGCGATCGAATTCGTGGTGCGGGACGGCTCGTGGCAGGCCACCACGTTCACCGCCGTGCTCAGCACCCTGCTGCTGGTGCACGGCCGTGCGCTGGGCAGCGTGTGGCAGCGTCTCTCGGTGATCGTGCCCGGGGTCTACGGCGTGCTGCGGCTGCTGCTCGCCTCGCAGCTGGACGCGGCGACCCCGCTGCCGATGGTGGCGGGGGCGTTCCTGCTCGCGGCCGTGCTGATCGTGGCCAGGTGGACGCTTCCCGGCCGGAGGATGCTGCCGCAGTGGGGCAGGCTCGCGGATCTCGCGGAAACCCTCGCGGCGGTCTCGTTGCTGCCGCTGGCACTGTGGCTGCTCGGCGTCTTCGCCTTCATGCGCGGTCTCGGGGGCTGATCGTGAACTCGAAGACCGATCAGGTCCAGGCGCACAAGTTCATGCAGGGCAGGCTCTCGTCGGCGCTGCTGCGGGTCGATCCGGACGCGCCGGAGAGCCCGCTCCAGCGGACGTACCGGGGCAGTGTCATCGGGGTGCTGATCGCTGTCCTCGCCTGCCTCGGCATGCTGGTGTTCGGCCTCGTCTCACCGGGCGGCAACAAGTCGTGGCGGGTGGAAGGCGCACTCGTCGTCGCGGACTCGTCCGGCGCGCGCTTCCTGTACGCGGGCGGCAAACTGCTGCCGGTCCTCAACTACGCCTCGGCCAAACTGGTCGCGGGCAAGCAGCTCGTCGTGAAGCACGTCGCCGAAGCGTCGCTGAAGGACGTGCCCCGCGGTGATCCACTGGGCATCATCGGCGCGCCCGACTCGCTGCCGTCACTCGCGGCCGACCCGTGGGAGGTGTGCGCCGCGGCGGGCCGCGACCAGTCCGGGCCTGCCACCTTGCGGGTGGGCGGGGTCACCGCGAACCCCCTCGGCGACGACGCCGCGGTCGTGGTCGTCACCGAAGACGGGGCGAACTTCCTGTTGTGGCGGGGCAAACGTCATCGCGTGACGACAGCGCGGGGAGCGCTCGACGCGCTGGACGGGGTCCTGCAGCCGGTGAAGGCGTCATCGGCGCTGCTCGACGCTCTGCCCGCCGGGCCGGACTTCGGGCCGCCCGCGATCGACGGCCTCGGCGCCGAGGTGCCCGGCCTCGGCGCGGTCGGCAGGCTGTACACGGTGGCGGGCGAGCCGGCTCAGCCCTACGTGCTCACACGGTCCGGGCTCCGGCCGATCTCGGAGCTCGACGCGCGGCTGCTGACCGTCGACCCGGAGGTCCGCCGTCTCGCCTACGGCGGCGGGGAGGTCGCGGTGGCGTCGCTGCCCGGCCGGGTGGTCAGCGAGCATCTGTCCCCGTCCGAACCGCCGCCACCGCTGAAACCGCCGAAGGCGACCACCCTCCACAGTGGACAAGCTCTGTGCGCGCTCGTCACCCCGGACGGCGACTCGCCACGCACGCAGGTCGCGGTCGCCGACCGGCTTTCCGGTGCCGGGCAGCCGCCGTTCAGCCAGCCGGGTGTCGCCGCGCCTTGTGTGCGGGTCGACCGGATCGCCGTGCGGCCGGGCTCCGGAGCCCTCGTCAAGGCGACGGCCGCGTCGGGGAGGCCCGGCGACGCGCTGTTCCTCGTGACCGACACCGGCGTGAAGTATCCCGTTCCTCCCGAAGGAGCCAAGGCGCTAGCCCTCGAACCTTCCGGTGCCAAGGGCTTGCCGACGACCCTGCTGAACCTGCTGCCGACCGGGGCCGCGCTGGACCCGTCCGTGCTGCGTGACGGGGGTGCGGTCCTGCCCGCGGCCACCGCCTGCGGTTCTTGACCGGAGGAACCCGCGACCCGACTTCTGCCGGTGGTTCCGCATGGTCTCCCGCGCCCGGTGTTGGTGAGCTTGCCCTGGAGCGTCAGCGACACCACGGGAAGGACGACAACCGATGAGCATGCCGCATTTCCAAAAGACCGACTCGGGCATGAAGGGTGGCCTCTCGGCCATCGAGAACTGCGAAAGCGAGTGCAAGAGGATCCACGGGGGCGTGACGTCGGTCCGGGCCGACTTGAAGAACGACTGGCAGGGCGCGGCGTCCCAGACCTTCCTCAACCAGCTCGAGGCGTGGGAGACCGATTACGTCCAGGTTCTCGCGCTGCTCACGGAGATCAAGGAAATGGTCGGCGCGAGCGACCAGCAGATGAACACCGCCGAGGACGAGATCAACCTGTACGCGTTGTCGTCGTTCGGCGGCGAAAGCGACCGCGTCCTCAAAGAACTGTCCTGACCGGCGTAATCCCCCGTACCGAGAGGAAACGATCATGACCACCCCTTACGACGGTTTCGCGGTCAGCGGCAACCTTCCGCACCTTGCCGAGCGGATGGTCGGGCTGAGCAAGGCGATCGACAACGCGCTGGTCGAGCTGGAGAAGTCCATCAAGCCGATGACCGACACCTGGCTCGGTCAGGGCGCGACGTCCTACACGGACCTGCAGCGCAAGTGGCACGCCACGACCAGCGCCATGGAAAACCGTTTCAAGAAGGGCCACCAGACGCTGGCGATGTCCTTCGAGAACTACACGCGCACGGACCAGAACATCGGGGCGAAGTTCCAGGGAATCTAGGTCCCGGCCGGTCGCGGGGAAAGGAGTAGGGCGTGGCGGACAAGCCGGACAGCGGCGACATCAAGATCACCCCCGGTTTTCTGAAGGACTTCCAGGACAAGGTCCTGCAGAAGATGGTCGACGATCTGGTGAAGGATCCGAACGTCGCGGAGCTGGCCCAGACCTTGACCAGCGCCGCCGGGAAACGGCGGCTGCTGGCGGGTTCCGAGGCGTGGGAGCCCGCCAGGTTGCTGATCGAGAAGTACGAGGCTTCCCCCGCCGGGACGGCGCCGTCGTTGTACAACCAGGTCGAGGCGATCCGGAAGCAGCTGATCACGTTGAACGAGAACATCTCGTACGTGGTGGACATCGCGGAGAAGGGCGAGGACGAGAACCTCAAACTGTCCACCGAGCTGAACATGAGCCAGCTCGGCGAGATCTTCACGACCACTCCCGCCCCGCCGCCCGCGGGGAGTTGAGCCGCGATGACTTCCGGACTTCCAGGAGGAACGAAGACGCCGTGGGAGGACGTCCTCAACAACTTCACCGGCACCAGCCCGTCGGGTGAGCTCAAGAAGATGCCTCTTCGCGAGACCGTCATGGACGTGCAGTGGCTCAAGTGGGATGTCTGGTCGTCCACCCGGCACTACCACGGTTACCGGCCGAGCGGCTGGGACTACACCGTCAACAGTTACTCCAGCACGAGAGAGTTCTGGGCGGTGGCCAGCGCGAACTACGAGGCGTTCGGGCCGGTGATGACCGCCTACTACGGCGGTATGAACGACATCCTCGACTCCATGAACGGCTACTACAACACCAATCCGGTGGCGCAGCCGTCGACGTTCACCAAGGCGTTCAACGCCTTGAACGGCACGAAGACCTTGCTCAGCGGGATGTCCACCGGTCTGGGCGGCTGGCGGGACAAGGTCGGGAAGAAGGGCGACGACTTCCAGGGCACCGGCGCCGGAGCGTTCCGCGAGGTCCTGGACGGCGTGATCTTCCGGTGCGACAACCTGGTGAGCCAGCTGGGAACGCGTCCTGACCAGCTGAAGACGAAAAGCCCGGAGGACAACCCCGAGACCACGGGCGCGAACGAAGCCTCCGCCGGCCTTCGATGGGCTTTCGACAAGCTCCACGAGGGCTATGCCAAGTGGATGTCGGACGCTCCGGTTTCCTGCACTACCGCCAAGTTCGGGACGTTCGACGTGAAGGGCAGCCAGCTGGCCTGGCCGGGTGGCTGCCTGACGGCGATCTGGAACTGTGACGCCTTCACCGCCGATCTGAAGCGGAACAGGACCACCGACAGCTATTGGGGTTTCGAAGACCGCTACCCGAAGAGCGACATCATCGGCGCGGACGCCAGGAGTCCCGAATTCTGGAACGCGCTCATCGACGCGGCGAAGGCACTGTGGACCGACCACATGACGACGACGCTGGACGTCGCCGCCCAGGCGGTGCTGAAGGACCTTCCCCCGAACTACAGCGAACTGGCGCTTCTCCTGCCCCAGATCAGGGAACCGAGGCGGCTCAACCTCCACAAGCCGCCATCGACCGCCCCGCCGCCTCCGCCGGGGTCGCAGACTCCGCCCCCGCCGCCTCCCGGTTCGAAGGACGGGCCGCCGAAGCCGCCGCCCGGGTCCAAGGACGGGCCGCCGAAGGTGCCGGATCCCACCAAGGACGACAAGGGGAACAAGGACACCAAGGGACCCAAGGCGCCTGTCCCGCCGCCACCGACCGACAAGAACAACCCGCCGTTCCCGAACAATCCGAACAAGCCGCCACCCGTCGGCCCGAAACCGGACGACAACCTGAAGGCGCCGACGGGCTCGACGATCGGGCCGGACGGCGTCGTCCTCGGCCCGGACAAGAAGCCGCTGCTCGATCCGTTCGGACGGCAGATCGTCGTGCCGCCGGGTTCCCGGATCGGCCCGAACGGCGACATCCTGGGTCCGAAGGGCGACAAGCTCACCGAGAAGGACCGGCTGGCGAGGCCGGAGCCGGTCAAGAAGGACGGCCCCGCACAGAACGAGCTCGACCAGTACTTGAAGTCGTTGCGCGGCAGCAACGCCCCGTCGATGCCGACGTTGCTGTCCGGGGCGCCTTCGTCGGTCTCGATGTCGTCCGGCGGTCCGCTGGGTGTCCACAGTGGATCATCGGGCTCGGCGCCGCACGTGGGGTCGATCGGCTCGAGCGGCGACGGCAAGTCCGCGCCGACCGTGTCGCCGCCCGGGAAACCGGTGACGACCGAGGGCGGCCCGTCGCTGATCAAGAACCAGCAAGGCACCGGCGCGCCACAGACCGGGATGGGCGGCGTGCCGTTCTACCCGCCCACCGCCGGCGGGGGCGGCGCCGGTGCGGGCGCGGACCAGAACAAGGGCGAACGCGACCGGACGACGTGGCTCGCCGAGGACGAGGAGACCTGGGGCACCGACCCGAAGCTCCCGCCGTCGGTGCTCGGTGCCCGCAGACGCGGCAGGCGGCTCGCGGGACGCGGGACCGGCGGCCCGACCAACTACGGACAGGGAGGAAACGATGGCCGACTGGCTGGAGGATCAACTTCACCAGGCTATGGCCACGCTGAAGGATCAGCGTGACCGGATCGAGTCGGCGAAGGCCGAACTCGCGTCGCGGACGACTTCCGCGACCTCCGCGGATCACCTGGTCACCGTGACCGTGGACGCGCAGAACACCGTGGTGGGCATGAAGTTCCACACCACCAGGTACCGCTCCATGGCGCCCGAGCAACTGGCCAGGACCCTGGTCGACGTCCTCGGCCGCGCCCGGCGGGAGATGGCGGACACGGTGGTGGAGGTCTTCGGCCCGCTCATGGACCAGCGTGACGACCTCCGTGCGGCGATGACGGGCAACACCGAGGTCGACAAGGCGTTCGCGGGGCTCTGGAACGAGGCGCCGTCGGACGTCTTCGGCAGGCGAAGGGACTGATCCCGTGATCCTGGGCGGTCCGGATTCGCGGACGTGGGTGTGGGAGCAGGCGCTCAACATCTTCTCCTCGGAACCCAACTTTCCCGTCGTGCCCTCGCGTGAGGACATCATCAAGAAGACCTGGCTGTCCTGGGGCACCCACACGCATATCCGCGGCCCGAGCAACAAGGTGCCGACGAACCTGCTCCACGCCGAGATCATGACGGCGTACACGTCGTACTACGCCACCGCCGACGCGACCCCGGAAATGACCGAGCTGGCGGCGACGTATTCGGCGAACATCGACAAGATCGTGAACTCGTTGCGCGACGATTCGAACGACATCGGCAAGAGGGCCACTTTCGAACGGGCGGCGACCACGCTGGGCGGGGCGGCGAATCTGCTGTTCGAGCAGCTGTATCCGTTGCAGACCTGGCGGGACAAGACCGGGCACCGCGGTGACGACTTCCAGGGCACCGGGGCGGAAGCGTTCTGGACGGTGCTGGACAAGCTCACCCACCGCTGCGTCAACCTGATCGAGCAACTGAGCAGGGAACGCGCGTCCTGGGTCGCGCTGCGGGACGCGAAGCAACTGATGGAACACTTCGCCGGATACCTCAACGACGGGCGCGAAATGTGGGAGGGGGACAACTCCTTCACCTACGACACCGGTCTGGGTTTCCCGGTCACGGCGACCGGACGGGACCTGTCCACCCCCGTCGGGGTGATCCGCGCGATCTGGCAGGCACCCGCGCTGGTCAAGGACATCAACAGCCACGAGGCGTACAGCTACTACGCGGACGCGGTGGGGGACAACACCCCGGCGAGCAAGATCCTCGGTGGCAAGTTCAGCGAGACCGGACCGCGGGAGAAGCTGGAACTGGCGGCGAAGAGGGTCTGGGGCGAGCATCTCGTCTTGGTGGACAGCTGGGGTGCCAGCGCGGTCGGCCTGCTGGAGGCGGCCTACTGGACGGCCAGGCAATACCTGCCGGAGATCCGGACACCGGTCTACCTGAATCTTTCCGGCGGTTCCGGTGGTGGCGGTGGCACCGGCGACGGTGGCCCGGGTGACAGCGGGCCCGGCCCCGGCGGGGGAGACGGCCCGGCCAAGGACGAAGGGCCGGTCGTCACCGAGAAGTCCACGGCACCGCCGCCGCCTCCACCGCCGTTCATCAAGACCGGTCCTCCTCCGCCGCCTCCCGTTCCCGGCGGGCCGAACCCGTTCCTGAAGGTGCCGACCGGTTCGTACGTCGGTCCGGACGGCGTCGTCATCGGCCCCGACGGCAAACCCGTGCTGGGCCCCGACGGCAGGCCGATCATCGTCCCGCCGGGTTCGCGGGTGAGCGGCAACGGCGAGATCATCGGTCCGAGGGGAGCCGGGAATCTCGAGCAGAAAGACCGGCTGCGCAAGCCTTATCCGCCGCCGGAGGGCGTCCGGAAGACCTACAACGGCGAGTCGGCGCTGGAACGGCATCTCAAGTCGCTGCGGCGCACGCCTCCTCCGCAGTTGCCGCCGCTGCGCGCGCCGGACTCCCTGCCGATCACGATGTCGAGGTACGACCCGCAGTCGAACTTCCACAGTGGACCCGGGTCGCTCGGCGGTGGCCGGAGCGGTGTTTCGCCGGAAGTGCCGTCGCCAGGCGGGAAAACGGTGACTCCGCCCGCCGCGGGGCAGGGGCCGCTCGGCGGTCCCAAGGGCACCTCGGGCAACGGCGTGCCGTTCTACCCGCCGACGGCCGGTGGTCCCGGCGGTGCGGGCCAAGGGAAGGGCGAACGCGACCGGACGACCTGGCTCGCCGAGGACGAGGAGACCTGGGGCACCGATCCGACAGTCGCACCCGGCGTCTTGGGCAGACGCCGACGCCGGTCGCGGGCGGGCGTCCAGCAGAGCACGAACCCGGAACGCGACTACACGTTCGGGCTCGGCCAGAAACCCGCTGCCGGGCACGGCACGGGCACCACCACCGGATGAGGACGGGAGACCATGGCGAACTTCAGCGCGGACCCGAGGGCCATGGAGGTCATCGCCGAGGGATACAGCTCGATCGCGGCCAAGATGTACCAGATCTGCGAACTCGGCCAGGACCGCGTCGATCTGCTGCTCGAAGCCTGCGGCGACGACGAGATGGGTGAGGAGATCAAAGGCAATCTCCACGCCCCGGCGGCGAAGATCGAGGGCGCCTTCACCTCGATCAGCACGGTGGTGGAGAACCAGACCAACGTGACCAAGGGCATGGCCGCCCAGCTCGCCGCGGCCGAGAGCGCGAACGTCGTGAACGTCCACAAAGGTCTCAAGCGTTAGTGACAGATCAAGGAAGCGGGAACACCATGCCCACGGAGGCAGAGCAGTCCACGGGTGTCGCGGTCGCCGCGGCGGAACCGGCACCCGCCGTCACGGAAGCGAAGGCAGACAACGAATCGACGTCGTCCGCCACCGAGACCGTCGCCGCGGGCGCGGTCCCCCCGGTCGTCGACGCGAGCACCGCGACCGAAGGGTCGGCGCCGGGCCGGATGCCCAAACCGGTGATCGTCGCGGCGGCTGTCGCCGGTGTCGTGCTGGTCGCCCTGCCGATGGCCTTCGGCGGGCTCCTTGGCGACGACAACCCCGGTGACGGAACGAAAGACGCCGGATACGCGCAGGATCTCCCGCCGGGCGGCGGATTCGTGCCGGGCGTCGCGGCCCCGCCCACGGACAATTCCGGTGGCCTGCCCGGGATCCAGCCAGGTGCCCAGCCCGGTCAAGCGCTCCCCGGTCAGACGGCCGACGGCGCCCCCGTCGGCCAAGCGGGCGCGCCCGCCCAAGCGGGAACCCCGGGCGGCCCGGCCGCTCCCGGCGCCCCGGCCGCGGGTGGCGGTCCGGGACCGGCGCAGCAGCAGCCCCAGCGCCAAGGTCCGCCTGCTCCGCCCGCGGCCGCCAAGACGGTGTCCTACGAGGGCACGGCGGGCAAGGGATGCGGTGGGGGCACCGGCTTCACCGGCGTCGGGGTGTACAGCGACGGCAAGGCGGGCTGGGTGAACCACGGGAACGGCGGCTGCGGCACGTCGTTCGCGTCCATCCCGATGTCCGGCGACGCGAACAAGGACGACCCCAGCGCGTACGGACTGTGGACGTTCAACACCGGCCCCGTGACCACCGGAACCTGCACGGTCTCGGTGTTCATCCCGAACGGCGACCTCACCGCCGTCGGGGGCAGCCCGTCGGTTTACCGCGTCTACGACCGGTTCGCGGTGGAGAAGGGCACCCCGGTCGGGACGTTCCAGGTCGACCAGATCGCGAACCGCGGACGGTGGGTGAGCGTCGGCACTTTCCGGATCAACGGCGCGAAGCTGGCCGTCCAGCTGCTGAACCGGGGGCGGGACTGGTCGGGCTCGAACAAGACCTACGCGCACCACGCGGCGGCGACGGTGAAGGCCAAGTGCCAGGCTTGACGTCACTCGCGTGATCAGACCCGGGTAGGCGTGCGGCAGGTGGTGGGTCGGGTTGCCTGCCGCATCCCGCCTGTACACAGTGGACACCTCCAGGCGATCGAGTGTCCGATTGATGCCCATCTGCACGCTTTGCAACAGGGGTCGTGAGTGGTAAGGCGCGTTCTAACCCTCTTTATCACTCACGACCCCCCTGGCAAACCGCACATCCAGCTATCAACCGGACATGCAGCCGCCAGAGAGTGTCCCTTGTGGACACTCGGGGAACGACTGGCATCCGCCCCCTCGATAACCCGAATCGCCACTCACGACCCCCGCGCGCCGACGCGGGAGTGAACCGTCCGGCCGGCGGCGTGCGTTGTCTCCGGTGAAACCGTTCGGAGGTAAGCGTGCCCATCAAGGTCGACCGCAGCGACTTCGGCGATGTGCCGGAGTGGGCGCGCACCCTCCTCGAGGTACTCGGCGTCTCGTGGCCCGCCGCCAACCAGCACAAGTTCCGGCGGGTGGCCCAGGAGTACGACCTGGTGACCGAGCAGCTTTCCAAGCTGCCGGACGACATCGCCAAGGTCAAACGCGGCATCGACCAGAAACTGTCGATGCCCCAAGCGGGCGAGTCGTTCGACAAGAGCATGAAGCCGCTCACCGGCGGGACGCCGAACCTGCTGGGCGAGCTGGCCGAGGGCACGAAGGGGATCGCCGACGGCTGCCGCAAGGTCGCGCTGGACGTCGAGTACACGAAGTTCTCCGCGATCGGCCAGCTTTTCCTGCTCGCCTACGAGATCGCGATGGAGTACGCCCTCGCCTCCGTCACCGCCGGCGCGTCGCTCGCGAACCTCACCTGGCATTACGCCCTCACCCGCGGGTATCTGCTCGTGTTGTTCAAGATGCTCGTGCGGGCGATCGTGTTCGAGATGTTCATCGGGATCACGGGCGGGCTGATCATCGACGCCGCCGTCCAGCGCCTCCAGCGTGAGCGCACCGAATGGGACCACGAAACCACCAAGCAGACGGCGATCTCGGGCGCGATCGGCGGGTTGCTCGGCGGCGCCGTCGGTGAGCTCGGGGAGAAGCTGGGCCGCAAGATCGGCAGCCTGCTCGGCAAGGACTTCGGCAAGATCGCCACCGACGATCTCCTGAAGCTGGTCAAGGACATCAAGCTGCCGGGCGGCGACGAGCTCGCCGACAACTGGCTGCGTGACATCGGCCGCACCCTGACCGATCGGGCCGGTAAACAGCTCAGCGACCCGGCGAGCGCGTTCACGAAACGGGCGATCGAGGGCTTCAGCGACGAGGTGGCCGACAGGTTCGGCACCGCGTTCGGCAAGACCCTCGGCGACGACGCGGCCCGGCAGCTCGGCCGGGACTACGCGCGCACGTTCGTGGACAACTGGAGCAAACACGGTCTGGACGGCACCGGTGCGTTCAACGACAGTTTGCGCCGGGTGCTCGACCCGCACGGCGACAAGCTCGGCAAGGACGCCGTCGGCCTGCTCACCGACCACGTGCCGGATGTGCTGTCCCGCAACGTGAGTGACCGTCTCGGCGGCAACCTCGCGGCCAGGGCCGCCGAATTCAGCACCGTTTTCCTGTTCGAAGGCGTCTCCGGTGTGATGAGCCAGGCGACGATGGCCGCCCTCAACGGTGAGTCCGTGTCGGCGGCGGAATACGGGATGGGCTTCGCGGGCGGTGTGGTCGGCGGCGCCGTGAGCCACAAGCTCGAAGGGATCGGCGAACGGGGGCTCGACGCGGCGATCACCTCGATGAAGGAGAAGTTCGGTTCGCTCGGAGACCTTTCGGCGAACACCACGCTCGACACCAAGGCCGGGACGGACCCGGTGACGGTGACCGCGCCCACCACGACCGCTCCGAGTGCGACCACCGCGAACACCGCGAACACCGCGAACACCGCGAACACCGCGAACACCGCGAACACCGCGAACACCGCGAACACGACGACCACACCGTCCACTTCGGACACGCGGACCGCGAGCGACACCAAAGCGGCGCCGGAGGCGAAGTCCACTTCGGACACCAAGACCGCCAAACCGGCGCCGGAGGTCAAGACGAGTTCGCCCGGCAAGACGACGCCCGACGTCAAGCAGCCGGAGCCGAAGGCCGTCCGGACCTCCTCCGAAGCCGCGGCACCGGCGGACGAAGAGCGTCCGCGCACCCGCCCCGCCCCCTTGCGCACCGCTTCCGCCGAAACCGCCGCCGCACCCGTTCAGACCGAAGCCACCACGACGACCACCACCGAACCCGCGACGACCGAGCCCCAAACCGTCGAGACCCAGACGACCCAGACCGTCGAGACCCAGACGACCGAGACGACCGAGACCCAGACCGAAATCGAGCCCGAGCCGGAACCCGAGCCCGTGGTCACCGAAGCCCCGCAGGACGAGCAGGCCCTCGCGCTCGCCGACCTGCCGCCGTTCCTCGCCGACGGCCAGGCACTCGGTTCCGTCCCGGTACTCGCCGTCGAAGGCGTCGAGGACCTGCGAGAAGAACTCGGCAGGCTCCTTCCCGGAGTCACCCCGACGCGACTCGACGCGATCGGCAACGCTGTTCGCGACGACTTCGAGTCCGCCTTGAGCGGCCTGCATTTCCCGCTTCGCACGGCGGAAGGCTGGCGCGAGGTCCGGATCCAGGCCGCCTTCCGCGGCGACGTGGTGAGCGAGCCGCGAGAGAAGACCAAGGCGGATCTCACCGTCCAGGCCGGTGTCACGAACTCGGAGAACTCGACCGTCTCGCATGCCGGTGACGTCGGGACGGCCGCCACGGTGCAGGCGCAGGCCGGTCCGTACGCCACGGTGGGCGGCAAGGCGGCGCTGGCGGCGCCCGCCGTGGCGCAGACCGTCACCGTGTCCACCGCGGACCAGCGCGCGATCCGTTCCGGCGAAGGTTCCCGTCGCGTGGTCAGGGGAGTGGAGTTCACGATCAGCGTCCACGACCCGGCCGGTGCCGAGGTCGGCACCCGCCCCGCGCCGGTTCCGGGCAGTGTCACGCTGCGCGTGCCGGACGACCTGACGCGGATCACCGCGCCGTCCGGGCAGACCGCGGCGAACCTGGAGCCCGCTGTCGGACGCGGGCTGCAGAACCCGGTGCCCGAGGCCGTCACCGGGCTCGACGGCCTGTTCACCGGCGCCACCGGTCTGCTGCACGGTTCCGTGACCGCGCTGGGTGCTTCCGGGCGGGACACGGTGCGCGCGTTCCTCGGCACCGCGAGCGTCAGGGAGAACTTCGGCGCGATGCTGGAAGGCTGGGTGAACTCACCCGCCCTCCTCAGCTCGGACGGCGGCAAGGTCGGCGCGGTGCGGATGAAGGCCGTGCTGACCAGTGCCGAGCTCGTCGGCCCGACGACCGGCACCCAGTTGCGGTTGCACGAGTCGGTGACCACCGGCTCGGCCGTTTCGGCCGCCACCAAACGCGGTTTCGACGTCTCGGGTGCGGCCGGCGGCGGGGGCGGCGTCGGCGGAGTGCGCGTCGCGGCCGGGATCGGCGGCGGATTCACCTCGCGAGCGGGGGACACCACCGCGTCCGGCCGGTCGTCGACGGCGAAGTCGGGTGTCCAGCTCAAGGGTGACATCGGGCTTTACCGGTTCCAGGCCGAAATCGTGGTGCAGACCCTGGACGGCCGGGAAGCGCCGCCCGTCACGGCGACGGTCTACGCCAGGGTCGGGATGGCGGAGGCGGCCGCGCGGGGACTCCCGGTGCCGCCGGGCACCGGAACCGGGATCACCCCACCGGGCAAGAAGAAGTTCCAGCCCGCGCACCTCGCCGCGGGGCTCGCGGCGGGCAACGTGCGAGTAGGCCGGTTCGAGGGCGCCGACGGCGTGCTCGACGAGGTTCGCGCCAGGCTCGGGGAAGTCTCCCGGTACGCGGATCTCCTGCCGGGCTGGGCCGGGCACAAGGCGAACGCGGCGCGGACGCTGGAGATGCTCGCCAACGAACATCGGCTGCAGGCCGCGCTGTCGCCGTTGGCGTTGCGCAACCGGATGGACGCGCTGCTGGGAGCCGGTGTCTCGGTGACCCTCAAGCGGCAGGGCAATTTCCGGCAGGACCACGTCACGGTCACCGTCCGGCTGGAACAGAAGTCGGCCGAGCACCGCGGGCAGGTCACGGAACGCGTGGTCCGCAACGCCACGACGACCAGCCCGGCGCTCGGCGCGTCGTCCTCGTCCACCAAGGGCTGGTCGGTCGGCCCCGAGGCCAAGGTGACCGTCGGCGCCGGGGCAGGCGCGGCCACGCTGGGCATCGTGCCGACGGCGTCGGCGAAGTACGGCCGCTCCACCACCACCAAGACCGGCGGCGGACCGACGGCCGACGCGACCTCCCTGAACATCGGCAGCCCCGACTCGCAGGTCTTCGAGCACACGGGCCGGTTCGTCGTGACCATCACCGGGTATTCCCGTTCCCGCGCGGTGGTCCGGCAGACGCTCCCCGGGCTGCCGGGGACGCAGGTGCCGGAGGTCCGGCCGATCTACACGACCCCCGACGAGTCCGACGAAGGCCCGTACCGGCTTCCGGCGGCGTACACGCTGCTGACGGCGGACAGTGCCACGCTGACGGCCGACCCCGCGCGGTTCGCCCCCGGCGCGCCGCGGGTGCGCGCGTTCGACCCGCCGAAGTCGATCATCGGGCACCTTCAGGCCCTCGCGCCGCCGGACGTCGGCGAGTGGGTCGGCGTCGAAGCCATCGCGCACACCGGCCGTGTCAGCGAAGCGGCCATGGCCGCCTTGGTGGAGGCTTCGGACGGCGACCGCGCGCTCACCCTTCCCGGCAGCGACGCCTGGGCCGGTGTCCAGGCGATGCTGAGCGCCGAGAACATCAAGGCGGCCCTGCGTTCGTTCACCCGCGGGGTGTTGAGCACCGAACTCGTCTATCCCCGGCGCGTGGCCGACAGGGTGGGCAGGCTGGGTGTCGTCGCCCGGTTGAGCAACCCCGTTTTCGTCCGGGTGGCCGACGACGCGGGCGCGGAACGCTCCACCGCGGGCGGGTTCCGGTTCGAGAGCGGCAAAAGCAAGAGCAGCGGGTGGACGGTCACCGCCGGGGCCGTGGTCACCGGCGCGGCGAACGACGATCCCGCGAGTTCCGGTACCGGTGGGGTGTCCGGGAAACCGTGGGCGAAGACGACCACCAAGGCCGACGGCCTCGACATTTCCGCGAGCGTGGACCGCAACGTCACCACGGCGGCCGGGACGCCGAGGGTGCTGGCACGATTCGACATCGCCTTCACGGTGCTCGCCGAGGCGCGGCAGCAGACCACCGTGGTGCGTCCCGATGCCCGCGGCGCCGCCCGTTTCGTCGATCTTCCCGGCGCCGCCTACGTCTGGCTCACCGAGGAGCAGGCCCGCGAATACCGTCTCCTGCCCGAGGCGCCGGCGGCACGGCAGCGGAAAGAGCGGGTCCCCCGGCCCACGACGCTGCCGCTGCGGCGGCCTGCCGCGCTGGGGCTGGGCGCGATCGAGCGGTTGCCCGATCTCTCCGACCTGGCCCCGGCGCTGACCAAGCGGCTTTCCCGGCTCGGCGTGCCGTTGCTGCCCGGCTCGTTCCTGGACGACGCGATGAACAACTGGTCGCGGCTGACCGACCTCCTCTCCCCGGACGGCGTGCAAGCGCTGGTGGACAGCGCCCTCGACGGTGGCGTCCCCCTCCAGGCGCATCTGCCGAAACTGTTCACCGACCGCGGTTACCAGGTCCTGCTGAGCGCGAACGTCGTGGGCGAACCGAAGTTCCGCGAGGTCGTCAACGACGGCCGGACCATCGAGCACAGCACCGCGCGCGCGATCAAGGAAACCCGCACGGACGGCAAGGCCACCTCGTGGGCGGCCGCGTTGCGGCTGGGCGGGCAGGAGAAGTTCTCCGGCGGCGCGACGGTGACGTCGGTCGGCGGTGCCGTCACCGCGGGCGTCGGCGTCACCAAGACGACCAGCACGAACGAGGTCACCGGCAAGCAGGAAACCCACTTGCGGACGGGAACCGGGCCCGCCGCGCGGTTCGACGTCCCGATCGAGTTCACCCTCGAGGTCCGGCACGACGGCCGGTCCGTCGCCTTCGTGAGCACCGGGGAACGGAACCTCGGCATCCGGCTGCTGGCCGACAACCTGACGCCGGGCGCGAACACCGTCGAGAATTCCGGCCCTGCCAGACTGTCGCGCCGGGACGCGCTCCCCGGCGAGTTGGAGGCCTGGCGCCAGGGCGGGGTGGCGAAACTGCCGGAAGCGGCGTCGGTGGAATCCGTGCGCGCCGCCGCCCGGCTGCGCGAGGTCGTGCGGGACACGCTCACCCTCGCCGGGGCGGACAGCGGCATCACCGGTTACGGCACCGGCACCGTCAACGCGCTGTGGTCCACGCTGAGTCCTCAAGTGCTGCAAGCGTTCCTGCCCTCGATGACGAAGGAAAGCCTTCCCGTGCCCGCCCTCCGTGAAGCGGCCGTGCTGCGGGGCAAACGCGCGGACGTCGAGGTGCACGCGCGCCTCACCACGCCCCGTCTGGTCGCGCTGAGCGACGGCGTCAACCTGGAGAACCCGAAGAACGCGACGGTGACCAGGTCCGCGGAACGCAAGACGGCCGAGGTCAGCGAGATGACCATCGGCGGGCCTTCGGTCGCGCCGGCCAAAGACTCGGCCAACATCGGGGGCCTGGTCACCGGCGTCGAGGGGCGCTGGGCCGACGAGCCCGCCGCCGCCACGACCGACGGGACGGCCGTGTCCGCCGCCGCGAACCTCAAACCGGCCGGGCGGACCGCGCTGGTGCGGTTCGACGTGGACTACCGGATCGTGGTCAAGGTCGGCGGCCGTACCGAGGTCGTCGACCTCGCGCTGCCCGCCTCGGCGGACGTGCGGATGCCGGTCGGCGATCTGACGGAGTTCACCGGCCAGAAGCTTTCCCGCACGCTGAAAGCACGGCAGGGAAGGGTCGCCAGGACGGCGAAGTCGTGGCGGGAGGCCGAGACCGGAGCGGAGCGTCACCGTCTCCAGGCTCAAGCCCTGGTGCGGGAACTGGGTGTCGGCATCGACTGGCGGGCCACGGTCGCCGCGGCACGGGCCGAGCGTCCCGGCACCCTCGCGGAACGGCACCACAGGTACGCGCGCTCGACCGAACAAGCCTTGCGGGACGCCGAAAACGTCGCCGAGGCCGCGCGAACCCGGCTCGACCAGCTGACGACCGTCACTGACACGCTGCAAGCCGAACTGGAGGTCATGGCGGCCGGGGATGACGACCCCGAGCAGCAGACGGCGGTGGTCGAAGCGTGGGAAACCGTGGTGGAGGCCCGGGTCCAGCGTGACACCGCGGCCGAAGAGGTGGCCAGAACGCAAGCAGTGCTGCAGGCCGCGTGGCTGGACTTCACCGAGTCCAAACAGGACGCTTGGTGGCTGGCGAAGGACGCGCTGGACCACGAATTCACCCGGCTGGCGGCGCAGCCGGAGTCGCCGGAAGACGAGGCGTGGCGGCACAGCCGGGCCACCGACGCGCCGTGGTTCACGGTGACGGATCCGCTCGACCCCCGGCAGTGGGAGCACCAGCGAGCGAAGACGCCGAGGCGGGCGGTGGCCACCGAGACCGCCGACGTGCTCACCACGCTGCTCACCGGGAAGGACAAACGCTACGACGGCGTGATCCGGTACGGCGTCAGCAGGTTCGAGGTCGGCGACCGTCAGGTCACCGAATTCACCGTGCCGATCAACCTCGTGCCCGGCCCCGGCGTCACCGAGGAGCAGCTCACGCGATTGCGCGAACGGGCGCGAACGGGCATCGAAACCCTGATCAACAAACGGCACGGCCTGCCGAACGGTGACCAGTTGCACGTCCGCGTCGAGTTCACCGACGACAGGCTGCCCAGTGCGAACGGCGAACCCCGGTACCGCGCGTACGACGTGGTCGCCCGCGACGACGAGCGCACCACCCAGACCACCTGGCGGCCGGACGCCACCCCGGAGGAGCTGGCCCACGAACTGCTCCACTACCTCGGCGCGCCCGACGAGGAACACGATCCGGACCGCGTGTTCCTGAGCAAGGAGGACGACGGCACGTCCGGCGTCGTCACCGGCGACGGCGGCATCATGGGCGCCGATGTGGTCAACCCGGGGCAGGCGCCGAAACTGCTGCCGCGGCACGCCTGGCAGATCCAGCACGTCCTGGAAAGCCAGCTCGGGGTGGAAAGCCGGATCGACGACCCCGGCCAGGACGACCTTCCGGGAGTGCCGCGGTCCCCGCTCACCGACCTCCAGCGGACGATCCTGACCCGGGACCGGCGCGAGGTCTTCACGGTCGGCGGCGACACGGTCCAGTCGAACCTGATCGAGGCGATCGCGAAGACGCTGGCGCCCGATTCGCCTTCGCGCCAGGCGGAACTGCGGGAACTGGGCGCCTCGCTGCGGCACGCGACCCCGAAGGAGGTCGCGCGGGCGCTCAACGTCCGGTTGCGGCTGCTGACCGAACGCGGAACGACCGTCTTCCTCGGCCCCGCCCACGGCGAGCCGGTGCGCGTGGTCCTTTCGTCCTCGGCCGACTTCCTGGCCACCCGCCTCATCCCGGGGGAGGCCGAGACGAGGACGCCGACGAGGCAGGCCCCGGTGAACCACACGTTCGGCGAGTCGGACGGCGGCGGCCAGGCCGAGACCACCGACCTCGGCGACGAGGACGTCGAGCCGGCGTTGCCCGGCACGGACGAGTACGCGGCCCGCTACGAGGCCGTCTTCGCCGGATTGCCGAACCTGGTGACCGCCGACACCGGACTCGGCGGGCTGTCGCGGATCGCCGAAGGCGGACGGTTCGAGAACCACATCGAGGCCGTCCTCGGCTCGGGCGAGATTTCCGCCCTGCTGGGCCGGATCGACGCGGCCCTGACCGATCCGGACGTCCGCGCCCGGGTGCGGTCACTGGTCAACGACGCCGTGCTGGTGACGTCGCTGATGCCGTCGCGGGAGCGGGACGTCCGGGACAATTCCCGGCTCGGCCTGGGGACCGTGCGCGATCGCCGGGTCGTGCAGCCGTTGTCGATCGACAGGCTGCGTCAGGTGCTAGGCGACCTCGCGGTGAACCTGGAGGCAGGCCGCGACCCGTTCACCGTCGAAGGATCGACGCTGCGGGGGATCGAGTACCGGCCCGAAGAGGAACTGCCGTCCCGTCTGGCCCGGCTGGGACTCACCAACGTCGCACCGGAGTCACGGGCCACGCTGCAGCACAGCCCGCTCTTCGAGGCACTGCTGGCCAATCCCGCCGCGATGACCGAGGCGCTGTTCGCCACCACCGGTCACGACGAGCAGCACTTCATGAACACCTGCGAAGCGGCGGCCACGAACACCGACGTCCGGAGCACGGTCCCGACCATCGCGGGCCTGGTCCTGGTGGGCCGCGGCGTCGCCGACGCGGTCCGGGATCAGCTGCGCACGGTGCGGGAGGATCAACTGGAGAAGAAGGACCGGCCGTTCGGCCGGACCATCGGCGACCTGGCGGCGAAACGGATCGCCGATGCCGAGAACCGGTTCGACGCCCTCGAACGGCGAGCACTCCGGCTCGCGACGGAAGACGCCGCCGATCCCGCCGTCCGCAAGGAATGGGCCCGGCTCACCACCCAGTGGGGCCGGACCCTGCAGAAGCTCGCCGGAGTGGTCCGTCTCGACCGGCGCGACGGTTCTTCGGTCCCCATCCTGACGAAGAAGATCATTCCCGGCGCTTGGGCGCTGAGTGCCCCGCTTCTGCTGCCACTGGCCGTGGACCAGCCGATGCGGCGCGCGACCGGACTCGACGACAACCCGTTCCGCGCCGCCGTCTCCCGGCATCTCGCGCTCGCTCCCCGCGAGCGTTACGAAGGGCAGCTGCGAAACGAGCCGGAGGTGTCGTTTTCGTCGCGGCTCGACGATCCCGATTCGTTCTGGCAGTGGCTCCGGTCCGGCACCGGCGTCCGGGTCGGCACCGAGTCCCATCAGATGTTCCTCAAGGCGGCCGAGGTCGGCGGCGAGCGGATGTTCGTCCTCGGTGATCCGAAGAAGTCCCAGTACGACTACCTTTCGGTCGACGGTTTCGTCCGCTGGGCCAGGCGCAACGACCTCGTGGTCGGCCGGGACGTCTTGTCGGATCGCGCTGTCGTGGTGCCTTCACAGCCGAATTCGGTGCAGGCCGAGCCGCTCGCTCCCGAGACACTCGAACCCGAGCCCGAATCCGCGGACAGGCTCGCCGCGGACGTGCTGGCCGAAGCGGAACGCCAAGGCTCCGGCATCTGGCTCACCGACCCGTCGGCCACTTTGGCGGCGACCGAGGCTCAGCGGACCGCGTTCCGCGCCCTCCGCGAGGATCCCCGGTTCTTCACCCTGGTCGCGCACGTCGGCCCCGAGGGTGTCCCGGTTTTCGGCGGGCGGCCGATCACCCCGGAGGTGATGACCGCCCTGCTGACCCGGCTCGCCGAGGACGGTACCTGGACCGACGGCAGGACCCTGCGGTTCGTCGCCTGTGGACTCGGTTCGCCGGACATCCAGGGCTACGTGTCCACCGTGCTGCACGGACTCGCCGAAGAGGGCATCGAGACCGACGCCTTCGCGGGCGACACGGCCGTCTGGTCCACGCCCGATCAGGAAACCGGGACCGGACCGGGCGAAGTGGTGGTGGCGAGCCGGATCGGCTTCCGCGCGGACGGCACTCCGGTGGTCACCGGCGACGGTCACTGGCTGGGCTTCCGGTTCACCGGGAACTCCGAAATCGAGGTGACGGAGCACGGCGCGTACCTGGTCGCTGGCGACGACGACCCGCCCGTCTTCCGGCAGGCACCGGGAGGTTTCGACGTCGTGGCTACCGCCGACGGCGATCTGATCGAGAGGTCCATCCCGGGCTCCATGCCGTTCGGGGACGAAGACGACGGGGCCGGGGTCGGGAAACCGGAGACCGTGCTGTCGAACCTGGCCGAGTTCGCGGAGGTGGTCGCCGCCCAGCCGGTCCCGCCGCCGGTGGAAGTGCGCGGGCGGGCGGACGATCCGCGGGTCTCGATGATCGCCCGGGAATTGCGGTCCACCCTGCCCGAAGACACCCCGCTGACGACGATCGCCTCCGACACGGACCAGGACGTCCTCGTCTCCACGGTCGTCCCGCACGAGGGAACCGGCCCGGTGAAGTTCGAGATCCATTTCGACCAGGGCGGAAAGGACTTTCCCGCGTCGGGACGCTCCACTTTGGACGAAGCGGCGGATCTCGTGGTGTCGGCGGTCCGCCACGGCCGTCCCACGGTAAGCGTCGTCGGATACGGCAACGGCGGTTTCCTGGACAAGGCCAGGGCGACGAAGACGGGGCAGGAACGCGCCGAAACGGTCGAGAAGGAACTGCGCGCCGCTGTCGGCGGCAAGATGCCGGTCGACTCGCCGATTCCCGCGTCGGACATCGACATCGTCCCGACGTCACGAGGGCGTGATCTCGGCGACGGGCCGTTACCGGAGAACCTCACCCGGAAGCAGGCTCGCCGTCGTGCGGTGATCTCCGTCGACCTCCACCCCGCCGCGGCCGTGCCGCCGAGGCCGTCGCCCGGAAGCCGGAACGCGTCCGGGATGTCTTCGAGGTCGGCGGTCACCGTCAACTCCGTCGTGATCAACGACCCGTATCCGGGCATGATGCTGCCTCGCGACGTCGTGTCCGGGGAGCAGCTCCGGGTACTGGGCATCCACGGTATGGAAACGATCCTGATCGAGGAAGACGCTCCGCACGACGCCTTCCGCGGAGCGATCGCGGCCGGCCTGTCGGAAAGGGCGCCACTCGAGTACGAGCGCATCACCCGCAAGCTGAAGGACTTCGCCGAAGAGCACCCCGAAGACACCGATTTCGACAGGATCGCCGGCCACGCCGGGGTCCACGTGCACGTTCTCGCCCCGGACGGCACGTGGACGAGCCACGGTGCGAACGACGGAAGGATCGTGCACGTCCTGCGAGCGGACATCGACGGGGAGGAGGCTTACCTCGGCACCAGGGAGAACGTCCACATCGGACGGCCGTACGTGAGCTACCCCGGCTCCTCGGTGCTCGTGACCGGCGACGAGCGCAAGGTCGTGCATCGCGGCGAATTCGAGGTCGAGACCGTCAAGGGAGAGCATCACGTCCGCCTCTACACGGCGGTTCTGGCGCCCGCCAGGAAGGGAACGGAGTTCAAGGACGTCCACCAGGACGGGGAAGGCAAGGTCGAGCCTTTCAGCGGTCAGGGCCGAGAGGGCGACAAAGAGGTCTTCTGGGTCGGTGGCGGACGGCCCCTCCGAGCGGTGCAATGGATCTCCAAGTACGAGACGGACGCCCATCGCGTGCCCGGCGTGCCGTCGGCTCTGCGGTCGTTCCTGGTACCGCTCGGCGCCTTCCTGGAAATCAGCCGCCAGGCCACCGTCGAGTCGAAGTCCGAGGGCAACAAACTGTCGATGAACGTCGACCAGAACGGTGACACCAACCAGTTCGGGTTGCGCGGTGCCGACTTCGCCCGGTTGAAGGAGCGCGCCCTCGACGGCTCGCTCATCACCTATACGCACGGCGCCTCCGAGAAAGCGATGCCGGAGGTCGCCGGACGCCAGGAGGACATCGCCGACCTGTACTCCCGGCTCGGTCTCCGCCCGGACTTCCGGTCCGACCGGCTGGGCCGGAAGAACGACCCGTGGTTCACCTGGTCGGCGGACGGCCGCAAGTACTTCCGCAACGATCCGGTCGCCTTGAGGAGCCTGGCGAGGACGCTCGGCAATCACTACCACACGAGGAACAAGTCACCCGAGGCCTTCTTCGGCCCGGCGGCCGATGCCATCCCGGGGACCGAGGCCGACAAGACCGCGGACAACGCGACCCGCCGCGAGGAAGAGATGAACGTCTTCCTCAACACCCAAGGTCCCGGCAAAGCGGCCGTCGATCAGCTGAAGTCGAAGATCGGCGAAGCGATCGACGCCGCCGTCACACGGCACGCCCCCGACGGTGTGGCCGTGGGCCCGGCGGAGTTCAAGGAAACCGTCCTGAACCAGGTCAAGGCCACCTTGCAGGTGCCGCAGTACGTCCTGGTCGAGGCGATGCAAGCCGTGGTGGGGGACACCATGCGACCCGGAAACCTGGAGAAGATCCGTGACGCGCTGCTCGCCCATCCGGAAATTCCGGTGCGGGCGGCCGGAATCGTGACCAAGGCAGTGGAAGAAACCCTCGAGGTCCATCTCGGACAGGCGGCGATCGGCGAAGAGTTCACTCAAGTGGTCCTCGGCGCCGTTCAGGAATCCGCGCACACCCAGTTCGTGCGGTTGGCGTCCGGCTGGGGCGAGCAACTGGACGCGGTGGCACCGGCGAAGCGCGGGTATCTCAGCGGTGCCCGCGGTGAGGCGTTCACCAAGAGCGTCGTCGACAGACTCGGCGTCGCCCTCAGAGCGCAGTTCGCCGCCCCGGCGCTGCGGATTTCCCGGGAGGCATTCGCGGCACAGCTCAACGAGAACGTCGTGCCCAAGGCCATCCGCCCGGTCACCAAGAACAAGCTGGTCGGTCTCGAGCCCAAAGAACTGAAGAAGCTCTTCGAGGCCAGACTGGGGGAGGTCGCGACCGAACTGACCAAGGAGATGAAGGGCAAGAACGCCGGCAAACTCGCCGGTTCGGCGTCCAGGGCCGCCGTCTCGGCCTCGGTCACCCCGGTGGTGCGAACGCTGGAACTGGACGAGAAGACGTTCGACAAGGTGAGCGAAGAACAAGCCGACGAGTTCATGGACCTGCTTCCGGAATACGCGACGCAGGCGGAGATCGGCGCCCTCATCGCCACCGACGAACGCCGGATCAAGGTCGACTTCAACACCCGTCAAACCCGGCTCGAAGACGGCCGGATCGAAGGTGATCCGTTCTCGAACGACTACGGCCACTGGCTGGAGCGGCAGGACGACGGCTTCACCCAAAAGCACGATCGAGACTTGTTCGCCGCGCACCAGCGGATCGGCGGTGAGCTCGCCGTGGCGATCGACGCCGAACTGAGGAGGCCGGACGACCGTTCCGCCAAGAGGATCCTCGACCTGCTCATCACGAAGGTGGACGCGGAAGTCACCGACCCGTTCGCCAAGCTGTCGCGCAAATTCGCCGAGACGGTCAAGGCGGGCGCCGGTCCCGCCCGCGCAGACGGCGAAGACACCCCGAACAGCTTCGGCGAACACGCCCAGATGGTGATCAACCAGTACCTCAAGATCACCGGTGGCCATCACGACGGCGCCCGCTTCGTGCCGAGGAGCGCGATCGTCAAGGCGATCCTGTTCCACGACATGGAAAAGGTGAACTCCAAGAACCTGTACGGCGACGCGCAGGTCCGGCACGACAAGGAGCCGGAGCACCGAGGCGCCATCGAACAGATGCGCCGCCACGAGGGCCTCTGGACCGACGAACGCGAATTCGCCCTGGCCTGCCGGTTCGTCGACTCCGACCCGTTCGGCTACTACTTCCGCGAAATCGGCGCCGAGAAGAAGGGCAAAGAGAAGAAGAGCAAGGAGAAGAAGGACGGGGGCAAGGCCGGCGAAGACAAGACGGCCATGGACAAGCACGCCGTGTACCGCTTCGTGCGGGATCTCGCGCACTGGGCGAAAAGGCCCGACGGCACGGCCCCGGACGCCCGAGACGTCCGGGAGTTGTTCCGCGAGTTCCACCAGTACTACCAGGCGGACTTCTCGTCCTACAGCGCTCAGGCGAAGTTCGTCCACGACCGTGAAAACAAGGTGTGGAACGGCTACGACAAGCTGATCGGCATGGAGGTCGTGGACGAAGCGCATGTGCTGGTGCCCGAGGAGCACCGGCTGGCGTACTCCAGCGCCGACCGTGGGAACGGCAAGCTCCCGTACGAAACGAAGTACCGGGAACTGGCGGACCTGTTCGACGAGGCCGTCGCCGTCGAGGACGCATCGCGCCCCCGGCCCCGGCCGGACACCACGCCGGACGAGGAGGAAGCTCCCCTCGAGTCCGGTATGGAGGAGGTCAGCTCCGACGACGTGTTCGGCGCGCTGGTCCCGTCGGGCCGCTGACCCGCGGCCGGGAACTGCCGGAAGGTTCTGCCGCTCCTCCTGCATGGTGCCCGGCTCCCCGATCCGGTGTGCTGATGAGGTCGAGTTCGCACCCACGGCAGGAGGAGCCGGTGACCACAACGGAGGAGTTCATCCTGGCCAGGGTGTTCGACCTGGTCGATCCCGAGTCCGGCCCCGCCTTCGCGCCCGGCCACCCACGTGTCGACGACGAAGACGAACGCCGCGCCCTGGTCGAGTACCTGGCGGCCGGGACCCCGGTCCTGGCCACGCCGATGGTGATGGACGACGTCGTCGACCCGGCCCGGACGGCGGTCGTCCCGGCGAACTTCCTGACCGACGGCGAGTGGATCTGGACCGACACCGTCACCTACTACCTCGAGCACCACGGCCTGGCACCCGATCCGGGGTTGCTGAGCCGGATCCGGGCGCGGGGACGGGTGGCGGACCGGGTGCCGCCGGAGGTCGTCCAGCGTGCCGCCGGGTTCGTGCTCGAACCGCCGTCACCCGGGCGCCGTCCGGTGTGGAGCCAGGGCTGAGCCCCGATCTTCCTTCCGGTCCTTCTGCCGGTCGTTGTCCTGAACCGCTCAACCAGAGGAGTCGACGTGTCGCTACGAATCCACGGTCTCACCGGTCGCCCCGCCAGCGCGGACGAGGACATGGTGGCCGTTTACGTGTCCCGTGAAGAGATCCGCGGCATGGACGCGAGTGAGCTCGGCGTCCGGATCGCCGCGGCCGCCGGCCGACCGGAGCGGACCACCATCGCCGAATTCGAACCCGCGCCCCGCTACACCATCCAGGACGTGCTGCTCGGGAACATCACCTGGGAGGAACTGACCCGTTCGTCGGCCTGACCGGGCTCGGTCACGACGCGTTGGGATGCCCGGCGAGCCTTTCGCGCAGTTTGGCGGCTTCGGAGCGGCCAAGACTGTCGCAAAGGGACAGTGCGTGTGCCCGCGAGTCGCGGGCGGACGCCGGGTCGCCCACTTCCTCGGACAGGGCCGTCAGATCGCAGAGAGTGTCCACTTGGGACTGTGGCTGGCCGACGCGCTCGAACAGCGAAAGGGCTTCGGTCAGCCTGTCACGCGCGGTCGCGTGATCTCCCTGCCGGTGCAGAAGCCTGCCGCTGGCCTGGAGCGCGCGTGCCTGACCCATGATCGCGCCGTGGCTGCGGAACAGCTCGAGTGCCTCTTCGCATTGGCCGAGCGCCGTGCCGAAAGCGTTGAGCGCGGCCAGGTTCTTCGCCGAGCGCAACAAAAGGTACGAGTAGTTGGTGTCGTCGACGGGCGTGCGGGGGCTTTCTCGAGGCTGCCTGAAGTAGCGGACACAGAGGTCGAACTCGGTGGCCGCTTCGTCGAAGTCCCCGCTCGCGTGCCGGTACGTGGCCCGCATCGACCGCGCCACATGCAACCCGAGCGGGTAATCGGCCTCGGCGAACAACGTGATGGCTTCGTCGAACGGTCCCCGCGACTCCGGCGGGCTGCCGCCTTGAAGTCGCGCGTTCGCCAGATAGACCCGCGCCCAGCCCTGTTCACGCAGGTCGCCCGCGTCCACCGCGGCCTCCCAGGCGAGCTGGGCCATCCGGACGGCGTCGTTCGTGTGCCCCATGAGGGTGGACAGCACCCAGGCCAGATAGTTGCGCTGCACCGCTTCGTCGCGTTTGCTGCCGATCGCGAGCGCCGATTTCAGGGCGAGGCCGAACACCTCGTGCCAGGTGGCGGCGTTGCCGCCGATCTCCGAGTACCAGTGCATGGCCTCGGCCAGTTCGAGGACCTGCCGGTGTTCACCGCGGGCGGCGACGCTCTTCAGCGCGGCGGACCAGTTCTTCGTTTCGACCTCGAGCCAGCGGCCCGCGCCGGCGTGGCCGTCGAACGACGAGGTCGACACCGCGGGCGCGTTCATCTCGTCGGACGGCTGGAAGTAGCGGCCCGCGGCCGTCGCCGTCCGCACCAGCCAGCGGTTGAGCCGGTCCTCGGCCTCCTGCACCGCTTCGGGCGGCTCCTCCCGGGTGAGCCGTTCCGTCGCGAAGACCCTGAGGAGGTCGTGGAACTGGTACCGGCCGTCGTGGAACGACGTCTGCAGCAGACTGGCGTCGGCCAGTTCCTCCAGGAAGATCGCCGCCTCGTCCTCGTCCGGCGCGTCGACGAGTTCCTTCGCGGCGCCGACCGAGAAGTCGGCGGCCGGGACGAGCGAGACCCGGCGGAAGACCTTGGCGGCGGTCGGGGTGAGCTGGCGATAGGACAGTTCGAACACGCTGCGGACGTCGAGGTCGCCCGCGGTGAGCGTGGTCAGCCTCCTGCCCCGGTCCCGCAGTTGGTCGACGAGCCGGGAAAGCGGCCACACCGGACGGCTCGCGAGCCGGTTGCCCGCGATGCGGAGCGCGAGCGGCAGGCGTCCGCACAGTTCGACCAGTTCGATCGCCGCCGCGCCCTCCCGCGCCACCCGTGCCTGCCCGATGATGCTGGTCAGCAGCGCGACGGCGTCTTCCCGGTCCAGCACGGCGAGCGGGATCCGGCTGGTCCCTTCGAGGCCGACGAGCATCTGGCGGCTGGTGATCAGCGTGAGACAGCGCCGCCCGCCGACCAGCAGCGGACGGACCTGCGCTTCGTCGGCCGCGTCGTCGAGGACGATCAGGGTGGCGCGTTCCTTCAGCAACGCGCGGCACAGGCTCACCCGGTGGTCGAGCTCGGCCGGGATCTGGACCGCGTCGACGCCCAGTGACCGCAGCGCCAGATGCAGCACGTCCGCCGGTTCGCCCGGTTCGGACGACATCCCGCGCAGCTTCAGGAAGAGCAGGCCGTCGGGGAAATGCCCGGCGAGATCGTTGGCCGTGCGCACCGCGAGGCTCGTCTTCCCGGTGCCGGGAGGCCCGCTCAGCACCGCCACGTGCCCGGACCGCCGTTTGCCGCCGTCCAGCTCACCGGCGAGCGCGCGCAGGGCGCCGAGATCGTGCTCGCGTCCGGTCAGATCGTCGAGGTCGGGCGGCAGCACACCGGCCGAGGGAGGGCCGTAGAGCGGAGCGGGTGCGACGTCGGGCGCGGGCACCGCCGCCCGGGCCCGGCCCTGCTTCGCGACCTTCTGCAGATGGGTCAGCTCGTCGTCGGTCAGGGCCAGCGGGGCCGCGAGAGCTTCTATCGTGCGACGTTGGGGGCTTTTGGCGACGCCGCGCTCCATGTCGCTGATCGCCCGGACGCTGACGCCGGAGCCTTCCGCGAGCTCCTCCTGGGTGAGTCCGGCACGAACGCGGTAGTGGTGCAGAAGTGCCTTGAAGGTGGTGGAACCGTTGCCCAAGGCCGCGTTCGTCATGCCGGAATTATCCATGCGGACGGTGTCCGCTCAAGGACGGCCCGCAGTGATCCCGGACGCTCGAAAAGGTGCGTTAACCCCTTTGGACGATCAAGTTTCGCAGGGGTGAAGAGCGGTTGGCCGAAGCGCTGGGCCGCCCTTCACGAGCGGGTGGTCCCGTCCACCGCGCTGACCGGTGCGCCACCGTTCGTCACCGCCAGGACCGTGTCACCGCAGCGCACGAGGTCGCCGGGGGAGAGCGGGACCGGTCCGGCGATCCGCTCGCCGTTGTGGAAGGTTCCGTTGCGGGAACCGAGATCCTTCAGGACGGGCCCGCCCGCGCCGACGGTGATCTCGGCGTGCTCGCGCGACACGGCCCCGTCGTGGCGCAGCGCCACGTCGGCACCCGCGTCCCGGCCGATGACCAGGCGCCCCGGCGCGGGCAGTTCACGCAGTCGTGCCCGCCCGGCGCCGTCGACCCAGGTCAAGGCCGGTTGCCCGGATCCGGCGGCGCCGGGGGCGGCGACCCGCAGCAGGGTCGCCGTTCCGGCGTGGGCGAGGACCGCCCGTTCCAGTTCCCGCAACGCGGGCCCGGGGTCGACGCCCGCTTCCTCGGCCAGCACCCGCCGCGCCTGCCGGAAGCGTTCCAGTGCCTCCGTTTGGCGTCCTTCCCGGTAGAGCGCGACCATGAGCTGGCCCCAGAACCGTTCCCGCAGCGGATGATTCTCGACGAGTTCCTCCAGCTCGCGCACCAGTCCCGGGACGTCGCCCGCGCGCAGGTCCGCGGCGATCCGCGCCTCCAGTGCCTCCCAGCGCATTTCCGCGTAGAGGGAGCGTGCGGGGTCGAGAGCGGTGTGGTCGGGCAGGTCGGCGCAGAACGGGCCTCGCCACAGTTCGAGTGCCCGCCGGTATCCGGCCGCGGCGCCCCCGGTGTCGCGTGCCCGTTCGGCGGCTCTCGCCCGGCCTATTCGGTCCTCCGCCTCGCGGATGTCGGCGCGGACGCCGAGAAGCCGGTAGCCCGCCGTCCCGTGCTGCAGCGATTCCCCGTGCGGACCGAGGATCTGCCGCAGGTTGTGCACGTGGACCTGGACGGTGCCGCGGGACGCGGGCCTGCCGGTGTCGGAGTAGATCGCCTCCGCCAGTTTGGCCGCGTTCACCGGCGCCCCGCCGGAGGCGGCCAGTACGGCGAGCACCGCGCGAGGCCGCAGACCACCCGGGGTGACGGGCACGCCGTCGACGGCCAGCTCCACCGGCCCCAGCAAGCGCACCTCCACCGTCACGGGGCGATCATCCCAGGTTCCTCCGGTTGCTTGAAGCGAGCTTGAAGCGGGATGGGTTTAACTGATCGCCATGACCACATTGACCGCACTCGAGGACGTGGTGGACCGGCACGGGCGCGAAGCGCTGTCTGATCCGATCGTGCTCACCGGCGCTCTGCGCAGTCTTCCCGACCCGCCGCCCGACGCCGAAATCGGCGCGCTCGCCGCGGCGGCCGGAGCGGGCGCGGCCGAACGGATGCGCGCAGTCCTCGAAGGCGGCGGCAGCCCGGCCGAAGCCCTCCAGGCGGCGACGGCGGCCTGTGGCGCCGGTGCGGAATGGGCGTGCGGGCAACTCGGCGCGGCACTCGGCTATCTCCCCAGGGACACCGGGGCCGACGAGCCGACCACCGCGTTGACCACCGTGCTGCCCGGGGAAAAGCCGAAGCGTGGCAAGCGGATCGCCGTGATCGCGGGTGCCGTCGTCGTGGTGGCCGCCGTCGCCGCGACAGGAGTGACTTTCGCGCTCAGCGGTGGCGACGAGCCGCGCGCCGCGGACGGGCCACCGGCCACCCAGCCGTCCTCGTCCGCGCCCTCCGCGGGACCGCTGGGGTCGGCGCCGCAGGCGGAACCGTCCCCGGCGCCGGTTCCCGAGGAAGCGATCGCCGCCTTCCGGGATCCCGAGTTGCTCGCCGCGGCGAAGCCGTATCTCGATCGCCCCGATGTCCGGTGCGAACGAGCCGAATCCATCGTGAGTGTCCGGGAAACCGTGAACTGCGACCTGGGCTCCGGCATCATCGCCAGTTTCCGCGTGCTGTTCTTCCCGAAGCAGCTCACCTCGTTGCGCAAGGTGCTGCAGACCGACAACGACGGCGCCCGGCCCGGTTCGATCCGGACGCTGCGCTGGGAGCACGTGCCGGGGCGGCCGGGAATCCGCGCCGGTATCCCGGTCGGCACCCCGCGTACCGGCGACGGCACGCGGATCCGTTTCCTGGAGCCGGAAAACGGCTACGCCCGGCTTTACTTCGACGAGGACTCCACCGGGGTCGCCGTCTACATGCAGGCGGGCACCGACGATCAGCAGGTGCTCCGCAAGTTCTGGGCGGATCCGGACGCGTGATGGACGACCGTGATCCCCGGCTCGCCGAAGTCGCGCGCCGCTTCGGACGCCACGCGCTGACCGATCCGGTGGCGCTCCGCTCCGCGCTGGCGCAGTCCGGAAACTCCTTCAGCCCAGCCGAAATCGACGCTCTCGTAGCCGCGCTGGAAACTTCGGGGACACTGGAAGCGGCTCTGCCTCACGATCCCGAGCCGACGGGGCCGCCGCTGAACCCGACGCTCGCGGAGAACCGCCTCATCTGGGAAGGCCGTCAGAACGGCCCGACCCGGCAGATGCCGTCGCGCGCGCGAAGGTGGTGGCTCGTCGGCGGAGCGGTCCTGCTGGTGGCCGCGATCGCGGCCGGAGTGGTGCTCTTGTCGCGGGGCAAGGAAGAGACCGCGGCACCGCCGCCGGACCGGTACGCGCTCGACCAGGTCGCCGGCCGGTACCGGGCACTCGGCGCCCGGTTGCTCGACGGCGCGGTCCGCTGCGCGCAGCAGCCCGCGAAGCCCGGCGAGACGGAGAGAGTCGGCTGCGACGCCGGGCTGTACGCGCTCACCCTGGTCACCTACGACGTGCCGGGCAGGCTCACCGAGTCACGGAAACTCGCGGACGCAGCCGGTGCGCTGCGCTCGGCGAGCAGTGCCGGCTCGGGCGCGGCGTTCGCGATGCGGGAGCTGGCCTCCGGTGAATCGACGATCTACTGGGACGTCGACAGTCCCCGTGCGGTCAGCGCGACGTTGACCGCGCGCAAGACGGGGCTCCCGGCCTTGGCGGAGTTCTACGACGCGCGGCAGTTCGGGGTGCTGAAACGTCCCGAGGTCCCCGGGGCCGCGTTCTCCTCCGGCAAGCTGTGGGAGCTCGCGCAGGCGCACGTCCTCAACGAGCGGTCGGCGGACTGCAAGGCGGTGCCCGCCACCACCGGCACGGCCGAGACGGTCAAATGCCCGCTGGCCGACGGCGCGATGCTGGTGTTCAGCACCGCGTCCGATCATCAGGCGCTGATCGATCTGCGCGCGGAGAACTCAGCCAACGGCGGGGTGGTGCCCGGCACCCTCGAGGTGAGTACCTGGAACCGGCTCGGCGGCCCGGTGATCGGTCAGTTCATCCGGTTCGTCACGGCGGACGACCGCAGCCCGTCCCTCTACTTCGACGACGACGCGAAACTGGTCTACGGCTACTACTTCGGCGCACCGGGTTCCTCTCCGGAAGCGCTGTTGGAGCGCTGGCAGCGCGGCTCGCGGTGACTCAGCCGAAGCGGAGCGCCGCGAAGAAATCCTCGACGGCGCGCAGATCGGCGGGGTAGGGCGTGCCGACCCGGCCGTCGAGCACTGAAACGGTCGCGTGCTCGTCGTCGGTCCAGGCGTACCGGGTGGTCGTGCCGAGCACCGTGCACACGAGCGTGCCCCGGTGCCCGTCACGCGACCAGGACTGCTTGGCGGGCAGGTCGCCGGGACATTTTCCGGCGGTGAGCCCGGCGGGGTCCGTTCCCGCGCCGGTGCGCAGGTAGGCGGTGGCCGCGTCGGCGTCGTCGAGCGCGGAGATCCTGAGCTCGCCGGTCTCGCCGCCGGTCGGGCAGACGACCTGCGCGCGGACGGCCTCGTCGGAGGCCGCCACCGGTGCGCACGTGAGCCCGGTGGGGGTGCTGCGGCCGACCCGGTCGGCGGCGGGCACTCCCGGCGACACCAGGAAGATCGCGGCGAGGACGATCGCGACCACGAGCGCGGCACCGGCGACCAGGCCCGCGACCAAACCGGTCCGGCGTCGGCGGGACGGCTCGACGGCGACGGCCGCCGCCGGTGCGTCGGCGCGGATCGCGCGGATGCGGTCGCGCACTTCGCGTACGGTCGGGCGGTCACGAGGATCCTTGGCCAGCAACGACTTCAGCAGATCGTTGACCGCCGCGGTGCGCGGATCGCCGACCATGAGCCGCGGGATGGGCGCCCTGTCGTGCGCGACGATCACCTCGGGCTGACTGCCGCGATAGGGGAGTTCGCCGGTCAAGGCCACCCACAGCAGGCAACCCACCGCGTAGACGTCCGAAGCGGCGGTGGCGGGCTCGCCGCGAAGGCGTTCGGGCGCCATGTAACCGACGGTGCCGATCACCCCGCTGGTCTCCGCGCCTTGGTCGATCCCGGCCGACCGCGCGATGCCGAAGTCGCACAGATAGGCGAAGTCCTCATCGTGGTGCGCGGCCCGGGGCCGCAGCAGGACGTTGCCGGATTTGACGTCACGGTGCACGACGCCGATGGCGTGCGCGTCGCCGAGCGCGGAGACCACCTGGTCCACCACCGCCAGCGCCCGGTCCGGGTTCATCGGCCCGGCTTCGAGCACCTTGGCCAGATCGGGCCCGTCGACCAGTTGCATCGCCAGGTACAGGCAGCCGTCCACCTCGCCGTGGTCGTGGATCGCGACGACGTGCGGCGAGTCGAGCCGGGCCAGCGCCGCCGCCTCGCGGCCGAAGCGCTCGCGATAGACCGGATCCTCGGCGTAGTGGGGAGGCAGGACCTTCAACGCCACCGGCCGCCGCATGCGGTGCTGCCACGCGCGATAGACCACGCCCATGCCGCCGCGGCCGATGATCCCGTCGATCCGGAAGCCGCCGAAGTCTTCGCCGACCTGCGGCGTCATAAGGTTCCCCCAGTCACGCGAGCCACTCTAACCCGCGGTGAGCTGCCGATCGTGCACCCGGCGCCAGACCAGCAGGGACAGCACCGCGCCGCACAGGCAGAGGAACATGTCCCACTGCGTGTCCCAGACATCTCCTTGGGTGGCGAGGAAATCGTCCGCGCCGGACCCGGCGATGAGCGCGCTGAACCATTCCACGAACTCGAAACCGGCGGCGATCGCCAGGCAGACGCACACCGTCAGGAAGGCGACCCAGCCGCCGGGCCGCAGCGGCGTCCGGCGCAGGAGCACTTCGCGGACGGCGATCGCGGGAACGAAACCCTGGACGACATGGGCGAACCGGTCGTAGTTGTTCCGCTGCGTGCCCATCAGGTGCTGGACCCATTCCCCGGCGGGCGTTTCCGCGTAGGTGTACTGCCCGCCGTAACACAGCACGATCGCGTGCAGCACGAGCAGCCAGCAGAGCAACCGGGTCAGGGGGAAGCGTTTGCGCAGCGCCAGAACCAGCGGCAGTCCGATCAGCACCCAGACGACTTCCAGCAGCCAGGTGCCGGGCGACCTGGCCTGGACCCCGGTCGCCACCAGAACGGCGAGCACCACGCCGGCCAGCAGGATTCCTTCGGTCCGGCCGACTCCGCGCACCATGGGAAAACCCTACAGCGGGGTCCGCCCTGCCGCCGGTTCGTCAGCCTCGTGAGTGGTAAGGACGGTTATTGAGGAGAAGGGCAAACGTGGCGTGTTGGTGAGCGGGGCCGGTGACGGGATGAAGGTGTCCTTTGCCGCGTCCGATGCCGAGTGGCCGTGTCGCGAAAGCCACTTTCGGGACATCAGACGTCCCGAAAGTGGCTTTCGCGACGCCCCGGGCAAAAGTGTCGTTGTGGCTGAACCCAGGTGGGCGAAGGCGTGACTCGTGTGACCAGAGACGGATCCCGCGTGCTCAGACCCCGAACTCCGTGATCGCCGCCCCATCACACGCGAACACCCATCCCGCCCGAACACGACACGTTTGCCTTACCCCTCAACAACCGTCCTTACCACTCACGAGACCCACCGCCATGCCGCCGCTTCTCAGGCCGGTGGGACCAGTCGCCGTACAGCGCCGTCGAATCCGGTGCTGTACAGGCTTTCCGGGTCCCAGCCCGGTCCCGCGCCGAACCGCACGGACGAGCCGAGGTGGACGCCCGTGGCGATCGCGCAGGTCGCGCCGGAGTCCGGGTCGACGCGGTACACGATGCCGTGCTCGCCCGCGGTGTAGAGCCGACCGTCGGTGCCGAGGGCCAGGTCGTCGATGATGTTCAGCGGCCACGGCGCCTGGAGCCGGATCTTCTTCGCGGGCGCGGACGGGTTCGCGAGGTCGATCGCGGCGATCTGGAAGTCCGGGCCGCCGGTGTTGGCCACGTACAGGGTGCGCCCGTCGTTGCTGACGACCATCCCGTTGGGACCGAGCAGATCGGGTCCGTACCGTTCCGGCGCCGACGGATTCTCCTTGCGTACCAGCCAGAGTCCGCGTTTCGGGCCGATGAGGGTGCTGATCACGGCGTCGCCGTTCGGCAGCACCGTGCCGCCGTCGGGCATCGTGAGGCCGGTGGCCCAGGTCCGCCGTTTGCCGGTGTCGAGGTCGAAGATGTCGATGGTGCCGGTCTTCAGGCCGAGTGTCCCGTCGAGCGTCTTGTGCCCGGTGTTGACGTACAACTCGTTGCCGCGCACCGTGAGCGCGCCCGGACCGGAAACCGGCAGCAGGGTGCTCACCGCGCCGTCCGGGGTCACGCGTTCGACGGATCCGTTGCCCGCGAACAGGGTCTTCGAGACGAGCAGTCCGCCCCGTTCGTCGAAGGCAAGGTTTTCCAGCGGGAGGCCGAGTCCGGTCGCGACCGTGCGCACCTGCCACGGCACACAGCCCGGCGCGGCCGCCGCTGTCGCGACCGGGGCGGTGAAGGTCGCCGCCATCACGATCGTCGCGGCGATGACGCCGCGAACGCGTCCGGTCATAAAGGCCTCCCCATCGACTGAACTAGTACATGTGTATCAATTATGGGGAGCGTGTCAATCGGCGAGCGGGACGCTGGTCTGCCGTCGCAGGTCGGCGGCGTCCATGGAGAAGGCGAGGAAGAGGCCTTGCAGCGAGCGCTTCGTGAGCTCGACGTCCTCTTCGACCGGCTGCGGGTTGGCCAGCCGGTGCAGCGCCAGGCCGTCCAGCAGGGCCATGAAAGCCTTGGCCGCGCGCCGGGAATCGGCGATGCCGAGGGAGGCGAGCAGGGGAGCGGCGGACGCTTCGAAAGCGCCCATCGCCTCGTCGACCACGGCCCGCATGGCCGGGTTCCTGGCGGCCTCCATGTACAGCTCGTACTGGGCGACGGTCACGCCGAACTTGCCCGCCACCAGCGCCTGGGTGAGCCGTTCGCCGACTTCCAGCACGGATTCCGCGTCACGCAGGACGTCGGTGAGCAGGACGCGCACGATCTCGATCCGCTCGTGGATGTGAAACCGCAGGGCCTCGGCGATGAGTTCCTCGCTGGTCGCGAAGTAGTAGCCCGCCGCGGCCTGCGGCAGCCCGGCGCTGGCCGAGACCGCGCGATGGGTCACCGCCTTGACGCCGCTGTCGCAGATCAGCCGCATCGCGGCCCGGAGCAGCAGTTCCCGGCGCTCCCGGCTCCGTGCCTGCTGCTTGCCGCGACTACCGGTCATTGACTTCCCCTTCGGTCGAACCGATACTAACGTCTCACTCTTAATTGATACGTTTGTATTAATCTTGAGGAGAGCGGATGAGCGTCGGCGCGGCCGAACTGCGGGAGATCTCCAGCCTGTGCCAGGTTTTCCAGCGCACGGTCGCGGAATCCGGCGACGTCGTCGCGCTGCGGACGCCGGACGACGCGGTATCGCTGACCTGGCGGCAGTACGGCGCGCGAGTGCGGCGGCTGGCCGAGGGGCTGCACGCGCTCGGCGTCCGGCGCGGGGACACCGTGGCGCTGATGCTGACCAACCGGCCCGAGTTCCACCTCGTCGACGTGGCGGCTATCCATCTGGGCGCGATCCCGTTCTCGGTCTACAACACCAGTTCCGCCGAGCAGATCGAGTACCTGTTCGCGAACGCGGGCAACCGCGTCGTGGTCTGCGAGGAGCAGTTCCTCCCGCGGGTGCGGAACGTGGACCGCGTCGTCTGCGTGGACGGCGCCCCCGAGGGCACGATTTCCCTGGCGGAGCTGGAAAACAGCGAGTCACCGGAGTTCGACTTCGAGACCGCGTGGCAAGCCGTCGGACCAGACGACGTGCTGACGCTGATCTACACCTCCGGCACCACCGGGCCGCCGAAGGGTGTCGAACTCACGCATCGCAACCTCACCTACAGCATGGGCGCGGCACTGGAGTCGCCCGACATCGCCGACGCCGTCCGCAACGGACGCGTCCTTTCGTTCCTGCCGGACGCGCATCTGGCCAACCGGTACTTCGCGCACTACTTCCCGATCGTCTCGGCGGCGACGGTCACCTGTGTCGCGGACCCCAAGGCCGTGGTGGCCACGCTGCCCGCCGTCCGGCCGACGGTGTTCCTCGGTGTGCCCATGCTCTGGTACAAGATCAAGGCGGGGATCGAGCAGGCCCTCGCGGCGCAAACCGGCCTCCGGCGGACGATCGCGGGCTGGGCGCTCGCCGTGGGACTGTCCACAGTGCACAGTCCGAACAAGCGCTCGCGATGGCGGCACCGGCTGGCGCGGCGGCTCGTCCTCGACCGGGTGCTCGCCAGGATGGGACTGGACGCCTGCGTGATCCCGATCAGCGGCGCCGCCCCGATCGCGGTGGACACGCTGGACTTCCTGATGGCCGTCGGGCTGCCGATCTGCGAGGGCTGGGCGATGTCGGAGACCTCGGTCCACGGCACGATCAACCCGCGGCACGCCATCCGCCCGGGCACGGTCGGTCAAGCCCAGTACGGCGCGGAACTGCGGCTGGCCGACGACGGGGAACTGCTGATGCGCAGTCCGGCGGTGATGCGCGGCTACCGGAACGACCCCGAGCGGACCGCCGAGGCGATCGACGCAGACGGCTGGCTGCACACCGGCGACATCGCCACCATCGACGCGGACGGCTACGTGTCCATCGTGGATCGCAAGAAGGAACTGATCATCAACGCGGCGGGCAAGAACATGTCGCCGTCCAACATCGAGAACATGCTCAAATCGGCGGGCGCGTTGATCGGCTCGGCCGTCGCGATCGGCGACCGGCGGCCTTGTGTGGTCGCCCTGATCACTCTCGACCCGGACGCGGCCGCGTCGTTCGCCGAGCGTCACGGGCTTCCGGTCGATCCCGCCGCCCTCGCCGGGAACGCGGTCCTCCGCCGGGAGGTCGCCGCCGTAATCGAACAGGCCAACGGCAGGCTCTCGCGCGTCGAACAGATCAAGGACTTCACCATCCTGCCGGTCTGCTGGGAGCCGGGCGGTGTCGAACTGACTCCGACGATGAAGCTCAAGCGGGCCGCGATCGCGAAGACCTATGCCGCCGAGATCGACGCGCTGTACGGGGGCGCCGCGCGGTAGGCGGTGTCGACCGCCACAGTATTTCACTAACCTAGTTAGTGACTTATCTAGTAAGCTTTCTGGCATGACGTCAGCAGACTCGTGGCAGGTCGACTCCCCAGGCGTGGGCAACTCCGTGATGGAGCGCCTGCAAGAGGTCGGGACGCTCACGCGGGTGATCGAGAAGCGCCTGAGCGGGGCACTGGGGATCAACTCCACCGACCTGTCGGCGATGGAGCACCTCACCAGCGAGGGGCCGCTGACCGCGAAGGAACTCGCGGATCGGCTGCGGGTCTCGACAGCGGCGAGCACCCATATCGTCGACAGACTCGAGAAAGCCGGGCACATCCTCCGCAAGCCGCACACCACCGACCGGCGCAAGGTGCTGGTCGAGCCGGTGCGGGAGTCGATGGCCAGGATCTTCGAGCAGCTTCATCCGCTGCTCAGTGGCGTGGAGGGGCTCGTCGAGGCACTGAGCCCCGGAGACCGTGACGTCGTCGAGAACTTCCTGACCGGTGTCGTGCGGATCTACACCGGCACCGCGGATTCCCTGCCCGAGAGCTGATTTTCCCCGCCCATGACCGGAGCGCCCGTGCGCCCCGGCGTACGAACGCGCCAGGATCCGGAGTGAACGAACCATGTCGGTACCCGAAGAAAAGACGTCTCCACGAGCGGTCTGGTGGCTGCTGGCCACGGTGCTCGTCGTCGAATTGATGGACCTGCTCGACTCGACGATCGTCAACGTGGCAGGCCCGTCGCTGGAACGATCGCTGGGCACGAGCCCGGTCGGCCTGCAGTGGGTGATCGGCGGGTACGCCCTCACCCTCGGCGCGGGCCTCGTGCTGGGTGGGCGGCTCGGCGACCGCTACGGCCGCCGCCCGATGTTCCTGTTCGGGCTCGTGGCCTTCACCCTCGCGTCCCTGCTGTGCGCGATCGCGCCGAGTGCCGGTCTGCTGATCACCTTCCGCCTGGTCCAGGGCGTGGCGGGGGCGATGATGCTGCCGCAGGGACTCGGCATCCTCCGGGACAACCTCGCCCCTCGCGACCTCACCAAGGCGCTCGCCGTCTTCGGGCCGGTGCTGGGGCTCGGCGGTGTGCTGGGCCCGGTGCTGGGCGGCGCGCTGGTCGACTGGGATCTGTTCGGTCTCGGCTGGCGGCTGGTGTTCCTGGTCAACGTTCCGGTCGGGCTCGTCGCGCTGGTACTGGCCCGGCGGCTGGTTCCCCGCGGCACCGGGACGCCGGGGCTGCGCGTGGACATCGCCGGAGCCGTACTCGTCGCGGCCGCCTCGGCGCTGCTGGTCCTCCCGCTCAACGAGGGACAGGCGGCGGGATGGCCTCTGTGGACCTGGCTCTCCCTGACGGTCGCGGCGCTCGGCTACGTGGCTTTCGCGTTGTGGCAGCGCCGGATCGCGCGCTTCGGCCGGGCTCCGCTGGTCACCCCTGCCCTGTTCGGCAAGCCGGCTTTCACCGTCGGACTGGCCGCGGTCGCGCTGTTCTTCGGCGGGATGATCGGCACCCAGCTGGTGCTGACGTTCTTCCTGCAGATCGGCCAGGGCTTCACCGCGGGAGAGGCCGGGCTGGGCAACCTCCCGGTCGCGCTCGGCACCGCCGTCGGCGGCGGCATCAGCGGGGGACTGCTCGCCGCCAAACTCGGCAGGACCGTCCTGCAGACGGGGGCCGTCGTCCAGCTCGCCGGTGTCGCGTGGCTGTGGATCTCCTTGTCCGGCACCGGTGAGTTCACGATCTGGCGGATCGTGCCCGGTGGCGTCGTCGCGGGGATCGGCGCGGGCATCGTGATCGCGGCCGTGTTCAACACCGTGCTCGGCGCCGTCGCCGACGACGAGGTCGGCTCCGCGTCCGGAGTGCTCACCGCCGTCCAGGCGATCGGGGGCTCGGTCGGGGTCGCGGTGTTCAGCACGGTGTTCTTCGCCGACATCGCCCATCCCGCCGAAGGGTTCCGCGACGCGCTCGTGGTCCAGACGGTGGTCATCGGGCTGTTCCTGCTGATCTCCCCGCTGTTCCCGCGCCGGGCCCGGCCCGAGGAAACCGAGGCCGTCGTCGTGGCGCAGGCCGGTGCGCGATGAGGAACGTCCTGATCTCCGGCGCGGGCATCGCCGGACCCGCGCTCGCCTTCTGGCTACGGCGGCACGGCATGAACCCGACCGTGGTCGAACGCGCGCCGGAGCCACGCCTCGGCGGGCAGACCGTCGATCTGCGGGGCGCAGGCCGCACCGTCGTCGAACGCATGGGTCTCGAACAAGCCGCCCGCGATCGCGTCACCCACGAGGAGGGACTGCGGTTCATCGACCGTCGCGGCCGCGTCCGGGCGTCGTTCGGCACGGATTCCCTCGACGGCGACGGGTTCGTCACGGAACTGGAACTCCTGCGCGGTGAACTCGCCGACCTGCTCCACCAGAGCACCCGCGACGACGCCGAGTACGTCTTCGGCGACGAGATCACCGGCCTGACCGAATCCGGCGACGGTGTGGAGGCCAGTTTCCGCAGCGGTATCGAACGGCGTTTCGACCTCGTCGTCCTCGCCGACGGCCTGCGGTCACGGACCCGCGATCTCGTTTTCGCCGACCTCGCCCGCATCCGGTCGTTCGGCCTCTACACGGCCTACTTCACCGTCCCGCGGGAGGAATCCGACGGCCGGTGGGCCCGCTGGTACAACGCCCCCGGCCGACGGGTCGTCCTCCTGCGCCCCGACAACCAGGGCACCACGCGTGCCTCGCTGTCGTTCCTGCTCCCGCGTCCCGGGCTCGAACGGCTGGATATCCCCGCACAGCACGAATTCCTGCGCCGTCACTACGCCGGTGTCGGCTGGGAGACCCCGCGCGTACTCGACGAGCTGGGCGGCTCACCCGACTACTTCTTCGAATCGGTCGGCCAAATGCGCCTGGAACAGTGGTCACGCGGCCGGATCGCCGTCGTCGGGGACGCCGCCTATTGCGCGTCGCCGCTCAGCGGCATGGGCACCAGCCTCGCCCTCGTCGGCGCGTACGTGCTCGCCGGAGAACTCGGCCGTCACGCCGGACACGGTGACGCCTTCCGTTCCTACGAGACGATCATGCGTCCGTACGTGGCGCAGGCGCAGAAGGTCCCGTGGATCGCGCCACGGCTGGCGGCTCCGAAGAGTCGCGCCGGTATCGGCCTGCTTCACGCTCTCGCAGGTCTCGCGGCGGGTCCGAGGGCCGGTCGTGTCGCGGCTCGTTTCACCAACCCGCCCTCGGACGCCATCGATCTTCCCGTTTACGTCAGTTGAGCTTGCGCATGTCGGCGGGCAGGCCGCCGCCGGCGTAGACGTCCTCGGCGAGCTTCGCCAGCGCGGTGAGCGCGACGTTCTGGGCGAACGGCCCGTAGGACACCCGGGAGACGCCGAGTTCTTGCGCGGTCGCCAGCGAGATCGAGCCCGGGACGCCGATCAGGTTCACCTTGCGGTCGCCCAGCGCCTCGACCAGCCTGCCGACCTGGGTCTCGTCGAGCTTGCCGGGCACGAAGACGTTCGACGCGCCCGCGTCCAGGTACGCGCGGCCCCGGGAGATCGCGTCGGCCAGCACCTCCTCGGGGTCACGGTCGCCCGCCCTGAGGAAGGCGTCGGTGCGGGCGTTGAGCACGAAGTCGACACCGGCGGACTGAGCGGCGGCGACCGCGGCCTCGACGGCCTTGACGGACTCGTCCAGCGGCTTCATCTGGTCTTCGAGGTTGCAGCCGACCGCGCCGACCTCGATCGCCCGGGCGACCGTGCCGCCCGGGTCGCCGTAGCCCGCTTCCAGGTCCGCGGTGACCGGCAGATCGCCCGCGGTCCGGACGATCAGGGCGACCTCGGCGATCATCTCGTCGCGGGGGATCACCTCGCCGTCGGGGTAACCGCGGGCGGCGGCGATGCCGTGACTCGGGGTGGCGAGCGCTTGCGTGCCGGGTGTTTCGGCGACGACCTTCGCGGTGATCGCGTCCCAGACGTTGACGACGAGCAGCAGTTCGGGGGCGGCGTGCAGCTCCTGCAGCCGGGTGGCCTTCTCGGCGATGGAAACCATGCCATCAATCTAGAGGTTGTGAGCGGGTGGGCGGGGGATGCGGAGCTGGGCGGTCGGTCCAGGTGGGCGTGAGTGGCGATTCGGGTTAGTGCCGAAGGGGTCTTAAGTACCTGCTGTTTGTGGCTGGAGTTGGTTGCAGGTCCGTGAAGGCCTCCTTGCCTACCCTGAAGGTAGGGAAGGAGGCCTTCGCGGACTACGTGATCGCCCTCCGAAGCCTCAGCGACACCGCCAGCCCCAGCAGTCACGGGCGGCGGCGCGCAAAGGTCCCCTTTCCCGAGTACATGAAGGCCCCCTTCCTGTACCTAGGCGCAAGGAAGGGGGCCTTCATGTACTGCGGGGGCGAGCCAGGGCGGCAGTGGCGTGGCGGGCCGTTGCGAGGGCCGCGCCAGCCAGCCCGGGTGTCGCGAAAGCCACTTTCGCGACGTCTGATGTCCCGAAAGTGGGGCGGATTCATGTGGTGGTCGCAACGTGCTCTGTTAGGACAGTAGCGTGGTGAGTTTCTCGAGTGGGGTGTGCCAGTCGAGTGTTTTGCGGGGGCGGCTGTTGAGTCGTGCGGCGACCGCGGCGAGGTCTTCGGCGGTGTGCTGGTGCAGGTTGGTCCCTTTGGGGAAGTACTGGCGGAGCAGGCCGTTGGTGTTCTCGTTCGATCCGCGTTGCCATGGGGAATGCGGGTCACAGAAGTAGATGGCCATGTCGGTGGCGAGGGTGATGTCGGCGTGTCGGGCCATCTCGTTGCCCCGGTCCCAGGTCAGTGACCGCCGTAACTGATGCGGGAGAGTCTGGATCGCTTCGATCATCGCGTCCCGGACCTGGATCGCGTCGTGGCCGTTGGGCAGGTGCAGCAGCACGACGAACCGGGTGGAGCGCTCCACGAAGGTGCCGATCGCGGACTTGTTGCCGGCACCGGTGATCAGGTCGCCTTCCCAATGACCCGGGACTGCCCGATCCTCGGCTTCGGCCGGCCGTTCGCTGATCTCCACGAGGTCAGGGATCCGTGATCGTCGTGCCTGCGCCTGCTTGCGCGGTCGGCGCAACGCCCGCCCGGTCCGCAAACACGCGGTGAGCTCGCGGCGCAGCGCTCCCCGGCTCTGCACATACAAGGACTGGTAAATCGTCTCGTGTGACACTCGCATCTCCGGCCGGTCAGGAAACTCCATCGCAAGCCTGGCTGTGATCTGCCCTGGAGACCACTCCTGCAGCAATCGCGCCTGCACATGATCCCGCAACTCGCGATTACCGGCCTCGGCCAGCTTCGCAGTCTTCGGCCGCCGGGCCCGATCGCGCGCCGCTGACTCCGCCCGATGCGCTCGATACCCACCCCGGCCGCCATTGTTCGTCACCTCCCGGCTGATCGTCGACGGCGCCCGGGCCAACTGCCGAGCGATCTCCCGATAAGAGAGATCCCCGGACAGACCACGAGAGATCTCCTCCCGCTCAGCCATACTCAGATAGCGCTCGCCCAACGAGCCAGGTGCGTTCCCGATCACCCCGCCAGCCTGCGCGAACCACCGTCGCCCGGTCTCGTGCGACACATCCACCAAACGGGCGGCAGGCTTGGGCAGATACCCCGCCCGCACCGCACCCCAAAAACGCACCCGCACCGAACGCGGCAACACGAACCCGCCAGCCACCACAAACTCCCAGCTCACGAAGGATGTTGCAACGACCGCATGAATCCGCCTGGCTTTCGCGACACGACCCCTGGGCAGCACGAACTCGCGAACTCTCGCACGCAGAATCCAGTAGGCACCCTTGGCTAGAACCCGAACCGCCACTCACGACCAACCCGATGCACGCCTCACCGCGCGCGGCACTCAGGAAGCCGCGGTGAGCGCCCCCAGTCCGCTGGCTTGGGTTCGCCAATCGGCCTGGTTCGGCGTCCCGCCCGCCCAGCGCTGCCCGATCCGGTTCAGCGGGTCGCGATCGGACACCCACAGCGAGTCGGCCTGCCGCCGCGCGAAGTCCCGGTAGAGCGTGGAGTCCGTCGCGTTCGCCAAATCGGCGAGAAAGCGCATGAAAATACCCTTGAACTGCTTTTGGTTGTCGTCACAGGAGTTCTGTCCGACGTCGCAGGATTCGGTGAGCACGCCGTTCCTGGTCAGCACCGGGCCGGTCACCGCGGCGTCGGCCAGTCGCCGGGCGGCGTCGAGCCAGCGGGTTTCGCCGGTGGCACGCCAGACCTCGACGAGACCACCGATACCGAGTCCCTGGTTGTACGTCCAGACCGTCTGGCCGTTGTTGCGGCAGTCGCGGGTCAGGCCGTCGTTGACCAGTCCGGCCGCGTTGATCATCCCGCTGGCCAGGTACCAGTCCGCGGCGGTCCGGGATCGTTGCAGCCAAAGCGAATCACCCGGCGTCCGGCGGTGCACGGAAGCCGCGAGCCGCAGGTACAGACCACTGGTGACGGCGTTCTTGTAGGTCCGTTCCCGGTCCCACCAGACACCGCCGCCGCAGGATCCCGTGTCCCAGTATTGGTGCACGTAGGCGGCGATCCTGGTCGCCATGGCGAGGTAACGGGGATCGCCGGTGTGGTCGTAGGCGGCCACCCACGCCAAGCCCCACCAGGCGCTGTCGTCGATGGCGCGGCTCTCGAAATTCCCTTCGATGGCGTCGGAACTGCGCTCACCGGCGGGGAAAACGCCACGGTTCTGCTCGAAGGTGCGCGCGATGACCCAGTCGTGGCGGCGATCCCCGTGGTCGATGACCGCCGTCAGTGTCGCCGCCGAGTTCCACCAGCTGCTCGGCCACCAGCCCGGATACGGATCGTAGGAGTACAAGAGCGCGTCGGCCGCCGCCTGTGCCCGCGTCGGCGCCGGGCGCGCCCACGCCGTACAGGATCCTTCCCGGTGTCCGGCCTCCCTGCCGCAAGCGCGGACGGCGCCGCCGTAGTGACGGCCACGGGGATCGCGGGTCGCGAACAACGCCGTCCCGCCGGTACTCGCGCCCGCGGCGACCGACGTCCGGCCGAGAGACGAACCACCCGCCCAGCCCGCCCCCGCGTCCCAGGAGCGATCCAGCCAGATCTCGTCGCCCCGCGCACCGGAATCGATGGTGCCCCAAGCCATCGCGTTCCGGTCGACGTGCAGGCGGATCGTGCGCCCTAACAACGTCGTCGGCGGAACCGGCTGGGTGTCGCCGTTCGCCTGGGTCGTGCCGTCGCAGACGACATCGCAGACCTTCGGGTAAATCCATTCCGTACAGGTGACACCGGCGGCGTCGCCACACGCGCGGATCAGGCCGCGCCGGTGCTCGCCGGGGTCGGTCACGTTGTACATCAAGGTTCTCGTGCCGGTCCACGAGCCGGGGATGCTCGCCTTGCCCAGCAATCCTTCCCAGGACGCGCCCCCGTCCCAAGACCGGTCGAGCCAGACCGAGTCGCCCGTCGCGCCGCGATCGATGCTGCCCCAGGCCATCCCGTCGGCATCGGAGACGTGCAGCCGAATCTGACGCCCGTTGAGCAGTTTGTCCGGAACCGGGAACGTGTCTTGCTGTGCGTGAGAAGGGTCGAGCGTGTCGCAGGAGAGCACGCAGACCGTCGCCGCGGAAGCGACCGGTTCCGCGGCCGGTACGGGAATCGCTGTCAGGATCAGGGAAAGCGCGAGATGGAGCAGCGGTGACATCGTTGTCCGCCCTCGGGATCGGCCAAGCACCGGATCTGGGATGGCTTTCATGATCCGGGTTTGATCACCGGCCGGTCAACGGGAACCACCGGTCAGGTCTCAGGACAGAATTCTTGTTACGCCTGGAGCCCACGCCGCGATCTGTAGGGATGCACGTTCGAGTGGAGGTCTCGTGGAGCTAACGATCAACGCCGGCGGCGACGAACAAGGGTTGAAAGAATTCCATGACTGGCTTCGTGAGGACGACGACGTGGGCCGGTCCGCGACGATCAGCTCGACGGATTCGGGTCAGCTGGGAGCCTTCGAGGTCATTCGCATGTCCATCGGCTCGCTCACGGGATTGGCCAACCTCGGCATCGCGTGGGGCAATTTTCTTCACTCCCGTAAGGAAACGCCCCCGTTCACCATCACGATCGAAGGTGACCTGACCGGCGAGCAACGTGCCATGCTCCGGAACCTGGATCTCCCGCTGGCCCGTCCGGAGGACGTCGAGTGAGCAGCAGGAAATCCCCGGCGCCGTAACACATTCCCCCGTTTCCGCGACTTCGGTGCGGCTAGGGAGAGTAGGTGCCGGTGAAGCGTTTCGCGGTGGTGGCGGTGGCACTGGTCCTGGCGGTGAGCGGCTGCACGAGCGCGCCGGCCGCGAGCGCGTTCGGCGAGGACCGGAAGCCGGTCTCGCCGTCGACGGGGGCGACCGTGGACACCGCGCCCCATCTCAAGGTCAGCGTGCCCGAGGGAGCGGTGGACCGCCCGGCGACATTGTCGGTGGTGCCCACCGACGTCCCGCCGCCCGAGCGGCCGGGCTTCGTCCTGGCGTCCCCGCCGGTGGAAGTGTCGGTCGACGCACCCTTGTCCAGGCCGGTGCGGCTCGAGTTCGACGGCGCCGGTGGTCCGCCCGGCGCGCTACCCGTCGTGCTGCACCACGACCCGGGAACCGGGTGGTACCCGGTCGAAGCCGGTGATCCGGGGAAGCCGGTGACGGCGGACCGGACCAGTCTGTCGCCGTTCGCGCTGGGCTGGATCACCGACGCGGTCGGCTGGATCACCGATCATCTGGTGGGGCGCGGCGGTCCGCCGTCCTGCCCGGCGGGAGCGCCGCCGTGGGCGCGGATGGCCGCTTCGAAGGTCGACCTGGTGACATCCTGCCTGACCGCGGAGGGCGACAAAGCCCGGCTGCGGGTGCGCAACAACCGTGGCCTGCCACTGGAACTGACCGTTCCACCCGGGACGTCGGCGATTTCCGTCGACGGCCAGCCCGAAGTGGTCCGCCAGGTGCTGGGTTCCTTGCTGGGCCCGGACAAGGTACTCCTGCTGTCCGGACAGGAACTGGTCCTGGACTGGGCGAGACCCGCCCGCGAAACGAGAATCGCGGTACGGGCGGCGTTCAGTGCCACGTCGGTGCTGCCCGGGGTGGCGGCCGAAGCACTGGGCGCGGACGACTCCTCGACCCTGCTCGCCCTGGCGACCTTCGTGGTCAAGTGCTCGGCGGCGCAGAACCAGACGTTGCGGTCGCTGGGAAGCCCGGAACTGCTGGGCGCGGCACTGCAGGTGCTGATCGACTGTCTCGGCCCGCTGACGACCCCGGCCGGGGCGGCGGCCGCGGCGACGTCGGCGGTCGCCGCGCTCAACGGGATTTCGGAGTCGATCGCGGTGTCCGAGAAGGGGTTCGCGGTCCAGGTCGACAAGGTCGCCAACGGCCTGCGGGTGGTGGGCAAGATCCTGAAGTTCTACACGATCGCCAAGCTCGTGGGAGCGCTCGGCCAGGTGGCCGCCGACAGCGGCACGAGCGACGCCGATCGCACGATCCAGCTGACCTTGTCCGGCTCGGGTGCCGGAGCGAAGGTGAATCCTCGCGACTACCTCTTCGCGAACGGAGTGGGCAGCGAGCGTTACTACTTCCAGTCACCGTCCGGGAAGTTCCACTGTGGAATCCTCGGGAAGGTCGGCTCGGAACCGACTTCTTCGGGCTGTCACGGCCCGACGGCCCCCGTGCCGCCGCGGCCGTCGAGCTGCGACGAGAACATTTCCTGGGGTGGCGGGATGTTCGTCGACGACACCGGCCATTCGGCCTTCATCTGCACCGGCGGTGTCCTCTACGGCAGCGGGTTCGCGGTCGAGCCGAAGGTCCTTCCCTACGGGAGTTCACTTTCCGTTCTCGGCTACACCTGCCAGTCCGCCGAGAACGGGGTGCGCTGTGCCCATGACCGGACGGGGCGCGGCTTCCGGATTTCGTCCTCCTCCAACGAGCAGTTCTGACCCGGGCTCAAGCCCCGCTTCCCAGCCACCGCAACGTCTCCAGCGCGACGGCCACCGCCACCGCGTTCTCCGCCAACGGTCGCGGAAGCAGCTCGTCTGCCCGCGCCAACCGGCGGACGACGGTGTTCCGGTGGGTGTAGAGCCGCTCCGCGGTCCGCGTCGTGTTGCCCAGTTCGTGGACGTAAGTCCGGACGGTCTCCCGGGTTTCGGCGTCGGCGTGCCGGAGTTCGCCGAGGGTGTCGGCGACGAATTCGCTAGCCTGCGCGGGATCGCCGGTGAGCAGGGCGAGCAGCTGGATGTCCTGGTAGTGCGCGATCTGCTGTGGTGACGTGAGCCGGGCGAGCATCCGCTGGGTGGCCGCGGCGTCCAGATGGCTGCGGCGGAATCCGTCGATGCCGCTGCCGGGACGTCCCAAGGCGACCCGGACGTCGGGGTGCGGCGCGAGCTCTTCGGCGAGCCGGTCCGCTCGCGGCGGGGTCCGGCCGGGCAGCCAGACCCACAGGGCGGCGGCGCTGGCGACGACGGTCAGCCGGTGCGAAGCGTCGCTGGCCCGCATGAGCGTTTCGGCGGCGGTTTCGAGCTGCTGGGACGACGGCGTGACCGAGCCGCTCCAGACGATCGCGGCCGTATGCGGGCCGGCGAGCGGGTAGCCCAGCTGCGCCTCGGCCCGCGAACGGCTGATGGGGGCGCCTTCCAGCAGCAGGGTGACCGTCGCCCGCCGTTCGGCGTGGGCGCCGCGGGTCAGTTCCGTGCGTTCGGCGGCCATCCGCTCGGACACCGCGGAGACGGTGTCCTCGATGAACGTGGTGATGGACAGCGACGAGACGTCCAGCAGTTCGCGGAGCAGGACCGGGTCCGACGTGAGGTCGAAGCAGATCTCGATCCACCGGCGCCAGGCCACCCCCTGCGCCCGCCGGTAGGCGTCGAGACCGCCGGAGTCGAAGCCTCGCCGCACCATGTCGCGGGCGCCGTCGAGCACTTCCTGGTTCAGGTTGGCCGAGACCCGCCTGCCGGGATGCTGCACGTTGGCGGCCGCCCAGTGCAGCAGATTCGCCAGATTCGCGCGCTTCGTCCCTTCGGTCAGGACGGGGTCCTCGGAGACCGCGCGCATGCTGTCGCCGCCGAGCGAGGCTTCGTGCAGCTCCTCGATCCATTCGGCGCGCGGATGCAGGACGATCTCCGCGCCACGGCGGAAGAGATCGCGCGCTTCGGGGGACAGCGTCGGCCATCGCGCTGCGGCACTTTGCACCATGGGTCCATGATGATGGTGCAGATAGTGCTAGCGCAATTCCCCGGCCGACCCGCATGGTGAGGGGAACCGAGACGAGGCTGGAGTACCGCATGACGACGAGCACACCCGTCGAGCACCTCGACGTGGTCATCATCGGTGCCGGGATTTCCGGGATCGGGGCCGCGCGCTACCTCAAGACCGAGCATCCGGGCAAGAAGTTCGCCATCCTGGAGGCCCGCGGCGCGTCCGGCGGCACCTGGGACCTGTTCCGCTACCCGGGCATCCGGTCGGATTCCGACCTCCACACCTTCGGCTACGAGTTCAAGCCGTGGCGGGACAAGCAGTCCATCGCCGACGCGCCCCGCATCCTGTCGTACCTGCGCGAGACGGTCACCGAGAACGGCCTCGAGCCCAGCATCCGCTACCACCACAAGCTGCTCTCGGCCGCCTGGTCGAGTGACGAGGCGCGGTGGCTGCTCGAGATCGAGCGGACCGACACCGGTGAGCGCACCCGCCTGAGCGCGGGCTGGATGTTCAACGCGGGCGGCTACTACCGCTACGACGAGGGCTTCACCCCGCACTTCGAAGGCCGGGACCGCTTCACCGGCACGATCGTGCACCCGCAGCACTGGCCGGAGGACCTCGACTACGCGGGCAAGCGCGTCCTCGTGATCGGCAGTGGCGCCACCGCGGTCACCCTGATCCCGGCGATGGCGCCGACGGCGGCGCACGTGACGATGCTGCAGCGCACCCCCACCTACGTGATGCCGGTGCCGCGCGAGGACAAGCTCGCCAACGGCCTGCGCAAGATCCTCGGCGACGAGCGGGCCTACGCGCTCACCCGCCGCAAGAACATCCGCAAGGGCCTCGCGGTCTGGCAGTTCTGCCAGAAGTTCCCCAAACTCGCCCGCTCGCTCATCCGCTACGTCAACAAGAAGCAGCTTCCCAAGGGCTATCCGGTCGACGAGCACTTCAACCCGCCGTACGACCCGTGGGACCAGCGGCTGTGCGCGGTGCCCGGTGGCGACCTGTTCGCCGCCATCCGCAAGGGCAAGGCCGACGTCGTCACCGACAAGATCGCGACCTTCACCGAAAAGGGAGTCCTGCTCGAATCCGGGCGTGAGCTGGAGGCGGACGTCGTCATCACCGCCACCGGCCTGAATCTCCAGGTGTTCGGCGGGGCGACCCTCAGCGTCGACGGCAAACCGGTGATCCTGTCGGAAACCGTCGCGTACAAGGGAATGATGCTTTCGGACGTGCCGAACGCCGCGTTCGCGATCGGCTACACGAACTCGTCGTGGACGCTCAAGATCGGCCTGCTGTGCGAGCATTTCTGCCGCCTGCTGGCGCATATGGACACCCACGGCTACGACGTCTGCCGTCCCGTCCTCGCCGACCCGGACATGCCCACGAAGCCGTTCCTGGACTTCGCCGCCGGGTACGTGCAGCGTGCGCTCGGCCAGCTGCCGCGCCAGGGCGACCGCATGCCGTGGCTGACCTCGATGAGCTACCACTCGGACATCAAGCTGCTGCGCGCGGACGACATCACCGACCCCGAGCTGCACTTCTCCCACGCGAAGGTCCGGGAAGCGGTGGGCTCGTGACCGACAGCTTCGCCGACCTGCCCGGCGGCCCGCGGATCTGCTATCGCGAGGACGGGCCCGCCGACGGTGTCCCGCTGGTGCTGATCGCCGGGCTCGGCCTGGACCTCACGTCGTGGCCGCGGCCGATGATCGAGGGGTTCACCGGCCGCGGCTTCCGCGTCATCCGGTTCGACAACCGCGACGCGGGCCGCTCCGATCGCATCAAGGCGCCGAATCCCGGCAAGCTGCGGCAACTGCTGGCGCGGCCCCTGCCGGATGCGTACGACCTGGGGGACATGGCGGCGGACACCGTCGGCCTGCTGGACCACCTCGGCGTCGAACAAGCGCATCTGGTCGGCATGTCGATGGGCGGCATGATCGCCCAGACCGTCGCCGCCAGGAATCCCGGCCGGGTCCTGTCGCTGACGTCGATCTTCTCGACCACCGGACATCGCAGGGTCGGGCAGCCTGCGCGGTCGACGTTGCTGCGCATGGCGAGGCGTCCCGCGCGGACGGTCGAGGAATCGGTGGTCGGCCACCTGGCGATGATGGGTCACCTCGGCTCGGCCGAGTTCCCACTGGACAAGGACATCGAGACGGCCTGGGCCACCGGCCTGTGGGAACGGGCGGGAGGCAGGCGGGCCCGCAGCGGCATCGCCCGGCAGATCGGCGCGATCCAGGCCAGCGGCGACCGGACGGCGGAACTCGGCCGCGTCACCTGTCCGACGGTCGTGGTCCACGGGAACGCCGATCGCATGGTCCACCACAGCGGTGGACGGGCGACCTCGAAGGCCGTGAAGGGTGCCCGCTACGTCGAAATCCCCGGAATGGGCCACCACATCGCCCCCGACCTCGTGGACAGGCTCGTCGAACTCACCGCCGAACTGGCCCTCGACCCGGCAGGAGAATCCCGATGAGCAGCGTTCGCGGCAAGGTCGCCGTCGTCACCGGAGCCGGTTCCGGCATCGGCCGTCAGCTCGCGCTGGAACTCGCGCGGCGCGGCGCCCGGCTCGCGGTGTCCGATGTGGACGAAACGGGGCTGGCCGAAACGGTCGCCGAGGTCAAGGCCCTCGGCGCGGAAGTGCAGGGCGCCACGCTGGACGTCAGCGACCGGGCGGCCGTCCAGGAGTACGCGACCACGGTCGCCGGGCAGTTCGGTGTGGTGCACCAGATCTACAACAACGCCGGCGTCGCCGGTGGCGGGCAGACCGTCCTCGACGCCGAGTGGGAGCTCTACGACCGCACACTCGCGGTCAACCTCTTCGGCGTCATCAACGGCACCAAGGCTTTCCTGCCGCACCTGATCGACTCCGGCGACGGCCAGGTCGTCAACGTCTCCAGCCTCAACGGGTTCATGGCCCAGCCGACCCTCAGTGCCTACTGTGCCAGCAAGTTCGGTGTCCGCGGCTTCACCGAAGCCCTGCGCACCGAGATGATCGCGGGCAGGCATCCGGTGCGCGTGACGGTCGTCCACCCGGGCGGGGTCAAGACCGGCATCGCCTCGTCGGCGTTGAAGGAAGCTCAGGCGCGCGGTATCGAGCCCACCGCCGAACAGCTCGAACGTGTCCGGCTGTACAACGAAAAGCTGCTGAAGATGCCGGCCGATCAGGCCGCCCGCATCATCGTCGACGGGGTCGAGGCCGGGAAACCGCGCGTGCTGGTCGGAAACGACGCGAAACTGGTCGACAGGCTCGTCCGGCTGCTCCCGCGGCTCTACCCGAAGCTGATCGTCGACTTCGAACGGCGGCGTTTCGCCCGCAAGTGATCAGGCGTCGACGCTCCGGTGCCCGAACAAGCCGAGCAGCCAGGTGTAGCGGACGGCTTCGCGTGCCTGGCCGTAGGCGTCTTCGGTGCCGTTCCAGATGGCCTGCGTGATCAGCTCGATCGTGGCGGCGACGACCGTCCGCGCGGTGAACGGCGGCGGTGACGGCAGCGCGGGATCGGTGGCACGCAGCCATTTCGCCGTCCGGTCGAAGACGGCCTCCCCGGCGCGCAAGGTGTTCTCCCGCGCTTCGAGCCCCGCGTCGCCGAGCGCGTAGATCTCCAGCAGGGCGGCCCGGACGGCGGTGGGCCGCCGGTGCACGTAGTCGACGAGGAAGTCGCAGCAGGCGGCGACGGCGTCCAGTGGGGTCGCGGCCTCGGCGCCCGCGGCGACCCCCTGCGCGATGAACTCGGTGGTGATCTCGCGATAGGCGGCGAGGAACGCGTCCTGTTTGTCGGCGAACTGCTGGTAGAACGAAGTCCGGGACACGCCCGCGGTGGCGGTGATGTGGCCGACGGTGGTGCCGACGTAGCCGCGCGTTCCGGTGTTCTCGAGTACCGCGTCGATCAGCCGGGCCCGCTGGGTTCCGGCGACCTCGTCACGGCTGAGGTTGTGCGGCCCCTTCGGCAGCTTGCGGTGCTCGGTCACGTGCAGCACGGTACCGGTCCAGACAACCGTGAAGGCCTCCTTCCCCACTGTCAGAGCAGGGAAGGAGGCCTTCACGGACGGAGCGTCGTTCTAGCTGACCGGCACCTCCGGGGCGAGCGAGTTGCCGGGTGCGATCTTTCCGCAGGTGGACGGCGCGGGCTTGCCCGCGAAACGGTCGTTGAGCCAGCCGATGGCCTGCGGCGCCCAGGCGACCGCCGCCCCGACGTGGCTCAGCGTGTTGTACTGGTCGTACTTGATCGACTTGTTGCCGGTGTCGCAGTACTGCCGGGCGAGCGAGCGCACGTCGCCGGCGACCATCACACCGTCACCGGTCCCGATACCCGGCGGGTTGCCGAAAGTGCCTTCCACGACACCGTTGTTGCCCTGCGCGATGTAGCCGGGCACGGTGGGCGTCGGCGCGGAGCCGAGGTTGATCTTGTTCACGGCCTCGATGTACGGCAGCACCTTGTTCGGGTTGGCGTACTCGGGCTTGACGAACTTCTCCCACGTCAGCCCGGGATAGCGGCCGAGCGCGTCGGCGATCGACGCCTTCTCCAGGTCCTTGAGCACCTTCAGGCCGTAAGAATTCGCGTACGGCTTGAGATCGATCTCGAAGGATCGCGAGACCCCGATGAGAGCCATCGGAATGACGCCGGTCCAGGCGATGCTTCCGTTGACGTACTTGAGATTGTGCGACGGTTTGACGAGCACTCCGCCTTCGGTGAATCCGACCAGATTCTTGTTGACCTCGGGCGCGTAAGTCGGCGCGAGCGCGGCGGCCCAGCCGGTCGCGATGGCACCACCCGAATAGCCGATGAGACCGAACTTGGTCTTGTCGTTCATTCCCGTTTCCGGCGCCCGCGTCGCGGCGCGGACCGAATCCAGGGTGTTCGTCCCGTATTCCGGACCGGCCGCGAAGTTCGCCTTCTGGCCCTCGGTGTCGGGAATGACGACGTTGTAGCCCAGCAGCAGCGCGGGTGCGACGAACAGCGCCTCCGCGTTGGCGATCAGTCCGCCGAACGAGACGTCGCCGGCGATCGCCCTCGACGGGCCGTGCTCGGGGTTGAGCGAGTCGTAGAACGATTGGTACGAAACGGCTTTGGTGTTGTCACCGGTGAGGCTGCGCACCACCGAAGTGACGTTGGCGGACGGTTTCCCCAGCGCGTCGGTGGTCCGGTAGAGCAACTGGGTGACCTTGAGCGGCGTGGAAATGCCGATCACGTGGTAATTCAGCGTCCGGGTCTTCAAGACGGTTCCGGGGCTGAACGACGACAGCGGTTCACTGCCGCAGTAGCTGTAGAACGGATCGGTCGCGGGGGCGGCGGAGGCGGCGGGCGCGGCGGCGAAAGTGACGACGAGAGCGATCGCGACGGCCAGCAGGCGAGCGGGCTTTCGGGTCATGACTCCCCTTTGAATCATGAAGTGGATCACGTTTTGGATGTTCGGAACCTACCAGCCGGTAACTGATGATGTACAGAGGCGTACACCATTTATTGTCACGACTTTGATATCGCCTCCCGGCGAGACGTTCCGATTTGGACGGAGCACGGCTCCGACAGGGTCCTGGTTGTGATCCAGCACAAAAACGGCAGTGCGATCAACGGGATCAACGCCGTCCGCAACGAGGTGTGGTCGGCGATCGTGCCGAGGACCGGGCTCGCGAGACCGCCGATGCTGACGGTCAGGCCGAGGGTGACACCGCTGGCGGTGCCGACCCGGTGGGGGAGGTAGTCCTGGGCGAGCGTGATCTGCAGGGAGAACGGGATGTACAGGCCCACGGCGGCCAGCAGGACGAACGGGAAGAACGCCGGACCCGGCACCAGCACGACCCCGGCGACGGCGGCGATGGTGCCCAGATACGAGCGGCGCACCACGGTGACGCGGTCCCACCGGCCGGCCAGTCTGCTGCCCAGCAGGGTGCCTCCGGCCCCGCCGAGATAGAGCAGGAACAGCGCGGCACTGCCCGTCGTCGTGCCGCCGCCGGTGCGCTGCTGGGCGTAGAGCGAGACGAACGTGCTCAGCCCGACGAATACGATCGAACGGAAGACGACGGCCAGCGACAGTTTGGTGAACGACCTCCAGTCGTCGACCCCCACGACGTCCGCCGCCGGGCCGCCGGTGCGGGCGGTCCTGGCGAGTGCGCGCAGTACGGGGAGGCAGAGCACGGAACCGGCCAGGGCGGGCAGGACGAGCAGTGGCGACATACGGAGCCCGCCGAGGGCCATGACCGCGGTGACGAGCACCGGGGCGGCGGCGAACCCGACGTTCCCGCCGAGGGAGAACCAGCCCATCGCCGTATGCCTGCCGCCTCCGGCGATCCTCGTGACCCGCGCGGCCTCGGGGTGGTAGGCGGCCACCCCGATCCCCGACACGGCGACGAAAACGAGCGTCAGCGCGTAGGAGTCGACGAGCCCGCCGAGTCCGATGCCCAGCCCGCCGAGGATCGTGCTCGACGGGAGCAGCCAGGGCATCGCCCATCGGTCGGTCAGCGCGCCGAACAACGGCTGCGCGACCGACGAGAGCAGCGACGCGGCGAGCACGATGCCCGACACCGCCGCGTATCCGTAGGCGCGTTCGGCGGCGAAGAAGGGCACGAGCGCGGCCATCGAACCCTGGTACACGTCCACGCACGCGTGCCCTGCCGACAACAGGATGATCGCTTTGTTCCTTGGCACCCCGTCATGCTCGCTGTGAGTGGCAGTGTCGCGCTTCCGATAAAATGACAACCGATGACGGAAATCCGCCACCTTCCCGCGGCGCCGACCCAGGTCCGGTCCCTGGCCTCCGGCGCGGTCATCGACGCGCACCGCCACGACGAGCACCAGGTCGTCTACGCGGCCCGTGGTGTCCTGGCCATCACCACCGACAAGGGCTCGTGGGTCGCTCCCGCCACCAGGGCCATCTGGGTGCCCGCCGGGACCGTGCACGCCCATCAGGCGCACGGCGACCTCGAACTCCGTCTGGTCGGCCTGCCGGCCACCGAGAACCCGTTACGGCTGCACGAACCGAGCGTCCTGGCCGTCGGCCCGCTCCTGCGCGAGCTGATCCGCGCCTACACCGATCCGCCGCACGACGACAGCCCGGAACGCCGTCGGCTGCGCGCGGTCCTGCTCGATCGGCTCCGTGTCTCACCGCAGCAGCCTCTGCACCTGCCGACGCCGCAAGACCCGCGCCTGCGCGCCCTGTGCGAGATCCTGAGCGCCGATCCGGCCGACAACCGGACTCTGGCCGCCCTCGGTGCCCGGGTCGGAGCGAGCGATCGCACCCTGGCCCGGCTCTTCAAGGCTGACCTCGGCATGACCTTCCCGCAGTGGCGCACGCAGTTGCGGCTCTGCCGCGCGCTGGTCCTCCTGGCCGAGAACACCCCGGTGACCGCGGTGGCGCATGCCTGCGGCTGGTCGTCGACCAGCGCGTTCATCGACGTCTTCCGGCGCGCCTTCGGGCATACGCCGGGCACGCACTACGACCGGTGACCGAAACGCCTCGTGAGTGGTAAGGACGGTTCTAACCGTCCTTACCACTCACGAGACCCGAATGCCGTCGGTCACGAAAAAGCGGGGCCGGTCCACAGTGGACCGGCCCCGCTTCGGGTTCGTCTCTTACGCCTGGCTACGGCGACGACGGACCAGCAGCACCATCAGCACACCCGCGCCGAGGAGCGAGCCGCCGATGACCAGCGGCAGGGTCGCGGAAGCACCGGTGTTCGCCAGCTCGTCACCGCCGCCCGACTCGGCGCCGCCGGGGGTGGTGGGGGCCGGGGTCTCGGTGGCGGGCGCGCCGCCCTGCTTCCAGCTCGCGGTGGCGTTCGCGGTGACCGAGGTCTTCTCGGAGTCCGCGACGATCAGCGACTGGGCGGGGACCTTGTCGTAGTTCTCGCCCACGAACAGGCGGCCGGTGTCGAGGTGGCCGCTCACCTTCAGCGAGAACGAGCCGTTGCCGTCCTTGGCGTCCTTGGGGACGTCGACGAAGACCTTGGTGCCGTCCTTGATGGCGGCGGCCTTGATCTCCTTGCCGTCGGCGTCGACGACCTTGACACCCTCGGGCAGCTTGCTGGTCAGCTCGGTGATGTCACCGGTGGTGGCGATGCTGAACGGGCCGATCTTGCTGCCGGTCGCACCGGAGGCCTTGGCCGGGCCGATGTCGAGGGTCGGCTTCGGCTGCGCGCTGATGCCGACGTTGTCCTTGCCGGTGAGGTAGTCGTAGAGGGCGAGCACGTCGGCCGACGCCTTGGCGTCCCCGTCCATCAGCGGCTTGTCGCGGTCGAAGTCCTTGCCGTCGCTGAAGTGCCAGACGGCCGCCTGAGTCGCGGTGACGGCCTCGCCGGTGGACAGACCGTCGTTGAACTTGACCGACTTCTTGCCGAGCGTGCTCTCGATGGCCTTCACGCCGACCGACGGGTAGCCGTGGTGCAGCACCCAGTTGATCTTCGAGTTGTTCTTGTTGAACGGCGACGAAGCATCCGGGTATTTGTTCCACGGGCGCTCGATCATGTCCTGGTCGGTGCGCATGTTGACTTCGATCTGGACGCAGTACATCTTGAGCTTGCTGCCGTCGGAGAGCTTCAGCTCGAACAGCTCCGGGACGTAGTGCTTGGGGTCCCCGAAGTTGACGCTGTAGCCCCTCTCGCCGGCCTTGTCGATGACCCGGCCCCGCGCCGCGCCGTCCTCGGCGAGTGCGGCCGGAGCGGCCATCGTCAGCGCGACGGCCGCGGTAGCGACCGCGATCCCGCCGCGAACCAGAACTGACCTGCCGTGCATGTGTCTCCCATCCGATACGGACCACGAATGCCAGTGCCGCGTGCGACCACAGGCCCCGACCGCAACGGCTCGCCCACATGGGGGATCAGTAATCCCATCGAGCGAGAGCGGAGCATACAGAGGCCACACATGTGGCTACTCCGGGGTATGGCTGATGTCCGAATTGCCCCGAAAGAAGAGTGAACGCCACGAGAATGATCTTGGGCGAGTAGATGACCTTCCGGGGCGGGTGCCGGGGCGGTCCTCGTCTCGCGAGGGTGGGGCCGGTCCGGCATCACGGCGATTTGCTCCGGTGGAAGGACTGCCGGAATAGGGGACTTCGGCATGTCCTGGCGTGAATTTTCCGCCGCTTCGGATGTACTCCACTTTACTGGTTTATTTCCGTCAGGCTCGTTCATGGCGGTTTCGGTTATTCACGTGCGCGGAAGCGCTATTGGTGCCGAGTGTCGAATGTCACAGTATGTGGCGACGACGTCCGCGCCTCCTTCAATCGGGGGTGTCACCGACTTCGGGCTTGGTTCTTTCGGGTGGATGTTCCAGTCTTGCTGGGGAGATCCCGCTCGGCGAGGTAGACAGGGAGGTTCGAGGATTGCGCGGGAGTTCTCGGATGTGGCTTGACAGTATGACGCGGCGGAGCTTCGTGTCCGGGGTATTTGCGCGAACAAAAGAATGTGTCCGTGAGGGGGAGTCACGAGCATGAGTTTTGTGGCGCGTAACCTGCGATCTTATTCATCATGGGGATCTTTGATCGGTGACGAAGAATCGCGGCAGTGCAATTCGGAGGCGGATAGTCGCCGGTCGAGGTGTCGTCATGGGAGATGACATAGGCACGGTGTCGTCGGCACTGGCCGTGACGTCACCCTCCGGCAACCCGATTCCCCGGCAGCTGCCTCCGGTGCCGGCGTACTTCACCAGCAGGATCGCCGAGCTCGAGGAGCTCGACTCGGCCACCGCCGGTCAGGAGCGGGACTCGGTCGACCAGCTGCCCGCGGTGACCGTCGTGGTCGGACCGGGAGGAGTGGGCAAGACCGCGCTCGCCGTCACCTGGGCGGTCCGGAACGCAGGGCTTTTCCCGTCGGGCCAGCTGTACGCGGACCTCCGTGGGTTCTCCCCAGAGACAGCTGTCCCGCCCGAAGAGGCGCTCGGAGCGTTCTTACGCGCACTCGGCATCCCTCCGGAACGGGTGCCGGTCGAACTGGCCGAGCAAGCCGCACTGTTCCGGACCACCACGGCGGGAATGCGACTGCTTCTGGTGGTGGACAACGCGATCTCGGCCGCCCAGGTGCGGCCGCTGATCCCGGCTTCGTCGGGATGCGTCGTCGTGGTCACCAGCAGGCTGAGACTGGATGGCCTGCACGCGGAGGGCGCGCGGTTCGTCGACATGGCGCCCCTGCCGCAGGAACACGCCATCGAGCTGCTGACCCGATCGGTGGGGAAGTCGCGAGTGGCCGACGAACTGTCCGACGTCACGAAACTGGCGTCCTTGTGCGGCCGGCTGCCGATCGCGCTCCGGGTGGCGGGCGCGAGGCTCGCGTCGCGGCCGAAATGGCCGGTGGCGAGGATGGTGGCCGAGCTCCGTGACGAACGACTGCGGTTGACGAGACTGTCGCCGGTGGGCGAGGCGTCGTTGACTGCCACCTTCGACTCGTCGTATGCGGTACTGCCGCCGCACGCTGCCCGGCTCTACCGGCTGGTCAGCGAACACCCGGGGCTGACGGTCGAAGTGGGTGCGGCCGCCGCGGCCGCCCGGGTTTCCGACGACGAGGCGGCGGACGGGCTTCAAGTGCTCGCGGACGCCAGTCTCCTCGAGGAGATCGGCGTGCGGGGTTACCGCTTCCACGATCTGGTGCGGTTGCACGCGCGAGCGTTGCCCGACGACGACCGCTTCGAAGTCGTCCCGCGGATCGCGGAGTGGTACCTGCACCGGATGACCCGGGCGAACATGGTCGTGATCCCGATGCGATGGCGGATCAGCACCGTGCGCGCCCGGTACGAAGATTCACCACCGTTGTTCGACACGAGCGTCGATGCCCTTCGCTGGCTGGACGAACGGCTGCCGGACGTCATCGACCTGCTCGAAGAGACGTTCGCGCTGGGACAGGACGAACTGGCCTGGCAACTGTGCGAGGCTCTCTGGGAGCTCTTCCTCCACCGCAAGCATTATCAGCTTTGGATCCGGACGCACGAGGTCGGCATCGCCGCGGCGCGCCGGTGCGCCAATGCGGTCGCCGAAGCGCGGTTGCGATGTCAGCTGGCTCGCGCCTATCTGGATCTGGGACGGTTCGATGCCGCTGAAATCGAATGTTCGAAGGCGGCGGAGCTGGCGCGAGGAGCAGGAAGCCGCCACAACGAGTCCGTGGCCTTGGACCAGCTGGGCATGGCGGCGCAGGGGCGCGGTGATTTCGAGCGAGCGGTCGAGTACTTCGGCGAAAGCCTCGTGATCGAAGGGGAACTCGGGATCGATCGCGGCGTCGCCCAGCGGCACCGCCGGATCGGCGAGGCCTTGCTCCAGGCGGGCCGGACCATCGACGCCGCCAGGCACCTGCGTCTCGCGCAAGAGATGTTCAACGAAGTCGGTGACGTGAAGGACGAGGCCAAGGTCACCCTGTCGCTGGCGGTGATCGATGCGCGGGCAGGTGAGATCACCGCGGCGAAGCGTGAGCTCGGACGCGCCGCCGCGGTGCTCGACCAGTCAGGTTCGGCCGTCTATCAGTCCGATGTGCTGATGGCGTTCGCCGAGGTCGCTGAGCTCGAGGGCGATTTCGCCGCCGCTCGCGGCCAGCTGACCAAGGCACTGGACCTGTGCCGTCCGATCGGTGGGCTGCGGGTGGAACAAGCCCGCACCCGGCTGGCTGCTTTGGACGCACGACGTGATCGTGCGCAGCGACCGGAGCCGTCGGCGGGCGAGCAACCATAGATAGGCGCCTGCCCCCGCCAGTTCCGTGGACTCGCACGGGATGACGACCACGTCCCCCGCACGGTCGCCGACGAGACAGAGCCCGGGGGAACACGCGACGACGACGATCGTGAGGCCGGGCAGCCGGTCGAAGTCCTTCGCGATCACGGATCGGGCGTTCGCGACCGGATGCGGTCCGGAGTGGACGAGCACGTCGACGAGGGAGGAACGGGTTCCGTCACCCGCCTCCGACAGGAGGAACGAGGTCAGCACGGCAGCACCTCCGCCATCGGCACCGGGGACACCGGGATCGCCCGGGCGGGCTCGGGCAAGCCGAGGAGCCGGTACATCTCGGTGCGCAAGAGCGTTCCCGCGCACCCCGGCCTGGACGAAAGCAACGCGCGAACCCGCTCGGCCACGTCGATCGACTCCGCCTCACGCAGCTGGGGGAGGAGAGGACTGTCAGGTGTCCACCGCGGCGCGTGTTCGGCGATGACCGCGCTGGGTGTCCCGGGCAGCAACGCCTGGGTGCCGTCCACGGCCAAGAGCACCGGCTTGCCGATGCCGGACGCGTATCCGGTCACGGAGCCGTAGTCACCGATGACGTGGTCGGCGGCGATCAAGGCCGCTCGCCAGCTTCCTTCCGGCCGGAGGAGGGTGAGGCCGGACCGCAGACTGTCGGCCAGCCATGCCTGAACCTGCCAAAGGCTGTGGTGCGACCAGATCTGGGGGTGCAGGACTCCGAGCACCCGGAACCGTTCGGGCGGGAGCTCGCCGACCACGCGTTCGAACAGGTCGTGGTGACGTCCGAAGGCCGAGCGATCGGACCAGGTCGAGGTGACCACTACGAGACGCCGGTCGTCGGAGACGCCGAGGCCTCGCCGGTAGTGATCGCGGAAGGGAAGGCTGGCGGTGAGCCGATCCAGGGCGATGTCACCCGCGACGACGGCGGCGGGAACCGCCTGAGGGCAGGTCTCGGCGAGGACGTCCATCTCGCGGTCGTGGACGAGCACGATCGAGTCGGCGCGGACCCGCCCCTCACGCATCAACTGACCGGCCTCGAGCCCGATCTGGGGCTTCCAGCCGTGTCCGGCGCCCGGGGGCCGCCACGGCCGGTACTGGCCGAACCCGCCGCCGTGCGGGATCAGCAGCACCGGGCCGGCGACCTCGTCGATGCCACGCTGACTGGCGGCGAGGACGAGGTCGTATTCGCCGCGCCGTGCCTGGGCCCAGGGCAGGACGGTTCCGCCCTGGGCCGCGACGAAGTCGTGAGTGGCGGGCCAGGATTCCCATTCCGGCACCGTGAAGATCAGCTGGACACGGTGGTCGGCCTCGAAGAGGGGCAGCAGATCGAGGAGCCGGTTTCCCGCGACTATGTGCGGGATCATCACCAGTACGGATTTGACGCCCTTGCGTGTCGCCCAGTGCTGATCGGGACTTCCCACCGGACTGCGGACCCACGATGACTCGGTCATGACATTTCCCCTCGCTCGAACTCCGGTATCCGCAGTCAGCATGGGAGTGGGCGTGGAGAAAACGGCTTCGGCCGGTGGTCGATTCATTGACGGGTGATCAACGGTGATCGCGATAGTTTGACAATTATGGCGATGACCTGGCCTTACCTGCCGTCAAGTGGAAAAATCGTCCGGCGGGACAGGGGTGGCGAACCCGGTTCGCCATGGGGAAGGGGCGCACTCGTGGAAATCACTTTCGGAATTCTCGGGCAGACGGCCATGCTAATGCACGGGAATGTGGATGTGAACTGGGCCGCTCGTCGGCCGAGACAAGTGCTGACCGCGTTGCTCACCGCGCCGAACCGGCGTCTGCCGCTCGACGTAGTCGTGGACTGGGTGTGGGAAGAGCACGAGGGGGCGCCGCAAGACGCCCACTCCACGCTTCACCAGAATGCGACCAAGCTGCGCCAGACGTTCAACGAAAGGTCCGTGCCCGCACAAGTGAGTGTGGGCAAAGGTGGTTGCCTGCTGGAGATCGAGCCGGCGCTGATCGATCACTTCGGCTTCCAGGCCATGATGGACAAGGCCCGTCGATTCCGTGAACTGGGCCAGCATGACCGCGCGCTGAGCGAAGCGCTCTCGGCTGTCCGGTTGTGCCGGGACGACGCCCTGGCCGACCTCCGGACCGAGCGCGCCGACGGATGGCGCACCCGATGGGACCGTAGCGAGTGGATTCCGGCCAACGCGTTCGTCGTGGCGGAACAATTGGCGATCGGGCAAGCGGATGCCGCGGTGCGGAAACTGGCGGAACTCGAACAGGCTCATCCGATGGAGCTGAGCTTCGCGAAATTGAGAATTCGCGCGCTGGCCGAGGCTGATCAATCCGCCGAAGCCGCCGACTTCTTCCGGGCGATGTATGCGCGTTACCGGGAAGCGGGGGAGACGAGGGCGGCGGAAGAACTGCGGGCTGTCAACAACGACGTACTCATCCGGCCGGATCGGGTGATTTCGCGGCGTGAACCGATCACTGCCGATTCCGCTGCGCAGGCCGAGCACGTGGTACGGCATTTGCCGTCGGACGTCGACGACGTCGTGGGAAGGGGCGATCTGATCGCGCTGCTCGACGCGTACACGACCGATTCCGCCGGCGCGCCACGCCACGCCGTCGTGGTGGTGAACGGAGGCCCCGGAGTCGGGAAGACGACATTGACGGCCAAGTGGGCCCATCGTGCCGAACGGCGGTATCGGCACGGCGCGGTCATGCTGGACCTACGCGGTGACAGCCAGGCCGCGAAGGCCGATGCGGGCGAAATAGTCGACACGCTGTTGTCCTTGCTCGACTTCCCGGTCGATCAAGTGGTCAATCCGATCGCGCGCGCCGCGAAACTGAGCGCGCTGCTCACCCGGCGGTCGATGCTCGTGATCCTGGACAACGTGCGCAGTTCCGATCAGGTCGCACCGCTGCTGGGGGTGCTGTCGTCCTGCACGGTGGTGATCGTTTCACGGTGGCGGCTGAAGTCCTTGTCGGCGAAACTGACCCCGCCGGTGATCAAAGTCGATCCTCTCGGTGACAGGCATTCCGCCGCCCTGCTGACCCGGCGGATCGGGCATCGCGCGCAAGACGACGCGGAGGGGGTCGAAGAGCTGGTGTGGCTGTGTCGAGGCAACCCGCTGGCGCTGACCCTGGTGGCGGAACGTGCCGCCTCGCGGGCGGGCACGCGGGTGCGGACCTTGGCGAGCCAATTGCGTGATGTCGAGCTGTTGCTGAGCCTCGGCGACGAAGGAGACTGGCCGGGCACGAGCTTGAAGTCCGCGTTCGCTCTTTCGTATCAGGACCTCGAGCTCGCCGAGCGGCGCGTGTTCGCGCTGATCGGCCTGCATCCGAGCACCGAGATGACCAATGAGGTCATCGCTGCCGCGGACGGGCGTCCGGTGTCGGAGGTGCGACGCTCCCTCGACATACTGGCGGCCGCGCATCTTGTCGAACACCCTGCCGACCTCGATCGGTTCCGCGTACACGATCTTCTGCATTTGTACGCCGCGTCCCTGGCCGCGCAGTTGTCCGATGTGGACCTCGTGCGGCGGAGGATGTTCGAGTTCTACCTGCGCATGGTCATCGATGCCTACCGTTTGGTGTTTCCGCACAAGGAACTTCTGAGCATGCCGCCGACAGCGGCGGCGACGCCGACGCCCGGGTTCCGCACTGTCGCCGAGGCACGACAATGGGTGTTGCGGGAAAGAACTTCGATCATGGCGGTGATCGCGGCGTCAGAGGGGATCTTGAACGAGATTTCTTGTGTACTTCCGGCGATGACGACGGAATTCTTCATGTTGCAGGGAAGGTTTCCCGACGCGGTCGAAGGGTTGACCATCGCCGTCCGGGTGGCGACGGCGCAAGGTGCCGTGGGGTTGCTCGCTTCGTGTTTGAATGATTTGGCCGTCGTCCATCTGCTCATCGGCGCCGACGACGCGGCCGAACGGTGCCTGCTGCGTGCGCTCGAACTGGTCGACGCCCACGGGATCGCGGTCGGCAGCGCGACGGTCAGGCTGAACCTGGCCCGTGTGCATCTTCATGCCGGCCGAGCGGCCGAGGCGGTAGAGCGGTACCGGAGGGTGCTGCCGTCCGTTCGTGAGCTGGGCGAGCCGATGTTGTGCGCCATCGCGGAACGCCGGTTCGCTGACGCTCTGGTCGAAATGGGCGGGCATGACGAGGAGGCGCTCGGTCTGTATCGGGAGGCCCTGCGACGCTGGCGCGAGGCGGGCGATGTCACCGAGATGCTGCGGGTGCACGCCACCCTCGGGGCGTTGCTGGTCCGGCTCGGCAGGCTGGACGACGCGTCAGCGGAATGTCACGCCGGGATGGCTTTGACCGGGTCGAGCGATGACCTCCCGAGCTTGATGAAGCTCAATACGGCACTCGCGCAGCTGCGGCACGCGGAAGGCGACGACCGGGCGGCGTTGCGACACGCCAACCGCGCGGTCGATCTGGCGAATAGATCGCAGCACGCGACCGGTCAGGCGCGGGCCTTGTCGGTCCTGGCGAGGATCCTCCGCGATCATGGCAACCCCGACGAGGCACGGAAGCTGTGGCGTGACGCCGCGGAGCTGTACCGCGGCAGGGCTCGGACCGCCAGGGCCGACGCGATCGAGGCATTGCTGGCCGAACTCGACGCGCACGGGCCACTTGTCCCGATGGCTCGTGAGGGCGAGGGGGACACCGTGGCGATGCCCTCGCCGCATCTCCGGATCCTCGGTGGAGGTCGCGCCTGAGTCGCCTGGGGTTCGTACCGGTGAGTAATCACCTGAAAGTGCTAATCGGGTACTTTGAACTGCACTGAGAGTTTGTTTCGGGAGGCGCGCACCTTCTTTGGTGTTGAATATCTTTCGCATTTCTGGGGTGATATCTTGATCGCCGACCGGCGGATTCGGAGGCGTGCACTCCGGGTGCGACGGTGACCGGTTGCGTGAGGCTCGGGGCGGTCGGCGCCTGGCGCTCGAAGCCTGCGCGTGCGCAGAGTGAAAACCCACGTCCAACCTTCGTGTGACCGTTCACTGACGGCTGCTGCCCGATGGTGTTAAGGGTCGCTGTTCCGGCCCTTTCGGCCTGTGTACTCTGCCCTCGGTCACCCACAAGGTGACCCCAAAACTACGCCCGCTCGATATACGAGTAGGTTCTTCGTGATCGCAAAGATTCGACCTCGTCCAGAGTGGCCGGCATTTGCCACGAACAGGAAAGGAGTAGATGAGCACGATGAAGGGCTACATCTGGATTGTTTACGCAGCGTGACGGCTGGCGTCATTCGCTGTGGCTAGAGCCTCGGTTCCCCGGGCGCGGCGATGCCCGCCCGGGGACCGGCCCCGGAACGTCGGGCGAGGCGTGACTACGGTCGCCCTCTGGGACGAAGGACGACGCCTTCGGCGAGCAGAATCCGGCGGGTCTGGTTGTAGCTCATGCCGTGAATGTCCGCCAGCTGCCGGATGCTCCGGCCCGCCAGGTAGGCGTTGACAAGCCCCGGCGGCGTGGGCGGAAGCTGGATCTTCGGTGGCCGGAGCGTGACGCCTGCGGCCAGCAAGGCGGTCCGCGCGTTCCGGTAGCTCAACCCGAAGCGCGCAGCCAGGTTCTCGATCGTCTCGCCCTCGTTGTAGAGGCGGACGAGTTCATCCCTCGGTGAGCCGAGGTCATCCCCGTCTTCGGCGGAGCCGGTATGTTCGCCGGCGCCGCCCTCGTCTTCGGTCATCGGATCATCGCCGCCCCGCACAGCTGATCGATCGTCTTCCGATATGAGGACCCTGGTGGGCTTGGTTTCGGCCCGATCCTCCAGCCAAGAGCACGGAGTCTCGGACTCACACCGCCAAGCGAGCACTTCATCCGAATGAGATGGCTTTCGTCGGTGTGTCGCCGGCGACGCGCGGTGTACATGGTCTCCATTCCATGATTGCTTCGATGCATCTCGATAGCTCGAAGGTGGCGGCTCATCGACGGAAACAAACCGACGAAAAGCTCGCGGATGGAGGTACCGCCGCTGCTCCGGCCGCTGTTGAATTGGACCAGACCATTCATCGGTGATTGGAGTCCACATGACGCGACGGCACCTACGCCGGGGGTTGTCCCTGGTGGCCGGGCTCGCCTTGGCCGGAGCGCTGCTCCCGGCCGCGAGCAGCGCGGAACCCCGGGAAGGGCGGGGTGTCCCGCTCGGCGAGCTGACCGCCACGGCGACCCAGGTCGCGTCCGGCCTGGTGAACCCCACCGCGATCACGGCGCTCAACGACGGGAGCGGCCGGATCCTCGTCGTGGAGAAGAGGGGCGTCGTCCGCGCCTACCATCCCAGGACCGGGCTCGCCGCCAAACCGTTCCTGGACATCAGCGCCAAAGTGAACGGTGCGGACGTCGAACGCGGGCTGCTCGGGCTGGCGATCGCCAAGGACAAGCGGGTCTACGTCGCGTACACCCGCAAGTCCGACAGCGCGGTGACCCTGTCGCGGGTCCGGCCGGACACCGGCGAGCTCACCGAGCTGATCACCCAGCCGCATTCCGAGTTCCCCAACCACAACGGCGGCCAGCTGGCGTTCGGCCCCGACGGATACCTGTACTGGGGGATCGGCGACGGCGGCGGCGGGGGCGATCCGCTGGCCAGCGGGCAGCGGCTGGACACGCTGCTGGGCAAGATCCTGCGCGTCGACGTCAACCGCGCGTGCCGTCCGCTGCGGTACTGCGTCCCGGCGGGCAACCCGTTCGCCGGTGTCGCGGGCGCGCGGGCGGAGATCTGGTCGTACGGGCTGCGCAACCCGTGGCGCTTCTCCTTCGACCCGGCCGACGGCTCGCTGTGGATCGGCGACGTCGGGCAGGGCCGGTTCGAGGAGGTCGACCACCTCGCCGCGGGCAAGGGCGGCGCGAACTTCGGCTGGTCCTGCAAGGAGGGGCCGGTCGTGTTCGATCAGACGCGGTGCAAGGACGGCGCGACGTTCACCGACCCGGTCTTCCACTACATCTCCGGCGCGGAGGGCTGCGCGGTCATCGGCGGGCACGTCTACCGCGGCAAGAAGTACGCCTCGCTGGCGGGCGGCACCTACGTCGCCACCGACTTCTGCCAGGGCACGGCGTGGGCCGTCCGCAAGAAGGCCGACGGCACTTACGAAAGCGCCCGGATCGGCGAGTTCCCGCTCGACGCCACCACGTTCGGCACCGACCAGTACGGCGAGCTGTACCTGGCCGACGAAACGCCGGGCGGACTGCACCGGATCTCGTTCGCGCGCAAGAGCTGACCCCGGGTCCTCGGCCGCGTCCGCCCGGCGCGGCCGGGGGCTCACCCCATGCGGGGCAGCCGGATTTCAACCGTCCAGCCGCCGTCCGGCGCCGGGCCCGCCTGCGCCGACCCGCCCAGCGCGGTCGCCCGTTCCCGCATCCCGACCAGTCCCATCCCGCCGCCGGTGTCCGGCGCCGCGCGTCGTCCGGCAGGGCCGTTCGTGACGACGAGCGTGACCGTTTCCGATGAGAACACGAGTTTCACCGCGCGTCCGGTGCCGGGCGCGTGTTTGGCCGCGTTCGTCAGCGCCTCCTGCGCCGCGCGGACCAGGGTGTGCGCGACGCCGCCGCCGAGCGGTCCGGCGGAGCCTTCGACCTCGAACGGCACCAGCTCTCCCGCGCACAGGGCGGCCAGGGTGTCCTCCAGCGGCAGGGCGCCCTCGCGCAGTTCGTGCACCGCCTGCCGCATCCGCCCGATACCGTCCACCGCCAGTGACCGCGCGCGGCGCACGGCCTCGCCGGCTTCCGCGTCCCTGCCCTTCGTGCCGAGGGCGTCGGCCATGTCGAGTTGCAGGGCGATCCCGGTCAGCGAGTGGCCGAGGACGTCGTGCAGTTCCCGCGCGATCCGCGTCCGCTCCAGCAGCGCGGCCTCCCGCGACTCGGAGGCGGCGGCCCGCCGGGCTTCGGAGGCGGCGCGTTCGGCGTTGAAGAGCGCGTTACGCCGGTCTCGGCGGGCGATGCCCAGCAGCACCGGCAGGCCCACCGAAAGCGCGAGCCACCACGGCCAGTCGTCTGCCGCCGGAGTCACCGCGCCGACCACGGCGACCGCCACGGCACAGCAGACGGCGTCGAGTACCGCGATCCAGATCGCCGCGGTGCGGGAGGCGAGTTTGATCCCGGCGACCGCGGCGGCGAGGTAGGCGAACATCGGCGCGAAGGTCTGCGGGGCCAAGGCGAGGAGCACGGCCGCGGAGACGGCGTATCCGCTCGCGAGGGTGGTCTGCGTCCGCGCCGGAATCCGGTTCCAGGGCATGAGCGAGACCACGGCGAAGAGCGCGACGACGAAGAAGAGCGCCGTCGTCCAAGGACGGAAATGGACTTCATGGGTGAAGATCCTGACCCCGGTCACCCCGATCGCCGCCGTGATCAGGACGGGCCGGATCAGCCTGTCGGCGATCCGTTCGCGGCGTAGCACCGTCGCGCTTCCGGTCATCGATGCTCCCTGGGTGGAGACGGTTCTCCACCCGAAGATACGGCCGCCGCCGCACGACTTCCCGCGATCACCGCCCTAGCGTCGGAGTGTCTTCGAAAACCGGCCCGAGGGGGTAAACATGAGCACACCTGTCGAAATAGTCCTGATCGTCGCCGCCGTCGGATACATCCTGATCCGGCGACTGGCCGGGGACGTCGCCGAGGCCAAGCGGATGCTGCTGCTGCCCGCGATCCTCGCCGTGATCGGGCTGTCCGATGTGGACGACAGCGTGAAATCCGCGACCGCGGTGGTGTTCCTGGTCGTCACCCTCGCGGTGAGTGTCCTGTTCGGAGTGCTGCGGGGCGTGAGCATCCGGCTCTACCGGCAAGACGGTGTCGCGCACATGCGCTACACCTGGCTCACGATCGTGCTGTGGGCGCTGAACGTGGCCGCCAAGGTCGGCGCGAACCTGCTGCTGGGCCTGATCACCGGAGTCCCCTCCGGCGGGAACAGTGTCATGCTGACCATCGGCGTGGGCATGCTCGTGGAGGGTGTCGTGGTACTCGCCAGGGCGATGCGCACCGACAGCCGTATCGTCTGGAAGAAGGGCGAGGACGGCAAGGCGCACACCACCTCTCCCTTCCTCGACGATCTGCAGGCCAGGATGACCCGACGTTGACCGGAGGTGCCGAGGTGACCGTCTCGCTCGTTGTCGTCGACGACCAGGCGTCCGTGCGGGAAGCCCTCGCGGTGATGCTCGACCTCGCCGACGGCCTCACCGTCGTCGCGACGGCCACCAACGGCGAGGAGGCCCTCGCCGCGGTCTCCCGGCACACGCCGGACGTCGTGCTGATGGACCTCCACATGCCGGTGCTGAACGGCGTCGAGGCGACCGGCCGGATCAAGGCCGCGGCGCCGGAGGTCCAGGTCGTGGTGCTGACCAGTCTCGACGACGACGAATCGATCCTCGCCGCGCTCGAAGCCGGTGCGAGCGGGTACCTGACCAAGGAAGCCGACCGGGCGAAGATCGAACAGGCCGTGCGCACCGCCGCCGACGGGCAGGTCGTGCTCGCCCCGGAGGTCCAGCGACGGCTCCTCACCCTCGCGTCACGCCGGGTCCGTGCGGCGGACGAGGGCGACCGGTTCGGGTTCACCTCGCGGGAGACGGAGATCCTCGGGCTGATCGGCGAGGGCCTGCGCAATCCGGAGATCGCCGCGCGGTTGGTGATCAGCGAGGCCACCGTCAAGACCCACATCAACAACCTGTTCGCGAAAGCGGGCTTCCACTCGCGCGCCGAAGCCGTCCGGTACGCGCTGAGCGCCCCGCCTCCCGCGCCCTACCGTTTCACCTGATCGCGTTTCATCAAGTTTTCATCATCCCTCCCTAGCGTGACGTCGTCTGGTGAATTCAGCGATGGAGGCGACGTGGAGCACTCATTCCCACCCCAAGGCGCGCAGTGGCCGCCGCCGCAGGGCTGGGTACCCCAACCGGCCCCGGCGCCGCCCGTCCGGAAACCCCGGCGGTGGCTGCTGTTCGGCGGGATCGCGGGGCTGGTGCTGGTGCTCCTCGCCGGACTGACCACCTGGCTGCTGTGGCCCTCGAAAGCCGGTCGCGAGCCCTTCGAGCAGGCACTGGCGGCGCTGTCCTCGGCACCGGCGGTCCGGAACAGCACCTCCGCGGTCGGCGGGATGATCAAGACGGACGTCAAGACCACCGCGTTCGGCGAGACGTCCGGCACGATGTCCTTCCAGGGCAGGAAGATCGAGATCCTGGTCGTCGGCGGCAAGGTCTACTTCAAGGCGCCCGACGGCATGCTGCCCGGGTCGCGAGCGGACTCGTCCGAAGCCGAGGACCTCAAGGACCGGTGGATCACCGGCGAGGACGCGTTGTTCGGCCCGGTCGTGCAGCAGTTCGAGTCCCCGGAGAAACTCGCCGGCCGCCTGCGCGAGGCGCTGGAACGGGCGAAGGAGATCGAGGACGACCAGAACGAGACCGTCCGTGACGTCCCGGCGATCAAGGCGAGCACGCCCGCCGGTGTCCTGTACGTCTCGAAGGAAGCGCCGCATCGGCTGCTCCGCTACTCCGTGAGCGTGCCCGGCGGGACGCCGTCGGTCCCGAAGCTCCCGACGATGCCCGACGCGGAATCGCGGCCCCAGATGCCTTCCGGCGCCGCCCTCGGTGAGTCCGATGTGGACGCTTTGTCGCCCGAAGAGACCGACGCCGTCTACGAAGACCTGACGTCGAACACCAAGAAACTGTCCAACGCCGTCGACACCGGTGTGCGGTTCGACATGGACGGCGCGGCCACGGTCGCGTGCAGCGCCTCGGGCTGCACGGTGACCGCGAACGTGTCCAACTCCGCGTCGGCGAACAGCGGCGGGAAGGTCACCGGCCAGGTCAACGCCACGATGACCGCGAACGTGACCATCGGCGGCCGCTCGGCGGGCAGTTGCCGGAACACGGCGACCCTGCCGCTGAACGGCTCGGGCTCGATCAGCTGTGTCAACGGCGGGGCGGGCGGGGTCTTCGCGGCCGTCGAAGCGGAGAAGAAGGCGGACGCGGAAGCGCAGTCGCGGGCCTCGGGCGGGGTGCCGGTCCAGTACCGGATCGAGAGCATCGCATCGGTTTCCGTGGTGGCCGAAGCGATCGGGCAGGTCGAGATCACCCGGCTCGTCGACGAGCTGACGGAGCGGCGGTCGAAGCTCGGCGGCAAGTGACCTGGGAAACTGCCGGAATGGAGTACATCAAGATCGTTCCGGAGCCGACGGGGTTCTTCCTCGACCCCACCGCCTACCTGGAGCGCTTGCCGGGCCTGGCGGCCGAACTGCCGCCGGGTGCGGCCCGGTTCGCCACCGACCCGGACCACTACAGCTTCTTCGGCGACCGCTGCGTCAAGGATCTGCACCTCGTCTCGGTCGACTTCGCGCGGGAGAACCGGGAACTGGCGGTCATCGCCCGGTTCTCCTGGCACGAAGGCACTCCCGTGGTCCTCACCATCACTTACGACCGTGTCGGAGAACTGCGTCTCGAGTCCGGTGAGGGGCCGGTCCAGCTCGACGAGACCCTGCCGCACGAGCGGGGCTGCCGTCACGAGATCCAGCTGATCGGCGGGTCGATCGTGGTGGTCTGCGCCGATTTCGAGGCGGTTTGGAGTCACCAGGGGAGCGGCCCCGAGTCGTCGAAGTAGCCGCCGGTCGGGCCGTCCGGTCCGATCGAGGCCATCCGGACGATGATCTCGGCGCCCTCCTCGACGGTCTGATGCCCCGACCGTCCATTGAGGTCGGTCGCGGTGTAGCCCGGCTCGACGGCGTTGATCCGCATCCCGGGGAACGCCTTGGCGTACTGGATGGTGAGCACGTTGACCGCGGCCTTCGACGCCGGGTACGCCACGCCTGGATAGGCGTACGACGGCGAGTCGGGCATGGTCAGCCCGGTGAGGGAGGCGAGGCCGCTGCTGACGTTGACCACCACGGGTGCGGCGGAGCGCCGCAGCAGCGGCAGGAACGCGTGCGTCACCCGGGCGGTGCCGTACACGTTGGTCTCGAAGGTCGTGCGCAGCTCGTCCGCCGTCAGCTCGGCAGCGCCGAGCATGGGCCGGTTTTCCACGCCCGCGTTGTTGACCAGGACGTCCAGCCCGCCCTCGGCCTCGATGGTCTTCGCGGCCGCCTCGACGGACGCGTCGTCGGTGACGTCGAGCAAGACCAGGCGTGCGCCCAGTTCTTTCGCGGCGCGGCGGCCGCGTTCGGCGTCGCGGCTGCCCAGGTAGACGGTGTGGCCGTCGGCGATGAGGCGACGGGCGGTCTCACGGCCGAGGCCCTTGTTGGCCCCGGTGATCAGTGTCGTGGTCATGGGATCAGCGTCGTCCCGGTGAGACCCGGACAACCAGTCGACCGATCTTCCTGGGACTCGCGGTACCAGGCACCTCCCGGGGGATCGGGGCAGACTGGCGGGCATGGCGGCGACGGAATTCGGGCGGGCGGTACGACGCTGGCGCGACCGCGTCTCCCCGGCGGACGTCGGCCTGCCCGAGGGCGGTCAGCGGCGCGCGGCCGGCCTGCGCCGCGAGGAACTGGCCATGCTGGCGGGGATCTCCGTCGACTACGTGACCCGGCTGGAACAAGGCCGCGCGTCGCATCCGTCCGATCAGGTCGTCGAGGCGCTGGCGAGGGCGCTTCGGCTCTCCGCGCCCGAACGAGCCCACCTGTTCGGTCTCGCCGGGCTGGCGGTGCCGGGACCGGACGTCGCCTCCGCGTACCTCACGCCCGGTGTCCAGCGGCTGATCGACCGGATGACCGGGATTCCCGTCGCGGTGTTCGACGCCACCTGGACGCTCCTGTCGGCGAACCCGCCGTACGCCGCCCTGATGGGTGATCCGTCCCAGGTGCGCGGATTCGAGCGCAACGCCGTCTGGCGGCACTTCCTCGGCGAGGGCACGCGTGCCCGGCACACCCCGGAATCCTTGCGGACCTTCGAAGCCGTCCTCGTCGCGGACCTGCGCTCGGCGGCCGCCCGCTACTCGGCCGATCAGCGGCTCACCCGGCTGATCGCGGAACTGCGCGGCGGGAGCCCGCGGTTCGCGCGGCTGTGGGATTCCGGTGCCGTCGGACGGCACGAGTCCGCACGCAAGATCATCGACCATCCTTCGGTCGGGCCGGTCGAACTCGACTGCGACGTGCTGACCGTCGAAGGCTGCGACCTGCACATCATGGTCTACACGGCCGAACCCGGCTCCGAAGCCGCCGAGCGGCTCGCGCTGCTCACCGTGCTCGGGACGCAATCCCTGACCGGATGAAAGAACAGCGCCGGGCGAACGGCTTCGATGCCGCGCGCCCGGCGCTTTCGCGTCCCGTTTTGTTCGGGTCAGTCCGTGGTGATTCAGTCCGTTCCGTATTCGATCGCGGCGTGGTCGAGCAGCTCGTCGTCGCCCGAAGCCTTGCCGCGTGAGGCGATCACCTGCGCGCCGCCCGCGTCCATCGCGCCGATCAGCCCGGTCGACGCGGCCTGCGCGGCGCCGATCAGCGTCGGGTGCCCGCCGCCGACCATGCCGAGCCCGGCGTACTGCTCGAGCTTGGCGCGCGAGTCGGCGATGTCGAGGTTCCGCATGGTGAGCTGGCCGATCCGGTCCACCGGGCCGAACGCCGAGTCCTCGGTGCGCTCCATCGACAGCTTGTCCGGGTGGTAGCTGAAGAAAGGACCGTTGGTGTCGAGGATCGAGTAGTCCTCGCCGCGCCGCAGCCGCAGGGTGACCTCGCCGGTGACGGCCGCGCCGACCCAGCGCTGCAGCGACTCGCGCAGCATCATGGCCTGCGGGTCCAGCCAGCGGCCTTCGTACATCAGCCTGCCGAGACGACGGCCTTCGTTGTGGTAGCTGGCGAGGGTGTCCTCGTTGTGGATCGCGTTGACGAGCCGCTCGTACGCCGCGTGCAGCAGCGCCATGCCCGGCGCCTCGTAGATCCCGCGGCTCTTGGCCTCGATGATCCGGTTCTCGATCTGGTCGGACATGCCGAGCCCGTGCCGCCCGCCGATGGCGTTGGCCTCCAGGACCAGGTCGACCGCGGTGGCGAACTCCTTGCCGTTGATCGTCACCGGGCGGCCCTGCTCGAAGCCGATCGTGACGTCCTCGGGCGCGATCTCGACCTCGGGGTCCCAGAACCGGACGCCCATGATCGGGTTGACGATCTCGATGCCGGTGTCGAGGTGTTCGAGCGACTTGGCCTCGTGGGTCGCGCCCCAGATGTTCGCGTCCGTCGAGTAGGCCTTCTCGGTGCTGTCCCGGTAGGGGAGCCCGTGGCCCTGCAGCCACTCGGACATCTCCTTGCGGCCGCCGAGCTCGCTGACGAACGCGGCGTCCAGCCACGGCTTGTAGATCCGCAGGGACGGGTTCGCGAGCAGGCCGTAGCGGTAGAACCGCTCGATGTCGTTGCCCTTGAAGGTGGAGCCGTCGCCCCAGATCTGGACGTCGTCCTCGAGCATCGCGCGCACCAGCAGCGTGCCGGTGACCGCGCGGCCGAGCGGGGTCGTGTTGAAGTAGGTGCGGCCGCCGTTGCGGATGTGGAAGGCGCCGCAGGCCAGCGCCGCGAGCCCTTCCTCGACCAGCGCGGCCTTGCAGTCGACGGCCCGCGCGATCTCGGCACCGTAGGCCTTCGCCCGGCCCGGGACCGACGCGATGTCGGGTTCGTCGTATTGGCCGATGTCAGCGGTGTAGGTGCACGGCACCGCACCCTTCTCGCGCATCCACGCGACCGCTACGGAGGTGTCGAGGCCGCCGGAGAAGGCGATCCCGACGCGTTCGCCGACAGGCAGAGAGGTGAGTACCTTGGACATGATGGAAGTATATGCATAGGAGTGTATGACCATGCAAGCCGGGGTGGGCAGGGCAACCCGGGTGGGTGGTCCCGGTGGTCGTGAGTGGCGATTCGGGTTTCTAGCCAAGGGTGCCCTAGGTACCTACTGGATTTTGCGTGCGAGTGTTCGCAAGTTCGCGACACCCGGGCTGGCTGGCGAGGCCCTCGCAACGCCTGCCACGCCACTGCCGCCCTTGGCTCGTCCCTGCGGTACATGAAGGCCCCCTTCCTTGCGCCTAGGTACAGGAAGGGGTCCTTCATGTACTCGGGAAAGGGGTCCTTTGCGCGCCGCCGTCCGTGACTGCCGGGGCTGGCGGGTGTCGCTGAGGCTTCGGAGGCGATCGCGTAGTCCGTGAAGGCCTCCTTCACTACCTTCAGGGTAGGCAAGGAGGCCTTCACGGACCTGCAACCAACTCCAGTCGCAACCGGCAGGTACCTGAGACCCCTTTGGCTCTAACCCGAATCGCCACTCACGACCAGCCGGAGCGACACCCGAAGCAGGCACATGGGCGGGCAGGCAACCCCCTCCTGATGCCTCCAGGGCGTACGTCCACTATGGACTTCAGGGACCGTGTCCCTTTTGTGACCTGTCCGCGAGCGCCTCCGCCACGAATACCGGGTGACGCCCGTTGTGAAATCAGCGATTTTCCTTACGGGAAAAGAAAACCAGTCCGTCCCGCCATCGGCCACGAATACCCGGCATGAAGACTTCGCGAGCCGATCGGGAACCACGCCTCCCCTTCTTCGGGGCGGCGCTGATCGGTGTCGTGGCCCTCGCCGCGGCACTGGCGGCCGGACATCTGGTGGCCGGGTTCATCAGCCTCAACGCCTCGCCGTACCTGGCGGTCGGCAACGGGGCGATCGACCTGACCCCGGTGGAATTGAAGGATTTCGCGGTCCGGACGTTCGGGGTCTACGACAAGCTCGTGCTGCTCGGCGGGATGGCCGTGGTGATGGTGCTCGCCGCCGCGGCGGCGGGGATCGCCTCGCGCCGGTCACCCGTTCCGGGGATCGTGCTGATCGCGGCCTTCGGGTTGCTGGGCGGTTTCGCCGTGTCGCAGCGGCCCGACCTCACCGCGGTGGCCCTGCTCGCGCCGCTGGCCAGTCTTATCGCCGGAGTCGGCGTCTTCTTCTGGCTGCACCGGCTGGCCGCGGCCAGGTCGCGCGTCACCGACGAGACCCCCGGTGGGGCTCCGTCCCGCCGGTCGGTGTTGCTGGCCGGAGCCGGGGCCGTCGTGGCCGCGGGTGCGGCGGGCGCCGGTGGACAGCTGATCTCCGGGACACGGGACGCGGAGTCTTCCCGTGCCGCCATCGGGCGGCTCGTGCCCGCCGAGGCGGCGCCGCCGATCCCGGCCGACGCGGATTTCGCCAAACTGGGCACGCCGACCTTCCTCACCTCGAACCGTGACTTCTACCGCGTCGACACCGCGTTGTCGCTGCCGCAGGTCCGGGCCGAGGACTGGAGTCTCCGGCTGCACGGCATGGTGCGCAACGAAAAGCGGTTCAGCTACGACGACATCCGGAACCGCCCGCTGATCGAGCGCACGATCACCATGACGTGCGTGTCCAACGAGGTAGGCGGGACCTACGTCTCCACGGCGAACTTCATCGGCGTGGACCTCGGGGATCTGTTGAGGGAGGCCGAGGTCCTGCCCGGTGCCGAGCAGATCTTCTCCACCAGCGTCGACGGCTGGACGGCGGGCAGCCCGGTCGTGGCCGCGCTCGATCCGGAGCGGGGAGCGATGCTGGCGATCGGGATGAACGGGGAACCGCTGCCGGTCGAACACGGTTTTCCCGCCCGAATGGTCATCCCGGGTCTCTATGGCTATGTTTCGGCGACGAAATGGGTCAAAGACCTGGAGATCACCACCTGGAAAGCACGCCGCGCGTACTGGCTCGATCGCGGCTGGGGCGAACAGGCCCCGATCAAAACGCAGTCCAGGATCGACAGTCCGAAAGGATTCGAAACGGTACCCGCAGGCAAGGTCCGGATCTCGGGTGTCGCCTGGGCGCAGCGCACCGGTGTCGAGCGGGTCGAAGTCCGGCTCAGTGCGAACGGGAATTGGCAGCCCGCAACGCTTTCCCGCGAGGTGGGTCTCAACACCTGGCGGATGTGGTGGACCGAATTCGACGTTCCGGCGGGCAGTCACCAGGTCACCGTCCGCGCGGTCGACAAATCCGGCTACACCCAGACCGACGCGCGTGCCGGAACCGTTCCGGACGGAGCGACGGGCTGGCATGTCATCAGTTTCACCGCACGGTGATCGGCGTCACCCGAAAGAGTGGCAATCCGATTCCGCAGCAGTTCCGAATACCCGGTAAGAGTCCGAAAAACAAATGGAGTGATTTTCCGTGAGCAAGCTTCGCGTCGCAGGAATCGGTTTCACCGCGGTCGCCGCACTGGCCCTGACCGCCTGCAGCAGCAACGACACCCCCTCGGCGGGCGGCTCCAGCAGTGCCCCGGCGCCTTCGAGCTCGATGTCCGCCCCGATGTCCAGCGCCGCCTCCGGTGACGGCGTCACCACCAACGCCGACGTGTTCGGCCCGGCCTGTTCGCAGCTGCCGCAGGGCAGTTCGCCCGGTTCGCTGGACTCGATGGGCCCGCAGCCCGTCGCCAGCGCCGCCTCGACCAACCCGCTGCTGACCAAGCTGGTCGCCGCGGTCAAGGCCACCGACCTGGTCGACACGCTCAACAGCCAGCAGGCCATCACCGTGTTCGCCCCGGCGGACCCGGCCTTCGCCGCCCTCGGCGACGCGAAGTTCAACGAGCTGGCGGGCAAGCCGGCCGAGCTGGCCCCGATCCTGCAGTACCACGTCGTCGGCAAGCGTTACGACGCCAAGGGACTGGAGTCGGCCAAGACGCTGGAGAGCCTGAACACCGCGGGCGGCCCGCTCAAGATCGAGGGTACCGGTGACAACATGACCGTCAACGGCGCCAAGATCCTGTGCGGCAACATCCCCACCAAGAACGCCACCGTGTTCGTCATCGACAAGGTGATGACCCCGGGCACCAACAAGAACTAAGGTCCCCACACCACGATCGCGGTGGCCACGCCCTCGGGCGCGGCCACCGCGATCGTCGTGTGCCAGGAAGATCAGGGAACGAGCGCGGCGGCGTCCACATCGGTCACCACGAGCCGCAGGCTCGCGTTCTCCCAAGGGGTTCCGGCCAGCACGGCGCGCAACGCGGCGCCGGCGACCTCCGTCAGCGGCGGGATCGGCACCTCCAGCGCGACGACGCGGATCTCGACGACGTGCTCGGAGATGTCGACGGCCATCACGTCGAGATCCCACGGCACCGCCGAAGCGGCGGCCGTGGTGGACGGCGTCGCCGCGCGCAACCCGGGGATGTCGCGGAGCGTGCTCAGCAGCGACGCGGTCAGTTCGGAACGTGCGGTCACAACAGTCCTCCAAGGATTTCGATGTCCAAAATGGACACCGAGACGGCCGACGGGGTGAGCCCGGTCGCCTCGGTGACCGCTCGGCTGACGGCACGCTGCACCGCCTGCGCGGTCGCTGCCGCCTGGTCCAGCCCGGAAAGTGAAACGTCGATCTCCACCCGCACCCCGGGCGGATCGTGGTCGAGGAAGGCGCGGACCCCTTCGGTCGGTGCCGGTTCGAGGCCTTTGATCCGCTGACGCGCGATCCGGGTCAGCGAGCCCGCCAGTCCGCGCAACCCGGGTTCCAGGCGCACCACGCCGGGGACCTTCGCCGCGGCATGCGCGGCGACCGCCGCGATCACCGGAGGGGAGATCACCGTTTCGACCAGCTGCCCGGCCGGTGCCTGCTCACGCGTCATAGATGTCCTCCACCACGAGATCGAGCCGCGCCAGGCGGAGACCGACCCTGGCGCCCGCCGCCGCCGTGACCCGCTCCCGGACCACGGCCAGCGAGTCACCGTCGAAATCATGCGCGATCGCGAGGCTCAGTTCCACGTCCACGGCCAGCGCGTCGGTGTCTTCAGCTGAGCGCCGGACCCGGCAGTGCCGGGCGCGGACGCCGTCGACGGAGTCCGCGGCGAACCGCAGCACCGCCGCGACCGCCTGATCGCTCACCTGCACCTCGCCGGGCTCGGGGCTGGCCAGCGGCACCAGGTCCCGGCGCCGCACCTCGGCGCGGACCGCGGACATGATCCGGCTCGCGAGGTCCGGTGACGGCTCGGCGTCGTCGTCGGCCAGTTCCCTGGTCAGCCCGCGCAGCACCCGGAGGCTTTCGCGGGTCGCCCGGCAGTGCGGGCAGTCGAGTTCGTGCGCGTCCGCGCGGCCGGCGTCGACCTCGTCGAGTCGTTCCCAGACCTGTTCGACGTCCCTGCCGCACGGGAGCAAGTAGTCCTGAGTCGCGTGGTTCATCGCCATGGCGCCATCACCTCCGCCAACTGTGCTCGTGCTCGCGCGATGCGTCCCCGCACCGCGGTGGTGGTCGCCCCGATCGCCTTCGCGATTTCTTCGTAGGAGCGGCCGTGGACCTCGCGCAACAGCCAGCAGGCCCGTTGCTCGGCGGTCAGCTGGTCCAGTGCCCCGGTCAGCGCCGTCATCTGCGCGCTGGTCTCCGCGGCGCGGTCCGGCCGTCCGGCCGACCCTTCGGACTCCCGCAGGTCGAGTTCGACGTCGGCCACCGGTTTCCTGGTGCGGATCACGTTCAGGCACCGGTTGGTCGTCATCCGGTAGAGCCAGCCGACGAACGCCGCGTCCTCCTGCAGCTGGTCGAGCCGCCGCCAGGCGAGGAGGAACACCTCTTGGACGACGTCCTCGGCGTCCCCCTTGTTCCCCAGCATCCGCAGCGCCAGCCGGTACATCGGCCCTTGGAACCGCAGGACGAGCTGCTCGTACGCGCGGATTTCGCCGTCACGGGCCCGCGCCACCAGCGTGGCGTCGTCCAGCACCGTCTCGCCGGCGGCCGGTGCGTCGTCTCTCGCTGACGTCGTCATCCAGCGCACCTGTGCAGTGACGCCATCCGAAGCTCCCTTCACGCCACCATCTCGGGTGACTCCCGTAAGACACGTCTTCCCCGGAAACGTCACGCGGGAAACCCGGTCCAGCCGACCACGTCACAGCGGGCAGCGCACGCCGAAGTCAGGTGGTCACGCACGGTACGCGAGCGCGGGGTAGTCCTCCAGGTCGATGTCGGTCGCGAACTTGTCGGTCACCCACAGCATCCAGCGCAGCATGAACGGCCGCCGGAACATCTGGTTGCGCAGGCTCATCCGCAGTTTCGTCGGCGGCGCGAGGAACGGGCCCGCGTTGGAACCACGGGCGATCCTGGCGTAACCGCGGAACTTCTCCTCGTACCGCCGGAACGCCACCTCGTGGTCGCCGTTCGCCGAGGCGAGCTCGCCCGCGATGACGTACGCGGCCACGATGGCGAGCCCGGTGCCGAAGCCGCCCAACGTGTTCCCGTAAGCCGAATCGCCGAGGAGCGCGACGCGACCGGTGGAGTAGCCGTCCATCGTGACGCGGCTGATCGAGTCCAGGTAGACGTCGTCCGACCGCTTCACCGCCTCCATCAGTTCGGGCAGCCGCCAGCCGCCGTCGGCGAACGCCGCGGTGAGGATCTCCTTCTGCCGCGCGGTGTCGTACCGGTCGTAGGCGATCTCGGGGGAGGCGAAGACGAAGAACGCGGAGGCCTTGGGCCCGCCGGTGGCGGCGAGACGACCGGGCTCGTTGTACATGACCGAGGTGCCGCCCGGGCCGCGGAAATCGTCATCTTCACCGGTCTCGACCAGGGCGTAGTAGTGGCCGAGGTGCTTGACGTAGTCGGCCTCCGGGCCGAACGCCAGCCGTCGCACGGTCGAGTGGATGCCGTCCGCGCCGAAGACCAGGTCGAACCGCCTCGGCGCGCCGCGTTCGAAGGTGACATCGACGCCGTCGGCCGTCTCGGTCAGCGAGGTGATGGAGTCGCCGAAGACGTACTCGCAGTCCTGAGCGGTCCGTTCGTAGAGGATCTCGGACAGGTCGCCGCGCCGGATCTCGACGTCGCCGCCGGTGAACTCGCCGGGCATGACCGCCAGTGGCCGTTCCGTGGCGTCGATGATGGTCTGGTCGTGCCCGCCGGTCTGGCGCCGGTACACCTCGTCGAGGATGCCCATCCGCTCCAGCACGGCGCGGTGGGTGGCGCCCTTGAAGTCGACCGCCTGGCCGCCGGTGCGGAGTTCCGCCGACCGTTCGACGACGGTGACCGCGTACCCCTGGCGGGAGAGCCAGAAAGCGAGCGCGGGTCCGGCGATGCTGGCGCCGGAGATGAGGACTGTCCTGTTCGTCATGGCCAGGAGCTTCGCGGCCGGTGTTGACGAAGCGCTGACGGTCCGCTGACGGCCGTCCGTCAGCTCCAGCCCGGTAGAGGGAGGGTGAGTTGGCCGGGATCGTCCGGCGGCGCGCTCTCGTACCGAGGTGGCGTCGCGGACAGGCCGATCGGGTTGCGGGTCAGCCGGACGGAGGTGCCGTCGGGCCGGGGGAGGTCGACCGTCGGGTTCAGGCCGAGCCGTTCCGCGAGGGCAAACGCGCCCGCGACGTCGTTGACCTCCCCGGCCGGCACCCCGGCGGCGCTCAGGTCCGCCGCCCAGTCGGCGGCCGGACGGCGGCCGAGGTGCTCCTCCAGCAGCGCGCGGAGTTCGGCGCGGTGCTCGACCCGCGCCGGATTGGTCGCGAATCTGGGCTGGTCCGCGAGCTCCGGCAGGCCGATGACCTCGCACAACGCCGCGAACTGCCGGTCGTTGCCGACGGCGAGCGCGAGTTCGTGATCGGCGCAGGGGACGAGTTCGTACGGCGCGATGCTGGGGTGCCGGTTGCCCATCCGCGCCGGGACCGTCCCGCCCGAGGTGTACGCGCTGCCCTGGTTGACCAGCGCGGCGAGCAGGCTGGACAGCAGGTCGATCTCGACGAGCTGCCCCTGCCCGGTCCGGTCGCGGTGGCGCAGGGCGGCGAGGATGCCGACGCTCGCGAACAGCCCGGCCAGCACGTCGACGAGCGCGACGCCGACCTTCTGCGGCTCGCCCGCGGGGTCGCCGGTGATGCTCATCAGCCCGCCGACAGCCTGGATGAGCAGGTCGTAGCCGGGCAGCGCGGCGCCACCGCCGGAGCCGAAACCCGTGACGGAGCAATAGACCAGGCCGGGGTTCGCCGCTCGCAGCGTCTCCGGGCCCAGGCCGAGGCGGTCCATCACGCCGGGCCGGAAGTTCTCGACCACGACGTCGGCCTCCAGCGCGAGCGCGCGGGCCTTCGCGAGATCGTCCGGATCGCCGAGGTCCAGCGCCACGCTCGTCTTGTTCCGGTTCACCGACTGGAAGTACGTCGCCTGGCCCGCCGCGTCGTAGGGCGGCCCCCAGCTGCGGGTGTCGTCGCCGGTGCCCGGCCGCTCGACCTTGACCACCGTCGCGCCGAGGTCGGCCAGCAGCATGGTGGCGAACGGGCCGGCGAGCACCCGTGAGAAGTCGAGGACGCGCAGCGGGCCGAGTGCGGTGTCGGGCATGGACCCGACCCTAAGCGGCCGCTCGCGTCTTCGAAGTTGTGATCGCGCTCACGAAAGGCCGGTTTTCCCATTACTTTCCTCTAGGTACCTACTATCCCCAGGAAGGTAGCTTCGGTCGCGTCAACGAAGAGCGAACCGAGGAGCGACCATGATCGTGGTGACCGGAGCGACCGGGAACGTCGGACGGCGGCTGGTGGAAACCCTTGCCGCGGCGGGGGAAGAGGTGACGGCGGTGTCGCGCCGGATCTCGGCGGCGGACGTGCCGGACGGGGTGCGGACGGTGCGGGCCGACCTCGCGGTGCCCGGAGACCTGAAGCCGGTTTTCGAGGGCGCGGACCGGGTTTTCCTTCTGACGTCGGGGGAATTCCTGGCGGCGGGAGGTGACGTCGCGGACGTCGTCGCGGCGGCGGGGGAAGCCGGGGTGCGGCGGATCGTGCTGCTGTCCTCCCAAGGCGTCGGGAGCGGGCGGCACGCGCCGGCGTTCGAAGAGGCGGTCAAGGCGTCCGGTCTGGAGTGGACGGTGCTGCGGCCGGGAGGCTTCGCGTCGAACGCTTTCCAGTGGGCGCCGGCGATCCGCGCCGACCGGGTCCTCGCCGCGCCGTTCGGCGACGTCGCGCTGCCGGTGATCGACCCGGCCGATATCGCCGACGTCGCGGCGGCCACCTTGCGGGAATCAGGCCACAGTGGACAGACTTATGTGCTGACCGGACCCGGGCCGATCTCGCCCCGGGAACAGGCGACGGCCCTCGGTGACGCGCTGGGCGAGCCGGTGCGGTTCGCCGAACTGACCGAAGACGAGGCCCGTGCCGCGATGTCGGCGTTCATGCCGCCGGTCGTCGTCGAGGCCACGCTCGCCATCCTCGGCAGGCCGACGGAGGACGAGCAGCGGGTCGGCCCCGACGTCGAGCGGGTGCTCGGACGGCCGGGGCGGACCTTCGTCGACTGGGCGGCCCGGAACGCGGCGGCGTTCAAATGAGCCGAGAGGCGAGCAGGGTCTCGAAGTCATCGACGCTGTCCCGGTGCGCCGCGGTCATCAGCAGGTGATGCGCGAGCTCCGGCTCGGTCTCCGGCGGGACGACCAGCAGGGTCAGCCGTCGCCTGCCCGACGTGCCGACCACCGTCAAGGAATCGAAGTGCTGCGAGCGGAACCCTTCGAGCCGGACGTCGCCGCTTTCGACGACGAGCCGCCGGGGAGCGGGAGGCCAGGCCTCGAGGTTGTAGGTCACCCGCTCGATGTGGTCGAGCTGGACGGCCAGCACCACCAGCAGGGACGGCAGTTCGGCGGCGAGATCACGGGACGCGGGCCACCAGGCGCCGTCGACATAGCCGGTGGAGGGCGCTTTGGGCTTCAAGCGCAAGCGGGCGACGTGCTTCGGATGGTCAAGGGTGCTCGTCTGCGGGACCGTCATGGCGGTACTCCGTCCCAGGCCGAACGGGCCCGGATGCGCCGAGGACGACGTGAGCTCGACCGCCCACGCGCGAAATGCTCTCGGACAGTGCGAGTTTACGCTGGTCGCGGTCTTTGTGCTTAGACTGTGGTCTAGCTAAGGGGCCCACGTGGACCAGCTCACTCTCGGCGTCATCTCCCGCTCTCGCAAAGAAAACGAGTGGCGGCTTCCGATCCATCCGCGCCATCTCGAACGGATCGCCCCGGAACTCCGGAAACGCATCTACCTCGAACACGGCTACGGCGAGCGCTTCGGCATCCCGGACGAGGATCTGGTGCTGCTCGTGGCCGGTCTGCGGTCACGGGAATGGCTCATCGCGGAATGCGACATCATCCTCCTGGCCAAACCGCTCGCGGACGATCTGGCCGAACTCCGGCCGGGGCAGATCCTGTGGGGCTGGCCGCACTGCGTCCAGGACGACAAGCTCACCCAGCTGGCCATCGACCGGAAGCTGACGCTCGTCGCCTTCGAAGCGATGAACCACTGGCGGGGCGACGGTTCGTTCGGCTTGCACGTCTTTCACAAGAACAACGAACTGGCGGGCTACTGCTCGGTGCTGCACGCGTTGCAGCTGATCGGTTCGACCGGCGACTACGGCCGCCGTCTCCGCGCCGTCGTGATCGGCTTCGGGGCGACCGCGCGGGGTTCGGTGACGGCGCTGAACGCCCACGGGATCCACGACGTGCACGTGCTCACCCACCGCGGCGTGACCGCGGTCGGTTCGCCGATCCATTCCGCGAACATCGTGCACCTCGACCACGACCTGAACGGACCGGCCGATCTCCGCCGCAGCCACGCCATCACCGAGACCGGCCGCGTACCGCTGTCGGACTTCCTCGTGGGGCACGACATCGTCGTCAACTGCGTGCTGCAGGACCCCAAGGCCCCGTTGATGTTCCTCAAGGAGGAAGATCTCGCCGGGTTCAAGCCCGGAAGTCTCGTCGTCGACGTTTCCTGTGACGAGGCAATGGGTTTCAGCTGGGCGAAGCCGACGACGTTCACCGAGCCGACCTTCGAGGTCGGCGGTGTCACCTATTACGCCGTCGACCACAGCCCGTCCTATCTCTGGGACTCGGCCACCTGGGAGATCAGCGGCGCGTTGCTGCCGCATCTGAAGCGGATGCTCGGCGGACCCTCCGCCTGGGCCGCCGACGAAACGCTCGACCGCGCCGTCGAGATCAGCGAGGGCACGATCCGGAACACCGACATCCTGTCCTTCCAAGACCGTTCGCCGGAGTACCCGCACGCGCGTTCGTGAGCCCGGCTCGATGAGAAAGTTCTCATCGAGTCCTCATCGGCGGCTCACCTCCGCCGGGCAGCCTGAGTGGTATGCGCATCTTCGTCCTGGCCGGGGTCGCCGCCGTCGTGGTGGCGGCCACCGGCACGTTCGCCGTCATCGCGGCCACCGCCGCCGCGCCGCCCGACCTCGGCCCTGCGGTCGTCGCCCCCGCCGGGCAGGCCGTCACCGGGCCGGGGGAGGGCGGCGCCCCGCCCGCCGTCGTCCCGCCCCGGCTGGCCGGGCACGACGACGACCTCGATGATGACTACGACCATGACGACGACGGTGACGACCATTTCGACTTCGACCTCGACGACTGAGCGGGGCCGATGAGCGCCCGCGCCCGGATCCTCGCGTGGGTCCTGCTGGTCGTCCTGCTCGCGCTCGCCGGATCGCTGCTGGCGACCCGCACCGTCCTGCACAACCAGCTGGACCAGCGGCTCGACAACGAGATCGCGCACGAGACGGGCAAACTCAGGGCCTTCCTGGCGTCGCCGGACGCCCGGCCCGCCGGGCAGCCCGCCACCGTCGAGGCGATCCTCGGCCGTCACCTGGAACGGAATCTGCCCGAGAAGTACGAGACGTTCTTCTCGATCGTCGACGGCGCCGCGTCGAGGAGGAGCGCGATCGAGCCGCCGGTCCGCCTCGACACCGACCCGAAGTTCGCCGCCGAGCTGTCCCGGGCCACGAGCCCGGCGTACGGCACGGTCACCACCGCGGTCGGATCCGCGCGCTACGGCGTCGTCCCGGTGACCATCGAGGGCTCGCCGGGCCGCGGCGCGCTGGTGATCGTCGAGTTCGTCGACCACGCCGCGGGCGAGATCAACGACGTCGTCGGCGTCATGGCCGCGATGTCCGGGGCCGCGCTGGTATTGGCCGGCCTGATCGGCTGGCTGGTCGCGGGCCGCATCCTCGCGCCGGTGCGGGAGGTCCGCCTCGCCGCGGAACAGATCGGCGAGACCGATCTTTCACGCCGGATCGAGGTCCGCGGCTCGGACGACGTCGCCGCGCTCGGGCGCACCTTCAACACCATGCTGGACCGGCTCGAAAGCGCCTTCGCCGGGCAGCGCGACTTCATCGACGACGCCGGGCACGAACTGCGCACGCCGATCACGATCGTCCGCGGCCACCTCGAATTGATGGGCGATGACCCCGAGGAGAACGCGGCCACGCGGCATCTGGTCCTCGACGAACTCGGCCGGATGCAACGGATCGTGGACGATCTGCTGGTCCTCGCGAAATCCGGCAGCCCCGACTTTCTTTCGCCCGGCGATACCGACCTCGCCGATCTCACCGTCGAGACGCTCGCCAAGTCCCGTCCGCTGGCCGACCGGGCGTGGCGGCTCGACGCCGTCGCCGAGGTGACCGTCCGCGCGGACGGGCAGCGGCTCACGCAAGCCCTGCTGCAATTGGTCTCCAACGCCGTCCGGCACACTTCGCCGGGGCAGGAGATCGCCCTCGGCTCGGAGGTCACCGCGACGACGGCGCGGCTCTGGGTCCGCGACACCGGTGAAGGAGTACCACCCGATTCGAGGAGCCGGATCTTCGAACGGTTCAAGCGCGGCAGCAACTCGAGCGGCGACGACGGCGCCGGACTCGGCCTGGCGATCGTCGCCGCGATCGCCGAGGCGCACGGCGGCCGCGTCCTGCTCGACACCGTGCCCGGCGAAGGCGCGCGGTTCACCATGGAGATCCCTGTCGCGGAAGGGGCGGACCGGTGACCAGTGTGCTGGTGGTGGAGGACTCCGCGCGGATCGGCGCGTTCGTCGAGAAGGGCCTGCGGGCGCAGGGTTTCGCGACCCGCTGGGTCAAAACCGGCTCCGAGGGGCTGACCGAGGCGTTGACCGGCGCGCACGATCTGGTCGTGCTCGATCTCGGGCTCCCGGATCTCGACGGTTCGGATCTGTTGCGCGCCTTGCGCGCGGCGGGCCGGACGGTGCCGGTGATCATCCTGACCGCGCGGGACAGCGTCGTCGACCGGGTCGCCGGGCTCTCCGGCGGCGCCGACGACTATCTGGCCAAACCGTTCGCGTTCGAGGAACTGCTGGCCCGGATCCGGTTGCGGCTGCGGGGAAATCCCGAAGCCGAACCGGCGGTGCTGCGCGCCGGGGACCTCTCGCTCGACCTCCGCACGCGGAAGGCTTCGGTGGCGGGGGAGGAGAAGGACCTCACCGCTCGCGAGTTCGCGCTGCTGGAGACGCTGCTGCGCAACCGCGGCCAGGTCCTGTCCCGCGAGCAGTTGCTCGGCGGGGTCTGGGGCTTCGACTTCGACCCCGGCTCGAACGTGGTGGACGTCTACATCCGTTACCTGCGCGGCAAGATCGGCGCCGAGCGGATCGAAACGGTGCGGGGGATGGGTTACCGGCTCGGCGAGTCCTGATGAGACGGTTCTCATCCGGCTCTCACGACGGTCTCTTTTCCCGGCGGCACAGTGGTTCCCATGACCACGACCCTGCTTCATCTCGCCGTCGACCTCGTCGCCGCCGTCATCCTCGCCTACGGCATCTACGCCCGTCGCCACCACCGCGGTGACCTCGCCTGCGCCTACCTCGCGCTGAACGTCGGCGTCTGCGTTTCGGTCGCCGTGCTGCTTTCCGTGTCGACCGCGAGCGCGCTCGGGCTCGGCCTGTTCGGGGTACTGTCGATCATCCGCCTGCGGTCAGATTCGATCAGCCAGCAGGAGGTCGCCTACTACTTCGTCGCGCTGGTCCTGGGGCTGGTGAACGGGTTGCCGTCCGCAGACTGGCGGATCGTCGCGGTTTTCAATGTCCTGCTGCTCGCCGTCATGTACGTCGCCGACCACCCCTCGCGCACGCGCGGACCGCAGCGGCGGACGGTCGTGCTCGACACCGTGTATCCCGACGAGCAGACCATGCTGATGGAACTGCGGGCACGGCTCGGCGGAACGGTCGTGCGGCACACCGTGTCCGAAGTGGACTATGTCCGCGAGGTAACCGTCGTCGACGTCCGGTTCAGGCCGGACGCCACCCCGGTCGTCCACGGAGCTCCGGCGGGTCACCGGTGAGCGGGCGCGGAACGGCCACCGTCGCGGCGGTGGCCAAAGGGCTTCCTTCGCTGTCGCTGGCCGAAGTCGTCGCCACGAGCGGGTTGATGAGCCGCACGGACCGGAAGTACGTCCTTTCGCTCAACGATTTCCTGGCCGTCACCGAGGCGCTGTCGTCGCGGTGCCTGGAGATCGACGGGCAGCGGGTGTTCGGCTACTCGTCGACCTATTTCGACACGCCGGATCTCGCGATCTTCCGCGCGCACCGGCAAGATCGGCGGCGCCGGTTCAAGATCCGCACGCGCACCTACACCGACTCGGCCGACACCTACTGTGAACTCAAGGTCAGCGGACGGCGGGACGAGACGGTCAAGGTCCGCCGCCCGCATCCGGCCGGGTCGGCGCACGGCCTGACCGCGCCCGCGCTGGCGTTCCTCGACGACGCCCTCACCGCCGCTTACGGCCGCCCCGCGCCCCGGCCGCTGATCCCCGCGCTGGTCACCGACTACCGGCGGACCACCCTCGTCACCGCCGACACCCGGATCACCTGCGACACGTCGCTGGTTTGGCGTGCGGGTTCGCGGAGCCTCGCCGCCGGGGGTGATCTGGTGCTGCTGGAGGTGAAGTCGGCCTCCGAGCGCAACAGCGTCACCGAGGCGCTGGCGAAACTGCGGATCCGCGAGCAGTCGGTGAGCAAGTACTGCGCGGGCCTGGTGGCGCTGGGGCTGGCGACCGGCGGGAACCGGTGGCGACCGGCGCTGAGGCGGCTCGGGGTGGCGTAACGATCGCGGCGTGGCGGCCGACCCCTGCTGTTGGGCCATCCGGCCCGAACGAGGGAGGGTGAGCATGAAGACGAGGGACAAGGTCGCGCTCGCGGCCGCGGGGCTGGCCGTCGCGGCGGCCGCGGGCACGGTGTTCGCCGGGACGTCCGGGGCCGTCGGCCCGTCGCCCGCGCCGAGCGTGCAGGCCGCGGAGACGTCGTGCGTGACCGACGGCGCCGGGATGTGCACCGTGCCGCACGCGCTGGGCGCGGTCCCGGCCGCGGTGGTGGTGTCGGCGAACACGCCGGGGCAGTTCAACGCGTACATGCTGAACACGGTGCAGGGTTCGTACACGGCGACGACGTTCCAGGTGCGGGCGATGTTCAACCAGACCACGCCGAAGGCGGGCGGGGCGATCTGGTTCAGCTTCGCGGCCTACGGTGGGCCGGTTTCGCCGCCGACCACGCCGACGCCGACGCCGACAGCTGTGCCGACAACTCCGACCTACCCGCCCACGCCCCCTACTCCTCCGGGCGGTGGATCGGGCTCGGGCAGCTGACTGTCCAAAGAGGACCGGCGATCACTGCCGGGGCCGCGGCGACGGCCGGTCGTCCAGTTCTTCGGCGAAGATCGTGTCGAGGTGGAGACGGGCCCGCCGCAGTACCCGGATGATCGCCCTCAGTAACAACGCGGCGCCGATGACCGCCACGACACCGAGCCCGATGGCGATCGAATTCGCCACGAGCGCCTCCCTGCCCTGATGGGCGAGAAACCCGTGCCCATCCCGATGGTCAGCGTGCCCCGGGCGTGAGCCGCCCGGCGTTGGTCCCTGCAACCTAGACGAGCCGAACCCGTCCTGTACGGGAAACCAGCTGTTTGGCCTAGGCGATCGCGGCAGGTGAGCGCTGTGATAACTTGGAGCGAACTGGGACTTCTGTGCGTTAGCAAACCCGCTGATCGAGCTGGGACGGCTCCCGCGGAGGTGTCAGGACACCCTTGGGGCCGGTAGCTCAGTTGGTTAGAGCAGGGGACTCATAATCCCTTGGCCGTCGGTTCGAGCCCGACCCGGCCCACAACCAGGGCTTTCCCCTGAAAACTAAACCGCACAGCGCTTGAACAGCAAGGGACGTTGGCCGTAGCGTGATGCGGTATGACCGTCGCTGAGCTCCCGAGAGAAGTGCCCGAAGGAGAAGCCCCGACGAGCCAGGCGAGCTCGGTGGGGACGATCTGAGAGACCTTCTGACTGGCTTCAAGCGCCATCTGAAGGCGCGGAACAAGGCCGACGACACGATCGACTCCTACGTCTCCATCGGCACGGAGTTCGTCGACTTCCTTGAGTCGGAGAGGACGCCGCGCGTCGCGCAAAGCCTGCCGCACCACCACTTCGAGCATTACTTCGCGATGACCGGCCGAACATGCGAACCGGCAAACCACTGTCCGCCTCGTACCGTGCGAAGCACTAGCGGTCGTTGCAGCAGTTTGCGAAGTGGCTGTACGTCGTCGAGGAGGGTCATCGACCGGAACCCGTTCGACAAGCTCTCGCCACCCGACGTTCCGGAGTCGCTGCCCGAAGTCCTTACGGAGCCTCAATTGCGGGAGATGCTGGACACCACGAAGGGCAAAACTTTCGAGAATCTGCGTGACCGTGCGCTGCTGTACTTCTTCATCGACACACCGTCCCGACTCGACGAAGTGGCCACGCTCACCGTCGACAACCCCGACATCGGTCACGAGGGAGCGCTGAACTTCGACCTCGACGTCGCGCACGTGATAGGGAAAGGCTGAAAGCTGCGGGACGTCCCGTTCAGCCTGGGGCTGGTGAGGCGCGCCGTTGTTTGCGGGTGCGTCGACGGCATCCTTTCGCGAGCAAGACGGACGCGCTGTGGCTGGGTCGCACGGGTGCGCTCACGTCGTGGGGGATTCGGCAGATGATCGCCCGGTGGGCGGATGATGCCGGCGTCCCGCACGTTCATCCTCACCGATTCCGGCATACGTTCTCGCACCGATGGCTGTTGAACGGTGGGCAGGAGACGGACTTGATGCGGCTCGCGGGCTGGAGCTCGCGGCAAATGGTCGCCAAGTACGGCAAGTCCGCGGGTGGCGAGCGGGCGCGCGAGGCGCACCGTCGCGCGAATTTGACGGACAGGCTCTAATTCTAGTGATCAACTTGCGTTGGGCAAGTGTGGGAAAAGAGGTTTTGGAAGAAGCCCTCCCCGCAGTTTTACGGTTCCGCTTCAGGCGTTGCAGGGGGAAGCGGCTTGCCTGTGATGGTTGATCAACCTTGGGCGGGACCACCCTGTTCGCTCGGTGTTCCCCAGTAGATGCTATTCGGCGTCGTCCTCGTCTGGCGGACAGTTAGATTTCAACGCGGTTGCAGACTGGTAGAGTCTCGGTATGCCGCCTCTTGGGCGATCTCTTTTGCCACGGCGATGCCGCCGTGTTCAACATTGGAATTGCGCCTCTGCTACTTAGATTTACTGTCCTTGAAGGACTTGGAGTCGGGCGCTGGTCGCTCTTTGCGTTTGTAGTGGGCGGGCTTCCAGGTAGAGGATCCGACCCTTCAAATCGAACTTATCCGCGACCCGCTTTCCCTCGGCGGCGATCTCGACAGACGTCATTGTTCGCCACTTCGCGCGTTGCGCCGGCGACCACTCAAGAAGGGCTTCTGCCGAGCCCAGGGTGGCGGCATCGAGAATTCTGTTAACCTCGCCTGAGGGCAACTTGAGGGCGCGTTCGATTTGGCGACGCGTGGAGGGCGTGCCATAGCGAGGACTATCCCCCGGCTGGCGGCTTCCCGTGCGGCAACTGCTGCGTGGTCGACGGCGACAGCATTCGTATCTACGACGAGGGCGGACACGACGTCGATCAGGCGCTGCACATCGCGGACAACGATCCGAGATTTGTGCTGGCCGACGTCGCCGCCAAACGCCGGATCCTCGACGACGCGGTCCCGAGGATAAACGCGATGGACGACAAGACCGAGGATGGGTGGGCAACGGTGACGAGGGCCCGCACGATGAAACATGGCTTCTGCTGCGCCTGCTCGCCCTACCGTACCCCGACTACCCCGACTGTCGCACCGAGTGGCGGCCTTGAAGCGCGTTCCCGCCCGCCCTGTTCTTCTCCTGCTCCACCAGGAGGCCGACAAGCGCGGCGATGATCGACTCCGCTTGAAGCCCGCCACGTTGCGCTCGTGGGTCCACCGACGACACATCACCCGTGGGGATGGCGGCTACGACCTCGCGGAGATCCTCCGCTACCTGGAGCAGCGAGACCGGCGCGCGGACGCGGCGTCCGCGGAGCCCGACCGTGCCGCACCTCCCGACCGAGGCTGGACACCGCCAGCCGAATCCTGAAAGGAAAGCCATGCCCATCCGCTACTTCACCGAGCGACCGCCGGTCATTCAAGGGCTCGAATGGACCGGAAGCAACTTCGCCGAAGTCACCACCTTCGCAAACCATTGGGGATTCACCGCCGTCGACAACGGCGACGGCACGATCACCACCTCTGGCCCGATCTGCAACGGCACAAATCTCGCCGCCGGCGCCTGGCTGATCCCCAACCGCGCGAATGCCCAGACCGAGGCCGCCGTGCAGAACCAGTTCCAGGAACTCTCCACAGACGGCCCGTTCGAGTACACGATCACCGAGGAGGCGACCAACCCGATGACCGGCTACGTACGCAAGTCGACCACGTTCGAGGAGCTGCACCTGACCACCTCGACGACACCGCAGGAGGTTCGAACGTTCTTCGGTGAGCCGTACGACGCGAACCGGTTCGCCCTCAGCTTTGTCGGTCGCGACGAGGCGGCGAACTTCATCCTCGTCCTGAACGGTCGCGAGATCCCCGGCGACGGGCAGGAAGAGGTGTACACGAACCCCGGCGGCTACCTTCGCGCCGAGCGCCGCGGCGACGGCAAGACCGTCGGCATCGCCTGGGCTCCCGAGGCGCTCGCTGCGGACCCGTTGTTCCAGCAGGCATGACCGTTGACACGACGAAGGCCTCCGGCATCACGTCGGGGGCCTTCCCTATCTCAGAGGATCAGCCGCCGCTCAGCCACGGCAGAAAGCTCTGTTTTCTCGTAACGATCTCGGCTCGGCTGGGGATAGGTGCCTCATGGATCGAAGGTGGAAAGTGGCTCTGGTCATTGGCGCTTGTCTTGTCGGCGGTCTCGTTGCCAGTGTTGTGCTATGGGGAATCCAGCAGGATAAAAAGGCGGATTGGTTCTCGGCGTGGGCTTCAGGAGGTAGCGCTGTGGTCTCGGCCGTGGCGCTTGGAATCGCCAGCGTTGCCGCTTGGGCGACAATCGCAACCAATCGTAACCAATCAGAACAGCTTAAGCGATTGGAAGATTCCAGCTTAAGTGAGCAGGCATCAAAAGTTGCGTTATGGATTTATCTTCATGAAGGTCCGGGGGTAAAAGGATGGCAGATTCGCTACCACAATGCTGGCTCCCTCCCTGTTTATGGTGTAACTATTACTTATATCTACGGTAAGTATGTAGACAACCGAGTATCCTTCCTTCGTTATGCAACGCTTGAACCTACGAACGAGCCGGTGAATCTTCCCGGGGCGTCGAGGCATCTGCTGGACTTCGCGCAAATGATAGCGGATGAGAGTGATCTGAAGCCCTTGTCTACGGGAGAAGATGAGGTTAAAGCGTTTAAGAGGGAACTTTTTCAAGAAGGATTGATCAAGGTTCAGCTCGAATTTTCCGATGGTAGCTCAATCTGGCGGCGAATCCCGAGCGGTCAGCTTATTCTGATAAAGCGACACTCTTCCGACCTCAACCACGGTAGGGGGTATGACATTCCTCGCTTCTAGTAGGCGCCGTCCAGAAGTGCACGAGTGCGGGTCTGTTGAAGGGCCAACGCTAGGGCGATCCAGTTCGAGAATGTGCAGCAGATGCTGGGCATCCCGAACCTGCGTTGGCCGCTACACGCCGCCCAATTCTTAGAGGTCGAGGATGCCCAGTTCGACGTGATAGAGGCGCTCTACGATCTGGCCGCGCGGCCGAGGTCTCGCTCGTTTCACAGCCACCTGCGGAGGCCGGAGATCGATGACGTGACCTAGCCAGTTCAGCAGTTCCTGCTTGGCCTCTGCGGTCACGCCGGTATCTTTTCGCTTCCACTCAGAGGCTCCGCGCGTGTCTCGCTACCGGGCCACTCGGCCACTCGGCGACGTCGGCATCGTCGCCTCCCGCCTGCGCGATCTGCCGCCGGTGATCCAGCCCGCATCAGTGCGGCTTCGCGCTGGTCCGGCGGCCGTATGAGCCCCGCCCGCATAGCCGCGACGTCCCGCAGGACACCACGCATCCTCGCTGCGCTCGCCGATACCGACGTTGTCGCGCAAGCCGCGCCATCGTGATAGCGACTTCGGCGAGCCATCCGCTGTGTACTGAGACTCGGCAGGCGCCGAGCCAACCAAAACGACAGATGTCGTGTTCAGCTGCTGCGAAGATCGGCGTTTGTCGGCTGTGCGGCGCCACTCGCGAAGCTCAGAATCAGGGACGGGTCGACCTCGAGCAGGAAGGAACGCGTGAGTGACAGACGTGGACACGACAGAGATCCATCAACGGGTTACGGCACACCTGACAGCGCTTCACGAGCCCGCCTTCGGCCAGCCGCACGCGATCCGCGAGCCGCACGTGACTCCGGACGGTTCGCGCACAGTGGTAACCGGTGCGGTGTTCGACGAGCTGGAGGGCGTGCCCAGGACCGCGATCTACACCGCGGACGGCGGTGAATTCCAGCCTGTCACCGGTGGCCCGGGCTCGTCGCGGGGTGCGCGGTTCTCGCCGGACGGCACCACGCTCGCCTTCCTGTCCGATCGGCACGAGACCGGTGTGTTCCAGCTTTACCTGCTCGATCACGACCGATTCGGGGAGGCGCGGCCCGCACCGGAGCTTCCTGGTCACGTCGAGTACGCCCATTGGTCCCCCGACGGCGGCAAGGTGCTGCTCGGGGTGGCGGGGTTCGGGGCGGACCTCTCCGGCGGACAGGGCTCGGGCACGGCCTCGAAACCGGACCGGGAGCGCCCCTCCTGGTTCCCCGAGGTCGACGACGGAACTTACGGCACCGGGTGGCGGAGCTTGTGGGTCCACACCGTCGCGACCGGCGAGTCGACTCAGGTGTCCCCGGCCGGTATGAACTGCTGGGAAGCCGGGTGGTGTGGTCCCGGCCGGATCGTGGCGATCGCGTCCGACGCACCCGGCGAGGACGCGTGGTACACCGCGCACCTGAGTCTGATCGACCTCGACGGCGGCGTCCGCGAGCTGCTCGGCAGCGATGTCCAGCTGGGGTTGCCGACCGGTTCCCCGGACGGCAGGTGGGTGACCGCGGTCGAAGCGGTCTGCAGCGACCGGTTGCTGGTCGCGGGTGATGTGGTGCTCATTGACGCGGCCACCGGTGCTGCGCGGCGGATCGACACTCGCGGCACGGACGTCACGCAGCTGGAGTGGATCGGTAGCGGACGCCTGGGCTACATCGGGCTGCGGCGACTCGACTCGGTCGCCGGGATCATCAGCGTGCCCGGCGGCGAGGTCGAGGAGGTGTTGTCGACACGGCTGGCGTGCTCCGGCGGAGGTTTCCTCCCGCAAGGGGCGTTCACCGCGGACGGCCGTGTGCTGACCGTGCAGGACTCCTACGAACTCGCGCCACGACTGGTGCTGGGCGACGGGCGGCCGCTCGCCACGGTGGCGCACGCGGGAACCGAGTTCCTTCGTTCGGTGGCCGGGTCGGCCGAGGTCGTCACCTGGACGGCGCCGGACGGCCTGGACATCGACGGCATCCTGTGCCGCCCGGACGGGCAGGGCCCGTTCCCGCTGGTCGTCAGCATCCACGGCGGCCCGATCTGGGCGTACCAGAACTCGTGGTCCATGCGGTATCCCTGGGTCCCGTTGCTGGTGGAGCAGGGTTACGCCGTGTTGAGCCCGAACCCCAGGGGCAGTTGCGGGCGCGGACAGCAGTTCGCCGGGCAGGTGGTCGGCGACATGGGTGGCGCCGACACCTACGACTACCTCGCCGGAATCGACGCGCTGGTCGAGCGCGGGGTCGTCGACGGCTCCCGAGTCGGCCTGATCGGCGGCAGCTACGGCGGGTTCATGTCGTCGTGGCTGGTCACCCAGGACTCGCGGTTCGCCGCTGCGGTGCCCGTCTCGCCGGTGACGAACTGGTACAGCCAGAGCTTCACCAGCAACATCGCCGCGTGGGGCACCCGCTTCCTCGGCGCGGATCCCGAGCAGCCGGGCACCCTCGCCCACCTGCGCAGCCCGGTGCTGCAGGCGAGCAAGGTGCGGACGCCGTGCCTGAACGTCGCAGGCGCGCGGGACAAGTGCACACCACCCGGCCAGGCTCGTGAGTTCCACCAGGCCCTGCTCGCCCACGGCGTGCCATCGGCGCTGGTGATCTACCCGGAGGAAGGGCACGGTATCCGGGCTTTCCCCGCCCAGACGGACTTCCTCGCCCGTGTGCTGCAGTGGTTCGGGCGCCACATGCCGGCTTGCTGAAGCACCGGGAGGACGAGGACGATGAGCTCACAACTCAGTGCGGACGTCGTGGTGGTCGGCGCGGGCGTGATCGGATCGGCGATCGCGCTCGAACTGGCGAAGGCGGGACGCCAGGTCGTGGTGGTGGACCGCGCGAGTGGCGCCGGACAGGGCTCGACGAGCGCGTCGAGTGCCGTGGTGCGGTACAACTTCTCCACTCTCGCCGGTGTGGCCACCGCCTGGGAGTCGCACTTCTGCTGGTCGGCGTGGAGCGAGCACCTCGGCCATGACGTCGGCGACCTGGCCCGGTTCGAGCGCAGCGGGCTGGTCATGCTGGACGTCGCCGCCGCGCCGCGCGACAGCTGGCTGCCGCTGTTCGACGAAGTCGGCGTGCCCTACCAGGAATGGGACAGCGCGACCCTTCTCGACTGCGTGCCCGGCATCGACGCAGGCCGGTTCTGGCCGCCCCGGCGCATCGACGACGACGCCTTCTGGGCCGACACCACCGACACGCTCGGCGCCGTCTACACCCCCGACGCCGGGTACGTCACCGACCCCCAGCTCGCCGCGCAGAACCTCGCGGCGGCGGCCACGCGGGAAGGCGCGCGGTTCCGGTTCCGCGCCACGGTGTGCGCAGTGGAATCACGCCACGGGCGGGCAAGCGCCGTCGGGCTCGCGGACGGCACGAAGATCGCCGCACCGGTGGTCGTCAACGCCGCGGGACCGTGGTCGGGCAAGCTCAACCGGCTGGCGGGAGTCGGGGCAGACTTCACCATCGGCGTTCGGCCGCTGCGGCAGGAAGTCGCCCACGTGCTCGCGCCGGAGGGATATCACCCGCCCGGAGGGGTGGGGCCGGCTGTGGCAGACATGGACCTGGGGGTCTACGTCCGCGGTGAGGTCGGCGGTGGCCTGCTCGTGGGTGGCACCGAGCCGGCGTGCGACCCGCTGCACTGGCTCGACGACCCCGACGACGCCGAGCCGAACCCGACCATGGCCGTGTTCGAAGCCCAGGTCACGCGGGCGGCACGACGGCTGACCGGGCTGCGGGTACCGAACCGGGCGCGCGGGATCGTCGGCGTGTACGACGCCGCCGACGACTGGACGCCGATCTACGACCGCACCGAGCTGCCCGGGTTCTACGTCGCGATGGGCACCAGCGGCAACCAGTTCAAGAACGCCCCCGTCGTCGGCAGGCTGATGGCCACGCTGATCGACCGCGTCGAGTCGGGCGCCGACCACGACACCCGCCCGGCCCGCTACCGGGGCGCCCACACCGGCCTGGAGATCGACCTCGGGGCGTTCTCCCGCAGGCGCGAGCGCAACTCGGGCAGCTCCGGCACGGTGATGGGCTGACCGCTCCGGTTGGGGACGGCTACCGTGGACGGCATCCGCCGAGGGAAGGGACGGGTGTGCCCGACCGCGACCTCCAGTCCATCGTGGACGAACTCGCCGAGCGCCTGCGGCGGTCGGTCGCGATCGACGACCCGGCCCTGCGCCTGCTCGCCGCCAGCCGCCACTTCGGCGACGAGGACACCCTCCGCGTCAGCTCGGTGATGAACCGATCCGTGCGGCCGGAGATCGTCGACGACATCCTTGCCCATGGCATCAGCCGCTGGGTCGCGCCCGGCTTCGTCGACGTCGAGGGCGCGATGCCGAGGCTGTGCGCGCCGGTGCGCTGCAACGGCATGCTGCTCGGCTACCTGTGGCTGATCGACAAGGACGGCGCGTTCACCGGCCGCGAGGTGGCGGCAGCAGGCGAGGCAGCAGCCTCCGCCGGGGTGGTGCTCCTGCGCCGGTTGCTGCTGCACGAACGGTCGAAGGCACGTCAGGAAGGTATCCTGCGCGAACTCGTCTCCGCCGACCCGGCGGTGCGTGCGCAAGCGATCGAAGACCTGCACGCCGAGCAGCTTTTCGGCGACGAGTGCGGCCACTTCACCGTGCTCACCGTGCAGTGCCCGGCTTCGCAGGCTTCCGCGACACCGCGAGAGGTCGCGTTCGACGCAGCAGTCGAGGACGGGCTGCGGGCCGTCGCCGACGACGTAGCCCTGATGGCGACGAACCGCTGGCGCGCGTGGATCCTGCTCGTTCAGCGGGTTCCGCCGTCGCGGGCCCTCGTCGACGCGGTCGCCGAGCGGATCACGGGCCGCTTCCGGCTGCTCGGCGATGAGCAGGCGCGGCTGGTGTTCGGGCTCGGCGGTTCCGTGACGGTCCTCGGCGACGTCGTCACGTCCTACCAGCAGGCGTTGCTGGCCGCTCGCGCGGCCCTGCTGCTGCCTGGTTTCGGGACGCTCGCCCGCTGGGGTGAACTGGGTCCTTACGAGCTGCTGCTGAAGCTCCCGCCCGAAGACCTCCTCAACGCGTCGCAGGTTCCGGCGCTCGCGGCGGTGGAGGCGGAGGACACGCACGACGTCCTGATCTCCACGCTGTCCGCCTTCTTCGACCACGGCGGCAACATCCAGCGCGCCGCCGACTCGCTGCACGTCCACCGCGCCACTCTGTACCAGCGCATCAAGCGGATCGAGCAGATCAGCGGGTGCAGCCTGGACTCCGGCGACGACCGGCTCATGCTGCACCTCGGGCTCAAGCTGCGGGTCATCGCCGCGGCCTACCGCGATCACCCGAACCGCTGATCTCATAACCGGTTTTGGCAACCTGCCGGTTTCACCGGTCGAGCGCACGTGTGGTCACCTCTCACCGATATTGATCATGAGTTCAAGCGTTCAGTGCGGTCATAACGGGCGAGCAATCGAGGTCCGTTCCCACGATCGCGGCTACCGTCTACCTCATCGAAGGCTTGCTGCGGAATGAATCCGACGTCCAGCCCGACACTGGGTAGCCTCCTGAACTGGGGATCCTCGGGTGCTCGCTGCAGCGGTTGTCGGCGTAGGCGTTGGGGCGGCGCGAGCCGCAGCACCCGTCCTGTTCAGTAGGCTGGGGTGCAGTAACGGGTGGTGGACTGGTCTTTCTGCACGCACGCGTAAGCCGTAACCCCGGACTCGTCGTTGACCATGTTCGAGAAGGCCGCCGTCCCAGATATGATCTCCGCACCGGCGAAGTGGCCCTGGCTGTTTTGCGCGAATCCGTGGTCGTTGACCAATCCATGAATCCGTGCCCAGGCCGCGCCGCACGCGCCGCTGTACCGCAACTCCACCGAGAGACTTGAAACCCCAGCGACGTAGATCGTGACCGCGTCCTGGTTACAGCCCGCAGTGATCGGGTTCTTGCCGTAGCACGCCGCCCCGTAGCAGCTCGCCCGCTCGGGCGCGGCACTCGCGGGCGTCGCGAACATCATCGACACCCCGGCCATGGTCAGCGCGACAACCGCAATTCTCTTACCCCGCATGATGATCCCTTCACAACGCTGCCGAACCCAATTTCGGCTACGAGAACGAAGCTGCCAGGCCCCGCGACCGCGAGGACAGCGATGGTCCACTGAGCGGGACCCGCTCCGCCCAGACGAGTGACAGTCGCGGACACTCACCTCGCCCGCAGCGTCCGAGATCACCGTTTTCGGCCGGGTGCCGGTGCGCACGTTCGTTGACTCACGATCCAGGTCGGCCTGATTCCTCTCGTGCCCGAGATGCTCGGCCATCTCCTCGTTGAGCGCAGTTTCCAGCACGTTTGGTGAACGGTTTCAGCAACCCGTCCAGGCCGGTCAGCACCAGCCCGCGAGCCTTGGCCTCGGCCACCATCGCCGCCGCGGCGGCCTGCTCCGGCGACAACTCCCGCGCCGGCTTGGACTCACGCTTGCGTGGACTCACAACCTCAGATGTCATCACTCACAATGCCCATCCCGCCGGACCTCAACCCAGCGTGTCGGGCCGAAAACACCGATCTTGGAACAGTCCCTGCCCATCCGACGGGGCACTGCGGCGGTTGGGCTCGGCTCCTGAGCGGGCTCTCCAGCGCCATGCAGGAGGGCGCTGAACTTCCCGGTCGGTAGTTCCATGGTCACAACACCGTGATGACCACGATGATGAACGCAATCGCGGCCACTCCGAGAATCAGCAACGTCTTCGAGAGAGGCCATCGCGGCTCGATGGGTGCGCCTGGGAGCTTGATGTCGGGTTGGGGTGGAGGATCGACTATCGGCTTGCTGGCTAGGACGACCTCCGGTTGCTCGTAGGCCTCGGGTTGCGTGTACGTCTTTGGTCGCCGGAGACGTTGCCATGTCGCGAAAAGGTGGTCGGCGTCTGTCGTCGGGCGTCCTGCGTTGTCGCACAGCGTCTCCAGCAGGTTCCGGACGTGGAATGGTTTGTTGTCCGGCAGGGTCTTCTTCTTGAGGTTCTCGCCTAGCTGTGTCCGTTGCCAGTAGTTCTTTCCGTCGCGGTCACGCATCTTGCGTGACAACTCCGCGACGGGGATCGGGCGAGGCGTCTCGCGTAGTCGCCGGATCGTGGCCATGAACTCGGCGTCATCGGTGATAGCGGCGATGTCGCGCGGGGGAGAGGACCAGTCAGGCAGCAGCACTGCGAGCTTGCCATGAATGTTGTTGAACCATGTCACGGTGTCGTCGTCATTGGTGAGGGCTCGGAGTGCGGACGCGTATTGGCTCCACGGCGCCACCCGGGATTCGGGGCGGAGCACGACCTTCATGGTGTCGATGTCGAGGTCGATCTCCGGCAGGCTGATCATCAGCGTCGCCAGATTCTTCTCGGTAACCGGACCTGTGTTGGGATAGCGCTCGTGGTAGAGAGCCTCGAACCGGTGGTAGATCTCTGTGGCCAAGCGGCGGGCATCCGGTCTCGTCATTGCTGCGCCCCGCGGAATGCCGCGAGTGCGGCTTCGAGCGCCCGACAAATCGCCGAGTGGGCCGTATGGCGACGCTCCGGGGACGCTAGTGCTGCGAGAGCAGCTGCGGCGCCAATAGCCGCCACCAACGACTGGCCTAAGACGAGAAGCACGATCACGAAGGCCGCCAACAAGAGAAACCACCATGGGTTGCGGTCGTCAGCGAACGTTCCACAGGTCCATCGCAGTCGAAGACGAATCTGATACAGCGAGATGAGCACGACACTCCTTGCGATAAAGGGGAAATTGGCGCTGACCGTCGATCTCGAAAGTGAAATCATTGGTGTGGGACGCGCCGGGATGTCCTCCATCATTGCCACAACCGCCACGGCAAGGGAAACCAAAGACACCCCCCTTCAGTGTGACCCGCACCACAGTAGCGGGCTCCTAAGTGCAGGCTTCGTGTCGAGAACCGGGGTGCGGCCGTGATGCCCCGGCGGGGCGAACGGCCGGCCTCCTGCGGGGCTCATTTTCGCTGGTGAGCGAATGTTTTCCGTGATCATGAGCACGCGTCGAGCCGGGGGCGAATGCACGGTAGGGGCATCCTTTGCCGCGGCGCGAAAACCTGCTCGGACCAGCGATTTCGCCTAGCAAGCCGAGTTGGCCGGAAAACTTGCCCCAGCCAGCGTTTCTGGGGCTTCCGGGCTATGGCGGAGCCCGGTCCTATGCCGCATCTGCACGGGCGGTTACCGTTTCTGCTGGTCTATGCCCCTAAGGGCGATTGCGCCGCGCGTAGTTACTTGTTGGGGCAGCATGATTCGCAAAGTCGTAAGCGGCGACGATGTGAAACCGCTGCTCAGAAGGGGTGCAGACGTCGCTGGTTGGTTCACGAACTCGCGCGGTCGACAACTGAGAAGGTTCCCGCCGATCATGGTTAAACACGGCTAGACCAGCGGTTATGTCTTCTTGATCTTGTCGCCCTCGCGCTGTCGGAACACGGCAGAACCGGATCGCGACTGCAAGGCCGGCCAGAAATCCATCTCCTGCCGTGACAAACTGCTGCTCAGAGCGGGTGTGGGGATCGTTAAGCACTTCGACGTGGAGGCAGCCTCGCACGACGGCGTTGGCGGTTGCCCGTCGTCAAAGGCGTGAAGACCAGCGATTATGCGGTTGTCCTCCCGGCACCCTGGCGTGCCAACGGCAGGCTGTCCCACGGACGTGGCATCCCCCCATCGACCAATAAGCGGGCGCCCGGCGGCGAGAAACCGCTGATCAGAAGAGGTTCAAGCTGGATCTGGGCCCAGCTCGCCTGACCGGGGTCCCACAGCGGCGCCATCAAGCGATCACGACCAAACCAGCCGCGACCAGCAGTTTTGCTTCCCTGGGTCTCAAATGGTCGAGCGGCGGTCGCTGTACCTGAATCGTTGTCATGCTCGTAGGGGCCGGTTCCTGCCACCCTGGTGAAGAAGAAACTGCTGATCAGGCGCGGTACTGACCTCGAAATGACGCCCGGCTTCATCGTCACCGGTCTGATCTTCCGGCATGCCCGCAACGGGGTTCGGGAGCCCGCTCTTGTGCAGGTCAACCCCTATCTGAGGAGAGGTTGAAGGGCTGCCCACGCAAGATCGTCAGCGCGCGAAATGTCCGCGCAAGCTACGGAGAACGGCTGCTGACGGCGAACGCGCAGTATCTAGGTCCACTGCCGCCCTCGCCTTGCATGACGTTCTCGGTGCTCAGGGCATCTCACGCGCCAACGAACAACGCCGCTTCGCCTACCTCCGCTGGTGTCGGCCCCGGCTGGTTGTCACTGCACGAGCCAACTGCGACTACTCGCGAGTCGTGAATCGGGTTCATGGCCAATGACGGCGATGACTGCCGATGCCGCTTGTCATCATGGGCCGACCTGAACAAACAATTTCTCGTCGAGCGGGTTAAGTTCAGGATCTCTACTCAGATCAGGCAAGCGGTCATTCTCCTGCCATCTATGCAGCGACCACCTGCCTGCCGATGCCCTCTCGAATCACCGCTTGTTGCGGCGATCGTTGACGGTGACGCATCGCGGTGCCGTGGCGCAGTCGTCAGCACGGCAGAGACCGATCGTCTCCAGGTTGGTGTCGATCGCCACGTCCGGGCGAAGGCGGCCGGGATCCAACTCGATCGTCACTGTCGTGCCGCAGCACCGGGGCCCGGTGAAGGACTCGGGTTGGCCGATCGGGCGCAGACCTGCCAGTTCCTGACGTAGGCCGCGCCCGTCCTGCCACACCTTCACGGTGGTCCGACGGCTCAACGCCGCGGCGGCCGCTAGCATCCATCGGTCCGGGCCCAGCAGCGAGCCGAAATAGCCACTGTCCGGCACGCGGCAGCCCTCGGCGGCGCAGAATTGGTCGTCAGTGATCGAGAAGAAGAGGTCACCGAGGATCTCGACGTCCACCACAGGTGTGTGCAGGGCAGCCAGGTGCCGTGTGGGGTGGATGGCGTGGTCGACGCCGACGCGGACGACGTTGGTCGGCAGCCGCGGGTCGTCGAGGGAGACACCGAAGAACATCCCCGGCCAGTGGCGAACGGACTCGTCGAACTCGAGGACCTCGATGTCGGCAGTACTGTATTCGCCTTCTGTCACAGCACAATGCTACGGCGCAGGGCCGAGCGTCCCGCGGCGGTGATCAGTCTGCTACGTCGCGTTGGCGACGGCCTACAAGGGCCGGCGCGAGATCCTCGGACTGTATGCCGGCGACCGCGCCAAGTGCTGGTTGCACGTACTGACCGAGTTTAAGGACCGCGGCGTCGCCGACGTCCTCATGGTCATGTGTGATGGTCTTACCGGCCTGCCGGATGCGATCACTGCGGTCTGGTCTAAGACGATCACCCAGACTTGCATCGTGCACTTGCTGCGAAAACTCCCGCTACGCGAGCCGTCATCTCTAGGATGCCATTGCCAAAGCTCTCAAGCCGGTTTATACGGCGGCTGCCGTGCGGGAGCGGTTCCGCCGAGCTTGCCGAAATCTGTGGGAGCTTAGTATCCGCGCCTAACCTTCGAATCGGAGATCCGGCGGGTGATCTAGGTCGGGCGGCCCTGCTGTTCGAGGCCGCCTCGCCGAGAGTGAGCAGGGTCTAGGCCCCGGGCAAACCACAACCAGGACCATCCGCTCGAACCTCACCAAGGCGCGAGCGACCTGAAGCTGCCACCGTGCGGTCGATACGGAACCGGCCAACGGTGGCGCTGACCATCCGCACATCGGCATGAGCGTGTCTAGAACCAGGGCTGCCGACGTTCCGGCTATCTGATCGGATAGTTCGCTGTCGGTTCCCACACGCCGGTACCGGAGATCGTTCTGGCGTACCCCAGGGAACGCGCACCGAGGATGGCGAGACCAGTCGTAGGGCTTTGCTTGTGAGTCACCCGGTGAGCATGAGAGCGAGCCATCTGCCGGCGGCCGCTGCGAGCGCGCCGAAGATGAATCCCAGCCACAGCGGGTAGGTGTGGTCGTCGATGACGAGTTCGCGCACCAAGGCGATGAACAGGCCGAGCACGATGATGTTCACGTCCGTGTCCACGGGCTTAGGCAGATCAACGACCGCAGTGCCGTTGCGCAGAAACATGATCTCATCGGTCACCGTCGAGACCTGCACCACTACCGGGGTGCCTGGCTCGGTGTCGATCGCCTGTTGGTCGTTGCCGAACTACACGACACTCAAATCCGCGACCCATCAGTAAACGCTCGCATGGTTCATCAAAGGCGCGTAGGCTAAATCCGGTAGCGGCCGCGTGCGTGAAGATCTCTGCTCGCCTGCTCGTCCGCTCGTCCGTCATAGCTCGGGTCGAACTTTTGCGGGGTGATTTGAATCATGGCTGCCCTTGGACGAGAATTTGGCTTTCTGCAAGTTTATCCTGATGATCCGGAACAGCGGCGCGCCGATCGGGCGATCGTACTCCTACTGCATGGACTTGGCGGCAATATCTTCGACTGGCGTTACCCGCAGTGGAGAGGGCTCCACTACGAGCACCAGACGCCTCGCGACCGTCACGACGAAAACAATCTGATGCCGCCTGTGTCGTTGCCGTTTTCCGATCTATCGACAGCGAACATGCGCCGTGATATCCGCTGCTGGGCAGGGGTCTTGCGCGGGCTGGGGCATACGGTCATCAATTACAGCCAGGACGGCAATCAGGACGTTGTGGAGGTGCCGCTGGCGCAACTCGAAGACAAGATCTTGCCCTATCTTCGGCAGAATGTGCTACAGGGCACGCTGGCCGGTAAACGTATTGTGGTGATCGGACACAGCCGCGGCGGAATCCTAATCCGGCGCTACATCGCCGACCATTTGATTGATGCGGTCGATTGGATCGACACAGTCATCACGCTTGCTTCCCCACACGGGGCGACCAACGCGCCGCTGGCCAAAAGCAGGCTGGGCGATTTCATCAACTCGCTCGTGCTTCCTGGTTTACCACTCGGCATTCCGAGTCCGCAGTCGCTCATCAGACTGGTAAGCGATCGCGTCTTCAGTTGGTACGCCGTGACGCCGGGCGCCGAACAGCTGCTGCCCGGTGATCCAGTGTTCGCCACCCTGTCGATGCCAGCCGACACCCCTGCAATCCAATTCTATTCGTTTGGCGGTTCATCGGTTCGCTTCTCAGGTCTCTATTATTGGCGCTATGACAGCGCAAGCTACCTTCCCGGCGAGGTGTTGGACCCGCGGTTCGATTGGACCGAGTATGCTACGGAGATTCCCGTTGTGTCCCCGCTGCTTGACTCGATGCCGGACGGCTTGCTTTTCGAGGAGCAGATCGAGGGTCAGGGTGACGCCTGCGTGACGGTGACCAGCTCGCAGCTCGCTGGGGCCGTCAATGAGACTCTGAGCTTCAATCATGCCGAGGCACTTTGGAACGAGACGCTATTTGCCCGGGTTGCCACACTCCTTGGCACACCCCTGCGCGATGCTGAAGTCCTTGGTTGTGGCCCCGGAATACTGGCGAACGCAACGACGCAACAGTTCCATGACCCACTGTACGAAAACACAAACTGTCAGCTTCGCGAGATACTTCAAGTCGAGTACTTCGATAATGCGAACGATGCACGTTTGGCCGGATACGACGGATGCTTCTGGTGCGGCCAGGGTAACGGCCCGCCGCACTGATCAAATCTCAGATAAATGCTCACGGCAAGCCATTTCTTCGATCAGGTTTCCGATCACGAAGGATACGGTACAGGGGACGCGACAACGCCATTGTGTTGGCGCCGCAGAGCTCGTCGAAGTTCAGATTCTGCTGGCCTTTTCGACTCGCTGCCCGGGTTTCCTGGTGAACCGTAGTGACTCCGCAGGAAACATCAAAGCGTGAGCACCGATCGTCAAAAGGTGGGTGAGTCGAACCCGCAGATTCCGTAGTCATCGCCCGGGCAGGTTGCAGGCCGATCCGCCCGTCGGCGTGAGAGCGCGTGACCGATAGTCGCCACCAGACAGGGAGTTAGCCGGATGGCCGCACGTCCGACTGTCCAACGCGGGGTTACCTCCAGGCAGCGCCATGCTACCAACTTCTCACCGGCGCTGTGGCGGATGTGCCATCGCTCGGTACCCCAGTGAAGTTGCCATCTGGCTGGCAACTCCAGGGATCGAGCATCGTTCGCGCGGCGACGCTTGAGCCGAAGCCATCCGGTGCGACGGTGAATGAGACGCCGCATCGTCGATGAGAGAGCGAAGCCTGCTTCAGGGAAGCAGTCGCCACGGGACGTGCCCCGTTACCATCCCGCGTTCACCGAAGCCCAGTTGAAGACGCTCGCTTCGGCACGCACACGCTCTCTCAAACGCCAGACCTGCGGCATGAGAGGGCACTCGGGCTTTCATGATCAGCCATAGTTGGGTTAGGGGCCTGTCCTGAGGTTGACATCAGCTTGATGGCTGACGGGTTCTTTTCTCGGCGGAGCCGAGCGATGGGTGTCATGGACACGTCCGAGGGCGGCCCGAGTGCTGTTTGGCGTACGCACCCAGGTCCAGGACGCCGCCTGGGCATATGAGGGACCAGATCGTGAGGACCATACGACCCGAGCGTTGAGCTAACTGGATCGCCCGGCTGGTTGATGTGTCCAGCCTCGGTGTGTTTGCCCTCTGACGCGCACGCGCACGGTCCCTCGATACGCGGCTTCGGGAATATTCGGATAATCGTGGCGGACAACGGCTCGGTAGATGTCTTCGGATACGACGAGTGTCAGGGGTGACGGGGAATGGCGGAGCTCGGCCTTGACCCTGGGGGCGTCGAGTAACCGAAAGGCGGTGTCGAGGGCTTCGCCGAAACATCCTTGGCGGTCGTAGTGAATCTCCCCGGCGTGCACGACCGCACGTAGTCGTGGGCATTGGCCGTGGCAGTCGACCAGGCGTGTTGCCAGAGTGGGCATGATCGTATCTAGCAGCCGGGTCTTGGGTACGTGTTCGGTCGGGTGCAGGAGAACGAGGACACCGTCACCGCGGTCGATGAACGGGTCTCGGTGGTGATCAGTGATTCCGCCCGCGTGGAGTGCGTGGTTGACCGAGTCGTACATGGCGCGGCGTAGGTGCGCCTTGGCCGGATTGGTGCGGGTCGTGGATTTCTCCATATCGACCGCCATGATGACGCGGTAGCACATGTTCTCGATATTCATGCGGTTCAGCGTGCGGCGGATACGCGGCGTCCGGTAAGAGAAGGGACACTGTTGGGAACATCGGCAGAACACGTCCGTTGAGGAGTGCCCGTGGCTGGTTCGAACGGCAGACCGAAGGCTGACCTGTCGCCCCAGGAACGCCTGTTCGCCACGGAGGTAGCCCGGGCACGCGCGGCCGCACGGGTCACCCAGCAATGGGTCGGCGACCAGATCGGGTTGTCCAGGAGCAAGGTCTCCGAGGTGTGCTGTGGCAGGTACCTGCCGCAGCGGGAGGCGGTCGTGCTGCTCAGCGAGGCGTTAGGGATGGACCGGGAGCGGACTCTGCGGCTCTGGCAGGACGCGTGGGAGGCGAACGGCCAGCGTCGGCAACGCGATCGGCTGAACCTGGAGGCCTCGGCGCCCACGGGTTGGGACCGGCTCCCGGTCCTGTCTGCGGAGGTGGTGTCGTTGCTGAGGGCACAGGTGCGTATGGCCGAGGAGCTGCCGTACCAGTTGCCGGGCGCGCGGCCGCCGTCGCTGTCGACGGTGTTCGTGCGGCAGGAGCTGGGCAGTGAGCCGGAGGACTTCAAACCCGCCAGGCAGACTCAGGTCACGACGCCGATGCCCGATGACCCGTACGTCGACAACCGGTTCGGCCGGGCTGACGCCGGTCCGGGAACGACTGGCAGACCGGCCGCACCGCGGCTGGCCGTGCGTGCGCCCTCCCGACCGGTCCGGGAGGCTCTGGACGCCAACGACCACGTGCTAGTCACCGCCGGGCCTGGCTACGGCAAATCCACGTTGATACAGCGCCTGGCCGCGGACATCGCTCAGACATGGGTCGGCCAGGACACGCCCGCGGAGACGGTGACCGAAGGTAACCCGCCGCTGTCCGAGGTAGTCGTGCCGGTACGGATCCCGGCCCGCGTACTCGCGAGCCGCACCGACCTGCCGCTGCCCGAGGCGCTGGCGGCCGCCCTCTCCACGGAGTACGGCCCAATGCTGACCACCTCCATCAACTCTGCGATGTTTGCCGAGCGCGTCGCGGGCTGCCGATGGCTGCTGCTCATCGACGCCCTGGATGAAATCGCCGACCCGGAGGTACGCGCCCGACTTATCCGCAGCCTGGCCGGGTGGGCGTCCGAATCACTCGGACAGCCCTACCGCCTGCTGGTGACCAGCCGGCCGCTGGAGAGCGGCGGGCTCGCACCGCTGCACCGTGATGCGGCCCGCTACGAGCTGCAGCCGTTCGACGCCGAGACCCTGAAGCGGTTCGCGAACCACTGGTTCGACGGCGACCAGGACGCCAGCGGCCGGTTTCTCGACCAGATCCGGCAGGCACACCTGGACGAGCTGGTCCGCGTGCCGCTACTGGCGACGATCGCCGCGATCATTTTCAAGCAGCACGGCGACCGGCCGCTGCCGGACAATCGCTACGGCCTCTACGAGGAGTACCTGAACTATCTGGCCTCGCCGCGTCGGCTTCCAGCCGAGACTGGCGAGTTCTCCCGGTTGGTTCGCGAGCTGAGGTCTCCTCTGCTGGAGCACTTGGGCGCCACCCGGTTCCACGCGGACGTGTCCCTGACCACCGCGGCGCAGGCGTGGCTGCTCGCCAACACCACCCCCGCACAGCGTCCGGCGGCCTGGCAAAACGACCTGGCCGCACTGCTTCGAAACGTCGGCCCACTGGTCGTTCGAGGTGACGACCTCCAGTTCCTGCACCACAGTTTCGCCGAGCACCTCGCCGCCACCGCCAGAGCCCGGCAACTACCAGTGCCCTTCGGCGCAGAGCACCCCGACTGGGCGCAGGCCATCCACACCGCACAGCACGGACGTTCTACCCAGCACGCCCGCATGACTCTCCTGCACTACACCCACCTGTGGGTGGACCAGGCCGACGCCCTGGTCTCCTGGCTGCACGACAACTCCTCGGGCTTCCAGCAGATCGCGGCCGAACTGCTGTCCCAGCACGTGCCCGTGACACCGGCGGTACTGGATGCGTTCCTCGACACCGCGGAAGCATGGGCCAGAACCTCCAGCAGCACGGAGATCTTTCGCCAGGCAACCCACGCCACCCACCATCCGCGCCTCGCCTCCTGGCTGCGAGACCTCATGCACGATCCCGAGACGACATGGAACTGCCGCATCGAGGCCGCCGTCGCACTCTGCACCCGGCTGAGCATCCACGTCCACGAGGCCAGTGACCTCCTGCGAACGGCCATGGACGACGTCGCGCTGGAGCTGCGTGACCGGCTGGCGGCCGCCGAAGGTCTGGCCAAAGCCGGCCGGCAACAGCGTGAGGTGGCGGTACGTGGCCTGCGAGCCGTGCTCGATGACCCGGGCAAGGCTCCATACATGCTGCGCGGCGCCGCCGTCGCGCTCGCAGACCTCGGCTCCGCCTGCCACGACGAGGCCGTTCGGATCCTGCGAGAAACACTCGCGGACCCAGGCGTCTTTACCCGACATCGGCTACATGCTGTGATCGGACTGGCTGAGATCGGTGCGGAGTTCCACCCCCACGCTGTTGCCACTTTCCGCGCAATCGCCGGTGACACTAGCCTCAACGCGTCCCTGCGTGTCGAAGCAGCCCTAGCACTCGGCGACCTGCGGTCTACCTACCTCGACCAGGCGGCCGGCCTCCTGACCGGCATGGTCAATGACCTCAGTCACCGCGTTTTCGAGCGCTGCCAATTTGCCGGCGCCTTGGCCGAACTCGGTCCCGAATACGCCGGGCAAGCAGCTGGCCAACTCCTCTCAATTCTGGACGAGCCTTTTCTTACACCGCAAGAACTGTGGCGCGTGGCCGAGCAGTTAGCGACAGCACACCCTGGTTATCGGGAACAATCAGCAGCACGTTTACGTCAGATCGTCTCGAGTCTTGGAGCCGACTCCAACCCGAAGCTGTGGGCGGCGAAAGCACTAGCCGAGCTGGGAGCGGAATACCACGCGGAGGCTTCTCGGGAGCTTGACCTCCTGTCCACGAACCCGACGGCGATGGCGTGGGAGCGAGTAGACGCCGCCGGCAAACTTGCGAATCTCGGTCCGCACTATCGTGACAAGGCTGTTGCCACGCTGCGTCAGAAGTTAGCCGACCAGGCGGTCGATGCGGACGAACGCCTGTCAGCGGCGGCCGAACTCGTGGCGCTCGGCACCGAATTCCATAATGAGGTGTCCGCTGTGCTGTACTTGATCGCTACAGATCCGGCTGAGGATGCGGGCGACCGGGTTTCTTCTGCCACGAAACTCGCAGGGCTCAGAACCACTTTTCGCGGTCAGGCCATCGAGATCATGCGGACGGTTCTCCGCGATCCGGGCGCCTCCACAGCTGCGCGGAGAGACACCGCCCAGCGGCTCGTCCAGCTGCGACCCACCTCTCGGGCCGAGAGCGCGGTCGCACTGTACGCGATTCTGCGCGACACCACTCGTGAATGGGTGCACCGCAACCTCGCCGCCCACAATCTCGCGGGGCTTGGTGGAGAACACGTCGGCGAGGCTGCCGCCGGCCTACGTGCGATGCTGGATCGTCCGCCAGCCAGCAGGTTCTCCTATCAACAGGTCGCGGCATCACTCGCGAGCTTCGGTACCAAAAGCAGAACTCAGGCCGCCGATTATCTGCGCACGATTCTGATGACATCGGATGCCACGTCTAAACGAAAGCAGGCAGCGGCTCTCGCGCTGACTGTGCTCGGTCAGGAAAACTGGGAGAACGCTGAGCAAGCTCTTTACGGGATGTTGTCGCATCCCGACGCGCTTCCTGACTTTCGCCAGGAAGCGGCAGACGTCCTTATCCGGCATCGTTCGCGACATCTGCGTCATGCCTTGGCCGCATCGCGGGCCGTCCTCGCTGATCCAACAGCGGCCACCTGGACTCGGGAATCCGCAGCGAAAACGTTAGCACGCCAGGGCGAACAACATCTGAACGACGCCATCGACGGGCTGAGAACCGCTCTGGCCGAACATCTGACCTCTGTCGAGACTCGCGCCGAACTCGCCGGCACCCTCGCGGAAATGGGTAGAGAACACCGAGAAACTGCCGAAAGGAGCCTACGTGCCATGGTGGCAGTGCCAGGCGTCACCGCGCACGGACGGGTGGAAACGGCATGGCAACTGATGAAAATCGACGCCGCGTACCGCGAAGACGGCTTCGCTGTTCTCTCAGAGGTCCTCGCCGATCCCGCTGCTCCGACGAACGTCCGCTGTACCGCCGCGACATACCTGGTCCAACTCGACCAGAACCACGCCCAGTTAGTGATTCCGGTCCTGCAAACCATATTGACGTCCCCACTGACCAAGCCCTACGACCGACTTTTTGTCATTGACCGATTGGCTGATTTCGGTGTCCTCAACCGTGCGGCGCGGACGGAACTGGTGCTGGCAGTGGCACAGGACCGGACGGCGGACGGATCTGCCCGCAGCCGGGCCGCGTGGCGACTGAGAGGCGGCGACTACGCCCAGCGAACAACCTCACTCGAGATCGAGCGAGACCTCCTGAACGACCATCTCTTGCCCGTGTCGGAGCGAATCGCCGGGCGGTATGACTTCCAGGTCCACTACACCGACGCGGGCCTCCGCAACGAGAAGATCGCTGCGCTGCGTGCTGTCATCAACGAACCCGAGTTCGACATGGATGACCGGTTCGAGGCGCGAGTCCTACTGTCCGAGTTCGGCCCGGACTTCAAACAGGAAGCCGCCGACGCACTCAGGGACGTCGCCGAGGCTCCCGACTCTTCGGTCGCAACACTGGGCGGAGCACTCCGTGCACTTAGCCGCCTAGGCGGCAGCCATCGGGCGCGAGCGCTGACCCTAGCGGAACGCATCCTCTCGGATCCGGCGGAACACCCGCAGCGCCGCCTCAAAGCGGCGATGACCACCACCACCATCGGCGGTGCCGGTGGCGCTGGCAACGCCTTCCTGCTGGCGACGATGCGGGACCGAGCGGTGAGCCACCGGAACCGGGCTCGGGCCGCAAGGACTCTGGTCCGGGCCGCGAGGACTCTGGCGTGGCAGGGTTCCGACGAAGCGACGACCCAACTCCGCGACCTGGCTGGCGATCCCTTGGTGTCTCCGTACACCCGTCACCTAGCGGCGGTCACCGTGGCCAAGACGCGATCAGCCGAGCGAATCACCATGGCAGCCATCCTCGACAAACTCGCCGGTGCCACTACGACTCCGCCCGCGGCGAGGTGGCGGATCGCCGCCGCGCTCGCCGAACTCGGGGATCCGCGGGGAACGATGTACCTCCAGAAGATCATGATCGATACCGGCCTGCCCGTGTCGGCACGCATCGAGGCCGCCAACTCGCTAGTGGCAGTCCACCCCACGCACCTGACGGCGGTCGCCGACACACTCCGCGCCATCGCAAACACGCCGACCACAACCGCCGCCAAGCGCCTGCGCGCCCTAACCGTGCTCGGCTCGCTCACGAGAACACACTGCGACGAAGCCATCGCGGCGCTGCGACAGGTCGTACTGGACCGCACTAAGCCACCGACAATGCGCTGGCGCGCCGCTCACGCCATGACCTGCCTCCGCCGCGACACGGCAACCGAATGCGCGTTCGCGGTGCTCCAGGTCATCCGAAGCGCCGAGACCTCGACCCATATCAAGCGACGCGCGGCCCGAGTTCTGGCACGATGTTGTCCGGCTCACCGCGACGAGGCACGCCGCGTCCTCGCGCAAGACACGAAGTAACTCCTCATTACCAGCAATCTAAGATCAACTGGCGATACTGGAGCGACCGGAACGCGCCGAAACCCGTCCGAGACCGCCCCAACGAGGAGGAACGAGGGACCGCAGGCCTATGCACCACCTGCACCGACGCGCGACCATCGGCATGAGCGGGCGCCGCTGCCGGAATCGTCCACGTTGCTTGGCAATGTGTGGCAAGCGCGCCAGCTGCTGGAAAGGAATGATCAGCTGGCTGTCATCACTACTGTGATGAAAACAGTGGCGAGCTCGCAGAGCGTATTGGCGAAGTGGACTTTGATCATCGCGACACCGAGGCATGGACGCTTGGTCGGCACCTGTTCTGCGAGAACAGATTTCTGCGTGAGCTGAGGCGATAGCCTGCGATCAGTCGGCTTTACCGGATTAAGCGGCTTTGGGAGCTTGATGTCACCGGTAGGTGATGCGGGGATGGCCGCGACACCTTTCCACGGTTTCCGTTGCTCGCTCGTGCCAGAGCGCACGTACTCGATGCCCTGGTCCGACACATAGCGACACCATTGGACTGCCACAGTGCTCAGTGTGTCTGCCCGCGCGGCGGCATTCTCCCTCCGCAGCCACTGGGCCAGTAACTCGCCGTGAGCCACCGGGAAGTGACAAAGGACATCGTCGGTCAGGGCGATGTTCTCGAGTCTCTTGCTCACAAGGCCGACTGTCATATGGGCGAAAAACGCGAGGTCACAGCTCTTGTCTAACGGGTCTGGCCAAGTAGGCATCGGATGCGACCAGGGATAGGGGAAGTTAGTGCGGCGGAGCGCCGGCTCGCCCTTGAAGACGACGGCGTCGCAGTCGATCACGTAGGCTGCAGGCACGTTCGCCAGTCCCCCGACGAGCACATTGGCGCGGTGCAGGTCGCCTAGCACGATGTCCTTGCGGTGTAACCAGGCCAATGTCCGGAGCATCTCCCCCAGGCGGGCGATGACGTGCGGGACGGAGAAATAGTCTCTGACGAGATGGTGAGCATCAGCCTGGTTGTGACCGAGCTCGCTGATCTCCCGTGGCTTCGTCACCCCCTTCCGGTTCGTGAACCAGAACTGCTCTGGCGCCGGAGGCACCAGGACGCCGTACAAGTCATCCTCATCCAGGACAACGTGGCGGATCCAGGCGGCGCGTGCGTCAAGGAACGCACGGTCTTGGCTGGGCAGGTTTCGCCGCCATTCAATCAGACGGCACAGTCGATCCCGTGAATTCGGAATCGTCTTTTCTCCTTTGTACTGCTTGAGGAGCAAGATCTCACCGGATGGCGGTGCGGCCCAGCGGAGTGAGCCTTGCCCGCCGGGCCGAAGTGACGGTCCGGTCACTTCTCGGAGGTCCCGCAGGGCCACCGTCACCGCGTTCGCTGTGCTCATCGTCCCGGTGCCACGGCCCTGAGCATGATGACTGTCCGATCGTCGGCATAGCCGGGAATGTCGAAATCGAGCAAAGTAGCGAACTTTGCGGCTGACACTTCGCAATCCCAGGCCGAGCGAATCGAGGCGGCAAATTCTCGCGGCTGTTCCACGAAGGCGGGCCACACTCCGTCTGTCGCGAGGATGAGCACGTCATCAGGTGCGATCGGGGCTGAGCCGACTATCCTGCCCTCAGCTTTTCCGGGTAGCGCAGGTGTCGAACCCGTCAACCGCGGTGGCGGCCTGCCAGCTGGCCAATGCCATTGACCGTCAGCCGAGAGAAGCATGACCTGGGAGTCGCCGTACACGAGCCAGTGCACCACCAAGCCGGCACCAGACGGGACGACGGCGAGCGCGATGAGCGTTGTCGCCGGTCCGTGCCGCTTTCCCGGCTGTTCGGCTCCGGTGACGAGACCGAGATTGGCGGCGTTGCTCCGCGTGCTGTCGTCATCGGCGATGATACCGTTGATCTCGTCGATGATCTTGTCTGTCTCGCTGTCCCAGTCCAGACCGTTTCCATCCTGGGCCCAGGAGCACGCACCGGCGGCCGCCACATGCCCGGCCAGTAATGCAGCGGCGTGGGAGTTCCGCCCCGCGCCGACGCCATCGGCAATAGCCAGTCCTGCGGCACCTGCGGTAGACGCGAGGGAATAACTGTCTTCACGGTGCGCACCGTCTCGGGTGTGCCTGTGTCCCGCGACCGACGCCGCATACACCCAGACGGGGCCGAGCCACCCCCGGTGCGCTCGCGTTTCGGGCCACCAGCCGTCTGCTCCGCCCGGTATGAACCGCTGAGACGGCCCTGTCTCGACTCGAGCCTCCACGTCGCCCACTCGGGAACCGTCTCCGCTGGCGGACCAGTGCGTCGGCGAGTATTCCTCAGCCCGCCCATGGTGGGTGGGATCGGGCACCACCAACGCTTCGGTCGCAGGCTCGGAACGAATTGGCTTGCAGGCGGGCGCGCCGAGATTGAGACCGGGTACCCATCCCCAGCCGCTACCGGACCTCCCCGCCCCCTTCGTCGGGCGCGATCTGCGCCGGAATGCACGCACCAGGCGTGCGAAGAACCTCCTCAGCTTGCGGCGGTCGTGGTCCGGGCGAGTACACCAGTCAAGCTCGGGGTCATTTCTCATCGTCGACGCACCGCCAACCCACGGGAACCTCGAAAACGAACTTGCCTTCGCTTACTGAACTCACGATCGAGATGAGGATCTGGTTGAGGGCGGCAGCGAGCAAAGTGCTCGCGGGTTCCCCTGGTTCGGCCACGCACGCGACGCCGATGGGATCGAGTGAACGGACATGGCGCAGCGTTTCGTTGTTTACGCTACCCAATCCCAGCGCGACAATTATCGGTCGTTCGACGAACTGTCGATCGCACAAGCGATCGTGGTACGGCTTCCAATCCTCCACCGGCGTCGCGCCGGAGCTCGACGAGCCAGGCATGCCATCCGTCAAGAAGAAGACCGCGGGTTGCTTGAGTACGTGTCCAGCACCCTTCAACGCGGCGATGTCGTGTCGCACGGTGGTGTCGAGGTGCTGCCACACGTCGACGTAGTTGGTCCAGGTCCCCTTGGGCAACGGGCCCAAGCGGCTGATCTCTTTGAGTTTCCGGAGCGGGTGATGGGTCTGCGCTTCACCGGAGAACGTCACGACCGAAAGATGACAAATCGCAGCCGCTTCGGTGTGGTCTTCCAGTTCTTCGATCATGAGGTCGAGCGATTTTCCGATCACCGAGTGCGGCGATGTGTGCTCGTCAGGCCATTGATCCGGATCCCACATAGACATGGAGACGTCGCAAACGACGTAGAATGGCCACGCTTGCGAGGTGACCCCCGAGACCACGGTTTCGATGCTGTCCAGCCGACTCTTCACGGTCCCTAGGTCGCTTGCTCGATCGCCGGTGTTACCGCCTTTCGAACGGGGGTGCATTCACCGGGTCGTCACGCTATTCGAAAATCACTATTACGCGATAAGTGGTAGCCTTCACCCATTCACAATACGCGGACTGGGGGACTGGGGTGGTGTTCGTGCGCTCAGGACCATGGCTCGCGGTGACGATTGGCGCCCACCGGCGCATCCTCACAGCCAGGCAGGTGGTCGTCGTCGGCTCCGCCCCGGACGCGGACCTGGTGGTGCGCGACGGACCAGCGACGTGGGCCCGGATCCGCTACGGCACCGCGTGGACGGTCGCGGTCACACCACCGGACGCCACCTTGTGGATCGACGGCAAGCAGGTCGAGCCCGTAGGGTCCCAGCAGCGACTGCTGGCCTGGTTCGAATCGGCCGAGCCGGCTGTCGTCGAGATCCGCACTGACGGTGCCCGGCTGCAGTTCGTGGTTCAGCTCGTCGCACAGGACGCTGTCACCAGCCCATCGCCCGCGTGCGCCTCGCCGTCGAGCACTGTCCCCGCAATGGGCCCCTCCCACCTGTCGACAGCAGGGGCAGAAGCACGGGCGGGAGAGACCCGGCTCATCGATGGCGGGCTCGTCACCATCGGGCGTGCAGGCGGCGGCGCCGAAGTCGAGCTACCAGACGTGGACCTCGCTGCAGAGCACGCGGCGGTCCGCCGACGCGGAGATCGCGTCGTGGTCCGCGACCTCAACCACGGCACGGGCACCTTCGTCGACGGCCAACCGGTGCTGCGGGCAACGCTCGAACCGGGTCGGGTGTTTGTCGTCGGACACTACGAATTCCGCGTAGAGCCTAACGGCGCGCTGTGCTGGCGAATGCTGCCGATTCCAGCCCCGTTGTTTGTCTCGGGTCTGACGGTCGCCATTCGACGAGCTAACCGGCGTGGCGGTTTCGTCGTCATCCGTGACATCACCTTCGCGTTACGGGGCGGCGGCCTACTGGCGGTGATCGGCCCTTCCGGCGCGGGCAAGTCGACGCTCTGTACCGCACTACTCGGCGAGGCAACGATCACCGACGGGCAGGCCGAATTGGCGGGACATCGCTTGCCCAGTGCTAACGGCCTCAATCCCAACCTGGTCAGCTTCGTTCCCCAGGACAGTGAAGCTTTTGGTGAGCTCACCGTCGGAGAAACACTGGCCTATGCCGCTCGACTGCGCTTGCCGTCCGATCTGCCCGCAGCCGAACGTCGCGGGCAGATCACAGCTGTCCTGGAACGGCTGCAGCTCACCACGACCGCGATGGTGCGGATCAGCGATCTGTCAGGTGGGCAGCGCCGGCGGGTGGCGATCGCGCTGGAGCTGCTGACCAGGCCGCTCTTGCTGATGCTTGACGAACCGACCTCGGGCCTCGACGAGGGGATGGACCGACAGCTCATGACGGACCTGGCGGCGGTGGCGGACGAGGGTTGCGTCGTGGTCGTCGTCACCCACGCCACTACGCACCTCGACCTGTGCACCGCGGTGCTCGCCTTGTCAACGCCTCCCGTGCGCGCGGGAGAGGAGCGCTCGCCGGCTCATGCGGGTTTCTTCGGCACCCCGTCACAGCTCCTTCCCAGTTTCGCCGCCGGTTCCGTCGCGGACGTGATGGATGCACTGCGTATCGGGGAGATCGGCGCGTCGCAGGACACTCCCGTTCTCCACGCGTCCACCTCATCCAAGTCGGGGAGCAACTCTGCTGGCACGGGGAATCCGCGCGCCATCCCCTGGGCGCGTGCTTTCGCGGTAAACGTCAAGAGGGAGACCTTGCGCATGACCCGGCGTCGCGGCTCGTTGGTCGGCCTGACGATCGTGGGTCCCGCGGTCGCGGCCGGGATCGCTGCCGCTGTGAACGTTAATGGGTTCTCGGCGGCTCCGGACGGCCCGAACCCGGATCTTGGGGTCTCGCTCTCGATTATTACCATCTTTTTGGCCTTCCTGGCCATGGCACTGTCCCTGACGTCGCTGGTCGGAGACCTGAAGGTCGTCCAGCGCGAGCAACGTTGGGGGGTCCGCCCGTTCTCGGTGGTGTTCGCCCGGGCGGTGAGTCGCGGAGTTCCTGCGCTCATTCAGGCCGCAGTCGCGTCCGGCACGTTCGTCGCGTTCCGGGGCACGCCCGGCCACGCGCTCCCGATCGTACCCGCGGCCCTTGGTGTGTTCATCGTGCTCGCGGCCTTGACTCTCGCATCGATGGCCTTCGGTCTTCTGATCGGCGCACTGGTGACCTCTGTCGAGCAGGCGGTGGGCATGATGTCCGCGTTTCTGGGCGTCATGGTCATCCTGTCCGGACTGGTGATCCGGCTCGGGAACGCAGCCGGATCCGCGACGGCATTGTCTCTCGCGGCCTACGTGGTACCCACTCGATGGGCTGTGGCGGGCCTGTCAGCGTTCGTCGACGCGCCCGGAATCAGCGCCCTGCCGCCGGACGCCCTGTGGACGCACGACACCGCACACTTCCTACTGCCGGTGTTCGTTCTCGTGGGATTAGCGGCAGGCGCCTTAGTTGCTGCGGTCGGGATACTGCCACGAACAATTCGTGCCACGCGCTGATGAGGACGGGCTCGGACAGGATACGTCTGTCGATACCTTGGTCCAGGCGAGCACGGCGTGGAGAAGCACCGCGGCCGCTCAGCCAGCGGCACAACCGGACGTAAGGGTTCAGCATGAGCCTATTCCGCCTGCAACCCCCTTGCCCGGCCGTCGGCGCGCGTCGGGCTCGCCGCTTGTCGAACTCCGCATTTACGGTGGTCCGATGAGCAAGCAGTCAGTGGCGAGCGCTGGGACGGCAATGACCGAGTACGTCGTCGTCCTTCGGGCGCGTTCTGCTGCGAGGTTTCTGCCCGAGGAGGGCTTCCAACTCGTCGTGAACGTGCCGAAGCTTGACATCGTTGAGGTCCGAATCCGCACGTTCACCCGATGGGTCGAGGAGAACGGCCGCAATCTGCCTCGGGAGCTAGTCATCGAGGTTCGCGGGCACGCGAGTTCGTTGGACGAGGCTGTCGCCAAGTTCACGGCCATCGCCCGCCCCTTCGCGACCATGGTTGGTTTTGTCGCGAACGTTCGGGTCGGTCCGCTCGAGCTACATCTGGCCTTCGATTGCACCCCGACCGGTGTGGAACGGGAGTTCCTTGAGGCATTCGTTCCGGACGAGCAGGGAGGTGTGTCCCAGGGGCGGATTATCCAACTCAGTCATTTCGAAGCCGCCTGTAGGGCATTCGTCACGCTCGCTACCGACAGTTCTCGGGTCGATCGAGCTCTCCGCCAGTATGAGCTGGCGCTCCGGGAGTGGTACGTCGGCGGCGAGTGGCTTGCGCTCAACCACCTCTGGATCGCGGCCGAGAACCTGACCAAGGCTGTCATCCGCAACACGGTCACCGCACGAGGCATCTCGGAAGACGTTCTTGCGCGTGAACTCGGTCTTGTGACTGACGACCCCAAGCGGCCGAGGTGGAAGGAATTCTTGGGCGCGCGTGTACGGAAGGAGATCATCTTCACCGGTGACGACGAGACCTACACGGCTGCGAAGGACGCGAGCGACGCGCTCGAGCACGGCTACTGGGAGCTGGACAAAGTCGCCACAAACGCCCTGAAGTCGGCTGACAAGACGTTCCACTACGTCCGCCAGTCCATTGTCGACCTGCTCGGCCTCGCCCCTGAGGTCGCGAACGAACTGAACGAGATCAAGCCCAAGGACGTGCAATCCATGCGCAAGGTCGTGCGCGGCCTATTGATCGGCGCCGCCGAGGACGCGGCCGCAGAGGGCGAGCTGTACCCCCGTCTCGAGTGGACCTCAGGCATCGAATCCGTGGTTCGTGAGGGTGCGACCTTCCACGTGAAGCCACAGGAACGGATAACCGTTCGAACCCACCCGGACGTTGGCTTCCGCATGGAGCGGCTGGAAGTGTACGGACGCCTCGAGAACGGGGAAGTCCGGGTACGGCTGAGTGACGACGATGTTGCGATCAGTCACACGGCGCCGTCTCCTTCGCGGAGACTGCTTGGATCGGTCATGCCGGTGATCAATGCTGCTGCCGCAAGCGGGGCCGACAAGGGGCACACGCGGGCTTCATTGTTCGCCTTCAACATGTTCGGTCAGGCGGTGGCATCATTTAAGAGCATTCAAGTGCTGGTCGGTGCTCGCCAGCCAGTTGAAGCACTGCCCATACTGCGAGCGCTGGTGATCATTGCTGGACGGTTCGAGCAGATGACCGACCCTTCGGGGCCAGGACTCGGCATCGCCGTGCGCGGAGTACTCGATGCGCTCGAAGCCCTCGACGTTGGCGCTAACCTGACAGAGACCCGCCGAACGGAATTCCTGGCTGCAGCGCAGAATCAAGGGCTCACCATCCCGGACGAACTGGCAGCACCTGAGACGACGTCCATCTACGCGAGCCTCGGGGTGGAAATGAAGTTCGCGGCCGAGGCGGCCAACGGCACGTCCGGCCTACACCTGCAGAGGGTCGACGCCGAACGCCTCGGTTTCCAAGTGACCCTAGAGCCTGGACCACTGACAGACATGGTCTCAACTGGGGCTGTGGTCGCCATGCTGGAGTTGCTCAAGCAAGCGGCATCGCTTTTCGGCTGGACGCTCCAATCCACCGACATAGACCAGCTTCTTGGGGAGGCCCGAGCGGTGAACGAGTCCGCCGCTCAGCTCGACCTCGTCCCGCCAGCGTCCGCCATGGCGGACAACGGCGAGTGAACAGGGATTCTCTGCGCGCCTAGCGCCGTGAGCCCGACACCGGCAACTCGAGCCTCGAGAACCCAGCTTCACTCCGCCGCCATCGGGCAGACACAGGTCTCCGTCGTCAGGGGGTGCTCCCCGTCCGGTCATCGGCATGAGCGCGCGTTGTATCCGGGATCAGCTTCTTGACGGCTGGGGCGGGTAAAGCGCTCTTATCTGCTGGTCACGTACTTTGGACATCGTTGCCCCGTCCCGGCAACGACTGGGCAGTTGAGCCCTGCAGGTTCAGGCGATCTGCACGACGATCTTGCCCTGCACGCCTCCGTGCTCCAGCGCACGATGTGCGGCAGCGATGTCGGCCAGTGGGAACACCCGGTCGACCTGCGGGCGGATCGCCCCGGCAGCGACCCACCGGCCCAGTTCGGCCATTAGCGAGGCGGTCGGGTTGCCGCTGAAGCCCCGAACCCACCGTCCGCGGCGCATCGCGTGGGCCGCGATATAGCCCAGTGAGCGGACCGGGCGGTCGAGGTCGAACGCGATCGCCACCATCCGCCCGTGCCGGGTGAGCAGCCGGCGGAAGGTGGGCAGGCCGGTGCCGACGGTGTCGAAGATGACGTCGAAGGAACCCAGGTCTCCGGGCGTGCGGTAGTCGATCGCCTCGTGCGCGCCGAGTTCGGTCACCAGGTCCAGGTTGTTCGCGCTGGCCAACCCGGTGACGTGCGCGCCCATCGCTTTCCCGAGTTGTACGGCGATGTAGCCGACGCCGCCGGTTGCTCCTCTAACGAGCAGTCGCTCGCCGGGCGCGAGCGCGGCCATGTCGCGCAGCGCAGTGATCGCCGTGGTTCCGACGGGCAGCGCGGCAGCCTGCACCGCGTCGAGCCCGGCGGGGACGTGGTCAAGTCGCTCGGCCGGCACGGCGACGTACTCCGCGGCTGATCCCAGCCGCCGGGGCAGCCCACCCCAGACCAGGTCACCCGCCGCGAACCTGCTGTTCTCCGGCGCGACGACCTCGCCGACCAGATCGATACCCATGCGTTTAGGGAACCGCTTACCGCTGAACGGGCGTAGTCGCCCGGCACGGATCGCGAGTTCGCCACCATTGACCGACACCGCCCGTACCTGGACCAGGACCTCGCCGGGGCGGGGCTGCGGAACGGGCCCTGTGGTCACGGACAGGACCTCAGGAGGCCCGTACCGGTCGTAGGTCGCAAGCCGCATCGAAGTGGAAAGCATGCTCCAACTTCTAGCGCCAGAACCGGACGATGTCATCCACTTCGCTTAAAGTGAGAGCGGTGTCGACGACATCGCCTCGCTTGCGCACGGACGCGGCCGCCAACCGGACCAAGATTCTCGATACGGCACGAGAGGTGTTCGCGGCGGAAGGACTAGGGGTCCCGATGAGCGAGATCGCGCGCCGCGCCGGGCTCGGCGTCGCGACCCTCTACCGCCGGTTCCCGACGAAGGAGGACCTGGTCGCAGAGGCCTTCGCCGAGCAGATGGGCGAGTGTGTCGGCTTGCTTGACACCGCCCTCGCCGACCCTGATCCGTGGCGCGCGTTCTGCAAGGTGATCGCGCAGGTGTGCGCGATGCAGGCCCGAGACCGAGGGTTCTCCAGGGCATTCGTCACGGCCTTCCCGCACGTAGCGGAGTTCGGGGCGCTGCGCGAGAAGGCCGAACGGGGGTTCGCGGAACTGGTGGATCGCGCACAGGCGACTGGCGCACTGCGCCGCGACTTCGACCCGGCCGACCTCGCACTCATCCTGCTAGCCAACGGCGGGATCCGAGCCGGCACACCCGAAGCGACCATGGACGCCTCCCGCCGGCTCGTGGCCTACCTGCTGCAGGCGTTCCGGGCCGACAGCGCCACCCCGCTTCCTCGACCCGCCGCCATCCCACTCGACGCGGCACTCCCGCTGAGCGCTTCGCCGGTCAACCTTCGAACTCAGCCGGCCAACTGCAGCGCTCAATCACACTTGGTCGGTCACACATGACCAACGGCATGCCAACAAACGCCGGGAGATGCCAACTATCGCCTGTTGTCACAGCTCGTTGTCTACTTGACATGAGGACGTCGAGCATTCAGGCCGTCTTCGACGGAGTTCGTTCGTATGTTCGAGACGCGCTGCGGCGTCGACCGGTTGACCGCCACGCTCGTCGGGATCGACCCGATCCTTCACCCAGCGCAGAGCGACTAGCGTCAGGCATCAATCGCTGAACGCGCTCGCACAGTCACCCTGTCGCGCCAGGCGTCGTAGACGTCGGAGGTACTGGCCGCGGAACCGGCGCTGCGCCGCCTCGACCCGGATGAATCCGGGGTCCGCGAAGGCTTCGTAGTAGGAGTTCTCGGCGTCGTCCCGGCCGCCGTCAGCGTCGACGAGGCGTGCGAGGGCCTCCTTCTCCGGCGGCCCGCTCGGAAGGTTGACCACCCACTCGACCTTCGGCGCATCAGATCCATCCACTTCACCATTATGGCCCCTCAAGGCCACGTCCATCCATTCATCAGCGGGAACGGACTAGCGGGTGATCGTGTCAGTCTTCAGCACTCGACCGCCCGGTCAAGGCGCGGAATCAAACAGTCCAAAGTGGACGGCCGCGTTGCCGGCGGCACATGGCCTCCAGTTTCTGCGGCGTCACGGTTCTTGGCGAGGTGTTCGTTGACTGTTGTCCTCCGTGTTTGGGGTTTGCAGCCGATAGGGTGGCGATCGTGGCGATTCGTGCGGTGGTGTTCGATATCGGCGACGTACTGGAGATCGCGCCCGACCTTGGAGTCGGCAGGCGGTGGGAGGCCAGGCTCGGTCTCGTAGAGGGCGAGGTCGGTCGACGACTGGCGGATGTCTGGGCGGCCGGGGCCATTGGCGGGGTCACCGAGGACGAGGTGCGTCAGGCGATCGGCGATCGATTCAGCGTTGCCAGGGACAAGGCCGATGCGATGATGGCGGATTTCTGGGGGCAGTATCTGGGCACCGGCAACTCTGAGTTGATCAAGTATTGCCGGGGGCTGCGCCCGCGCTATCGGACCGGCATCCTGAGCAACAGCTTCGTCGGCGCCCGGGAACGGGAGCAGGCCGCATACGGGTTCGAGGACCTCGTGGATGACATCGTCTACTCGCACGAGGTCGGCATGAGCAAGCCAGATCCACGGATCTACGAGCTCAGCTGCGCGCGACTCGAGGTCCGCCCCGAGGAAATGATCTTCCTCGACGATTTAGAGCCCAATATCGCCGCTGCCTGTGCAGTCGGCATCCGCGGGATCCACTACCAGGACAACACTCAGGTAATCGCCGAGATCGAGGAGTTGCTGACTCCAGCCGGTGATTGAACAGGTGTCCCCATCCGGGTTCAACGAGTGTCGTGCTCGAGCCGTGCATGGATGAGCCGACGTCTGATGTTGCTGCCCCAGACTGACCGGACTGTGCCGCTGCCGGTGAAGGTGCGGCCACGGTCCATCGGACGGTGCAGCAGCGCGTACAGCCTGCCCGGGGTGTGCAGGCGACGATGGGCGTACCCGATCTCCCAGGTTGCGGTGTTGAACCAACCGCGCGCGCCGCGGTGCCGTTTGACCAGCCGTAGCCCCATCGCGCGGTTGCCAACGAGGAGGTGCTCGGTCGGCAGCTTCTTGAGGGTCTCGATGTTGCGCGCCGAGACCGTCACCATCAGCACCATCTGTTGCGGCAAGACCCAGGACGCCACCGTTCAGCGGCATGTCCGCACGTTGGTCGCTGTCGCGCGGATGATCGTCGCGACAACCGCCAGCACCGCGTCGCAGTCGTCGCGGACTTCCTTCATCTTCCGAGGCCACCGTGCCCGGCTGCTTGGCGCCGACGGGTCTTCGTAGTCAAGATCGTGCCCGATTGCGTTTCGTGCCTTGAAGAACCTGCCGAGCGTTCGATCTGAGCGACTGGGAGCTGGGTGTTCGAGATCCCGAGCGTGTCGCGCACTCGGGCTTTGACGTCACCGCTGCCCTGCAGCTGGCCTCGGTGCGGACGTCAATGTGCTGCGGATTTCGTGCCCTACGCTGTCTCCGATTGGGCTCCGTTGCCGACGTGGAGCCCGATACAGGCCGACACGCAGCGACACTCGGCCCGGGCTCAGACTGGCGTTGACCTGCACAAACCGGCAGAATTTAGCATTCGACGACACTGGCTGACATGCCGGATCTGCGGTCTCATAATCCCTTGGCCGTCGGTTCGAGCCCGACCCGGCCCACCACGTCAACATCGCTGCCGACCTGCGGGGATGTTGGTCCTTCGGCGGCAATTTCGCCTCGACGTTGATCGCGACTGGGCTCCGTTATGTCTCCGTTTGCTCCGGGGTGCTCATAGGTGGAGGAGTGTTCTGCGGTGCCGGTTGGTGGTGTAGCAATCTTTCTGCTTCCTCGTCACAACCGAACGACCCGGCGTCGGGTGGAGACCAGGTACCGACGGGGATCAGTCAACCGGAGGGTTCTTGGTTCGAGTCCAAGCGGGGAGCTTAAGTCCAGGCCGGTGGCCTGGACTTTCTTCGTGTCCGGGCTCAAGGGGGGCGCTTTAGTGTCGATTTCGACCCTTGTCCGGTGCTTACCTGTCGCACCGCACAAGCGGTAGCGAAATCCGGCGCGCGGGCCCTGTGTTGGCCGCCGAGGTTGGCGGCTGGTCAAGCGGCGCCTCAATTCCGGCGAGCCCTGCCTTGAATCGAGCAGCAGGGAATCCGCGCTCCTCCGGCTCACTTGCGGCTGAGCGCTGTCCTTGCTGTCTCAATCGAACGGCTATCGCTGGAGCGGCTTCGGTGGTGCGTATCGTCGCGCGAGCAACTCGGAGTTGCTCAGATTGACAGCTTCCGGACCTGCGAGAACAGCACTCGTGACCCCGTCGCTGCCAGTCTGGTTTGGACAGTGGCTCTGACCTGTGATTTTACAACGCATGCACGTCAGAACCGTTGTAAGTAAGGAAGCTTGATGCACCTCAGTGCGGTACGGTGCAGTTGGGTGCGCACCCGTGCTCCAGGTTAACCGGTGTGAAAAGGGCTCTGGGCAGCCACTTGACAGGCCGAGAGCGGGTTGACCGGCTCATCGAACGACAGCTGGCCCAGTAGACCAGCCCGAACTCGTTCTTCCAGGCAGCTACACATTCTCGCCTCGACGACCAGATCGCAAGGAACTCACGACGGGGTGCGGCCGTCGCCGGCCGCACCCGTGCCGGCGTCCACTCCTGTCGTTCTCTGCTGCCTGTTCGGCAGGCTTAGTCAGGGTGGGTAGACGACCGGGGCACTCACCCGGCCCTCGACCCATCGTGGGGCCACGCGCGCACCGCTGATCGTGCCCACACGAACAACTCCTCGCCGCTGAGAAACTCATGTTCGGGCGTCACGAGATTCTCGGCCTTGCGCAGATCGCACCGGCCGACCGCTGGTGACGTGCGGCGACCTCCGCCAGAGTGTTGTCTTCCCGCGGTTCGTCAAGCAACATGTCCTGCTCGGCGGTTTCACTTCTGCTCCTGTCGCACCCGCCCCACATCCCCTCCCTGTGCCCAAACGCAGAAGGATAGTCAGCAGCACCGACAGTTTCATCGTGACAGCTTGCACGCGGTGAGCCAGTTCGTAGGTGACGAGTTCGGCGTCGTCAGGTGGGCCAAAGTACGAGGCGTGGGCGCAGCGTCGAGGGCCTAGTCGAAGACCTGGTCACTTGGTCAACGCGCATCCCGGCAGGGCGAGGTCCAGCCGGGAGTCGGCGCTCAGGCAGGCCGCGATCCCATCGACCTGCTGGCCGTAGGAGCGACCCTGCACCGAGGTCGTGCTTCCATCCGCCCCGACCTCGCACGGGTTGTTGTCGCTGCACGCCTCCCCGCCGTCGTTGTGCGTGTTGTGCACCCCGACCACGGTGGAGCCGTCAGCCGACAGGAGTGCCGAACCCGACATGCCGTGGAACGGCCGGCACTGCGGGCTGGTGGCGTAGCGAATGGAGTTCTCGAACTGATAGCCGCCTTCCTTCAGGTGCGGCACCACGGTCTCGGCGGTACAGCCCAGACGGCTGCTGGTGTAGGCCAGGGTCAACGGGTCGCCGGCCCGTACGGGCGTGGAGGCGAGTTGGAAGACTTTGGCGCCCTTCGCTGCCAGCTGCGCGTAAGTCCGGTCCAACCGGTAGAGCGCGATGTCGGTGCCGGTCATGGTCGCGTACACCAGACGATCCGCACGGGCAGAGACAAGCGGGTAGCCCTGAGCGTCGGCGACCGACACAGCACGGTCGGCGGGCTGATCCACGAGCGCGGCGCCCGGCGCGGGACGGTCTCCCTGCACGCAATGCCCATTGGTGAGCAGCAGCGCGGGATCGTTCGGACGAGAGGCGGCAGTGCGGACCACCGAGCCCGAACAGCCGGCGAGATCCACCGCGCCTTCCACGTTCGGGATCACGTCATCGGCGGGCACGGTAGCGCCGCTGATGATGCCGTTGATCCAGTCAGCGTGCTTGGTGACGTCGGTGTACAGCACCGGCTCCCCGTCGGAACTGGGGCCGCTGACCACGCCGGCCAACGCCCAGCCGCCACCCTGGCGGATCAGCGCGGGCCCGCCCGAGTCCATGTTCCGCGCACCGACGGCGCCATCGAGACTGCCGATGCACAACTCGCCTGGAGAGGCGACCGTGCACTTCGAGGCCGGCTGCACCTCGGTGTCGGCTTCGCGCAGCTTGTTCGGGTAGCACTCCGGTTTGTCTTCGTCGCAAGTCATGCCCCAGCCCAGGATACGAGTCGGGGTACCGTCCGCGGGCGTGCTGGATGCGATCGGCACGGGCCGCGCGTGTACGGGCGCGCGCAGGTGCATCAACGCGAGGTCCTTGCCCCAGAAGCCGCCTTCGTCATGACTGGTCGCGAGCCGGTAGTAGTGGTCCACCTCGGCGACCTTGCCCCCGGCGGTGGTGCCGAGCGATCCGATCCGGACTTTCCAGCCTTGGGGAATGCCGTTCTTCGCATTGGTCGGGTTCTTGCCCGCGCAATGACTGGCGGTCAGTACCCATTGCGGCGCAAGGAGTTCCACACCGCAACCGTGTCCGTCAGCGCGCGGCGGCCTGGGGTGGGACGGCTGGAACGAGCCCATGAACGAGTACGCCTTGGCGGACTTGGTGCCGCCCACGATGGCTTGCGCGTTGTAGGTGGTCAGGAAGGTCGCGGCCAGCGCGACCACCGCGCCGGCCGAGACAAGGAGGGAACGACTTCGCATGCACCTCAGCCTGTTCGGTGGATGTCCGCGCAGCGCTAGCGCTGTGTCATCGTTCTGTCACAAGATTCACTAAGAGCGCATGCGAGGTGCCGGCGGACGGCATGGGGACGTCTCTGTTGCGATGACCACAGATCGACGAATCAGGTAGGCGACTGCTCTGCGCGCTTACCGGTTGTGGTGCCCGCGGCGTCGTTGTTGCAGCGTGGGCTAGTACTCCAGTCGTAGTTCGTGATGGTCATGGTTCGTGGGTCGATTGTCGCTGGTAGTGGCCTTGCTGTGCTCGGTATTGGTGGCGTCTGCGCCAACTTGAGCAGCGGATCCGGTGCGCGGCATCGAGAACGGGTCGGCTGATGAGTGTGGTGAACAGGTGGTGGGTTGCCGCCGGACTCGTGCTGGATGATGGCCGCCAGGTCGGCCGGATCGATCGAGCTGATGTCGACGCCGTATTCGCGCAGGATGCGCAGTGCCTCGGTGATCCAGTCGCGGACTTCTCCGGTGGGCGGCGGGCCGCTCGGCCCCGATTCACCGCCACCGCCACCGCCATCTGCGCTACCGCCGGAGGCGCCGTCACCACCACCGGAGGTACCACTGCCGGACGACTGACTGTTGTGTCCTTTGTGGATCTGCGCGTTGTTGCCCCCATGGGGCGCTTCCGGGTGCGCCGGCCGCGGCTTTGCGCAGCGCGGCGGCCGCCGTGTCGAGCTCGGCCGCCGCTGCGTCGGTCACGCTGTTCTATGGCCGGTTCCTGCAGCTGATGACCTGGGATCCCCAGGTGCGAATCTGCCGCCTGAACATCGCCGAGGCCGAGCGGCTGCCCGGCAGCTCCACGGCGTATTTCGACGCCGTGTTCGCTACGACCTACGCTCGGCTGGCCGGCTACCTGACCGAACACTTCGACACCGCTCGCGCGGACACGCTCGCGCAGGACCTGCTTGGCCGCACCGTGCTTCCCCGGCTGATCCGCACCCTGCTCACCGCCGACGCCGTCGACCTGGCCGCCATCCGCGAGGTGGTCTCGGCCGCGCTCCCGTCCTGAGCTGCGCCTACCGTCAGTCGTGCTCCTACGGGGCCGACCGACGATCGAGCGAACGCCTCGATTCCGCACGATCAACACCTGCCGACGTCATCCGGCCGTGCCCTCGAGGTGTGCCTTGATCAGTTCCAGGCCGGGCTGGATGCGTACCGGGTCCTCGACCGGGTGCGGGCCGGGCGGCTCGGTGTCCGGGACCAGTCGTTCGAACAGGCGGCAGAACAGGGTCGTTCCGTCTCCGAGGTCGAACGTGGTGAAGGTGGCGATCGCGTGCATCGCCGGGGCCAGGGAGCCGTCGTCGAGCACGTCCCGGCCGACCACCGTCCACAGCTTTCCGGGGACCCGCGCCACCACGGTGTAGAGCTTCGGCTTCTCGTTCAGCTCCGGCCGGATGGTCTCGAGCAGTACGTCGCCCATCTCGGCGGGAACGCCTTCGGTGCCGCGTCGCACCTCGGTGCCGAGGGCCATCGGCAGCCATTTCGGCAGGTTCGACCAGGTGGTCACCCAGTCGTACACGGCCTGTGCCGGGCGGTTGATGACGATGCGGTTTTCGACGAACCGGATGTTCAGATTGTCCGGGATTTGGGGTACATACAGTTCCACTGGCATGACTTTCTCCTTTGCTGATCAGGTGCGAGGTCACCGGGAGGGTGCGTGTTGTCCGGTCATGAGCGCGGCGAGGTCGTCCGGTTCCAGGAACGACGGTGGCGGGGGCGGGCCCCAGCTGAACAGGCCTTGGGCGCCCTCGAAGACTTCAGGGGTCCAGATCTCGTCTTCGGGGATGCAGTCCATGTCGGCGTAGTACTCGCTGAAATTGCCCGCCGGATCCTTGAGGTACCAGAAGAAGTTGGATCCCGCGTGGTGCCTGCCGAGGCCCCAGACATGTCGCTCGGGGTTGCCTGTCAGCATCGCCGCCGCGCCTCGTCCGACGTCGTCGATGTCGTCGACCTGCCAGGACGTGTGATGCAGGAAGTTCACCGGTGCCGCGAGCGCCAGCACGTTGTGGTGATCGACCGAGCAGCGCATGAAGGCGCCCTTGTTCCCGATGTAGTCGCTGACCTTGAAACCGAGTCCCTCGGTGAAGAACCCCATGGTGGCTTCGAGATCGGTCGTGCCCACCACGCAGTGGCCGAGTTTCTTGGACCGGACCGGGTCCTCGCGCAGCACTCCGGGCGCGCGGCCGAATCGCTCGATGCGGCCGGGCCCGTTGTAGGGGGTGGCCGGGACGGGCCGCTGCAGGATTCTCGGCGCGATTTCGACGCGGACGGTGAACCCGGCGACCGGCTCGATCGCGGTGACCGCGGTGCCGTCCGTGCCGGCTGCCACGCCGAGGCGATCCAGCCGTGACGCTGTCCGTGCGATGTCGTCGGCATCGTCGACCCCCACCCCGAGTTGGAGCAATCGTCGTGATGCGGCGTGCCGGACCCGTAGCTGCTCGCCGCCTTCGCGAGTACTGAAGGCCCCGTCGCCGAGGTGGGTGAGCCCGAACTCGGAGTAGTAGGCGATGGTTTCCGCGACGTTCGGGACACCCATGGTGACCTGGGTGAGGCGGTGCATGCCCATGTCAGTCCTCCTGTGCGGTGACGAATGTCTGGCGCATCTCACCGATGCCTTCGATCCAGCTGACGAGGTGTTCGCCTGCTCGCAGGAACCGCTTCGGCGTGCGGCCCATGCCCACGCCCGCCGGGGTCCCGGTGAAGACGAGATCGCCCGGATACAGGGTGATGGTCCGCGACAGCGCGGATACCAGCCTGGCGACCGGGTAGATCAGTTCGCGGGTGCGCCCGTCCTGCACGGTCTCGCCGTCGACCGCGCAGCCGAGCGCCAGGTCGTCCCGGTTCGCCAGCTCGTCCGGCGTGACCAGCCACGGCCCGACCGGCGCGAAGTTCGGGAAGGATTTACCCAGGCTGAACTGCGGGGCGGGGCCGGCCAGTTGCGTGACGCGCTCGGAGAGGTCCTGTCCGATCGTCACCCCGGCGACGTGGCCCCACGCGTCGGATTCCGCGACGCGGGTGGCGGTCCGTCCGATGACGGCGACGAGTTCCACCTCCCAGTCCACGTCGCCACCGGCCGGTAGCACGACCTCCGCGTCGGGGCCGGTCAGCGCGGAGACGAACTTGGTGAACGTCGGGGGAAGTCCTTCCGGTGCCTTGAAACCGGACTCGGCGGCGTGGGCGTCGTAGTTCAGGCCGATCGCGACGATCTGCCGCGGGGCAGGGGAAGGAGAACCCAGCTGCGCGCGGGTGAAGACGACGCCGGGTTCGGCGGGCGGCTGTCGCGCCCAGGCCCGGAACCCGTCCCAGTTCTCGTAAACGGACACGAGACCGGGGCCGAACTTGCCGCCCGACGCGGTTTCGACGTCGATTCCGGTGTCGTCGGCGGTCAGCAGGACCGCGCGTCCGTCCACATTGGCCAGTTTCATGACTGCACCTTTCGGGATCCGGCCGTGCACGACTCCTCGTGCGGCTGAAGGGGCTGCGAGCTAAATTCGAAACTAGACCCAAACTTTCGAAAGTTCAACCAAGATTCGTAAAGTGCTAGACTGGGGGCATGACCAAGAGCGGCGGAGCGACCCGCACCGACGGCATCCACCAGGCGTTGCGCGCCGACATCCTCGCCGGTCGGCTGGTTCCGGGCGACCGGCTCAAGTTCCCGGACCTGGCCGACCGCTACCAAGTGAGCGTCGGTGCCACCCGCGAGGCGCTGACGAGGCTGGTCGCCGAAGGGCTGGTGGTGGCCAGGCCGCGTCAGGGTTACCTGGTCCGGCCGCTGTCCCATCAGGATCTGGCCGAACTGACACAGGCGCGGGCGGAGATCGAGTCCCTGGTACTGGGGCTGTCGGTGCGCGAAGGCGACACCCGCTGGGAGGCCGATGCCGTTGCCGCGCACCACTTTCTGGAACGCGCGCCGTATCGCGACCCGGCCGATCCGGACCACCTGTCCGACGAGTGGTCGCAGGCACACGCGGCCTTCCACCACGCGCTGCTGGCCGGCTGCCGCAACCAGCGGCTGCTCGACGCGGCACGGTCGTTGCGGCAGGAGGCCGAGCTGTACCGGCAGTGGTCGGTGTCCCTCGGCAACGAACCCGGCCGCGACGTCGCCGCCGAGCATCGAGCACTGCTCGACGCCGTTCTCGCGCACGACGCCGACCACGCGCAGGAACTGCTGCGTGACCACATCGCGCACACCGCCCGGCTGTTGATCAGCTGTGCGCCCGATCAGCCCAACCAGGTCGGGGGAGAATCGGCCTCGCGGTCCTCGGTGACGAACACTTCGTGAATCACCTCATGCGCACCGCAATAGGGCGCCGTCCATCCGGTTGGAAGGGTGCCGCACACCCGGCCACCACACGTCCTGTCATTGCCTGTCCCGGTTGCCGACGCTGGTCGGTATGACAGGCGATATCGATGTGACAGGCATATGGGTCACCGCGGACGGGCATATCCAGCAGGAGTCCGGTGGTTAACGCCGCCGGCGTTTCCGCATCTTGAAGGCCACCACGCCCACCACGGCGAGGACAGCCACGGTCACCCACACCACGGTGGGCACACCGAACAACAGGCCAGTGGCACTCAGCAGGGATCCGATCAACATGAGCGGTGCTCCTTCGATGGTCACTATCGCGACGGCATAACCGTTGATGACGACGCTACGAACACCACCCCGGGTGTGTCGTCGGTTCGCGGTAGGAACCGCGGTGGAGATTTCCCAGGTAGATCTCCACCCGATCTCCACCTCCAGCACCAGGACACCCTGCCCGGAAACCGGCTAGCGTCACCGCCGATCGCTTCAGTGACCGCACGGGATCAGGGAGGGTGTGATGGCGGGCATGCATGCCGCATCGGCGCCGGCAGTGCGCCAGGACGGGGACCGATGACCGACGTCCTGATCGCGGGCGCCGGACCCACCGGGCTCACGCTGGCCATCGAGCTGGCCCGCCGGGGCGTCGACGTGCGCATCGTCGACCGAGCCGGCGAGCACTTCCCCGGTTCGCGCGGCAAGGGGCTCACCGCACGCACCCAGGAGGTGCTGGACGACCTCGGTGTCGCCGACGAGGTGCTGCACCACGGGTTCCGGCACCTGCCACACAGGCGGTACCTCGACGGCGACCTGGTTGCCGAGACCGACCCGCACGCCCAGCGGGCACCCACACCGGATCGGCCCTACGACGGCGGGCTGCTGATCCCGCAGTGGCGGATCGAGCGGACCCTGCGCGCGCGGCTCGCCGAGGACGGCGTGCGGGTGGAACTGGCCGCAGGCCTCGCCGAGTTCAGCCAGTCCGCGAACGGTGTGCATGCCGTGCTGGATACCGGCGAGCGGGTGGCTGCGCGCTACCTGGTCGGCTGCGACGGCGGCCGCAGCACCGTGCGCAAGGCACTCGGCGTGCGCTTCGAGGGCGAGAACAAGGAGCAGGCCATGCTGCTCGGGGACGTCGAACTCAGCGGGATCGAACCGGACGCCTGGTACCAGTGGACCGTCCGCCGGCGCGGGTTCCTGGCCCTGTGCCCGTTCCGCCACGAGCGGTCCTGGCAACTGCAGGCCGTACCGTTCAGCGACTTCGGCGCGGAGGGCAGTCTCCCCGAACCCTCGCTGCCGTACTTCCGGCGGATCGTGGACGATCTCGCCGGCGAGCACGGCATCCGGCTCTCAAAGGCAACCTGGCTGTCCACGTACCGGGTGAACGTGCGGATGGCCGACCAGTTCAGGGTGGGCCGGGTGTTGCTGGCCGGCGACGCGGCGCACGTGCATCCGCCGGCCGGCGGCCTCGGCATGAACACCGGCATCCAGGACGCGTACAACCTCGGCTGGAAGCTCGCCATGGTGTGTTCCGGCGCGCGGCAGACGCTGCTGGACAGCTACCAGGAGGAGCGGCTCCCGGTCGCCGCGTGGACGCTCGGCGTGAGTGCCGAGGGGCTGCGCAGGATCGCGGAGCGGTTCGTCAACGGTGGCAGCACGGACATCGCGGACGGCGCGCCTCCGGACGGCCAGCAGCTCGGGCTCGGCTACCCGGCCAGCTCGCTATCCGTCGACGGCGACGCAGGGAATGGACCGCGAGCCGGTGATCGTGCGCCCGACGCGCCCTGCGTGGACAGTTCCGGCACGCCACGGCGGCTGTTCGACGCTTTCCGCGGCCCGCATTTCACCCTGCTCGGCTTCGGCGCGTCCTGCGCCGGTCCACTGCAGGACGTCGGTACCGTCCACAGTGGACTAATCAAGCCGGTGTCGGTCGGCGCGCCGGGCAGCGGTGCCGATCTGGTGGACGTCGAAGGGCACGCGCGGACCGCGTACGGCGTCACCGGGGACACCCTCGTCCTGGTGCGGCCTGATGGCTACCTCGCGCTGCGCGCACCCGGCGCGAGCAGGACTGCCGTGCGGGACTACCTGGACCGGGTCGGCGTCAGCCGGAGCGCTTGACCGCCGAGGCGTCGATTGACACGGGCTGACATGGTAGAGCTGCGGACTTTTGATCCGTAGGTTCTGGGTTCGAGCCTCAGGCGGCCCACAACGTCAACATCCCCGCTGACCTGCGGGGATGTTGTCTTTTCTGGGGTCTGTCCGCCTCGGCGTCGACCGCGATTGGGCTCCGTTTGCGCTGCTGTGCCGAAGTTCGTGTCCAGCTAGCTGCACCGGGGCCTACGGCACGCTGGTGCCCCTCGCCTGTGAGTGGTCCAGTGTGCCATGAAAGTGATGACCGAAGATGCGCGGGCTGGCGGCCGTGAGCGCATCGTCGAGCGCCCCAGAGTTCCGGGCGTGCAGCATCGCGCCCTGGGTGCTCCGCAGCGCAGGCGCCAACGCATCGAAGGCCGAATCTTCGGTGTGCCAAGCTCCCCGGCTCACCACCGCGGGCACCTCCGGCCGGCTGGCACTCAGCGGCCCCGGTCAACCCGCGTGGCTCGCGCACGAGCACCAGACCCGTAACGACCTCATTGCCAACCTCGCCAGGGCGCGACGGATCGCCTTGACGTGAGTCGGTCCTGGACTGTGTCGCGTGCGCATCAACAGGTCTACCGCATCGAGGCGGGTCGGAGCCTTGGCGCAGAGCAGGCTTCGCTGATCAGCGGCTGATATGGGCTGGTGCCTTTCCTGGAGTGACGGCCTCTCGCCCATGTCGAGAGGAGCCGGTGACGGCCCAGGCCGCCTCGATCATGCGGAAGATCTCGTCCACCGCGGCATCCGGATCGGCCGCCTCGCGGGCCGGCGAATGGGCGTCGATCACGAACCGCGCGATGGTCCGGCAGGCCGTGGGAGCCGGCGACAGGCCCAGATCGGCGGCGATGGCCGTTGCCAACGACTCGGCGTGGCGCAGCCTCATCGACGCCTCGTACTCCCGCAGGTCGGATGGCCCGTCGATCATGCGCCAGATCGGAGCGGCGCCCTCCGCCGCGCAATGTCGCACCATGGCCCTCATCTCGCGGCGCAGCGCAGGGATGAGCGGCTCGCCCGGCGCCCGGCCGGCGACCGCCTGCGTGAGGCGATGCTCGAAGTCCCGGTCCTGCTCGAGCACCAGGGCTTCTTTCGAGGCGAAGTGGGAGAAGAGCGTGGTGACCGCCACGTCGGCCTCGGCGGCCACATCACGGATACCCACCGCGTCGTACCCGCGTTCCAGGAACAGCCCTAGGGCGGTGTCAGCGATCTTTTGGCGGGTCGCGGCCTTCTTGCGCTCACGACGTCCTGGCGGCACGGTCACTCGCCGATGCTATCAGCTACAAAAGAGTAGCTGTTTCAAAACACTAACCGTTAGTGTTACGGTCGGCCGCATGAAGAACGAAGGGAACGAACGATGCACACGGTGATCGTCGGGGCAGGTTTGGTCGGACTGACCACCGCGGCCTCGCTGCGGCTGATCGGACACGAAGTCACCGTGCTGGAACACGCGCCGGAGGTGCGAGCCGCCGGGGCGGGCATCGGCCTGTGGCCCAACGCGCTGCGGGAGTTCGACACCCTCGGCATCGGGGACGACGTCCGCGGCCTGGGCGAGGCCGTCGACGCCTGGTGCTACGACCCGACAGGACGCCCGATCCGCGCGACCGGCTACGACACGGCCGCCTACCAGTTCCTGATGGTGCCGCGGCCGGAACTGAACAACCTGCTCGCCGACACCGTCGGCCGGGACCGGATCCGTCTGGGAGCACACGTCACCGGCTTCACCGAACACGACACCCAGGTGGAGGTGCACCTCGCTGACGCCGCGCCGTTGCGGGCGGACCTGCTGATCGGCGCGGACGGGGTGTACTCCGACGTGCGCGCCGCCCTGGTGCCCGGCAGCGCGGCGGTCGAGCACGTCGGCAACTACGCCTGGCGGGCGGTGCTGCCCGTCGGCCACGAGCGGCCGGAGGGCACGATGGTCACGATCGGCCCCGGGCGGACCCGAGGCGGGTACACCCGGGTCTCCCACGACCGGACCATGTGGTGGGTCGGCCAGTTCGACGCGGGCGAACTCGTTGGCAGCAAACGGGAACGGGCGCTGTGGCGGGCCCGCAACGTGGCCGAGTCCGGCTGGCACGAAGAGCTGCTGGAGATGATCGCCGCCACCCCGGAGCAGTCGATCCTGGAGAACCAGATCATGCGCGTCCCCGAGCTGTCGCACTGGACCACGGCCCGGGTCGCGCTGATCGGCGACGCCGCGCACGGCCTGTCCCCGCACATCGCGGCGGGCGGCACTCTCGGTATCGAGGACGCCGGAGTGCTGCGCGCCGAACTCGCCGACGAGTCCGACATCGCCAAGGCCCTCGCCCGCTACGAAAGCGCCCGTCGTTCCCGGTTCGAGAAGGTGCGCGAGCACTCCGAAGCGGTCGAAAACGCCAACGGCGCCGCCGAGTCCGCCGAACGCTACGCCGCCTTCGGCCACTGGATGCTCACCACGGCACCCGCCACCTGAATCGGCCGCGTGCCGTCAACCGCGGCAGTCAGCCAAGGGAAAACGCCTCGGTTACCTGGGCGTCACCCTCGACCCGGAACGCAACCGGTCCGCACACGGCGACACCGACCTCACCGCCACGGGATCGGCGATACGGACCCTGGTGATCGCCGCCAGGGAAGACCTCCAGATCGCCCAGGAGACCCGGTGCGCCGCCCCGGCGCGGCGCTGATGGGAACGGTGGTCCGCGCGGGCTCCGGTGCCGGCGTCGTGGTCGCCATCGGTGCTCGCACCCGGTTCGGCTCGATCGCGGCCGGACTGGACACCCACCCGCTCGATGTCCGTCATCTCCCGCGGCACCTCGGGCGTATCGACTCTCATCACCAAGGGCGCACCGGAGGCCGTGCTGGAGCGCTGCGTGGGCGTGCCACCCGAGGCACGGGCCGCCCTGGACGCAGAAGTCGCCGCGGGCACCACGTATGGCAGGGCGTCGATCGCCGCCGCGGCGACGGCGAGTTCGGCGGGCGAGTACTTCCCCCAGGCCTGACGGGCGGCGGCCTCGTCGACCGCTCCGCCGACGCCGACCGTCGGCAAGCCGCTCGCCCGTGCGTGGCTCCCCAGGAGACGAAAGGAGTGAGCCATTTGTTGTAAGTAATCGGTTCCGGGAGGTGGGCGAAGTCGTTCGATGACTGATGAAGCAGGTATCCCGAAGGGCTTGATCCTTTTGTCGCACTACGGATTTCGGAGCTGTCGCGGATGCGTGATGGCCCTCGTCGACGCGGGTATCCGTATGTGACGGGACGGAAATCTGTGGAATTCCCCGAAGGTCGGGTAATTGATCTTTCGGCGCCGAATTCGGGGCTTGACACGGTGACATTCGCTGGGTAGACAAAGGTGTGTCAGTGGTCTCGACCATTGAACGGCTGGGCGGGAATGTGAAAATAAAGGGGGACTGGGGGAGCGAGTCTTTCTGACGGGATTCGTTTGCGGCCTTGGGTCGCTCTCTGGGGACTCCTTTGTTCGATCCTGCTGGATCGTTTTCTGTGTCTCATGGGTGTTTTCTCTATTCGTCATTCCTCTCGACAAGGAGCTGTCATGGGCAAAATCGCCGTCATCACCAACGATCTTCAGGGTGACGTGGTCTACCTGACCCCCGAACGCACAGCGGTGATGACCGACGCGCAGCCCCACTACATCGCCTTCCTCGACGAGATGCGGCGCCGCGGCCACACGGTCTACCACCTGCAGCTGATCAACCTGCCCGACGACCCGAACGCGAACCGCCGGGCGGACGGAACCCTGCCGCTGCAACGCGAAACCGAAGGTGCGGCGATTCTCCCCGCGTTCCTCGGTGAAGGCGACGTCGTCGTGGAGAAGAACAAGGACAGCGGTTTCTACGAGACGAAATTGCACGATCTGCTTCAGGCGGAGGGTGTCGAGACCGTCGTGGTCACCGGATTGCAGACCCAGATCTGTGTCCAGACCACCGCCGCCGACGCGTTCTTCCGTGGTTACAACGTCTGGGTGCCCGCCGAATGCGTCGTTTCCGACAAGACGGCGGATCGTGACCGTTCCCTCGCCTGGCTCGCCGGGTATTGCGCCACGGTCGCGAGCTCGAAAGAGATCTTGGAAACCCTCGACATCAAGGGTGAACTGCCCCGAATGGTCGTCAAGACCCTTCCTTGAGCACTGTCCGAAAGGGCTTCCGGCCCTCGCTCGAAGAAAGGAAGGTAGGACGCCCGATGGCAGACTCGGTGACCGGCCTCGACGAGGTCGTTCTGGACCACGGAAGCGGAGCCAAGCTCAGCGGTGAGTTGATCTCCTTCGTCGTCGAGACACTCGGCGAGGTGTACATCGGCGAGATGGAGGACAGCGCGATGCTGTCCCTTCCCGCCGGGCGGATCGCGATGACCACGGACTCGTTCGTGGCCGATCCGCCGTTCTTCGGCAACGGGGACATCGGCAAGATCTCGGTCTGTGGCACGGTGAACGACCTCGCCGTGGTCGGCGCGCGGCCGCTCTACCTGACACTCGGGATGATCCTGGAGACGGGGCTGCCGATGGCCCGGCTCCACCAGGTGTGCACGTCGATCCGGGAGACGGCGCTCGAGGCGGGCGTCCAGATCGTCTGCGGTGACACCAAAGTGGTCCGCAAGGGCGAGGTCGACCAGATCTACCTCAACACCGCCGGCATCGGCGTCTTCGAGCGCGCGCCGCTGCGGATGCGCGACGTCCGGCCCGGTGACCGGGTGATCCTCAGCGGACCGATCGGCAACCACACGGTGCACCTGCTGTCGATCCGCGAGGGCCTCGGCTTCGAGCAGCGGGTACTGAGCGATTGCGCGCCGCTCAACGGGCTCATGGACACGCTGCTGACGACGGTCGGCGAGGGCGCGGTGCATTCGGTCCGGGACGTCACCCGCGGCGGGCTGGCCGCCGTCCTGCACGAGTACGCCAGGGCGTCCGGGCACGCCGTCCGGTTCGAACAGGACCGGCTGCCCATTCAGTTCGAGACCGTGATGGCCGCGGACATGCTGGGAATCAACGCGATTCACGCCGCCAACGAAGGCTGTCTGTGCCTGTTCGTCGATCCGGCGGCGGAGCAGGAAGTCCTGGCCGTGCTCCGCTCGCACAAGTACGGCGCCGAGGCGACGACGATCGGCGAGGTGACCGGAGACGCGGATCCGATCGTGCTGAGGCGCGACGCGGACGGACGGGATTCCGTGGTCGAGGAACTTCAGGGTGCCGAGCTGCCGCGTCTGTGCTGATCAGTGAAGTGCTGAGCGGGGAGGTGACGAGATGCCGAGTAGTGATGTGAGTGTCCGGCGGAGTATTCGCGTGGCAGGGGTGGTCCAGGGCGTGGGGTACCGGCCCTTCGTCTACAAGCTCGCGTTGAACTGCGACCTGACCGGCTGGGTGCTCAACGACCCGGAGGGTGTGCTGATCGAGGTCACCGGCAGGCCGGAGGAGGTGCACCGCTTCACCGAAGGCCTCAGCACGCAGGCGCCGCCCCAGGCCAGGGTCACGGCGGTCCAGGTGAACGACCTGCCCGAGGCCGAGGCGCGCCCGGAGGGGTTCACCATCAGGGAAAGCAGGCACAGCGGCCTCCGGACCACGGTCGTGCCCGCCGACTCCTACGTCTGCGCAGACTGCCGCGCCGAGCTGCGTGATCCGGCCGACCGCCGCTACCGGTATCCGTTCATCAACTGCACCAACTGCGGCCCGCGGTACTCGATCATCCGCGAGCTGCCCTACGACCGGGCCGTCACCACGATGGCGGGCTTCACCATGTGCGGCCCGTGTGCCACCGAGTACGGGGACCCGCTGGACCGTCGCTATCACGCCCAGCCCAACGCCTGCCCCGACTGCGGTCCCCGGCTGTTGCTGGCCGGTACCGGTGGCGAGGCGGCTTCGGGGGAGGAAGCGCTCGCCGCGGCCACGGCGGCGCTCGCCGAGGGCGGCATCGTCGCGGTCAAGAGTGTCGGCGGATTCCATCTCGCGGTCAACGCCCGTGACGGCGAGGCGGTCGCCCGGCTGCGGACCCGCAAACGGCGTGATTCCAAGCCGTTCGCGGTGATGGCCCGCGATCTGGGCACCGTCGAAGAGTTCGCCGAGGTCCGTCTCGCCGAGGCCGAACTGCTGCTCTCGCCTGCCCGGCCGATCGTGTTGCTGCGCAAGCGATCCCCGGGGCTGCCGGAGCAGATCGCCCCGCGTAACCCCAATCTCGGCGTCATGCTCCCCTCCGCGCCGGTGCACCACCTTCTGCTCGACCACGCCGGACTGGACACCTTGGTCATGACCAGCGGCAACATTTCCGGCTACCCGATCGTGTACCGCAACGAAGACGCGCTGGCGCAGCTCTTCGCCGTCGCCGACCTGATCCTCTACAACGACCGCGACATCGAAGTCCGGGTCGACGACTCGATCGTCCGGTACTCCGAGCATCCCGAACTCGGCGAGCCACTGGTCGGTTTCATCCGCCGGTCCCGCGGCTACGCGCCGTATCCCGTGGAGGTCGGCACGCAACTGGCGCCGCTGGTGGCCTATGGCGCCGAGCTGAAGACGACCGTCGCGTTGAGCAGCGGCTCACGTGTCTACGTCAGCCAGCACATCGGCGACATCAAGAACGACGAGACCTTCAGCGCGCATCGGGAAGCCGTCCGTCATCTCGCCGATCTCCACGACCTGCATCCGCGGCACGCCGCGGTGGACCTGCATCCGCAGTTCCGCGCGACCCGGTTCGCCTTTCAGGAGCAGGGCGAAACCTTCGAGCAGGTCGTCCCGGTCCAGCACCATCACGCGCACATGGCCTCCTGTATGGCGGAGAACCGGCTCGACGGCGAGACCATCGGTGTCATCTTCGACGGCACCGGCTACGGCGACGACGGCACCATCTGGGGTGGCGAGTTCCTCGTCGGAGGCTATCGCGATGCACGTCGCGTCGCGCATCTGCGGACCGTGCCGCTTTTGGGCGGCGACAAGGCGGTCACCGAACCGATCAGGACGGGGTTCGCGCTGGCGCTGGACGCGTTCGGCGAGACTTCCGCCGCGGTCAACGCCTTTCCCGTGCTGGAGACCCTCGACGAGCAGGCGCGGCACGTCTTCGCGACCATGGCACAGCGTGGGATCAACGCTCCACCCGCGTCCAGTATGGGCCGGTTGTTCGACGGCGTCGCCGCGTTGCTCGCCATCACCACACACGCCGAATACGAGGCGCAGGGCCCGATCGAGCTGGAGGGTCTGCTCGAACGCGACTTCACCATGGCCGAGCAGGAACACCGGTACCGATTCGGCCTGAACGACCGGGAAATCGACCCTCGGCCGGTGATCAGGGCGCTCGCCGCGGACCGGGCGGCGGGGCTGGACTCCGCCACGTTGAGCCGTCGTTTCCACTCGGCCGTGGTCGACATGGTCGTCGACCGATGCCAGGCGCTCCGGGAGTCCGGAACGCACCGGGTGGTGCTCTCCGGCGGCGTCTTCTTGAACGAGTTCCTGGTGGTCAACTGCATGGTGGAGCTGCGGAAGGCGGGATTCGACCCGTACTGCCACCAGCAGGTGCCGACCAACGACGGCGGCATTTCGCTCGGTCAGATCGTGGTGGCCGACGCCAGGCTGGGAGACGACGCGCGATGAAGAAGTACCTGATCACCGGCGGGCGAGGGTATATCGGATCGGTCCTGACCAGGCGACTCTGCCGAACCGGGGCAGAGGTCGTGGTCGTCGACAACGGTCTGGTCGGCGGTCCGGAACTCGAACTGCCCGGGGTCACCTACATCGACGGCGACGTCCTCGACACGGGTGCCTGGGACAAGGCCCTCGACAGGGTGGACGCGGTGGTGCACCTGGCGGCGATCGTGGGCGATCCGGCCTGCGGCGTCGACACGGACACCGCCTGGGACGTCAACTATCTCGGCACCATCCGGGTCGCCGAGGCGTGCCGGCGGGCCGGGATCCGGTCGCTGGTCTTCGCTTCCACTTGCAGCAACTACGGATTCACGGCGGACACGGAAGTGGGCGTCCTGTCACCCATGGCGCCCCAGTCGGTCTATGCCGAATCCAAGGTGCTGTCCGAGCACTACCTGCTCTCCCTGCCCCGTGACGAGCTTTCTCCTCGTCTGCTGCGGTTCGCCACCATCCACGGCCTTTCCCCGCGGATGCGGTTCGACCTCGCCGTCAACATCATGACGGCGAACGCCGTGGAACACGGCCGGGTCACCGTGCACGGCGGGACCCAGTGGCGGCCCTTCCTGCACGTCGAGGACGCCGCCGCGGCGGTGCACCTGGTGCTCCAGGACGACCGGCCCGCCGCCCCGAGCATCTACAACTGCGGCTTCGGCGAAGAGAACTACCGCATGGACTCCATCGGCAAGCTGATCGCCGAGGAGATCGACGGCGTCCGCATGGAGATCCTCGAAGAGCACACCGATCCACGGAACTACCGGGTGAACTTCGATCCCATCCGGCGGGAACTGGGCTTCACCCCGAGCCGCCGGGTCGTCGACACCGCCCGGGAGATCCGGGACGCCATGCGCGAAGGGAAGTACTCGGACTTCGCCTCGCCTCGCTACAGCAACTACCTGACCGCGGTGGCCCAGCGCGTTGACCCGGTCTCGGCGTGAGTTTCCGTCTTCCACCCTCAGGAGCCCGACCATGACCGACCTCAGCCCGAACACCCGGCCGAGACGTTTTCCCGAACTCGTGCCCATGGTCCGCCCGACCGTGGAAGCCGATGCCGAGATGGAGCTGGCCGTCAAGGAGATCCTCCAGTCGGGGATGCTCACCAACGGGCGGTACGTAAGGGAATTCGAGGAAGCCGCGAGCGTGTACCTGGGGGTCGATCACGCGGTCGCGGTCAGCAACTGCACCACCGGGTTGATGCTCGTGTTCCGCTGCCTGGAGCTGACCGGTGACGTCGTCGTCCCGAGTTTCACCTTCATGGCGTCCGGCCACGCCCTCCGCTGGGCAGGGCACGGGATCCGGTTCGCCGACTCGGATCCCCGCACCTGGACCCTCGACCCGGAGGCCGTGGCCCCGCTCCTGCCGGAAGCGGCCGCCGTGCTGGCGGTGCACACGTTCGGGGTCCCGTGCGACGCCGGTCCGTTGCAGGAACTGTGCGACTCCCGGGGGATTCCGCTCGTCTTCGACTCCGCGCACGGCTTCGGCAGCCGCTACCCCGACGGGAGCATGGTCGGCAGCAAAGGGGTGGCCGAGGTGTTCAGCCTCAGCCCGACCAAAACCCTCAGCACCGGCGAGGGCGGGCTGATCACGACGAACGACGCCGCTCTCGCCGCCAAGCTGAGGATGGCACGCGAATACGGCAATCCCGGCGACTACGACAGCCGGTTCGCCGGACTCAACGGCCGGATGACGGAGGTCTCCGGGTTCATGGGCGTACACGCGCTCAACCGGTTCTCCCACTGGATCGGCATCAGGCGTTCCCTGGCGGAGCGCTATCGCTCCCGGCTGGACGGACTGCCCGGCCTGGAGTTCCAGACGATTCCGGAGGGCGCCGCGACTTCGTACAAGGACCTGGGGATCCGCGTCGACGCCACCCGCTTCGGGATGCCCCGCGACGAACTGGCCGAGCGGCTGGCGCAGGAGAACGTCAGCACTCGCAAGTACTTCAGCCCGGCCTTGCACCAGCAGACCGCCTATCGGGACGTCCCCGCCGTCGCGGAGCTGCCGGTGACCGAAGAACTGGCTTCGAGCATGATCACGCTGCCGCTCTACTCTCATATGCCCGCGGGGGTCGTCGACGAGATCTGCGACCTCATCCGCGAAATATCCGCGACAGCACAGAAAGCAGGCGGTAGAGCATCGTGAACGACTACGTGGCGGAACTGCGGAAACTGGTCGGAACCCGGCCGCTGATCCTTCCGGGGACCTCGGTCGTGATCACCGATCCTGCCGACCGCGTCCTGCTGCTGGAGCGGGTCGACACCGGCGGCTGGGGGCTGCCCGGCGGCCTCATGGAGCCGGGGGAGTCGTTCGAGGAGACCGGACGGCGGGAGGTCAAGGAGGAGATCGGCCTGGAGATCGGCGACCTGAACCTGCTGGGGCTCTTTTCCGGAGCGGAGTACTACTACCGCTATCCGCACGGCGACGAGATCTACAACATCACCGCCGCGTACGTGGCCCGCCTGCCGGAGGACGCCACCATCGTCCTGGACACCGCGGAGAACAGCACCTGGCGGTTCTTCGGGCTGGACGAGATCCCGGACACCGTGATCACTCCGGAGCAGCCCATCATCGCGGAATACGCCAAGGTCGCGCCATGACCGGACCGGATCCCGGATTCGCGGAGTTCATCGAGACCTGCCTTCGTGAGGCATCCAAAGTGGCCGTGGGAATGCGGGGCACCGGCGAGACGACGGTCAAGCCGTCGGACGTGAACCAGCTCGTGACCGACACGGACCTCGCCGTCGGCGCGCTGCTGACCGGGCGGATCAGGGAACGGTATCCGCGGCACGCGATCCTGGAAGAGGAGAGCGGGGCGACCCCCGGCGACGACGAGGTCACCTGGATCGTGGATCCGTTGGACGGCACGAGCAATTACGCCGCGGGCAGCCCGCTCTACGGGGTGATGATGGCGGCGGTCGGCGCCGGGGGCGTCCTCGCGGGCGGGCTCGCGCTGCCGTCGTTCGACACCGTTTACGTCGCCGAAGCCGGCAAGGGCGCCACGCGCAACGGGCAGCCGCTCGGACCGCTCCCGGCCACCGGTCCGGAGAAGTCGTTGGTGGCCTTCGGAATGGACAAGGGCCCGCCCGGCCTGATGGCCGCCGAAGGCAGGCTCGCCGCGGCACTCGGTACGGCGTGCCTCGGCGTCCGCATGAGCAACAGCGTCTTCGACATCTGCATGGTGGCCGACGGCGCTTACGGGGCGTTCGTGCATCGCAGCTGCCGGATCTGGGACGTGGCGGCCGCGTTGTGCGTTCTGGGGGAATGCGGCGGGGTCTGCACCGATCTCGACGGGCGACCGCTGGATCTCACCGACCCGCTGACGAAGGCGGATCGGGTCTTCGAGGTCTGCCTGGCTTCGGCCGGTGTGCATCCCGCCGTGATGACCGCGCTGAAAGCGGCGGCCCCGGCGTGAGGGGCTACTCGCAGGACGCCAGAGTGAGCATTTTCGCCCTGATCCTGGGATTGACCTGCGGCTACGACGCCACCGCGATGGCGGGCGCGCTGCTGCTGGTCACCGACCACTTCGACCTCACGACGACACAGCAGGGTTCGCTGTACGCCGCCACGGCGGCGGGCTGGATCGTCGGCGCCGTTGTGGGCAGCAAGCTCGTCAACGCCCTCGGCCGCCGCAAGACCCTGCTCGGCTTGACACTCCTGTACCTGGTGGCCACCGGCATCGCCGTCACGGCGGCGAATCCGCTGTGGCTGGGCGCGGGCCGGTTCGGGCAGGGCACCGCGATCGGCATCGCCATCGTGACGACCCCGATCTTCATCGCCGAATCGGCCACCACGCGCGCTCGCGGGCGCATCGCGGTCCTCTACCAGGTGGCGACCTCCGTCGGGATCGCGATGGGCTACTTCGGCGGCTACTTCCTCGCGGACAGCGGGCAATGGCGGCTGATGCTCGCCATTCCCGGCGTCCTCGCCCTCGCCACCGCGTTGTGGTTGCTGGGGCTGCCCGAGACCGAACGCTGGCGGCAGCTCCGGCGGGAGGGAGCCGCACGCCAGGTGGGCGTCGTGCGCGCGATCTTCGGGCCCCGCTACCGGAGACTCACGCTTTTCGTCGTCACACTGGGCTTTTTCGTCCAGGCCACCGGCATCAACGCGATGGTCTTCTTCAGCCCGCGGATCTTCCAGCACATCGGCTACACCGATGACTTCGGACTGCTCGTCCTGCCCGGTTTCGTCCAGCTTGCCGGTGCCGCCGCGGCGCTCGTCTGCGCGCTGACGATCGACCGGTTCGGCAGGCGGCCGGTGCTGCTCACCGGTACCACCCTGATGGGGCTGGGACACGCGCTGCTGGTGATCGGCTTCGCCACCGATTCTCCCGGTGTGGTCGGCTTTCTCGGTCTCATCGCCTTCATCGTCGGCTTCAACTCGGGCTTCGGGGCGCTGGTGTGGGTCTTCGCCGCCGAAGGCTTCCCGGATCACCTTCGAGGCGCCGGGGCGTCGGTGATGCTGCTGACGAATCTCACGACGAACCTGTTCGTGGCCCAGTTCTTCCTCGACGTGCTCAACGCCATCGGCGGCCTGCTGACCTTCCTCGTCCTCTTCGCCATCACGGCTCTGGCCTGGATCTTCGTGTTCTTTCTCGCTCCGGAGACGAAGGGCCGGTCGCTGGACGAGGTCCAGTCCTATTGGGAAGCGGGCAGACGCTGGCCCGCCCCCGACGACACCCATGCCGCGGCCTCCTGAACCGCGGTCGGTGCTGGTTATCGGCTCCGGTCCGGTTGTGCTCCGCCATACCGCCGCCGCGTGCCGGGTGCTCAAGGCGGCGGGCCTGCGGGTCACGGTGGTCGACAGCAACCTGGCGACGATGACGACCGATCCGGAGTTCGCCGATTCCACCTACCTGGAGCCGATCGACCCCGGCACGGTCGAGCAGGTCATCGCCAGGGAACGGCCGGACGCCCTGCTCGCCACCCTCGGCGGGCAGGCCGCGCTCGACACCACGGTCGCCCTGTACGAGTCCGGGGTGCTGACCCGGTACGGCGTCGAGCTGATCGGCACCGGTATCGACGCGATCCTGGCAGGCGAGAATCCCGAGGAGCTCGCCCGGATCGCCGGGCGGGCGGGGGCCGAGATGGTGCCGGAAACGTCCGTGCCCGGCTGGGAGAAGTTCGAGCTCGAAGTGGTCCGCGACCACGAAGACACGGTGGCCGTCGCCTGCTCGTCGGAAGGATCGCCGACCGACCGGGCGTACCGGCGGATGTGCGACGTCGCCGTCGCGGTGACCCGGGCGGTCGGCGCCGGACCCGGTGGCTGCACCGTCCGGTTCGCGGTCGACCCGCCCGGCGGCCGCGTGGTCGTGACCGGGTTCGACTCCCGGGTGACCGGCTCCAGTGCGCTCGCCGTCAAACTGGCCGTCGGTCACACCCTGGACGACCTCGGTTTCGTGACGGCGGCGCGGCCGCCGGGTGCCGGCTCGACCGGCGACGCGCTCGAGATCGACGTCGACGCCCTCTACGACGGCCATGAGTTGTATCTGGGCGGGGTGATGGAGCGCTTCGAAGCCCCCGGCGACCCGGCCTGCGTGCTACCGCCGATCACCCTCGGCCGCGCCGATCTCGCCAGGATCCGTGAGGCCACCCGAGTCCTGGCCGAAAGCACGGGACTGCGTGGGCCGCTGAACGTCCGGTACGCGCTCACGCCGGGTGCTTTGTCCGTCCTGGAGGCGGATCCGCGGGAAGACCGCACCATCCCGTTCGTGTCGAGGGCCACCGGCGTGCCGCTGGCCAAGGCCGCCGCACGGGTGATGCTCGGCGCCCGCATCGCCGATCTGCGCGCCGAGGGTCTTCTGCCGCCCATCGGGGACGGCGGCGCCCTCCCGCCGGACGCCGCCGTCGCGGTCAAACAGGGCGAGGTGATGGGGATCGACTCGAATTTCGGCACCGCCTACGCCAAGGCGCAGGCCGCCGCGTCCGGCCCGCTGCCCACCAAGGGCCGGATCTACGCCGCGTTCGCCGCCCGCGACAACCGGTCGATGATCTTCCCGGTGAAAGCACTGGCGGACAACGGTTTCGAAATCCTGGCCGCCGAAGGAACCGGCACCATCCTCCAGTACCTCGGGCTGCCGGTCACGATCGCCCGCGAACACTCCCTTGTGGACCTCGTCGAGGCAGGCGACATCGTTTTGGTCGTCGACACCCTGCCCGGGAAACGACAAGACGAGATCCGCACCGCGGCGGCCGCCCGCGGAATCCCGTACCTCACGACGGTCCAGGGACTGGCCGCCGCGGTGCAAGGCATCGAGGCCGTCACCCGCGGCCACTCGAGCGTCATCTCGCTTCAGGAACACATCGCCGCTCTGTGGCCGGTCCGGGCCTGGCAGGATTCCTCGTGAGGGAAACCAGTCTGACCGACCAGGAGAAGATGTGACACACGCGCCAAGACGGTCGCACGTCGACGAGATCTGCGAGCTCGTCGGCTGGCAGGCCGGTGACTTCCGGCCGTAGTTGGACTGGACCACCGTCGAACGCGAACTGGGAACACCGCTGCCCGGTGACTACAAGGAGTTGCTCACGCGGTTCCCTGCCGGCGGTTTTCGCGGCGTGATCGAGATTTCGAATCCCGGCCAAAGCGCCGAGGAATGCGCGAACGTCAAGAGGCACAACCACCAGATGCTGGGGTTCTTCGGCGACGAAGACCTCGGCTACCTGCGCGGTGTCACTTACCGGTTGTTCCCGGAGCCCGGTGGCCTCTACCCCTGGGGGAACGACGGTGCGGGCGGAACGTTCTGGTGGATCACCGGGCCGGCGGATCCGGACGAGTGGCCGGTCGTCTACCACGATCGGGATGCCTGGCACGAGGAGCATCCCGGGCCGATGACGAGCGTCATCCGGGAGGTGCTGGTGAGTACCGGGGAGGACAACATCTTCGGCTGGAGCATCGCGGAGAATCCGGTAAAGTTCGGCGGCTTCTGGGGAAACCGGTTCATCGCCCATCCTGGCTGAGGCTCTTTTCCGGAACCGGCAAGGGTTTCCGATCGTCGAACCACCGACGGGCCGGCAGCCCGCTCGGCCCGTCGGATCCGGCGCCTCGCGCCGCGAGAGAGGGAAGGACGTGTCGATGCGCGAAAGCATCAGCAAGATCGGCCTGGCCAAAGGAACGATGGTCATGATCGGAGCGTTCACCGCCGCGAGTCTCGCGCTGCCCGCCACCGCGAACGCCGCCCCCGCCGCCGGGTGCTCGGCCTTCATGAACTCCGCGGTCAGCGGCGGCTACAAAGCCACCCTCAACTGCAAGGGCATCGGGCTCTCCTTCATCGACGGGCTCGGCACCACCCTCACCGATGCCAGCACGGAAGCGCGTGCCTTGGCACAGATCGCGCTCGGCGGTGGCGACACCTGCAGTGCCTTCGTGTACGCCACGACTCCAGGTGGCTACAAAGTCACCCTCACCTGCGTCCACAGCGGTCTCGTATCCGGTGTGGGCACCACCTTGACCGACGCCTCACGGGCTGCCCGGGCGTCCATTTAGCGAGGGGCAAGGCAAAGGCGGCTTGATCGGGTGCCGAGGGTCGTGAGTGGCGATTCGTGTTCTAACCCGAATCGCCACTCACGACCACCCCGACCCACTCGGTACCGGCGCCCTGGTCGCCGACCCGTTCGGCGGGGTGTCGGGGTCGACGGTGTGCACCGGTGGGATCCGCCACCGTATGTCGAGGTAGTGGATCTCGCCGGTGTGGCGCGATGTCATCGCGCCTCTTCCAGCCGCCTGAGCTGTTGCTCGACGAGCTCGGCTTCAGCGATCTGCCCTTCATTGCGCTTGAGTTCGAGGGCCCGTAGCCAAGTGGAGCGCGCGTCGGCGTGCCGACCTGTCTCAACCAGCACCGAGCCCATTCGGACTAAAGTATTCGCTTCCTGGACGGTGGCGCTCAGCGTGGACCACAGCTCAACCGAACCCTGTAGTTCGGCAAGCGCCCGTTCACGGTCTTGCGCAAGAGCCGCGATGGAACCGAGTTGGTCCAGCACGAGAGCCTGCCCGGGGCGGTAGCCGCTCTGCCGACACGAGTCCAACGCTCGCTCGCCGACCTCCCGAGCCTCGGCAAGCCGCCCGGCGCGCGCCAGTTGCCAGACTTTCATCGCGAGTGCCTCTACTCGCAGGGCCTGATCTCCCACCAGCTCGGACAAGCGCAACGCTTCCGAGACGTGTTTCGACAGTTGCTCGACGAAGCCGTCACGATGCACCCAGCTCAAGCCAATGTGCGCGCGAGCTTCGTTGCCGAGGTCTTCGGTATCCTTGGCAAGGTCGAGGGACCGTCTCCAGCTCGCATCTGCTTCAAGTGCCCGGCCCGCTCTCGCCTGCACCAGCCCTGCGATGGCCTCCGCGACACACTCGACGGCGGGGTCCGCTGTTTCCCGGGCGGCGCCAAGACCGAGCTGGGAAACACGTAGGTGATCGGCCAAGCGTCCTCGTCGCGAGAGGTAGCCATGCATCGCCGAAGCGAACTGCCACACGAATCGGTACCAACCGTGCCGGGCGGCAGCATCTTGGGCGGCGAGGAGACAGGTCAATTCCGTATCGAACCAGTCGATGGCCGCAGTCTCATCATCGAAACTCGGTGTCGGCTGATCGGCTGCCGGTGTTGAAATCACGATCCCCGGCCGATGAGGTTCCAGCACTCGCGCGGCCGAGCTGCTCGCGTCCCCGTAGTAGGAAATCAAGCGCCGCAACGCGGCATTCCCCGGTTCGGGATCATCCTTTTTGGACAGCTCCACGGCGTAGAACCTGACCAGGTCGTGCATGCGATACCGCGTGCGCGAGTGGCGCTGTACCAGATTCGCGTTCTCGAGCTCCCTCAACAAGGTAACTGTCCGACGTCTCGGCAAACCTGCCAACGCCGGAATCGCGGCAATGTTGATGTCCGGCCCGGGGACGACGCCCAGCAACTTGAAAAGTCCAGCGGCGTCCACGGTCAAAGCCTGATACGAAAAAGAAAACACGGAACGCAGGTCGGCTCCCGGTCCGCCATCGCTGAGTGCGTCCAAGCGACCTCTCGCGTCGTCCAGGTCTGCAACCAGATCGGCCACCGAGAGGGTTGAGTGTGCGGCCAGGTGCGCCGCCGCGATGGCCAAGGCCAGCGGAAGGCCCGCGCACTGCCGCACCAAAGCGTCCACCGCCGCGGGCTCGGCGGTAAGCCGTTCCCGGCCGAGCCGTGCGGCCAGCAGCTCTCTGCAAGCATCGTCATCCAGCACGCTCAGCTCGATCGGCTTCGCACCGTGCTCAGTGATCATGCCGGTCAGCTGCTGCCGAGTCGTGACCACGACTGCGTTGGGTGAGCTGCCTGGCAACAGCTGTGCGACCTGTTCGGTATCCCGGGCGTTCTCCAGGACGACCAGCATGCGACGGCCCGCGAGGAGGCTGCGGTAGAGCGCGGCTTGTGTTTCGAGCTTGGTCGGGATCGAATCCGGTCGAACTCCCAGTGCTTCCAAGAAACTTCGCAGCACGTCGGTGGGGGCGACGGGGGCGCCTTCCGGGGTGTAGCCGCGCAAGTTCGCGTAAAGCTGTCCATCGGGAAACTGGTCCGCGACCCGGTGTGCCCAGGCCAGCCCAAGCCACGTCTTGCCGATGCCGCCCATTCCGGTGATCACCGAGATCGGCACGGTGCCGTCGGTCTTGGCCACGCGCAACGCCTCGTCTAGGGCCGCCATACTCTGGTTTCGTCCGGCAAACCCGTGAGGCGGGGCGGGCAACTGGCGTGGCACCACCATGTCCTGCCGTTGCTTGGCGTCGACCGCATGTGTCGGCACAGCGTGGCCCGGCAGGCATATCCACGCCCGGACCTCAGTTTCTTTCACCGCCATGGTGATCATCCGATACGCAGTCGAATCCACAGCAGTACTCAGCAGTACGACTTCTTCGAAGAACCAGTCGGAAACAATCAGCCCCAGCGAACCGGGCGAGTCACCGAGCGCGGCCTTCAATTGTGAAGCTTCCAGCAACCGGAAGCCAAGGGTGACCGCGGCGGAGGTGATGCCATACGCGTCGGACTGGACGCCCCCCGCGTGCACAGCGACGCGCAACCGAACCTGGCGTGCAGGCGGATGTTGATCATTATGCTTCGCCAGGGCGTCCGCCAGTGCCTGTGGCAGCCGGTCGACGAACGCCACTTTGGCGACCCCCGGCGGCGCGACCACCAAGAGTCCATCACCTCGGTCCTCCCGGTAGCAGGTATCCCAAGGAATCCCGGCTGCCGAGAAAGCGGAGTGCAAGGTCCGATGCAGGACCCTCCGGATCTCCAGCTGATCCTGGCCGGTCCGGAGAGGATCAGCGTACGACTCGATATCCACCAGTAGGATTGTTCGATGCCTGCCTGTCGGCCGGTCGGCGGCGCTGACATCGGCGGGGAGTGGAGAGGGGTCGTGCTGACCGGCACCGAGAAGTTCGGGCGCGGACACGCCGAGAACGCGGGCGAGGATCGCGATCTCGTCAGACGATACTGACTTCCGCACGCCGGATTCGATCTTCGCGATCGTGCCCCTGGTCAGGGTGGTCGAACCCGCGCGCGCGCATTCGACCGCCAGTTCTCGTGCCGACCAGCCGTACTGATCACGCAGTCGGCGAACGCGGGTAGCGATCTCCTTCGCCGTCGCGGTCTGCTCCATGCCACCCTTTCAGAGGGCTGCTCCACATCAGAGCTAACCCTAGCAGAGTCTTGCAGTTTGCTCCGATGCGGAGCAAACTGCACAGGGGTAAGGCTCCGGAAGTTTCCGCTCTCTTGAGTTCGCGCAGCGTCCTCAGGCCGGCCCGAGGGACAGGCGATGCAACCCAGACCACCGCCGAAGACCCTGATCGAGCTGATCTACCGCATCGTCGACAACCGGGCGCGCACGAATCACGCCGTCCGGCTGCTACTTGCCGTCGCGCTCACGGCGATCCTGGTCATGGTCCCCGTTGTGGTCGTTGCCTTTGTCTTCGGCGCAGCGGGACTTGCGCTTGTTGGCGGAGCCGCGACCACCGTTCTGGGAGTGGGCGCTGCACGCATGCGCCGTGCCGGCAAGGACTGTGGAGTCCAGCGCGCCGCGAAGCTCGACAAGTTGTGAGCTGCCAGCCTTGATCGCACCGTCGAGTCATGCCGGTCGATGCCGCGATCCCAGCGGCTCAGGTCTGCGCCGCGTCGCGCCGTCCTTAGCGGGGCTGGCCCTTTAACAACCAACTCGCAACTGTGCGAGAGTGCGAGGGGCCGGCGCGGGACTCTGATGAGCAGACGCGCTGCGGCGTCGACCGGTTGACCGCCACGCTCGTCGGGATCGACCCGATCCTTCACCCAGCGCAGAGTGATTAGCGTCAGGCATCAGTCGCTGAACGCGCTCGCACAGTCACCCTGTCGCGCCAGGCGTCGTAGACGTCGGAGGTACTGGCCGCGGAACCGGCGCTGCGCCGCCTCGACCCGGATGAATCCGGGGTCCGCGAAGGCTTCGTAGTAGGAGTTCTCGGCGTCGTCCCGGCCGCCGTCGGCGTCGACGAGGCGTGCGAGGGCCTCCTTCTCCGGCGGCCCGCTCGGAAGGTTGACCACCCACTCGACCTTCGGCGCATCAGATCCATCCACTTCACCATTATGGCCCCTCAAGGCCAGGTCCATCCATTCATCAGCAGGAACGGACTAGCGGGTGGCCGTGTCAGTCTTCAGCACTCGACCGCCCGGTCAAGGCGCGGAATCAGACAGTCCGAAGTGGACGGCCGCGCTGCCGGCGGCACATGGCCTCCAGTTTCTGCGGCGTCACGGTTCTTGGCGAGGTATTCGTAGACTGTTGTCCTCCGTGTTTGGGGTTTGCAGCCGATAGGGTGCGATCATGGCGATTCGTGCGGTGGTGTTCGATATCGGCGACGTACTGGAGATCGCGCCCGACCTTGGAGTCGGCAGGCGGTGGGAGGCCAGGCTCGGTCTCGTAGAGGGCGAGGTCGGTCGACGACTGGCGGATGTCTGGGCGGCCGGGGCCATTGGCGGGGTCACCGAGGACGAGGTGCGTCAGGCGATCGGCGATCGATTCAGCGTTGCCAGGGACAAGGCCGATGCGATGATGGCGGATTTCTGGGGGCAGTATCTGGGCACCGGCAACTCTGAGTTGATCAAGTATTGCCGGGGGCTGCGCCCGCGCTATCGGACCGGCATCCTGAGCAACAGCTTCGTCGGCGCCCGGGAACGGGAGCAGGCCGCATACGGGTTCGAGGACCTCGTGGATGACATCGTCTACTCGCACGAGGTCGGCATGAGCAAGCCAGATCCACGGATCTACGAGCTCAGCTGCGCGCGACTCGAGGTCCGCCCCGAGGAAATGATCTTCCTCGACGATTTAGAGCCCAATATCGCCGCTGCCTGTGCGGTCGGCATCCGCGGGATCCACTACCAGGACAACACTCAGGTAATCGCCGAGATCGAGGAGTTGCTGACTCCAGCCGGTGATTGAACAGGTGTCCCCATCCGGGTCTAACGAGTGTTGTGCTCGAGCCGTGCGTGGATGAGCCGACGTCTGATGTTGCTGCCCCAGACTGACCGGACTGTGCCGCTGCCGGTGAAGGTGCGGCCACGGTCCATCGGACGGTGCAGCAGCGCGTACACCCTGCCCGGGGTGTGCAGGCGACGATGGGCGTACCCGAGCTCACATGGTTACGGTGTTGAACCAACCGCGCGCCGCGGCGCCGTTTGACCAGCTGCAGCCCCATCACGCGGTTACCGGCGAGGAGGTGCTCGGCTGACAGCTTCTTGATGGTCTCGATGTTGCGCGCCGAGACCGCCACTATCAGCCCTATCTTTTGCGGCAAGACCTTAGGGTGCCCCTGTTCAGCGGCATGCCCGCACGTTGGTCGCTGTCGCGCGGATGATCGTCGCGACAACTGCCAGCACCGCGTCGCAGTCGTCGTGGACTTCCTTCATCTTCCGAGGCCACCGTGTCCGGCTGCTTGGCGCCGACGGGTCTTCGTAGTCAAGATCGTGCCCGATTGCGTTTCGTGCCTTGAAGAACCTGCCGAGCGTTCGATCTGAGCGGCTGGGAGCTGGGCGTTCGAGATCCCGAGCGTGTCGCGCACTCGGGCTTTGACGTCACTGCTGCCCTGCGGCTGGCCTCGGTGCGAACGTCAAGGTAGACCTTGATGATCTGTTGCCGGACTGGATGACGCGGCAACTGCTTCGAGCTCAAGCCTCAAGTGCTGCGGACTTCGTGCCCTACGCTGTCTCCGATTGGGCTCCGTTTGCTCCGGTGTGCCGATAGTTGGAGAAGTGCTTTGCGGAGCCGGTGGTGGCGTAGCAGCCTTTCTGCTTCCTCCTCACAACCGCTTCCACGGCTGGAGGGTGTACTCGTGGTCCGCTTTTACTCGAAGTGCGGCTACTCGATTCCAGCGATTCGGAGCTGATACGCAACCCCGTCCACACCGGTCCGACATTGGCCTGACCGTCGATTCGCGACGACGATGCCGGGTCGCAATACAGATCAAAGCAATCAAGAAAATGACTGTGCCTATGGGAATTGTGGCGGTGTGAGTCGACGCGCCAGGCAAGGGGGCTCTCATAGTACCTGTATCGCCAGGGGCTCCCAGGCGTCCAGGACGCCTGTCAACCTGTTTGAGTCGGCTTCCTGTTAGCTGCAGATTTACCTTCATCAGTTCAATTCAGCTGCACTGGACGCGTGACCGTGTCAGCACATGCGTCCACGGCAGAAGGGACGAAGACCCATGGCGGACAACCAGTTCACCACTCACTCAGGACTTTTCGACCTGAGTGGGAAGTACGCACTTGTCACCGGCGGCACCAGAGGTATCGGGATGATGATCGCGCGCGGCCTTCTGCAGGCGGGCGCCCGCGTCGTCGTCAGCTCACGCAAGGCAGACGCGTGCGCGGAGGCACAGCGTCAACTGTCCGAATTCGGCGACGTTCAAGCAATCCCCGCCGACCTGTCCAGGTACGACGAGTGTCAGCGCCTCGCTGATCTGGTCAAGGCCGACTCGGAACGCCTGGACATCCTCGTCAACAACGCGGGAGCGATGTGGCGCGAGCCGCTGGAGACGTTCCCGGCCGAGGGATGGGACGCAGTGATCGACCTCAACCTCAAGTCGCCGTTCTGGCTGGTGCAGGCGCTGCTGCCCGCACTGCGCAGGGCGGGCACCGCCGATGATCCCGCGCGGATCATCAACATCGGCAGTATCGCCGCCATCCACGTCGCCGAGGCGCCCAACTACTCGTACGCCAGCAGCAAAGCGGCACTCCATCAACTCACCAGGGTGCTTGCCAGGGAACTGGGCCCACAGCACGTCACGGTGAACGCGGTGGCCCCAGGAGTGTTCCCGTCGCAGATGATGGCGGCCACGATCGATGCCATCGGCGACACGATCGCGGCGAAGGCCCCCCTGCGCCGGCTCGGCCGCGACGACGACATGGCAGGTGTCGCCGTCTTTCTCGCTAGCCGGGCCGGGTCCTACCTGACGGGCGCCATCGTCCCGGTCGACGGCGGCACCGCCACGACCGCATCAGGTACCTAGGCGCCGGCGCGGCGGCTGGCGGGCCCTCGTGAATACCTCCAAGCCGGGTCTCAACGGGGGTACCAGCAGTACCTCCCTTCACCTGCGGACAGGGCATATGGTGGAGAGGTGGTCAAGATCGATCTGCGCACTGAGATCAAGGAGTTCCTGAGCTCGCGTCGCGCGCGGATCACACCCGAGCGGGCCGGACTGCCCGCCTACGGCGGCAACCGCCGGGTCAAAGGTCTGCGTCGCGAAGAGGTAGCTCTCCTGGCAGGGGTGTCGGTCGACTACTACGTGCGTATGGAGCGCGGCGGCCTCGCCGGCACCTCCGACGGGGTGCTCGACGCGTTGGCCTCTGCCTTGCACCTTGACGAGGCCGAGCGCGATCACCTCTTCCACCTTGCGCGGCGGTCCAGGGCGCCCGGCGGTTCGCGCCGCCGGCGACCCGCCGGGACGGTGCGTCCGGCGCTTCGACAGGTGCTCGATGCCATCACCGACGCGCCGGCGTGGATTTGCAATGGCCGATATGACGTGCTGGCCATGAATCACCTTGCCCGCGCACTGTTTTCACCGGTACTGGCCGACGCGCGACGGCCGGCGAACACCGCGCGGTTCGTGTATCTGGATCCCGAAGCGGCAAAAACGTTCTTCGTCGACTATGACCGAATCGCGCGTGATGTGGCCGCAAAGCTACGCATGGAAGCCGGCCGCAATCCGTACGACGAGGAGCTGGTCGCTCTGGTCGGTGAGTTGTCAACACGGAGTGAACTGTTTCGGCAGCGGTGGGCATCTCAGGACGTTCGGCTCCACCGGTCCGGACGTAAGCGCCTGCACCATCCGGTAGTGGGACAGCTCGACCTGGACGTCGAATCAATGGAACTGTCTGCCGAACCGGGTCTGCTCCTGACTGTCTACACCGCGGCCGCCGGCACGGCGACCGCGGACGGTCTGGCCCTGTTGGCGTCGTGGGCGGCAAGCCAGGAGAAGCCAGCGACCGAGACTCAAGCGCTCAGCTGATATTCCGACCTTTCAGTCCGTCTGAGTCAGCACTGAACAATCGAAGGTGTCGACGCCAAGTGCTTACTCCGATGTCGGCGTTGGCAGTGTCGGCCACCAGTACCGAGATGGGTTGTCACCGGCGGAGCTCGGCCAGGAACGGCACGATGATGGCGGCCATGTCGTCGGGTACTTCCTCGGCGAGGTCGTGTCCGGCGTCGAAGACGTGTCCAGTGACGTCGTGGGCCATGAGCCGCATCTGGGACTCGTTGCGGTCGCCGATGAACGCGGATCCGCCAAGCGCCAGGACGGGGATGTCCAGCTTCTTCTGTGCGGCTTGCCGGTTTTGTTCGGCGTCGACGAGCATCGCCCGGTAGATCGAGAGCATCGCGCGGATGCCGCCAGGCATGGAGTAGCAGCGCACGTACTCGTCGACCGCGTCGGGAGTGGCGGTGTCGGGGTGGCTGCGCTCGTACTTGATCATGTAGGTGATCAGCTCACGCTCGTGCCCGGCGATCAGCATCTCGGGTACGTCCGGCTGGAAGTAGAAGCCCAGATGCCACAGGTGCATGCCGCTGGCGACGTTCTCGGTGGTGAGCGCGGTGTGGTCCTCGAAGCCGAACCCGGGAAACAACGCTTCCGCGAACACCAGAGCGTTGACGTGGCCGCGGTGGCGGGCGGCGAGCTGGTAGCCGATCACCGCTCCCCAGTCCTCGCCCGCCACGGCGTACGTCTCGTGTCCGAGGTGGGCCATCAGCTCGGCGACGTCGTCGCTCATCGTCGCGGAGTCGTAGCCGTCCGCAGGACGGGTGGAGTCGCCGAGACCGCGAAGGTCCGGAACAACGACGGTGTAGTGGGGCGTCAGCTTCGGAACGAGGTGGCGCCAGTGGTAACCGGTCTTGGGCACGCCGTGCAACAGCACCACCGCGGGGCCGGACCCGGCCGCCCGGTAGTGCAGGCTCGTTCCGTTGACTGCGGCACGTCCCGTGCGGACCGGCGTCCCGTCATGGTCGAACATCATGTTTCCCAACTTTCCTGGCGTACTTCGCGGTGCTTTTCTGGATCGATCGATCCAGTTTGAGGGCGGCAAAAATCAGTCGAGAGCGGCCAGGGCGACCTCCACGAGTGGTTCGAGAGTGGAGACGTCCGGGGTGATCTTCGCGGAGACCAGTAGTCCGTTGAGGAAGGTGACAAGGAAGGTGGCCAGCGTGTGCGGGTCGTGCCGCGTCGCGATCTCGCCCCGCTCCGCCGCGATACGCAGCACCTCGACGAGCGCGTCCCGGCTGGCGTCCTGCATGTCCCGCACGGTGCGCCGGGTCGCCGTGTCCTTCGGCAGGCGCTCGCAAGCGGCATTGACGACCAGGCAGCCCCGGCCGTCGTCTTCCACGGCGATCAGGACCCGCTCGACCAGCATCGTGCGGATCATCGACCGGGCGTCCGCCCCCTCCTTGAGGTCGCGCAGGGCGGCCGCCGCGAGGGTGGTTCGGTAGCGCTCCAGCGCCGCCTGGTACAGGCCCTCCTTGTCGCCGAACGCGGCATACAAGGACCCCTGCCCGATCCCCAGGTGCCGGGTCAGGTCCCGTACCGAAGTCGCCTCGTAGCCGCGCGACCAGAACAGCTCCATCGCGCGGCTCACCGCCGCCTCGGTATCGAATTCACGAGTCCTGACCACGACTTCACCCTACCCTTTCTGGATCGAACGATCAAGAAAGGGTAGGGCCGGCCACCCCGGCTACAGAGTCCCGTCGAACACGACGATGCCGTTGGCATCACGCGCTCGAATATGGACCCCTCGCGGGACCGGATCGTTCACCTCTTTCGGAACGAAGGCCACGAAGGTCCCGTCGACCACATCGGTCGTCGAGGTCAGTCCGGCGCCGAAGTCACAGGTCACCGTCACCGCGGTCGCCGGCAGCAGCGTCCCGGCGAAAGGCGTCCGGGCGTTACCCCGGTCACCGCCGTCTTCCACACCGCCCAGTGGCTGCATCGGGATGTTCCGGGGCTGCTCCGGCGGGAGCTCGAAATGGTCTTGGTAGACACGCATCTTCAGCCGGCCGGGACGCCGCGGGTCCGGAACGGTCGTGCACGCCAGGCTCCGGTCGCCCAAACGGCCGAGAACGACCTGATAGCCGTCCTTGTCCAGCAGCGCGCCCGGCTCATAGCCCGCCACGTCGGAGACGGCGTCCACCGCACCGGACAGGCATACGCCCAGCGCACGTCCCGCGGGCGAGGTCCGATCGGCCGGGGCGACCGGGCGATCGACGGCCGAAAGCAGCGGCGCCGGAGCCGGTGGCAGGCTCGTGGTCGTCGCTCCGACGGGCTCGTAGACGGACAGTTGCGTCTTGGCGGGGTCGGTCCAGGAGAACGAGACGAACTGCTGTGTCAGAGGCGAAGCTTCCACGGCGTCCCCGCCGCCGGAATCCTCGGCCTGGAACGCGAGACCCGCACCCCGCAAGGCCGGATCGAGCACCCCGCCGATCAGCCCGGTCGCGCTCTGCAGGAGCAGCCCGGTGCGGGTGCCCGGCACATACGTGGGGGCGGCGTTCGGGTCGGACAGGGTCACGGTGGTCAGCGTCGTCTCGCAGAACATCGGCTTGCCCGCCGCCGTCGCGGCGACGACCGAAACGCCCAGATCGACGTTCGTGAACACGGGAACCCATTCCTCGCGCGGGGGCACTCGGTCCGTCTTGGCCGCGGCCCGCACCGCGGCCCAGCAACGGTCGAGCGAGGACGTCGCCAGCCTGACGTCCAGGTTGAGCTCGCCGGCGGCCGGCGCGGGGCCGGGGTCCGTGCCTTGCTGACGGAGCAGCTGCGTCGAGGCGGCGGCGCCGGACGCGACGAGAACGACCGCCGCGGCGGCGTACCAGATGCGTGCCGGCCGCCGCGGCTTCGCGATCCCCTCGCGGACGGCCGATCGCATCCGGGTGCGGACGTCGTCCGGCATCGGATGGCGAGGTGGGTACACGGGTTCGCCGTTCATTTCTCCTCCAGCAACGTACGCAGCCGGGCTCGTCCCCGGGAAAGATGGGCGCGGACGGTGACCTCGGCGATGCCCAGCAATTCTGCGGCGTCAGCGATGCTCACCTCGGCGGCCAGGCAGAGTTCGACGACGTCGCGCTGCGATCTCGGCAGTGACCGGACGGCTTCGGCGACTTGTCCCAGCCGGCGCTGGCCGTCGATCTTTTCGGCCACCGAATCGGCGTGGTCGGACACGGCGGGCTGGGCCGGGATCTTCCCGAGCAGCCGCAGCCGGCGACGAGCACCGCGATGCTCGTCACGGGCGACATTGGCCGCGACCGTGTAGAGCCACGGCAGGGCGCTGTCCCGCACCAGGGTCACCTCCGCCCGCCGCCGCCACGCGATGAGGAACGTCGTGGACGCCAGGTCCTCGGCGCTGCTCCACGAACCGGTCAAGCGATACGTGTAGTTCCACAGAGCCTCGGCGTGCCGCTCGAACAGCTCACCGAACGCCCCTTCGTCGCCGCCGGCCGCACGGGCCCACAGCTCCCGGTCACCGGTCTGTTCCACCGGTACCCCCGCCCCGATCGCATGGATGCTCACGTCCTGGTTGTGGCCGGCACCGGCCGAACGTTGCGCGCAACTTTCCGGGCCGGGGGAGCCATATCAAGTCATGATCATGGAACAGGTCCGGACGACGGACAACCGGACGACGTCCTGGCGGATGCCCCTGACCGTAGCCGTGCTCTCGGCGGGGGTGTTCCTGCTCGTCCGTCCGCATTTGATCGACGACACGTTCATCACGCTCGCGTACGTGCGCAACGTCGCCTTCCACGGCCACTGGGGCTTGCTCGCCGACGCGACGTCGAACACCGCGACGTCGCCGGCGAACGTGCTCGTCCTGGCGGCCCTGACCATCTTCGTCCGCGACGCCGTCTTCGCCGCCGGAGTGTTGTTCGTGCTGTGCCAGGTCCTGCTCGCCCTGGCGTTGCGCAGGCTCGGCGGGGCGGCGGGGCTGCCGCCCCGGTTCCCTGCTCTGACACTCGCCGCGCTGACCGCGAATCCGCTTCTGCTCTCGTCGATCGGGCTCGAGGTCGCTCTCGGTGCGGCGGTCCTGGGCTGGCTCACCGTGTTCGCCGTCGAAAAGAACCCGTTCGCCTTCGGTCTCGCAGCCGGCGTGCTCGCCCTGGTCCGGCTGGACCTGATCGTGTTCGCGGTGGTGCTCTTCGTCTTCCTCCGTCCCGGCACGGGACGCGCACTGCTCGGAGCCGGGCTGATCACGCTGCCGTGGTTCTGCTTCAGCTGGGTGGTGCTCGGCGCGGCGGTACCGGACACCGTGGTGATCAAGACGCTCCAGGGCGCGCAACACGCCTGGGGTGCCTGGAACTTCGGTAACGGCCCGCTGTTCTACGCGCGGACTTCGCCGGTGATGGCGGCGCTGGCGTTCCTGCCCGCCGTACTCGCTGTCCTCGCCGTGGTGACACTGGCCATCCGGCGGCGCATGATCCCCGCCGGGCTGCGGCCGTTCGCTCTGCTCGCCCTCGGTGGCCTGCTGTACCACCTCGGTTACGTGTCGCTGACGGTCCCGCCCTACCACTGGTATTACGGCCCCGGTCTCACCGTGGCGACCGTTTTCGTCTGCGCCGTAGCGGTCTCCCACCGGATCATGGTCCGCGGGGTGCTCGCGTTGATCGTCGCCGGTCTGATCGCGTACGCGGCTGCCGGGCTTCCCCGCACGTACGCGCCGTTCACGTCGAACTACACGTCGAGCGCGCAGTACGCACGTATCGGAGCAGAATTGGGAACGCTCTCCGGAGGCCGGATCGTCGGCAGCGCGGGCGAAATCGGCATCCTCGCCTACACCTGCGGCTGCCCGGTCGTCGACGTCTTCTCCGACCGCGGCCTGCTGCCGGCCGCGATCGAGGCGCGCGGCAAGGAGAACCGCTGGACCCGCGCGATGCTCCGCGTGAACTACGCCTTCTTCGACTTCGACGTCCGGCCACGCCGTCCCGAACTCGTGCTGCGTCGGCTGGCGACCCCACCACAGGACGCGCTCGCGCACTGGACGCTCGACGCGCCGACACTTGGAAAGCAGGAGCTGTACCTGGTGCCGAACAAGGAGTGACGCCACCGCGACCTGTCGATGACTTGCTCGCTGGTACCCACCAGCCGGTCGGTCGCGCCTCGGCAAAAATTCCGCAGAAAACCGGTCATGGGCTGACCGGTTTAGTCGGCAAAGTGGGTGTCGCGGCCTCATCGACGAGTCCGACTGTCCACGACGGTGCCGGCCCTCGGCCTGTCAGGGGTGCGCCGACACCATCGTCAGAGTTCTTTCGCCGCCTGAACCCTGTAAAGATTGGGAAGAAATTCAATGGTCGATCCAGCCGGCTTTCCCGAGCCCACCCTTGTTCCAGTCAACGGCGTGGAGCTCGAAGTGTTCGAAGCAGGCCGAGAAAACAAGGGAAAGCCCATCGTGCTCTGCCACGGCTGGCCGGAGCACGCCTTCACCTGGCGTTATCAGATGCCCGTCCTCGCCGCGGCCGGCTACCACGTCATCGCGCCGAACCAGCGGGGTTACGGCAACTCCTCTCGCCCGGCCGAGGTGACGGACTACGACATCGAGCACCTGACGGGTGACCTCGTCGCCCTCCTGGATCACTATGGCTACGAGGACGCCACCTTCGTCGGTCATGACTGGGGCGCGTTCGTCGTCTGGGGGCTGACCCTGTTGCACCCCGGCAGGGTGAACAAGCTGATCAACCTGAGCCTGCCTTACCAGGTGCGCGGAGAAACGCCGTGGATCGAGGACATGGAGACCTTCCTCGGCGGAGACTTCTATTTCGTCCACTTCAACCGGCAGCCGGGCGTCGCGGATGCCGTGTTCGACGGCAACACCTCCCAGTTCATCCGCAACCTCTACCGGAAGAACGTGCCCCCCGCACCCCCTGAGCCTGGCATGGCCTTGATCAATCTCGCCAAGGCGGAAACACCACTCGGGGAGCCCGTCATGAGCGACGGCGACCTGGCCGTCATCGTCTCCGCGTTCGAGACGTCGGGGTTCACCGGCGGCATCAACTGGTACCGGAACCTCGACCGCGACTGGCACCAACTGGCGGACGCGGACCCGATCATCAAGCAGCCCACCCTCATGATCTACGGCGATCGGGACCTCGCGGTCCCGAGGTTCGAAAAACTGGCGGAGTTCGTGCCCGAGGTGGAAGTGGTCGGCCTGGACTGCGGTCACTGGATCCAGCAGGAAATGCCCGAAGAGACGAACCGAGTGATTTCAGAATGGCTGGACCGGCAAGGCTAGTGGCTCTGCAGGCGTCGCCCGATCCTTGGCGTATCTCCGCTTAGTCCGGTCAACAGGTCAAGCCGCCAAGACAGGACTTTCCATGCTCTCTGCCTGCGGGACGTCTTGACCGATGGTCTTCTGCGGACTTCACGAGTTTCACAGATGCTGGAGCTGGGCACGAAGGTGGCGCTCTTGACGATGTTCTGGGATGTGTCGGTCATCTGGATGTAGACAGTGTCGGGCTCCACCGGGGACGTCAGCGTTAAGGGAAAGGCCGCGGCCTTGGTCGCGGCGCCAGCTCCCGAGGATGCGATGAAGGTCCTCTCACGATGCGGGCGATGGTGGTTATTTGTTCTTGCAGTAGTTGGACAGGAGTGTGCCGCCGGGCAAGGGGTTGTCCTGGGTGATCCAGATGCAGCCGGTGTAGACCGGTTTCCAGACGCCGCCCCAGCTGGTGTTCGCGTACAACCAGTGCCACTGGCCGTCGGCGGGGACAAGGGTGTAGCCGCTGCCGCCCGCGATCTGTGCTCCGGCCGAGTCGTAGAACGCGGTGACGGCCCAGACACGCCGGTTTTGCCCGCAGTAGGCATGGAAACCACCGGTGGAGCCCCAGTTGTCGAACGCGAGCTGCACGTTCGCGACGTGGCAGTCCGCCAGTGGTGTCGCGCGGGTCTGAGCGGCGTTCGCCGTTGTCGTTCCGATGGCCAGACAGCTCGCTAACAGGGCCACCGTTGTCAAAAGCTTGCGCATGTTTGCTCCATCTTCCCGCTGTTGTCCGGTTTTGCGGTGCATGAAGCGTTGCACTCCCGCGACCATGAGCGCGCGGGCGGTTGTTCCGCCGCAGGGGCAGTGGTTCCTGCCCTTATGGCCGCTTGGATCGTGGTGGAACGTCCTGATGACGCGCCGTCTCACTGCTCATGGGGCTGGAAAGTTCTGGCCGAACCCGTTGCTGCCCGCGCCGGGCCACCGCGATCATCGCGGCCATCCACGATGAAAGGGGTTCATGCCACGGCGATTCCGCGGGCCTTGAAGGTGTCCTCGGCGCCGGGGGCGGCCATCATGGCCTCGTCGCCGCCGTGGATCACGCGGAGGCTGGGCAGCAGGTCCTGTTCGCGCAGGTACTTCCACAGGTCGCCGGTGGCGCCCTTGGCGTGGAGCACGTCGGCGATCCGGAACGGGGCTGGATGAGCTTGTCGATGATCAGCAGCTTGAAGTTGAAGTCGCGGAACATGCCCCATCATCTACCGGACCGCACCGACATTCCGGTACGAGGCAAGCTGAACCCAGGTTAGGGGATTCTTCAGCAGCCGGTGACCGTCTGGCACATCGTGAGTGAGAAGGTGCTCGGATTCGTGCGTCCTTGCCCTTTGCCGGCTATCGGCGCGCGCTGGTGTCGAGGAGCTTGGATTCGATCTCGACGGTGTCGGGGTGGGCCAGTGGTTCGAGGATTTCGAGCGCCCGGGTCCATGCGTCGCAGGCTTCGGGGCGGTTGCCTGCGGCCTGTAACGCGTCGCCGAGGTGGTCGAGAGTTGTTGCTTCCAGGTAGGGACTGCCCAGTTCTTGGAACAGGGCGAGCGAGTCGCGGTAACACTGTGCGGCTTCGGTGTGCTGGCCGACATTGTGGTGTGCGCGTGCGAGGCAGTGGAGGTTGTGGGCTCGGCCGTCTCGGTCTCCGATGCGGTCCAGTAAGGGTTTGGCCTCGCTGCAGTGGGCGAGGGCTTGCTCGTGCCGGCCTGCTTTGCCGTGGTACCAGCCGATGGCGGTGAGCGTGAACGCTTCCCATGCGTGGTCGCCCGCTTCGCGGCATAGCCGTAGTGCGTCCTGGGCGTGCTCCAATGCCCGGGGGTGGCACTGCTGCAGGTCGTAGGCCGAGCTGAGGGAAAAATGGGTGATGGCCATGCCGGTCGTGTCGCCGAGTTGTGTGTAGCCCTCGAGCGCGTGTCGCAGGTGCTTCAGGGCTTGGTCTTGGTTTCCCAACAGGATTTCGGCTCTGCCGAGTAGATGTCGGCTGGTCGCCCGGGCGAGGTCGTCGTCGAGGCGGTCGGCGGCTTCGAGCGCGGTGCGCTGGGACTCGGCGCGCTGCGCCAGGTGCCCTCGTCTGCTCAGGTAGGTGCTGTGTACCCAGGGCAACTGCCAGGCGTGCACGTCCAGGCGTGCGCGGACGGCCGCCGCCGTCGCGGCGAGCAGCGTGGCGTGCTCCGCGGTGAGCCACCGCATGGCCTGGTGATAGTCGGTGACGGGGAGGCGCGGGACGTGGTCCTGTGCCGCGGTGAGTGTGATCGGTGGCCAGTGCGGAGCCAAGTGTCGTTCGGCGGCGAACCCGGTGTGGAGGTAGAAGTCGAGGCATCGGTGCAAGGCCGTTCGCCGTTCGTGCTCGGTGTCCTCCTGCTCGGTCAGCTCGGTCGCGTACGCGCGGAGCAGGTCGTGCGAGCGGAAGCGGCCGAGGCGATGCTCGTCCACGAGATGTGTCCGCGTCAGCTCGTCCAGCAGGGTGCGGGTGCGCGACAGGTCGATCCCGGCCAGCGCGGCCGCGGCGAACCGGTCCGTGTCGGGGCCGGGGTGCAGGCCCAGCAGCCGGAACAGCCGGGCCGCCTCGGGACTCAGCGTCCGGTACGACCAGGAGAACACCGTTCGCACGCTCGATGTGGTGCCGTCCGCTTCCAACGCGTCCAGCCGCGCTCTCTCCTCGTGGAGTTCGTCGGCCAGCGCGCTCAGCGGGAACGCCGGGTTGGCCACCGCGCGACCCGCCACGACCGCCAAGGCCAGCGGAAGCCGGGCGGAGTGCGCGACGAGTCGCGCCACCGCGTCGGGTTCGGCGGCCACCCGGTCGAGTCCCAGCCGCTTGGTGAGAAGTGACACGGCCTCGACCTCGTCGAGCACGGTCAGGGGGACGGGCACGGCTCCCTCGTGGGTGATCAGATCGGTGGCCCGGTCACGGCTGGTGATCACCGTGAGGCAATCCGCGCCACCTGGCAGGAGGGGCCGGATCTGGTCGGCGTCGTAGGCGTTGTCCAGCAGCACCAGCGCTCGTCGGCGGGCCAGCTGACTGCGGTAGAGCGCGGCCCGCGCGTCCGTACCGGCCGGGACGTGCTCTGCCGGCACGCCCAGCGCCTCCAAGAACCCGTGCAGCACATCGGCCGGAGACAGCGGTCTGCCCACCTGATCGAATCCGCGGAGGTTCACGTACAGCTGCCCGTCGGGGAACCGCCCGGCCTCGCGGTGCGCCCAGTGCAGTGCCAACGACGTCTTGCCCGATCCTCCGATACCCGTCACCAGAACGACGCCGGCGGCGTCGTTCAGCGCGTTGTCGAGCAGACCGAGTTCGCGGGTGCGGGAGATGAACCACGGTGATGCCGCCGGTAGCTGCCGTGGCACCGGCACCGGCTGCGGGGCCTGAGCGCGGTGGGCGGCGGGCGGCGGCACCTGCGAGGCGAGCATCTGCTGATGCAGACGTCGCAGCTGATCGCCGGGCTCGACTCCGATCTCCGCCACGAGCCGGGCGTGGAACGTGCGGTACTGCGTCAACGCCTCCGCCCGGCGCCCGCATCGGTACAGGGCGAGCAGGTGCTGACCGGCGAGTCGCTCGTCGAACGGGTTCGCGGCCGTCGCGGTGGTCAGCTCGGCCAGTAGTTCGGCATGCATCCCGAGATTCAGTGCCACGTCGTGACGCTCGACCTGGGCGGTGTACCGCTCCTTCTGCAGTCGATCGCGCACCGACGCCAGCCAGGGGCTGTCCGACTCGGCGAAGGGCACACCTCGCCACAGCCGCAACGCGCGGTCGAACAGGGCCAGCGCTCGCCGTTCTTCGACCGCTTCGCGAGCCTGTCCGAGCAGGCTGCGGAACAGGTACAGGTCGACGGTCTCGATGTCGATCTGCAGCACGTATCCGCCACCTCGGTGAGCGATGTCGAACCCCGCGACGTCCCGCAGGGCGGTCCTGAGCCGGAAGAGGTAGCTGTAGAGGGCATCCCGAGCTCGAAGAGGGGCCCGCTCTCCCCACACACGGTCGACCAGCTGGGTGGCGGTCACCTTGTGGCCGGCCTCGGCAAGCAGGACGGCGAGCACGGACCGCTGGCGCGCGTGCCCGATGTCCAGATCCTGTCCGTCGACCTGGACACGGACGTCGCCGAGAACGGCGAACTCGACCCCCACGACACCTCCTGGCTGCACTCCAAGACCCCCTCTTACCTGCCGATTCAAGATTGACGCGAGATACGTACAGGACTGATCACCCACAGTAGTAGTCCCAAGGGCCGACGCACGTGACGGCCTCAGGACGGAGGACGAACGCATGAGGCTTCACCCCGGTGGGCCGGTGCCGCAGTCGGTCATCGCCGTGGTCCAGCCGGTACTCGTGGTCGCCTCGTCGCTGGCCGGGGCCTGGCTGTGCGCGCACTCATCGCGCGTGCTGGGCGGTGTCCTGCTCGGCGTCGGCTTGTTGCTCTGGCTGACCTCCATTCTCCTCGCCGCACCGCTGGGATGGGTCATGGCGGGGGCGGCGGCCACGGTGATCGCCGCTTTCGCGGCGTGGGAGGGGGTGCACGACGCGGCGTTGTCCGAACGCGGCGTCCGCACGTCCTGCACGGTGCTCGACATCCAGACCCGTCGCGTGCCGATCCGAACCTATGACGGGGAGCACTGGAGCACGACCACGGACACTTACCACGACCATCGTCTCGCCTGCGGGGACGAACGCGAGGAGAACGTGTCTCTGTCCTACCGTGCCGCCGGTGAAGGTGCTCGGCTGGACGTCGTCTACGACCCCACCGGCGCGGTCTCGACCCAGCCTGCCGGTGCGGTGTCGGACGGAACCCTGTCCGCGTGGATCGGTGGTACCTCGTTGCTGGTCGCCGTGGGCGCGCGCGTGCTCGGGGTCGTGCACGACGCGCGGCCCTTCGTCGGCCGCGTCCGGCGGGGGAGACATCGGCGGTCTCGGTCGCCGGAAGGGGTGAGTCGGTCGTGAGCCGGGAACTCGTGGGTGATTCCCGCGGCGGGGAAGCCGGACAGAGGGTGGGGTACGAACCTGATCCGCACCGGCGGATCTTGGTGATTTGCGCGGTGATCGGTGGCGTCCTCGCTCTGGTGCCGTTCCTGCTGTTCCTGACCAAACCGGCACTGGAGATTCCGGCCGGCGCGTTCTCCGACAGCTTCGGACTCACGAAGACCAAGACGTCCCGGTCGTTCGCCGCCGTATTTCTGAACGTCATCCGGCTCCTGATGCTCGTCGTCCTGTATCGGGCGGTGCGCCGTCGTTGGCTCGCCACCCCCGACGCACCGGTGACGCGCGCCCTGGTGGTCATGGCAGCGGCGCTGGCCACGCTGTCCGCCTTCCATCTGATGGTGGCGGCCGTGCAATTCGCCCAGCCGGAGTACCAGGTGTCGGAGATGGTCACCGCGAACATGAACGCCGGCCTCAGTGCCCTGCTGCTGGCGTGCCTGATCCTGGGCGGCGACCGACTCCACCCCAGCCGTGCCGCCGACGGTGAGCGACTGCGGCGACGGGACAGGAACAGTCAGCTGTGGATCGCACTCGCGTGCGGTCTGCCGCCGATCGCGCTCCTGATCAAGATGATCCACGCGAGGGCCGAGAGCGGGGCGGACCTGGTGTCCGCGGCGCTGCTCTCGCTGCCCACGACGGCGATCGCGTTCTGGGCCGTGCACCGGATGCAACGCCATCGGCGGATGCCGTTCCGGATCCTGATCGCCGGATTCGGCTGGGGTGCGGCGGTTGCCGTCGGATACGGAATGGCGCTGCCGGTCCTGTACAACTCCTTGAGCGATCAATTGCTGGGCTTCACCAGGTTCGTCGCGATCATCGACGGTGTCAAAGCGCCCGTCTTCGAGGAACTGGCCAAGGGCGTCGGCGTGCTGCTGATCGCCGTCGTGGCGCGGCGGTGGGTCACCGACGTGGTGTCCGGTCTCGTCGTCGGTGCCAGTGTCGGCCTGGGGTTCAACTTCCTCGAATCCGTGTTGTACATGTCCGCCCCGGGCACGGGCGGCGCCGTCTATCAGCACTGGCTGCGACAGGTGGTCGGGATCATGGTGATGCATGTGGCCTTCTCGGCGCTGGTCGGCGCGGCGATCGGTGCCGCCCGGCAGGTGCGGAACCCGAGGACGAGGCTCGCCGTGATCGGTTGCGGCCTGCTGACCGCGATCTGCGGCCACTACCTGTACAACAGCCTGATCTCTTTGCTGCCGCTGATGTTCCGCGTCAGCGAGCCGGTGTTCGCCATGGTCGTGTTGCCGCTCCTGGCCCTGCTGCTCCTCGGTCCGCTCCTCGTCATGTACCTAGTGCTGCTGCGCCGAGGCCTGCGTTACCAGAGCGCCGCGCTCACCGTCGAACTCCGACACGAGGCGAACAGCGGGCACGCCGCGGTCACCACCGCCGAACTGCCGGTGCTCCTCAACCCCGCTCGCCGGTTCCGCGCCGGCGTCGACGCCTTCCGGTACGGCGGTCCGCGTGCCTACCGCCGGCTGTCCCGCCTGTACCAGGCTCAGCTCGACCTGGGCATGTGCCACTGGCACCAGGCACGCCAGGACCCCGACCGGGCGGACGTGGACCTCGCACCGCTGCGGCGGCACATCCAAGACCTCAAGACCGGCCACGAAATCCGCACGGGAAGGGTCCGACATGCGTGACGTGCTCGGGCGGGTCACCCTCCTCGTGACCACCGTCTTCACCGGGCTGCTGTTCACCCCGGCCACCGCGCTCGCCCAGTGCACCAGCGGTCTGGTCAACACCCTGGACAGCTCGGGAAACGAGGGCTGCGGCGGTATCTACCCCGCGGTCGGCTCGGTGATCGCGGTGGCCGCCGCCCTCGGCGCCGCCGCGATTCACGCCGCGCTCAGCTATGCCCGAGGTGGTGCGCCACTACCCGAGGAGCAGAACCACTGCACCTACTTGAAAGCGGACGGAAGTCACGAGCTGCGCGCCAATCCCCTCATGGACGAATTCATCCACGGTGACGTGCGTGGCGACGTGTTCATGAAGGGCGGGACCATCGACGGCAACGTGTACGGCAATGTGGTCATGTGGGACGGCGCAACCATCACCGGCATCGTGTTCGGTGACGTCGCCCAGCTCGGCCGGCACAACGTCATCGGCGAAATAGGCCCGGCAGATGCGAATTCGATCGGTGGCGACGTCCGCGGCAATGTACTCCAGACAGCACGTGTCACGGGCACGATCACCATCGGTGGCCGCACGATCCCTTCACCGGTCAGGTGATGCGCTCACCGTCGTGTGGCTGTGGAGTGCGGTGGCGTACCAGCGGGACGTGTTGTTCATCAAACGGGTTGTTCGGCATCTTTAAGGAGAATTAGTGGAGTTCGACTTTTATGTCACCGAGCTCGGGAGCCTGCTGGGCGGCTGGACGGTCGACGTGGTCGGCGCCGAACTGAGTGAGCACAGCCGGTTGCTGTGCGCCAAGGCCTCCCGTTCATCACACTCCATCTCGGACAGACTCGTCAGAGCGAATCGGGAGGACCGAGATCGCTGGTGCTCGGCGACCGACCGACTGCTGGTGGAGATCCACGCCTTGCAGGAACGTGAGGAAGCCGTCAGCCGCCACCTGCGGGCGCCGTTCCGGGGTGGCCTGAGGTGGCGGATCAAGTACGCACGGCGGAACTGGTTGCTGCGAAAGGGATATGACGTGGCGAGCGCGCGGCTACGGTCGGACTTCAATGCCGCTCTCGCGGCCCACCAGAAGAGCATGGGTGACCTTCCCGGCTACCTGGAGGAGTACGCCATGCGGGAGAAGGAGCGCGAACGACGAGAGGAGGAGCTGGCCAGGAAGAAGCGTGCGGAGGCCATCGATGGCGTGTCCGGCCCGGTGTGGGCCTACGAGATTCGCAAGCACTCAGGCGGACGCCGCAGCTTCTGGATCTATCTGAGGAGCCTGGACGCCGAAGGCGGCAATAGCCATACCGCGCAGGAGGTCCACGCCGCGCTGACCGCGGAACGGGCCGAACATCGCTACACCGGAGTGCGTTGGGGGCAGGAGACCGCTCGTGCGTTGGAGGAGAAATACCAAACCGTGGTATCGGGGTGGGCGCGGCTCACCGGCGAAGTGATCATCGCACATCCCCACGACCCGAGTAGTCCGCAGATCTGGTCGAAGTACCACGGCGGGCCCTCGAGCAACTACGGCAGTGGCAGCTTCTGACGCGGCCGGATCGGTCATCGACGCCGGAGCGGCAGCATCGCGTTGACTACTCGACGACTACGTCGATTCCGCCTCAGAAGCGGGGGAGCTCCAGCAGGTTGTTCTTCCAGATCCCGTCCGCCCGCGTGCGGAGGAACTCGGGGCCGAAGGTCGGCTTGATGATCTCCACCGCCACCCGGTGGATTCCCTCGTCCACGTAGGCCTTCCCGTCGTCGTCCTCGATCCACGCCACGATCGCCGAAACGAAACTCTCGCCGGTCTCGCCGCTGCCGGGGTTGATCCAGCGCAGTTTCGTGATGCTTTCGTGGAACTTCCCGCCTTCGAGCCGCGCTGCGATGATCTTGATGGCCATGGTGCTGCCTCCCCGGCTGGGTGCCCTCGAAGCGAACAGGGGTAATGCTGTACTCGCCACCTGTCGGCACCCCGTTACGCCGTCCGGTCGCCGTGCCTCGAACGTTACGAGTTCGAGCGCCGCCCGTCCGTTCTGAGTCAGATGACGCAGACCGCGCGCGTTCCCGCATGTCACAGTCCTCGCGCCGGCCGGGAACACCAGCCGGAAGAGAGGGAAACAGACATGTGCGCTGCCCACAAGACATCGGCCGGGTTCCTGGGTGCGGCGGGAATCGCCCTGGCCGCGATGGCATTGGCCGGTTGCGCGCCGGACCCGGCACCGCAGGCCGCCCCGGCGCCCCCGCCGGTGACGACCTCGTCACCCGCCGCGGATTCGGCCGCGACGGTGGCCTGGATGAACGGATTCTGCGGCGCGGTCCGGGATTTCGTCGACGGCAACAACAAGATGCCTTCGGCGAGCGGTGAAACCGTCGAGGCCATCAAGAAGAGCACGAGCGACCAGCTCGGGCACTACTCGACCATTCTGTCCAAGACGGTCGACGGTCTCAGCGCCCTGCCCGCCTCGCCGGTTCCGGCGGGGGAGACGGCGAAGCAGGAGTTCCTCGGGAAGTACACCGCGGCGCGCGACAAGACCGTGAAGGCGAAGGCCGACCTGGACGCGTCCGGGAAGAACGACACCGCGGCACAGGGCCGGGCGGTCGAGGGGCTCATCGCCGCCCAGAAGGACACGAACGGCGCGCTCGACCCGGTCGCGGCCATTCTGGGAGCGCCCGAACTGAAGACGGCCGCGGCGACCGCGGAACGCTGCCGTCCGTGAACGCGCTGGGTCTCGTGAGTGGCAAGGACGGTTAGAACCGTCCCTGCCACTCACGAGGTCACTCGTCGGTGAGAATCTTGCGGAGCCGCGTCAAAGCCCGGTGCTGCGCCACCCGCACGGCACCCGCCGTCGATCCGACCACGCCGGCGGTCTCCTCCGCCGAAAGGCCGACGACGATCCGCAACACGACGATCTCCCGCTGCTTGTCCGGCAGGATCCGCAGCAGTTCCCCCATCCGGTCGCTCAGTTCGTTGTGCAGCGCGTGTTGTTCGGGGCTCGCGGTATCCGAGACCCCGTCGGGGACTTCGGCGACGGGTTCGGTGCGGTTGCGGGCGGCGGCGCGGCGGGCGTCGGCGACCTTGTGCTGGGCGATGCCGTAGACGAAGGCGAGGAACGGCCGTCCTCGTTCGCGGTAGGTGGGCAGCGCGCGGAGGATCGCCACGCAGACCTCCTGCGCGACGTCGTCCGCCGAGGCGTACGTCCGTTCCTGTCTGCCGATCCGTGCCCGGCAGTACCGGATCACGATCGGGCGGATGGTGGTCAGCAGGTGGTCCAGCGCGCGCCGGTCGCCCTGTCCCGCGGCCGCGACGGGACCGTCGAGGGTGTACCAGTGATCCGGCGTCACCTGCTCGGGCTCCGCCTCCGTCGGGGTGCCCGGCTCCACCAGGGCCAGGTCCCGGATCATCGCGCGGTTCTTGATCCGGGACAGGGTGTCTTCGACGTCGAGCCCCACCCGCAGCGCGTCGACGAAGGCCCCGTTGGCGCTGTCCAGGCGGCCGACGAACCCGGGGTCGTGCTCCTCCAGCCGGCCGCGCGCGTGACGCAGCGTCGCGCTGACGGCCTCGTCCGCGATCCCGAGCACCCCGGCGATCTCCCGGGAGGTGAAGCCGTCCAGTGACCAGGCCATGCCGAGCTGCTGGCGTTTCGGCAGCCGCCCCAGCATGGTCAGGACGGAGGACGCCTCGTCGGCGAGGACGGTGAGCTTGTCCTCCCGGCCGGCGTCGGCGAAGGCCCAGTCGGCCCGGACCGCGGTCTGTTCCTTCGCACGCCGGTGCCCGACGCGGCGAACCCATGATTTCGGCTGGTTGATGGTCTGCCAGTCCTCGTAGGCGTTGAGCATCGCCTCCGCCGCCGCGTCCCGCGCCGGGTCGAGCGCGAAGCCCGCCTTGCACAAGAAGCCGGTGAGCAGCGGAAATTCGCTGTGAAAGAACTCGTCGAACTCTTCCTGGCCCATCACCCGCACTCACCGCTCCCAGCCGCCTGACGCGAATGCCCTCACAGGACAGGTGCAGTGAGCGGGCCGCTGAGTGTAACGATTCGGTGAAGGTGATGTTTGCGCCACGTACCGGGGTGGATACCCGGCTTCGAGCGGAAGTCGTTTGACGCGGAAGGGAAAATCGAAGAAAAGGAGGTGATAGGAAAATGGAAACGAGGATGGCCGGTGACCTGAGTGAGGCCGCTTGCCGCGGTGAGGATCCCGAACTGTTCTTCCCGGTCACCGAAACCGGTCCCGGCGCACGGCAGGCGAACAGGGCGAAGGCCGTGTGCGCACGGTGCCCGGTGATTTCGGCCTGCCTGGCCTACGCCTTGGACAACGGACTCGCCCATGGCGTTTTCGGCGGGCTGACCGGTAGCGAGCGGCGCCGCCCGATTCGTGTCGGCAGCGCTGCCTGAATCCACTCGAACGCGCGACTGAATTTCCGTCCGTTGTTTTCGCGCGCGAAAAAAGAGGGGCCCGGTTCGGTGAACCGGGCCCCTCTCTCGTGGTGGTCAGGCGACGGCGTCGGCGGCCGTCTCCTCGGCCAGCCGCTCGTTCCCCGACTGGGTCTTGAGCGGCTTGTGCTTGAGGAAGGCGACGGCGACGATGACCAGCAGCGCGATCGGCGCGCTGATCAGGAACAACTCGCTGGTCGCTTCCCCGTACGCGTTGCGGACGACGTTCGCGACCGGTTCGGGCAGCGTGGCGATGTTCGGCACCGCGCCGCCTTCGCCGCCACCGGGCAGCGGCCCGAGGTCCTCGGTGATCAGCGCGGTGACCCGGTTCGCGAGCACCGCGCCCAGCGCGCTGACCCCGATCGAGCCGCCGAGACTGCGGAAGAACGACAGCGTGGAGGTCGCCGTGCCGAGGTCCTGTGCGTCGACGTCGTTCTGCGCCACCAGGACCAGGTTCTGCATCAGCATGCCGACGCCCACGCCCAGCACCACCATGTAGGCGCCGAGGACGACGAGGTTCGTCTTGGAGTCGAGCGTGCCCAGCAGGGCGAGGCCCGCCGTCATCAAGGCCGAGCCGAGCAGCAGGTGGCTCTTCCACTTGCCGGTCCGGCTGATCAGCTGGCCCGACACCGTGGACGACACGAGGAGGCCGAAGATCATCGGCAGGCTCAGCAGCCCGGCCACCGTCGGCGACTTGCCGAGCGACAGCTGGAAGTACTGCGACAGGAACACCGTTCCGCCGAACATCGCGACGCCGACGAGGAAGCTCGCGAGGGTGGTCAGGGTGACCGTGCGGTTGCGGAACAGCCCGAGCGGCAGGATCGGCTCGGCCACCTTCGACTCGACGTAGACGGCGAGGGCGAGGATGAGCACGCCCGCGGTCACCAGGCCGGCCGTCCACGCCGAGCCCCACGCGAACTGGTGCCCGGCCAGCGAAGACCAGACCAGCAGGGTCGAGACCCCTGCCATGATCAGGAACGCGCCGAGGTAGTCGACCTTCACGTCACGCCGGACCGTCGGCAGGTTCAAGGTGCGCTGCAGCAGCAGGATCGCCGCGATCGCGAACGGCACGCCGAGGAAGAAGCACCAGCGCCAGCCGAGCCACGAGGTGTCCACCATGACGCCGCCGATCAGCGGGCCCGCGATCGTCCCGACCGCGAAGACGGCACCGAAGACGCCCGAATACTTACCGAGTTCACGCGGCGAAACGATGGCCGCCATGATCACCTGCGCGAGCGCGGTGAGCCCGCCCGCGCCGATGCCCTGCGCGACCCGGCTGCCGATCAGGAGCTCGATGTTGCCCGCGAACCCGGCGACCAGCGAGCCGACCACGAACAGCCCGAGCGAGAGCTGGATCAGCAGCTTCTTGTTGTACAGGTCGGAAAGCTTGCCCCAGAGCGGAACCGTCGCGGTCATCGCGAGCAGTTCGGTGGTGACCACCCAGGTGTAGGACGACTGCGAGCCGCCGAGTTCGGAAACGATCCGCGGCAGCGCGTTCGCGACCACCGTCGAGGCGAGGATGGCGACGAACATGCCCATCATCAGCCCCGACATGGCTTCGAGGACCTGTTTGCGGCCCATCGAATCCGGTGGCGATTCCGGTTCTCGTGATTCGGTCATGGATGCGGACATGGTCGTCCCCCTTCGTGTTCTGGGATGCCGGGCGCGTCAGCGCGCGCGGCCGCCGGGCTCCGGGAGCCCGGCGAGAAGCATTTCGACGGCTTCGTCCAGCAGGTCGAGCGCGGACACCCGGCCGTCGTGCCGGGACCAGAGGATGAGCACGGCGTTGACGGCGCCGCCGAGCGTGGACAACAGCAACGTCGGATACAGGTCGTCCCGGGGATCCACGCCGGCGCGGCGCGCGATCGCCTCGATGGTCGGCGCGATGGTGTCGTGGTTCATCGCCACCGCGCGCGAATGCAGGGTGGCGTTCTCCTGGATCGCCTTCATCCGGCCGAGCCACTCTTCGCGGTTCTCGTCGATCTGGGCGAAGTCCTCTTTCAGTGCGGCGACGAAAGCGCGCGGGATGCTGACTTCCTTCGGCGCGGCGAGGAACTTCTCGATGACGCGCTGCGAACGTTCGGCGTTGTCCGCGTGCGCGATGACGACAGCGTCCTCTTTGGACGCGAAGTAGTTGAAGAAGGTGCGAGACGAGACCCCCGCCGCCGCGCTGATGTCCTCGACCGTCACCTGGTCCAGACCTCGTTCGGCGACGAGCCGGACGGCGGTGGTCGCCAGTGCGCGGTGGGTTTCCAGCCGCTTGCGCTCGCGGAGGCCTTTGACGGGTTCGGGCATGAGCACCACGATACGCACAAAGATGCAGATACTGCAAAATTGCAGTTTGTGAACCGTGCCACTGGCCGGCGGCCCCGAACCGCCTGGCAGACTGCGGCGGGTGAGTGGAACGGTGCTGGTACTGGGCGGGCGCAGCGAGATCGGTCTCGCGGTCGCGGAGCGGCTCGCCAAGGGCGGGGCGCGCAAGATCGTGCTCGCCGCACGGCGGAGCGCGGACCTCGGCGCGGAGACCGAACGGCTGCTGGCCGCGGGAGCGAAGACGGTCGACGTCGTCGAGTTCGACGCCGACGACCTCGCCGGGCACGGCCCGTTCCTGGAGAAGGTCGTCGCGGAGCACGGCCCGCTGGACGTCGTTGTCACCGCTTTCGGGATCCTCGGCGACCAGGCGCGTGCCGAAACCGATGTCGAGCACGCCGTCGCGATCGTGCACACCGACTATGTGGCTCACGTGAGTGTGCTGACGCATGTGGCCAAAGTGCTTCGTGAGCAAGGCAGCGGAAGCCTCGTGGTGTTCTCCTCGGTCGCCGGGGTGCGGGTCCGGCGGGCGAACTACGTCTACGGTTCGGCCAAGGCGGGCCTCGACGGTTTCGCGAGCGGCCTGGCCGACGCCCTGCACGGCACCGGCGTGCACCTCCTGCTCGTCCGGCCCGGGTTCGTGATCGGCCGGATGACCGAGGGCATGTCCCCGGCGCCGTTCTCGAGCACGCCCGATCAGGTCGCGGACGCGACGGTCGCCGGAATCCGGAAACGCCGGGATACCGTGTGGGTGCCGGGACTGCTGAGGCTGGTGTTCGCGGTGATGCGCGTGGTGCCTCGCGCGATCTGGCGCCGGATGCCCCGTTAGGGAGCGCTGCGCGGTCGGTCCGGCACTCGGTGTCGCGGCCGGTTGTCTGCTTGATCACTTCTGCTGGGCCGAACGGGCTTTAAGACCCGGTTATGACACGTTTCTCAGGTAATTCCCAGCTAACGCGGTGATCCTCGAATGCGGGGGATCATTCACGGAAGCGGGGAGAAGGTCGTGCTGCTCACGTCGCGAGGACGGCGGATCGGCGGCCGCGTCGCACTGGGCCTGGTGTCGACGGCCGTACTGGGGGTCACGGGTTTCGCGTGGACCCAGTTGAGCCGTTTGGACGAAGGCATCGTCACGGCCGACGTGATCGCGCCCTCCGCTCAGGTGCCCGACGGTCCGGCGGGCGAGCCGCTGAAGGTGGCGCAGAACATCCTCCTCGTCGGGATCGATTCCCGGACCGACACTTACGGGAACCCGTTGCCGCAGAACGTGCTCGACACGTTGCACGCCGGAGCCGACGACGACGGCGGCGACACCACCGACACCATGATCGTGGTCCACATCCCGGCGGGCGGCGCCGCGGCCACCGCCATCTCCATCCCGCGCGATTCCTATGTGGACATCGCGGGCGGCTTCGGCAAGCACAAGATCAATTCCGCCTACAGTCGTGGCAAGAACGCCGCGATGAGCTCGCTGCGCGCCCAGGGCCTGAGCGGTCCCCAGCTCGAGGTCAAGGCCAACGAAGCGGGCGCCAAACTCACGATCCAGACGATCGAGCAGTTCACCGGGCTGAGCATCAACCACTACGCCGCCGTCAACCTCGCCGGGTTCTCCGCGCTGAGCGAAGCCATCGGCGGTGTCGAGGTCTGCCTCAAGGAACCTGTCCAGGACAAGTTCTCGGGGGCTTCGTTCCCGGCGGGGAAGCAGCTGCTTTCCGGGCCGCAGGCGCTCGCTTTCGTACGACAGCGGCACGGGTTGCCCAGCGACCTCGACCGCATCGCGCGGCAGCAGGCGTTCCTTTCGAGCATGGCCAAGACCATGCTGGACGCGGGGACGTTCACCGACCCCACCAGGCTGAGCGCCCTGACCGGCGCGATCCAGGGGGCGGTCGTGCTCGACCGCGGCTGGGACGTGCTGAGCTTCGCGCAGCAGTTGCGGGGGATGAGTTCGGGGGCGATCAAGTTCCAGACGATCCCGATCCAGAGCCTTTCCCTGCCGACGCCTTCCGACGGCGACGCGGTGAAGGTGGATCCCGCTCAGGTGAAGGCGTTCGTGAACGCCACGCTGACGTCGACGAACGTCGCCGCGGTGGGGGAGCCGACCGGCGGGATCGGGATCAAGCCGGTGGCGGCCACTTCCTCGGTCGCCGCTCCGCCCTCGTCTTCCACGTCTTCCGCGCCGCCTGCCTCGGCGGGCTGTGTCAACTAGGCGACCAACCCAGCCGACTTGGTACCTGCGCCGTGGCCGCTTGAAGTACGTGATGGCCCCCTTCCTTGCGCCTAGCGCAAGGAAGGGGGCCATCACGTACTTGGGAAAGGCGTGAGGGTCGCGTTTCTTCGGCCGAACTCAGGTAGGCGCCTTCACGCGTGGCCGCTGTGACTGCGGGTGTGGCTGCGGGTGCGGGTGGGGTGAAAGTGGCGGCCGTGGCGATCACGACCGTAGTGAAGGCCTCCATCCCTACGGTCAAGGTAGGCAAGGGGCCCTTCACTGCCCGGACTCGTGAACGGCCGCAGCCAGAGGCCGGTAGGTGACCAAGACACCCTTGGCCCTAACCCGAATCGCCACTCACGACCACCTGGACCGACGCCTCACCGGCCCCTGGTCGCTCGAAGTACGTGATGGCCCCCTTCCTTGCGCCTAGGTACAGGAAGGGGGCCTTCACGTACCTGCGCTCCGCTCGCACCCGACCCAATCGCCTTCCGCGTTTATTAGTCCTCTGACCGCGGTTTCGTGCCGAGCGCGAAAGTCCCCAAGATTCTTTTGAACCGCATCCCGCCGCCGTCCGTGTCGATGGCGTAGGGGAGTTCCAGAGAGCCTGGAACCCAGGGTGCAGGGGAGAAAGAATCGTGCTCAGCAAAAGAGTTCTGCCGATCGCCGTGCTCGCCGCCGCCGGGGCGTTGTCGCTCGCCGCCTGCGGCACGCAGAACACCGCGCTGCCGACGGCACCGGTACCGGTCGAGCAGGTCGCCAACGAGTTGTCCTTCCTCGCCGGGACCGCGAAGGCCAACAACGCGCCGCCCAAGACCGGTGACTGGGCAACGGGTTCCGACGGGACGCCCGGGACCGCCGACCAGAACGTCGCCCGCAAATGGGTGCAGCTCAAGGCCGCCAAAGCAGGCGCGCTCGACCCGGTGGTGGTCAACGGCGCGGGCCTGACGTTGTACCGCTTCGACAAGGACACCGCCAAGCCGTCGAAGTCGGCCTGCGACGGCGACTGCGCCAAGGCCTGGCCGCCGGTGCTCGTCACCTCGGGGAGCAAGGTTTTCCTGGCGGGGATCAAGAAATCCGCCGTCGGCACGGTCAAGCGCGCCGACGGCACCCTGCAGCTGACCGTCGGCGGCTGGCCCGCGTACCGGTTCGCGAAGGACACCAAGCCCGGTGACACGCTCGGTCAGGGTGTCGGCGGGACGTGGTTCGGGCTCGCCCCGAACGGCCAGAAAGCACAGGGTGGGCAGCAGGAAGAGACCACGCCGCCGCAGAAGCCCGCGTCCAGCGCGGTTCTCTTCGACGGCAGGAACTTCAGCGACGACGAGCCGTCGCAGGGACTCGCGGGCAAGGGCTGCCAGAACGTCGCCCGCCCTGGCGTGACGTCATCGGTCTCCGCCGCCGGTTCGCTCAAGCTGTGGTCCGAAAAGGACTGCAAGGGCAAGTCGCTCGTCATCGAAGGTGACGTGCGGGATCTCGCGAAGGTGAACTTCGAGGACAAGGTCACCTCGATTTTCTTCGGCTGAACCAAACCAGAGACGGGAATGGTGTGATGAAGCGTCGATCCGGTTGGGCGATCGTGGCAAGCCTGTCTCTGTTCCTCACCGGTTGTGCCGCGACGGTAGGGGGAGCGGCACAACCGGTGGACCCCACCCGGGTCGCCGGGCTCGAGATCACCGACGGGCCCAGTGGGCTCAAGCCCGGCGTGCTCGACGCCGCGCTGCCGGTCGACGGCGGGGACGGCGGCGAGATCGACAAGCTCGCGGCCAACGCCGTCGCCGACGTCCAGCGGTATTGGCGCGAGCACCTGCCGGCGGTCTTCAACCGTGACTTCCGGCCACTGGCCACCCTCGCCTCTTACGACTCGGCGGGCCGCGGTCGTGTGATCTGCGGAGCCACGACAGCCGGGTTAGTGAACGCGTTCTACTGCTCGGGCCAAGACATCGTCGCCTGGGATCGCGGGGAACTGCTGCCGATGCTCAACGACTCCATCGGCCCGGCGGCGGTCATGGCGGTGCTCGCCCACGAGATCGGCCACGCGGTCCAGTTCCGGCTGGGCCTTCCGGCGGCGACGCCGTCGATCGTCAAGGAACAGCAGGCCGATTGCTACACCGGCGCGTATCTCCGCTGGGTCGCCGAGGGCAAGTCGCCGATGTTCCAGGTCTCCACTGGCCGCGGGCTCAACGAGGTGCTCACCGCGTTGTTCCAGATCCGCGACTCCGCCGGGGTCGCCTTCGACGACGACGGCGCGCACGGCAACGCCTTCGATCGGGTTTCCGCGTTCCAGTTCGGCTTCACCGACGGGCCCGCCCGCTGCGCGATGATCGACGAGCGGGAGATCGAAGGCCGCAGCACCCAAGGCGGTTTCGGCTCGGCTGCGGCGAACGAGCGGGCGGCGGCGGAGAACGTCCGTCTCGATGACCGCGAAGCACTGGCCGATCTCACCACCAGCTTGCGGCAGGCTTTCCGGCTCGCGGCCACCCCGCCGACGCTCACCACCGGAGCGGCCTGCGGGGTGACGACGGAGGACGCGCTCGCGTCCTACTGCTCGGAGTCCAACCAGATCAACCTCGACCTCGACGGCCTCGTCCGCATCGGCACCCCGCCGCGCAGGGGGCGGCAGGGCGGGATCGGTGACTTCGCCGCGTTCGCCGAGGTCGCGTCGCGCTACACCCTCGCCGTCCAGCAGGAGGGCGGTTTCCGGCTCGACGGGCCGGTGGCCGCGCAGCGCACGGCCTGCCTCACGGGGTTCTGGGCATCGACCATTGTGGACGGTAAACGCGGATCGCTCACCTTGTCGCCGGGAGACCTCGACGAGGCCGTCGCCGAAATGCTGACGCGGAACAGCCTGATCGCGGCGGACGTCCGGGGCCGGACGCTCCCGGCGGGCTTCGCCAGGGTGGCGGCCTTCCGGGACGGCTTCTCCTCCGGTGACCAGGACACCTGCGGTAACAAGTACCGCTAAATCCGTGAAGGCCTCCTTCCCTACGCTGATCACTTGTCGAGGGGTAGGTCAAAGGTGTCCTTCGCCGCGTCCGACGCCGAGCGGTCGTGTCGCGAAAGCCACTTTCGGGACTTCTGATGTCCCGAAAGTGGCTTTCGCGACGCCCCGGAAAGTCTGGTGCGACCAGACCCACACGGTGTCTGAACCTTCAGCCCTGGCCAGGGACGGCGGGACCCAGGACAACGGTGTTGTGAAAGCCTCGTTCGCAACTTTCACCGTTGCGAACGAGGCTTTCACAACACGAGTACGCCACGCTTGCCCTGCTCGTGAAGAGAACCACAACCGAGGGAAGGGGGCCTTCACGCGCAAGTGCGGTTTACACGAAGGCGCTTTGGCCGGTGATGGCCTTCCCGACGATCAGCGTGTTCATCTCCCGGGTGCCTTCGAACGAGTAGATCGCCTCGGCGTCGGTGAAGAACCGCATGATGTCGTTGTCCAGCACGATCCCGTTGCCGCCGAAGATCTCGCGGCCCCAGGCGACGACCTCCCGCATCCGCGAGGTCACGAACGCCTTCGCCAGCGACGAGTGCTCGTCCTTGAAGATCCCGGCGTCCTGCAAGCGGGCCAGTTGCACGAGCATGCCCCACGACGCGGTGATGTTGCCGAGGCTCTTCACCAGCATGTCCTGCACCATCTGGAACCGGGCGATCGGACGGCCGAACTGCTTACGCTCCTTGGCGTAGTCCAGCGCGAGTTCGTAGGCGCCGATCATCACGCCCAGCCCCTGCCAGGCAACGCCACCGCGGGTCGCGCGCAGGATCTCCGCGACATCGCGGAACGAGTCGATGCCCTGCAGCCGGTTGGCCTCCGGCACCCGGACGTCGGTCAGTGTGATCTCCGCGTTCTCCACGATCCGGAACGCGAACTTGTTCTCGATCTTGACCGGGACGAATCCGGGAGAGTCCTTCTCGACCACGAAACCCTTGACGTTGTTGTCGTCCTCGTCGCGGGCCCACACGATGACCAGGTCGGCGAAGGTCGCGTTCCCGATCCACTTCTTGGCGCCGTTGAGGATCCAGGTGTCGCCGTCACGCCGCGCCGTGGTGCGCATGCCGCCCGCGACGTCGGAACCGCCGAGCGGCTCGGTCATCGCGAACGCGCCGATCTTGTCCATCGCCGCCATCGACGGGAGCCAGCGGTCGCGCTGCTCCTGGTCGCCGCCGGAGTAGATGCTGTACATCGCGAGTCCGTTGTGGACACCGAAGAACGTGGCCACGGAGGGATCCGTGCGGGTCATCTCCATCGCCATCATCCCGCTGAGCAGGTGGCTGGTGGCCGGGAGGTGCTCGCCGTAGCCCTCGTAGGGCAGCCCGGCGAGGCCCTGCTCACGGAACTTGCCGACGAGCTCGTGCGGGAATTCGCCCTTCGCCCAGTACTCGTTCACGAGCGGCTTGACCTCGGTGCGCATGAAGTCACGCGCCTTGAGCAGCAGCTTGCGCTCCTCGTCCGGCAGCAGGGCTTCGTAGTCGTAGAAGTCGGCGGTCAGCTGGTCTTCCATCAGTTCTCCTCCTTGCCGGCGTTGTCCAAAGCGGACAGCACCGCGAGCTGCTTGCGGTCGCGCGCCTCGGCGAGTTCCGAGTACGTGGAGGAGCCGTAAGCGGATTCCACGGCTTCGATGAGCCGTTCCTGTTCTTCGGGGCTCTGCGAGGGCTGGCCGAGACCGGCCCACATCTTCTTCATCGACTTGCCGATGTGCTCGGCCATGTGGCGGTAACCGCCGGGGCCGCCGCCCAGGTGCGAGCCGAGGAACGGCCCGACCGTCGACCAGCGGATGCCGAGCGAGTTCGTCATCACCGCGTCCACTTCGGACGGTGACACGACACCCTGTTCCACCAGGTAGATGGCCTCGCGGCTCAGCGCGTTCTGCAGCCGGTTGCCGACGAACCCGGGGATCTCCTTGCGTTCCACCACCGGAGTGCGGCCGACGAACCGGTAGAACTCGACGGCCCGGTCGACCGACTCGGCACCGGTACGCTCGCCGGGGACGACCTCGACCAGCGGGATCAGGTGCGGCGGGTTGAACGGGTGCCCGATGAGGACCCGGGAAGCGTCGTCCAGGTCTCCCGTGAACGCCGTCGAGGGGATCGCCGAAGACGAGCTGAGCAGCAGTGCGTGCGACGGTGCCTCGCGGACCAGGGTCGCGAACAGGTCCTTCTTGAACTCGACGTTCTCGGGCCCGTTCTCCTGCACGACATCCGCGTTCCGGACGGCTTCGGTGACGTCAGCGGCGAGGTGGACGCGAGGGGCGAGGTCCGCGGCGTCCCGGCCGAGATGCGGGGCGAAGTCCGCCAGTGCGCCTGCGACGGCGTCGGCGAGGTCCGGCCGCGGGTCCGAGACCCAGACGTCCAGGTCGTGCGAGGCGAACAACGCCGTCCACGAAAGGCCGATGGTCCCCGCGCCGATCACCGCGGCGGTGCGAAAAGTCATGACCGTGCTCCCTTCAGGTAGTCGAAGACCGGCTTGACCGGGGCGAGCGTCAGGTCGGTGAGGATGTGGCTCGCGGAAACGACCTCCAGCACCGGGAGATCCGCCAGCGGCGCCAGGACGTGCTGGAACAGTTGCAGCCGCGCGGGTCCGGTCCACGCCTCCTTGACCACCACGTCGGTGATCTCGGTGCGGACCAGTTCGAAGACCCGGGGCGAACCGTCGTAGTCCGGGATGGTCTTGAGCATGAACGTCGGCACGGTGATCTGCGCTTCGGCCTCGCGGACGTCCAGCCGGTGGTGCTTGTAGCCCATGGTCGCGGTCGCGACGCGCTGGCTGCCGTAGTCGAGCGTCCCGACGAGCGCGCCGTTCTCGGCGAACAGCTTCGGCGAGCCGATGGTCTTCGGGTACGCGCTGATCTCGCGGCCGGACGCGGTGGCCGGGAAGTTGTCGAGGTACATCGCGTGCAGATACTCGCCGCGTTCGCCCTCGAAGCTCACCGGGATCGCCTGGCCGGACTCGGTGTAGGGCCCGTAGCCGCTGACGTCGCCCATCTTCATCACCTCGAACCGCACCAGCGGCTCGTCGATTTCCAGGGGCTCCGGGACGACGGCGCGCAGGGCGTCGGCGTCGGTGCGGTAGACGATGTTGAGGTACTCGCGGTTGGTGAACCGGGGCACCACCGGCGCGTACGCCGGGTTCGTGAGCGGGGTGGTCACGTGCCGGAGGACTTCTTGCTGCTTCATCTCACTCACCTGTCCACTGCGGAGCGCGGCGCTCGGCGAAGGCCTGCATGCCCTCGCGGACGTCGGCGGACTTCATCAGCGCCGGCATCTCCGAACGCTGGGTGGCAAACGCTTGCGCGTCCGGCACACCGTCGGCGGCGCGGACGATCTTCTTGACTAGTGCCAGCGCCAGGGGAGCGTTGGCGGCGATCTGCTCGGCGAGTTGCAGCGCGACGGCGGCGGCCTCGCCGCTCGGGACGACCCGGTTCGCCAGGCCCAGCCGTCCGGCGCGCTCGGCGCTGATCGGCTCGCCGGTGAGCAGGAACTCCATCGCCAGGTGGTGCGGGATCCGCTTCGGCAGCCGGATCACGCCGCCACCGGCGGCGATCAGCCCGCGCTTCACCTCGGGCAACCCGAACTTCGCGTCTTCGGCGGCGACGATCAGGTCGCAGCCCAGCGCCAGCTCGAACCCGCCGCCCATGGCCCAGCCCTCGACGGCGGCGATCAGCGGCTTCGACAGCTCCGCCTCGGTCAGCCCGCCGAACCCGCGGCCGGGGATCTCGGGCGATTCGCCCTTCAGCGCTGCTTTGAGGTCCATGCCTGCGCTGAACGAGCCGTCCGCGCCGGTCAGGACGCCGGCCCGCAGTGCGGGATCGGATTCCAGCAGGTCGAGTGCTTCGGCGAGCCCGGCCGCGACGGCGGCGTTCACCGCGTTGCGGGCCTGCGGCCGGTCGATCGTGATCAGCAGCGTGCCGCCGACCCGTTCTGTCCTTACTTCTGTGCTGCTCATGGTTCTTCCTCAGCTGGGTGTGCTCAAAGCGTGGTGGCGAGTTCGCGCAGGACCTCTTCGGTGTCCTGACCCGGCAGAGGCGCCAGGCGCCGGACGGAGCCGGGGGTCGCGGAGAACTTCACCGGGATGCCGATGGTGCGGATCGAGCCCTCGCTCGGGTGCTCGACGACGTCGAGCAGGTGGCCGTCGCGGACGTATTCGTCGTCCTGGGCGTTGTCCAGTTCCAGGACCGGGGCCATCGGGATGCTGTGCTTCGCGCAGACCTCGGTCCACTCTTCGGTGGTCAGCGCCGGGGCGCAGTCGGCGATCAGCTCGGCCAGCGCCTCGTGGTCGGCGCCGTCGATGGCGTCGCCGTTGACGCGCGGGTCCTCGGCCAGTTCCGGCCGTCCGGCGGCGTGGAAGAAGTCGCGGAAGTTCTGCGGGTTGTAGGGGATCACGCAGGCCATGCCGTCCTTGGTGTGCACCGCCTTGTGGCCCGGGTTCATCGACGGGCCGAAGCCGGTCGGGCCCTCCGCGGGTTCGAAGACGTGCCCGGCGAGGTGTTCGACGAGGTTGAACGCGATCAGCGTGTCGGTCATCGGGATCTCGACCCGCTGGCCCTCGCCGGTCTTGTCGCGGTGCACCAGCGCCGCGAGCACGGTGTAGGCGATGGTCAGGGAGGAGACCTTGTCGCCGATGATCGTCGGCAGGTAGACCGGCTTGCCCAGTGCGCGGTTCGCGACGTCGACCAGGCCGGACGACGCCTGCACCGTCTCGTCGTAGGCGGCGTGGCCCGCGCGGTCGGAATCGCTGCGGAAGCCCTGCGCGTGGGCGTAGACCAAGCGGGGGTTGCGCGCGGCGACGTCGGCGTAGTTCATGCCGAGCCTGCTCAGCGCACCCGGTCGCATGTTGGTGATCAGCACGTCTGCGGTGTCGATGAGCTCGAGTGCCTGCTCGCGCTGCTCCTCGTCCTTGAGGTTGAGGGCGACGCTGCGCTTGTTGCGGTTCACGTTCAGGTTGAGCGGCGTCATGCCCGGCGTCGTGCGGAACTTGCCCACCCGCACGGTGTCGGCGGGGGACTCGATCTTGATCACGTCGGCGCCGAGGTCGCCGAGGATCTGCGCGGCGTACGGTCCCATGACCACCGTCGAGAGGTCGATCACGCGAACGCCGTCCAGTGGTCCGGTGGCGGTCTGAGTCATTTTGCTTCCCTTCGCCGTTGTTCGCTCTACCTTCGAAGTTAGGCGCGAATGGCGATAAAGGGAATGATCAAGAAACGAAGAATGGTATGACCGCGGTGGTCATACCATTTATTGTCCGAATTGGACGCGTTTGGTCGGCGTGCGCGGGTCGTGAGTGATTATTGTTTTTATCGAGGGGTATGTCAGACGTGTCCTGGCGGTGGCGGACTTCAGGTGGGCGTGTCGGGCCGGGTGAAGGGGACCTTCGAGACACGACGTCAAGTCACCCGATACCAGGTGCCCCGAATGTGGCATTGGGGACACTCAACGGCCCCAATGTCACAGTGGGCGCACACCTCAACGCCACGGCACGTTTTCTTACCTCTCAATAGAACGACACTTGCCACTCGCGACCACCTTGATCGAGGCGAGAGGCGAGCGACCCTCGTCAGGTCGAAAGCGGTTCGGCGAAGATCTCGCGGACTCCGGCGACGAGTTCGGCGAGGTCGCCGTCCTCGGCGCGGTCCCGCCGCCAGACCAGAGAAGTCTCCAGCTGGGGGCGGAAATCCGCGAACGGCAGGATGGTGGCGCCGTCGACCAGGAACAGGTGCATCGGACTGGCCGGATCGAGCATGGTGATCGAGAACGAAGATCCGTTCGCCACCAATTCCGAGATGCCCGAATATTCGGTTCCGCCGACTTTGAGCCTTTTCTTGATCCCCGCGTTGGACAATTTGCGGTCCATGTCGTCCGAATAGGCCGGAATGCTTTCCGAGGCGGACGCGATGTAGGACAGGTCACTCAATTCGGCGATGTCCACCGTTTCCCGCCCGGCGAACCGGCCGGCGGGGACGACGGCGCCGAGCCGCTCGACCTGCACCGGGATGATCTCCAGCGCGGGATCGGTGACCGGCATCCGGACCAGCGACAACGCCAGTTTGCCCTCGTGCACCGCGGCGACCAGATCCGGTGTCGTCCCCGGCCAGCGTTTGAGTTCGAACCGGTCGTGACAGTGCTCTTCGAGCCGTTTGACCCGTTCGCGCAGGGCGGGATGCACGCCCGCGGGCATCCCGATGAACACGGTGCTCCGCCGCGGCTTCACCGCCTCCTGCAGCCGCCACGGAATCGCGTTGACCTGGTCGAGGACGTCCCGCGCGATCGGCAGCAGCGCCGAACCGGCCGCGGTCAGCGTGACGTGGTGCGTGCTGCGGTCGAACAGCCTGTGGCCGAGTTCGTGTTCGAGATCCTTGATGCGCTGGCTCAGCGGGGAGGCGGCCATGTGCAGCTTCCTGGCCGCCTGGGAGAAGTTCAGCTCCTCGGCGACGGCGACGAAATACCGCAGGTGCAACATCTCCACGTGATCACCCTAACCGGAAGGCGACGGTGAACGCGGCTCCGCCTTCCGGCGCCGGACCGGCGGTCAGGGTCCCGCCCATGCGGGTGACCAGGCCGTGCGCCAGCGCGAGCCCGATCCCCGAACCGACCGGACGGCTGTCGCGGTACCGCTTGTTCAGCACCCCGCGCTCGAACGCGACCGGGTAGTCCTCCGGCGCGAGGCCGGGCCCGCCGTCGCGCACCGCCAACCGGGCCTGTCCCTCGCCTGCGACCAGGGAGAACACGATCGGCGCGCCCGCCGGGGTCACGCGCAGGGCGTTCTCGGCCAGCCCGTCGACGACCTGGCGGAGCCGTCGCGGATCGGCGACGACCGGGACCTCGCCGGGTGTCCGCTCGACCAGCAACGTCACGTTCTGCTGAGCGCAGCGCAGCCGCCAGACGTCGGCGCATTCGTCGACGAGCGCGGCGAGGTCGAGCCGTGCCGGATCGAGGGGGAATTCGTCGGCGCCGAGTCTCGCCAGTTCCAGCAGGTCGCTGACCAGGCGTTCCAGTCGTTGCGCCTCGCGGTGGATGGTCTCCCCGGCTCGGCGGGCGTCCTCGCCTTCGGCCACGCCGTCACTGATCGCCTCGGCGAATCCGGTGACGGCGGTCAGCGGCGTCCGCAGTTCGTGCGACACCGAAAGCAGGAACTCGCGTTGCCGTGCCTCGCTGTACTGCAGGGCGTCGGCCAGTGCGTTGACCGACTTCGCCACGTCCGCGACCTCGGACGGCCCTTCGACGGGAACCCGCAGGTCACGGCGTCCGGAACGCATCCCGTTCGCCACCGACGCGGCCCGGCGCAGCGGACGGGACAGCATCCGGCTCAGCACCAGTCCCGCGATCGCGGCGACCGCCAGCCCGGCGCCCAGCGCGAGCACGGTGTTGCGCACCAGCATCCGCCCACGGGCTTCGCCGGTCTTCGTCGACTGGACGAGCGCGAACGCCGCCCCTTTCGTGCCGACCGTGCGGACCTCGACGAGGTACTGCTGACCTTCGACGAGCACCGTGCCGGAGCGGGTGAACCCGGCTTTGGCGGCGGCGATCGCCGCCACCGTCCCGTCGCCGTCGAGTGTCCCGTTCGGACGGCGGACGACGACGTCGATCCCTTGCCCCCGAACGACTTCCGCGACCTTGCCGGCACCGAGCCGGTTGCCGATCCCGGTCTCGTCGAGCTGGCTCGCGACCACGTCGGCCTGCGCCGAGAGCGACTGCCGGAGCACGTCGGTCCCGGTGGTGCGGATCAGGCGGGCCGCGACCAGTCCGGCCACCACCACCGCGACTGCGGCGATCGCGAGGCACACCACGGTGATCCGCAGCGCGAGCGAGGTCCGCCTCATCCGGCGTCCGCCGCGTACCCGATGCCGCGGACCGTCCTGATCGGACTGTGCTCACCCAGTTTTCCCCGGAGCTGGGCGATGTGGACGTCGACGGTTCGCGTGCCCGCCGAAGCCGCGTAACCCCAGACGGAGCTGAGCAGCTGGTCGCGGCTGAACACCTGGCCGGGTCGTTTCACCAGATGGGTGAGGAGATCGAACTCGGTCGACGTCAGCGCGATCTCGGTGCCGGCGGCCCAGACGCGGCGCTGGGTGACGTCGACGCGAACGCCGCCCGCCGCGTAGATCTCGGTGGGCGGCGCGGATCCGGCGGCGCGGCGCAACACGGTCCGCACCCTGGCCGAGAGTTCACGCGGGCTGAACGGTTTCGTCAGGTAGTCGTCCGCGCCGATCTCCAGGCCCAGCAAGCGGTCCAGTTCGTCGTCGCGGGCCGTCACGAACAGCACCGGTGTCCAGTCGCCGTCCGCGCGCAGCGTCCGGCAGATCTCGATACCGTCCATTCCGGACAGTCCGATGTCGAGCACGATCGCGACCGGGCGCAGCCGCCGGATCGTGGCCAGCGCCGCGCCGCCGTCCGCTTCGACCAGCACGCCGAACCCGTCCCGCTTCAGGTAGAGCGAGGCGAGTTCGGCGATCGCGGGGTCGTCCTCGACGACCAGCACCAGCCCGCGTCCCGGTTGTGTCGTCACCGGCAGATCCTGTCACGGGGCCGGGTCGCCGGCCATGTCCTGCTCGATCGAGTCGAGGGTGCGCTGCACGTCGCCGAGTTCGCCCGGCGCCGGTGCCGGACTCGATGCCTCGGTGTCGTCGCAGGCGGCGGTGCCGAACAGCGCGAGCGCGGTGAGACTCGCGGCCAGGAGGCGTTTCACTTGCCCGCCTTGCAGTGCGCGCCCGCGAACGCGTCGAGCTTCTGCTTCGCCGCGGTGAGTTCGGGGAGGCGGCCGCTGCGCTTGTCGGCCCGCTTCTGAAGCCTGTCGGCGGTGTCGTTGTGGTTCTTCTTGCGCTGGTCTTCGGCCCTGGCCTTGAGGTTCGCGACGGAACCGCGGATCTCGGGCCCGCCGTTGATGCGGTCGGTGAGCTTCGTGGTGCGCTCGGTGAGCTTGGGCAGCCATTCGGCGCACAACTGCTGGGACTCTTCGGGGCTGAGCGTGATCGGGGTCTGCGCCGAGGCGGCCGGGGCGAGGGCGATGAGGCCGGCCGCGGTCAGGCAGGCGGCGATGGTGTGTTTCAGCATGCGAAGAGCCTCGCGTGGCCGGATACGAGGAATGTGGGGGTGATGTTCGGGTTTTGTAAGCGATACTCGGACGATGGGGCTGAAGACTTTGACCGCCACCGTGGTGGCGATGCTGCTGGCCACCGCCGCACCGGCGACCGCCGCGCCACCCGCGTTCGTCCTCCGTGACGGCGTCAGCGCACCGGTGTTCTCCTACGAGAAGGCCATCCGCGAGACGGCTTGGGTGGAGACCGGACAGGACCTCGACCGCGACGGACAGGTCGACCGGGTCGCCGCCGACATCGTCCGGCCGTCGGAACCCGCCGGCCGTATTCCGGTGATCATGGACGTCAGTCCGTACTTCGAGAAGATCGGGCGCGGCAACGAGCGGCAGCCGAAGACGTATCTGCCCGACGGCACGCCTTCGCAGTTCCCGCTCTTCTACGACAACTACTTCGTCCCGCGCGGGTACGCGGTCGTGCTGGTCGACGTCGGGGGCACCAACCGTTCGTCCGGGTGCTTCGACGACGTCGCCTCCGGCAACGCGGTCGTGAACTGGCTGAACGGCCGCGCGAGCGCGTTCCGGACGCCGTTCGGGCCGGAGCGGGTCCGCGCGGGCTGGGCGAACGGGTCGGTCGGCGCGATCGGGAAGTCGCAGGACGGGGCGACGGCGATCGGGATGGCGGCGTCCGGGATCGACGGGCTGAAGACCATCGTGCCGATCGCGGGGGTCAGTTCGTACTACGAGGTCCACAACTCGCACGGCGCGTACTTCGGCTGGGCGGGCGGGCCGGGTCTGTACAACCCGCGTGCCGAGAAGCTGTGCCAGCCGTTCGAGGACGACAACGCGAGACGCGCGGGGACGGACGGGAACTTCAACGAGTACTGGCGCGGGCTCGACTACGTCGCGAAGACCGGCAAGGTGCGCGCAAGCGTTTTCGCGTCGATGGGCTTCCACGATCTCAACGTCAACCCGATCCAGTTCGGGCCCTGGTGGGAGGCACTGAACGCGTACGGCGTGCCGCGGAAGGCGTGGCTGCACCAGGCGGCGCACGTCGACCCGTTCGACCTCGACCGGTCGCTGTTCGTGAAGACCCTGCACCGCTGGTTCGACCGGTGGCTGCTCGGCGTCCGCAACGGCGTCGAAACCGAACCGGCGATCCGGATCGAACACACCCCGGACCGCTGGACCGACGAACGCCGCTGGCCTCCTGCGACGCGGTCGCACACCCTGTGGCCTTCTTCGGATGGAGGGCTGGGGAAGCGTCCTGCCGCCGGTGCAGCTTCGCTGACCGACGACCCGGCGCGTGGCGCGTCCCAGTGGGTGGAGAGCCCGTCGCAGGCCAGCCCCGAGCGCCTGGTCTTCGCGGGTGAGCCGGTGCGCGCGGACACGCGGATCGCCGGGACCGCCACGGTGACGGTGACCGCGCGCTCGGACAAACCGAGCGCGCGGCTCGGCGCGGTGCTGGTCGACTACGGGCCCGCGACCGTGCGGAACACGAAGTTCCCCGCGCTGGGCATCAAGAACCTGACGACCCGTTCCTGCTGGGGCGCGGGCACCGCCGCCGATACCGGGTGCTTCCTCGACACCGCCGCTGACCCGGTCGCGGTGGACAAACGGATCGTGGCGACCGGCTGGGCGGACCTCGGGCATCATCGGTCGCTGTGGCGGGGCGAGCCTTTGGTACCGGGGAAGGCGTACACGATGACGTTCCGGCTGAGCAGCCTCGACCACGTCGTCCCGGCCGGGCACCGGCTGGCGCTCGTCCTCGGCGGGACCGACGCGGACATGTTCGATCCGGCGCAGCCCGCGCCCGGTGCCCGGGTGACGTTCGAACTGGGCGGGACTTCGCTTTCGGTACCGGTCGCGAACCGCGTTTAGTCCTCTAAATGCGGTCGGGACGGGGCCGGAGCGTGTCATGAAAGGGGCTTTCAGGACGAAATATGTCCTGAAAGCCCCTTTCATGACACCGTGGCCACCCCGCAAACGGATCCACTCCTGAATGCTCGCGACCGCCCCCGCGATCGATGTCCCCAAAGGCGCATTGGGGTACCAGTGGCTGGTGAGCGCGTGAGGTGTTACCCAAGGTAAGGGGTGTGTGGAAATAGAGACGTTGAACGTCCCTATTTCCACACACCCTCCCGTCTTCGGCTGTCGTGGCCGGGTCGGTCACGCGGGACTGTGTGGATTTCGGGTCATCTAACGCCCCAAAATCCACACAGTCAGTCGCCTGCCCACGATTACGCGGACGTTCGCCCGCGAACTACCGCAATTAGTCCTCTAGATGCGAAGGGCACGGGCACCGCCTGCCGCCACGCGCGGACGAGAGCCTCGTGACACGGCCCTCGCGCGGCGCCCCATAAAGTAGGCGCATGGCAGCCCCACGACGCACGCAGGAGGAACGCAGCGCCGCGATGCGCGTCAGGCTGCTCGACGCCACGATCGACTGTCTCGTCGAGTACGGCTACGCGGGCACCACGACCACCCGCGTCGCGGATCGCGCCGGGGTGACCCGCGGCGCGCAGGTGCACCACTTCCCGACCAAGACCGACCTCGTCACCTCCGCCATCCGGCATCTCGCGGCCAGGCGCACCGAGGTCGCGATGGCCGAGATCGACCGGCTCAAGGCGTCGGCCGACCCGGTCGGGGACGCGTTGCAGCTGCTGTGGGAGATGCACCAGGGCCCGGTCTTCTCGGCGACCGTCGAGCTGTGGGTGGCGTCTAGGACCGATCCGGAGCTGCGTGCGCAGATGGCGGTGGTCGAGCCGATCGCGACGAGCAGCCTGGTCGAGTTCGGCAAGGCGCTGCTCCCGGACCATTCGGCGCATCCGGAGTTCCTGCACGCGGTGTACACGGCGATGGACGTCGTCCGCGGCATCCTCATCGCCAGCTGGGCGACCCGCGACCAGGCGGAACTGGAGGCGCGCTGGGAGCGCGGCCGCCGTCACCTGATCCTGCTGTTCGAGGCGCTGATGCAGCCCACTCCCTCTCGCTAGGCGTGTTACTCTCCCCGGGAGAGTGAGGAGGTCACGTGCTCGGAAACCCGTACGACCCCGACTGCCCCACCCGCGCCCTGCTCGACCGCATCGGCGACCAGTGGACCGTGCTGATCGTCGGCGTGCTCGGCGACGGCCCGCTCCGGTTCACCGAGATCGGCAAGCGCGTGCGCGGAATCTCGCAGAAGGTCCTCACCCAGACGCTCCGCAGCCTCGTCCGCGACGGCATCCTGACGCGGACCGCGTACCCGGAGATCCCGCCGCACGTCGAGTACGAGCTGACCGCCCTCGGCCGCAATCTCGCCGAACCGCTCGAGATGCTCGACAAGTGGGCTCGCGTGCACATGGGCGAGGTCCTCGACGCCCGCAAGAGCTACGACGGCCAGCTCAGCGCTTGACCAGACCGGCCTCGTGCGCCAGCAGGCCCGCCTGCGTCCGGTTCGCGCAGTCCAGTTTGACCAGCATCCGCGACACGTAGCTCTTCACCGTCGCCTCGGCGAGGTGCAGCCGAGCCGCGATGTCCGCATTGGACAGTCCTTCGCCTAGGCAGGCCAGGACGTCCGTCTCCCGTTCTGTCAGCCCTTCGGTCTTCCGCCGCGCGTCGTCACCGCGACGCCGTCCGTCGGCCGACATCGCCACCAGCCGTTGCGCGGCCTCGGGGGAGAGCACGGTGTGCCCGTCGGCGGCCACCCGGACCAGGCCGATGAGGTCCTCGGGCGGCGTCGACTTCACGAGGAATCCGGCCGCGCCCGCCCGCAACGCGCGGATGACGTAGGTGTCCGCGTCGAACGTCGTCAGCGCGACCACCGCGGGCGGGTCCGGGAGTTTCGCGATCCGCTCGATGGCGGTCAGCCCGTCGACACCGGGCATCCGCAGGTCCATCAGCACCACCCGGGGCCGGTGCCGGACCACGGCCTCGACCGCCTCCGCGCCGTCCTGCGCCTGTGCCACGACCTCGATGTCCTCGGCGGAACCGAGGATCGTCCGCAGATGCGCGCAGACCATCGGCTCGTCATCGACGACGACCACCCGGATCACGCATCTCCTTCCGCAGTCGGGACGTAGGCCGGAAGTATCGCATCGACGCGGTACCCGCCGCCCGCTCGCGGCCCGGCTTCGAACCGGCCGCCGATCAGCTCGACACGCTGCCGCAGCCCGGCCAGCCCCGCACCCGAGCCGCTGTCGGCCAGCGCCGGATCCGGGGTGGCACCCGCCCGCGTGTTCTCCACGGCGACGTCCAGGCCACCCGCGTGGTAGCGGAGCTCGACGGTCGCTGTCGAGCCCGGCGCGTGCTTGCGGATGTTCGTCAGCGCCTCCTGCACCACGCGATAGGCGGTGCGGGCGACGGTCGGGGAGATCCGCCCGGGGTCGCCGCGCACGGTCAGCTCGGTCGGGATGCCCACCGACGCCGATTCCGCGACCAGCGTCGCCGGATCGCCCGCCGTGCCGTCGGTGAGCGTGCGCGGCTCCGCGTTCGCGCCGTTGCGCAGCACCCCGACCAGATCGCGCAGTTCGTCGAGTGCCAGCGCGCCTTCGCGCCGGATGTCCTCGGCGGAGGTCCGCACCGCTTCGTCCGCCGAGACGACGCCGAGCGCGCCGGCGTGCAGCACCATCAGGCTCAGCCGGTGCGTGACGACGTCGTGCATCTCCTCGGCCAGTTTCCGCCGCTCCTCGGCGCGGGCACGTTCGGCGAGCAGGTGCTGCTCGCGTTCGGCGCGTTCGGCACGGTCGCGCAGCGAGCGCAGCAGTTGGCGCCGGGCCTCGAAGTACAGCGAAATCGACGTGGGCAGCGCCGTGCCCAGCAGGCCGAACGGGGTCGTGCTCCAGTGCGCGTCCCACGGCCGCGACGCGCAGACCACCAGGATCGCGGTCAGCCAGAGCAGCGTCCGCCGGTCCATCAGGCGGGCCAGCTGGCTCAGCACGACCGGGGTGATCGTCGGGACGGTCATCAGCGTCAGCTGCCGCTCCGGCACCAGCAGCCCGGGGGAGAACAGGTCGGACGCGAGCATCAGCAGCGCCCCGGCCGTGATCAGGCCCCCGACCAGCCGCGGGAACCGGAACAGCAGGATCAGCGAGAGATCGAGGAACACCTGCAGGGTGACACCCGCGGCGGGCCCCGCCCATCCGGTGGTCGGTTCGCCGAACACGTACAGGGTGATGTCCAGGCCCACGAACGCGAGCGCCGCCAGCGTGAGCCACACGGTGTCGACCGGACCGGGCCGGAACGGCCTGCTTTTCTCCACCGGCTCAAGGTAACCAGCAGGGTGTCCCCTCGCCCGGGATCCGCAACTTTCGTCTATGCGGTCACCATCCTTACCCGGTTTCCTCCGACCGGCCGTCCGCGGTGAAGTGGAGATCATGAACATCGCGACCCAGACAGTCCGAACAGGACAGGAGCAGGCCTTCGCCCGCCTGCCGGTGTTCGTCGTCGCCGCGCTGGCCGGAGCCGCGCTGCTGGCCACGAGCGGCCGGTACGCGCACGGCTTCGACGAGCTGTACTTCCTGATGGCGGGCCGGGACCATCTGGCATGGGGGTACTTCGACCAGCCACCGTTGATCCCGGCGCTGGCCGGGGCGATGGACTCGCTGTTCCCCGGTTCACTGGTGATGCTGCGCCTGCCGATGACGCTGGCCGCGGCCGCCGGGGTGGTCGTCACCGCGCTGATCGCCAGGGAACTGGGCGGCGGGCGCGGCGCGCAGGTGCTCGCGGCCGGGCTCTACGCCACGTCCGGGACGATCATCGTCAGCCACTGGATCGGCACCTACGTCTTCGACCCGTTCCTGTGGACGGTGATCGTCTGGCTGGTCGTCCGCTGGGTGCGCACCCGCCGCGACGGGCTGCTGGTCTGGGCGGGGGTGGTCACCGCGATCTCGCTGCAGACGAAGTTCCTCATCCCCGCGTTTTGGGCGCTCGCCCTGCTCGCCGCGCTGGTGCTCGGGCCGAGGGAGCTCGTGCGACGGCCGAAACTGTGGCTGGGCGCGGGAATCGCCGTCGTCGCGACGATCCCGACGTTGCTCTGGCAGGCGTCGAACGGCTGGCCGTACCTGATCATGAACGACGTCGTCTCGGCGGAATTCCCCGGCACGTGGCCCTTCCTGCGCGACGGTTTCCTGACGGCCGGCGTCGGGGCGGGCGTGCTCGCGTTCGTCTACGGCCTCGTCCGGCTGCTCTCTTCGCGTGAACTGCGCGGCTATCGCTTCCTGGGGGTAGCGATAGTCACGCTCATCGTCGCGTTCCTTGTGCTGCACGGACGTTCCTACTATCTGATGAGTGTCTTCGCGCTGCCGTACGCCGCCGCGGCGACGGGATTCGCGAAGCACGTCCCCCGATGGCGGCTCATGGCGTGGCCCGTGATGGTTCTTTCGGCGGCGATCACCCTCGCCGGCCTGCCGATCTACCCGGCGACGATGACCCGGACGAGTTTCGGCCCGATCACCCTCGGCAGCTCCTTCGCCGGAGGTGAACTGCCGCAGCAGGAAGTGGTCAAGGCGATCGGCGAGACCTACGCGGCCCTGCCGCCGGAGCAGCGGGCACGCACCGCCGTCTACGCCGAGATCTACCCGTTCGCCGCTGCGACCGAGTTCTACGGTCAGCGGTACGGCATCGACCACGTCTACAGTGGCCACCGCGGCTACTGGTACTTCGACCGGCCCCCGGAATCCGCGGACAGCGTGCTCTTCCTCGGATTCGATCCGGGACTGCTCAAGCCGTACTTCGCCTCGGTGACACCGGTGGTGGAAGGACTGCTGTGGCGGTATGACGGCAGACAGGGTTCCTGGGACGAGATCTGGCCCAAGCTGGAAAGGCACTGACGATGACCGAACTTTCCCTGCCCGCCAAGGCGTATCTGCTCTCGTGCAACGTCGGCAAGGACAAACTGCGGGACAGGCACCGGACGGCACTGCTGACCCGCGGTGCCGCGCTGACCGACCTCGTGCTGCGCGGCCGCGTCGCCGACGCGGACGGCCGGGTCGCGGTGTCCGGCGCCGGGCCGACCGGCGATCTCGTCCTCGACGAGATGCTCGCCGAGATCGCGGGAGAGAGCCCCCGCAAGTGGAAGTGGTGGGTGCGCAAGGACGCGCGCGGAACCTTGGAGGCACTGGAGTCCCAGCTGGACACGACGGGCGTGATCGAACTGAAGACCGGCCGGACACTGGGCCTGTTCCCGTCGCGTCGCCCGATCGTGCGGGACCCCGCCGTCGTCGACAGGCTGCGAGCCCTGGTCGATCAGGCGTTGCGCGGGCCGTCCCCGGCGTCCGATGTGGACGCGAGCGACGCCGCGCTCACCTCGCTGGCGGCCGCCGTCGAACTCCGCGACGTCGTCCCCGGAAAGCTCAGGCGCCAGTACAAGGACCGGATCGAGGAACTGTCGGAACGGGGCGGGGACGCGGTTCCCGCGCTGCGGAAGCTGTTCCGGGAACTGCGGGCGGTGCGGGCGTCCGCCGTGTCCTCAGGCAACGGGGGCTGAGCCGAACAGCCGGTCGAGGTAGTAGTCCACAGTGGACATCGCCTCGTCCGGCGTCCGGTGCTTCATCACGATGTTGGTGCCCTGCGAATCCGCGAGCGCCCAGAGGATCGTCGCCTCGTGCATCGCGTCGGACGACTTGTCGACATCGCCCGCGTCCTGGCCCTGGCGGATCAGCACGGCGAACAGTTCGAACAGCTGAGGCACGCCTTCGGTGAGCGCGACCCCGAAGGAGGGGTCGGAGATCGAGCGGATGAAGAACGCGACACCCATCAGCCAGTCGCCGCGGCGGCGTTCGTCGAGGGGCAGGATCTCGGCGATGATCGCGCGCAGGATGGCCTTGGGGGTCGAAGGCACTTCGCCCGCGTCCAGCCGGGCTTTGAGGCGCTCCTCGTACATCTGCGAGCGGCGCTCGATGGCGAAGAGCAGCATCTCGTCCTTGGTCTTGAAGTAGTGCTGCACCAGGCCCATCGAGATGCCCGCTTCGGCGGCGACATGGCGGAGGCTGACTCCTTCGAGGCCGCGCGTGGCCGTCAGCCGCCTGAGCGCCTCGGCGATCTCCACGCGGCGCGCGGTGTGATCCACCTGCTTCGGCACCTTCACCATCCGTTCCGAGGTTTGCAATGCGATCGCATTGCCACTACGGTCCCAGGCTATTACGATGCGATCGCATTGTAAACGAACGTCGGGGGTGAATTCGGTGGAAGCCGATCGGGGGAAGGTGCGGCTGAGGCCGCCACGGAACGTGCTGGATCAGCGGGTCGTGGGCTGGTGGCGGCTGCAGGGGACGCTTTTCTGGGCCTCGCCGGTGCTGGTCCTGGCACTGCTCGGGCTGCTCATCCCGCCCGCGCGGTTCTGGCTGCTGATGCCGGCGGCGGTGTTCGCGGTGCTGGGCCTGGTCTGGGTGATCGCGATGCCGCTGTGGTGGTTCAAGGTGCACCGCTGGGAGGTCACGGAAACCGCGGTGTACACGCGTTCCGGGTTCTTCTGGCAGGAGTGGCGGGTCGCGCCGATGTCGAGGATCCAGACGGTGGACACCCTGCGCGGGCCGCTGCAGCAGCTGTTCAAGCTCGCGACAGTCACGGTCACCACGGCGTCGGCGCGGGGCGCGGTCAAGATCCGCGGGCTCGACCACGAACTGGCCGCGAGCCTGGCGGAGCAGCTCACCGAAACGACGCAGGCGACGCCGGGGGACGCGACATGACCTCGGGTGAGTTCGAAGGCTGGAGCACGCTCGACAAGCGGACGCTCGCCGTCACCGCGCTGACGATGGCCGGCGCGGCCGTCGGGGCCGCGATCCCGGCCACCGTCGCGATCGTGGGTGGCGGCGGGAACTTCTGGGTCACCCTCGCGTGGGTCGTGGCCGGTGGCGTGGTGCTCGTCGGCGGCGGCGTGCTGCTGGATCTGTTCAACTGGAAGGCCGTGCGGTACCGCGTCACGCAGGACCGGCTGGAGACCGCGTTCACGCTGGTCTTCCGTTCGCGGAAGTCCCTGCAACGCGAACGGATCCGCAACGTCGATCTGACGGCCAACCCGCTGCACCGGCTGTTCGGTGTCGCGGTGGTGACGATCGGCACCGGATCGCACGAGTCGGGCGGGCAGGGCCGGATCAAGCTCAATCCGGTTTCGCGCGCCGAGGCCGAGCGGCTGCGCGCGGACCTGTTGCGCCGTGCGGAAATCGCGGAGACCGACGAGGACGCGCCGCTCGCCGAGCTGGACCGGAGCTGGATCCGCTACGCGCCGATGTCGTTCCTGAGCCCGGCGCTCGGGCTCGCCGCGGGTGGCGGGCTCATGCAGGTCTCCGAGTGGGTGGGGCTCCAGAAGGGCCTGATCGACTGGGTGATCGACCTGTTCAGCGGGATCCCGCTGGTGGTGGCGATCCTGATCCTGCTGGCGATCGCGATGGTCGTCGGCGTGGTCGGCGCGCTCGGCCTGTGGATCGAGATGTGGTGGAACTACCGGCTCGACCGCGAAGCCGGCGGCACGCTGCGAGTGCGCCGCGGGCTGTTCACCACGCGCTCGATCTCGATCGAGGAAGCCCGGCTGCGCGGCATCGACCTCGTCGAGCCGCTCGGGAACCGGATCTCCGGCGCGGCCAGGGTCGACGCGATCGCCACCGGCATGCGGCAGAGCGACGACCAGGACAAGACCGACTACCACACGCTCCTGCCCGCCGCGCCGATCGCGACGGCCAACCGGATCGCCGCGGAGGTCCTGCGCGAGCCGGTCTCGCCGACCGAAGCCGTCCGGCTCACCGGGCATCCGCGAGCCGCGCGGGGACGGCTGCTGCGCTGGTGGGTCGGTTCGGTGGTGGTACTGCTGGCGATCTTCGCGATCCTCGGCTTCCTGCTCACCGGCGTCCTCCTGGTGATCGGCGCCGCGCTCGGGGTGGTCCTGCTGCCGGTTTCGGTGCTGCTGGCGCTGGACGCCTACCGCAACCTCGGGCACGGGATCACCGGGCGGTACCTCGTCGGGCGGCACGGGACGGTGCGGCGGAGCACGTTCGCGCTGGAGCGCGACGGCGTGATCGGCTGGACGGTCAAGCAGTCGGTGTTCCAGCGGCGCAAGGGACTGCTGACGGTCGTGGCGACCACGGCGGCCGGTTCCGGGGCGTACTCCGTGTACGACGCGGGGGAGGAGCAAGGGCTGCTGTTCGCCGAGGAGTCGGTTCCGGAGCTGCTGACGCCGTTCCTGGAACGCGCCTGAGGCCTCACCCGAAGTACGTGAAGGCCCCCTTCCCTACCCTGAAGGTAGGGAAGGGGGCCTTCATGTACTTGGACCCCGACACTTCGGCCGCCGCCGAAACGTCCGCTGGCTACCGTCGTGACATGACCGCATTCGCCGCACTGCACGCCCCCGGTTCCCCGCTGCTCCTGCCGAACGTCTGGGAGTTCGGCACGGCCGCCTTCCTGGCCGCGCAAGGCTTTCCCGCGCTCGGCACCACCAGCCTCGGCGTTTCGGCCGCCGAGGGCGAGCCGGACGGTGCCCCGTCCTCGAAGGACGCCACCGTCCGGCTGGCCCGGCGGCTCGCCGGACTGGACGCGCTGATCAGCGTCGACCTCGCCGACGGGTTCAGCGACGACCCGGGCGAGGTCGGCGCGCTGGCGGCGGAACTCGCCGAAGCCGGCGTCGCGGGCATCAACCTCGAAGACGCCCTCGGCGATCCCGTGCGGCACGCGGCCAAGATCGCGGCGGCGAAGGAGCGCGCTCCCGGTCTCTTCGTCAACGCGCGTACGGACACGCATTGGCTGGGTGAGCCGGACATCGCGGCGGCGATCGAACGTTCTCTGTCCTACGTGGACGCCGGGGCCGACGGGGTGTTCGTGCCGGGGCTCTCCGGGGCCGAGGACGTCGAGCGGCTGGTGAAGGCCGTCGGCGTGCCGGTGAACCTGCTGTTCCTGCCCGGCAAGGTCACCGTCGACGGCCTGGCCGGACTCGGCGTCGCACGGATCAGCCTCGGCTCGCTGCCGTACCGGATGGCGCTGGCCGCCACGCTGCGCACGGTGGAGGCCATCCGTGACGGCGGCGAACTCCCGCTGGTCCCGCCGTCCTACGACGACGTCGCGGCTCTGCTGCCGGAATCTCATTAGCCTCGTGGGCATGCAGACCTTCGGAGCCGAATTCGCCGTCCCGCCCGGTTATCTGAACACGCCCAGCATCGGCATCCCGCCGTCGCACGTGGCCGACGCGGTGGCGGAGGCCGTCGAGCGGTGGCGGCGCGGCGAGGCCCGGCCCTCGGACTTCGACGAGCCCGTCGCGCGGACCCGGGCGGGATTCGGCGCGCTGATCGGGGTCCCGGCGGAGCGGGTCGCGATCGGGGCGTCCGTCTCGCAGCTGATCGCGAACGTGGCGGCCGGGCTGCCCGACGGCGCCAGCGTGCTGGTCGCCGGGAACGACTTCACCAGCGTCACCTTCCCGTTCGCGGCGCAGGCGTACCGCGGGGTGAAGGTCACCGAAGTCCCGCTGGCCGAGCTGACCGAACGCGTCGGCGGGCACGACCTCGTCGCGGTCAGCGTCGTCCAGTCGGCGGACGGCACCCAGATCGACCTGGACAGGCTTCGTGCCGCGGCCGAGGCGGCGGACGCGGCGGTCCTGCTGGACGTCACCCAGGCCGCCGGCTGGCAGCCGCTCGACCTCGGCTGGGCCGATTGGGTGGTTTGCGCCGGGTACAAGTGGCTGCTCGCGCCGCGCGGGGCGGCCTGGATGGCCGTCCATCCGCGAGCGCTGGAGCGGGCGACGCCGGTGGCCGCGAACTGGTACGCCGGGGAAGACCGCTGGCAGACCGTCTACGGCCTCCCGCTGCGGCTCGCGGACGGCACCCGGTCGCTCGACCTGTCCCCGGCCTGGCTCTCGTTCGTCGGCGCCGCCGCCTCGCTGGACTACCTCGGCTCCTTGGATCTCAGCGCCGTCCGCGCGCACTGCGTGGGTCTCGCCGACTCACTCCTCGAAGCGCTCGGGTCACCCGGTCAGGGGAGCGCGATCGTCTCGCTCGACGCGGACGCCGGGAAGGTGGCGGAAGCGGGCATCGTGGCCGGTACCCGGGCCGGAAGGCAGCGATTCGGGTTCCATCTCTACAACACGCCTGACGACGTCGAACGCGTGATAAGCACGTTCAGGTGAACCTTCGGGGCGGCGTGAACTACCGTATGTTCCCGTGGTTGGTGCGCAATTTACCCCGGGAGCGACGGAAACGGCCCGGCTTCAGCCGGTGCGACCGGCAGGGCCGGGTGGGCCGCCGCCCGCCCCGAAGCCGTCGAGGGACACCAAGGGCCTCGCGCTGAAAGGTGCCGGGCTGGTCGCCATCGCGGTCGTCTCGGCCCTGCTCTGGTGGCTGATCCGGCACGAGCCGGAGACGACCCCGGTCGCGGATCCGCCCGCCAAGAGCGGGCAGTTCCAGTACACGCTGATCGAGGGCCCGCAGGTCACCTCCGACTGCGCGAGCAAGGCCTACGGCGACACCAAGGACTTCTTCACCCAGACGCCGTGCACACGGCTTTCGCGGGCGCTGTACACGACCGAGACCGCCGGGAAGAAGGCGCTGGTCTCGGTCGTCCTGGTCACGATGCCCGGCGAGGTCACCGCGACCCAGCTCAAGGCGCTCACCGACAAGGACGGCACGGGCAACGTGTCCGACCTGGTGCGCGACGGCACCTTCAAGGGCCAGGGCGTCCCGAAGATCTCCGGGCAGGACGCGGCTTACGACTCCCACGTCACCGGGCCCGAGGTGGCCATCGTGCTGGCCGGTTTCTACGACAAGCAGACCGACAAGCCGGTGCTGGAGCGGATCGCGACCGACGCCCTGCGGCTTTCGGGTGATCTGCGCCGCTGAGTTTTTCACGCACTTCCCAGTGCTATGAAAGGCCCGTTACTTGCAAAATTTGCAAGTAACGGGCCTTTCATAGCGCGCGCGGCGACGCCTCACCGCCGCCGAAAAGACTTCAGACCGACTGACCCGGCATCGCGATCGCCACCGGGGACGCGCCGAACTCCGCCCGCCAGGCAGTCCCCCGCCGCGCCGACCCGATCAGCGCGTTCAACGCCGTCGTCCGCAGGGCCGCGTCGTCGGTCCGGTCGATCACGCCGAGCCAGGCCGCCGTCACGTCCGCCTCGGCCGTCGCCACCAGCTCCATCGCCGAGTTCGCCTCGGTCACCGGCTTCGGCGGCACGTACGCGGCCTCCGGTCCCGTGGGTGTCTGGCCCGCCGCGGAAAGCATCCGTTCGCAGACGTTCCGCCGTTTGACGTGCTCGGCCGTGCCCCGCGCCACCGCACCGCTGAAGGCGGCGGGCAGGTAGGCGCTGACCAGCCCGTACACCCAGATCGCCGCGTGTTCGGTGGCCAGCGCCTGCTGGACGGCCTCCGTGGTCTCCCCGCCGAGCTGGACTCCGGCGGGCACCTCGACGGCTCCCGCGTCGTCGCCGCGGCCGAGTTTGTCGGAGCTCTGCTGCAGTGCCGCGCAGCCCGCCGCGATCGACGCGACCATCCCGGCGCGGTAGCGGGGCAGCGAGGGCACGAGACCCTCGGCCTGCTTGCGTGCCTGGGCGAGCCGTTCCTTGAGCCCGTCCACGGACGACGGCGGGGTCTCTCCCGGGCCCGCCTGTTCCGGCTTGGGGCGGTTGAGCCGGTCCACCTCGGGCTTGAGCGCCGCCGCGTGCGCGGCCCGCGCGGTGGCGACGGACTCGGCTTCGGCGCCGGTCAACGCCTTCGCGCCCGCCGCGTCGGTCTCCGCCGCGCGCAGCAGCGGACCCAGCGGATCGGGGGTTTCGTCGAACCCGGGGGAGCAGGCGGCCGCCAACGGCACGGCCAGCGCGGCCAGCGCTCCCATCCGCAGGAAAGCGCGACGGCTCGGCAAGGTGGGCTCGGTCGATCTTCCGGTCACGCCGCCCCATCCTGCCAGTACCCCGTGCGGGGCCGCCGCTCGCGCGTCACGCGGGGGTCACCAGATAAGCTGGCCCACTACCGAACCCGGATCCACACCGCCGGGTCGCCCACAGCCGAACAGGAGCGCTCCACCGTGCCCAACGACCTCGCCAGCAGGCTGGAGCCCATCGTGGCCGAAGCCGTCAAGGCCGCGGGTTTCGACCTCGATTCCTTCGAGGTCCAGCAAGCAGGCCGCCGCCAGCTGGTCAAGGTCGTCGTCGACGGGGACGACGGCGTCGGACTGGACGAGGTGGCGAGCGTCAGCCGCGCGGTTTCCGCCGCGCTCGACGAGAACGAGCACGTGATCGCCAGTGCGTACACGCTCGAAGTCACCTCGCCGGGCCTCGACCGGCCGCTGACCGTGCAGAGGCACTGGCGGCGCGCGAAGTTCCGCCTCGTCAAGGTCACGCCCGTCGAAGGCGCCGCGTTCATCGGCCGCGTGGGGCACGCCGGCGAGAAGGCCGCGCGCGTGCTCGTCGACGGCGAGATCCGGGACGTCGGTTATGCCTCGGTGGCCAAGGCGGTCATCGAGATCGAGTTCAAGCAACCACCTGCCGAGGACCTGAAACTGTTGGAAACCGATGCGTCGGCCCTGAACGCCGCCACCACAGAGCCGAAGGAGGAGCCGAAGTGAACGTCGACATCGCCGCGCTGCGCGCGATCGAACGGGACAAGGACATCCCCTTCGAGACGGTGATCGAAGCGATCGAGACCGCGCTGCTCACCGCGTACAAGCACACCGAGGGCCACCAGCCGCACGCCCGGATCGACATCGATCACAAGAGCGGCCTCGTGCGCGTCCTCGCGCACACCCTCACCCCGGACGGCCAGACCGACGAGGAGTGGGACGACACCCCCGAAGGCTTCGGGCGGATCGCCGCGACCACCGCGCGGCAGGTCATCCTGCAGCGCCTGCGCGACGCCGAGCACGAGAAGACCTTCGGCGAGTTCTCCGCCAAGGAGGGCGAGATCGTCGCCGGTGTGGTGCAGCGCGACGCGCGCGCCAACGCCCGCGGCATGGTCGTCATCCAGGTCGGCGACATCGAAGGCGTGCTGCCTTCGATCGAGCAGGTCCCCGGCGAGTCCTACGAGCACGGCAACCGGATCAAGGCGTTCGTCGTCACCGTCGCGCGCGGCAACCGCGGACCGCAGATCACGCTGTCGCGTTCGCACCCGAACCTGGTGCGCAAGCTGTTCGCCCTCGAGGTCCCCGAAATCGCCGACGGCACGGTCGAGATCGCCGCCATCGCGCGCGAGCCGGGGCACCGGACCAAGATCGCCGTCCGCTCGACGGTGCCCGGCGTCAACGCCAAGGGCGCCTGCATCGGCCCGGTCGGCGCGCGGGTGCGCAACGTGATGAGCGAACTCGCGGGTGAGAAGATCGACATCATCGACTTCTCCGAAGACCCGGCGAGGTTCGTCGGGAATGCGCTGTCGCCCGCGAAGGTTGTCTCTGTTCGGGTCGTCGACGAGCGGGCCAAGACCGCTCGCGTCGTCGTCCCGGACTTCCAGCTTTCGCTCGCGATCGGCAAGGAAGGGCAGAACGCCCGCCTCGCCGCCCGTCTCACCGGTTGGCGAATCGACATCCGCAGCGACGCCGCCCCTGAGCAGGGTGATGAAGCACACGCCGGGCAGGCGCGGCCCGCCGCGGCAACCGGTTCGGCTGAGTGAAGGTCGAAGCGCTAGACTTACGAGTGGTTCAGAGCCCGCGGCCGGGAACCGACCTCCAGCGCGACCGGGAAACTCCGGTTCGCACCTGTGTGGGTTGCCGTCGGCGGGCCTTGATCGGTGAGTTGCTGCGAGTGGTCGCGGCGGACGGACGGCTGATCGTCGACGAGCGTCGGCGGTTGCCGGGCCGGGGTGCTTGGTTGCACCCCGTGCCGGACTGTCTTGCCAAGGCCGAGCGGCGCAGAGCGTTTCCCCGAGCACTTCGTGTTCCGGGGTCGCTTGACGCCCAAGGTGTCCACGAACGCCTGGAGCGGCTCGCCGAAAGCTGAAGGCGCCGGGACATCCCCGGTGCCAGTTGGAATCAGGAAGCAGGTCGACCCGTCATGAGTCAGCCGTGAAGCTGAATCAATGAACGCGCGACAATAGGACGAGGTCTGCGGGTCTGCCGCCGGCCTCCCCAGATGAGGAGAGCTGTGCCAGGCAAGGCCCGAGTACATGAGCTCGCGAAAGAGCTCGGCATCACCAGCAAGGAAGTTCTCGCCAAGTTGAAGGAACAGGGCGAGTTCGTGAAGTCCGCGTCGTCCACCGTCGAGGCGCCCGTCGCCCGCCGTCTCCGTGACGCGTACCCGTCCAAGGACGGCAAGAAGAAGCCGGTTCCGACCCCCGGTCCGCGTCCGTCTCCGGCGCCGCCCGCGAAGCCCGCCTCCCCGGCTCCGGCCGCGAAGCAGGCTCAGCCCGCGCCCGTGGCGAAGACCGAGGCCCCGGCGGCCGCCCCCGCGGCGGCCGCTCCGGCCGCGTCGTCGGCCCCGGCTCCGGCCCAGCAGCCGTCCCGTCCCTCCACCCCGGGTGTCCGCCCGGGTCCGCGCCCCGGCCCCCGGCCGCCGGCGCCGAAGGAAGAGGTCGCTCCGGCGGCGAAGGCCGCTCCGGCCGAACCCCAGCAGGAGACCCCGGCAGCACCGGCCACCCCGCCGGCGTCCTCGACGCCGTCGCAGGGTTCGGTCGTGCCGCCGAAGCCGCAGGGCCCCAAGCCCGGCGGCCCCAAGCCCGGCCCGCGCACCCCGCGTGTCGGCAACAACCCGTTCGGTGTGGGATCCGGTGCCCCGGCCCAGCGTCCGTCGGGACCGCGTCCCGGCGGCGGGAACCAGCAGGGCGGCGACAACCGTCCGCCGCGTCCCGGTGGCGGCCAGCAGGGTGGCGACACCCGCCCGCCGCGTCCCGGTGGCGGCGCTCCCGGTGGTAACCGGCCGAACCCGGGCAACATGCCCCCGCGCCCGAACCCCGGCATGATGCCGGGCCGTCCGGCCCGTCCGGCCGGTGGTCCCGGTGGCGCCCGTGGTGGTCCCGGCGGCGGAGCCCGTGGTGGCCCCGGCGGCGGCGCTCGTGGCGGTCCCGGTGGCGGCGGCGGAGGTTTCCGCGGCGGTCCCGGTGGCGGCGGCGGTGGCGGTGGCGGTTTCCGTCCCGGCGGCGGCGGTGGCGGCGGTTTCCGTCCCGGTGGCGGTGGCCCCGGTGGCGGTGGCGGTGCCCCGGCCGGTGGCGGCGGTTTCCGCGGCGGCGGCGGTCGTGGTGGCCCCGGTGGCCGTGGCGGTACCGCGGGTGCCTTCGGGCGTCCCGGTGGTCCCGCTCGCAAGGGCCGGAAGTCCAAGCGCCAGAAGCGCATGGAGTACATGGACAACATGCAGGCGCCCAGCGTCGGTGGCGTTCGCCTGCCCAAGGGCAGCGGCGAAACGATCCGCCTGCCGCGTGGCGCTTCGCTGACCGACTTCGCCGAGAAGATCGACGCCAACCCGGCTTCGCTGGTGCAGGTGCTCTTCCACCTCGGTGAGATGGTCACGGCGACGCAGTCCGTGTCGGACGACATCCTCGAGCTGCTCGGCGGCGAGATGAACTACGTCGTCCAGGTCGTCAGCCCGGAGGAAGAAGACCGCGAGCTGCTGGAGACCTTCGACATCACCTACGGCGAAGACGCGGGTGAAGAAGAAGACCTGCAGGTCCGTCCGCCGGTCGTGACCATCATGGGTCACGTCGACCACGGTAAGACCCGACTGCTCGACACGATCCGCAAGACGAAGGTGCGCGAGGGCGAAGCCGGTGGCATCACCCAGCACATCGGCGCCTACCAGATCGAGACCGAGCTCGAGGGCGTCCCGCGTCTCGTGACGTTCATCGACACCCCGGGTCACGAGGCGTTCACCGCCATGCGTGCCCGTGGTGCGAACGCCACGGACATCGCGGTCATCGTGGTCGCGGCCGACGACGGCGTCATGCCGCAGACGGTCGAGGCGATCAACCACGCGCAGGCCGCCAAGGCCCCGATCGTGGTCGCGATCAACAAGATCGACAAGGAGGGCGCGAACCCGGACAAGATCCGGCAGCAGCTCACCGAGTACAACCTCGTGGCCGAGGAGTACGGCGGCGACACGATGTTCGTCGAGATCTCGGCGCGGGAGAACATCAACATCGATGGTCTCCTCGAGGCGATCCTGCTGACCGCGGACGCCGCACTCGACCTCCGGGCCAACCCGGACATGGAGGCCCAGGGTGTCGCGATCGAGGCGCACCTGGACCGCGGTCGCGGTCCGGTCGCCACGGTGCTGGTCCAGCGCGGAACGCTGCGCGTCGGTGACTCCGTCGTCGCCGGTGACGCGTACGGCCGCGTGCGGAAGATGGTCGACGAGCACAACGTCAACGTCACCGAAGCGACCCCGTCGCGTCCGGTCCAGGTCATCGGGTTCACCTCGGTGCCCGGCGCCGGTGACACGTTCCTCGTCGTCGACGAGGACAGGGTCGCCCGGCAGATCGCCGAGCGGCGTTCGGCCCGTACCCGCAACGCGCTCAACGCGTCGCGTCGTAAGCGGGTCAGCCTCGAAGACCTCGATGAGGCCTTGAAGGAGACGAGCACCCTTAACCTGATCATCAAGGGTGACAACTCCGGTACGGTCGAAGCGCTCGAAGCCTCGCTGATGCAGCTGGATGTCGGCGAAGAAGAGGTCGAGCTCAACGTGGTCCACCGCGGTGTCGGTGGCGTCACGGAGTCCGACATCGACCTGGCGACCGCGTCCAACGCGATCGTCCTGGGCTTCAATGTGCGGGCACAGGGCAAGGCGACCGAGCGGGCCACCCGCGAAGGCGTCGACGTCCGGTACTACACGGTCATCTACCAGGCGATCGACGAGATCGAAGCCGCGCTCAAGGGCATGCTCAAGCCGATCTTCGAAGAGGTCGAGCTGGGCAAGGCCGAGATCCGCGGGATCTTCAAGTCGTCGAAGGTCGGTACGATCGCGGGTTGCATGGTCATCTCGGGCGAGATCCGGCGTAACGCCAAGGCGCGTCTCCTCCGTGACGGCAACGTCATCGTCGAGAACCTGCCGATCAACTCGCTGAAGCGCGAAAAGGACGATGTCACCGAGGTCCGCGAGGGCTTCGAGTGTGGTCTCACCTTGGGCAGCTACAGCGATTTGAAGCTCGGAGACGTCATCGAGACGTACGAGCAGCGCGAAAAGCCGCGTGCGTAAGTGACACGGCGGCGCTCCCTCGCATCTGGGCGGGGGAGCGCCGCTTCACTTCTATCCAACCCAGAACCCCCATGTTCGTAGGAGCTCTTGAGCTCGACATCCTGCTGGGCGACGTTCACTCGCTCAAGCAGAAGCGATCCGTGATCAAGCCGGTGCTGGCCGAGGTGCGCAGGCGTTTCGACGTCTCCATCGCCGAAGCCGGGCAACAAGACCTGCACCGGCGGGCGCTGATCGGTGTGGCCGTGGTCGCGGCGACTGGCGAGCACGTCCGGGACGTGCTCGACTCGTGTGAGCGCTTCGTGGCCGGAAGGCCGGAGTTGGAACTGCTCTCCGCTCACCGCCGGCTGCTCGGCCCGGATGACTGACGGAAAGATCTTTCGAGGAGAAGAATCCCATGGCCGACCCCGCTCGGGCCCGCAAGCTCGCCAAGCGGATCTCACAGATCGTCGCGCACGCGATCGAGCACGACATCAAGGATCCGCGGCTCAACCACGTGACGATCACCGACACGAAGATCACGGCAGACCTGCACGACGCCACGGTCTACTACACGGTGCTCGGCGAGAACCTGGAGTCCACGCCCGATCACGCCGGTGCCGCGGCGGCGCTCGAATCCGCCCGTGGCGTGCTGCGCACGAAGGTCGGACAGGGTACTGGAGTCCGCTACACTCCGACGCTGGCCTTCGTGGCCGACAGCATCCCTGAGGACGCCAAGCGCATCGAGGACCTCCTCGCGAAGGCCAGGGAAGCCGATGCCGAGGTCGCCCGCCGGGCGACAGGGGCACAGCACGCCGGTGAAGCCGACCCGTACAAGCCGCCGCGGGAAGAGGCCGAAGACGATGAGTTCGCCGATGAGGAGACCCGGGGCTGAGCGAGTGAGCCACGCCGTGACCCGGCGTGGCCTGCTGCTCGGAGCCACGGCTCTCGGGGGCACGGCACTGCTTTCCGCTTGTGGTACCGGAAGAGCACCCCTGATGGGGCCACCACCGGTGGCCCCGCCGACCAGGCCGACCCCGTTGACCGAAGCGGTCACGGTGCAGAAGATGCGGTCGGCGGCCCGGAACCGGGACGTCAACCTGGTCATCATCGCCCCTGACGGCGTGTCCCGGGTCGGGCTGTCCGTCTGCGTCGCCCTGCACGGGCGCGGGGCGGACGCCCGGATGTTCCTGAACCTCGGTGTGCAGGACGCGCTGAACAAGGCCGTCTCGGCCGGCATGCCCGCCTTCGCGGTGGCCGCGGTCGACGGCGACGACTACTGGGTGGACGTCGGCAAGGGCGACGACCCGCAGCGCATGCTGTCCGCCGAACTCCCCGGCTGGCTCGCCCAGCGCCAGCTGCGGCCGCCGACGGCGATGTTCGGGATCTCGATGGGCGGTTTCGGTGCACTGCGCTACGCCCGCGACCACAAGGACCTCAAAGCCGTCGCCGTCGCGAGCGCCGCCCTGTTCGTGAGCTGGCCCGATGCCAAGTCCCGCAAGGTTTTCGCCGATCGCGCGCAGTGGGAATCGCATGAGCCGCTGCTGCACACCGACGACCTCTCGGCGGCGTCGACAGGGGTGTGGTGCGGGAATTCGGATCCCTTCGCCCGGGCCGACCGCAAGCTCATCAAAGCGCTCGATCCCGCCGTCGCGAAGATGTCCCCCGGTGAGCACAACGACGACTATTGGCGCGAGATCATGCCCGAGGTGGTGAAGTTCGTAGGGGACCGGATGGCCTGACCGCACGCGCCGCCTCCCCCTCACCGACGCTATGAAAGGCCCGTTACTTGCAAATTTTGCAAGTAACGGGCCTTTCATTGCACGCGCCGCACCCAGAGGACTACTTGCGCGGAAGACCCTGCGGGTTGATCTGCGACGCCTCCACGGCCTCGTTCCCCAGGTTCCAGCGCTTGAGCACCTCGGCGTACTGGCCGTTGGCGAGCACGCTCTGGATGGCCTGGCGCAGCGGCTCGGCGAGCCCGTTGCCCTTCTTGGTCATCGCGGCGATGTCGGCCGGGATCTGGCCGCCGCCGGACACCGTCCCGACGATCTTGGTCTGCCCGTCCACGGCGACGTGGTACGAGGCCGTCGGGTTGGGGCCCGCGTAGGCGTCGATCCGGCCGGACTGCAGCGCCAGGTAGTAGTCGGTGGTGTTCTGGAAGTACTGGAACTCCACCGGCTTCAGGCCCGCGGCCTTGTTCTGCTCGTCCCAGCGCACCAGGATCTGCTCCTGGTTCGTCCCGGAGCCCACGCCCACCTTGAGCCCGGCGATGTCCTTGGGCTCCTTCACGGTGACGTCGCGGGTCTTCTTGACCTCGAAGGCGATGGTGTCCTTGCGGTAGGTGGCGAAGTCGTATTTGTCCTTCCGTTCCTCGGTCACGGTGATGTTGGAGAAGCCAGCCGCGTACTGGCCCGTCTCCACCGAGAGGAAGAGGTTCTCCCAGGACGTCGCCTGGAGGTCGAGTTCCAGGCCCAGCACGTCCGCGACCAGTTGCGCGATATCGGTTTCGACGCCGATCACCGTCTTGTCGTCGTCGGCGCGGAACGACAGCGGGGGAGTGCCGTTGCCGGTGGTCCCGACGGTCAGCTTCCCGGTGTCACGCACCGCTTTCGGCACCAGATTCGCGACGGCGTCGACCTTCTGCGCGCGGATCCGGTTCTGCTGCGCGGTGATGTTGATCCCTTCGGTCCCGGGCAGCGGGGCGGCGGGGGCCGCGGCTTCGGTCGTCCCGCACGCGGCCAGCGCGACCGTGGACAGGAGCAGGATCGGGTACAAGAGCTTCTTCACGGTGGTACTCCCGGGTTTTCTCAAAGGACCTTTTCGAGGAATGCTTTGGTGCGGGGATGCTCGGGCGTGTCGAGGACCTGTGCGGGCGGGCCCTGTTCGACGACGCGGCCGGCGTCCATGAACACCACGGTGTCGGCCACTTCCCTGGCGAAGCCGATCTCGTGGGTGACGACGATCATGGTGGTGCCGTCGCGGGCGAGTTTCTTGATCACGTCGAGTACCTCGCCGACCAGTTCCGGGTCGAGCGCGGACGTCGGTTCGTCGAACAGGAGCACTTCGGGGCGCACCGCGAGCGCGCGGGCGATCGCGACCCGTTGCTGCTGCCCGCCGGACAGTTGCCGCGGGTAGGCGTCCGCCTTGTCCACGAGCCCGACCAGCGCGAGCAGTTCGCGCGCGTGGGCTGTCGCCTCCGCACGGGAGCGGCGTTGCGCGGAAACCGGTGCCTCGACGATGTTTTCCAGCGCCGTGAGATGCCCGAACAGGTTGAAGTTCTGGAACACGAACCCGATCCGCGTGCGCTGCTTGAGGATCTCGCGCTCGCGCAGTTCGTGCAGCCGGTCGCCCGAGCGCCGGTACCCCATGAGTTCCCCGCCGACGCTGATGAAGCCGCGATCGGCGCGGTCGAGATGGGTGATGAGCCGCAGCAGCGTGGATTTCCCGGAGCCGGACGGGCCCAGCACCACGGTGACCTCGCCGGAGCGGACTTGGAGGTCGACCCCGTCGAGCACGGTGAGCGGGCCGAAGGCCTTGTGCACGCCGCGGACGTCCACCTTGAAGTCGTCGCTCATCGGGTCGCCGCCTTCAGTTTGGCGAGGCCGGCGCGGGCCTTCTGCAGGGGAGTGGGCGGGACGGTGCGCAGGGCGCCCTTGGCGTAGTGGCGTTCGACGTAGAACTGCGCCACCGAAAGGAGGGTCGTCAAGAGCAGGTACCAGGCGGTGGCGACCAGCAGGAGCGGGATCACCCGGCCGCTGCGGCTGTAGATCACCTGCACTTGATAGAAGAGTTCCGGCAGGGCCATCACGTACACCTGCGAGGTGTTCTTGACCATGCCGATGATCTCGTTGGCCGCGTTCGGCACGATCGAGCGCATCGCCTGTGGCAGCACGATTCTGCGGAACTGCCTGCTCGCCGGGATGCCCAGCGCCGCGGCCGCCTCCCGCTGTCCCTGATCGACCGCGAGGAATCCGGCGCGCACGATCTCCCCGGAATAGGCGGCCTGGTGCAGGCCGAGACCGAGCCCGGCCGCGAGGAACGGCGGGATCAGGCTCATCGTGTCGAACGAGACGAACGACGGTCCGAACGGGACGCCGAAGGAGATCTGGTTGTAGAGAATGGCGAGGTTGTACCAGAAAAGCAGCTGGAGAATGAGCGGGACCGACCGGAAGATCCACGTATAGGTCCAGCTGACCGAACGGAGGAGCGGATTCCGGGAAATGCGCATGAGCGCGAGAACCGTGCCCAGAACGAATCCCGCGACTACGCCGAATGCCGTCAATTCCACGGTCAGGACGACCGAAGAGAGAACGGCGTCGGCGAACACGTAATCGGCGACGACCGACCATTCCCAGGCCTGGTTGGTCACCAAAGCGTGTCCGGCCATGGCCACCAGGACCGCGACCACCGCGGCGGCCAGCCAGGTCAGTGGCCGCCTGGCGGGCACGATCCGCAATCCTTCCTCCGGCCGGGCAGGTGCCGCAGGCGGCGCTTCTAGGTCACTCGTCATCAGGCACCTGTCTCGCGGGAAATGGGCAGCATGAATCAACCGAAAGCGGAAAGATCGAAAAGGAAATGCCGTCGACGCGGCATGGATCGCCGTGTTCCTTGTCGTCGAGCCGACTTTAGGAAGATGTGCCCGTTCCGGTCAACGAAGCCGGTTCCGGTTCCAAATGCTGGAAACGCCCGCGGGTCAGGCCGGTTTGGCCGCGACGATCAGGTCCCGCACGATAGCCTGGTCCACCCGGTGCGAGAACTCCGCGAACGGGCCGTCCTCGCGGACTTCCAGCCCCGCCTTGTCCAGGATCGCGGCGAGTTCCTCGCGCGGCGCGACGTTGGTGTTCCAGGAGATGCCGAGCGCGCCGCCGGGCCGCAGCACCCGGGTCCACACCGGGACGGCGGCCGCGAGCAGGTCCCGCGGGCTGCGCGCGAGCGACGCGTCCTGCGTGCGGTGGCTGCCGTGCTGCACGCCGTACGGCGCGTCGGTGACGATGAGATCCACGGAGTTGGCCCGCAGCAGTTCGTCCGTGGTGAGCGTGTCGCAGTTGAGGTAGCTCAGCTTGCGGACGTCGCCGGCCTTGTACTGCTCTTTGGTGATCCCGAAACCGATGTCGAGCCGTCTGCCGAGCCGGACCTTGTTGCGCCGCACCTGACCGGACTCCGCGGTGTGCTTGATCCGCTTCTGCTTCAGCCAGGTCTTGACGAACATCTCGTAGGAGTCGAAGTCCTTGCCGTCGACGTCGAGGCCGGTCGCGTCGAAGCCGTACATCATCGCCTGGTTCAGCGTGGTGCCGCGGCCGCACAGCGGATCCAGCAGGTGCAGCGGCTTCTCCAGCATCGCGGCCGGGTCCGCCGTCGACAGCAGGGTGATGTTGACGAGGAGTTTGGTGAACAGCTCGTTCGTCTTGCCCGGGTACTTCTGGATGGTCAGCAGATCCGAGTCGAAGTTCGCGAGCGGGGTGATCGTGACCGGCTTCAGGACGCCGTCGCCGAGTTCGAACAGCGCGTACAGCGCGGAAAGGTTCGAGAGGAGCGCGAGATCGCGCTCGCTCAGCGGGGCGGGCGTGGTGAAGGTGAGGTAGCCGACGCCGCCGAGTTCCGTCTCGCCGATCTCGGAGATTTCGGTCTCCAAAGCGGACAGACCGAACACCGCCAGCTCCGCGCGCAGCAGGGCCGGAGCGGAGTCGGTGTAGACCCGGTTGGCGGACGGGTAGATCAGGATCGCGTACTCGGACATCCCGAAGAGCGTAGCTTGACTGTTCGTGACGACCACTTTGGCGCAGGACCTCAAGGACGCCGCCGCCCTGCTGGCGCGCGCGAACGATGTGACACTGCTCGGCCACGTGCGCCCGGACGCGGACGCGCTGGGCAGCGCGCTGGCGCTCGGACGGGCACTCCACCTGCGCGGTGGCGTCGAGGTCCGGGTCTCGGTCGGCGAACCCGAGGAGATGCCCGAAACCCTGCGGAGCCTGGACGTCGGCGGGCTCTACGTCCCCGCGAGCGAGCTTCCGGAGAGTGAGCGGCTGCTGGTCGCGCTCGACACGCCCACCCCGGGCAGGCTCGGGAAACTCGCGCCGCGCGTGGACGCCGTCCGCGCGGCCGGCGGCGACGTCCTGGTGATCGACCACCACGCGTCCAACGTCTTCTTCGGCACGAAGCACGTCGTCGACGACAGCGCCGAAGCCACCGCCGTCCTGGTCTTCGCGTTGCTGGCGGAACTCGGCGCCGAGATCGACGAGCCGATCGCGCGCTGCCTGTACGCGGGGCTCGTCACCGACACGAGCGGGTTCCGCCGTGCCCGCCCGTCCACGCACCTGATGGCGGCGAAGCTGCTCGAGGCCGGTGTCGACCCGGACAAGGTGGTTCGCGAGATCGTCGACGATCACCCGTTCGCGTGGTTGCCGATGCTTTCGGACGTCCTCGCGGGGGCCCGGCTCGAACCGGACGAGGCGCGTGGCTTCGGGCTCGCGTACGCGGTCGTGAGCCTCGACGCCGCGCGGACGGTGCGCGGGGAAGAGGTCGAAGCGGTCATCGACGTCGTCCGGTCCACTCGGGAAGCCGGGGTCGCCGTGGTGCTCAAGGAAGCCGAACCGACCGGGCCGCGGCAGCGGTGGACGGTCTCGCTCCGCTCGGCGGGCGGTGTCGACGTCTCCGCCGCGGCGGGGGAGCTGGGCGGCGGCGGACATCGCCAGGCGGCCGGGTGCACCGCGGAGGGCACCGCGGACGAGGTACTCGACAGGCTGAGGGCGGCGCTGTCGCGAGCACCGCTGCTGTGACCCGCTGACCGGGACCGCCCAAGATCGACACGGTCACCGTCCGTGGCCCTTTACGCTGCGGAGGTGTCTCAAGCCTCCGAAACCGACGAGCGGGTCCCGCCGAAACGCGTGCTCGGGCTCGCCGTGCCCGCACTCGGCGTCCTCGCCGCCGAGCCGCTGTACGTCCTGGTGGACACGGCCATCGTCGGGCATCTCGGCGCGTTGCCGCTGGCGGGGCTCGCCGTCGGCGGTGTCGTGCTTTCGCAGGTCTCCAGCCAGCTGACGTTCCTCTCGTACGGGACCACGTCGCGGACGGCGCGGCTGCACGGCGCCGGACGTCGTGGCGAGGCGGTCAGCGAAGGGGTCCAGGCGACCTGGCTGGCGGTGATCGTCGGGCTGGTCGTGATCGTCGCCGGGCAGCTGCTGGCCGCGCCCATCGCCCGGGTCCTGTCCGGGGACCCCGCGATCACCGACGCCGCCGTCTCCTGGCTGCGGATCGCGCTGTTCGGGACGCCGTTCATCCTGATCACGATGGCCGGGAACGGCTGGATGCGCGGTGTGCAGGATTCCGCCAAGCCGCTGCGCTATGTCCTGGCGGGCAACGGGATCTCCGCCGTGCTGTGCCCGGTGCTGGTGTACGGCGCGGACTGGGGACTGGAAGGTTCCGCGATCGCGAACGTCGTCGCGCAGGTGATCTCGGCGTCGCTGTTCATCGTGGCGCTGGTGCGGGAGCGGGTCCCGCTGCGCCCGGAGCCGAAGGTGATGCGCGCCCAGCTCGGCCTCGGCCGGGACCTGGTGCTGCGCAGCCTCGCCTTCCAGGCGTGTTTCGTATCGGCCGCCGCGGTCGCCGCGAGGACGTCCACCGGCGCTGTCGGCGCGCATCAGGTCGTGCTGCAGCTGTGGACGTTCCTGGCGCTCGTGCTGGACTCGCTCGCCATCGCCGCGCAGTCGCTCGTCGGGGCCGCCCTCGGCGCCGGGGCGAGCAAACGGGCGCGGGGCGTGGCGAGCCAGATCACCGGCTACGGCCTGGTGTTCGGTTGTTTCCTCGGGGTCGTGTTCGCGTCGCTGGCCGGGGTGCTGCCGCAGGTGTTCACTTCGGACGCGACCGTGCTCGGCGAGATCCCGCACGCGTGGTGGTTCTTCGTCGCGTTGCAGCCGATCGCGGGGGTGGTGTTCGCGCTCGACGGCGTCCTGCTCGGCGCGGGTGACGCGGCGTTCCTGCGCAACGCGACGCTGCTGAGCGCGGCGCTGGGGTTCCTGCCGCTCGTCTGGCTGTCACTCGCGTTCGGGTGGGGACTGGCCGGGATCTGGACCGGGCTCTCGCTGTTCATGGTGCTGCGGCTGGCGACCCTGCTGGTGCGGTGGCGCTCCGGGCGCTGGGCCGTGGAGGGCGCCGTCCGCGCTGCTTGACCCCGCGGGGGAGCGTGTGGCGAAAACCACCCGGGTAACGGGTATGTTTCGCCATTGCTTAGGAGCTACAACTATATGAGGCGGCAGTGCGGGCGTCTTCACTTGCCCGAACCGTTCTCGAGGAGGAAACACTGTGACAGGCCGAGCCACCCGCCGGTCCTGGTTCATCTGGTTCGCCGCCGTCACCGTCTACCTCCTCGCCGTCTTCCACCGCACGTCGTTCGGCGTCGCCGGGCTGCAGGCCGCCGACCGCTTCGGCGTCGGCGCGGCCGCGCTCGGCACGTTCACCGTCCTGCAGGTCGGCGTCTACGCCGCGATGCAGATCCCCACCGGCGTCCTGGTCGACCGCTACGGCCCGCGCCGCGTGCTCACCGCCGCCGTGTTCTTCCTCGGCCTCGGCCAGATCCTGCTCGCGATCGCCGATTCCTACCCGCTCGGCCTGGTCGCGCGCGGTGTCGTCGGCTTCGGCGACGCGCTGACGTTCGTGAGCATCATGCGGCTGATCGCCGCGCATTTCCCCGGCCGCCAGTACGCCCTGCTCGCCGCGCTGACCGGGGCCATCGGGTACGTCGGCAACCTCGCCGCGACCGTCCCGCTCGGCCTGCTGCTCGACGGGCCCGGCTGGACCCCGACGTTCCTCGCCGTCGGACTGGTGACGGCGCTGTACGCCGCCGTCGTCGCCCTTCGCGTCAAGGACTCCCCGCCCGGGGAGCCGGAGCCCGTGCGCGGAAGGGTGCACCCGAAGGTGCTCGGCCGCCAGGTCGCCGAGGCGTGGCGGACCCCCGGGACCAGGCTGGGATTCTGGGTCCACTTCAGCACGATGTTCGCGCCCAACGTGCTGACCATGCTGTGGGGTGTCCCGTTCCTGGTGCAGGGACAGGGGTATCCGAAGTCCACCGCGAGTTCGCTGCTGATCGTGTTCGTGTTCGGCTCGATGATCGGCGGCCCGTTCATCGGCGGCCTGATCGGACGGCGTCCGTCGCTGCGGATGCCGCTCGTCGGCGGGTACATCGGCGTCGCCGCGGTGATCTGGGCGGTCCTGCTCGGCTGGGGCGGGACGACCCCGGTCGCGGTCCTGGTTCCCGCGTTCGCCTTCCTTTCCCTCGGCGGACCCGCGTCGATGATCGGCTTCGCGCTGGCACGGGACTACAACCCGCTCTCGCGCGTCGGCACCGCGACCGGTGTCGTGAACGTCGGCGGGTTCGTGGCCACGACGATCTCGGCGCTCGCGGTCGGTGTCCTGCTGGAGTGGACCGGCGGCGCGTTCCGCCTGGCGCTGCTGTCCGTCATCGCGGTGCTCGCGCTGGGCACCTTCCGGATGCTCGTGTGGTGGCGGCGTACCCGCGCCGTGCTGTTCGAGGCCGAGGCGCGCGGCGAGGAGATCCCGGTGCAGATCCGGCGCCGCCGCTGGGACGCCGAAGCGCCGCTGCCCGTCTCGTCCTAGGGACGGGTCCGAAAGATAGGGTTCGGCCCGTGTCGCGCCCCAATCAAGCCCCCGCCAAGAAACGTCCAGCCCCGCCGCCCGGTCTCGTCATCGTCGACAAGCCGTCCGGGATGACCTCCCACGACGTCGTCGCCAGGGCGCGGCGCTTCATGGGCACCCGCAAGGTCGGGCACGCCGGCACCCTCGACCCGATGGCCACCGGCGTCCTGGTGCTCGGCATCGAACGCGCGACGAAACTCCTCGGCCACCTGGCGCTGGACCGCAAGACCTACCTCGCGACCCTCTCCTTGGGACTGTCGACCACGACCGACGACGCCGAGGGCGAGCCGATCGCCGAAGCCGCCCCGGAGGACGTCGAGAAGATCACCGACGACGCGATCGCCGCCGGGATCGCCGCGCTGTCCGGCGACATCCAGCAGGTGCCGAGCGCGGTCAGCGCGGTCAAGATCGACGGGAAGCGCGCGTACGCCCGCGTCCGCGCCGGCGAGGAGGTCGTGATCCCGCCGCGTCCGGTCACCGTGCACCGCTTCGATCTGCTCGCCACCCGCCGCGAGGCGGGCCGGATCGAACTCGACGCCGTCGTCGAGTGTTCGTCCGGGACCTACGTCCGGGCGCTGGCCCGCGACCTCGGGGCGGGACTGGGTGTCGGCGGGCATCTGCGCGCGCTGCGGCGCACCACGGTCGGGCCGTTCACGCTCGCCAAGGCCCGCACCCTCGACCAGCTCGAAGAAGAGCCGGGGCTTTCACTGGACCTCGACGCCGCCGTCGCCGCCGCGTTCCCGCGCCGCGACCTGGACGCCCGTATGGCGCAGTCGGTCCGATATGGACAGAGGGTGCCGTCGGCCGGTATCGAGGGCACGTACGGGATGTTCGGACCGGACGGCCGGGTGCTCGCGCTCGCCGCGGACGAAGGCGAACTGGCCCGGTCGGTGGTCGTGTTGCTGCCCGCCTAGGGTGGTGCACGAAGCGGGCCTGGAGGAGACGGGGCTACAAGTGCAGCGTTGGCGTGGTTTGGGTGACCTTCCCGGGAGCTGGGGACGGTGCGTGGTGACGATCGGCGTCTTCGACGGCGTGCACCGCGGGCATCAGGAGCTGATCTCGAGGACGGTCCGCGCCGCCGCCGAACGCGGGGTGCCGAGTGTGGTGCTGACCTTCGATCCGCATCCGTCGGAGGTGATCCGGCCGGGCAGCCATCCCGCGCAGCTGACCACGTTGCGCCGCAAGGCGGAACTGGTCGAGGGCCTGGGCGTCGACGTCTTCTGTGTGCTGCCGTTCACGCTCGAACTGTCCAGGCTGACGGCGCACGAGTTCGTGCACGAGGTCCTGGTGGACAAACTGCACGCGGCCGCGGTGATCGTGGGGGAGAACTTCACCTTCGGCGCCAAGGCCGCCGGTGACGTGACTCTCCTGCGCACACTGGGGAAGCGGTTCGGTTTCGTGGCGCACGGCGCGGAACTGCAGGGGCTGCTCGCGCAGCAGCAGACGGAGAACGAGATCACTTTCTCCTCGACCTACGTCCGCTCGTGCATCGACGCCGGGGACGTCGTCGCGGCGTCCGAGGCGCTCGGCAGGCCGCACCGGCTGGAGGGCATCGTCGTCCGGGGCGACGGCCGGGGACACGATCTCGGCTACCCGACGGCGAACCTGTCGACGCCGCGCTTCGCCGCGGTGCCCGCCGACGGGGTCTACAGCGCCTGGTTCACCCGTTCGTCGGATCTTGGGCACCGGCTGCGCGCGGCGGTGTCGGTCGGGACCAATCCGACCTTCTCGGGGCGCGAACGCACCGTCGAGGCGTTCGTCCTCGACATCGACGAAGACTTCTACGGACAGCACGTTTCGCTCGATTTCGTCGCCAAGCTGCGGGACCAGGTCCGTTTCCCGACGTCGGAAGGTCTGGTGAAGCAGATCGACGAAGACGTCCTCCGGACCAGGGAACTGCTCGGCGGGCAGGACTGACCGGAGCCGGCCTTGGCCGGATGACAATCGACAAACACGCCCGCCCACGCGCGGTCCGGTGGCAAGATGTCACGGACCGGACCGCGCATGGCGTTCGACGGGGTTAGGGGAGCGGACCAGGTGGAGGACCACAAGATCGTCCAGCGGAACATCGCGCTGCAGAGGGAGTGGTACGGGGAGCCGCTCGGCGATCGCGTGCGGAGACTGGTCGTCGCGTTCGACATCTCCCAGGCCTTCCTCGCCGAGGTTCTCGGCATCAGCGCGCCCATGCTCAGCCAGGTGATGAGCGGCCGCCGCGCGAAGATCGGCAACCCGGTCGTCCTCGCCAAGATGATCATGCTGGAGCGCAAGGTGCTGGTCCCGGCGGTCGCCGCGGGGGACCGGAAGGCCATGCAGGAGGCACTCGAGGACGTCCGCGACTCACGGCCGACGGTGGGCCGTGACAGCATCCCGGTCGGTGCCGTCGCCGACGACCAGGGTGTGCTCGCGGCGCTGCGGGACATCGGCGAGGACGAAGACCTCACCGAAGCCGCGAAGCTGCTCGACGACGATTTCCCGTCCCTCGCGGATCTGCTGCGCCGGGCGGCCAAGAACTCCTGATGAATCTCTTCAGCGCCCTGATCCCGCCGGACGACGTCCTCGACGAGATCGCCGAGGCGCTGGGCGTCCCCGAAGACGGCAATCTGCGCTGGTCGCGGCGGGAACATTGGCACGTCACCCTCGGTTTCTACGGCGAAGACGACGCGGACGACAGGGGCGATCGGCTCGCCGGACGACTGGCGGACGCGGGCCCGATCGACGTCCGGCTGGAAAAGGCCGCGACATTCCCCGGGGTGCTGTGGTTGAGTGTGTCCGGAACCGGGCTCCACGAGCTGGCCCTGAAGGCCGGCGCGGAGAGTGAGGGCAGGCCCTATGTGGCCCACCTGACACTGGCCCGCTTCCCCCGCGACCGGCCGGAAGCCGCGAGCGCGTGGGTGGCGCGGCTGGCCGGGTTCACCAGCAGAACTTGGACGGCGACCGAAGCCGTGCTGATCCGCAGTGACCGCGAGCAGGATGTTTCGCACTACCGGGTGATCCGGTCGTACGAGTTGCACCACGCCCGCGCCTGAAGCCGCTGATCACGGGGCTGGTAACCTCGACGATCGGGTCCGGCTGCAGTCCGTGGCGGCCGTGACCGTCTCACCCGGCGTGATCGATCGTCCGGGCCGCACGGCACAGAATATCTAGGAGCACCACTGTGGCTTTGTCCACCGAAGAGAAGAAGTCGATCCTCGCCGAGTACGGCGTGCACGACTCGGACACCGGATCCCCCGAGGCCCAGGTCGCGCTGCTGACCAAGCGCATCGTCGGCCTCACCGAGCACCTCAAGGCTCACAAGCACGACCACCACTCCCGTCGCGGGCTCCTGCTGCTGGTCGGCCGTCGCCGCCGGCTGCTGAACTACGTGATGAAGGTGGACATCGAGCGTTACCGTGCGCTGATCCAGCGTCTCGGCCTCCGCCGATAGCTTGAACCCGAGGGGGAGTGACCACGACGGTCGCTCCCCCTCGGTCTAAGAACAGAAGGCGCGAGCGCGCACGAGGAACCCGTCCGCCGGTCCTCGGTAGTGGTTCCCGGGCAACGGCCCGGGGGCTTCGATCGAAGACCGGCCTCACTCCTCGAGCGTCCGCAGGCGAAACAGGTCCCAGGGTGGGAGACTCGCGCCGTTACAGAGGATCAAAAGAGGAGATACACCCTATGACCGACTCCACCGGAGTCACCGTGCACGAAACCGAAGCCGTGATCGACAACGGCCGTTTCGGCACCCGCACCGTCCGCTTCGAGACCGGCCGCCTGGCCCGTCAGGCCGCCGGCGCCGTCGTCGCGTACCTCGACGAAGAGACCATGCTGCTCTCGGCGACCACCGCGTCGAAGCACCCGAAGGACCACTTCGACTTCTTCCCGCTGACCGTGGACGTCGAGGAGCGGATGTACGCCGCCGGACGCATCCCCGGCGCGTTCTTCCGTCGCGAGGGTCGCCCGTCGACCGACGCGATCCTGACCTGCCGCCTGATCGACCGGCCGCTGCGCCCGTCGTTCACCGACGGTCTCCGCAACGAGATCCAGGTCGTCATCACCGTCCAGAGCCTCAACCCGGACGACCCGTACGACGTGCTCGCGATCAACGCGGCTTCGGCCTCGACCCAGATCGCCGGCCTGCCGTTCTCGGGCCCGGTCGGCGGCGTCCGCGTCGCGCTGATCGAGGGCCAGTGGGTCGCGTTCCCGACCTGGAAGCAGCTGGAAGAGGCCACCTTCAACATGGTGGTCGCCGGCCGCATCGTCGGTGACGACGTCGCGATCATGATGGTCGAGGCCGAGGCCACCGACAAGACGCTCGACCTGATCGCCGGTGGCGGCAAGGCGCCGGACGAGATCGCCGTCGCCGAGGGCCTCGAGGCCTCGAAGCCGTTCATCAAGGTGCTCTGTCTCGCACAGCAAGAGCTGGCCGACGTCGCCGCCAAGCCGACCGGCGAGTTCCCGGTCTTCCTCGCCTTCGAGCAGGACGCCTTCGACGCCGTCGCCGCCATCGCGACCGACGACCTCGCGAACGCCCTGACCATCGCGGGCAAGCAGGACCGCGACAACGCGACGGACCAGGTCAAGGCCGCCGTGCTGGAGAAGATCGGCCTGGGCGAGGGCGAAGCCTTCCAGGGCCGTGAGAAGGAGATCGGCGCGGCCTTCAAGTCGCTGTCGAAGAAGATCATGCGCAAGCGCGTCCTCACGGACAAGGTCCGCATGGACGGCCGCGGCCTGACCGACATCCGGTCGCTCGCCGCCGAGGTCGCCGTGATCCCGCGGGCGCACGGTTCGGCGCTCTTTGAGCGTGGAGAAACGCAGATCCTGGGCGTCACCACGCTGAACATGCTCCGCATGGAGCAGCAGATCGACTCGCTCTCCCCGGAGACGCACAAGCGCTACCTGCACCACTACAACTTCCCGCCGTTCTCCACCGGCGAGACCGGCCGCGTCGGTTCGCCGAAGCGGCGCGAGATCGGCCACGGCATGCTCGCCGAGCGCGCCCTGGTCCCGGTCCTGCCGAAGCGTGACGAGTTCCCGTACGCGATCCGCCAGGTCTCCGAGGCGCTGGGCTCGAACGGCTCCACCTCGATGGGCTCGGTCTGCGCGTCGACCATGGGTCTGCTGAACGCGGGTGTCCCGCTGAAGGCGCCGGTCGCCGGCATCGCCATGGGCCTCATCTCCGACGAGGTCGACGGCGAGACCCGCTACGTCGCGCTGACCGACATCCTCGGTGCCGAAGACGCCATGGGCGACATGGACTTCAAGGTCGCCGGCACCAAGGAGATCATCACCGCGCTTCAGCTCGACACGAAGCTCGACGGCATCCCGTCGGAGGTCCTCGCGGCCGCGCTGAAGCAGGCGAAGGACGCTCGCCTCACCATCCTGGAGGTCATCGCCGAGGCGATCGACGGCCCGGACGAGATGAGCCCGTTCGCCCCGCGCGTCACCAGCGTGAAGATCCCGGTGGACAAGATCGGCGAGGTCATCGGCCCGAAGGGCAAGATGATCAACTCGATCACCGAGGAGACCGGCGCCGACATCTCCATCGAGGACGACGGCACGATCTACGTGGGCGCGGCCGACGGCCCGTCGGCGGAGGCGGCGATCGACCTGATCAACGCCATCGCCAACCCGCAGCTGCCCAAGGTCGGCGAGCGCTTCCTTGGCACCGTGGTGAAGACGGCCGCGTTCGGCGCGTTCGTCTCGCTGCTGCCGGGCAAGGACGGCCTGGTGCACATCTCCAAGCTGGGCAACGGCAAGCGGATCGCCAAGGTCGAAGACGTGGTCAACGTGGGCGACAAGCTCCGCGTCGAGATCGCCGACATCGACAACCGCGGCAAGATCAGCCTGATCGTGGTCCAGGAGGAAGACGCCGCCGCGGCCGAGAAGCCCGCCGAGAGCGCCGACGCTCCGAAGGCCGACGCTCAGTAGGACTGGCAACGTACGTTGTGAAACGTCATGAAAGGGTCGTTCAGGACATTTTTCGTCCTGAACGACCCTTTCATGACATGTGAGTAAGGGATCCGTTGGCTCGTCAGGTTTCCGGGCACGAACAGCCCGTCGGCAGCACCCGCACCCTCGAGTCCACTTCGGACGGCGCGGTGGTCAAGCGCAGCGTGCTGGCGGGTGGCCTCCGGGTCATCACCGAGCACGTTCCCGCCTCCCGGTCGGTGACGGTCGGGCTGTGGGTCGGCGTCGGATCGCGGGACGAGCCGTCGTCGGTCGAGGGCGCGGCGCACTACCTCGAACACCTGCTGTTCAAGGGCACCACGAACCGTGACGCCACCCAGATCGCCGAGGAGATCGACGCGGTCGGCGGGGAGTTCAACGCGTTCACCGCGAAGGAACACACCTGCTACTACGCGCAGGTGCTCGACGAGGACCTGCCGCTCGCGATGGACCTCGTCACCGACGTCGTGTTCGAGGCGCTGTGCACGGACAAGGACGTCGAGACCGAGCGCAGTGTCGTGCTCGAAGAGATCTCGATGCGCGACGACGACCCCGAAGACCTGCTGCACGAGACGTTCGTCGGCGCGATCCTGGGCGATCACGCGCTGGGCCGTCCGGTGCTGGGCAGCGAGAAGTCCATCATCGAGATGTCCGCGTCGGCGTTGCGCGGGTTCTACCGGCGCCGCTACACGCTGCCGCGGATGGTGCTCGCGGTCGCCGGGAACATCGAGCACGGCCAAGTGCTTCGTTTGGTGCGCAAGGCTTTGCGGAACCGGCTGACCGGAACGGCGACACCGGTGCCGCCGCGCACCGGGCGGGCACGGATCGTGCTGGCGCCGAAACTCGCGCTGCACACCGACGACACCGAGCAGGCGCACGTGATGCTCGGCCTGCGGTCGCTGCCGCGCCACGACGAACGGCGGTTCGCGCAGTCGGTGCTCAACGCCGCGCTCGGCGGCGGGATGAGTTCGCGCCTGTTCCAGGAGGTCCGCGAGAAGCGCGGGCTGGCGTACCAGGTGTACTCGTCCGTCGCGAGCTACGCCGACGCCGGGCACATGGCCGTGTACGCGGGCTGTCAGCCGGAGAAGCTCGGCGAGGTCGCCGGAGTGATCCGCGAGGTGCTCGAACTCGTCGGCAAGGACGGGCTGAGCGAAGCCGAGGTCGCGCGTGCGAAGGGGCAGTTGCGGGGCGGGCTCGTGCTCGGCTTGGAGGACACCTCGTCGCGGATGTCGCGGATCGGCAAGAACGAACTGAACTACGGCCGGTATCTCGGCGTCGACGACACGGTGGCGCGGATCGACGCCGTCACCACCGAAGAGGTCTGTGCGCTCGCTCGCACTCTGCTGCACCGCCCTGGTGGCGTGTCGGCGGCGGCGGTGGTCGGGCCGTACGCTCACGCCGACGACCTTCCGGACGATCTGCACGAGGTGATCGCATCATGACCGCTGGAATTCGCGTCGGCGTGCTGGGCGCACGCGGCCGGATGGGCCAGGAAGTGGTCAACGCCGTCAAGGGCGCCGACGACATGGAACTCGTCGCCGCGCTCGACGCCGGTGACGACCTCTCGGTGCTCAAACAGGCACAGGTCGTCGTCGACTTCACCCATCCCGACGCGGTGATGGACAACCTGGAGTTCCTGACCGGCAACGGGATCCACGCGGTCGTCGGCACCACCGGCTTCAGCGGGGAACGGCTGGAGAAGCTGGGCTCCTGGCTCGCCGCCGACCCGTCGCTCGGCGTCCTCATCGCGCCGAACTTCGCCCTCGGCGCGGTGCTGGCGATGCGCTTCGCCCAGCAGGCGGCGCGCTTCTACAACTCGGCCGAAGTCATCGAACTGCACCACAACCGCAAGGCCGACGCGCCGTCCGGCACCGCCGCGCACACCGCCCGGCTGATCGGCGAGGCCCGCGCGGAAGCCGGGCTCGAACCGGGCGAAGACGCGACGACGTCCGAAGTGGACGGTGCCCGCGGCGCGCTCGTCGAGAACGTCCGCGTGCACTCCGTCCGGCTGCCCGGCCTGGTGGCGCACGAGGAGATCCTGTTCGGCGGCGAGGGGGAGACCCTCACCATCCGGCACGACTCGCTGCACCGCACGTCGTTCATGCCGGGGGTGCTGCTCGGCGTGCGCTCGGTGCTCACGCGGCCCGGCCTGACGGTCGGTCTCGAGAACATCCTCGACCTGTGAGGGCCCGCAATTTCGCGCTGGTGATGACGGCGGCGCTCGCGATCTACGTCGTGCTGCTGGCAGGCCGCGGGATCGCGCTGCTGGGCACCGGCGAGACGGTGCCGGTGATCTTCGGCATCGGTGTCCTGCTGCTGCCGCTGCTCGGGATCTGGATCATCGTGACCACCTGGCGTTCCGGCGTCCAGATCCAGCGGCTTTCGCGGCGGCTGGACGAAGAAGGCGGCCTGCCCGACGTGTCCGATCTGCCCCGGCGGCCTTCGGGCCGGGTGGATCGCGACGCCGCGGACGCCTGGTTCGACGAGCGCCGGGCCGAGGTCGAGGCGGATCAGGAGAACTGGCGCGTCTGGTACCGGCTGGCTTACGCGTACGAGATCGCCGGGGACCGGAAACGGGCCCGCGCCACGATGCGGCGCGCCGTCGAGCTGGAAGCGACCTCCCGCAACTAGAGGACTACTTGCGGGCGGTTCAGTAGTGGAACCATCCCGCGAACAGGGCGGGGGAGGCGGCCAGCAGGCTGAACCGCAGCCAACGGCCCAGGAAACCCGTGGCCAGGAAGCTCGCCAGCGGCATCTTCACCAGTCCCGCGAGCACGCTCGTGGCCATGTACGGCGGCAGCCCGACGACCGAGCTCACCCCGTAGGTGCCCGCCATCCAGTGCGGATGCCGGTGACAGCGCTCGCGAAGGGCGTCGAGCCGGGCGCGCATCTTCTTGGTGCGCGCTCGCCATCTTTCCCGGCGCGGGGTGGGCGGCCGCTCCCGGTGCAGCCGGTCGTGCAGGGGTTTCGGCAGCTTGATCGTGCCCTTCGCGGCGAGGTAGTAGAGCGTCTTCCCGCCGACCTGGCCGGCCGCGACGACGGCGCCGAGCAGCAGCCACGGCAGCGTCGGCTCGCTCGCGCACAGGCCGATGAGGAACATCTCGATGCTGACGATGGGAAGGATCGCGGAACCGAAGGCGACGCCGAACGACAGGAGCAACCAGCCCACCATCGTTGCCTCCCCGTTATCTTCGTCTTCTCCAAGTTATCAGCTGAAATACGGGTCGCACTGGGGCCAGCCCCCGTTACCGGCTTCGGGTGCGCACCAGAAGATCACCTGACCGTCGGCTCGCGGTCACCTGGCGCTGCCATCCTGGGTGCGTGGCCGACGTGCACGACGCGGTCCGCGGCAAGGGTTTCGCGGATCGCTTCGCCGACTTCTGCGCGGCCGTGGTCCGGCGCCTCCCCTTCGGGCTTTCCCGGCTGGTGGCGCCGAGTTTCCTCGGTTTCGCGCTCATCAACGGGTTCACCTTCGGGGTCGACCTGCTTCTGCTCGTGCTGCTGCGCGGCTGGCTCGGCCTGCCGGTGTGGCTGGCGATCACGCTCGCGTACGCGACGGCGTTCGGGCTGAGCTTCGTGCTGAACCGCAGCATGAACTTCCGCTCGCACGCGCCTGTCGGAAAGCAGGCGGCGCTGTACGTCGTCGCGATCGTCGTCAACTACCTGGCGTTCCTGCTCGGCGTCGGCGCGGGACTGGCCGCGTTAGGCGTCGACTACCGCCTGTCGCGGCTGATCGCCGGGGCCTGCGAAGGCGTCTTCATGTACTCGGTGATGCGCTGGGTCGTGTTCGCGAAGTCAGGGAGTGAGCTCGAGGGCGAGGGTGCCGGTGAGCCGGACTTCGCGCACGTTCGTGCTTCCGGTGTCGAGGATGCGGACGGTTCCGTCGGGGGACCAGCCCGCGCGGCGGAAGAAGCCCAGTGACGCGTGATCGGTCTGGGCGACCCAGCTGATCCCGCGCGTGGCGCCGTCCTCTCGTAGCCAGGCTGACGCGTTCGCCAGCAGCCGGCCCGCGTGCCCGCGCCGTCCCCAGCGCGGTTCGACCAGCAGCGAGGCGACGAGCGCCGTCGTCGAGGCGTCGTCGGGCAGCGATCCGTCGGCGGCGGCCACTTCGCTCTCCGGCGCCCGGCCCGCGACACAGAAGCCGACGGTGAACTCGCCTTCGGTGGCGAGGAAGACGCGCGTTCCCGGGTACTCGATCGTCTCGGCCCAGGTCTTCTCGAGTTCCACGACATCGAGCTCGGCGACGGCCGCTTCGCCGAGGAGTTCCGTGTACGCGCTTCGCCAGGTGTCGCGTTGGATGCGGGCGATCTCGGGGGCGTCGGAAACGATTGCTGGGCGGACTTCGGCGGCGGCCATGGGGAGAACTTAGTAGGTCGCCGGAAACTGTCGGTGGCGGATGGCACCATGCGGGAGATGAGCACTACGACCATCAGCGGGCCGGTCGCGCGCCGGATCGCCCTGGCCGCGCAAGGGTTCGCCGACGCGCGTCCCAGTGGCGCGGTGAGCAGACGGCATCTGCAGCGCGTGTTGTCGCGAACCCAGTTGCTGCAGCTGGATTCGGTGAACGTCGCGGTCCGCGCGCACTACATGCCGATCTTCTCCCGGCTCGGCGCGTACGAACCTTCGCTGGTGGACGACGCGGCCTGGTCGCATTCCGCCCGCAAGCCCCGGATGCTGGTCGAATCCTGGGCGCACGAGGCGAGTCTGCTGCCGGTGGCGGACTGGCCGCTCCTGCGGTCCGGGGCCAAGCGCATGGGCTGGTGGACGAACTACGCGCGGGTGCTGGAGCAGACGCCGCAGCTGGTGGACGACATCCTCGCCGTGGTCAAGGAACAGGGGCCGATCGGCGCGGGCGGCATCGAGCGCGCGCTGGAGAGCGGGTCGGGCGGTTACAAGCCCGGCTCGTGGTGGGAGCGGTCGGAGGTCAAGAAGGCCTGCGAGTGGCTTTTCGGCATGGGACAGCTGACCACCGGCACCCGGAAGTCGTTCGAGCGGCTGTACGACCTGACCGAACGCGTCGTGCCGCCGGAGATCCTGTCGCTGCGGGTGAGCCCGGAGGAAGGCGCCCGCGAGCTGATCACCCGCGCGGCCGTCGCGCTGGGCATCGGCACCGAACCGGACCTGCGGGACTACTACCGCCTCGGCCCCGACGTCAGCAAGCGGGCGGTGGCCGAACTGGTCGACGCGGGCGTGCTGGAACCGGTGACCGTGGACGGCTGGCCCGCGCCGGCGTACCGGCACGTCGCGGCGAAGGCGCCTCGCACGGTCACCGGCCGCGCGCTGCTGTCGCCGTTCGACCCGCTGATCTGGGAACGCGCCCGGACCGAGCGCATCTTCGACTTCTTCTACCGCATCGAGATCTACGTCCCCGAGCCGAAGCGGATCTACGGGTACTACGTGTTCCCGTTCCTTCTCGACGGCGAACTCGTCGGTCGCGTGGACCTCAAATGCGATCGGGCCGCCGGAGTGCTTCGCGTCCAGGGCGCCTTCGCGGAGCCCGGGGTGGACGTCGCGCGAGTCGCGAGCGAACTGGCCGGGGAACTGCGGCTGATGGCGGAATGGCAGGGGCTGGACGGGGTCGTGGTGGGGGAGCGGGGCGACCTCGCTCCCGTGCTCTCGCGCCTCGTGCGCTGAGGACCGCTTCTCCCTCACGTAAGTGCTATGAAAGGCCCGTTACTTGCAAAATTTGCAAGTAACGGGCCTTTCATAGCACTCGGGTGACCCAGAAACGAGCAAGGGACCTTTGCTCCCACCCCCGTGGAAAAGTGAGAGCAAAGGTCCCCCGATCCCCCTGCAGTCCGCGGCCTCACCTGGCCGCGCTGGTCACCACCGCGTCGCCGGTACCGGTCCGCGCCCGAACCTTCAGCACGACGTCACCTTCCGAAGGCGCGCTCTCCGCGACATCCAGCTCGCTCGACACCGACCCCGTCGTCGAAGACAGGTCGATCTCGGCGGCGACACCGCCGCGGATCCCGACCCGGACCTCGCCCGAGCCGGTGGTCAGCTCCAGCGATCCGGAGGCGGCGTCCGCCACCGAGAGGTCGCCGCTGCCGGTGCGCGCCAGGACCTCGCCCGCGACCTCGCCGAGCCAGACATTGCCGGTGCCGGTCGCGACCGTGGCCGAACCGCTCACCGACGACGCTTCGACGGAGCCGCTGCCGGTGCGCAGTTGCAGACCGGACAGGGTCGGCCCGAGCTTGATGGCGCCGGTGCCGGTGCGGACGATCGCCGAACCGTCGGCGCGCTCCAGGCCGACGTCGCCGGAGCCGGTCAGGATGTCGGCCCGTCCGGCGGAACCGGTCACCGTGACGTCGGCCGCCCCGGCCCGCACTTCCAGATGCGAACCGGCGGGTGCCCGGACGGTCACGGCGAGCGGGACGTTCTTGAGCTGCCAGGCCTTCGGAGCCTGGACGACCAGCCGGTTGCCGACCTTCTCGATCCGCGTCTGCGCCAGTGCGTCACCCACCGATGTCCGAGGGTCGGCGCCGAGCTGGTCGCCGAAGCGTTCCCCGACCCAGCTGAGCAGGCTCGTCATCCCGTCCACCCACGGCTGCTGCTCGCCGCCGTCACGGCGGACCTCGGCGTGGACACCGCTCTCGGCAGTCAGCTCGATGGTCACCCGGCCGATGGCCACGCTCACGTCGATCTCGATCGGGCCCTCGGCCTCGAACTCTTCGACGCGCACGGTCTCTTCACCGGCGGGAATGTTTTCCTCGGTCATTTCCGTCCCCCTCAGCCCTGGACCCAGCCGTGCAGGTGCGAACCGGCACCGCCGCCCGGCTTCTGCTTGTACTGCCAGTGCTCGCTTCCGCTCTTGCCCAGCGCCCCCTGGACGGCCTGCGAAACGAACGTGTTCAGCGAAACGCCCTGAGAGGCGGCCGCGGCTTCTGCCTGGCCTTTGACCTGCTCGAACAGGCGTAGCGTGATCCGGGTGATGTCGCCCGTGTCGACCTTGGGGGCGCGCGGGGTCTCCCGCGGCGCCTCGTGGCGGGGCGCGGACTGCTCGGCGCTCTCGCCGGAGCCGGTGACGACGACGCGCACGTCGCGGCCGTCGAGCCGGACGTCGACGACGTGCCCCGGCAGCGCCGAGGTCACTTCGGCGGCCAGATCGGCCAGGGCGTTCATGATGGTCAACCGGGCGGCGGGCTCCAGTGCCGACGACAGCAGCGCGGCAGCGCGCCGCGTCTGCTCGTCGCCGGCCGAAGCCGTGTTCGCGAGGTCCTCGCGAAGGCTTGTGATGTACGGCGTCAGATCCATGACACCACTATGACGTCACTTCTGATGTCAGTCAAGGAGTCGATGGTGTCACCGTGATGTCGCCGGGGTGTCAGAGAGGGCTGCGGTTACGCTGCCGGAGTCGTGGAGCAGGGGTCGAAAGGGAGTGCGAACGTGGCCGAGACCGTGTCACCCAAGGTTCAACTGATCGCGAAGACGGAGTTCTTCCCGCCGTCGGACGTACCGTGGTCGACCGACGCCGACGGTGGTGAGGCGCTGGCCGAATTCGCGGGCCGGGCCTGCTACCAGTCCTGGAAGAAACCGAACCCGAAGACGGCCACCAACGCCGGGTACCTCGAGCACATCATCGACGTCGGCCACCTGTCGGTGCTGGAGCACGGGTCCGTCAGCTTCTACATCACCGGCATCTCCCGGTCGTTGACGCACGAGCTCATCCGTCACCGTCACTTCTCGTACTCGCAGCTCTCGCAGCGCTACGTCCCGGAGCGCGACGCCGCGTTCGTCGAGCCCGACGTCATCGCGCAGGACCCGGAGCTGCACGCGAAGTTCCTCGCCGCCTCGCAGGCCGCCGTCGACGCCTACACCGAGCTGCTCGCCGGGCTGGAGGAGAAGTTCGCCGACGTGCCGAGCGCGACCCTGCGCCGCAAGCAGGCCCGCCAGGCCGCCCGCGCCGTGCTGCCGAACGCGACCGAGACCCGCATCGTGGTCACCGGCAACTACCGCGCCTGGCGTCACTTCATCGCGATGCGCGCCACCGAGCACGCCGATGTCGAGATCCGCGCCCTGGCCATCGACTGCCTGCGTGAGCTGCAGAAGGCCTCGGGCAACGTGTTCGCGGACTTCACCATCTCCGCGCTGCCCGACGGCACCGAGGTCGCGTCCAGCCCGAAGGTTCTCGAGGGCTGATGCGACGACTCGCGATCGACGTCCGGCCCGGTGAGTACGCGGTCGCCCGCCTCGCCCCGGACGCGCCGATTCCGGCGAATCTGCTCGACCCCGGCGAGCCCGTGCTGATCTCCATCACACGGACGCCGGAGGAGCTGTCGGTGATCTGCCCGGCGGGCCTCGCGCCCGCCGGGGCCACGGTCGAGGACGCCTGGCGGCTCCTGTCGGTCCGCGGGCCGCTGGCCTTCACGCTGACCGGCATCATCGCGGCGCTGTCGAGCGAACTGGCCGCCGCCGGGGTGGCGCTGTTCTCGATCTCCACATTCGACACCGACCACGTGCTGGTCCGGGCCCCCGAGCTGGAACGAGCGGTGAAGGCCCTCCGGGAATCCGGGCACGAGGTCACGGTCTGATCCAGAAGCGGGGAGAAGGAACCTTTCGGGGCGCGAACGGGTCCGAGTTAGCATCCTGCGCGAACCGAAGGAGCACCGAACCTTGACCGACGAACAGACCCGTCCGTACGGGCCGCCCCAGCAGACGTATCAGGCCGCCGGCGCGCGGATCGTCGCCGGCCGATACGCCCTGCTGGGCGAGCTCGGCCGCGGCGGGATGGGGATCGTCTGGCGCGCTCAGGACCAGGTGATCGGCCGCCAGGTGGCGATCAAGGAGCTGAAGTTCCCGAACGCTCCCGAGGACGCCTCGGTGCTCACGGAGCGGATGCTGCGCGAGGTCCGCTCCGCCGGGCGTCTCAACGACCCGGCCGTGGTCACCGTGTTCGACGTCGTCACCGAGAACAGCGCCACGTACATCGTGATGGAGCTGGTCGAGGCGCCGACGCTGGCCGATCTGGTCCGCGAGCGCGGGCCCCTGCCCGCCCAGCAGGTCGCGCTGGTGGGCGAGCGGGTGCTGTCCGCGCTGCGGGCTGCGCACGCCGCCGGGATCGTGCACCGCGACGTCAAACCCGCGAACATCATGGTCGCGCCGGACGGCCGGGTGAAGCTCACCGACTTCGGCATCGCCCACGCCGCCGACGACCCGCGCCTGACCACCAGCGGCATGATCGTCGGCTCACCCGCGTTCATGGCGCCGGAACGGGTCGAAGGCCGCGACGCGATGCCCGAATCCGACCTCTGGTCGCTGGGCACGACGCTGTTCTTCGCCGCCGAGGGCATCGTCGCGTTCGAACGGTCGACCACCGCGGCCACCCTGCACGCGATCATGACCGAGGCGCCGTACCTGACCAGGGTCCAGGGCCCGCTGGCCGCCGCGATCCTCGGCCTGCTGGTCACCAAACCCGAAGCGCGGATGTCGTACGACCAGGTGGGCAGCCTGCTCTCGGCCGCGCAGGGCGTGCAGGCCCAGCCGACCCCGCCCTCGGGCGGCACGGCGATGCTGCATCCCGGCCAGCCGATGACCCGGCTCGCGCCCGCCCCGGCGAAGCGCAACCTCCGGCCGCTGTGGCTCAGCCTGGCCGCGGTCGCCGTGATCGGCGCGCTGGTCGGCGGGATCTTCCTCGGCCGCTGGATGGTCGCGCCCGAGGTGAGCAAGCAGGCGCAGCCCACTTTGACCTACGGCATCAACGGCCAGGTCAAACTCGACTCGTCCTTGGGCGACTGCTACAACGTGCCGCTCAAAGACGGCATCAACCTGGCCGACAACATCAGCTGTGACAAGGACCACCTGCTGGAGGTCTTCGCCAAGGGCAGCCTGCTCGACGTCGAGTCCTCTTCGGACGACGACGCGCAGGAAGCCACGTATCCCGGTGCCGAAGCCGTCAGCCGGATCGCCGAAGCGCTGTGTTCGGCGACCTTCAACTCGAACGCCGTCCCGGCGGCGCAGCGGTCAGCGCTGATCTGGCGCCCCGTCGTGCCGACCGAGGCCGAATGGCTCCGTCCGCCCACCGAGGAGAATCGGAACTACTCCCGCGGGTTCTTTTGCCTGCTCGCCAAGGCCGACGGCAGCCAGATCCCGTCGCCGATCAAGACCAAGGTCAAATAGGTCACAGAGAGTTTGCGCCGAGTTCGCCCCAACCACGGAAAATCTCCCGCATTCGTAGGGAACGACCACGTCGGCAAGGGGTTCGGCGGGCGCAGGAGGTACCTTCACACCATGTCCACTCCACCCACCGCAGCGCCGGGAAGACCGTTCGGGCGCGTGCTCACCGCGATGGCCACCCCCTTCGACGCCGACGGCGCGCTGGACCTGAAGCGGGCGCAGGAGCTGGCCGAACACCTCGTGGATCTGGGCAACGACGGTCTTGTCGTGAACGGCACGACCGGCGAAAGCCCGACCACGACGGACGCCGAAAAGGCCGAACTGGTCCGTGCCGTCGTCGAAGCCGTCGGTGATCGCGCGACGATCGTCGCCGGGGCGGGCACGAACAACACCGCGCACAGCGTCGAGCAGGCGAAGCAGGCCGAAGCGGCGGGCGCCCACGGCATCCTCGTCGTCACCCCGTACTACTCGCGGCCCAGCCAGGCCGGGCTCTACGCGCACTTCACCACGGTCGCCGACGCCTCCGGCCTGCCCGTGATGCTCTACGACATCCCGCCGCGCTCGATCGTCCCCATCGAGGTCGACACGCTGCTGCGGCTCGCCGAGCATCCGCGCATCCTCGCGGTCAAGGACGCCAAGGGCGATCTGATCGCCGGCTCCGAGGTCATCGCGAACTCGCAGCTCGCCTACTACTCCGGCGACGACGGCCTCAACCTGCCGTGGGTCGCCGTCGGCGGCGCGGGCGTGGTCAGCGTGATCGGGCACGTCGTGGCCGGCCGGATCCGCGGCATGATGGACGCCTACGAATCCGGCGACACCTCCACCGCGCGCACCAACCACCGCGGCATGCTGCCCGTTCTGCGGGCGATGTCCCGGGTCGGCGGTGTCGCGTTCTCGAAGGCCGCCCTGCGACTTCGCGGTTTCGACATCGGAGACCCGCGGCTGCCCATCGTGGCCGCGAGCGACGAGCAGCTCCAGGCGATTTCAGCCGATCTCGCCCAGGGTGGCGTGCCGCTCGGTGAAAGCGCCGCCAGTGACTGGCATGGTGCTCGGGTGGCACAAGCAGATTCAGCGGCGGCCTACACGGCGCCGACCTCACATACCAGCGTAGGGACCATGCCTCGGTGAGTTCATTGTCAACCGGACCCGGACCGACCACCCCGCCGCCCGCGCTGCCCGAAGGCGCCTTGCGCGTCGTGGCGCTCGGCGGGATCGGCGAAGTCGGCCGCAACATGACCGTCTTCGAATTCGGCGGCCGTCTGCTGATCGTCGACTGCGGAGTCCTCTTCCCCGAAGACGACCAGCCCGGCGTCGACCTGATCCTGCCCGACTTCCGCGCGATCGAAGACCGCCTCGAGGACATCGACGGCCTCGTCCTCACCCACGGGCACGAGGACCACATCGGCGCCGTCCCGTTCCTCCTGCGGCTGTTCCCCGACCTGAAGATCTACGGTTCGCGGTTCACGAACGCGCTGCTCGCGGCCAAGGCCAAGGAGCACCGCCAGCGGCCGAACCTGATCGAGGTCCGCGAGGGGGAGCGCCGCACGGTCGGCGCCTTCGACCTCGAGTTCTTCGCGGTCAACCACTCGATCCCGGACGCGCTCGCGGTGGCCATCCGCACGCCCGCGGGGGTCGTGCTGCACACCGGTGACATCAAGCTCGACCAGCTTCCGCTCGACGGCAGGCTGACCGACCTCGCCGGGTTCTCCCGGCTCGGCGACGAGGGCGTGGACCTGTTCTGCGTCGACTCGACCAACGCCGAGGTACCCGGGTTCGTCATGCCGGAACGCGACATCGGCCCGGTGCTCGACGACGTCGTCCGCAAGGTCGGCCAGCGCGTCATCGTCGCCTGCTTCGCGAGTCACGTGCACCGCGTCCAGCAGGTGCTCGACGCCGCCGTGCGGCACGGCCGCCGGGTCGCCTTCGTCGGCCGGTCGATGGTCCGGAACATGGGCATCGCCGCCGACCTCGGCCTGCTGAACGTGCCCGACGGCCTGCTGGTCAACCTCGACCAGGCCAGTGACCTGCCCGAGAGCAAGGTGCTGTTCGTGTCGACCGGTTCGCAGGGCGAGCCGCTGTCGGCGCTTTCGCGGATGGCGCGCGGCGAGCACCGGCAGATCTCGATCCGCGCGGGTGACACCGTCGTGCTCGCCAGCTCGATGATCCCCGGTAACGAGACGGCCGTCTTCGGCGTCGTCAACGGCCTCACCCGGCTCGGCGCGAACGTCGTGCACCAGGGCAACGCCAAGGTGCACGTGTCCGGCCACGCGTCGGCGGGCGAGCTGCTGTACCTGTACAACGCGGTGCGCCCCAGCAACGTCATGCCGGTGCACGGCGAGTGGAAGCACCTGCGTGCCAACGGTGAACTGGCCGTGCGCACCGGTGTCGCGCCGGAGAACGTGGTCATCGCCGAGGACGGCGTCGTGGTCGACCTCGTCGATGGCAAGGCTTCGCGCACCGGCCGGGTCGAGGTCGGGCACGTGTACGTCGACGGCCTCTCGGTCGGCGACGTCGGCGAGTCGACCCTGTCCGACAGGCTCGTGCTCGGCGAGGGCGGCTTCATCGCCATCACGGTCGCCGTCGACACCAGCACCGGCCGCGCGGTCACCAAGCCGACGGTGTCCGGGCGCGGGTTCTCCGACGACCCCAAGGCACTCGACGCCGTGCTCCCGATGGTGGAGATGGAACTCGCCAGGACCGAGGCCGAGGGCATCACCGACACGCACCGCATCGCGCAGGCCGTGCGCCGCGTCGTCGGCCGCTGGGTCGCCGACACCTACCGGCGCCGTCCGATGATCGTGCCGACGGTCATCCCCGTCTAGCGGGTCGTGAGTGGCGATTCGGGTTAGAACCCGAATCGCCACTCACGACCAACCGGACCCACGCTTTCCGGCGCCCCTTTCCCACCTGAAGTACATGAAGGCCCCCTTCCTTGCGTTAGGCGCAAGGAAGGGGGCCTTCATGTACTTGTGGAAGGAGCCTTCACACGCCAGCGTTGTGACGGACCGGCTGTCACCTGCGCCTTCCCCTTACTCAGTCGAGTACCGGGGCCTTCTCGCGCATAATCGCCGCATGGTGATGGTGGGGGTGCACGTCATAGGGGCGCTGGCGGGTGTCGCGCTCGGAGTGGGCGCGGTCTATCTGGGGCGGATGTTCATCGAGGGCGCTCGCCGCGACCGGCGGCTGCGGCCCGAGCAGGTGGCCGAGGGGCTCCGTCGGGACCGCTGGGAACGCTTCGTCGAGATGATGGACAGCGAGGACGCCGCAGAGCGCCTCGAATGCTTCGCTGCACTGGAGCGCTACGGGCGCGAAGAGCCCGACTCCAGAGACGACGTCGTCGGGCTGACCTGCGCTTACTTGTGCAAGCCCTTCGAGTACCCGGTCGAAGACGAGGAAGAGCTCGAAGTCCGGCTCGCCGCGCAGAGGCTCCTCACCCGGCACTTCAGGTGGCCTTCGGGGGAGGCCCGGCCCTCCGAGTTCTGGGAGGTCGAAGAGCTGGAGCTGCAGGACGCGGTCCTCGTCGAACCCGACTTCGCGGACACTTTCCTCGTGCGTGCCGATCTCCAGGACAGCCTGATCGTCCGCGGGGACTTCCGCGGGGCCCGGTTCTCGCCTTTCGTCAACTTCGACAGGGCGTGCTTCACCGGCGACACCGACTTCAGCGGCGCGGCTTTCCCTCGGTATACGACCTTCATCGCCGCGATGTTCGGCGGGACGACCACGTTCGCCGGTGCCGCGTTCGACCAGGATGCCGACTTCACCGACGCGCGGGTGGAGCAGCCCGACGCCGCTCACTCATGGCCGTCACCTTGGCACCCGTGGGCGAACTCGCCGGTCGCCCACGCGCGGCTCATCCCGATGAAGACCGACCGGCGGCCACCGTCATCAGCAGAGCGAAGGCGATCGTGATCGCCTGACCGAACAGGGCGTTGCGGGCTTTGCGCTGTTCCGCACGAGTGGGCCGGTTCATCACGGATTCCCCCGGTTTCGAGTGTTTTCCTTACGTGGCAAGTGTTCCGTGACCCGACCCCGGGCGCCTCCCGCCTCGGTAGGGTTCGCCTACGCCGCAGGTCGCAGCCTTCCCCTAGGGGTGGGGTCGGCGTACCCTCGGACGCCCTTGGAGCCCCAGACCGGGAGAGTCGATGGGACGCCACACCACCGCCCGGACCCGAAGACGGATGCTGCTCCCGCTACTGGCGCTCGCGCTGGCGGCCGTGCTCGGCGCGGCCACCTGGGTGGCGGTGGCCATGGCGCGATCCGACCCCGGCTGCGAGCCCGCGCGGGTGGTCGTCGCCGCGTCGCCCGACATCGCCCCCGCCGTCACCGAGACCGCCCGTGACCTCGCACTCGCCTGTGTCGCTTTCGACGTCCAGCCCCGGGAATCCCTCCAGATGGCGGAGGAGCTGTCCGGGACCGCGCCGAAGCCTCAAGCCTGGATCCCGTCCTCGACGCTGTTTCTCCGACGCGCCAACGGTGTCCCTCTCTCGGGGCCGTCGGTGGCCAGTTCGCCGGTGGTGCTCGCGGTCGCGGAACCCGTCGCGAGCGGGCTCGGCTGGCCGCGCAAGACGCTGACCTGGCCGGACGTCCTCGGCAGCGCCGGAATCGTCGCCGGAATGCCGGATCCCGCGCGCGACCCCGTCGGCGTCTCCGCGCTGCAGGCGCTCCGCGACGTCACGAAGAGTGCCTCGGATCCCGCCGGCGCGTACGTGGCTTTGCTCCGGAAGTTCGCCGCCAACACCTTCGACGCGACATCCGCTTCGCTGACGGTGTTCCCCGCGTCGGAGAACGCGGTGCTGCGGCACAACGCCGAGCTTTCCGACGGCGAGGCCGCCCTGGTGGCCGCGTACTCACCCGCGTCGCCGTCACTCGACTACCCGTTCGTCGAGATCGCGGGCGCGACTCCGCAGCAGGGCAAGGCGGTCGCGGAGCTGAAGCGGGCGCTGCTCAACGGTGCCGCGACGAGCACGCGGTCCGGTCTCCGCGCCCCGGGCGGGCAGGCGTTGCGGCTGACCGAAACCGATCAGCGCGTTTCTGCGCAGGGGCAGCGCAGTGCCGAGATCCCGGCCGTCGCCGAGGTCGACAAAGCGCTCAGCCAGTGGGCGGGCGTGAACGCGAGCGCCCGGGTGCAGGTGCTCATCGACGTCTCGGGTTCGATGAGCGCGCCGGTCCCGGGAACCGGCAAGTCCCGGCTCCAGATCACGCTGGAAGCGGCGGAGAACGCCCTGCACCTGTTCAAATCCACCTCACAGGTCCGTTTCCTGGCCTTCGCGACCAAAGTGGACGGTGAGCGCGACTACCGGGAGATCCTGCCGATGGCGCCGGTCGGGCGGCAGCTGACCGCGGTCGACAGGTTGCGCGCGGTCCGCGCCGTCCCCGACGGGCAGACCGGGCTCTACGACAGTGTCCTCGACGTCTATCGGCTGGCGCACAAGGAATGGGAGCCGGAGAAGCTGAACCTGGTCATCGTGATGACCGACGGCCGCAACACCGATCCCGGTGGCATCAGCCGCGAGAACCTGCTGACCGAGCTGGGAAAGCTGCGCGACCGGAATCGCCCGGTGCCGTTGATCGCCATCGGGATCGGCCCGGACGCCGACGAGACCGAACTCCGGCAGCTCGTCGCGCCCGCCGGTGGGCAGGCCTTCCTCAGCCGGGATCCCGCGAAGATCGGGGAGGTGTTTTACGGGGCTCTCGGCCGGATCGCCGGCGCTGGATGAAGTAGACGCCGAGGATCACCGCCAGGCTGAGCAGGCTCAGATACAGCTGGGCGCGGGTGTCCGAGTCCACGAACAGCATCGACGCGACCACGGCCAGCGTCCCGGCGAGGGTCAGCCAGCTGAGCCATGGGTAGCCCCACATGCGCAGCTTCAGCCGTTCCGGTGCCTCGGTCTCCAGGCGGCGCCGCATCCGGAGCTGGGAGCCGGCGATGATCGCGTAGACGAACAACGCGACGGCGCCCGCGGAGTTGATGATGAAGTAGAAGATCTTGTCCGGTGACACGAAGTTCATCACCACGGCGACGTAACCGACCGAAGTGGACACCAGGATGGCCTTCCACGGCACGCCACGCCGGTTCGTGTCGGCGATCCATCTCGGCGCCCAGCCGTTGCCGTGCAACGCGAACAGCATGCGGGAAGCGGTGTACAGCCCGGAATTCAGCACGGACAGCACGGCCGTGAGCACCACCGCGCTGACGATCGTCTCGGCCGCGGGGATGCCGAACCGGCCGAACGCGGCGGCGAAGGGGCTCGTCGTGGTCGGGATGTCGCGCCAGCCGGTGATCATCACCAGCAGCGTCACCGAACCGACGTAGAACACGATGACCCGCCAGACGATCGACGAGGTCGCCTTGCGCACGGCCGTTTCGGGCTCCCGTGACTCGGCGGCGGCGATGGTGACGATCTCCGCGCCGAAGTAGGAGAAGATCACGATCACCACGCCGTGCACCACCGAGAACGGGCCGTTGGCCAGGAAACCGTCCTGCGCGATGGTGCCGACCGAGAACGAGCCACCGGGCCAGGCGCCGAGCACGAACAGGATGCCCACCACGAGGAACACCACGATCGTGGCGATCTTGACCGACGCGAGCCAGAACTCCGTCTCCCCGAACGACCGGGCCGAGGCGAGGTTGGTCGCGGTCAGCAGCAGCATCAGCACGAGCGAGAAGATCCACTGCGGCACAACGGGAATCCACGTCTGGAGGATCTTCGCCCCGGCGACGGCCTCGAACGCGACCACGCCGACCCAGAAGTACCAGTACAGCCAGCCGACGGTGAAACCCGCCCAGCCGCCGAGCGAGGTCCGCGCGTATTCCATGAAGGAGCCCTGCGACGGCGCGGCCGTCGCCATCTCGCCGAGCATCCGCATCACCAGCACGACGATCAGGCCGCCGATGGCGTAGGAGAGGACGGCAGCCGGGCCGACGGTGTGGATGACCGCGCCGCTGCCGATGAACAGGCTGGCGCCGATGATGCCGCCCAGCGCGATCATCCGGACGTGGCGTTGCCGCAGGTCCGGGCGCAGGCCCGCCCGCTCGGTCGTCCGTTCCGGGGTGGGTTCGGCGCCCATTCGCTGTTGCCTCCTGTCGCCAGTGGCGGTGAATCGCGGGATTGTCGCACCGCAAGAGCCAGAGGAAAAGTGTTTGCGCAACCCCCGGTGAACAGGCCGATGTGGACTCTGCGAACCTAGGCACCTCCACCGCGCGTTCCGAGGAGCTCTTCGATGCCGCACGCCGTCCTCCGGTTCCTGCCTGCCGTCGCCCTGGCCGCCGTGCTCGCGGGCTGTTCGGACGAGGCACCCCAAGCCCAGACGGCGCCGCCCGGGTCGTCACCGCTGGCGCAGCAGGCCGCCGTTCCGTTCAACGACGCCGATGTCGCCTTCGCGCGGCAGGCCCTCGCGCATCACCAGCAGGGCGTGGATCTGGCTTCCCTGGCGGAATCCCGGGCGGACGACGCCCAGCTGAAGGTGCTCGCGAAGCGGGTCATCGACACGCACGAACCGGAGATCGCGCGGCTTTCCGGGCTCATCGAGTCCTGGGGCCAGCCCGCACCGGACGACCCGAACCTCGAACACATCCAGCGCGACGGCTACATCAGCCCGGGTGACATGGCGGAACTGGCGGGACTGTCCGGAAAGGACTTCGACCGCCAGTTCGTCGCGCGGCTGATCCGCCAGCGCGAGTCGGGTGTCCGCATCGCCGACGCCGAAACCCAGCACGGCCGCAACCCCGACGCCCGCGATCTCGCCGCGACGACTTCGCGTTCGCAGCAGCAGGAGATCGGGGATCTACGGGGCCTCCAGAACGGTTGAGTCCGTCTGGACCACGTTCGAGTTCAGCTGCACGATGTACGCGCCGGTCAACAGGACGACCGCGCCCGCGGCCTGGATCCAGCTGAGCGCCTCACCCAGCAGCAACCAGGCGGCGGCCGCGGCGATCAGCGGCTCCACCAGCCCGACGACACTCGCCACCGACGCCGGGAGATGGCGCAGCGCCGCCATCCCCGTCGCGTAGGCGATCACCGTCGCGATCAGCACCAGCGCGATCAGCAGCGACCACACCGGCGGCTGCCACGGCCCGAACGTCGCCGGGGTGCCGAGGACACCCCACGGGATCGTCCACGGTGGAGCGACCGCGCAGACCAGGACCGCGCCGACCGTCATCCCCCAGGTGACCATGCCGAGCGGATCCCGGTCCGCGACGCCGCGTTCCCCGAGCAGGAAGTACCCCGCCGAACAGACGGCCGCGCCCAGTCCGGCGAGCAACCCGACGACGTCCAGACTGAGGCCTTCCCAAACCTGCGCGACCAGGACGAGCCCGGTCATCGCCAGCGCGATCCCCGCCCACATCGCCCTCGGCAGCCGCACGCGGCGGACGAACCGCACCCACAGCGCGATCAGCACCGGCGAGGTGAACTCGAGCAGGATCGCGATCCCGACCGGGATCCGGCCCGCCGCGAGGAAGTACATGAGCTGGACGCCGGCCACGCCGAGCGAGCCGTACGCCAGCAGCAGCGGCCACTCGCGCTTCGTCACCTTGAGCAGCTTCGGCCGGAAGACGGCGACCAGCGCGAGCAGCACGATCGCCGACAGCCCGATGCGGATCGCCGCGACCTGCTCCGGTGACATCCCCGCCTGCATCGCCGGTTTGCCCAGCACGCCCGACGTCCCGAAGAAGAGCGCGGCGAGCAGGATGAGCATGATGCCCCGGCCGCGGTGCGCGACGTGCTGGGCGGGGGCGGCGAGTTCGGCGGTCACGGCCGGAGGGTAGAGGCCGGGGGACCGTGGGGCGAGCCGTTTTCCCAGCGGCTGGGTTTGGTGCCCGAATCTGTCGTGACAGGGATGGTCTCGCAGGACCGTGTGGATTTCGGGACATCTGACGTCCCGAAATCCACACGGTCACCGAAACTCAGAAGGAGGTGCCGCCGTCGGTCCAGTCGGTCCGGTCGAAGTCGTCGTCATCGACGGGTGCGCGGCGAGGCTTGCGGGCCGGAGCGGGTTCCGATTCCGGTTCTGGTGGAGCGGCGGCAGGCGCTTCGAGGGCCTGGGGTTCGGGGGTGCCGTTCGGCCAGACGCAGGGTGAGGTCGCGCCGAGGTAGAGCTTGCCCAGACTGTTCGCCTTGATCGACATGTCGAAGGCATCGCCGGTGTTGCGCGCGAAGAGATACTGAATTGTCGGCCGCGAGTCGGTCAAGACTTTGAAGGCGTGCGATTCCCACCACTGAATGATCGCCGTGAAGTGCTCAGGGAACCGTGCGGAGTCCAGTCCGACGACCTCGTAAGTAGCGGAGATCTCGAAACGGCCTTGCGGGCCATTGTCGGTGGGGTCAGTGCACTCCGAACGATTCCGCGTGAACAACTTCAACTCGGCAGCGGCGGGCAAGGCTTCGAGCGCGTCCTGAATGTATTTCTCGACCTTGTCGTGAGCCTGCTGCTCGGTGATCGTCGATTTCATGTCGCTCCCACCTCCAGGGGAACAAGCCGCCGAAAGTATCAGCAGGGCGAAGATGGCCGGAAGAGCCCGGTTGGTCATGTCGTCGGCAATCCAGCGATGATCTGGCCGAGGTTGGTCAACGAGGGGTTGTTGTCTTCCCAGTATTCGCTGTGCGCCTCCTGGCTGTACCCGCCGAACCCGTCCGTCCCCGGCGCCGAGGTGAACACCTGTCCGCCGAAGCCCGCGTCGGTCGGGTCCTGGCCGAGCACCAGGTCGTATCCGGCGATCTCGAGGTTCGCCAGGTTGATCATGTCGTGTTCGGCCACCGTCGCGTGCACATGCTTGCCGACTTCGCCCTGATCCACCCCATCGAGGTGCAGTTCGCTCACGTCGTGCGCGCCGACGCCCGGGCTCGCCACGAAGACGAGTTCGTCCGCGGCGAGGCCGCCGTCGCGGGCGGCATGACCGACGACCGTCGTGCCGTAGCTGTGGCCCAGCACCGTGTTGTGCGACGGCGGTCCCTGATGCGTTTCCCGTAGTCCGTCCTGGAATCCGGCGAGGGCGGCTTTACCGCCGTCGGCGTACTTTTCGCTCGCGGCGTCGGTGATCTCATTCGGCGCGTCGTAGCCGAGCCAGGTGATCACCGCCGTCGACGGTGAGCCCGCGGTGGTCGCCACGGCCCACATCTTGTCGGAGCGGTTGAGGTCGCCGCCGATCCTCGCCAGTTCCGACCCGGTTCCCGGCACGTACGTCGCCACGTTCGTCGCCGTGTCCGGGTTTCCCGCCGACACGATCGCCTTCCCGTCGCCGCCGGTGTTCAGTCCCAGCAGGAACGCCCGCGGTTCCGGCTGGTCCAGCCGCCGCGCGATGGCTTCCAGGCCTTTCACCTTCGGATCGCCTTGGAGCCGCGCGATCTCACTGGCGAGGACGGCGCGGTTGGCGGCGTCGCGGTCGGTGGCCGGGATGCCGTCGAGATTCCCGACGAGACCCGGATTTCCTTGCAGCAGAGCGACTTTCGCCGTATCCGACAGGCTGTCCCACCAGGCCTTGTTGTCTCCGGGGGAGCCGTTCTCGGGCGGCCCGATGATCGACAGGCCGCTTTGCGCAGCGCCGGTGTCCGCGGCCTGGGCGAGGGTGCCGCCACCCTGTTCGGTGATCTCGCCGCGCAGGGCCCGGTGCAGGATGGCGGCGAAATCGGCGTCGACGTCGGTGGCGCGGCGCAGGATCTGTTCGATCCGGTCGGCCAGTTCCGTCATCACGCGAGGCTCCGAAGGCCCACCGGAAGAAGTGATCTCCCCGCCGGAGCCGATGCGCAGGCCGTTCCGGGAGGCGAGTTCGTCGGTCTCCCGCACGAACGCGACGATCCGGTCCAGCGCGATCTGCACCTCGTGCGCGCCCCGCCGGACCGCGGCCGCTTCGGCCACGAGTTGTTCCAGGGTGGAGGTCAGCGATTCGCCCCGCGTCGACGCGGCTATGGCGGCCTCGCCGAGCCAGCCGGGGACCCGGGTCATGGACTCGACGTCGTCGTTCGCGGCGATGATCCGCGTGCAGCCGTCGTTGAGCGCGTCGGCGACCGCGCCGATCGCGGCCGGATCCCATCGGCGCACGTCGCCCCAGGTGAGCATCAGACGGGGAGTTCCCGGGACGCCGCCAGCTCGTTCGAGCGGTAGCGGGCAGCGGCTTCGCCGAGTTGGTCGGCGTACTCCGCGGTGTTCGCCGCCCAGCCGGGCACCGTGCGGCCCCACGCGTCCGCGAGCAGTCGCGCCGCTTCACCGGACACGCCGCCCGGCAGGCCCGCCGCCACACCGTCGAGCGTGGCCGCGAGGTTCACCTGCCCGACGTCGCCCGAAGCCCGTTCCGCCGCGCTTGACGCGGCGCCGATCGCTTCCAGGACCACCTCGTATCCGCCGGTCATCCCGCTTCCTCCCGTAGCGTGACGCTGTGTGACCACCCTACGACGCGGGAGACGGCCTGGCGGTTCCCGTCAGCCGTCCTTGAACAGGCCGTCGGCGACGTAGCGCGAGACGGTGGCGAGCCGCCGCCCCTGCAGGCGGAGGGCGTCCAGGGCGAGGTCGTCGGGTTCGGAGGACTTGCGCGAGACGAACGAGCCGCCGTAGGGATTGCCCGATTCGAGCAGCTGCGGATCGGTGTAGCCGAGCGGCAGGACGATGGCGCCCCAGTGATAGAAGATGTTGTTCGTCGCCAGCACCGTCGATTCGAGGCCGCCGTGCGCGGTGGACGCGGTGGTGAACGACGTCGCGACCTTGTTGACCAGCTTTCCCTTGGCCCACAGGCCGCCGGTACTGTCCAAATAGGACTTCAGCTGGGCGGCGGGGCCGCCGAACCGGGTCGGGCTCCCGGCCGCGAAACCGTCGGCCCACTCCAGGTCTTCCAGTGTCGCCGTCTCGTGGTGCGGGCCCGCGTCGACCCACGCCTGCCAGCGCGGATTGCTCGCCACGGCACCGGGCGGGGCGGTCTCGGGAACCGTGCGGACGCGGACGTCGGCTTCGGTCTCACGGGCGCCGTCGGCCAGCGCCGACGCCAGTTTCGCGGTGTTTCCGGTCGCGCTGTAGTAGACGACGAGGATGCGGGTGCTCACGTCCGCCGACCTTAGGCGAGCGCGAGCACCCGTCTCAGGATCCGGAACTCAGTACTTCTTCCAGGGACTGACGGTGTCGGTCGGCCTGGTCGGGTCGTGGAACCGCGGCTTGTCCAGCTCGTCGCGGCGCAGCGGCACCATGCCGTCCGTGATCGCCTGCATGATCTTGGCGTGCGCGCGGACCCCGGCGCCCGGCCGCTCCGGCTCGACCTCCGACAGGTCCACCGGGTCACCGAAATGCACCTTGAACCGGGGACGCCGCATGGGCGCGCTCAGCCCGGACTTGGCGAGCGGCACCAGGTCGGCGGGGCCGTTGACGGTCTCCGTCCCCCAGAAGACGGCTTCGTGCGCGCCCCACTGGCTGATCGGGATCACCGGCACCCCGGCCGCCAGCGCGAGCCGCGCGGCGCCGGTCTTGCCGCGCTCCGGCCACAGGCCGGGATCGTGACTGATCCGGCCCTCGGGGTAGACGATGAGCGGGTCGCGCGTGGTGCGCAGGGCCTCGGCCGCCTCGGCGAACTGGCCGATGGCCGTCGAGGCCTCCTTGCGGTCGACCCGCAGGTGACCGCTGACCCGCAGCGCCGGGCCGATGACCGGCGCGTCGAGGATGCCGCCCGCCAGCATGAACCGCGGGTTGATACCGATCCGTTTGCAGGCCGCCATCAGCACGAACGCGTCGAACACGCCGATGTGGTTGGCCGTCATGAGCAAGGGCTTCCGGCGCAGTTCCGCGGGCACACCGCCGGTCACGGTGAGTTTGCCGACGAAGTTGACCAGCCCCCGGTCGATGTTCAGCATCGTGCGCCAGATCGCTGGGGCGCGGCGAGCCGAATTCTCATCCTGATGCAGCGCGAACATGGGGCAGAGCATGTCATGAGCCCCCTTTCACCCGGATGGCCGCTCAAGCTGTGACCTGAGACGAATGTTCCGGATGTGCCCCGAGTGGCAGCCGGGGCTGGAGGGTCGAGGCGGTTACCGTGGTGGCATGGCTAGCGGGTCGACGACCAGAAAGCGGAGTACGGCGCGAAGCGGCGGCAGCAAGGGGCCGGCGCGAAAGCCGCGTACCCCGGCGAAGCCCAGGTCAACGGCGGCGAGGAAGCCCGCGCCACGGCGTCCGGCGGCCAGGAAGAAGTCTTCCGGCACGTTCGCCAAAGGCGTGCGCGGCACCTGGAACCTGCTCGCGAAGGGACTGGGAACCCTCGCGAGGACGGTCGGCCGCAGCCGTGAACTCGAACCCGAACACCGCCGCGACGGGCTCGCGCTGGGCCTGATCGCGCTGGCGCTGGTGATCGCGTTCGGTGTCTGGTGGCGGGCCGCGGGCCCGATCGGCGGCTGGGTGGAGGTCGGCGCCCGTTCGCTCCTCGGTGCGGGGGCGGTGACGCTGCCGCTGGTGCTCACCGTGGTCGCCGTCGCGCTGATGCGCTCGGAACCGGTGCCGGAGGCCCGGCCGCGGATGGTCATCGGCACGCTGCTGGTCGTGCTGTCCGTGCTCGGCCTGCTGCACATCTTCACCGCGCTGCCCGAGAGCAACGACGGCCGGATGTACGCCGGTGGGGTGATCGGCGCGTTCTCCGGCGGCCTGCTGACGATGGGGGTCACCACCTGGGTCGCCGTGCCGCTGCTGGTGCTGGTGCTGCTGTTCGGCACGCTCGTGTTCACCGGGACCCCGGTCCGGGAGATCCCGCATCGCTTGCGCAACTGGGGTCTCGACCCCGAAGAGATCGAAGAGGCCGAAGCCGAGCGCAAGGCCATCCACGACGAACGCGACGCCGTCACCGAAGCCGACCCGAAGTCGGTCCGCCTGCGGAAGCCGTCGCGGCGGCGCCAGGGCGCCGGTGACAACGCGGGCGAGCAGCTCGACATCGAAGCCGCGCTGGCCGAACCGCCGACGCCGATGCGCCCGCCGAAACCCGCCCCGCAGAGTTCATCCAAAAACGCCGTCGAAGAGAAGAAGCCGAAGAAGGCCGAGCCGCCGATGGCGGTCACCAGGACCGTCGAGGGCGACTACAAGCTCCCGCCGCCGGACCTGCTGAAGCTCGGCGACGCGCCGAAGTCCCGCAGCAAGGCCAACGACGCCATGATCGAGGCGATCACCGGCGTGCTGGACCAGTTCAACGTCGACGCGCAGGTCACCGGCTTCACGCGGGGCCCGACGGTCACCCGGTACGAGGTCGAACTCGGCCCCGGCGTGAAGGTCGAGAAGATCACCGCGCTGACCAAGAACATCGCCTACGCGGTGGCGACCGACAACGTCCGGCTGCTGGCACCGATCCCCGGCAAATCCGCGGTCGGCATCGAAGTGCCGAACTCCGACCGCGAAATGGTGCGCCTCGGCGACGTGCTGCGCGCGCCGTCGACGGTCAAGGACAACCACCCGATGGTCATCGGGCTCGGCAAGGACATCGAAGGCCATTTCGTCACCGCGAACCTGACCAAGATGCCGCACCTCCTGGTGGCGGGATCCACCGGTTCCGGTAAGTCGAGCTTCGTGAACTCGATGCTGGTGTCGCTGCTCGCGCGGGCGACGCCGGACGAGTGCCGGATGATCCTGATCGACCCGAAGATGGTCGAGCTGACCCCGTACGAGGGCATCCCGCACCTGATCACGCCCATCATCACCCAGCCGAAGAAGGCCGCCGCGGCGCTGGCCTGGCTGGTGGAGGAGATGGAGCAGCGGTATCAGGACATGCAGGTCAACAAGGTCCGGCACATCGACGACTACAACAAGAAGGTGCGCTCGGGCGAGATCACCGCGCCGCCCGGCAGCGAGCGCGTCTACGCGCCGTACCCGTACATCATGGCGATCGTCGACGAGCTCGCCGACCTGATGATGACCGCCCCGCGCGACGTCGAGGACGCGATCGTCCGGATCACCCAGAAGGCACGTGCGGCCGGTATCCACCTGGTCCTGGCGACCCAGCGCCCGTCGGTCGACGTCGTGACCGGCCTGATCAAGACCAACGTGCCTTCGCGGCTGGCGTTCGCGACGTCCTCGCTCACCGACTCGCGAGTCATCCTCGACCAGCCGGGCGCGGAGAAGCTCATCGGTATGGGTGACGCGCTGTACCTGCCGATGGGCGCCGGGAAACCGGTCCGCATCCAGGGCGCCTTCGTCGGCGACGAAGAGATCGCGTCCGTCGTCAACTTCGCGAAGGAGCAGGCGCAGCCGGACTACCAGGACGGCGTCACCGCGGCGAAGGCTGGCGAGAAGAAGGAGATCGACTCCGACATCGGCGACGACCTCGATGTCCTCCTGCAGGCCGCCGAGCTGATCGTCACCTCGCAGTTCGGCTCGACGTCGATGCTGCAGCGGAAGCTGCGCGTCGGGTTCGCCAAGGCCGGGCGCCTGATGGACCTGCTGGAAAGCCGGGGTGTCGTCGGTCCCTCGGAGGGCTCGAAGGCGCGGGACGTGCTGATCAAGCCGGAGGAGCTGGAGTCGGTGCTGTTCATGATCCGCGGCGGCGGGGACGCGAACGGCGGGGACGTCTCCGACGACGACTGAGCCGGGCCTGGGGTTCTGACTTCCGTCCCGAGGCGTGCAATGAAAGGCCCGTTACTGGCAAAATTTGCCAGTAACGGGCCTTTCATTGCACGGGGGGAGGACGACTTGAGGGACCGATGCAACGGACCGGCGGCTCCGTTACGTCCCTAGCCCGTGGACCCCAAGAAGCTGCTCGTCGTGCTCTGCGCCTTGGTCGGCCTCGCGTGCGGGGCAGGCAGCTCCGCCGCGCGCGAACAACCCGCGGCCGTCCAGCCCACGCTGGTCCAGCCCGCGCCGGCGCACCAGCAGCCTCAACCTGCTCCCAAGCCTCAAGAGAAGCCGCAGGGCACCGTGGAGCTGGGGGAAACCGTCGTCCTCAAGGCCGGTGACACGACCGAGGTCGCGTCGAAGGACGTCAGCATCCGCTTCGCGCGGCTGGTGTCCGATTCCCGCTGCGCCGAGGGCATGGTCTGCGTCTGGGAAGGGGAGGCCGTGGTCGAACTGACCCTCGCCGAACCCGGACGCGGTGAGCGGACGACGGCGGAGGTCGCCTCCACCGCACGCGGTGGCAGGCAGTCCGTCGAGTTCGCCGCCTGCCGGGTGGACCTGGTCGCCGTGAGCTCGGGGGGCGACCAGGTCACCCTGCGGGTGTCCAAGGCTTAGAGCGCGTCGCCCCAGCCGTCGAGATACGCGACGTCCGACAGCGGCACGCGCGACGCGGGCTTGAAGTCCGGCACTGTCGTGTAGGTGACCGGCAGCGGCCCGAGGCCGCGCGAGCGCAGCGCCGGCTGGAAGTTCCACACCGCCGGGAAGATCCCGCCGTAGAAGGCGGCGTCGGTCGCGTTGTCGCCGCTCGGCCTGCCGGTCAGGGATGACGTACACCGGCACCCTGTCGATCACGTCGATCAGGTTTGAGGCGGACCGACCGTGTCGTGCTGAGCAGGTGGTCGGTGACCGAGGTGTCCCTGTGCCGCCTTTCAGTGATGCGCCGTCAGGAAGCGGTCGATCAGCTCGCTGATCGGTTCGACGTCCTCCACCAGCGCGAAATGCCCGGTGTCGAAGAAATGGACCTCCGCCGAGGGAACATCGTTCCGGAAGGCCTCGGCTCCCGCCGGGACGAAGAACGGGTCGTTGCGGCCCCACACGGCGAGCACGGGGGGCTGGGCTTCCCGCAGCCACGCCTGGAACTTCGGGTACGCGGGAGGGTTGTTCCGGTAGTCCCAGAACAGGTCGAGCATCGCTTCCGCGCGGCCAGGACGCTCGAGGAAGTACTGGTCCAGCAGGTAGTTCGCGGGATCGATGGTCTCCGGATCGCGGGCGCCGGTGTACTGGTACTCGATCTGCGCCGGTTCGAGGTTCTTCGCGAATTCGCGCTTCGCCTCGGTTTCGTCGGTAAGGGTCGCGAAGTCCGGCATCGCGGGCCCGAGCCCTTCGACGTAGGCGTTGCCGTTCTGCGTGATCAGCGCCGTGACCGCGGACGGCCGCGAGACGGCCAGCCGCAGGCCCGCCGGAGCCCCGAAATCGAAGACGTAGAGCGCGTAGCGGCGCAGCTCCAGCGCGTCGGTGAACTCGCCGAGCACTTCCGCGAGCCGGTCGAAGGTGAACGTGAACCCTTCGGGGGTCACGGTCCGGCCGAAGCCGGGCAGATCCGGCGCGATGAGCCGCCATTTCCCGGCGAGCCGTCGCATCAGCCGGACGAACTGGTGCGACGACGTCGGGAAGCCGTGCAGCAGGAGCAAGACGGGCGCGTCGGGATCGCCCGCCTCGCGGTAGAAGACCTCGACGTCGCCGAGCTGGACCGAACGGTGCCGGATGGTCGTCATGAACACTCCCTAATGGTTAGAACTGTTTTTAACCATTAGCACCTGATATTGTCAAGGCATGCTCGATCTGGACTCGCTTCCCGGTGACGATCTCGCGGTGAACCTCGCCGACACCGTCTTGCTGGCCACCTCGCCGTCGATCGATCTGCTCGACGACGGCCACGCCCGGTTCTGGTCGGCGCAGGCGCCGCGGCTGCCCGAGGGTGCTCGGCCGCCGTCGGCCGAGCAGACGAGACGGCTGCGGTCGGCGGTGCGTGAGCTGCTGGAAGCGGCCGTGGCCGCGCGGGAGCCCGAGGCGTGGGCGGTCGAGCGGATCAACGCGGCCGCGGCGGCGGTCCCGGCGAGCCCGCGGCTCACCGCTCGGGGCGCCGAGACGATCTGGCACGGCGAGGACGGCGGCGAGATCGCACTCGCCGCCGTCGCGGTGGCCGCGATCGACCTCGTGTCGGGGCCGCGCGCCGCCCAGCTGCGGCGATGCGGCGCGCACGACTGCTCGATGCTGTTCGTGGCGGCCAACAGCAGGCGGGTGTGGTGCACGCCGTCGCTGTGCGGCAACCGGGTCCGGGTCGCCCGCCACGCGAAGAAGGGCTGAAGGGGCCCATCCCCGCATGCGATGCGGGGAAAGCGCCCTTCGCCGCGTCCTATGCGGGGAAAGTCCCCTTCAGCTAAAGCTCCAGCAGCATCCGGCTGTTGCCCAAAGTGTTCGGCTTCACGTACGGCAGGTCCAGGAACTCCGCGACGCCCGGATCGGCCGAGCGCCGCATCTCCTCGTAGACCTCCTGGGTCACCGGCGTGCCGTCGATCTCGACGAACCCGTGGCCCGCGAAGAAACGGGTCTCGAAGGTCAGCACGAACAATCGCTTCAGCCCGATCTCGCGGGCGAAGTCGATCAGCTGTCCCACCAGCGCGTGCCCGATGCCGCGACCCCGGGTGGCCTTGTCGACCGCGATGGTGCGCAGCTCGCCGATGTCCTCCCACAGCACGTGGAGGGCGCCGCAGCCGAGCACGTCGTCGCCGTCTTCGACCACCCAGAACTCCTGGACGCTCTCGTAGAGGGTGACGAGTTCCTTCTCCAGCAGCACCGTCCCCGCGTCGGAGTCGACCAGTGCCTTGATCTTGCGGACGTCCGCGATCCGCGCCCGGCGAACTTTCGGGCGGCGGTCGAGGGGCGGTTCGAGGGGGTCTGACGGCACATCCACCATTAAGCCATCCTCGACGCGATGGCAGGCCGAAGGCTCGCCCGAGCGAGCGATCGCCGACCCCGAGAGCAGGCCAGCTACCCTAAGGCACGTGCCTTCTCCCACCACTGATCCTGTCGCCACCCGCCGCGTGTCCTTGCTGACCCTCGGTTGCGCCCGCAACGAGGTCGATTCCGAGGAACTCGCCGGACGGCTGGCGGCGGGCGGCTGGGAGCTCGCCGCCGAGCCCGAGGACTCCGACGTCGTGGTCGTCAACACCTGCGGCTTCGTCGAGTCCGCCAAGAAGGATTCGGTCGACACCCTGCTCGCCGCGGCCGACACCGGCAAGAAGGTCGTCGCCGTCGGCTGCATGGCCGAGCGCTACGGCAACGAGCTGGCCGAGAACCTGCCCGAGGCCCACGCGGTCCTGGGCTTCGACCACTACGCCGACCTCGCCGACCGTCTCGACGACGTCGTGGCGGGCCGCAAGGTCGAGTCCCACACGCCTTCCGACCGCCGCAAGCTGCTGCCGATCAGCCCGGTCCAGCGCCCGACGGCCGCCGAGACGGTCGAGGTGCCGGGGCACGCGCAGCACGGCTGGGGCCCGCGCGTGCTGCGGACCCGGCTCGACACCTCCCCGGTGGCCGCGCTGAAGATCGCCTCCGGCTGCGACCGCCGCTGCTCGTTCTGCGCGATCCCGTCGTTCCGTGGCTCCTTCGTCTCCCGGCAGCCGGACGAGATCGTCGCCGAGGCCATGTGGCTCGCGGAGAACGGGGTCAAGGAGGTCTTCCTCGTCTCGGAGAACTCCACCTCCTACGGCAAGGACTTCGGCCGTGACGGCGCCCGCGCGCTGGAACTGCTGGTCCCGCGCCTGGCCGCGGTGCCCGGTATCGAGCGCGTCCGCGTCTCCTACCTGCAGCCCGCCGAGACGCGCCCCGGCCTGGTCAAGGCCATCGCGACCACCCCGGGCGTCGCCGACTACTTCGACCTGTCCTTCCAGCACTCCAGCGAGACCGTGTTGCGCCGCATGCGCCGCTTCGGCTCCACGGACTCGTTCCTCGCGCTGTGCGACCAGATCCGCGAGTACTCGCCCAACGCCGGCATCCGTACGAACGTCATCGTCGGGTTCCCCGGCGAGACCGAAGAGGACGTCGCCGAGCTGGAGCGCTTCCTGAACGGCGCGCGGCTCGACGCGGTGGGCGTCTTCGGCTACTCGGACGAGGACGGCACCGAGGCCGAGACCTTCGACGGCAAACTCGACGAGTCCGTGGTGACCGAGCGGGTCGCGCGGATTTCCGCGCTGGTCGAGGAGCTGACCTCGCAGCGGGCCGAGGACCGCATCGGCGACTTCGTCGACGTCCTGATCGAGCAGGCCGAGGACGGCGAAGACCCGATCGGCCGCGCCGCGCACCAGGCTCCCGAGGTCGACGGTGAATGCGTCCTGATCGAAACGGACGACCTTCCCTCGCTGGCGGTGGGTGACTTCGTGCGCTGTGAGGTCGTCGACTCCGAGGGTGTCGACCTGATCGTGCGGCCCGCGCCGCCCGAGGCCGACCGGTGAATGCCGCCCCGAGCGACGCCGGGGCCGGTGAGGGGACGGGCGGTGAGCATGCCCGGGTGCCCGAGGCCACCCCGGTCCCGACGCTGAACCTGGCGAACCTGCTCACGATGTCGCGGCTGGTGCTCGTGCCGCTGTTCGTGATGGCGCTGTTCACCGGCGACGGGACGGACACCTTCTGGCGGGCGATCGCCACCGCGCTGTTCGCCATCGCGTCGTTCACCGACCAGGTCGACGGCTGGGTCGCGCGCAAGTACGGGCTGATCACCGACTTCGGCAAGATCGCCGACCCGATCGCGGACAAGGCGCTGATCGGCGCCGCGCTGATCGGGCTGAGCGTGCTCGGCGAACTGGGCTGGTGGGTCACCGTCGTCATCGCGATCCGCGAGATCGGCGTGACGCTGCTGCGGTTCTGGGTGATCCGGCACGGCGTCATCCCGGCCAGCCGGGGCGGCAAGGCCAAGACGCTCGCGCAGGTCGCGGCCATCACCGCGTACCTGCTGCCCCTGCCGGTGGCCGCCGAGCCGGTGCGATGGGTGCTGATGGGCCTCGCGCTCGTGCTCACCGTCGTGACCGGCCTCGACTACGTCGTGCGCGCGGTGCGGCTGCGCGCCGCCGGACGGCGCGCAGCGGGCACATGACCGGCACTACGGTTGAGACCTTGATCACTCACCTGATCGAGCGTAAGGAGACGGTGGCGACCGCCGAGTCGCTGACCGCCGGACTGGTGTGCGCGACGCTGACCGAGGTCCCCGGAGCGAGCGCCGTCGTCCGGGGCGGCCTGATCGTCTACGCCACCGACCTCAAGGCTTCGCTCGCCGGGGTCGACGAAGACCTCCTCGCCACCCATGGCGCGGTCCATCCCGAGGTCGCGGCTCAGTTGGCCGTCGGCGCGCGGGACCGCTGCGGCGCGACCTGGGGCCTCGGCCTGACCGGTGTCGCGGGTCCGGCGGGGCAGGACGGCGTCGCGCCCGGCACCGTCCATGTCGGTCTCGCGGGCGTGAGCACGCTCACCGTCCGCACACTGGCCTTGAGCGGCGATCGAGCCTCGGTCAGGGCCGGTGCCGTCAGCGGCGCGTTCGCCCTGCTGGGGGAACATCTCGCATGATCGCCGCGTTCGCCCTTGGCGTATTGCCGTGTCAACACCTGCGCCCGGGGCACCGCACTGGGTAACGTAGGGGGCAGTCAGTCCTGGAAGGGAGGCGCGTGATGACCGTGCTGTTGCGCGAGGCGATCGGCGACCGGCTCCGACACGCCCGCACGAACCAGCGTCGAACGCTGCGGGACATCTCCCGTGCCGCCAGGGTGAGCCTCGGCTACCTGTCCGAGGTCGAGCGTGGGCAGAAGGAGGCGTCCAGCGAGCTGCTGGCGTCCATTTGCGATGCCCTGGACCTTCCGCTGGGCGAGCTCCTGCACAAGGTCGCGGCGGACGTTTCGGCGATCGACAACGTCGAGGTCGCTCCGGTGGACGAGAAGGTCGAGGCGGGCAAGCGGCGTGCTCCGGAGCGCGAGAGCGCCGAAGCGGGCCTCGAAGGCGGCCGCCTGGTATCCGAGTTGATCGGCAACGACCTTGCCGACTTGCGGATCTCGCCGCCGCCGCGGATGAGCCCGGCCCTGCGGACGACCATTTCCGCTCCGAAGATGGTCGCCGCCTAGCAGTCGTGACGTGAGAAGCCCCAGGTATCGCACCTGGGGCTTTTCGCGTTGGCCGACGGCCCCGGTGCTCCAGGGGAGCCGGAAACGGCCCGTTTTCACCCAGGGTCACCACCCGGTGAACCCGAAAGGTCGTGGACATCACAGTCAGGGGTATCCCTGAATTCCGTCGGGGTCGCCTGGAACGCGGGACGCCGACCTGACACGATGGAACTCAACGCCGGGGTCGGGACGTTGCAACATCACAGAGGGGACGCCCCACCTCGAGGTAACAGCCCGTGGGATGCGAGAAGGCAGGCGGAGGAGATGGCCAACCCGTTCGTGAAGTTCTGGAAGTACATGATGGCGGCGTTCTCGTCGAAGATCGACGAGCACGCCGACCCGAAGGTACAGATCCAGCAGGCCATCGAGGAGGCGCAGCGCAATCACCAGGCGCTGACCCAGCAGGCCGCCTCGGTGATCGGTAACCAGCGTCAGCTGGAGATGAAGCTGAACCGCCAGCTCGGCGACGTGGAGAAGCTTCAGGCTTCGACCCGCCAGGCGCTGGTGCTCGCCGACGAGGCGCGCGCCAAGGGCGACGAGCAGAAGGCGACCGAGTTCGAGAACGCGGCGGAGAGCTTCGCCGCGCAGCTCGTCACCGCCGAGCAGAGCATCGAGGACCTGAAGACCCTGCACGACCAGTCGCTTCAGGCTGCGGAGCAGGCGAAGAAGGCCGTCGAGCGCAACGCGACCATGCTGCAGCAGAAGCTGGCCGAGCGCACCAAGCTGCTTTCTCAGCTGGAGCAGGCGAAGATGCAGGAGCAGGTCTCCGCTTCGCTGAACCAGATGAGCCAGCTTGCCGCGCCGGGCAACACCCCGTCCCTGGAAGACGTTCGCGACAAGATCGAGAAGCGCTACACCACCGCGCTCGGCTCGGCCGAACTCGCACAGAACTCCGTACAGGGCCGGATGATGGAGGTCCAGGCCTCCACGACGCAGCTCGCGGGACACTCGCGACTGGAGCAGATCCGCGCGTCCATGAAGGGCGACTCCGTCGCGCAGGTGACCGACGGCAAGACCGCCGCCGCCGCGCCGAAGGCGTCGAGCGGTGCGGACATCCAGCGTGAGATCCAGGCACGGGTTCAGGCCGAACAGGGCAAGAACCCCGCCTGACACACCACCTAGAGCCGGTCCCGCACCCCGCGCGGGTGCGGGACCGGTCTCACCAGACGACAGGGGCGAGGGCAAATGGGCCAGGGCAGGCGCAAGGACTTCGGGGAGTTCACCGCCAAGCTTGAGAAGCACATCGAGAAGCTGCCCGATTACGCCCAGCGCGCGCAGGAGAAGCTGCAGCGCTACATCCCGCCCTCCGAGCAGGGTTCCCGGCCCTCCTCACCGACGGCGTCGCAGCCACCGCGGCCGCCGAAGCCGCGGCCGCAGATGCCGCCGATGCCCGCCATGCCGAAGATCTCGCAGCAGCTGACGTCGATGGCGGCGGGCCAGATCCCGGTCGTGGCCGACGCGAAGGCCAAGTGGGCCCGCTGGAACGAGCCCGCCGCCAAGCTGGAGAGACGCAAGCGCCGGACGTCGCGCGCGATGACCTTCTGGATCCTCCTCACCATCCTTTGTGGACTGTTCGCCGTGGTCGCCGCCACCGGTCTGTTGAAGGCGGGCCAGGCCGACGTCCTCCAGGCCATCGCGGCCAGCGCGTTCACCATCGTCTTCGGCACTTTCAGTGTCCGATCGGGACTGCGGCTGCGCGCGCTCAACCGCACGGTGCTGCCCGCCGCGCCCGCCGCTCCGCCGCCGCTGCCCTCGGCACGGTCCATCGCGCGGGCGCCGATGGAGCGCCTCGTCGAGAGCGAGGCTTCGCTGACGGAGCTGCTTCGCCAGCTTTCGCAGCCGACGTCGCTCGGCACCATGCCGGTGTCGGAGATCGCCGTGGCGGACGCCCGGACCACCGCCACGGAGGCCGCGCAGGCCCTTCGCGGGCTGGCCGGCCGGATCCAGGCCATCGAACGCGGACGTGACTCCGCGCCCGAGCGGGAACGAGGCGCCCTCGACGCCGCCATCACGCAGCTGCGGGATCAGCTCGACGACGGCGTCGATGGCTACGGCGGTCTCGTCGCGGCCGCCGGGCACACCGTCGCCGCGAGCTCGGACGGCATGACGTCGTCCAAGGAATCGCTCTCCGACGCGACGGACAAGCTCGCCGGACTGGCCATGGCCCTGCGCGAGCTTTCCTGAGCCCGCTCAGGCGGGCACACGCCGGTAGTCCTTCAGTTCGATCGCGACCGAGGCCTCCCGGACCTCCTTGGTGATGGCGCGGATCATGGCGTCCTTCCAGGGGAGGTGGCGCAGCATCCGCAGATTCGCGCGCTGCAGCCAGACGCCCGCGCGGGTCTTCGGCGCCAGGTGTTTCGCGGCTCCCAGCGCCAGTTTCTGGTTCAGCTCCACGAAATTCCGCATCCGCTCCGCGTAACGGGCGAACGCCACCGGATGGTCGCCGTCGGCGGCGGCCAGTTCTCCGGCCAGGACGTACGCACCCACCAGGGCGAGACTGGTGCCCTGGCCCGAAAGCGGGGACGCGCCGTAGCCGGCGTCGCCGACCAGCGCCACGCGGCCCGCCGACCAGGAGTCCATGCGGACCTGGGACATCGTGTCGAAGTAGAAGTCGGGCGCATCCGGCATGAAGTCCATCAGCCGGGGCACTTCCCAGCCCATCCCGGCGAAGGTGTCCTTGAGGATCCGCATCTGCCCGTGGGGGTCCCTGTCGCCGAGGCGCGGGTCTTTCGCGGTGAAGAAGAAGACCGCCCTCGCCTCGGTGTCGTCACGCACGCTGGTGATGCTCGCCGTCAGGCCGGGCGCGCTGTGGCCCAGTTGCCAGTGGTCGAGGCCGAGGTGATTGGGGGTGGTGAAGATGGCCAGGTACAGGTCGTCGAGCTGGTGGACGAACCGGGATTCCTCGCCGAAGGCCAGTGCGCGCACCCCTGAGTGCAGTCCGTCCGCCCCGATCACCAGATCGAAGGTGCGCGATCCGGCGCGTTCGAACGTGACCTCGACCCCGACCTCGTCTTGGGTGAGCGCGGTGATCGAGTCGCCGAAGAGGTACTCGACGTCCGATCCGCTCGCCTCGCGAAGGATGCCGCCGAGGTCCTCGCGCAGGATCTCGACGTCTCGGTCGTCGATCACCCCGAAGCCGCCTTCGAGGCTCGCCACCGGCTTGCCCGTCGCGTTGACCAGGGACATCCCCTTGGTGCCGACCTGGGCAGCCCGGACCTGGTCGATGATCCCCATCCGCTCGACGAGGTCGATCGCCACTCCGCGGACGTCCACCGCTTGGCCGCCGCGTCTCGGCGTGGGCGCGCGCTCCACCACCGTGGGGTCGAAGCCGTGCCGCCGCAGCCAGTAGGCCAGCGCGGGGCCGGCGATACCCGCCCCGGAAATCAGGATTCTTCGGTTCCGCATGGTGCCTCCTAGATGGGATACCTTCACTATCCAATATAGGATAGCGGAGGTATCCCACTAAAGGATAGTCCCACTATCCCAACTGCAGGAGAGATCTGTGAAGCTCAAGGAACTGAGTCAGCGCGGGGGTGTGCCCATCCCGACCATCAAGTACTACCTGCGCGAGGGCCTGTTGCCGAAGGGCGATCCGCTCGGTGAGACCAAAGCGGACTACGGGGACCGTCACCTGGACCGATTGCGGATCATCCGCTCCCTGGTCGAGATCGGCGAGGTGCCCATCGCGGTGATCCGGCAGATCCTCGCCGCCGTCGACGACGAGACGGTGCCGGCCACGGTATTGCTCGCGACGGCGCTGAGCGCACTGGGTGCCGGGCCGTCGTCCGACGCCGCCCCGGCGGGCGACCGCACCGGGGCCGAGTCCTTGATCGCCGGGCAGGGCTGGCAAGTGAGTCCCGGGTCCACCGCGCCCGATCAGCTCGCGGCCGCGCTCGGTGCGCTGCGCCTGGTCGGGCTGCCCGCCGACGCCGCGCAGCTCGCCCCGTACACCCGGGCCGCGCTCGAAATGGCCGGGCATCAGCTGCCGTTGTTGCCCGACCCTGCCCGAAGGGAAGAGTTCGCGGCGAGAGCGGTCATCGGAGCGGTCCTTTATGACCGCCTGCTCCTCGCGCTGCTGAGGCTGGCCAAGGAGAACATCTCGATGCGGCGGGATGGCCGCTGAACGGGTGTAAAGTCATCTTCCTGGACAATCGTCTCATTCGTCGTCGCTAATACTCCATTGAGTAACGACTCGCTCACTGTGCGATACCGAAACGCTCGCGTAACCCGAAACCGCTGGTGACGGCCCCTCGCGATGCCTAACGTTTCTCTCATGCACGCAGTGCTTTTCCCAGCTCGGGCCTGAACCCAGCCCGCGTGAGCGGGCGTCCCAGGGTGGTGGACCGGACACAGTGGATCTCGCGCAGTGGTCTTTCTCGTCCCCGCCGAGGAAAGGACGCCCAGTGACGACGCTCCCCCCGGAACCAGAGCCGATCCCCGCCCCTCCTCCCAGCTCCTACCAACGCGTCATCGCGGCCTACGACCGGATCGCCGAGGTCGACCGGCCCGACGTCTGGATCACCCTCCGTCCCCTCGAAGACGCCCTTGTGGACGCGAAGGCTGTCGACGAACGCTTGCGCGCGGGGACGGATCTCCCGCTCGCCGGAACCCTGGTGGCGGTCTCCGACGTCATCGACGTCGCCGGCCTTCCCACGGCGGGGGAAGACGTCTGCTGTGCCGACGCCACTTCCGTTTCCCGGCTGACCGCCGCCGGGGCGGTGGTGATCGGCAAGACCAACTGCGACCGGTTCGGCAGCGATCTCGAGCACACGCACAGCCCGTACGGCGCCGTGAGCGCGGCTCTGAACACCGCCCGGGTCTCCGGGAGCGCGAGCAGCGGCGCGGCCGTCGCGGTTGCGCTCGGCCTGGTCGATCTGGCCGTCGGCACGGACACGGCGGGTGCGGGCCGGGTGCCCGCGTCGCTCAACGGGATCGTCGGGATGAAACCGACGCTGGGCCTCGTGCCCAAGACCGGTGCCCTGCCGTGCGGCGGGATCGCCCTGTTCGCGCGCAGTCTCACGCTGGGCCAGCGCGCGCTCGGACTGATGACCGGCCCCGACGGGATCGACCCGCTCGCCCGTGACTGGCCCCCGGACGTCCGGCTCTCCGCGGGAGACCGGCCGAGAGTGGCGATCCCTGGCTCCGCAACGCTCACCGGTCTCTCGTTGCAGTCCCGGTCCGCCTTCCTCGGTGCGGTTTCGGCGTTGCGGGCGTCCGGGGCCATCGTGGAGACGGTGGAGGTCACGGCACTGTTGTCGGTGGGCGACCTGATCCACGACGACGGCTTCCTCACCGACAGGCAGCGCGTCGCCGAGGCCGGGATGCTCGCGCTCCGGATGCTGTCCGAGTACGACGCCCTGGTCCTCCCGACCGTCGCCGACCATCCCGAGCTGTCCGAGGCGCTGTCCGATCCGGATGGTGTCGCGAAACGGCTGGGACGGTTCACGGCGTTCGTCAACCTGCTCGACCTCGCCGCGGTCACGGTGCCGTCGTCGCCGTCGGATCTCGGGCCGTACGGGGTGTCGGTGGTGGTGCGGCCGTTCGACGACCAGATCGCCATCGATCTCGCCGCCGTGCTCACCGACGAACAGGCCGATTTTCCTTATCCCGCACCGGGCGCGGATCTCGTGGTGTTCGGCGCGCATCTGCGCGGGCAGCCGTTGAACGGGCTTTTGGTGACCGCGGGAGCGCGGTTCACCGGGCCGGTCCAGAGCGCCGAGGGCTATCGGATGGTGCTGCTGCCGACCGAGCCACCCCAGCCGGGAGTGGTACCGGTGAGCGCCGCGGGTGAGCACACCATGCTGTCGGGCGAACGCTGGCGGCTCTCGCCCGCGGCCCTCGGTGCCTTCGCGGCCACGCTGCCCGCTCCGTTCGTCCTCGGCCGTATCCGGCTGGAGAACGGGCAGACACCGCTGGCCGTCCTTTGTGACCAGGCGGCGGCAGCGACGGCGCCAGAGCTGACGCGCTACCAGTGCTGGCGGGCGTACCTGAGGTTCGTCAGTACGGCCGGGCCGCGAGACCTCGGGCGACCCGCTTGACCAGACCGGGACCGTGCAAGGCGAAACCGGTGTAGAGCTGGACGAGACCGGCGCCGGCGTCGAGCATCCGCGCGGCGGCGCCGGCGTCGAAGATGCCGCCGACACCGATGATCGGCAGCTCGCCGCCGGTTTCGTCGTGCACGAACCGCACCACTTCGACCGAGCGCGCGGTGAGCGGGCGGCCGGAAAGCCCGCCCGCCTGCTCGCCGACGGCGGCTTCGGCGGGCGCGATCCCTTCGCGGGACAGCGTCGTGTTGGTCGCGATCAGCCCGGCGACGCCGTGTTCGAGGCAGACCTCCAGCAGTTCCACGAGGGCGTCGTCGGTGAGGTCGGGGGCGACCTTGACCAGCACCGGCGTCGGCGCGGCGGCACCGGCGAGCTCGGCCGAGGTCGTGCGGAGTTCGGAGAGCAGCTCGGCCAGCGCGGACTTGTCCTGCAGCGCCCGCAGTCCCGGCGTGTTGGGCGAGCTGACGTTGATCGCGAAGTAGTCGGCGTACGGGTACAGCGCCCGCAGCGAGAACCGGTAGTCCTCGACGGCTTCGCCGAGCGGCGTCACCTTGGACTTGCCGATGCTGACGCCGAGCGGGACCGGCGGTTTCCCGCTCGCGGCGAGGCGGGCGGCGAGCGCTTCCGCGCCTTCGTTGTTGAAGCCCATCCGGTTGATCACCGCGTCGGTCCCGGCGAGGGTGAACAACCGCGGCCTGTCGTTGCCCGGCTGCGGATGCCGGGTGACCGTGCCGACCTCGACGAAGCCGAAGCCGAGCGCGGGCCAGGCGTGCAGGGCGCGGCCGTTCTTGTCCATCCCGGCGGCGAGGCCGACCCGGTTCGGGAAGCGGAGACCGAGGAAGGTGACCGGATCGTCCGTCCGGTAGACGCGGCCGAGCGCGCCGAGCGCGGGGGAGACCCGGCTCAGCCCGGCGAGCGTGCCGATGGTGCGTTCGTGCACGGTTTCGGGGTCGCCGCCGGAGACCCGGTACAGCGCGGGGCGGACGATCTTGTCGAAGAACACGCGCCCATCATGCCTGGTGAGCTCTAGCGGCTCGCCTTCCAGTCGCCTTCGAGCATCGCGAAGACGAGTTCGTCACACCACTCGCCCTTGACGATCTCGTTCTCGCGCAGATGAGCCTCTTTGTGCATGCCGAGGCGTTCCATCAGGGTGGCGGAAGCGGTGTTGCGGCCATCGCAGCGGCCGATGATGCGGTGCAGTCCGAGGTCTTCGAAGCCGAGCCGGAGCAGTTCGACGGCCGCCTCCGCGGCGTACCCCTTGCCGTGGTGATCGGGGTGGAACACGAAACCGACCTCGCCCTGACGGTGTTCGCTGCTGAGGTACTCGAGGTTCAGATCGCCGATGAGCTGCCCGGTCTCCGTCAGTTCCACGGCCACCGCCAGGAACTGACCCTCCTGCGAGAGGCTGCTGCTGTGCACCCGTTTGGCGAGCGCGGCGGCGGATTCGGCCCGGCTGCGCGGACCCCAGTAGAGGTACCGGGCGACGTCGGCACGGGACTGGAAGGAGTTGAGTTCGTCGAGATCCGCCGGGGTGAAGGCGCGGAGGGTAAGGCGCTGGGTGATGATCGGGAAGTCGGGCCTCAACATGACGTCAGGCTATCCACTCTGCGGGGCCGCCGGGGCGGAACGGCGACGGACGGTTCTCCGGCGCGGCGGGTGGTCCTTCACTGCTGCGCAAAAGGGGGAATAACCCGGAAATGGGGGTACCCCCGAGGTGGCTCCCGGACGCCGGAATCGGCGGCCGGGCCCGAGCCGGACCGGTGCTCGGGAACCTCGGGGGCCCGGTGACTGCCTGGTATTCGCTATCAGGCACCACGCGAAGCAGAGACGACGAGCCGAAGGTGGCTCCAACTTGCGTTGTATCGCTGCTCAAAAGTCCTACGCGTGCCGTCCGCTAGCGGACAGTCACCTCACGAGTCCTGTTGGAATACAACTTTGGACCACCTCCTCTCTCGTGTACCGCCACGCTATGCGAGGGGTTCGAGGTCCTGCAACAAGATTTCGCCGATCTCTGCCAGCAGGACGGTTTTGGCCGCCGGTGCCAGGAAAGACGCCTTCACGGCGTTCTGCGCGAATCGGGCGATTTCGGCCGCGGTCAGGCCCAGTGTTCGGGCGACCGCCAGGTACTCGCCGTCGAGCGTGGCGCCGAACATCGGCGGGTCGTCGGTGTTGAGCGTGACCGTCACGCCGTGGTCGAGCAGCCGTCGCACGGGATGCGCCTCGAGCGACGGGAACTGTCCTGTCCGGATATTCGAGGTCGGGCACACCTCCAGTGGGATTCCTTGCACGACAAGGTATTCCAGGAGTGCCGGATCGGTGTACGCGCCGACGCCGTGGCCGATCCGCTCGGCGCCGAGATCGTGCACCGCCGACCAGACGGTGGCCGGCCCGGTGGTCTCACCCGCGTGCGGGACGCTGTGCAGCCCCGCTTCCCTGGCCGCGGTGAAGAAGGGGGCGAACTGCGCGCGGCCGACGCCGACCTCGGGTCCGCCGAGCCCGAAGGACACCAGGCCCTCGGGGCGTTCGCGGAGCGCGAACACGAGGGTTTCACGCCCGGCGACGACCCCCTTCTCGCCGGGAATGTCGAAGCACCAGGCCAGTTCCACGCCGTGGTCCGCCCGCGCCGCCGCCCGGCCGGTGGCGAGACCGGTGAGGAGATCGTCGCCCGGCATCCCGTCGAGAAGGTGGTTGTACGGCGTCACCGTCACTTCGGCGTAGCGGGCGTTCTGCGCGGCCAGGTCGGCCGCCAGCCCGGTGACGAGCGTGTGGATGTCGCGGGCGTCGCGCACCAGCGACGTCACCGCCAGGTAGTTGCGGAGGAAATGCGGGAAATCGCGGAAGGTGAAGAAGTCCGCGAGTGCTTCGGCGTCCGTCGGCACTCCCGCGGTGGGACGGCGGCGGGCCAGTTCCAGCACCGTGGGCAGGCTCGCCGAACCGACGAGGTGGACGTGGAGTTCGACCTTGGGCAGTGCGTGCACGAACGCGCGCAGCGTCTCACCCGTGAGGAATCCGGACATGACAAAGCTCCCTGGGAAAGAAGTGAAGGGTGACGTGCGAAGGGAGCGGGCGGCTCAGGGAGCGAGGTCGCCGCGTTCGGTGTCGGCCCCGTAGAGCGGGAGCTTGAACAGCGTCACGAAGTCAGCTTAGCCGCCCGGAGCGGGTCCGGTCTGGCATTTCGGGCAGAACCAGGTCGGCCTCGCCTGGTGCCCGGCGCCCTGCGGGGCGACCCGGAGCCGTCCGCCGCAGCGGAAACAGCCCGGTTTGGTCCGCTCGTAGACCCAGTGCTCACGACCGCGGCGCAGCTCACCGGTGGTCGTCTGCGAGGTGCGCCAGGCGTTGGCCTTCAACAGTTTGCGGCCGAGCGCGACGGCCTTCGCCGGGTCGACCGCGGACACCGGCGTCCACGGCGTGACGCCGAGCAGGAAGCACATCTCGACCTTGTACATGTTCCCGATCCCGGCCATGATCCGCTGATCCAGCAGGGCGTCGCCCAGTTCGCGATCCGGGTCCGCGGCCAGCGCGGCCGCCGCCCGTTCCGCGAGCTCGTCCGTCCATTGTGGATCGAGCAGATCCGGGCCGAGATGCCCGACCAGGCGGTGTTCTTCGTCCGTGGGCACGAGTTCGAGGTCGTGGACACGGAAACCGACCGCCTGCACGCCTTCGGTCGCCAAGATGACGCGCGCGTGATGGGCCGGACGGCGCCAGCGCGCACCCGCCGGGGAGACGTCCCACTTGCCGTCCATCCGGAGGTGGCTGTGCAGCGTGAGGTCGCCCGAGAAGCGCGTCAGCAGATGCTTGCCGACCGTGCCGACGCCGAGCACGTCGCGTCCGGCGAGATCCGTCGTGGCCAGCTGAGGGACCCTGAACTCGCCTCGTACGAGGGTCTTCCCTGCCAGTGCCTTGTCGAGGACCTTGCCTGCGAGGAAGACGGTGTCGCCTTCGGGCATCGGCGCTAACCCGTGCCGGTGTCGCTCAGCTTGGCGGGCGCTTCGGTGGTCTCGGGCTCCGGAGCGTCCTCGTCGCCGCGGACGCGATGCCGTCCCGCCCGGCTCGAACGGAGGACCTTCGCCAGCACCATGTTGAAGGTGAGCGCGATCTCCTGGGCTCCGGGGGAGTGCCACTCGTGGATCGGGCTGCACGCGCCCTGCGCCTGCTGCACGGCGAGCCGGTCCGGGATGGCCGTCGGCATCACCAGCGGGCCGAAGTTCTCCCGCAGTTCGGCGACGCGGAACTGGTGCTCGTAGGAGCGCACGCGGAGCTTGTTGACCACGACGCCGATCGGCCGGAGTCCCGGGTTCTGCTCCTCACGGATCTTCTCGATCGCTTCGAGCGCGCGGCGGGCGCCGGAGACGGCGTACATCGTCGGCTCGGTGACGATGAGGGCGCTGTCCGCGGCCACCAGCGCCGAGCGGGTCAGCCTGCCCAGTGACGGCGGGCAGTCGAGGATCACCAGTTCGTAGGGTTCCTCGCGCAGCGGGTTCGTGTGCAGTTCGTCGAGCGCGCGGGAGAGGTTCTCCAGACGGCGGATGTCGGCGTCGGGCTCGTTGAGCATCTCGAGCTCTTCGGCGCCGACGAGGACGTCGATCTGGTCGCTCCACACGCTGGGCGCGATCGCGCGTTCGAGCACCGAGCGCACCGGCGTCTCCAGGACGTCCGCCAGCGTGCGATCGGTGAGGGGCGGGTCCAGCGAGGTGGTGGCGTTGCCTTGCGGGTCGAGGTCGGCCACGAGGGTCCTGGTGCCCCTGCGCAGGGCGGCGGACGCGACACCGAGGGCGACCGTCGTTTTACCGACGCCACCCTTCAGGCTGAGAACAGCGACCGTGTGCACTCGACACAGCCTACGGGCAGTCGGCGGGGTGGCTCCTTGGCAAGGTGTCGAACACCGCATCGGACTACACCCGCAGGTCGCTCAGCGGCGGGCATTACGCTGTGCGTTTATGAAGACGGACACCGTGGCCACGCGGGGATCGGGGGCGGTTCGCCGGGTTCTCGAAGCAGAACTCCGGGCCGCACGCGCGCGAGGCGCACAACAGCCGCACGTCGTCGACGTCGGAGGCGGCAGCGGCGGCTGGGCGGTGCCGCTCGCCTCGGCGGGCTGCCTGGTGACCGTGGTCGAGCCGAACCCCAACGCGCTGGCGACCCTGCGGCGCCGCGCCGAGGAGGAGGGCGTCTCCGGCAGCATCACGGTGATCGCCGACGACTCCGACGCCCTCGGCGCCCACGTCACGGCCGGATCGGCCGACCTCGTACTCGCGCACGGCCTGCTCGAAGTCGTCGACGACCCGGCGGCGGTGCTCGCGGCGCTGGCCACCGCGGTCAAGCCCGGCGGCGCGGTCTCGGTGCTGGTGGCGAACCGCCACGCCGCGATCCTGCAGCGCGCGCTGGCCGGACGGCTCGGCGAGGCGCGGGAACTGCTCGCGGCCGAGAGCGGCGTGCTGGGAGGCGGCCGGGAGACCGTGCTGCGGCGCTTCGACGCCGAGGCCCTCAGCGCGCAGCTGGTCGCGGTGGGGCTCGAGGTGACCTCTCTGCAGGGCGACGGCGTCGTGGCGGACTTCGTGCCCGGCGGGGTGCGGGAAGAGGACCTGGCGGAATTCGAGCTGGCCGCGGCGTCCGTTTCGCCGTTGCGGGACATCTCCAGCCGGCTGCACGTCCTGGCCCGTCGTCCCGCCTGAGAGCTGCTAGGAAAGGCCCGTTACTTGCAAATTTTGCAAGTAACGGGCCTTTCCTGTCACACGGCGGCGGGAACTGTCGGTGGTCCCGGCTAGCGTCCACCCGTGGGACGAAATGCCGAACTGCCTGGTGGGATGAGCCGCTACCGGGTCACCACCGGGGCCACCACCTGGCCGGACGACACCGGATGCGGCTTGCTGCACGTCGACATGGACGCCTTCTTCGTGTCCTGTGAGCTGCGTACGCGCCCGGAGCTGGCGGACAAGCCGGTGGTCGTCTCCGGTGGCGGTCCGAGGTCGGTCGTGGCGGCCGCGAGCTACGTGGCGCGCGAGTTCGGCGTCCGGTCGGCCATGCCGTTCTCGACGGCCAAGCGGCTCTGCCCGCAGTTGATCTGCATCACCCCGACGCCCGGGCTCTACGGCGAGGTGTCCAAGGGCGTCATGGGGATCTTCCGCGAGCTGACGCCACTGGTGGAGCCGTTGAGCCTGGACGAGGCGTTCCTGGACGTCAGCGGAGCGCTCAAACGGCTGGACTCGTCGCCGGCGCGGCTCGGCGCGGTGATCCGGGAGCGGGTCGCCGCCGAGTTCGGGATCAGCTGCTCGGTCGGCGTCGCGAAGATCAAGTTCGTCGCGAAGCTGGCGTCCGGGATGGCGAAACCGGACGGCATGGTCGTCGTCCCGGCGGCCGAGACGCTCGCGTTCCTGCATCCGCTGCCGGTGTCGGCGCTGTGGGGCGTCGGCAAGCGCACCGAGGAGCAGCTGCGGCAGCAGGGCCTCGACACGATCGCCGACCTCGCCGCCGCGCCGCTGTCCAGGCTGAGACGGTCGCTCGGGCGGGCGCTGGGGGATCACCTCTACGCGCTCGCGAACGGGCACGACGAGCGCGAGGTGGTCCCGGAGACGCCGGACAAGTCGATCGGCGCCGAAGTGACCTTCGACGTCGACCTCCACGACCGCTCGGCGCTCGGGCTGGAACTGCTCCGGCTCTCGGAACGCGTCGCGGCCACCCTGCGCCGCCGGGGGCTGCGCGGGCGGACGGTGTCGATCAAGGTCCGGTTCGCGGATTTCAAGACCATCACGCGCGCCAGGACGACCGCCGTCCCGGTGGATGTGGCCCGCGACATCCACCGCACCGCCGTCGAACTCCTCGCCGAGCACGCGCCGTCGGGCGCAGTCCGCCTGATCGGCGTAAGGGTCGAGGGATTGGACACGGAGAGTAGTGGAGAACAGCTACTTTTCGACTCACCCGAACCCCGTTGGCGGGATGCGGAAGTCGCCGCCGACGTCGCGCGGTCGAAGTTCGGCGCCGCGGCGGTGCGGCCCGCGTCACTGCTGACCCCCCGTGACCAGTGACATTGCCTGTTCGGCCGTCCTCCAGAGAGCCGAGTCGGGTGGTTTCGCCCAATTCGATCCCTTCTGGATACGGGATCGGGTAGTCGGACGAGCGCGGGGCTCGTATCCTGGACAGAGACACCCCGCCTGGGGTTGTCTGTTGGGTCCATGACGTTGCGCGGCCCGGCGCCCGCGACAGCTGTGCCGGAGGAGGAAAGATGCCACTCTCCGAGCATGAGCAGCGGCTGCTCGATCAGATCGAGCGCGAGCTCTATGCCGAGGACCCCAAGTTCGCATCCACGGTGCGAGGCACCCGGTTGCGCCGCCCCGCCCGCCGACGGCGTTTGCAGGGCATCGCCCTGTTCGTAGTGGGCGTCGCACTTCTGGTGCTCGGCGTGGTGGTCAACATCCGGGTGGCCGAGATCCCAGTGATCAGCGTGCTCGGGTTCCTCGTGATGTTCTTCGGAGTCATGTTGGCCGTCACGTCGATTCGGCAAGGAGCCGAAGCGGAAGGCGGTAAGGACAGCGCTGGCCAGGGGGCAGGCGGAGGTGGCGGCGGTAAGTCGTCTCCGCGCCGCAGCTCCTTCACCCAGCGCATGGAAGAGCGTTTCCGCCAGCGCTTCGAGGAGCAGTAGCTCTCACATACGCGAACATGCCGACGGGGCCGTGCCCCGTCGGCATGTTCGCGTCTTCATGAGCTGGAGCTGAAGGGGCCCATACCCGCATAGGACGCGGTGAAGGGCGCTTTCCCCGCATCCCATGCGGGGAAAGCGCCCTTCACCCGCCGTCTACTTGCCTCGCCGCAGCGACCGCGGGAACAGGCGGCCCTTCCAGGACATGGGCGCGTTCCGCTTCAGGCTCTTGCGGACCTCGTCGAAGGCCGGGCCCAGCTCCTGGTCGTCCGGGGGCTGGTCCGAGTACCAGGACTTCTCCACGACGCCGATGACCGTCCGCAGACCGGAGCGGCCTTCTTCGTCCAGGCGGTGCTTCTCGACGACCTTCCGGCCTGCCACGCGCACCGTGTCGCCGTCGGAGAGCGGCAGGCCGCGGTCCGCGCACTCGTCCATCAGTTCGCGCCAGGCCGCGTCGGCCGCGGCGGGGGAGTGGGACGCGATCTTCTGCAGTCGCAGCCGCCGCTTGATCTCCCGGATCGTGGTCGGCGTGCCGAGCCCGCCGAGGACGACCACCAGGATCAGCGCGAACCACCACGACACCCACGCCGCCAGGAACGCGAACGCCCCCACCCACAACCCGATCGCGATCAGTGGCAGCCAGTTCGCCACGTTCGGGTTGTCCAGGAACCCGCTGTCTTCACGGACCGCGGTGGGCGAGTCCGGTTCGCGGGACGGCGAAGGCGACGAGCGCAGGAGCGCCCGGTATCTCAACCGCGACCGCACGATCACGACCACGGACAGCGCGGCCGCCAAGCCGCCGAGAAGACCGGCGAGGATGGCGGGCCACAGCGGCTCTTCCTCCTGCTGGTCCGCGCCGCCGTCCGCGCCGGGATCCGCGCCCGGGTCGCGGGGAGTGCCGGTCGCGGGGGCGCTCGACGCCGGCGCGCTCGGCACTTCCTGGGTGTCGTTGGTCGCGGAGCTGCTCGTGTCCGTCTGCAGGTACGGCGGGACGACCGCGCGGCCGTCGACCAGCGGGGTCGGGTCGAAGCTGACCCAGCCCTTCGTCTGGAAGTAGACCTCGACCCACGCGTGGGCGTCCTCGGAGCTGATCGAGAGGTGATCGCCCTTCGGTGTCCCGGAGGTGAAGCCGATGGCGACCCGCGACGGGATGCCGACCGCCCGCAGCATCACGGCCATCGCGGACGCGAACTGCTCGCAGAACCCGCGTTTGCCGTTGAGGATGAAGTCGGCGAGCGCGTCGGAGTCGGTGGCGTCGGCGGTCTTGGTGTCGTAGACGAAGCCGTTCTGCGCGGTGAAGAACGACCAGATCGCCTGGGCCTTGTCGAAGTTGTTGGACTCGTTCTCCGTGAGCTGCTTGGCCTTCGCGACCACCCGGGGGTCGACGTTCTCGACCAGGGTGAACTGCGGCGGCACCTCGGCCAGCCGGGCGTCGTCGAGCCGGAGTTCGTCCTTCGACGGTTCCCTGATCGCCGCGGTCTCGGTGTAGGCGGGCGCGTTCTGCTTGGTCGTGGTGAACACGGCGCCGCCGACGGGGTCGTACAGCCAGTTGTCGGCCAGCCCGTTGAGCGTGCGCGGCACACCGTAGATCGGCAGCCAGTTGTCGACCCAGTTCGTCGGTTCGATCCGGATCTCGCGCCCGGGACCGGCGCCGTCGTCGCCCTTGACGGCCGGGAGCGGCTGGTTGGCCTGCACTCCCTGCTGGGCGCGGCCGTTCTGCGCGAGCCCCCAGCCCTTGTTCGGCGTGTAAGTGTCGAGGGTGAACGCGCGCAGCAGCCGCTTGTCCGCGCCCATCCCGTAGACCTTGAACAGTTCCACCTTCTCGCCTTGGTCGAGCAGGCCGCGCAGCTGCGTGAACGGCTCGACGCCGAACCCGCCCGCGCCTCCGCGGCCCGAACCGGTCCCACCGGGAAGGCTGCCGACCGTGCCGACACCGGTGGCGGCCGCGCCGATGACCAGGCCCAGCGCGATCGCGGCGCTCACCACGCCGACGGGGGCGGACAGCGTGCTCGCCGAGTTGCCCAGTCCGGGCGCTTCGCGGTTGCGCCAGCGGCGATGCCGGTGGTTGCCGTCGACGGCGAGCAACGCGGCGAACGCGGCGGCACCGAGCAGGAACGTCCACCACGGCAGCATTTCCTCGGCCAGCGCGGCGGGCACGGCGTACACGCACAGCAGCACCAGACCGGTCGCGGCGGGCGCGGCGGCGGCCACGGCCAGCGTGTCGACCAGCACCGCGACCAGGCCGATCGCGATGGTGACGAGGCAGAGGATCGGCGGTGTGCCCTCGATCGGCGGCAGCCCGACGCGGATCTGCTCGGCCGCCGCGGCGAGCACGCCGCGCAGTTCTTCGAGCGCGTCCGGGCCGGGGATGATCTTCAGGATCCCGCTGGTGGTGAACGCCCCGGTGATCAGGAACAGCAGCACCAGCAGCTGCGCCAGGCCGACGACGATGGTCGGCGCGCGCAGCGAGCGCAGGGCGAGCCCGGTGGAGGCGATCAGGACCACCGCGACCAGCAGATAGCCGAACCAGGCCCAGCCGTTGACGACCCCGGTCAGCGAGGTGGAGGCGAAGAGCGTGGCGAGCCCGGCGGCGATCGGCGCGAGCACGCTGCTCGTCCAGACCGGCGGTGGCGCCTCGGGACGCGGCTTGGGGGTGTGCGGCAGGGGTGGCGCGGTCGCGGTCACAGGCCGCCTCCGATCAGCGTGCCCCGGCGCATGGCGGTCTGGCACAGTTCGGCCCAGACCTGCTGCATGGGCGACCCGGGGCCGGCGACGACGACGCCCCAGCCCGCGGCGCGCAGCAGCGCCACCGACTCTTCGGTGGCGGCGGCACGGTTTTCGGGCCGGTTGACGCCCGAGGACCAGCCGGGGGTGTCGAGCAGCACGGCGAGGCTCCGGATCCCGCGCGGGCGGTACCGGGACAGCTCGTGCACGGATTCGTTGCTGACGGTGCCGAGCACGGCGATGAGTTCCTGTCCTTCGGCCGGATCGTGGCCGAGGGTGATGTCGCGCTGGTGCGCGGGCTGGAGCGCGGCGAGGACGTCGAGCACGACGTTGTCGTAGTGCTCGCCACCCTCACCGGGGGTGTCGGCCAGGGTCTGGCCGTGTTCGGTGATCAGCCGGACGCGGTGACCGGAGCGGCGCAGGTGCAGCCCGACCGAAGCGGCGAACGAAACGGCCCATTCGAGGCTCGCGGCGGGACCGGTGCCGTGGTGCGCGGCCGCGCGGTGGTCCAGCAGCACCGTGGTGCCGCCTCGCCACGGCCGCTCCTCGACGCGGACCATGATCTCGTCGCGGCGGGCGGTCGAGCGCCAGTGGACCTTCCGCAGGTCGTCGCCCTGGCGGTACTGCCGGACGATCACGTCCGCCTCGCCCTGTCCGGCGTGCAGGCGGATGCTGCCGTCGTCACCGGCGCCGATCCCGGCGCCGCTGGGCAGACCCCACAAGCCGACCACCTTCGGCACGACGACCAGCCGCGAATGCCCGATCAGCTCGCGTTCGAACTCGCACAGCCCGAACGGGTCGGTGATCGTCGCCCGCAGCGGGCCGACCTGCTGGACCCCGCGCAGCACCGGCTGCAGCGGGTACCGCAGCGCGACCCGCCGGTCGTGCGGCAGCCGCTCGACGACGAACCGCGGCCGCGAACCCAGCGCGTAGGGCACGCCGTCTTCGAGCAGCACCTCACCCGCCGGGAGCCTGCCGTCACGCCAGAGTTCGAGCTGGACCTCGCCGGGCGAGCCGACGGAGACCCGGTCCGGGCGCAGCGCGCGCGCCGCGCCCAGCCGCAGCCGGGTCGCCGAGATGAAGAAGGCGACCAGCAACGGCAGGGCGACGACGAAGATCGCGACGCGCAGCAGGTCCCGTTCGTTGAGCACGAACGAGCACACCGCCGCGGCGACGCCGGCGGCGAGGAGGCAGCGGCCGCGTGTGGTCAGGCCGGACAGAGCACGCAGCATGGCTCCGTTTTCCTTCTATTTATCAGCGGTGGTTCGTGCCCTGGGAGCCCTGCGGGACGGGAACGCGGTGCAGGATCGCGCGGACCACGTCGGTGGCCGAACGACGGGCGGCGTGCGCTTCGGTGGTGAGCACCATGCGGTGCGCCAGCACCGGGACCGCGACCGTGTGCAGGTCGTCCGGGACGACGAACTCGCGGCCCGAAAGCGCGGCCTGCGCCCGAGCGGCGCGGACCAGCTGCAGGGTGGCGCGCGGGGAAGCGCCGAGGCGGATCTCCGGCACCTGACGGGTCGCGGACACCAGCTCGACGGCGTACCGGCGGATCTCCGGCGACATGTGCACCGAGCGCACCGTCTCGATCAGCCGCTGCACCGAGTCGCGGTCGGACACGGGCTCGAGATCGGCGAGCGGGTTGTGCCCGGCGTGCTCGTCGACCATGGCCAGTTCGGCCTGCTGGTCGGGGTAGCCGATGGACACCCGCGCGGTGAACCGGTCCCGCTGGGCCTCGGGCAGCGCGTAGGTGCCCTCCATCTCGATCGGGTTCTGGGTGGCGATCACCATGAACGGCTCTTCGAGGTGGTACGTCGAGGTGTCGACGGTGACCTGGTGCTCTTCCATGCATTCGAGCAGGGCCGACTGCGTCTTCGGCGAGGCGCGGTTGATCTCGTCGCCGACCACGATGTTCGCGAACACCGGGCCGGGCCGGAACTCGAACCCGCCGCTCTGCCGGTTGTAGATGGACACCCCGGTGACGTCGCTGGGCAACAGGTCGGGGGTGAACTGGATCCGGCTGACGGTGCAGTCGATCGAGCGGGCCAGCGCCTTCGCCAGCGAGGTCTTGCCGACCCCGGGGACGTCTTCGACCAGGAGGTGGCCTTCGGCGAGCAGGGTCACGAGCGCGATGCGGATGACGTCGGGTTTGCCGACCAGTACCCGCTCCACGTTGGCGGCGATCCGCCGCGCCGTCTCGTGCAGTTCGTCGAGGGACGCTCTGCTCGCACGGCCGTTCTGACGGCCGCTCACCGAGCCCGCGGCCGTGGGGTACGGCGCTTGCCCGGTTGCCTGCTCGCCCTGCTGTTCGCCGGGCGTCGCAGACTGGATTCTCGACGTCACTCGACCTCCTGATGCCGCGTGGCTGGATGTCCGCTTGGTCTGCTGAGGGCCAGCTTTTCTCACCCGGGTGGTCCCCCGGGCAGCGGTCAGCCTCCCACGAAGTGTGTCAAACTCGGGCGAACTCGTGGGGGGAACCCCGCCAACCCCGGCCGATGACTCTGTGCAACCGGAGACATTACCTCGATCGGGTGAGGTGAGCGCGTTTTCAGGTGCTCCCGCTGACACGCGGTTTTGTCGTATGCTCCGTTGCGAGGTCGCTCGACTACGGAGAGGCGTAATCGCATATGAGCGAGGTGAGTACCGCCAAACCCCGGTTCGATCTGAGCGGGTTCGCGGTCGCCCCGGAGCTGGCGGCCGACGCCCACGTGAAGATCTCCGCCCTGCAGGACGTGGTCGGCCAGATGGTCCGCGAGGCCAAGGTGCTCGGTCGCACGGTTCCCCTTGGCGGGGGATACGCGGACGAGGTCGGCCGGTTCATGGCGCAGTACGGGATCGGTGCCGACGGCTCCGCGGTCGAGGCGCTCACCGCGTTCGGCAAGGAGCTCGAGGCGCTCAAGAACCGGATCGAGAAGGCGTTGGCCCGGTACACCCGTCAGGATGAACAAGCGGCGGCGGATGTGGACTGTGTCGGCGGCTGAACCCATGGCGTCCCGTGTCCCCCTTCTCGCCCTTTGTGGCGTGCTCACCGTCCTCACAGTGTCCGCCTGTGGGCAAGGAGCCGCAGGCCAGGCGCAGGTTCCGAGCACCGAGAAGGTGGTCGCCGGAGCTTCGGTCCAGGGCACGCTGCCGCCCGCCGTGCTGGATCCCTGCGCGCTGCTCGGCCCGCGGGACCGGTCGAGTGCCGGGCTGAACGTGCTCGGTGTCCCGAAGGAGATCAACGGCGCCCGCGCCTGCGACTGGACGGTGCCCGCCACCTTCGGCGTCACCATCACCGTGGACGAGAAGAACGGGCTGGCGGACCTCGAGATCGCGCGCAAGACCGCCACCAGGACCAAGGTCGGTGACCGGGAGGCGCTCAAGGTCGCGGACAAGAAGGCCGCCGACGGGACCTGCGCGGTCCTGCTCGGCATGGGGGACAAGGCGAGCGTCCAGATCGACGTGAGCAACACGAACTTCACCGACACCCCGCTCGCCTGCGAGCGCGCGGTGACGGTGGCGGGACTGGCCGAACCCAAACTGCCTTAGGAGAATCGGTGCCTGAAGGAGAGACGCCGGGCCGCGAGGTCCCGGTCGCGGCCACGCGGTACGAGGCCTACAGCCACGAGGCACTGGCCGCCGAAGTCGAAGCGGGCAACGACCCCGAGGCGGCCGGCGGCATCGGTGCCGCCTGGGACGCGCTCGCGCGGCGAATGCACGACGCGACGTCGGAACTGGCCGGGCTGGTCAGCAGTAGTGAGGAGAACTGGCGCGGTGAGGCGGGTGACGCGCTCCGCGGCGTGCTGTCCACGGCGTCCGGCTGGCTGACCTGGTCCGCCGATCTCTCGTCCGCGCTGGGGCAGGCCGTCTCCGGACAGGCCGAGGCGGCCGCGCGCGCCCGCGCGGACATGCCGCCGCCGGTGGACTACGACCCCGGCGCGATGATCCGCGGCGCCGCGGCGGGCGGGAACCTCGCGCTTCTCGCCGCGCTCGCCGACGAGATGGAGGCCAAGCACGCGGAGGCCGAGGCGGCTAGGCGCAAGGCCGTCGACGTCATGAACACCCGCGACGCCTCACTGCATTCGCTGACCCCGCGGATCTCGTTCGGGAAGCCGCCCGAGCTGGGGCGGTCTTGATCCGGGTTTCCGCGTCGGCGTTCGACGTTCTCTGGTCCGATCTCGGCCACGCGGCCCCGCCGTGGCCGCTGTCCGTCCGCAGTGTCGGCGGCACGGAAGCGGAACGCGCGGAGATCCGCGGCGCGGTCTACGAAAACCTTGTAGAACGCGGCCTTTATGACGGAGATCGGCTCGATGCCGCGTTGGAAGCGCGACTGGACCTTCTCGCGCGCGCCGACGTCTACGTCGAATGTGAGGCTCTGGCCGACATGACGGCCGAAGCGCCGTTCCGCGCCGTCGCGGCCGCGCGCGGGCGGCACGGCGTGCTGGCCACCCAGCCCGAACAGACCATCGCGCTGTCCGGGATCGGCGACGGCGGGGTGTTCGCCGCGATCGTCGACGTCCTGCCGGAGCTGCGGCCCGGCCCCGGCTACGGGATCAGCCTGCCCGCGGCGCGCTTCGACGGTGACCTGGAAGATCCGGTGTTCGGCGACGGCGGACGATCGTCGGCTTCGGACGATCAGCTGCGCGAGGTGCTCGCGATCCAGGCGCGGCCGGTCTACAGCGCGGGCCAGTTCACCGTGCGGACCCGGGACCGCGACGGCCGGGCGCACCGGGCGGGCGGGCTGACCTGGTTCGACACCGACGTCGGCGCGTACTGCGCCGCGCGGACCGAGGGGCGCGGCGGGCAGGCCTGGGTCACCGTGTCCCCTGTGGACGGTCCCCGGCTGGCCGCGCGGCTGGCTTCGCTGCTGGACCCTGACCGCTAGAACTTTCGAAGTCCGTGAAGGCCTCCTTCCCTACCCTCACGGTAGGGAAGGAGGCCTTCACGGACCTCCGACGTCAGCAGTCCTTTGTCGACATTTCATGGGATGAACCGACGTCACCCTCCACAGTGTCCCCACCGCTCCCCACCGGATTCCCCACTTTCGCCCCCACTTCGCCCCACAGCAGGGTTCCGGCTGCCGATAACCGGACGCATCAGGCATCGGTGAGGTTGCTTCGATACCCGCCCAGGGGGATCTTGGCCACCGTCCCCCACCACGCCCCCACCTGGCCCCACCTGGCTGACCAGCGAAAACGTCTGACACGACGGAGTGGTCGCGGCTTTTGACGCGTTGACTGTGGTGAAAAGTGGGGTACGGTGGTGCGCAGTGGGGCAGTAGGGAGCCCCGTGACCGGCATTGGTTGTTCACAGCCGAAGTCGGTAGGGAGGTGGAGCCGATGTTCCTCGGCACCCACACCCCGAAACTGGACGACAAAGGGCGGCTCACGCTGCCCGCGAAGTTCCGCGACGCACTCGCCGGTGGGCTGATGGTCACCAAGGGTCAGGATCACTGTCTCTTCGTCTTTCCCCGGGCCGAGTTCGAGCAGATGGCGAGGAAGGTCGCCGACGCCCCGTTCACGAACGAGGCGGTCCGGGCCTACCAGCGTTATCTCTTCGCCGGGACGGACGAACAACGCCCGGACGGGCAAGGACGTGTCGCGATCGCGTCCGAGCTCCGACGCTACGCCGGGTTGAACAAGGAGTGCGTGGTGATCGGGGCGATCACCAGGTTGGAGATCTGGGATGCCCAAGCGTGGCAGGGCTACCTGGACGAACACGAGGACAGCTACGCGAAGGCTCGAGAGGAAGTTCTGCCGGGCGTCTTCTAGACGTGACCGAGGAAGCACCCACGCCGTCGGGGGGCGCGGGTTCCTGCTTCGGACACGCCGGAAACCGCCCACACGGATGCCGTGAGGCCTCTGTCCGCTCAGTGGCCCTGGTACACCTTCCCCGGTACCAGGTCAGTAAGCGGGCGGACAGGGACCTGACGGCATCCGGCATCTTCCCCGGCACTACAGGAAAGGGGGGAAGACATGGCAGACGAACACGAGCACGTTCCGGTGCTGCTGAAGCGCATCGTCGAACTGTTCGAGCCGGTCTTCTCCGACCGCGAGGCCGTGCTGGTCGACGCGACCGTCGGACTCGGCGGTCATTCCGACGCGCTGCTCACCGCGTTCCCCGCACTGCGCCTGGTCGCGCTCGACCGGGACCCCAACGCGCTGGAACTCTCCGCGAAACGGCTTGCGCCGCACGGGGATCGCGTCGACTTCGTGCACGCCGTCTACGACGAGATGCCGTCGGCGCTCCAAGGTCTCGGACTGTCCAGAGTGGACGGGATCCTGTTCGACCTCGGTGTCTCTTCGATGCAGCTGGACCGCGCCGAGCGTGGTTTCGCCTACTCCAAGGATTCCCCGCTCGACATGCGGATGGACCCGACCACCGGGATCACCGCGGCCGACGTGCTCAACACCTACACGCCGGGCGAGCTGATCCGGATCCTGCGCGACTACGGCGAGGAACGGTTCGCCCAGCGGATCGTCAAAGCCGTTGTGGCGGCACGGGAGAAGGAACCTTTCACGCGCAGCGGACGGCTGGTGGAACTGCTGTACGACGCGGTCCCCGCGGCGAGCAGGCGCACCGGCGGGCATCCGGCGAAGCGCACCTTCCAGGCGTTGCGGATCGAGGTCAACGGCGAGCTGGAAGTGCTGCGGCGGGCGATGCCGCGGGCGCTGTCGGTGCTGGCCGTCGGCGGCCGCATCGTCGTCGAGTCCTATCAGTCCCTCGAGGACCGCCTGGTCAAACAGGCACTCGCGGAACTGGCGAAATCCCGGACCCCGGAAGGGCTTCCGGTGGAACTGCCGGGCCACGGCCCGGAACTGAAACTGCTCACCAGAGGGGCCGAGAAGGCCGGCGAGGCGGAGACCGAGCAGAACACACGGGCCGCCTCCGTGCGGCTGCGAGCCGCCGAACGGATCGGAGACCGAGCACGATGACCGCTCCCGCGAAGTCCCGCGGCCGCCGGACACCGGCGCCCGGACGAGGTGCCCGCGCGACCAGCACGGTCGACGAGACGCCGGACACCACCGAGACCACGAAGTCCAGCCGTGCCTCCCGCGGCCGGACGTCGGCGGCCGAGCGCGCCTACGCCCGTCGCGCCCAGCGCGCGGATCTGCTGCAGCGCGACCAGCAGCGCAACCGTCCCGACGCCGAAGGCGGCGCGGGCAAGGCCGAGCCGAGGAAGAAGCTCAAGCTGCGCTGGCCGCGTTCGCGCGCGTCGTTCGTGCTGATGATGATGGGCATGCTGGCCGTCGGCGTGGCGTGCACGCTGTGGCTGACCACGCAGGCCATCGCCGACTCGTACCGGCTCGAACAGCTCCGCACGACCAATGCCGGGCTGGCCGAGGCGAAGGAACGGCTGCAGCGCGAGGTCGCGAAGGCCGAGTCGCCCGCTTCTCTCGCGCCCAAGGCCAGGGAGCAGGGCATGGTGCCCGGCGGCGACCCCGCGCACCTCGTGGTCGGTACGGACGGACAGTCCACTGTGGTCGGTGAGCCGAAGAAGGCGGAAGCCGACACGCCCGCGGCGCAGGCCGATCCGGTGCCGCCGCCCGCCGAGGGGACGCAGCAAGGCGCGCCGATCGAGGGCGACCAGCCCGCGGTCCCGCAGGAGAACGCGGCGACCCCGGCGCAGGGAGGTCAGTGATGTCACCCGGCCGCCCGGCGCAAGCACGGGCCCGGTCGGTGGGGAGCGCGAGGCGGACCTACGCCGCCGGGACCCGCCGCGCCACCGCCCGGCGGGGCAACGGAGGGAATCCGAGCCGGTTCACCGGCGTCCGGATCCTGCTGATCATCATGATGGTGCTCGCCGGCCTCAAACTGGTGCAGGTGCAGTGGTTCGAGGCCGGTGCGCTGTCCGAAGCGGCGGAACGGCAGCGGACGTCCGTGATCGAAAGTCCCGCGCAGCGTGGGTCCATCATGGACCGCAACGGGACGAAGATCGCGTTCAGCATCGAGGTGCGGACACTCGCGGTGAGCCTGAACTGGCTCCACAAGACCATGGACGACTTCGCCGCGAAGAACCCGGCCAAGGGCAAGAACTTCGAGACCGAGGTGGCGGGCGCGGCGAAGCTGATCGCGGCCAAGCTGCCTGGGGTGATCACCGAGAAGGACCTGCTGGACAAGTTCCACAAGCCGGACGCGTTCACCTACCTGGTCCACGACATCGAACCGTCGGTCGCCGACTCGATCGTCAAGGAATACCCGTGGATCAGCGTCGAGAAGCGCTCGAAGCGGGAGTACCCCGGAGACTCGGTCGGGGCGAACATCATCGGTTTCGCGAACTGGCGGACCGACGACAAGGACATCTCCAAGCACAACCTGCACGGTGGCTACGGACTCGAAGCCTCGCGGGACTACGACCTCGCCGGGACGCCGGGCCGCAAGATCGTCAACACCCGGAACGGCAACGACAACCTTGTCATCCCCGGTACCGAGCGGGACATCCAGAACGCCGTCCCCGGTTCGGATCTGCAGCTGACGATCGACACCGACCTGCAGTACGAACTGCAGCGGCAGCTGAGCGAGTACGTCGTCAAGTCGAAGGCCAAGGGCGGCCAAGCGGTCATCATGGATTCGAAGACCGGCGAGGTCTACGCGCTGGCCAACGACAAGACGGTCAACCTCAACGACCCGGCTTCGCGCAGTGAGACGGAGAACCTGAACAACCGCGCGGTGACCACGCCGTTCGAACCCGGTTCGGTGAACAAGATCGTCACCGCCGCGGGCGCGATCGACCAGGGCGTCACCACGCCGGAGTCGTCGATGTCGGTGCCGGGTTCGCTGCAGGTCGCGGACAAGATCGTCAAGGACGCCTGGCACCACGGGGCGCAGCAGTTCACCACCACCGGCATCTTCGCGAAGTCCTCGAACGTCGGCACCCTGTTGCTGGCGCAGAAGCTCGGCGAGGACCGTTACGCGGACCTGCTCAAGAAGTTCGGTCTCGGCCAGCGCACTGGTCTCGGCCTCCCCGGCGAGAGCCCGGGCGTCGTCCCGCCGCGCAACCAGTGGTACGCCACGACTTTCGGGAACCTGCCGATCGGGCAGGGGCTCTCGATGACCGTCGTGCAGATGGCCGCGATGTACCAGGCCATCGCCAACGACGGGCTGCGCGTGGAACCCCGCGTGGTCAAGGCGAAGGTCAATCCGGACGGGACCGTCGTCCCCGAACCGGCGCCGAAGACCGTGCAGGTCATCAGCCCGCAGGCGGCGAAGACCGTGCGCGACATGATGCGTGCCGTGACACAGAGCGGCCGCGGGCAGCAGAGCGGCACCGGGCCGAAGGCGGCGCTGGAGGGCTACCAGATCTCGGGCAAGACGGGCACCGGCCAGCAGGTCGACCCGCAGACGAAGACGTACAGCAACCATCTGTACAACATCACCTTCGCCGGGATCCTGCCCGCCGACAACCCGCGGTTCGTGGTCGGTATCCGGCTCGACGCGCCGGACACCTCGCTGCCAGGCGGTGGCTCGTCCGCGCCGCTGTTCCACTCGGTGGCCGCCTACCTGGCGCAGCGGTTCCAGATCCCGCTTTCGGACGGTCCCACGCCTCAGGTGCCGCTGGTGCTTTCCTGACGGACCACGCGTGATGGGAGCCGGGACTCGCTCATCCGTCTGGAGACACGTGAGATCCGGCTTCAGTCACACGAGATCCGGCTCCGAACACGCGAGAGCCGGCTTCGGTCACCCCGGCTGAGCGGCCCGGCACCCGTGTTGCGAAAGCCACTTTCGCAACCTTCAACGTTGCGAAAGTGGCTTTCGCGTCATGCCCGGTCGGCACGGCGTCAGAGAGCGGTCGTCGCTGTGCGTGAACGGGTCCCCGCACCGAGCACCGCCCGAAACGCCGGCACCGCTCATCGCCGAAGTCCTCAAGCGACAGTCGGAAGCCGTTGCGTGCCAAGGAGAGCTCATGAAACCCATTACCACGAGCATGATCACCGCGCTCACACCCCGCACCGCTTCCGTCACCCGAATGCCGCGCCGGTAACCTCCTTTGCTGTGTCGGTGCCTACTTCAGATCCCCGCAGCGGTCCCGCCGTCGAAAGCGGGTCCGGCGCGACGGCTGCCCAGGTCCCGGACAGCCCGGTCAAGGCCGTCGCCGCACCCCCGCGTCCGGCCAGGATCGAGCCGATGCCGCTGGGCACGCTGCTCGCCAGGGCGGGCGCGCGGCTCGTGGTGGGCGGTGACGACTACCCGTCCGCGGCCGAGCTGACGGTCACGGGAAGCACGCTTCGCGCGCAGCACGTCCTCCCCGGAGACCTCTTCGCCGCGCTTCCCGGTGCCCGCGCCCACGGCGCGGACTTCAGCGACCAGGCCATCGCCTCCGGCGCGGCAGCGGTGCTCACCGACGAGGCGGGCGCCGGGCGTCCGGTGCTCCGTGACGCCGGCGTGCCGATCCTGGTGCACCCGGACCCGCGGGCGGCGCTCGGCGAGATCGCCGCCTGGATCTACGGCGAGCCGTCGCTGGAGCTGTCCGTCCTCGGTATCACCGGGACGTCCGGCAAGACCACGACCTCGTACCTGGTCGACGCCGGGCTCAAGGCGGCCGGGCTCACCACCGGGCTGATCGGCACGGTCGAGACCCGGATCGCGGGCGAGCGGCTGGCCAGCGGGTTCACCACCCCCGAGGCGCCGGATCTGCAGGCGCTCCTGGCGGTGATGGTGGAGCGCGGGGTCACGCACGTCCCGATGGAGGTCTCCAGCCACGCGCTGTCGCTGGGCCGGGTCAACGGCACGCGCTTCGCGGTCGGTGCCTTCACCAACCTCTCCCAGGATCACCTGGACTTCCACAAGGACATGGAGGAGTACTTCGCCGCCAAGTCGCTGTTGTTCGACGGCCGCTCCACCGCCGAGGTGGTCGTCGTCGACAGTGCCTGGGGCCACGCACTCCTCACCCCGCACACGGTGACCGTCTCCACCGAGCCGGGAACGGACGCACTGTGGCACGCCACCGACCTGACGCCCACCCCGGCGGGCGAGCAGACCTTCACCCTCCACGGCCCCGGCGGCCTCGCCGCTTCGGCGAAGATCCCGCTGCCGGGTGAGTTCAACGTGGCGAACGCCGTCCTCGCGGCCGCGATCCTCGACACCGCCGGTGTCCCGCTCGAAGCCATCGTCGCCGGGCTCGCCTCGGTCGAGGTGCCGGGCCGGATGGAGCGGGTCTACCTCGGCCAGCCGTTCACCGCGGTGGTCGACTACGCGCACAAACCCGCCGCGGTCGCGCAGGGGCTCGACGCGCTGCGCGCCCGCACCGAGGGCCGGATCATCACCGTCCTCGGCTGCGGCGGCGACCGTGACACCGCGAAGCGCCCGGTGATGGGCGAGGCGGCGGTCCGGCGCAGCGAGGTGCTGATCGTGACCGACGACAACCCGCGCTCGGAGGATCCGGCCGCGATCCGGGCGGCCATGCTGGCCGGTGCCCGCAACGCCGGACCGGCGCTGGGCGGCGAGATCCTCGAGATCGCCGACCGCCGGGAAGCCATCGTCCACGCGGTCGAGCTCGCCCGCCCCGGGGACATCGTGCTCATCGCGGGCAAGGGCCACGAGACCGGCCAGGAGGTCCAGGGTGTCGTGCACCCGTTCTCCGACCGGGACGAACTCGCCTCCGCCATCCGCAGACGTCTGGAGACAGTGTGATCGTGCTCAGCCTCGCCGAGATCGCCGGCATCGTCGGCGGCAGGCTGCATCGGACCGACGGCACCGCCGAGGTCACCGGAAGCGTCGAATTCGACACCCGCGAGATCACGCCAGGTGGCTTGTTCGTCGCGCTGCCGGGCGCCAAGGTCGACGGCCATGACTTCGCCGCGAGGGCCGTCGAGTCCGGCGCCGTCGCGGTACTCGCGGCCCGCGAGGTCGACGCCCCGGCCGTGATCGTGCCGCCGCTCGACGCCGGTGTCGCCCATGATCGGGCGTTCGCGCTGGTCTCGGACAAGGACGGGGCGGGCGCCGCGGTGCTGGCCGCGCTGGCGAAGCTCGCCCGGCACGTGATCCAGAAGCTTTCCAGTGACCACCTGACCGTCGTCGGGGTCACCGGTTCGGCGGGCAAGACCTCGACCAAGGACATCATCGCCCAGCTGCTGGAGCCGCTCGGCCCGACGGTGGCGCCGCCGGGATCGTTCAACAACGAGCTGGGCCACCCCTGGACGGCGCTGCGGGCCGACGCCTCGACCCGGCAGCTGGTGCTGGAGCTGTCCGCCCGCGGGCCCGGCCACATCGCCGAGCTGGCGGCCATCGCGCCGCCGCGGATCGGGGTCGTGCTCAACGTCGGCACCGCGCACGTCGGCGAGTTCGGCTCGCGCGAGGGCATCGCCAAGGGCAAGGGCGAGCTCGTGGAGGCACTGCCGAGCGCTGAAGACGGCGGCGTCGCCGTCCTGAACCTCGATGACCCGTACGTCGCGGCGATGGCGAGCCGCACGAGCGCGCGGGTGGTGTTCGTCGGCGAGAGCGAGTCCGCGCAGGTCCGTGCCGTGGACATCACCCTCGACGGCGAAGCACGACCGTCGTTCCGCCTGGTCACTCCGGAGGGCGAGGCGCCGGTGAAGCTCCCGCTCTACGGCGAGCACCAGGTCGGCAACGCGCTCAGCGCCGCCGCCGTGGCACTGGAAATGGGCTCGACGACCGAGGAGATCGCGGCGCGTCTGTCGGGCCTCGAGCGGCGCTCGGACCGCCGCATGGAGGTCAGCACCCGGGCCGACGGCGTCACGGTGCTCAACGACTCGTTCAACGCCAGCCCCGAGTCGATGCGGGCCGCCCTCAAGGCACTCGCGTCGATGAGCGAGCAGCGCCGTTCCTGGGCGGTGCTCGGTGTGATGGGCGACCTCGGCGAGGACTCGGTCGCGGCGCACGACGGCATCGGCAGGCTCGTCGTCCGGCTCAACATCGACAAGCTCGTGGTCATCGGACAGGCCGCCGCGGCCACGCACCAGGGCGCGCAGCAGGAGGGTTCCTGGGGCGAGGAGTCGGTACTGGTACCCGACGTCGAGGCCGCCATCGCCCTGCTGCATGATCAGCTCCGCGCGGGCGACGTGGTGCTGGTGAAGGCGTCCAAGGCCGCCGCGCTGTGGAGGGTGGCCGACGCCGTGCTCGCCTCTCCCGCAACGAACGTTGAAACCCCTGAAGTAGCCCCTTCCCCCTCTCAAGAACGCTCGAACGGTGGTGACGCGTGATCAGCATCCTGATCGCGGCCGCGGCGGGCCTGCTGGTCTCCATCCTCCTCACTCCCTATCTGATCCGGGTCTTCTCCCGGCAGGGCTTCGGCCAGGAGATCCGGGAGGAAGGACCGCAGGGACACAAATCCAAGCGCGGTACCCCGACGATGGGTGGTGTCGCGATCATCGTCGCGATGGTCGTCGGGTATTTCGTGGCTCATCTGATCAGCTCGCTCAGCGGCGGCAACGGCACCGGCGGCCCGTCCGCTTCGGGCCTGCTGGTCCTCGCGCTGGCGGTGGGTCTCGGGATCGTCGGGTTCCTCGACGACTTCATCAAGATCCGCAAGCAGCGCAACCTCGGGCTGAACAAGACCGCGAAACTGGTCGGCCAGCTGGTGGTCACGATCGGATTCGCGATCCTGGCGCTGCAGTTCGCCGACGAGCGCGGGCTGACCCCGGCGTCGGAGAGCCTGTCCTACGTGCGGGACCTCGCGCTGATCACCTTCCCGTCGGTGTTCTTCGTGATCTTCTGCTACATCGTCATCTCGGGCTGGTCGAACGCGGTGAACTTCACCGACGGCCTCGACGGTCTCGCGGGCGGCACGGCGGCGATGGTGCTGGCGACCTACGTCGTCATCGCCTTCTGGCAGACCCGCCTCTCGTGCGCGGTCACCCCGCAGGCCGCCTGCTACGACGTCCGTGACCCGCTGGACCTGGCCGTGGTGGCCGCGGCGGCGACCGGTGCCTGTGTCGGGTTCCTCTGGTGGAACGCGGCACCGGCGAAGATCTTCATGGGCGACACCGGTTCGCTGGCCCTCGGTGGCCTCGTCGCCGGTCTGTCGATGACCACCCGCACCGAACTGCTCGCCATCGTCATCGGCGGTCTGTTCATGGTCGAGATGATCTCGGTGGTCGCGCAGATCGCGGTCTTCCGCACGACCCGGCGGCGGCTGTTCCGGATGGCCCCGTTCCATCACCACTTCGAACTCGCGGGCTGGGCGGAGACCACGGTCATCATCCGGTTCTGGCTGCTCTCGGCCATCTGCTGCATGTTCGGTCTCGGCCTGTTCTACAGCGAACAGCTCGGTCTCGGGGGTTAAGCGGTGCCGTCAGTGTCGCTTGATGGCCGCCACGTCCTCGTCGCCGGTGCCGGGGTCACCGGCAAGTCGATCGTCCCCGTCCTGAGGGAGCTGGGCGCGCGGATCACCGTCACCGACGGCAACGCCGAACGGCTGGCGGAGCTCGAAGGACTCGGCGCCGAGCTGGTGCCCGGCCTGACGGAGCCGCCCGAAGGTGTCGAGCTGGTCGTGACCAGCCCTGGCTGGAAGCCGACGTCGCCGTTGCTGGTGGCGGCGGCCGGGGCGGGGATCGAAGTGATCGGCGACGTCGAGCTGGCGTGGCGCGTCGGGCAACTGCGCGACAAGCCGCCGGTGTGGCTCGCGATCACCGGCACCAACGGCAAGACCACCACGGTCGGGATGCTGGAGTCGATCCTGCGTTCCGCCGGGGTCGACGCCGTGGCCTGCGGGAACGTCGGCTTCGCGGTACTCGACGCGGTGCGCGCCGGGCACGAGGTGCTCGCCGTGGAGCTGTCGAGCTTCCAACTGCACTGGTCGTCCACACTGGCCCCGCTCGCCTCGGTGGTGCTGAACCTGGCCGAGGACCACCTCGACTGGCACGGCTCGATGGAGGAGTACGCGGCCGCGAAGGGGCGGGTCCACACCCACTCCCGGAACGTGGTGCACAACCTCCACGAGGAATGGTCCATCCGGCTCGCGGACGAGCACTCGCCCGCGGACGCCCGCCGGGTCGCCTTCGGCATGGACACCCCGCGGCCGGGTGAACTCGGGATCGTGGAAGACCTGCTGGTCGACCGCGCTTTCGTCGCCGAACCGGCGACCAGCGCCGACGAACTCGGCACCCTGGCCGACGTCCGTCCCGCCGGTCCGCACAACGTCTCCAACGCGCTCGCCGCGGCCGCGCTGGCCCGCGCGTACGGCGTCAGCGGCGAGGACGTCGCCAAGGGCCTGCGCGAGTACCGCCCCGCCCCGCACCGCGCCGAGGAGATCGGCGAGATCGACGGCGTCCGGTACATCAACGACTCCAAGGCGACCAACCCGCACGCGGCGAGTGGATCACTGCGCGCGCATCTGAACGTCGTCTGGATCGCCGGTGGCCAGCTCAAGGGCGCTTCCGTGGACGAGCTCGTCGGCTCGATCGCCGGCAGGCTCCGCGGGGTCGTGCTGTTCGGCGTGGATTCACCCGTGATCGCCGCCGCTGTTGCGCGACACGCGCCGGATGTCCCGGTCAACAGCCTCCCTTCGGGTGACGATGACACCATGACTGCGGCGGTGAAGGCGGCCCGCGCCCTGGCGCGCCCTGGAGATGTGGTGCTGCTGGCCCCCGCCGCGGCGTCGTTGGACATGTACTCGAGCTACGGCGCACGCGGCGACGCGTTCGCGAGCGCGGTCCGTGTCCTGCGCGACGGTGCGGGGGAGACCAGTGACGGCGGTTGAGGAAAGAAAGGGTCAGCCTGCCCCACGGCAGCGCAAGTCTCGTGACGGGCGTGAGCGCAAGGAAAGCCCGTTCGTCGCCTTCCGCACCGCGCTGACGGCGTGGCTTTCGCGGCCGCTCGCCTCGTTCCATCTGGTACTGGCGCTCACCGGCGTGCTGACCGTGATCGGCGCCGTGATGGTGCTGTCCGCGTCCTCGGTCGCTTCCTACAACCCGAAGACCGGCACCGGCGTGTACGCCCAGTTCAGCAAGCACATCATGTTCGTCGCGATCGGCGCGGTGGTGTTCTGGGTCGGGCTGCGGATCCCGCTCGAACGCGTCCGGCGGCTGTCGGCGACGGCGACCGTGGTCTGCCTCGGGCTGCTCGTGCTGGTGCTGACCCCGCTCGGGTCCGAGGTCAACGGCTCGCAGGGCTGGTTCCGGCTCGGCGGATTCGCCTTCCAGCCGGTCGAGGCGGCCAAAGTCGCACTCGCCTTCTGGGGCGCGCACATCCTGGTGATCAAGTACAACATCATCAACCAGTGGCGGCATCTGCTCGTTCCGGTCGTGCCGATCGCGCTGCTGATGTTCGCGCTGGTCATGATGCAGCCCGACCTCGGCGGCACGATCACCCTCGCGGTAGTGCTGCTGGCCCTGCTGTGGTTCGCGGGCGCGCCGAAACGGCTGTTCGGCGTCATCCTCGCGGGTGGTCTCGCCGGGATCCTGGTGCTGGCCATCATCGCGCCGTACCGGCTCGCGCGGGTCATGTCGTTCGTCTCCGGCGACCCGGACACCAGCGCGGACGGCTTCCAGGCCAACCAGGCGAAACTCGCGCTCGCCGACGGCGGGATGTTCGGCAAGGGCCTCGGCCAGGGCCAGTCCAACTGGGGCTACCTGCCGAACGTGCAGAACGACTTCATCTTCGCCCTGATCGGTGAGGAACTCGGCTTCATCGGCTGCGTGGTGGTGCTGGGGCTGTTCGCCGGGGTCGCCGTCGTCGGCCTGCGGATCGCCACCCGGAACCTCGACCCGTGGATCCGCATCGTCGCCGGCACGCTGACCGTTTTCCTGGTCGCGCAGGCGGGTATCAACATCGGGTACGTCGTCGGCCTGCTGCCGGTCACCGGGGTCACGCTGCCGTTGATCTCCTACGGGGGGACGTCGCTGGTGATCACCATGCTCATCATGGGGATCCTCGCCAACGCCGCCCGGCACGAGCCGGAGGCGGTGGCCGCACTGCGCTCGCAGGGGCCGGGTAAATTCGGACGCCTGCTGAGGCTTCCCGCGCCCGAGCCGTACCGCCCGCCCGCCAAGCGCAAGGGCAGCGCGGCCAGGAGCGTCGCCGCCAAGGCGGCGAGGCCCGCGCCGAGGACGGCGAGGCCTTCGCCCGCCCAGGAACGGCGCCGTTCGGTGCGGGAACCCGGCAGGCGGACGGCCGCGCGAACGGCAGTGAACCGCGGTACCGCGAAACGGGGTACCGCAAACCGGAGAGGTCATAGGTGAACAACCCCGTTAGAGCCGACGCTGCAGCCGAGGTCGCGGGCAAGGCGCCGGTGGTCGTGGTCGCCGGCGGCGGCACCGCAGGACACATCGAACCCGCTCTCGCCCTCGCCGACGCGGTGATGCGCCTGCGCCCCGACGCGAAGGTGATCGCGCTGGGGACCGAGCGCGGGCTGGAGAACAAGCTGGTCCCGGCACGTGGCTACCCGCTCGAGCTGATCCCCCCGGTGCCGATGCCGCGCAAGCCGACTCCCGAGCTGCTGAAGATGCCGATGAAGGTCCGCGACTCGGTCAAGCGCACCCGGGAGATCCTGGAGCGGGTCGGCGCGGACGTCGTCGTCGGCTTCGGTGGCTACGTCGCGCTCCCGGCGTATCTCGCCGCGCGCGGGCGCACGCCGATCGTGGTGCACGAGGCCAACGAGAAGCCGGGCCTGGCGAACAAGGTCGGCGCGCGGTTCGCCGTCCGCGTCGCGGTCGCCGTCCCGGGGACGCCGCTGGCGAAGGCCGAGGTCATCGGCATCCCGCTGCGGCGCTCCATCACCTCGCTCGACCGGGCCGCGCTGCGCGCCGAGGCCCGTGAATTCTTCGGGCTCGACCCCGACGCCCCCACGCTGCTGGTCTTCGGCGGCTCGCAGGGCGCGGTGTCGATCAACGGCGCCGTCTCCGGCGCGGCCAAGGAGTTCGCGGACGCCGGTGTCGGCGTCCTGCACGCCCACGGGCCGAAGAACACGCTGGTCGTCCAGGAGTTCCCTGGAAGGCCCGCCTACGTCCCGGTGCCGTACCTGGAGCGCATGGACCTGGCCTACGCCGCCGCCGACGCGGTGCTGTGCCGCTCCGGCGCGATGACCGTCGCCGAGGTCTCCGCCGTCGGCCTGCCCGCGGTGTTCGTCCCGTTGCCCTACGGCAACGGCGAACAGGCGGTCAACGCCCGTCCCGCGGTCGACGCGGGTGCCGGGCTGATGCTCGACGACGCCGACCTCAGCCCCGCCAAGGTCGCGGAGCTGGTGATCCCCCTGGTGACCGACGCCGACAGGGTCGCGAAGATGAGTGCGGCCGCGGTCGGCCTCGGCCACCGTGAAGCCGACGAGACCCTTGCCAAGATCGTGCTGGAGGCCGCCGGTGCCTGACACTGGGTTTGATCAAGAGCTGCCCGACACGCTGACGCGTGCCCACCTGATCGGGATCGGCGGCGCCGGGATGAGCGGCATCGCCCGCATCCTGCTGGCCCGCGGTGCCCAGGTCTCCGGTTCCGACGCCAAGGAGTCGCGCGCGTTCCTGTCGCTGCGGGCCCAGGGCGCCGAGATCGCCGTCGGCCAGGCACCCGAGAACCTCGACGCGTTCCCCGAAGGCCCGTCCTCGGTGATCGTGTCGACCGCGATCAAGGAGACCAACCCGGAACTGGTGGCCGCGCGGGAACGCGGGATCACCGTGCTGCACCGCGCGCAGGCGCTGGCCGGGCTGATGGAGGGCCACCGCGTCGCGTGCATCGCCGGGACGCACGGCAAGACGTCGACGACGTCGATGCTGACCGTCGCGCTGCAGCACTGCCATCTCGCCCCCTCGTTCGCCATCGGCGGCGACCTCAACGAGTCGGGCGCGAACGCGCACCACGGCGAGGGCGGCGTCTTCGTCGCCGAGGCCGACGAGAGCGACGGGTCGTTCCTGGCCTACTCGCCGTCGGTAGCCGTGGTGACCAACGTCGAGCCGGACCACCTGGACCACCACGGCACCGCCGAGGCGTACGTCTCGGTGTTCACCGACTTCCTCGGCCGGATCGCGCCGGGCGGGCTGCTCATCGTCTGCGGTGACGACGAGGGGGCCGACGCGCTGGGTGCGCGGGCCTCGGCGCGGGGCATCCGCGTCCGCCGCTACGGGCGTTCGGTCACCGGCGCGGACGACGCCCGGATCCTGGACTTCGCGCCCGCACCGGACGGCGGCGTCGTCCGGATCTCCTTGCAGGGCGAGGAGATCACTCTCCGGGTCGCGGTGCCGGGCGAGCACATGGCGCTGAACGCGATCGCGGCCCTGCTGGCCGGGATCGAGCTGGGCGCGCCCGTCGAAGGACTGGCCGAAGGGCTCGCCGCGTTCGGCGGTGTCCGGCGGCGGTTCGAGTTCAAGGGCCGCTCAGGCGACGTCCGGGTGTACGACGACTACGCGCACCACCCGACCGAGGTCGACGCGCAGCTGCGCGCGGTGCGGACGGCCGCGGGCACGGGCCGGGTCATCGTGGTCTTCCAGCCGCATCTGTACTCGCGCACGAAGACGTTCTCGAAGGAGTTCGCGGCCGCGCTGTCGCTGGCCGACGAGGTCGTCGTGCTGGACGTCTTCGGCGCGCGCGAGAAACCGGAACCCGGGGTGAGCGGCGCGCTCATCGCCGACCAGATCTCCGGCACTCCCGTGCACTACCAGCCCGCGTTCGACGTCGCGGCGAAGCTCGCGGCGGACCTGGTCGAACCCGGCGACCTGCTGGTGACCATGGGCGCCGGCGACGTCACGCAGCTCGGCCCGGAGATCCTGGCCGAGCTGGACCGGCGGGCGGGCTAGCGATGACATCGGCCGGCGGGCAGCCATGACGCAGACCGGGGAACGCCGCCGCCCGGCCGAACCCGGTCGGCGTCCGAGCAGGGACCGGGCCGGGGCCGACCGGGCTCGACGGGCGAAGGCCCGGCGCGGCAAGCGGTCCGTCCAGGACCGCCGCCGCACCACCCGGCCGGTCAAGCGCAGGGAGATCCGGCGGCGCTGGGTCGCGCTGCTTTCGGTGCTGACCGTCGTCGCGCTCGTCTACCTGCTGTGGTTCAGCTCGATGCTGGGCGTGCAACAGGTGGACGTCGTCGGCGCGAGTTCCGTGCCCGCGGACCAGATCCGCGGCACGGCGGCGGTGCCGGACCAGAAGCCGATGCTGCGCCTGGACACCGACGAGATCCGCGACCGGGTGGCGCAGATGCCCGGTATCGCCACCGTCGACGTCTCCCGGTCCTGGCCGAGCACCCTCGAGATCACCGTGACCGAACGTGCCGCGATCGCGTTCTTCGACAGCGGGCCCGGCGGCGACGGGGTGCACCTCGTCGACGGCGGGGGAGTGGTGTTCAAGACGGTCAAGGAACGGCCCGCGGGGCTGCCCGAGCTCAAGCTGCCGTCGGTCTCGGCCGACGACCCGGTGACCCGCGCGGTGACCGGCGTCCTCGGCGTGATCCCGCTGCAGTTGCTCAAGCAGGTCACCACCGCGACGGCGAAGACTCCCGGCAGCGTCGAGTTCGCGCTGGCCGATGGGAAGACCGTGCGGTGGGGGACCCCGGCCGACACCGAACGCAAGGCGAAGGTCCTCGCCGCGCTGCTCACGCGCGAGGGGAAGGTCTTCGACGTCTCGGCCCCGGACCTGCCCACCGTCTCCTGACGCGTTTCGCCGACTACCGCAACCAGAGGGCTAAACGCGAGGGTTGACCAGGGCTTCGATGCCGTCCAGCATGCGCTCCAGGCCGAACGTGAAGCTTTCGTCGGCGGCATCGCAGGTCTCGGCGTCGTACCCGCCGCTTTCCCACATCCGCGTCATCGCCGGATGCCGCTCGACGTCGAAGTACTTCTCCCAGAACACCGACCGCTGCCCCCACCAGGCGTCGGTCGACTGCCCGGTCTCCTGCTCGACCTGCGCTGTCTCGGCCGATAGCGCCGCGTTCGCCTGGACGTAGATCTCGATGCTGTTCGCCGCGGCCGCGGCCTTGCGCGGCGGCAGCCCGATGTCCGACACCGCCGCGATCAGGTACTCCTGACCCGCCATCAGCCCGGGTCCGAGCACCGGCCGCACCATCGACGTCGAGCGCAGCCACGGATGCGCCCGGAACACGGTCAGGGTGCGCTCCGCGTAGAGCCGCACCTGCTCACGCCAGCCGTCCGGCCGGGGCTCGCCGGGGCCGGGGAGGTCCCGTCCGGCGAACACCGAGTCCACCATGAGGTCGAGCAGTTCGGTCTTGCCGGGGACGTAGGTGTAGAGCGTCATCGTGCCGACGTCGAGTTCCTTGGCGATCTGGCTCATCGACACGGTCGCCTCGCCCGCGCCGTCGGCGAGCGCGATGGCGGTGGAGATCACCTGGTCGAGGGTCAGTTTCGGCTTCCGACCCCTGGTCGGCTGCCGGGCGTCGCCGCGGTCACGCCACAACAGATCGAGGCTGCGCTCGACGTCCATCCACACTCCACTCGGCCGTGAAGCTGGATTCTACATTCTCGTATGCGGTACGGTTAAACTATTACCGTAGGACGTACGAAAAGGAGTGGGGAATCGTGACGATCCTGGTGACCGGTGCGACCGGAAGCGTCGGCAGGCTGCTGGTCGACGAGCTGGTGAAGGCCGGGGCGCCGGTACGGGCGCTGACCGTCAACCCGGTGAAGGCGGCGCTGCCGGAACAGGTGGAGGTCGCCAAGGGCTACCTGGGCAAGCCGGAGACACTGCCCGAGGCCTTGAAGGGCATCGACACCGTGTACCTGGCGCCGCTGGCGGACACGGTGGACGACTTCGTGAAGCTGGCGAAGGAGGCCGGGGTGCGCCGGGTGGTGGCTCTGTCGGGCAGCAACGCCGACGACCCGTCGGAGGGCTCGAGTGGTGTGGCCTACGCGATCGTCGAGAAGGCCGTCCGGGAGGGAGGGTTCGACTGGACGTTCCTGCGGCCGGGCGCGTTCATGAACAACACGCTCGGCTGGGCGGAGACGATCAAGGCCGAGCGAGTGGTCCGCGAGGCCTACGCCGAAGCGCGGATGACGCCGATCGACCTCGGGGACATCGCCGCCGTCGCGGCGCACGTCATCCTGACCGAGGGACACGACGGCAAGAAGCACACGCTGAGCGGGCCGACGGCGATCAGCCAGCGCGAACAGGTCGCCGCCATCTCGGCCGCGCTCGGCGAAGAGGTGGTCTTCCAAGAGCTCACCCGGGACGAGGCGAACAAGCAGTGGGCGGCCGCCGGGATCCCGGTGGAGATCGCGGAGTGGCTGCTCGACGGCTTCGCGTACTTCACCGAGAACCCCGACACGCCCACCGGCGTCGTCCAGGAGCTAACCGGACGGCCCGGTGTCTCCTATGCGGAGTGGGCCGTGGCGAACGTCGAAGCGTTCCGCTGACGAAACGCGGGTGGTGGGCTCTCAGCGCGCCCGGCGGGGGAGGCTGGTTCTCTTGAGGGGTGAGGCAAAGGTGGCGTGTCGTTGAGGTGTGCGCCGAATGTGGCATTGGGGTCGTTGAGTGTCCCCAATGCCACATTCGGGGCGATCGGGGATCGGTGACTCGACGTCGTGGCCCGGGGGTACCGGAACCCGGCGGGGGTTTGACGCGAAGGGCGCTTTCCCGCGTGCGATGCGGCGAAAGTCCCCTTCACCCAGCCCGACACTCCCACGCGGCATCGCTGTGACTACTGCTGTTCCTGGGGCCACAGGCCTTCACGGACTCGCCACCCGACAGGACACGTTGACTTTCTCCTCAAATAACCGTCCCTAGCCTCGCTTGCTTGAGCTTGATCAACGGAGGCTGATGAGCCTGCGCGAGTGTGGAGGATTTGGGACGTTCAACGTCCCAAATCCTCCACACTCGAACGTGCTGCGGCGTTCGTCGTTCCCCGCTCGGTTGTCGGCCGGAGGTCGTGACCGGCATGACCTTGATCAACGGAGGATCGGGGACGTTGAGTGTCCCCGATCCTCCGTTGATCAAGGTCTAAGACTGGAGTGCTCTCGCGACGGTGAAGGAATTAGGACGTTGAGTGTCCCAATTCTTTCACCGTCAACGAGGCCCACTGCGGTCTGGAACCCTGGGTCGCCTGAGCCGCGTGAAGGGGGCCTTCACGCGGCGTCCGCGGTCGTCAGCGTGCCCGGCGGGGGAGGCGCGTCGGCAGTGGCGCGCCTCGTCGCGGCTGCTCCGTCGTCGCCTGAACGGGTGGCGGGGCAGACCGTTTCGGCTGGGGCAGCGGGGGCGGGCCCTGCGACTCGCGGGGCCAGGTGGGGGTGATCATCGCCTGCGCCCCGACCCGGCGGACCGGCAGCCCGTGCGTCTCGCGGGCGGGCAGGCCGGGCCAGATCTCGCTCGCCTCCTTGGCGGCGTCGTGGATCGCGGTGCCGTCGAGCGAGGTACGCGTCTCCTCGATGTCGCGGTCGAGCCACTGGACGACGAACTCCAGCGGGCCTGCGGGCGGCAGCGGCCACAGGAAGATCTCGTGGTCGACGTGGAACGCCGAACCGCCCAGCCCTTGGGCACGCAGCACCGGCTGGTCCGGTTTGGTGGCGGACGGCACGGAGATGGTCTCCGAACTGGCCCGGCGTCCGTCGGGGAAGAGCACTCCGACCAGCAGCGCGTTGTAGTCCGGGACCCGGCGGTGGTCGATCAGGCCCTCGCCGGGTTCGTCCAGCAGGAGATCCCGCGAGTACACCGACAGCTGGAAGGTCACCGCCTCCGGCCACACCTCGATGCCGCGCAACGCCACGATGGTCCGTTCGGCGCGGCCCAGCGGCATCGACCAGGGCAGGATCGCCGGGACGATGTACTCGTGCGGCGAGTCCACCCAGGGGCGGCCGTTGTAGCCGAAGAGCTCTTGCTCCGGCACCGGGAACAAGGGACGGCTGCGCGGACCGTCCGCGAAGAAGCTCATCGCGGACCGGGTGGGGCGAACCTGGCTGACACGCCGTTCACGCAGTCAATGACCACCATGCGGTTCACGGTATCCGATGACCATGCCGGTACTGAACGGTTTCAACGCACCTTTCGCGTCACCCGAAGCCCCTGAGCCGCACTTTCGTCCCCTTCGGCACCTTGGTGCCCGGCTGCGGATCCTGCTGCAGGACGAAGTCGAAACCACCGTTTCCGCCGCCGTGACCGTTGCCGTTTCCTCGACCCTCACGGTCGGCGTCCAGCCCCGCCTGGCGCAGGATCTGGACCGCCTCCTCCATCCGCTTGAAGGTCACGTTGGGTACTTCGACGGCGTTCGAAACGAACACGCCGATCCGGCGGTTGCTCGCCTTGCCGCCGCCCTTGGGGTCGGTGCGGGTCACCTGGCCGGCGGCGAGCTGGTCGGAGAACTCCTCGCCCGCCTGGAACGGCTGGAAGCCGGCCTGCTGCAGGATCTGGAAGGCGGCGTCCTTGGCCTGGCCCGTGACGTCCGGGACCGGCGGCAGCGGTTCGGGGCCCTTCGACAGGATGAGCGTGACCTGCCCGCCGATGTTCAGCTGGGAACCGGCGCTCGGGTCGACGCGGATCACCTTGCCCTTGGCGACGTCGCTGTACTCCTGCTCGCCCGGCACCGGGGTCAGCTGCGCGGCCTTGATCGCCGTCTCCGCGTCCTGCTGGCTCGTCCCGGCCTGGATGTCCGGCACGATCGGGCGGCCCTTGGACAGCACGACGTTGACCGTGGCGCCCGGCGCGAGCGACGTGCCCGCTCCCGGATCGGACCGGATCACCGTGTGCTGCGCGGCGGTGTCGCTGTACTCCTCGGTGTAGGCCGGGGTCAGCTTCGCCGACCTGAGCGCGTCACCGGCGGCGGCCTGGTTCATCCCGGCCAGCTTCGGCACCGACGACGAGGTCGGGCCGGAGTCGTTGAGGATGAAGGCGAAGGCGCCGATCAGGCCGCCGAGGATCACCACCGCGGCAGCGATCATGAGGTAGAGGCGTTTGCGCGACTGCGGTTCGTCGTCGTCCGCGGGCGGTTTGGGACGCGGGGGAGGCGTCCGGGGCGGCTGGGCGGCGGGGAACTGCGGCTCCCGGTGCAGCGCCTGCGTTCCGCGCGGACCGGTGACCGGCATGGTCGCCTCGGCGACCGGGGTCAGCACCGTCGTCGCCATGGCGGGGTTCATCGCGGGGACGGCGGGGATGCCGGGGGTGGTGCGCTCGGCGTCGGTCTCCCGGTCGGAGTCCGCGGGCAGCGGCACGGGGACCGGGACCGGCGGGACACCGAGGGCGGTGCGCAGGTGGTTCAGCTCGGCGAGGAACGCCGCGGCGTCGGCCGGGCGCTGCGCGGGGTCGCGCCGGGTGGCGCGCAGGATCAGCTCGTCCAGCATCGGCGGGAGGTCCGGGCGCAGTTCGCTCGGGCGCGGGACGTCGTCGTTGACGTGCCGGTACGCCACCGAGATCGCGGTGTCGCCGGTGTACGGCGCGCGCCCGGTGAGCATCTCGTACAGCAGGATCCCGGCCGAGTAGACGTCGCCGCTCGAGGTGGTCTCGCCGGTGGCGACCTGCTCGGGCGAGACGTAGGCGACGGTGCCGAGGATGACGCTCGAACTCGTGGTGCCCGCGCTCGCGATCGCGCGGACCAGGCCGAAGTCGCCCACCTTGACCACGCCGCCCGAAAGCGCCGTGCCGCCGCGGCCGATGAGCACGTTCTCCGGTTTGACGTCGCGGTGCACCAGTCCGGCGGCGTGCGCCGCGGCCAGCGCGGACAGCACCGGTTCGGTGATGCTCAGCGCGAGCGCGATGTCCAGTGGGCCGCGTTCGGCCAGCAGTTCGCGCAGGGTCCCGCCGTCGACGAGTTCCATCACCAGGAACGCGCGGCCGGACTCCTCCCCGCCGGGGGTGTCGAAGCCCTGGTCGTGCACCGCGACCACGTGGGGATGGTGCAGCCGGGCCGCCGAACGGGCTTCCCGTTCGAAGCGCTCGACGAAGGACCGGTCGTCGGCGAACCGCGGGTCCATGATCTTGATGGCGACCTGGCGGTCCAAGCGGGTGTCGACGCCGCGGTACACCGACGACATCCCACCGCGTGCGAGCAGCTTGTCCACCCGGTAGCGGCCCTCGAGCAGAGTGCCCACCAGAGTGGGATCCGTGCGTGTCACGGCTATGGATCGTACGGAAGTACGCATGTTCTGGTGTACGGGACCTGGCTCGCCGGGGATCACGATTTCCGTCATTTCGTCGAATCGGCGGTATGCGTGACCACTCCGGCACTCTCCGTTATGTCCAGGCCGTCACCCAAGCGTACTAACGGAGCCGGAGACGGAATGTGGCACAGTGTCACCTGTGAGTGGTATTCCCGTCGCCGACGACGTTCTCGATGCAGATGTGGCCGTTCTCCCGATTCCGGAGGTCGCGACCGCGCTGAACGTTTCGGCCAACAAGGTCCGCCAGATGCTGCGCGACGGTCACCTGATCGCCGTCCGGCGCAAGGGCGACCTGTACGTGCCGGGCGCGTTCCTGGTGAAGGACGGCGTGGTCAAGGGCCTGGCGGGCACCATCACCGTGCTCGCGGACTCCGGGTTCAGCCGGACGGAGATGCTGCGCTGGCTCTTCGCCGAAGACGAGACCCTGCCGGGCGCCACCCCGGTCAACGCGCTCCGCACCAGCCACGGCACCGAGGTCAAGCGGCGCGCGCAGGCGATGGCGTTCTAGGCGTTCTGACCAGGACATACGTCGCGGCGGCGAGCAGCTGACAGCCCGCCGCGAAGCCCAGCGCGGCGGTTACGGAGAGTGCGCTCAACGGTCCCGCGGCCGCGGCGCCCACTGCGAGTCCGGTGATCTTCACGCTCGCCGCCGTCGTGAAAACCTGAGCCCGCACCTCCGGGGGCGCCTCGCGATGCCGGATGGCGAAAAGCGCCGAAAGTTGCGGTCCTTCGGCGAGTCCGGCGAGGACGGCCGCGGCCAGCAGGGTCACCACGTCGTGGCCCGCCGCCGCGAGCAGGAAGCTCGCGCCCAGCAAACCGGTGGTGGCGAGCACGGTGCGGTCCGGTGGCGGCGGCCTGCGGGCCAGCACGGCGTTCGCGACCAGTGACGCGGCGGCCAGCACGGTGAGCAGGAGCGCGCCGAACCCCGGGTTTTCCAGCCGTTGGGCGCCGAGCAGCGGATAGCAGACGACGGCGGTCCCGATTCCGGCGAAGGACACCGTCGACGTCGCGGTGGCCCGGAGCAGCGCGCGGTTCCGGAAGAGGACCGCGAACCCGTCGGCGAGCCGTCGCCGGATCGGTTTCGCGGGCTTCGCCTCGACGGCGGGAAGCGACCAGGCCGCGGGGAAGGCCACCGCGACCAGCGTGATCGCGACGGCCACGGCTGCCGGGGCGCCGGCGTAAGCGGCGACGAGCCCGGCGAGCCCCGGCCCGGCGAGGCTCGCGGCGGTGAACGTCATCGCGTCGAGCGTGCTGGCCCTGGCCAGTGGTGTCGTGCCGCGGACGTGGGGAAGTTGCGCCGTCCAGCCCCCGGCCAGCGCCGGATTGAGCAGCCCGGCCGCGACGGCCACCGCGATCGCCGCGGGGACTTCGACGAGCGCGAGCACCGCGCCGAGCCCGCCCGCGTAGGCGAGCAGCGCCCACGCCAGCAGCCGCCCCGGACGGGCGCTGCGGTCGAGCAGCGCGCCGAGCAGCGGCCCGCCCGCCGCCGCGGAAATCGTCAGGCCCGCGAGCAGGGCGGATCCGGTCGCCGCCGAGCCGTCGACACCGAGGCCGAGCAGGAGCAACGCCGGCCCGGAGAGTTCGTCGCCGGTCCTGGCGACCGTCGCGCCGACGAGATAGACGGCGAGTCTGTAACGGCCTCTCATGAGAAAGACGTTACAGTGGGGCATGGCTTCGACGCAGCGGGATTTCCTGCCCGGCCGGTCCGCGCGGGCGGCGGCGCAGCGTGCGGTGGATCTGCTGGAGGTCTTGCTCGGGGCGCCTACGGTTTCGGGTGTCCAGGCGGTCCTGGAGGCGCACGGTGAGACTTCCGTCGAGCTGGGACCTTCGGATGTGGCTTCGCTGCGCGAGGCGGCTCTGGAACTGCGTGAGGTCTTCGCGGCGCGGGATGCCGCGGAGGCGGCCGACGTGCTCAATCGCCTGTTGGCCCGCTACGCGCATCCGCCCCGGCTGACCGATCACTCCGACGGCTTCGGCTGGCACCTGCATGTGGACGCCGACGACGACGGCCCGTGGGGCGCGTGGCTGGTGACGTCGTCCGCGCTGGCGCTGGCGGTCCTGCTGGCGGACCGTCAGGCGCCGCCGGGCGGGCTGTGCGCCGCTTCGGGCTGCGGGAAGCCCTTCGCGCACTTGGGTGGGGGGAGTCCGCGGCGGTACTGCTCGACGCGGTGCGCGACCCGGGAGCGGGTCGCGGCTCACCGTCGGTCGCGGTCGTGAGTGGGGTGCCGGGACGCTATGAAAGGCCCGTTACTTGCAAATTTTGCAAGTAACGGGCCTTTCATAGCGCGCGCGACGGGGAAATCAGCCCTGCTTGTCGCGCCAAGCGATCCAAGACCGGAGCTTGTCGAGGTTGAAGTCCGGTCCGCCGGTGGCCACGGTGAACAGCGAGACGCCCTGCTCCAGCAGCTTCGGGCCCAGTTCCTCGGGCTCGCCCTCGACGGCGACCGAACGCTCGATCTCCTTCGGGTCCCGGCCGACGTCGGCGCAGTGCTGGTCGAGGATCCTGACCTTGCGCTCGACGACCTCCGGGTCGCCGAAGCCGTGCCAGATGTCGGCGTGCTTCGCGACCAGGCGCAGCGTCTTCTTCTCGCCGCCGCCGCCGATCAGCACCGGGATCTTGCGGACCGGCTGCGGGTTCAGCTTCCCGAGCCTGCTCTCGATCCGGGGGAGCGCCTCGGCGAGGTTGTCGAGCCGCCCGCCCGCGGTGCCGAACTCGTAGCCGTACTCGTCGTAGTCCTTCTCGAACCAGCCGGAGCCGACGCCGAGGATCAGCCGCCCGTCGGAGATGTTGTCGACGGTGCGGGCCATGTCGGCCAGCAGTTCGGGGTTGCGGTAGCTGTTGCACGTCACCAGCGCGCCGATCTCGACCCGTGACGTGGACTCCGCCCAGGCGCCCAGCATGGTCCAGCACTCGTAGTGCAGGCCCTCGGGCTCGCCGTACAGCGGATAGAAGTGGTCCCAGTTGAACACGATGTCCACACCGAGGTCTTCGGCTTCCGAAGCCGCCCGGCGGATCGCCTTGTACTCGGCGTGCTGCGGCTGCAGCTGCACGCCGATCCGGATCTTCCTGTTCGCAGCAGAGGTCATGATCGCACCTTAAGCCTGGAGTTGCTCCACGCGCTCGCCAGTAACCTCGGCAGGGCGACGGCCGCGCGACGACGGCGGGGCACGACGGCGCGTGTGTTCAGCACGTCGTAACCGAGGGCCACGATTTCGTCGAGAATGCCTTCGTAGAGTACGAGCGCCGTCCGCACGCAGTCCCGGGATTCCTCGCGCAGCAACGGGATTCCCGCTTCGGCGCGGCGGTACACCGCCCGGTTGCGCGCCACCGTCACGGCGAGCGCGCGCCGCACCCGCCGGTCCGGCAGCCCGCGGGCGCGGGACCATGCGAGCAGTTCGCGGTCGACGCCGAACGCGGCCAGTTCCTCGGTGGGCAGGTACAGCCTCCCCCGGTCGAGGTCCTCGCCGACGTCACGCAGGAAGTTGGTCAGCTGGAACGCCTCGCCCAGCGCGGCCGCGCCGGCGGCCGCCTCCGCGACCGGGACGACGGTGCCGAAGACCGGCAGCATCTGCAGGCCGATCACCTCGGCCGAACCGTGGACGTACTCCTTGAGATCGGCGTAGGTCGCGTACTCGGTGATCTTGAGGTCCATCGCCATCGACCGCAGGAAGGCGTCGAACAGTTCGCGGTCCAGATCGTGGCGCCGCACGGTGTCGGCGAGCGCGGCCAGCACCGGATCGCCGGGCGTGGCGCCGTCGAAGACCCGTGCGACCAGGACGGCGACCTCGTCCAGCGCGACGGCGGGATCGGTGCCGGGCGCGGGGTTGTCGACCAGCTCGTCGGCCATCCGCGCGAAGCCGTACAGCGCGTGCGCGAACGGCCGCGTCCGCGACGGCAGCAGCCGGGTCGCGAGAAAGAACGTGCGGCCGTAGTGCGCGTTGATGCGGCGGCATTCGGTGTACGCCGCCCGCAACGCCGGTCCGGTGATGCCCGCGGCGTCGAGTTCGTTCATCGGCCGGTGACCCTTCCCGCCGCGAGCCTGCCGGAGATCACCACCGGCGGGATGCCGACGCCCGGTGTGGTCCCGCAGCCCGCCAGCACGACGTTTTCCGCCGCCCGCACCAGGTTTCCCGGCCGGAACGGGCCGGTCTGGGCGAAAGTGTGCGCGAGGGAGAACGGGGTGCCCGCGGTGAGCCCGCGCTCCGCCCAGCCCGCCGGGGTGATCGTCTCGTCGACGGCGAAGTCGTCCGCGAAGCCGGTGAGGCCGCGGTTTTCCAGTGTCCGCAGGAGTTCCGTGCGATAGGCGGGACCGACCCGGCCCCAGTCGATCTTGCCGCGGCGCAGGTTCGGCGCCGGGGCCAGCACCGAGATCACCTGGTCGCCACCGGGGGCGAGCCCGGGTTCGGTCGCGGTCGGCCGGGTCACCAGCAGCGACGGATCGCTCATCAGTCTGCCCTCGCGGATGATCTCCGAGAACGTCTTTTCCCAGGCGTGACCGAAGTAGATGGTGTGGTGGCCCAAATCCGGCCACGACTTCGGCGCGTGCCCGTGCAGGACGACGGCCGACGGCGAGTACCGCAGCGGCAGCGGGCGACGAGGGCGGGCGCCGAGCAGCCGGTACGCGGTACCGAGCTCGGTCGCGAGAACCACGGTGTCGCAAGGGATCCGCTCGCCCGAGCGGGTCCGCACCGCGCGCACCCGCGAGGAAACCCTTTCCAGCCAAGCGGCTTCGGTGCCGAAGCGCACTTCGGCGCCGGCCCGTTCGGCCGCGTTCGCCATCGTCCGGGCGATCTCGCCCATCCCGCCCGACGGGTAGTAGACCCCGCCGACGGTGTCCATGAAGGAGATGACGCCGTACGCGCCGATCGCGCGGGCCGGATCGAGTCCCGCGTAGAGCGCCTGGAACGAGAACAGGCGGCGCACCCGGTCGTCGCGCAGGAAGCCGCCGATTTTCGGGCCGAGCCGTCCGAAACCGCCCAGCGCGGCCAGTTTCGCCAGCTCCGGGCGGACGAGATCGAGCGGGGAATCGAAGTTCGCACCGATGAAGTGGTCCTTCTGGACCGCGTACAACTCGGTCAGCCAGCGCCGCAGACGACGGTAGCCCTCGGCTTCGGCCGGACCGGCGGCCGCACGGATCTCGGCCTCCATCGCCGCCGCTTCGGTGTGCACGGCGATGGTGCTGCCGTCGGCGAACCGCGCGCGGTAGGCCGGGTCGAGCCGGGTCAGCGTCAGGTTGTCCGCCAGCGATTCGCCGACCGCGGAGAAGGCCTCGTCGAGCAGCTCCGGCATGGTCAGCACGCTGGCGCCGGTGTCGACGGTGTTGCCGCCGAAATCCGCCTGCCCGGCTCGTCCGCCGGGGCTCTTGTCCTGCTCCAGCAGGGTCACCCGGCGTCCGGCGCCGAGCAGGTGCAGCGTCGCCGACAATCCGGCGAGCCCGCCACCGATCACCACCACGTGGTCACTCGGACCGGTGACGGTGCGCATCAGTACGTCCGCTGGGTCGCCTTGACGACCAGCCCGGTCAGCGCGGCGGGAGCGGGCTCGGCCAGGTGGGCGCGGTCCAGCGCCGCCATCGCGGACTCGGTGAGCTCGTCGATACGGCGTTCCACCGCGTCGACCGCGCCGACGTCCTGCAGTGCCTCGCGCACGGTCTCGACGGCGTCTTCGGACAGGTGCGCGTCGCCGATGGCGTCGGAGATGACCCGCGCCGCGGCGTCCTTGCCCTGCTCGGCCGCGCGCTGGAGACCCAGCGCGACCAGCAGCGTCCGCTTGCCCTCACGCAGGTCGTCGCCCGCGGGCTTCCCGGTGACCGACGGGTCGCCGAAGACGCCGAGGAGGTCGTCGCGCAACTGGAACGCCACGCCGACCTCGTCGCCGAACTCGCGCAGCGTCGCGATCAGGGCGTCGTCGGCGCCGCCGAGCGCGGCACCGAGGTGAAGCGGGCGCATGACGGTGTACGCGGCCGTCTTGAGCTTGCAGATGTGCAGCGCGGCCTCGGGGGAGGCGTCCCCGGTGGCCTGCGTGCGGACGTCGAGGTACTGCCCGGCGAGCACCTCGGTGCGCATCGCGCGCCACGCGGGCCGCGCGGCGGCCAGCGCGGCGGGCGGAAGCGGGGCCTCGCCGAACATGTCGTCGGCCCAGGCCAGCGCGAGGTCGCCGACCAGGACGGCGGTCGCGAGCCCGAACGTGCTCGGCGAACCCATCCAGCCGCTGTCGGCGTGCAGTTTCGCGCCCGCGATGTGCACCGTCGGCGAACCGCGGCGCGAATCGGAGGAGTCGATGAGGTCGTCGTGGATCAGCGCGCACGCCTGGATCAGCTCCAGGCTCGCGACAGCCTGCAGCACGCCTTCGACGTCCGGCCCCGCCGGATCGCCGCCCGCGCCGCGCCAGCCCCACCAGGCGAACGTCGGGCGCAGGCGTTTGCCGCCGCCCAGCACGAATCCGGCCAGCGCGTCGATCCCGGCCCCGACGGTCGGTTCGGTGCGGCGGATTTCGGCACCGGCGCGCTCGAGGAACCCGGCCAGTGCCCGCTCGACGTGGGCGGGCAGATCGGCGTCGTAGGCGGACGTGTCCATGAGCACATCCTCCGGGAAGGACACCGCCGTGACCCAGTCGGGTGCCGCGGAATGTGGCGAAACAGACGTCAACCGCGGCCTTTGTCGCGCGCTTCCTTGTCGTAATGCCGCTTCGCGCGCGCCCGGTTCCCGCAGTCCGACGAACTGCACCATCGTCGCGACCGGTTGCGGGTCTGGTCGGTGAAGATCCAGCCGCACCCCGGCCCCTCGCACTCCCGGATCCGCGCGAGTTCGCCGGACCGCAGCAGCTCCTCGGCCGAGAGCGCGAGGAAGTGCGGCAGCGCGGCGTCGCCGGTCAACGGCACCGTCCACCGCAGCGGCAAGGACGGCGCGAGTTCGGCGTGCCGGTACGCCGCGACCAGGGTCTTCCGCAACGCCGTGACGTCCGGAGGGTCCGAAACGAGCACCCGGTAGAGCGTCTCGCGGAACGACTTCACCGTGTCGAAGACGGCCTCGGAGATCTCCAGTCGTTCGGTGCCCGCGCCGACCAGGACGACCCACTCGGACAGCCGCGCGGGATCCGAAAGCCGATCGTCCCGCCTGGCCGGATCGCGCCGCCAGGAAACGGTGTTGACCAGGTCCAACGGCACGCTCCCGCCGATGCTGTCGTACCCGTCCCAGTGGCCGTCCACGCGCCCTCCTAATGGTCAAACTCAGTTTAGCTTGTTAGGGTCGGTCGTATGACAACGCTCCGGCAGCACTATCTGGCCGGCGCCCGCGTCGGCCTCGGGCTGGGTGTCGCGACCTTCGTCCTCGGTGTCACCTTCGGCGCCTACAGCCAGACTCTGAACTGGGGGATCGCGGCCCCGATCGTCGCGTCGATCATCGTGTTCTCCGGCTCTGCCCAGTTCGCGATGGCCACCGCGCTCGCGGGCGGCGGCAACCTCGCCGTCGCGGTCGGCGCCGCGGCCCTGATCAACGCCCGGTTCCTGCCGATGGGCGCCGCCGTCGCCAAGGACCTGCGCGGCGGGCGGCTGCGCCGGGCATGGGAGGGCCAGGCCGTCGTCGACGGTTCGTGGGTGGCCGCCCACCTCGGCGGCGGGCGCTTCGACCGCGAGAAACTCATCGGCTGCACGCTCGTCCAGTTGCCCGCGTGGGTGCTGGGCACGGTGCTCGGTGTCGTGGCAGCGCCCTCTCCGGACGTCGTCGCGCGCTTCGGGCTCGACGTCGTCTTCCCCGGCTTCTTCCTGGTCCTGCTCATCGACGAGCTGCGCCGCTCACGCGAGGCCGTCCTGACCGCGGCCCTCGCCGCCTGCCTCGCCGGGGCCCTGGTGCTGTTCGTCCCGGTCGGGCTCGCGCTGATCGGGGCCTCGGCCGCCGCGCTGGTGGGCCTGGGGGTGCGGCGATGACGCTCTGGATCGCCATCGTCGTCGTCGCGCTGGTCAGCATCGGGTTCAAGGCGGTGGGCCCGGTCCTGCTCGGCGACCGGGACCTGCCGCCGCGCCTGGCCGGGGTGATCGCGCTGCTGGCGCCCGCCCTGCTGGCCGGGCTGGTGCTCACCGACGTGACCGGCCCGGCCTGGTCCGGCGTCGACTGGACGCTCTGCGCGGGCCTGGCCGCGATCGCCGTCACCTACGTGCTGCGCGTGCCGGTGCTCGCCGCGATCCTGTGCGGCGTCGTCGTCACCGCCGCGCTGCGGTTCCTGATCTAGCTCCAGAACGGCCCGGAGAGCCCGGCCTTGGCGAAATACGCGGCCGCGTCCTTCGGCTCGCGGCGGGTGTAGCCGTGGTCGAGCCTGCCTTCGTACCAGCCTGCCGCGAGCCGCCACAAGGTCGCCAGGTCCAGGACGTAACCCTTGTCCTGGCCCGTTTCCGTGAGCCATCCGTCCACACAGGACTCGCCGCAGAACAGGCGCTGGTTGCCGCAGGTGTGCACGACGTCGTCCCACATCCGCGCCGCCGGGACCAGGAAGTGCGCGACGAGTTCACCCTTCGGCGGGGTCCGGTCGTTCACCATCAGGGCCTGCGGCTCGCCGCAGCCGCGGCAGCGGGTGGACACGAGCACCTCGGGTTCGCCCTTGACCAGATGCGGGATCGCGAACGCGTCCCACGCGCACCCGCCCCACCACAGCGTCCGTTCGCCCATCACGGAGAACCCCAGCGGGATCGCCGCGAACGGATGCGCCATCACGACGTGCTCGCGGGCGTCGAGCACCACGTGGCGTTGCTCCGCGAGCCGGTGCAACGCCTGTTTCGCCACCGCCAGCGACCCGTGGGCGGCATCGGCCAGCTCCGGCGCCGTCGGCCGCCTCCCGTGCTCGGCGAACGCCCGGTAGACCGCGACGCGGACGTCTTCGTCCCAGCTGGTGTCGTCTTCGGCGCTCATGGTTCCAGAGTCTCCCCAGGTGGACGCCGCTCGGCAACCGCTCGCGAGTGGCTGAAGTCGCATGTCCATTGCCTGAGAGGGGACTCCCAGCCAGCGGACTTTCCCCCTTAACATGGTGGTATGACGTCGGTGGTCGAGCGGTTGCAGGGTGATGGACCCGTGTTCTCCATCGAGTTCTTCCCGCCAAGGGACACGGCGGACGAGGCCGTGCTGTGGAAGTCGATCCGGGAACTCGAGCCACTGGACCCGGCCTACATGTCGATCACCTACGGCGCCGGCGGCTCCAGCCGCGACGGCACGATCCGCAGCATCGCCCGCGTCGCCACCGAGACCACGCTGGTGCCGATGGCGCACCTCACCGCCGTGAACCACTCGGTCGCGGAACTGCGCAACGTCATCGGCTGGTACGCCGCCGTCGGCGTGCGGAACATCCTCGCGCTGCGGGGCGACCCGCCGGGCGACGTCTACGGCGACTGGGTGCCGCATCCGAACGGGCTCAACTACGCCGAGGAACTCGTCGAACTGGTGCGTTCGCTCGGCGACTTCTGCGTCGGCGTCTCGGCGTTCCCGTACGGCCACCCGAGGTCGGCGAACCTCGAGGCCGACACCGAATACCTCGTGCGCAAGCTCCGCGCGGGCGCGGATTTCGCCATCGCGCAGCTGTTCTTCGAACCCGAGGACTTCCTCCGCCTGCGGGACCGGGTGGCGGCGACCGGCTGCGAGGCGCTGGTCATCCCCGGCATCATGCCGCTGACCACGCTGCGGACGCTGCACACGTCGATCAAGCTGTCCGGCGCGCCCGCGCCGCGGCGGCTGCTCGACCGGCTCGAACCGCTGGCCGACGACCCGAAGTCGTTCCGGGCGGCGGGGATCGACGCGGTGACCGAACTGTGCGAGCGGCTCATCGCCGAAGGCGTTCCTGACCTGCACTTCTACACGTTCAACCGGTCCAAGGCCACGCGTGAGGTGGTCAGCAGGCTCGGGCTGGTCCCGGCCCGCGCGTAACTCCGTACCGAAGTCGCCCGTCGTCCCGGTAGCGTGCCTGGCATGGCTTCGACCGCGCAAAGTGTGCACCAGATCTGTGACCGGTACGTCGACGAGTACGCGGCGGCCGACCCGGTCACCGCGACGACGTACGGCATCTCCGGATACGACGACCAGCTGACCGACTACTCGCCCGCCGGGTACGCGGCGCGGGCGGCGATCGCCTCCCGGGCACTGGCCGACATCGAAGCGGCCGAGCCGCGCGACGACGGCGAACGCGCGGCCAAGGCGGTCTTCACCGAGCGGACCGGGCTGATCCTGGAGATCCACGAGGCGGGTCTCGACATCGCCGAGTTGAACGTGATCGAGAGCCCCGCGCAGAACCTGCGGATGGTCTTCGACCTCATGCCCGCCGAGACCGAGCGGGACTGGGCGAACATCGCCGCCCGCATGGCCAGGGTTCCCGAGGCGCTCGACCAGTACCGCGCGTCGCTGCTCGCCGCCGCCGACGCGGGCCGCGTCTCGGCGCTCCGCCAGGTCAGCAAGGTCGCCGAGCAGGCCGAGACCTGGGCGGGGCTCAAGGAAGAGACCGGGTTCTTCACCACGCTGATCTCCGGCGCGAAGGGCGTGAGCGCGGACCTGCGCACCGAACTCGAGCACGCCGCCCGCGCCGCGCAGGAGGCGTACGCGGAGTTCGCCGGTTTCCTCCGCGCCGAGCTCGCCCCGCGGGCCCCGGTCAAGGACGCCGTCGGCGCCGAGGTCTACCGGCTGTGGTCCCGGCTGTTCACCGGAGCCACCCTCGACCTGGACGAGGCCTACGCCTGGGGCTGGGCCGAGTTCACCCGCATCGAAACGGAGATGCGCGAGGTCGCGAACCGGATCAAACCGGGTGCCACCCTCGCCGAGGCGGCCGCCGTCCTCGACGCCGATCCGAAGTACGTCGTGCGCGGCCGGTCGGAATTCCAGGCCTGGATGCAGAACCTGTCCGACAACGCGCTGAAGTCGTTGCGCGGCAAGCACTTCGACATCTCCGACCAGGTCATGGAGCTGGAGTGCAAGATCGCCCCGCCCGGCGGCACCGTCGGCGCGTACTACACCGGCCCGAGCGAGGACTTCTCCCGCCCCGGCCGCATGTGGTGGTCGCTGCCGCAGGGCCGGGAGGAGTTCATCACCTGGCGTGAGGTCAGCACCGTCTACCACGAGGGCGCGCCGGGTCACCACCTGCAGATCGCGACCGCCGTCGACCAGTCGGAGTCGTTGAACAAGTACCAGCGGCTGCTCGCGTTCACCTCCGGGCACGCCGAGGGCTGGGCGCTGTACTCCGAGCGGCTGATGGAGGACCTCGGATTCCTCGCCGACGACGGCGAACTGCTCGGCATGCTGTCCGAGCAGCTGTTCCGCGCCGCGCGCGTGATCGTCGACATCGGCATGCATCTGGAACTGGAGATCCCGGCGGGCACCGGCTTCCACGAGGGCGAGCGCTGGACGCCCGAGCTGGGCCTGGAGTTCATGCTCACCCGGACCGTCACCGACCCGGCCCACGTGCACGACGAGATCGACCGCTACCTGGGCTGGCCGGGGCAGGCGCCGTCCTACAAGCTCGGCGAACGCCTCTGGCTCACCGCGCGCGACGAGGCCCGTGCCCGGCAGGGCGACGCTTTCGACATCAGGCAGTTCCACACGCGGGCGCTGGCGCTCGGCGGGATGGGGCTGGACACGCTGCGGGAGATGCTGGCCGCACTGGACTGAGCCGCCCTCTCTCGCCTTTTCGCGGTCCAAAAGCGCGCTATGGGTCCCTTGGGTCGTGAGTGGTGATTCGAGTTCTATTGCGGGGTAAGTCAAATGTGGCGTGACCGAGCCTCTGCGATGAAGGACCCCTTCGCTGGCTTCAAGGCTGAGAGGTGGCCTTCGCGGCACGGTTCTGGACCGGCCAGCGGGCGCCAGTCGTTCCCTGAGTGTTCACCGGGGACACTCTCTGGCGGTCGAATGTCCGGTTGAAGTACGTGAAGGCCCCCTTAACTACTTTCAGGGTAGGGAAGGAGGCCTTCACGGACCTGCGATCAGCGGGCTGCACCGGCCGCGCGCAATTCACGTGCGGCACCGGCCGGAGCCTTGATACGTTCCCCCCGTGCACCGGATCTTTCTCGTCACCCCACCTCCCGCCCTCTGAGCGGGGTGTGTGCGGCCGCGCGGCGTTCCCGCCGCCCGGCCTCTTCCTGATGCGCTGAAGAAGCACCCCGCGTCGTCGCCGTCCTCAGACACCGACACCAGACGCAGGAGCGTTTCCCCATGTCCGTTGCCGTAACCACGCGCGCCCGATCGTCGGCCGCGCTCGTCCTCGCCGGCGTCCTCTGGGGGACCGGCGGCCTCGCCGGCTCCCTGCTCGCCTCCCGCGCGGGACTCCATCCGCTGAGCGTCGCCGCGTACCGGCTGCTCATCGGCGGCGTGATCGCCACCGGCTGTCTGTGGCTCACCGGCGGCCTCCGCGGCCTTCCCCGCACACCGGAGGCCCGCCGTCGCCTCCTGACGGTCGGTGGCCTGTTCGCCCTCTTCCAGACCAGCTACTTCGTCGCGGTCTCGCTGAGTTCCGTGAGCGTCGCGACCATGACCACCATCGGCAGCGCGCCCGTGCTGCTCGCCGTCGCGACGGCCGTCAAGTCCCGGAGGCTTCCCTCGGCATGGACGACGGTGTCCCTGGCCGGGTCCCTGATCGGGCTCGCGCTGCTGCAGTGGACGCCCGGGGAAGAAGCCGATGTCGCCGGAGTGCTGTTCGCCTTGCTCGCCGCGGCCGGGTTCGCCGCGCTGACCCTGGTGACCGCGACCCGCGTCGACGGCCTGGATCCCTTGCCCACCACGGCTTTCGGCTGCCTGATCGGCGGTGCCGCGCTCACTCCCGCCGCGTTGTGGTTCGGGATGGCCGTGCCGCCGCAGGTGGACGTGCTCGCGCTCGTCGTCTACTTCGGCGTCGTGCCCACGGCGCTGGCCTACGCCGCCTACTTCCGCGGCCTCGAGGGCGCGCACCCCGTTCTGGCCGCGTTGTCCGCCCTGCTCGAACCGCTCACGGCCGCGCTGCTGTCCATGGTGGTGCTCGGGGAACGGCTCGGCGCCGTCGGCTGGTGCGGCGCGGCGGTGCTCATCGCCGCGCTCGCCGTCGCCTATTCGAAGCCTTAGAGCGGCAGAGTCCGGCCGAGGATCGCGAACGCCCGCGGATCCCCGGCGAAGTGGTAGTCCCGCAGCACGTCGACGAAACCGACGCGCCGGTAAAGGTTCCAGGCCCGGCTGGTGCCTTCCGGCGTGGAAAGGAGAACGTGGGCGCTGGGCACGCCGTCGAGCAGCCGTCGCAGGAGGTCCTCGCCGATCCGCTTCCCCTGGCTCGCCGGGCTGACGTGGATCTCGGTGAGCTCGAAGTAGTCGGACATCCACTGCTCGGCGGCGGCCTGGCCCTCACGGCGGGTCAGGCCGTGGCGGACCTGTTCGTGCCACCACTGGCCGCCGCGGCCCTTGTAGCCGTAGGCGAGGCCGAGCAGGACGCCGTTCGCGTCGAGCGCGGCCATACAGCGCCATCCTTCGCGCAGCGCGTGCGTGAGCCACATCGGCGCGCGTTGTTCCGCCGTGCCTTCGGGGTAGCGCATGGCGTCGACGTAGATGGTCAGCGCCTCGGGGAGCCGGGCGCGGAACTCGTCCGCGGACAGCTGGACGTAACGGGTGCATTCCGAGGACATCGCGGTCACGGGCGCCCATCCTGCCCGTCGCCCGCGACGTCCGTGGGAGTACCCCCGGTCAGCGCGACGAGCCCGTCGAACGTCGTGGGGTAGACCGACTTCGGATGCCCGGCGGCGGCCCAGACGACGTCGTGAGCGCGTAACGCGGTGTCGACGAGAGTGGGCAACGCCTTCGGGTGACCGACCGGGGCGACGCCGCCGATGGGCTGCCCGGTGTGCGCACGGACGAAATCCGCGTCCGCCTTGCCGATCTCGTCGGCTCCGGTCGACGCCGCGAGGATTCCGGTGTCGGCGCGGTGCGCGCCCGACGTCAGCGCGAGCAGGGCCGTCTCCGCGTCACCGGTGCGGCTGCGGAACACGAGGCTGTTCGCGATCGCGCCGACCTCGACACCGAGCGCTTCGGCCGCCTGCGCGGCCGTGCGGACTTCGGCGGGGAGGATCCGGATCCCGTCCGCGGCGGCCTGCTGACCCGCCTCGGCGAGCGCGGCCGCGACCTTGGCCACCGAGGGGTGGCCGGACTGGTCGATGGTGCTCATGAGCCTATGAGATCACGTGGCCGATCCCGTGTCCCGCGCCACATGCGGCGATCACCCCGTTACGGGGTTGAAGAAAGGGGCACGTCAGGGTTACATTGGTCTTGTTCGAACAGACGTTCGACATTCGGTGAGCGCGCACCGGTAGGTGCCCGGAGCGGGGGCGGGGGAAGCGCCTCGGCACCGGGCACCGGCCGGCGCTCACGTACAGGAGGAGGGTCGTCATGTCCGTTTCGGTCGTGTCCCCCGACGAAGCCGAGAGGCCGGGGGGCACCGCGCAGCCCGCCCTGCCGATGTCGTTGCGCCCGCCGGCACCACCCGCGGCGGTCTCCTTGTACGCGCAGGCAAGGCGTGGCCTTGGCGAAGCAGAGCGGGAGACCGAGCCCGCGGAGCGGTTCATCGTGGCGTACCTCGCCGCGCTGCGGGGCGCCGCGGCGGTGCTGGAGGCACGCGGCCGCCCGCACCGGGGCCGGGCCCGCCCCGCGAGCGGCTGGGTGCTGCTCGACTCCGTCGCGCCCGAGCTGAAGGAGTGGGCGGCGTTCTTCGCGGCCAACTCCGCGACGCGGGCCGCCGCGCAGGCGGGCATCACCGGGAAGGTCACCGTCGACATGGCGGACGAGCTGGTGCGTGCCGCCACCGTGTTCCTGGAATTGGTGCGACGGGTGGTGCACGGGCTGCCGATGGGTGATTCGGCGCATGTGGCCTAGGCCACCGCGGAGAGGGGGTGCCCGATGGCCGGGCAGGCCATGATCGACCAGGGCAGGTTCCTGGAGGTGATCGGCGCCGAGACCGAGCTGATGGCTCAGGTGGCGCACACCGCGTCCGCGGACGCGCCGGTCCCGACCTGCCCCGGATGGACCCTCGGTGAAGTGCTCCGGCACGTGGGCAGCGTGTACCGGGTCACCCGCCGCTGGATCGCCGACGGGCGGCGTCCCGAGCACTGGCAGCGCAAACCGGGGCCGGGACAGACCCTGGAGGAGTACTTCCGCGAGGGCCGGGACGAACTCGTCGCCGAACTGTCCGCGCACGACGCGGACGAACTGGCGCCGACCTGGTGGCCGGCGGACCGCAGCTACGGGTTCTGGTGGCGGCGGATGGCGCACGAGGCGACGATCCACCGGATCGACGCGGAGAGCGCGGCCGGACGGGACGTGTCGGAGATCCCCGAAGACGTGGCACTCGACGGGATCGACGAGGCGCTGACGCTCTGGTTCGGCCAGCGGCTGCCGTTGCTGGGACTGTCCGGCACCAAGACCGGATCGGTCGGCGTGCGCACCGCGGGCCACCACTGGATCGCCAGGGCCGGGCCCACGGAAACGATCGCCTGGCGATGCTCGGCCGAGGAGGCCCGGCGCGCGGACGATCTGGTCACCGGGCAGCCGGACAAGATCTACCGCTGGCTCTGGGGCCGGGCGGGTCCGACGGCGGTGACGGTCAGCGGAGACCAGGACATGGCGGGACAACTCTGGGCCCTTTTGCGGCTCGCGACCCGATGACCGGTCGGTGGGGAAGCCAAACCGGTCAGAAATGTCGGTGGTGCCGTCTAGATTCACCGGTGTGGCGGTACAGCTGGTGAATCTGGTCTTCGACTCGGCCCTTCCCAGAGATCTGGCGGGTTTCTGGGAAGGGCTGTTCAGCTGGGACGCCCCGTTCCAACCGGCCTTCCGCTCCGAGGCGGGCCCCAAACGGGGCAAGAACCGGCTGCATCTGGATCTGGCGAGCCGTTCTCCGGAGCACCAGGCCGAAGTGGTGGACCGCGCGCTGTCCCTCGGCGCGCGGCACATCGACATCGGCCAGGGTCCGCCGGAGGAGAAACGGGTGCCGTGGGTGGTGCTGGCGGATCCCGAGGGCAACGAGTTCTGCGTCCTCGAACCCCGCGAGCAGTACTCGGGCACCGGCGCGCTCGCGTCGGTCGTCACCGACGCCCTCGATCCGGAGCGGCTCGCGCGGTTCTGGTCGGCCGCGCTGGGCTGGCGGATCGGCGTCCGGGAAGAGTCGGTCGTGGGTCTGCGGCCGCCGGACGGCCGCGGCCCGTGGATCGAGTTCCTCGCCACGGACGAGAGGAAACGGCACCGGAACCGGCTGCGGTTCGAGGTCGCGCCACGGCGAGGCAGCAGCCGCGTGGCCGAGGTACGGCGCCTGCGGGAGCTCGGCGCGACAGGGCAGTTCGGTCAGGCGATGGTGGACCCGGAGGGCAACGAATTCAGCGTGCTCACGCGGCGCTGAGTTGTTCAGCCCGGTTGTTTCATCGGAGTTGCGTGGCGGGGCCGAACGCTGACCTGAGCGAAACACCCGCGCCGTGGGCAGGCAACAACCGGCCGGGAATGTTGAGGTCATGGAGACCTATCGAGTCCTGCCGGCCCAGATCCACCCCGGAGAAGAGACCACGGCCGCGTCCGCCTGGCGGGTCCGGATCCGCGTGGACGACCGGCCGGGCACCCTGGCCAGGATTGCGATCCGGCTCGCCGACCTCGAGTGCAACATCCTCGGGCTGTCGGTGCTCCCGGTGCCCGGCGGCGTGCTCGACGAAATCGTGCTGCGGCCGGCCACCGGCCTGCCCCGGCAACTGCTCGTCGACGCGATCCGTGACGAAGGGTGCGAATGCTCCGCCGTCATCGACGCGGATCTGGCCGAACTGGTCGATCCGGCCACCGCGACGCTCACCGCGGCCAGGAGAGCCGTCGAGGAGCCCGGTGGCCTCGCGGAGGTGCTTCGCGGCGTTCTCGCGGCCGACGTCGTCACGAAGGTCCCGTCGATCGAGGCGAACCCGGCCCGCACAGAGGGCGGGCACCGGGCGGTGTTCCCGGCGGGGGACGGCACCGCGTTCGTCGCGCGCCGCCGGTGGTCACCGTTCGTCGAACTGGAGCTGAGCCGGGCCGTCGCGCTGACCGGCCTGATGACCGCCGTCCGCGACAACGTGACCGGGCCGATCGTGCTCGACCGGCCCGATGGCGCCGCGATAGTCCTGCGGAAGGGCGTCCCCGGTGACGCGGAGGCGGTGTCCGCGCTGCACCAGAGATGCTCGATGACCACGCTTTTCCACCGCTATCACACCGGGATGCGCGCGGTGCCGCGCCGCTGGCTGCACCGGCTGCTGATGCCGCCGCGCGGAAGCAGCCTGCTCGCGGTCTGCGGTCGTGACGTGATCGGTCTCGGCCAGCTGATCCCGTCGGCCGACGGCGGCGCGGCCGAAGTCTCGCTCCTGGTCGAGGATTCCTGGCAGCGCCAGGGCATCGGCACGGCCCTGCTGAGCAGGCTCGCCGTCCTCGCCAAGGCCACGGGAGAACGCGAACTCGCCGCCGTCTGCCTGCCCGGCGACGACTCCCTCTACCGCACCGCCGCCCGGATCGGCCTGCGCCCCGAACGCACCCCCGGGGACTCCGGCACCCTGCGCTTCCGCCTCCCCGACCCGCGCGTCCCAGAGGCCCGCGTTTAGTCCTCTGGTTGCGGTAGTTCGGCTACTTGCGGTTCCAGAACCAGTCTTTGCCGCGGGCCTCGCCCAGCGCCCGCTTCTTGCGCTCGGCGGTGAGCCGGTCCAGGTAGAGCTTGCCGTCGAGGTGATCGGTCTCGTGCTGCAGGCACTGCGCGAGGACGTCGAAGCCTTCGACCTCGATCGGTTCGTTGCGCAGGTTGACACCGCGCACGACGGCCCGTTTCGCGCGGACGACCGGGAACCACAGTTCCGGCACGGAAAGGCAGCCCTCGCCGATTTCGTGGGTCTCCTCGGAGAGCTCGGCGATCTCCGGGTTGATCACGTAGCCGGTCAGCCCGCCGACGTCGTAGCTGAACACCCGCAGGCCGACCCCGATCTGCGGTGCCGCGAGACCCGCGCGCCCCGCCGGTTTCACACCGTCCATCAGATCGGTCACCAGCGACTCGATCTTCTTGTCGAATGTCGTGACCGGATCGCATACGGTCTTGAGCACGGGATCCCCGAAGTAGCGCAGGTCGCGCATCACCATGTTCGAACGTCCTTCTCCGCAGGTCTGGGCGTCAAGTCTAGGCCCGCAGGCGCAGCCCCTTGGGAGTCGCCCGGAATCCCGCCTCCTGAAGGACGGCCGAAAGCTCGGAGGTGAGCGCCACCTCGCCGTCGGCCTTCTGCACCGCGAGCTGCCCCAGCCAGCCTTCCCGGACCGCCGTGGACAGGGCCCGCGCGGCCGAACGCAAGGTGTCCTGATCCTCGGTGAAACTCAGCAGCGACCGGCCGCCGCGTTCGACGTACATCGCCGGGACGCCGTCCACGAGCACTGCCAAGGCACCCGCTTTCCTGGCCGGACGGTGCTTCGTGTCGCCCGTCGCGGCGGGCCACGACAACGCGGCGCCGTAGGGCTGGGCCGGGTCGGCGGCGGCGAGCACGACCGCCCCTTCCTGGGTGGTGCGCTGGTTCCCGGACTGCGCGCGCAGCCTGTCGACGGCGCCCTTCGCCGCGAACTGCGCGGCGCCGAGCCCTTCGACGACGTAACCCCGGACGACCTGACCCGAGTCTTCCATCCCGCGCAAAACCTTGTAGATCCCGGAAAAACCGCCCGTCACCCGCTCGGTGTCGAGCGCGCCCCTGGTGAGCACGCCGTGCCGTTCCAGGAAGGCCTCGGTCCGCGCGTGGGCACGCCTGGTCGGATCCGGTTCGCGCTCCGGGGTCAGCGCCCAGCGGCCGGCCACCATCGGCGGCCCGGAACGCGACGGCATCGCCGGTCGCCCGGCGCGAAGCCGCGCGTAACGGCCTCGAGGTGCCTGACGCCGGGGTTTGTGGGCCGCGCCGGAACCGGAGACGCGCGCCCGCAGCGGCCCCAGCGTGTCCCCGGTGACCATCCCGGCCCACACCAGATCCCACAGCGCGTCGACGACTTCGCCGTCGTTCGGCGGGGTTTCGACCAACGGTGACGCCCGGTCCACGAGCTGGCGGAAGAACTGCGCCCCACCCTCCAAAGTGGACAGGATCGCCGCGTGGAGCGGACTGGAAGGCAGATCGTCGTCGAGGTCGGGCAGCAACAGATCGGCGACGTCCGTCGGCGCGAGCGCGAGCCAGCCGTCCCCGCCGGACAGGGAACCGCAGCCACACCAGGTGACCTCGCCCGCCGTGGTGAGTTCGTCGAGCAGCGAGGGGGTGTAGCCGGGCAGCCTGCTCGGCAGGATCAGCGACTCGACCGCGCTCGCCGGGAGCGGGGCGCCTGCCAGTTGCTCGACCACGGACAGCACGTCGTCCGCCGTCGGCGCCGAACGCACTCTCGCGCCGATACCGTGCCACGACGGCAGGAACCTGCCCAGTGCCGCCGGTTCGACCGGCTCCACCTCGGCTCGCAGCCGAGCCAGCGACGCCCGCCGGAGCCTGCGCAGCACCGACGAGTCGCAGAATTCCATGCCGACGCCGTGGGTCTCCGGATGTCCGACCGGGCTCAGCTCACCCCGGACCAGCCTGCCCTGCGCGGTCAGCCTGTCCAGCACGCCGGTGACGACGGCCGTCCCCAGCCCGAACCGCTCGGCGGCTTGCCGGGCACTGAACGGGCCACGGCTACGGGAGTAGCGCGACAGCAGGTCGCCGACGGGATCCTCGACCGGTTCGGTGAACGCCTCCGGCACGCCGACCGGCAACGCGGTGCCCAGCGCGTCCCGCACCCGGCCCGCGTCCTCAATGGCGATGAAGCGTTCGCCGCCGCCGATGCGGACCCGGATCACCCGCCGCGCGGATTCCAGTTCCTCCAGCCATTCCCGCTGGATTCCCCGTGCGGCGGCCTCCTCGATCGAGAGATCTCCGAGGAACCGCAACAGATCCGCGGTTTCTTCGGCGTTGCGGGCGTGCCTGTCGGGATCGAGCCGCTGCAGGGAGCGCTCGACTTCGGCGACGACCTCGGCGTCCAGCAGTTCCCGGATCGCTTCGGTGCCGAGCAGTTCGGCCAGCAGCGTCGAATCCAGCGCCAGCGCCGCCGCGCGCCGTTCCGCGAGCGGGGCGTCGGTCTCGTACAGGAACATCCCGACGTAGCCGAAGAGCAGGCTTCGCGCGAACGGCGACGCCGACGGAGTCTCGACCTCGACCAGCTTGACCTTCCGCGACCGGACGTCGGCCATCAGCTCACGCAGCCCGCCGACGTCGTACACGTCCTGCAGGACTTCCCGCATCGCTTCCAGCACCACGGGGAACCGCTCGTACTTGGCCGCGACCGAAAGCAGCTGCGACGCGCGCTGCCGCTGCTGCCACAGCGGCGTGCGGCGGCGCGGATCCCGGCGGGGGAGCAGCAGCGACCGCGCCGCGCATTCCCGGAACCGCGCGGCGAACACCGCCGAACCGCCGACCTCGGCGACGATCAGCTGCTCGACCTCCTCCGGATCGAGCAGTACGTCTTCGACGCCGATGGTGATTTCCGAGCCCTCGGAGTCCAAGGCCTCCGGCAGCCGCAGCACGATGCCGTCGTCGGAATGCGCCACCTGCGCGTCGACCCCGCGGTTCTCTCTCAGCCTGGCCGCGATCGCGAGCGCCCACGGCGCGTTGACCTGGGCGCCGAACGGGGAGTGCAGGATGACCCGCCAGTCCCCGAGTTCGTCGCGGAAGCGTTCCAGCAGCACGGTTTTGTCGTTCGGCACATGCCGTGTGGCGGCCTTCTGCTCTTCCAAGTAGCCGAGCAGGTTGTCGCACGCGTACTCGTCCAGCCCGGCGACGGCGGCGCGTTCCCTGGCCGCCGAAGGCTCCGAAGTGGACAGTTCGCGGACGAACGCGCCGAGCGCGCGCCCCAGTTCCAGCGGACGCCCGGGAGCGTCACCCTTCCAGAACGGCATCCGCGCGGGCTCACCCGGCGCGGGCACCACGATCACCCTGTCGTGGGTGATGTCGGTGACCCGCCAGGAGGAGGTGCCGAGCAGGATCGTGTCCCCGACGCGGGACTCGTAGACCATCTCCTCGTCGAGCTCACCCACGCGCGACCCGGGTTTGCCGTCCCCGCCCGGCGTCATCACGGTGAACAGGCCGCGGTCGGGGATCGTGCCGCCCGAGGTCACCGCCAGCCGCTGCGAACCCGGGCGGCCGTGCAGTTCACCGCTGACCCTGTCCCAGGTGATCCGCGCCCGCAGTTCACCGAACTCCTCACTGGGATACCGCCCGGCGAGCATGTCGAGCACCGCGGACAGCGCGTCGTCCGGCAGAGAAGCGAAGGGCGCCGCGCGGCGGGCGAGGGCGGCCAGTTCGTCGACCGTCCACGATTCGAGCGCCACCATCGCCACGATCTGCTGCGCGAGCACGTCCAGCGGGTTTCGCGGGTACCGCACCGCCTCGATCGCGCCGGACGCCATCCGTTCCGCGACCACCGCGCAGGAGACGAGGTCACCCCGGAACTTCGGGAACATCACCCCGCTCGACACCGCGCCGACCTGGTGCCCGGCCCGGCCGACCCGCTGCAGCCCCGAAGCGACCGTCGGCGGTGCCTCGATCTGCACGACGAGATCGACCGCGCCCATGTCGATGCCCAGCTCCAGCGAGGACGTCGCGACGACGCAGGCGAGGCGGCCCGTCTTGAGTTCCTCTTCGACGTGGGTGCGCTGCTCCCGCGACATCGAACCGTGGTGTGCCCGCGCGATCACCGGCGCCGCACCGGTGGTGAGCCCGGACTGGCCGATCGCCTCGGCCGGATACCGCTGGTCGGGCTCCAGCTCGGTCTGTTCCGCGACGAGCTCGTTGAGCCGGGCCGTCATCCGCTCGGTGAGCCGCCGCGAGTTGGCGAACACGATCGTCGACCGGTGCGCCTGGATCAGTTCGAGTACCCGCTCCTCCACCGCGGGCCAGATCGACGGCCGCCGCGGGGTGCCGTCGATCTCCTCCAGCGCGCCGGGGAGCTGAGCGAGACCGGCATCGAGGTCTTCGTTCTGCTTCGGCCCCTGTGGACTGTCGAGAGTGGACATGTCCTCGACCGGGACCTCGACGCGGACCTCGATCGTCTTCGCGAGCTTCGGCTGGACGACGGTGACCGGCCTGCCGCCCGCCAGGAACGAAGCGACCTCGTCGATCGGCCGGACCGTCGCCGACAGCCCGATCCGCTGCGCGGGCTTCTCCAGGAGGGCGTCGAGCCGTTCGAGTGAAAGGGCCAGATGCGCGCCGCGTTTGCCGCCCGCGACCGCGTGCACCTCGTCGATGATCACCGTCTCCACGCCGCGCAGCGAGTCTCGCGCGGACGAGGTGAGGATGAGGAACAGCGACTCCGGCGTGGTGACCAGCACGTCCGGCGGCGTTTTGCCGAAGGAGCGCCGTTCGGCGGCGGTGGTGTCGCCGGTGCGCATGCCGACGCCGATGTCCGGCACCGGCAGCCCCAGCCGCCGCGACGCCTGCGAGATACCGGCCAGTGGCGCCCGCAGGTTGCGCTGGACGTCGACCGCCAGCGCCTTCAACGGCGAGACGTAGAGGACACGGCAGCGTTTCCGCGGCTCCGACGGCGGCGGCTCGACCGACAGTCTGTCCAGCGCCCAGAGGAACGCGGACAGTGTTTTACCGGACCCTGTCGGGGCCACGACCAGCGCGTGTTCCCTCGCGTGCGCGGCCCGCCACGCCCCTTCCTGCGCGCGGGTGGGCGCGGCGAAGGCCCCGGTGAACCAGTCCCTGGTCGCGGGGGAGAAGAGGTCGAGTACGTCTGCCACGCCCTCCATAGTGCGCCGGACCACCGACAGTTTCGCTCCGAGGGCTGTGACACGGCACCCGGACGGGGACGAGTTCGGCGGGTTCCGCACGTACGGTGACCTCGCTCATGGGAGCATCACGGCCAGCGCGGCCGGATCGGTACTGGGGCGGCCGCCGTTCGTCTGTTGAAGGGGTATGAGCTGTGCGGATCCTGTCGGTGGACCTCGGGACGTCCAACACCGTGGCCGTGCTTTCGGCGCACGGGAGGCCGCCGCGGGTGGTCGAGGTCGACGGCTCGGCCAACATGCCGTCCGCGGTGTTCGCCACCGAAGACGGCACGATCATGGTCGGCCGCGACGCCGAACGCCGCGCCCGCCTCGACCCGACCCGCTTCGAGCCCAACCCCAAGCGCCGCATCGACGAGCAGACGCTCCTGCTGGGCACCGACGTCATCCCCGTCACCGAGGTGCTGGCCGCGATCCTGCGCCGCGTCCTCGACGAGACCACCCGCCAGCTCGGCGGCGAACTGCCCGACGAGGTCCGGCTCACCCACCCCGCGCAGTGGGGTCAGACCCGCCGCAACGTGCTCCTGTCCGCCGCCCGGCTCGCCGGGATGGGCGGCAACCTGGTGCTCGTCCCCGAGCCGGTCGCCGCGGCCGCGCACTTCGCGTCGTTCCCCGGCAAGACGCTCGCGCCCGGCCAGGCGCTCGCCGTGTACGACCTCGGCGCCGGCACCTTCGACGTCGCCATCGTCGGCGCGACCCCCAACGGCGGCTTCACCGTCGTCGCCGAAGACGGCCTTCCCGACCTCGGCGGCCTCGACGTCGACCAGGCGCTCCTGGTGCACGTCGGTCGCGAGGTCTCGCACAAGGATCCCCAGCGCTGGCAGCGGGTCCTGCGGCCCGAGTCCACTCCGGACCGTCGTACGCGACGCGCGCTGCAGGAGGACGTGAAGGCGGCGAAGGAGGCCCTCTCACGGCACCCGCAGACCGAGGTCCCGATGCCGGAGCCGTTCGAGGACGTCCTCGTGACGCGAGGCGAACTCGAAGCGCTGGTGCGGCCGTCGATGCTGCGCAGTGTCGAGCTGATGGCGCGGGTGGTCCGCTCCGCCGGGATGACCCCGGACCGGCTCGCCGGTATCTACCTCGTCGGCGGTTCGAGCAGGCTTCCGCTGGTCGGCAGCCTGATCGCGGAGAAGCTCGGCGTCGTCCCCGGCAGCCTCGACCAGCCCGAGACCGCTGTCGCGCTCGGCGCGCAGCACGTCGCCTCCGACGGGATCAGCACGCGTACGCAGGGCGTCGAAGGCCAGGTCGCGGCGGGAACCGGCGCGCACCAGGTCGGCCCCGGCGTTTCGGGCCCGTACGCGCCGCCGCAGCAGGTCGCGTCGATCCCCGGCTACCAGAACGGACCCGGCCAGTCCGGCGGTTTCCCGCAGTCGGGCTACCCCAACAGCGGCCCGCAGCAGGTGCAGCAGCCCGCGCCGACGAACTTCCCGACGTACTCCCTGGCCGGGCAGGCCCCCGCCGACAAGGCACCCGCGAGCAAGAAGAAGCCGCTCGTCATCGGCGCCATCGCGGCGGTCGTCGTGCTGATCGCCGCCGGGCTCGTGTACTTCCTGACGGCCTCGTCGGCGACGACCTACACCGCCGACGAGTGCAAGACAGCCGGCACGGCCGACGACAAGGGCCTCACCGGCTGCCTGCGCCAGCTCGCCGGGAAGATCGCCGACACCGGCGACTGCAAGCCCGGGATGGGCAACGGACCGGCGAAACCGGCGGAGAACCTCGGCATGACCTCGACCTGTTCCGCGCCGGGGCGCGCCGGGACCCAGGTGACCTACCTGCAGAGCGACTCCGCGGAGAAGCTCAAGGCCTACACCGACGGACTGCTCAAGTCGGCGGGCGGCGACCGCACCGAGGCCAAGTGGGCGGGCAACGCCCTCGAGGGTCAGTACTCCTCGGCCGCCGGGCGGAACGCGGCCGTCCTGGTGTTCACCGTGACCGACCGGCCGCTGGTCGGCTTCATCTACCAGGTCCCGGCCGAAGGACAGACCCCGACGCCGGGTGAACTGGCCGACTACTTCGAGAAGAGCGTCCAGCCGGGGGAGTAGCTGGGCCTTCACGTACTGCAGGCGACCAAGGTGCCAGAGCGTAGTGGGGCTCGTGAGTGGCTAGAACGGACCGGTATTTGCCTACCCACACCTGACCAGCGCACATGCGAAGTGGCAGCGGCGGCGCGGTCGAGCGTGAAGGAATCGGGACGTCGAGTGTCCCCAATCCTTCCCGCTCGCCCACGTCAGCAACCAGAACAAGCCCACCGAGATGGCATCGGGATCCAGTGAGCAGGCAAACACGGGTCCACCAACCGTCCTGGCCACTCACGACCCCAAGCGCCCCACTGCCGGCGACCAAGGGGGCTTCACGCGTTTCGAGCCGGAGCCCGGGCTAGACTCCGCCCGATGCGTATCACGGTCTTCCGGCGGCTGATGGCCGACGAATTCGGTCCCGGACGTGCGGAAACCCTTTCCAGGGATCACGTCTTCGGTGAACTCGGGGGCCGGACCGTCGAACAGGCCCTCGCCGCGGGAACCTCGGCCAAGGACGTCTGGCGGGCGGTCTGCAACGCCTTCGAGGTCCCGCAGGAGCGGCGCTGACCTCGGTGAAAGGGCAAGAACTCTAGCGCGACGGCGTGTCGGCCACGGGGTCGAACACACGTTCGTCTAGGGTGTTGTCCACAACGGGGTCAGCGATCCACAGCTTGGGCGCGAGGCCTGGAATTGTCGGTGGTCGCCCGTAGCGTCGGACCCGACAGCTCAGAACTGAAACAAGCCTTACCGGCTCAACCAACGAGGTGGACTCCATGGCACCAGCAGCACCCGACAAGGACAAGGCGCTCGAACTGGCCCTCGCCCAGATCGACAAGCAGTACGGCAAGGGCTCGGTCATGCGCCTCGGCGAAGAGGGCCGTGTGCCGATCGAGGTCATCCCCACCGGTGCCATCGCCCTCGACGTCGCGCTCGGGATCGGTGGCCTGCCCCGCGGCCGGGTCATCGAGATCTATGGTCCGGAGTCCTCCGGTAAGACCACCGTCGCGCTGCACGCGGTCGCCAACGCGCAGCGGAACGGCGGCATCGCCGCGTTCATCGACGCGGAGCACGCGCTGGACCCGGATTACGCCCAGAAGCTCGGCGTCGACACCGATGCGCTGCTGGTCTCCCAGCCGGACACCGGTGAGCAGGCGCTCGAGATCGCGGACATGCTGATCCGCTCCGGCGCGCTCGACATCCTGGTCATCGACTCGGTCGCCGCGCTCGTGCCGCGCGCCGAGATCGAGGGCGAGATGGGTGACAGCCACGTCGGTCTCCAGGCCCGGCTGATGAGCCAGGCGCTGCGGAAGATGACCGGTGCGATGAGCAACTCCGGCACCACCGCGATCTTCATCAACCAGCTGCGCGAGAAGATCGGCGTCATGTTCGGCTCCCCGGAGACCACCACCGGTGGTAAGGCGCTGAAGTTCTACGCGTCGGTCCGGCTGGACGTCCGCCGCATCGAGACGCTGAAGGACGGCGGCGAGCCCGTCGGTAACCGCACCCGCGTCAAGGTCGTGAAGAACAAGGTCGCGCCGCCCTTCAAGCAGGCCGAGTTCGACATCCTGTACGGCAAGGGCATTTCGCGCGAGGGCTCGCTGATCGACATGGGTGTCGACCAGGGCATCCTGCGCAAGTCCGGCGCCTGGTACACCTACGAGGGCGATCAGCTGGGCCAGGGCAAGGAGAACGCGCGCAAGTTCCTGCTCGAGAACCCGGACATCGCCAACGAGGTCGAGAAGCGCATCAAGGAGAAGCTCGGTATCGGCGCCGTCGTCGACGCCGAAGCCGCTCCCGCGCCGGTCGACTTCTAGGAGCCCCCGGACCCCGGCCGTGGTCGTGCCGGGTGGATGACTTGCGACTGGAGTGAGAGCTGAATGCGTGCGCCCAAGGTGGATCCGGCGGAGCTGCCGCCGGACGAGCGGAGGAAGAAGGCCAAGGAGATCTGCTTCGATCTCCTGGCCGCGCGCCCGCGTTCCACGGATGAACTTCGTCAGGCGTTGAAGCGCAAGGGCTTCGACGAGGAGACGACGGAGACCCTGCTCGGTAAGCTGGACCAGGCAGGGCTCATCAACGACGCCGAGTTCGCCGAAATGTGGGTTCGTTCCCGGCATGCCAACATGGGCCTGTCGCGGAACGCTCTCGTGACCGAACTCAAACGCAAAGGAATCGATGGGGATATCGCCGTCCAGGCCGCCGACGAGGTGGACCGAGAGGCAGAGGAGCAGCGCGCCCGAGAGCTGGTACGGAAGCGCATGCGCTCCTTGGGCAACGTCGACGAGCAGACGGCGATCCGCCGCCTGCTGGGCTTCCTCGCCCGCAAGGGCTATCCCCAGGGGCTGGCCTACACCGTGATCCGTGACGAACTCCGCGAGTTCGGCGCCGAAGCGGCACTCCTGGACGACGCCGCCCTCGACTGAGATCCTGCGTCACCCCACACTTGAGCTGCTCACCGGCCGAGCGGGCCGTTTGCCCGCCGGCCGGTGTTTTGCTGTCCGCGGAAAGCTCTGACCTGCGTCGATACGACCGATCAGGAATCGAGAAGCACCGGACGTCCGCTGAGAAATAGCGTTACCGGCATGAACTTCATCGACGCCGTGACCCTCGAAGTGGCCGACACCGAGGCCGCCGAACGCTTCTACACCGCCGCTTTCGGGCTCGACACCCAGCTGCGCCTGCGGGCCGCGCAAGAGCCGAACATCGGCTTCCGCGGCTACACCCTTTCCCTCGTGGTTTCCCAGCCCGCCAACGCCGACGCTCTCATCGACGCCGCCGTCGCGGCCGGGGCGACCGTCCTCAAGCCCGCCACGAAGTCGATGTGGGGCTACGGAGGCGTCGTCCAGGCCCCGGACGGCGCGATCTGGAAGATCGCCACCTCCGCGAAGAAGAACACCGGTCCGGCCACCCGGGAGATCGACGGCATCGTGCTGCTGCTGGGCGTCGCCGACGTGGCCGCGAGCAAGAAGTTCTACGCCGAGAACGGCTTCACCGTCGGGAAGAGCTTTGGCCGCGTGTACGTCGAGTTCGAATCCGGGTCGAGCCCGGTCAAGCTGGCGCTGTACCGGCGCAAGGCCTTGGCCAAGGACGCGGGCGTGTCTCCCGAAGGCACCGGCTCGCACCGTATCGCGATCTGCGGCGCCGCCCCGTTCACCGACCTGGACGGTTTCGCCTGGGAGACCTCCACGCTCGCCGCCCAGTCCTGATGTGCCACTACCGGATGCCCCCGCTCGCCGCCTACCAGGGAGAAAACGCCATGAGCACCACGTACGAAGGATTCACGGCCGAAGAAAAGGCCGCGATGAAGGAACACGCCCAGGACATGAAGAAGGCCGCGCGTCGCGGTTCGAGCGCCGACAAAGCGGCGGCGGCGGAGCAGGACGTGGTCGCGAAGATCGCCGAGATGCCCGACGAAGACCGCGTGCTGGCCGAGCGGGTCCACGCCATCGTGAAGGCCAACGCCCCGATGCTCGCGCCGAAGCTCTGGTACGGCCAGCCCGCTTACGCGCTGGACGGCAAGATCGTCTGTTTCTTCCAGGGAGCGTCCAAGTTCAAGACGCGCTACGCGACGCTCGGCTTCAACGAAGAGGCCCGGTTGGACGACGGTGAGATGTGGGCGACAGCCTTCGCGCTGACCGAGGTCACCGCCGAGGTGGAGGAGCGCGTCGCGGCCCTGGTGAAGCAGGCGGTGAGCTGAACCGGGTCGTGAGTGGCAGCTCGCTTTACCGCGCGATTGGCCACTCGCGGCCCGGCGATCGACACCTAGGCTCGGGTGATCACCGGGAGGACACCATGATCACCATCGCGCCGCCGCAACCCGAAGACCGCGAAGCCTGGGAGAATCTCTTCCGCTCCTACATCGCCTTCTACGAACGCGTTGCGCCCCAAGAGGTCTACGACCGCGCTTGGCGCGAATTCCGTGAGGGACGACGGATGCACGCGCTGGGTGCCCGCCTGGACGGGAAGCTCGTCGGGATCGTGCACTTTCTGGTGCACCCCAGCACATCCGCGCTCACCGACGTCTGTTACCTGCAAGACCTGTTCACCGCGCCGGAAGCCCGTGGCGAAGGGGTCGCCCGGGCCTTGATCGAAGCCGTCGCGGACTGGGCCCGTGACCGTGACTGCGAGCGCGTTTACTGGCACACCAAGGAATCCAACGTCACCGCGCGACGGCTGTACGACCAGGTCGCGATCAACCGGGGCTTCATCCAGTACCAGCTCCCACTCTGAGAACGGTGAAGGCCGCCTTCGCGAAAGCGGCCTTCACCCTACGCATCAGAGCTTCGAAGCCTCCGCCGCGAAGGCCTCGATCTTCTCGAAGTCCTTGGCCGCCAACGCGTCCTTCGGCGTCAGCCACGAACCACCGATGCAGCCCACATTGGACAGTGCGAGGTAGTCCGGCGCGGTCTTCACGGTGATCCCGCCGGTCGGGCAGAAGCGCAGCCCGGGCAAGGGCCCGCCGATCGACTTCAGGTACGCCACGCCGCCGCTGGCCTCGGCGGGGAAGAACTTCAGCGCGGTCAGCCCGCGTTCGGCCAGCCGCATCGCCTCGGACACCGTGCTCGCGCCCGGCAGGAACGGCAGGCCGGTGTCGAAGGCGGCGTCCAGGACCGAGTCCGTGCAGCCCGGGGTCACCAGGAACTTCGCACCGGCGTCGGCGGCCTGCTTGGCGTGCTCCGGGGCGGTGACCGTGCCGGCACCGATGACGATCTCCGGGACCTCCGCGGCGATCCGCTCGATCGAGGCGAGTGCCGCCGGGGTGCGCAGGGTCAGCTCGATCACGCCGATCCCGCCCGCGAGCAGTGCCCGCGCGGTGGGCACCGCGTCGGCGGCGTCGTCGAGGACGACGACGGGCATCACGGGGGACAGGCCGAGCAGGTCGGCGCCGGTGGTCACTGGGTTACCTCCACAGGGGTCAACGTGTGCGCCGGAGCGCCGAAGTGTTCCGGCGTGAGCGGTCCGAACACGCTCGCGCCCTGATCGGCGGGGCCGACCGCGCGGCGCAGCGCCGCGAACAGCTCCCGGCCGGTGCCGGTCCAGGATGCCTCCGAAGGCGGGGAGTCCACCAGTTCACGGCGGGCGAGTTCTTCGTCACCCACGAAGACGTCCAGCGTCCCGGCCTTGGCGTCGAGACGGACGACGTCGCCGTCGGCGATGCGCGCGATCGGGCCGCCCACAGCGGCTTCCGGGGTCACCTGGATCGCCGCCGGGATCTTGCCGGACGCGCCGGACATCCGGCCGTCGGTGAGCAACGCCACCTGGTGCCCGCGGTCCATCAGCACCCCCAGCGCGGGGGTGAGCCCGTGCAGTTCCGGCATCCCGTTGGCCTGCGGGCCCTGTTGCCGGATGACCACGACGACGTCGCGGTCCAGCTCGCCGGCCGCGAAAGCGTCCTTGAAGGACTTCTGGTCGGTGAACACCCGCGCCGGGGCCTGGACGACCCGGTGCTCCGGGGCCACCGCGGACACCTTGATCACCGCGCGGCCGAGGTTGCCCGCGACCATGCGCAGCCCGCCGTCGGCGGCGAACGGCCGCCACGCGGGGCGCAGGACGTCTTCGTCGAGGCTGCGCGTCGGCACGTCGCGCCAGACGAGTTCGCCCTCGGACAGGATCGGCTCCTGCCGGTAGCGGTGCAGTCCCGGCCCGGCGACGGTCTGGACGTCTTCGTGCAGCAGGCCCGCGTCGAGCAGCGTGCCGACCAGGAACTGGATGCCCCCGGCGGCGTGGAAGTGGTTGATGTCCGCGCTTCCGTTCGGGTACACGCGCGCCAGCAGCGGGATCACCGACGACAGGTCGGAGAAGTCGTCCCAGGTCAGCTGGATGCCCGCGGCCGCCGCGATCGCGACGAGGTGCATCGTGTGGTTGGTCGAGCCGCCCGTGGCGAGCAGCGCGATGACGCCGTTGACGACGGCCTTCTCGTCGATCACGCGCGAGACGGGCGTGTACTCCTCGCCGCGCGAAAGCTTCACCACGCGCCGTCCGGCCTCTTCGGTGAGGACGCGCCGCAGCGGCGAGTTCGGCTGCACGAAGCTGGCGCCCGGCAGGTGCAGGCCCATCACCTCGACGACCATCTGGTTCGAGTTCGCCGTGCCGTAGAAGGTGCAGGTGCCCGCCGAGTGGTACGAAGCCGCTTCGGCGTCCAGCAGGTCTTCGCGAGTCGCCTTGCCCTCGGCGTAGAGCTGGCGCACGCGCGCCTTCTCCTTGTTCGGCAGGCCCGAGTTCATCGGCCCGGCGGGCACCAGGATCGCCGGGAGGTGCCCGAAGGACAGCGCGCCGATCAGCAGGCCCGGCACGATCTTGTCGCAGACGCCGAGCAGCAGCGCCGCGTCGAACATGTCGTGGGACAGCGCGATCGCGGTCGACATCGCGATCACCTCGCGGCTGAACAGCGACAGCTCCATGCCCGGGCGGCCCTGCGTGACGCCGTCGCACATCGCGGGCACGCCGCCGGCGAACTGGGCCACCCCGCCCGCCTGGCGGACCGACCCCTTCAGCATGGCGGGGTACTCCTGCATCGGCTGGTGCGCCGAAAGCATGTCGTTGTAGGACGAGACGATCGCGACGCCCGGCGCCCGCGCGGCGCGCAGTGCCGCTTTGTCGACACCTTCCATCGCGGCGAAGCCGTGGGCGAGGTTGCTGCAGTCGAGTCCACGCCGTACGGGACCTTCTTCGTGGGCGGCGGTGACGCGCTCGAGATACGCGGCGCGGGTTTCGGCGCTGCGGGCGGCGACGCGCTCGGTGACTTCGGCGATGATGGGGTGGACGTTCGGGGCGGTGCTCATTGTCCGGCTCCGGATCACAGGTCGTGGTGGTCCGCGGGACGGCAACGCTGGCGCCGCTGGGTCGTGACAGTGGCCACAGTAACCCAGGGGAAAGCCCGAATCAAAATCGATACAGAAGATCGACTCGCGTGACCTCCGTCACGCCACTGGGTTCTACTGTGCTACTTGTCACATTGCACAACGCGCGGCAGAGTCGGGATGGCGAGGATCGCTTGCCCTCTCAGGCTCAAGCGGCCAACCGAACCGACCATCGGGAGGTACCGATGTCCACCACAGAGATCGCCGAGCTTCGGCGAGCCATCGGTCAGCTGAGGCAGTGCGTCGGCGCGCTGCGGTCCCGATACGGCGACGCGTCGGCGGTACAACGCCTGGCGAACGACGTGGAGCGACTCGACATCGACGCGACCGATCTCGACACGACCCCGAACGCGGTACCCGCGCAAGCGAAGGCCGCCGACCGTGTCCAGATACCCGACACGCCCTACGACCCGGCGCTCTGGCACGGCGCCGATGACGAAGGCGTCGGCGGCTACAAGCGCGACCAGCGGTGAGCGCCCCCGCCGGCAAAGAGGCCGGACGGGGTACGGGGGTCCGCGCGCCGTCGCGGGCCCGGATCGCCGAACGAACGCTGCGCACCGACCGGTGGTGGCTCTCCCCGCTGCTGACCGTCCTCGGCCTCTCCACCTTCATCATCTACGCGACGATCAGGGCCTTCGTGCGCACCGCCTACTGGGTGCCCGAGTACCACTACCTGACGCCGTTCTATTCGCCCTGCGTCTCGGAATCCTGCGTCGAAGGCTCCCGGCACTTCGGGGCCTGGTTCGGCGAACTGCCGGGCTTCATCCCGCTCGGCTTCCTGGTCCTGCCGTTCCTGCTCGGCTTCCGGCTGACCTGCTACTACTACCGCAAGGCCTACTACCGGGCCGTCTGGTTCTCGCCGCCCGCCTGCGCGGTCGCCGAACCGCACGCGAAATACACCGGTGAGACCCGGTTGCCGCTGATCATCCAGAACGTCCATCGCTACTTCTTCTACGTGGCCGTGGTCGTCTCGCTGGTCAACACCTACGACGCGATCACCGCGTTCCACGGCCCCGACGGCGGGTTCGGTTTCGGGCTCGGCAACATCGTGCTGACCGGCAACGTGATCCTGTTGTGGGCGTACACGTTGTCGTGCCACTCGTGCCGTCACGTGACCGGCGGCAGGCTCAAGCACTTCTCGAAACATCCGGTCCGCTACTGGATCTGGACGCAGATCACGAAGCTCAACACCCGGCACATGGCGCTCGCGTGGACGACGCTCGGCACGCTCGTGCTGACCGACCTCTACGTGATGCTCGTGGCCAGCGGTGCGATCTCGGATCTGCGGTTCATCAACTAGCGGCGAGGGAATCTCCCGTCCCCGGCGACAAGCTTTGAGGTGGCTCTTTCTATGACCGAGGTCGAACGGCTCAACTACGACGTGGTGGTGATCGGTGCCGGCGGTGCCGGTCTCCGCGCGGTCATCGAAGCCCGTGAACGCGGCTTCAGCGTCGCGGTGGTGTGCAAATCGCTGTTCGGCAAGGCGCACACGGTGATGGCCGAAGGCGGCTGCGCGGCGTCGATGGGCAACGCGAACTCGAACGACAACTGGCAGGTGCACTTCCGCGACACCATGCGTGGTGGGAAGTTCCTCAACAACTGGCGGATGGCCGAACTCCACGCCAGGGAGGCGCCGGACCGGGTCTGGGAACTGGAGACCTACGGCGCGCTGTTCGACCGCACCGCCGACGGCCGGATCAGCCAGCGCAACTTCGGCGGGCACACGTACCCGCGGCTCGCGCACGTCGGCGACCGTACCGGGCTCGAACTGATCCGCACGATGCAGCAGAAGATCGTTTCGCTGCAACAAGAGGACTTCAAGGAGACCGGCGACTACGAGGCGAGGATCAAGGTCTTCGCCGAATGCACGATCACCGAGCTGTTGACCGAGGACGGCCGGATCTCGGGCGCTTTCGGGTACTGGCGCGAGAGCGGCCGGTTCATCCTGTTCGAGACGCCGGCGGTGGTGCTGGCCACCGGCGGTATCGGGAAGTCGTTCAAGGTCACCTCGAACTCGTGGGAGTACACCGGTGACGGGCACGCGCTGGCGCTGCGGGCCGGGGCGACGCTCATCAACATGGAGTTCGTCCAGTTCCACCCGACGGGCATGGTCTGGCCGCCGAGTGTGAAGGGGATCCTCGTCACCGAAGGTGTCCGCGGCGACGGTGGTGTCCTCAAGAACACCGAGGACAAACGGTTCATGTTCGAGTACGTCCCCGACGTGTTCAAGGGGCAGTACGCGGACAGCGAGGACGAAGCCGATCGCTGGTACACCGACCAGGAGAAGAACCGGCGCACCCCGGACCTGCTGCCACGCGACGAAGTGGCGCGCGCGATCAACTCCGAGGTCAAGGCGGGCCGGGGATCGCCGCACGGCGGGGTCTTCCTCGACATCGCCAGCAGGCTGCCCGCGGAGGAGATCCGCAAACGGCTGCCGTCGATGTACCACCAGTTCAAGGAACTCGCCGACGTCGACATCACGAAGGAACCGATGGAGGTCGGCCCGACCTGTCACTACGTGATGGGCGGGATCGAGGTCGACCCGGACACCGCGTCGTCGAGCGTGCCGGGGCTGTTCGCCGCGGGCGAGTGCTCGGGCGGGATGCACGGGTCGAACCGGCTCGGCGGGAACTCGCTTTCGGATCTGCTCGTCTTCGGCCGCCGCGCGGGACTCGGTGCCGCGTCCTACGTCGCGGACCTGACGGACCGCCCCAAGGTCGATCAGTCCGATGTGGACGCCGCCGCGGCGATGGCGCTCGCGCCGTTCGACCCGCCGGGCGACGGCGTCGAGGAGAACCCGTACAGCCTGCACACCGAACTGCAGCAGTCGATGAACGATCTGGTCGGCATCATCCGCAAGTCGGAGGAGATCGAGCGGGCGCTGGAGAAGCTCGGGGAACTGCGCGGGCGGATCAAGCGGGTCACCGTCGAAGGGCACCGGCAGTTCAACCCCGGCTGGCACCTCGCCGTCGACCTGCGGAACATGCTGATGGTCAGCGAATGCGTGGCGCGGGCCGCGCTGCTGCGGACCGAAAGCCGCGGCGGGCACACACGCGACGACCATCCGGGCATGGACGCCCAGTGGCGCAACAAACTCCTGGTCTGCTCGGCCGCACCCGGTGACAACCCGGTGGTGCCGGAGATCGGCATCGAGGTCAAGGCACAGACCCCGCTGCGGCAGGACCTGCTGGAGCTGTTCGAACTGTCCGAGCTCGGGAAGTACTACACCGACGAAGAACTGACTTCGCACCCCGGGGGTCCGGCATGAGCTACAAGGCGAGTTTCCGGGTCTGGCGCGGCGACGCGGACTCCGGCGATCTGCAGGACTACACCGTCGAGGTCAACGAAGGCGAGGTCGTCCTCGACATCATCCACCGGTTGCAGGCCACCCAGGCCTCGGATCTGGCGGTGCGGTGGAACTGCAAGGCGGGCAAATGCGGATCGTGCTCGGCCGAGATCAACGGCAAGCCGCGGCTGCTGTGCATGACCCGGATGTCGACCTTCACCGAGGACGAGGTCATCACCGTGACGCCGATGCGGACGTTCCCGGTGATCCGCGACCTGGTGACCGACGTGTCGTTCAACTACACCAAGGCCCGGGAGATCCCGTCGTTCACCCCGCCCCCGGAGCTGAAGCCGGGGGAGTACCGGATGCAGCAGATCGACGTGGAGCGCTCGCAGGAGTTCCGCAAGTGCATCGAGTGCTTCCTGTGCCAGAACACCTGCCACGTGGTGCGTGACCACGAGGAGAACAAGGAGTCCTTCGCCGGGCCTCGGTACCTGATGCGCATCGCCGAACTCGAGATGCATCCCCTCGACGTCGCCGACCGGCGTGACGAGGCGCAGGAAGAACACGGGCTCGGCTACTGCAACATCACCAAGTGCTGCTCGGACGTGTGCCCGGAGGGCATCCACATCACCGACAACGCGCTGATCCCGATGAAGGAACGCGTTGCGGACCGGAAGTACGACCCCATCGTGTGGCTGGGGAACAAGCTTTTCCGGCGGGACCAGTAGACCGGCCTCGTGAGGGGCGTGCCTGCTCCCATGTCCTGAAGGCCACCTTGGGGACGTTGATCGTCTCAAAGGTGGCCTTCAGGACAGCCGAGCGGCGGCAGCGGCTGGGTCAAGGTGGTCGTGAGTGGCGATTCGGGTTCTAACCCGAATCGCCACTCACGACCTATCTGGCCGACCACGTTTCGGCACTCTGGTCGCCCTGTTGTACGTGAAGGCCCCCTTCCTTGCGCTAGGCGCAGTGAAGGGGTCCTTCATGTAGTGGGGGAAGGTGTGAAGGTCGAGTTTCCTCGGCTGAACCGAGGGAAGGGGGCCTTCACACGCCGTCGCCGGGATCGGTGGGGTTGCTGGGGCTGGAGGGTTGTTCCAGATCGGGTGAGGGGAACTTTGAGGGACCCTGGGTCCCTCAAGGAGTGGCGGATTCAACTGGTGGTTGCAATGCTGGTTGTTTCGTCTGGGAAGAGTAGCCGCCGCAGGCACTCGGCTGGTGTTAGCCAGCCGAGTGTCTTACGCGGTCGTTCGTTGAGCTGTGCGGCGGCCGCGGCGAGGTACTCCGCGGAATAGACCGAGAGGTCGGTTCTCTTGGGAAAGTACTGCCGCAGCAACCCGTTGGTGTTCTCGTTGGTCCCCCGCTGCCACGGCGAGTGCGGATCAGCGAAGTAGACCTGCACCCCGGTCTCCGCGGTGATCCTGGTGTGGTGAGCCATTTCCTTGCCCTGATCCCACGTCAGCGACGCCATCATCGACTCGGGCAGAGTCGCGATCATCGCCGCCATCGCCTCGGCCACCGTCGCCGCGTCACGCCCGTCGGGCAAGTGCAGCAACATCACGAACCGGGTGGTGCGCTCCACCAGCGTCCCGATCGCCGAACCGTGCCCGGTCCCGCAGATCAGATCACCTTCCCAGTGTCCCGGCACCGCCCGGTCCTCAACCTCGGCGGGACGCTCGGAGATGTTGACCATCCCCTGGATCCGTCCCGGCGCCCGTTCCCTGCGCACCTGAGCCTGACGCTGCGGTTTACGCAACGCCCGCCCGGTCCGCAGACATGCGGTGAGCTCACGGCGCAGCGCGCCGCGGGATTGCACGTAGAGCGCTTGGTAGATCGTTTCGTGCGACACCTGTAACTCCGGGTGGTCCGCGTAGTTCTCCCGCAAGACTTTACTGACCTGCTGAGGAGACCATTTCTGCAACAACCCGTCCTGCACCAGGTCCCGCAGGTGACCGTCGACGGCGAGTTTGGCGACCTTCGGCCGCTTCGCTCGCCGCGCCGCCGCGGCCTGGGCCACGCTGGCCCGATACTCCCGACCCGCCACGGTGTTACGGGCCAGCTCCCGAGAGATCGTCCCAGCGCTCCGCCCGAGAATCCTGCCGATCTCCGCCTGGGACTCACCCCGCGCCCGCAGAACCATGATCTCCTCGCGTTCGGCCAGCGACAGGAACCGGTCCGACAACAAGCGGGGTGCGTTGCTCATCACCCCGCCAGCCTCACGGAACCACCGTGAACACGTCGTATGACCGATCCCGAGCACCTGGGCCGCCGGCTTCGCCGGCAACCCAGCCCGCACCAACCCCCAGAACCCGACCTTCACCTCACGCGGCAACTCCCCAACACCCAGCACCCGCAACACCCACCCACCTCAGAGCATTGCAACCACCCCATGAACCCAAGAGGCCTTCACGGACACCGCGACCCCCGACTCACCCGCCGTAGGTATCTAAGACATCTTTGGCTCTGACCCGAATCGCCACTCACGACCCACCCGACCCCGCCCTCCATAGGTTTAGCCGTTCGGGTCGTAGGTGACGTCCCGTTCCGTCGACAGGGACGCCTTCGACGGCGGCGCCGCGTTGAACGTCACCGACACCTTGACGTGCTTGGAGACGAGCGGCGCCGGATTCGGCAGATTCACGTAGGTGACCGGGAACGCCGTCTGCGTGTCGTTGATGGCGGGCTGGAACTTCCCGGACCGGATCACGACGCCGTCCGAGGAGACGTTCCAGTCCGCGTCGTAGTCGCCGCCGATGACCGGCTGACAGGTGTACAGCCCGCCCCATTCGATGGCGCTGCCGAGATCGCGGCCCGCGATGTTCAGCTGACCCCAGCAGGCCGGGAAGCCGGCCTCGGCGACAGCGGGAACCGAGGTGAGGGCCAGGCTCGCCGCACCGGCGAGCAGCCAGGACTTCTTGTTCATCACAACCTCTTCCCGTCAGCTCCAGCAGACGACGCCGGAATCCTGGGTGAGTGTCCCGCCGCCCGACGGGTCGCCGGCGACGCCGCTGTAATAGACCGTCGCGGAGGCGCAGTACTGGTCGAAACCGGTGGGCGGCGCGCTGGCCTGGGCGAGCATTTGCCGCGCGTTCGGCGGGCCCTTGACCAGGTGGTTGCCCGTGGTCGGCCCGACGAACTCGGTCCGGCTCCCGTTGCTGGCGATGCCGTAGAAGAGCAGTTCGGTCTGGAGCTGCAATACGAGCGGCTCGTTCGCGTTACAGCCGGAAGAAACGTTGAGCTGTTCCCAGGAACCGGACTGATCGGACGTGGTGAATCCCTGCAACCGGCCCGAACAATTGCCCTTGCCGAAGGGCGTGTCCGTGTCGGCATAGGCCGGTGGTGTCAGGAACAAAGTCGCCAGTATTCCGGCGGTGACAGCGATTCCCGCCGTCTTGCGAATGGCTTTCATGAATGCGTCCCTCCCCAGGGGATCGTCGACTCTCATCCAGCGCCCCCTGCGCTTCGACAATCGATCACCAAAAACGTAGCATTCAGGTTAACGGGTTGCAATCAGGCTCTTGACCTGGTCCTTCGTTCGGGCGAAAAGAAATTGACCACGATCGTGTGGTCGCGGAAGATGAGCTCATACACCGATCGAGGGAGCGTGAATGACGAACATGATGTGGCGACGCGAGGTTGCCGACGCATGTCCGGCTCGCCTCGGCATGCCGGAAAAAGACGGCTCCCCGCCGTCGTCGTGACACGACGACGAGCCAGTGGAGCCGCCCTTCGGGAAACCGAATCGGGCGGTTTTCTTATTGTATGTGAACCCTTGTAGCTCAACGGAAAGAGCACGGCACTACGAATGCCGGGGTCCAGGTTCGATTCCTGGCAGGGGTGCTTCTGGAACGAAACGCCTCCGGTGCGCAGTGTGCGCCGGAGGCGTGTTCCAGGCCAAACCCCCGGCACGGCGGGGAGACCTGTTCCGTCGTACCGGTGCGGCGGTGTGGGGTCCGTGCGTTCCGCGCCGCCAGAACGCGCACGGTCCGGCGACCGGCCGGGATTCATAGCCCCGGCCAGCCTGGCTCGACACCAGGGTGCGCGACTCAGGACGCCTTGCGGGCGCTGTGCACGTCGCCGCTTTCGTGGCGATGCAGCACGATGTCCTGGAAACCGTTGTCTCGTAAGCTTTCTTCTAGGGACAGCCCGTTCGTGGCGATGACCACGAGCAGCCCGCCGGGAGCGAGACTCGCGGCGATACGGCCGAGGGGATCGGGAGAGTCCAGGAACGCCGTCACGATGTCGAAGGTCCCCATCACCGGCAGTCGGACGGGCTGATGGACCTCGTAGGAGATCCCGGCGGGATTCCGTTCCTCTTCGCGCTGGGCGACCGCGATCAGCACCTGGTCCGCGTCGACCCCGACCACGCGGCGGGCGCCCTCGGCGCGGAACAGTCGCGGATAGCGGCCATCGCCGCACCCGACGACCAGAACCGACCTGCCCGCCAGATCCGGCAGCGCTTCGAGCAGCGTCGCGGCCTGGTCCGCCATACGGCCGACGCTAGTCGACCGGACCGCTGTCCCGACAGGACCAACAGGCCTATCCCGGAGTACATGAAGGCCCCTTCCTGTAGCTAGGCGCAAGGAAGGGGGCCTTCATGTCTGGGAGAGCTACAGCGACCGACTCGGGATCGCGCTAGAGCTACGGCCACTGACAGGGCTAATCGGTGGGTCATCAAGCTGATAGTCGGCCTGCCCAGTGTGGCGGTCTTGTCCTCTTTGAGGTCATCAACTGGGGCTTGGGCAAGGTGGGTTAGGGGAGCATCCGCGCTCGGATGCTGACACGAAGGCTGCCGACGTGGCCAGTGCTCGTCGGCGGAGTCGTTGTTTAGATGCAATTAACGGATATCGCCGATTTGCATCTTCCCTCCTACGATTTTCCGGATAGGACTTCGATCTTTGATGCGAATAGTGTGGGGATTCTTATGGCCTAGCCATTCCTGGTCAATCATAAAGGGGTCACCCGATTGGCGGCTTACCTGGTTGGAAAGTATTATTGTAAGTTGATGTTGTTGCGTGAAGGGGAGGAAATTGCAGCTGTGAGCATGGTTGCTCAGGAAATCTTCTGCCTTCTTCTCGGTTTGATTTTTCTTGTTATTTTATAGAGTGGGGAAAGTTATTCATTTGCCGTCTTTGTCATAGGGTAATGCGATGGCGCCTTTGATGTGTGATTTCACATGTAGCCTGCGCAGTGAAGTTTAGGCGGACGGTGGACGTGATTATGTCTGCTATGGAGACAATGTTAAGCATAGGAGTCAAATGAAGAGATCTCTGCTTGCTATTGCTGCCTTGAGTGCGTCTATCTTTGGGTTAAGTGTCCCGGTTGCTGCTGCTTCTGTGTCCGCGGAGTCGGTGATCTCGGTAGCCGGGGGCGTTCAGTTGATGGGCTGGCCCAGTGATTGCCGCGACGAAGTGGTAAATACTTACCAGACTGGCGCATATTGCCGGAACCCTAACGGCGGATTCTATCAGGCGATCGCTATCTGCAAATTCAGGGACACCGGAAAGACTGCCTTCTTTTTTGGCACCTGGGAAGGGAAGGGTGGGATTTCGATGGCATACTGTCAGGGGTATTCATATGTGGAGTCCTCGGGTATCAATACGACCCCTACGTCACCGTGAAAGCTTTATCTGTAGAGATCCTGGCGCCCTGACGTGGATGGGATGAGGCTCATTGAAAGGGCTCATTTAGCTATGGGAAATAGTGTTACGGGTAAGAGATTTGCAAACTATTTGACTGTTGTATTGATGACAGGTTTGACTTTTGTTGCGGCCCCGGGCGGTGCAATTGGCGCACCGTCTTCAGGTGGTGCGATTGTTTCTCCTGAAACCTGGCCTGAAAATTGCACGGATGGCCCTTCCGAGATTGGCAATGGCTGGCGGGCGAAGTGTGATTCTGGAACTGGAAAGTATCAAGCGGTCGTATTCTGTCAGGTAATCCTAGGGGGGCAGAAATTGGTTCGCAATGGGGGGTGGACCCATGCTGGAAATTGGGCCACGGTGTTTTGCCCTGGTGGGACTAATCGGACTAGTGGCGGAATAAATACGACGCCTGATCCGTGATCGATGTCAACGTAAGCGCTACCCGCTCACCCCTCCGTTGACGGTTCAGTGCTCGGCATCGCCGAGAACTGATTTTGCGTTACGCCGATTTGCTGGGTGTCAAAATAAAAAGGTCCTTTCCCTGCGATCAGTGCAGGGAAAGGACCTTGACAGGCCAGTGCTCTAGAGGCTGCGGCCGGTGTTGAAGTCAGTCGCGTCGACGACTGAGGCCGGAGCCTCATGGACCGGCTTGGCGCCGCGAGGAGCCTTCTTCCTTCGTGCCAGCTTGTTCTCCAGCCAGCTCGCCAGCTTGGTCAGGAGCAGGTTCAGCACGATGAAGATGATCGCGACCACGATCAGCGTCGGGATCGTGTTGCCGTAGAGACCGGTGAGCGGTCCGGAAGCCCGGATCAGCTCGTCGAAGCCGATGGTCAGCTGACCGGCAAGCGCGGTGTCCTTCAGGATGACGACCAGCTGGCTGACCAACGCGGGCAGCATCAGCGTGACGGCCTGCGGAAGCAAGACGTTGATCATCGTCTGGGTCTTGCGCAGGCCCAGCGCGGACGACGCCTCCGCCTGCCCCCTGGGCAGGGCCAGGATGCCCGCCCGGAACACCTCGGCCATGACCGAACCGTTGTAGAGCACCAGACCGGTCACCGCAGCGAACAGCGGGCGGATCTCAGCGTCGATGCCCGTGTAGAACGAGTAGAACGCGGCGGCGAAGACCATCAGCAGCAGCACCGGGATCGCCCGGAAGAACTCGACGATCGCGCTGACCGGGACCCGGATCCACTTGTGCTCGGACAGCCGGCCGATGCCCAGCAGCGCACCGATCGGCAGCGCGATCACGATCGAGAGTCCGGCCGCCTTCAGCGTGTTGAGCAAGCCGGGAAGCAGGAACTGCGTCCACGTCGCACCGTCGACGAAAGGCTTCCAGAGCGCGCCTGCCCACTGGCTCTTCTCGTCGAAACCGGTGTAGACGAGGTAGATCACCAGCGCCAGGACGAGCACGAAAAGAACGCTGTAGAGCCAGTTTCGCGCCCGCGCCTTCGGACCGGGGGCGTCGTAAAGGACAGCTTGCGTGCTCATCGCTTGACCTCGACCTTCTTGGCGACCCAGCCCAGCAGCAGGCCGAGGGGGAGGACCAGGATCACGAACCCGACGGCGAAGATGAGGAAGACCAGGAGCAGTGAGTCGGACTCGTTCTCGATCATGTCCGACATCAGCAGCGAGGCCTCGGCGACACCGATGATCGAAGCGACCGTGGTGTTCTTCAGCAGGGCGATCATGACGTTGGTCAGCGGCGCGATCACCGATCGGAACGCCTGCGGCAGCACGATCAGCGTCAGCACCTGGAGGAAGCCGAGGCCGAGTGCACGGGCCGCTTCGGCCTGGCCGACCGGGACGGTATTGATGCCCGACCGCAGCGATTCACAGACGAACGTAGCGGTGTACGCGATGAAGCCGAGGATCGCGAGCCGGAAGGCGTTGTCCTCCAGCGACGTCGTCGAATCCGCCGAAGCCAGGTTGATCCCCAGGGTGGAGGACAAGCCCAGCGACGTGAAGACGATGATCACCGTCAGCGGGGTGTTCCGAAAGATGTTGACGTAGGCGGTGCCGAACGCCCTCATGATCGGAACCGGGCTCACCCGCATCCCCACCAGGATCGTCCCCCAGATCAGGGACCCGATGGCGGAGAAGAAGGTCAGCTTGATCGTCATCCAGAAGGCGCCGAGCAAGTCGTAATTGGGATTGTCGAGGAAATCGAACAAGGTGCTCAACCCAGCCTCGGTATGGGAACGGTGCGCCGCGGTACACGGCGCACCGTTCGATTCCTTCAGTTCAGCGGCTCAGCGGAGCCGGGTCAGGAGATGGCCGGGGGCTCCGGGATCTTGTAGCCCGACGGGCCGACGTTCTTCTCCAGAGCGGCCTTCCACGCGCCGTCCTGCTGCATCTTCTTGATGGCGTTGTTGATCGCGGTGACGCTCTCGGTGTCGTCCTTCTTCAGGCCGACGCCGTACTTCTCGTCGGTGAAGCCCTTGCCGACCAGCTTCAGCTTGCCGGGCTGCTGCGCGGCGTAGCCGGCGAGGATCACGTCATCGGTGGTCATCGCGTCGACGGTCTTGTTGAGCAGCGAGGTGACGCAGTCGGTGTACTTGCCGCGCTCTTCGAGCTGGACTTCCTTGGCGTACTTTTCCTTGACGTTCTGCGCCGGGGTGGAACCCTTGACCGAGCAGAGCTTCTTGTTGCCGGTCAGCGACTCCGGGCCGGTGATGTCGGTGGAGTCCGCGCGGACCAGCAGGTCCTGGTGGGCGATGAAGTACGGACCCGCGAAGGACACGTCGTTCTTGCGCTTGTCGGTGATCGAGTAGGTGGCGACGATGAAGTCGACCTCACCCTTCTTGATCAGGTCTTCGCGCTGCGCGGACTGCGCTTCCTTCCAGGTGATCCCCGACTCTTCGACGCCGAGCTCCTTGGCGATGTACTTCGCCACGTCGACGTCGAAACCGGCGTAGCTGCCGTCCGACTGCTTCTGGCCGAGACCCGGCTGGTCGAACTTGATGCCGATGGTCAGCTTCTTGTCGTTCTTGGCCTTCGCCACCAGGTTCTTGGCGCCGCTGGAGCCGCTGCCGGCGTCCGACCCGCCGCCACCACAGGCGGAGAGGGCGAGGCCGGCCGCCACGACGGCCGCGCTCATTCGCAGAACTCGGTTCAACCGCATTCTTCTCAGTTTCCTTCCGAATCTTGTCCGGCCATACCGGCCGGCGGGGAAGTCCTCAGTGGGTCAGGATCTTGCCGAGGAAGTCCTTGGCGCGGTCCGTCTTCGGTTTGGTGAAGAACTCGTCCGGGGTGGAGTCCTCGACGATCTCGCCGTCGGACATGAACACCACCCGGTTCGCCGCGCGCCGCGCGAAGCCCATCTCGTGGGTGACGACGAGCATCGTCATCCCGTCCTTCGCGAGCGTGGTCATCACGTCGAGGACCTCCTGGACCATTTCCGGGTCCAGTGCCGAGGTCGGCTCGTCGAACAGCATCACCTTCGGGCGCATGGCGAGCGCGCGGGCGATCGCCACTCGCTGCTGCTGCCCGCCGGAGAGCTGCGCCGGGTACTTGTCCGCCTGGTTGGCGATGCCGACGCGCTCGAGCAGGTCCATCGCGGTCTTGCGGGCCTCGCCCGAGTTGACCTTGCGGACCTTCATCGGCGCGAGCATGACGTTCTCGACGATCGTCTTGTGCGCGAACAGGTTGAACGACTGGAACACCATGCCGACGTCGGCGCGCAGCGCGGCCAGCGCCTTTCCTTCGGCGGGCAGCGGAACGCCGTCCACCGCGATCTCACCGGAGTTGATGGGCTCCAGCCGGTTGATCGCCCGGCACAGCGTCGACTTGCCAGACCCGGACGGCCCGAGCACGACCACGACCTGCCCACGCGGCACCTCGAGGTTGATCTCCTTGAGCACGTGCAGGTCGCCGAAGTACTTGTTCACGGCGGCCGCCTTGATCATCGGCGCCGCCACCTCCGCGGTCATCTGGCCTCCAGGAGCGTTCGTTTGCAGGGGACTGCGGGGTCAGGCACCACGCGATGGCGGAAACCTACTCCCGTCGGACCGCTTGTAAAGGCGGCTTGACCAATACTTAGGGTTTCAAGTCCGTATCGTTCCGAGCCACCGGACGGACGCGGTCCACCTCCGTCCGGCGCTGATCAGCCTAGACAAGGCAGGGGTGTCCCGTAACCGGGGTCACACGACATCTGTGACGCATCGTGACCGGACGTGCCGCTCACTAGGCCGGACGGCCCAGCGGTACGGGCAGCGCGAGAGGTGACTCACCCCATAGAGTCGTTCTTCAGTCGTCGCGGTGCGGGGACGGCGTGAAAGGGAAAACACGGGTGCGGGTACTGCTGGTGGAGGACGACGACCGGGTCGCGGGCGCCTTGACGCCCGCACTGGCCCGGCGCGGCCTGACGATCAAACGCCTGGCCTCCGGCGCCGGGGTGCTCGAGCTGGTGCACGAGGTCGACGTCGTGCTGCTCGACCTGGGGCTTCCCGATATCGACGGGATCGTCCTGTGCCGCCGGATCCGGGCGGTCAGCGACGTCGCGGTGATCGTCGTTTCGGCGCGGGGCGAGATCGACGACCGGATCCAGGGCCTGCGGTCCGGCGCCGACGACTATCTGGTGAAGCCCTACGACGTCGACGAGCTCGTCGCCCGCGTCGAGGCCGTGCGCCGTCGCCGGGGTGAACGCCCGGCCGTGCCCGAACCGGCGGCCGTCATTCGCGCGGGTGATGTCTCGGTCGACATCGGACGGCACGAGGTGCAGGTCGACGGGCAGCCGGTTTCGTTGTCCCGCAAGGAGTTCCAGGTACTCGCGCTGGTGGTCACCGCTCGCGGCGCGGTGTGCGCCCGCGACCACGTGCTCAGCGAGGTCTGGGGGCACCGGGGTCCGGCGGAGAGCCGCTCGCTCGACGTCCACGTCGCCACCCTGCGGACCAAACTGGGCAGGCCCGCGCTCATCGAGACCGTCCGCGGCGTCGGGTACCGCCTCGGCGGCGCCTACGGCCCGGCCGAAGAGGGCTGATCAGGTGCGCGTCCGGCTCCAGGCGATCGTGCTGACGCTGGTCGCGGCGCTCGTGTTCGGTCTCGGCATCCCGCTCGCGCTCAGCGTTGCGGCCAGTGTGCAGCTCGACCTCTTCCTCGACCGCCTCACCGACACCTCCCGGTTCGCGTCACTGGCCCAGCGCCCGCTGGTGGAGAACCGGCCGGACCTGGTCGAGGACGAACTCCGCCGCTACACCGAGGTCTACGGGGTCCCGGTGGCGATCGCCGACCAGGACGGCGAGGCCGTGGCCGGCGGGCGTGCCGAAGCCACGAAGATCGACCTCAAGGACCCCATCATCGCTTCGCATCTGCAGCAGGCGCTCGCGGGACGGCGGTCCGAGCCCGGCCCGCTGCTGATGCCGTGGGCCACCGAGCCGCTGGTGCTGGCCGAGCCGATCCTGATCGACGGCGAGGTGCGGGGCGCGGTGATCACCCTGTCCTCGACCGACAAGGCCCGCGCCGACCTCTTGTGGTGGTGGCTGCTCATCGCGGCGGGCGCGGTGGTGGCGTTCGGGCTCGCGCTGCTGGTCGCGGTGCCGGTGGTGCGCTGGATCCTGCGCCCGGTCCGACGGCTCGACGACGCCACCGGTGCCCTGGTCGCCGCCGTGGTCAGCGGCCGTGAGGTCGAGCGGGTGGGGGAGTCGGGCGGTCCGCCGGAACTGCGGCAGCTCGAACGGTCCTTCGACCGGATGGCCGCCAGCGTCGACGAGGCGCTGTCGGCGCAGCGCGCGTTCGTCGCCGACGCTTCCCATCAGCTGCGGAACCCGTTGACCGCGTTGAAGATCCGGCTCGGCAACCTCGACGGGCACGTCGACGACGACCTGGCCGCGGCCGACCTCGAAGCCGCCGTCGTCGACGCGCGGCGGCTCAACCAGATCCTCGACGAACTCCTTTCACTGGCCCGCGCCGAAGCTTCGGGCGGCGAACTGGTGCCGGTCGGCCTCGACGAGGTGATCGGTGCCCGGGTCGCCGACTGGACCGTGGTCGGCGCGACGCGCGAGGTCACGCTGGTCTCTTCCGGACTGGGCGGCGGCCTGCGGGTGCTGACGCCCGCGCGCGGGCTCGAAGTGGTGCTCGACGCCCTGCTGGACAACGCGCTCAAATTCACCGAGCCGGGAACCGAGGTGCGGGTCGCCGTCACCACCGCGGACGGGAAGGTGGACATCGCCGTCCGCGACCACGGACCGGGCCTGCGCGAAGAGGAACTGGAGCGCGCGGCGGACCGGTTCTGGCGGAGTGCCGCGCATCAGAACGTGCCCGGCTCCGGCCTCGGCCTGGCGATCGTCACCGAGATCATGGTCCGCTCGGACGGTTCGCTGCGGCTCGGCTCACCCGAGGGCGGTGGTCTCGAAGTGACCGTGACCCTGCCGGTCGCTAGTCCTTGCTAGTCCTTGCTAGTCCTTGCTAGTCCTTGCTAGTCCTTGAGTGACCGGAAGTACCGCAGAGCACCCGGGTGCAGCGGCAGGGGAGAGGTCTCGATGGCGGGGTGGACGTCGATCGACAGCGCGGCCCCGGCCGCCTTGCCCAGCTCGTCGCGTGCCTTGAACAGCCCCCGGACCAGCGCCTCGGCGACGTCGTCCGACATCGAGGCGGACACCACCAGGAAGTTCGGCAGCACGAGCGTGGTCACCGGCCCCGGCAGGTCGTAGGCCGTCGCCGGGATGGTCGCGGTGCGGTACACCGGGCTGGTGGCCCGCAGGGCGTCCGCGAGGTCGGTGATGTCGAGCAGCCGCAGGTCGACCGTCTTCGCCCGCTCCGTGATCGAAGGCGTCGGCACGCCGCCGGACCAGATGACGGCGTCGATCTGCCGGTTCTCCAGCGCGGGCAGCGCTTCGTTGAGCCCGAGGTTGCGGCGGTCGATCGCGCCGGTCAGGCCGGACGCCTTGAGCAACTGCTTCGACAGGAACTCGACGCCGGAGTCCGGCGAACCGATCGCGACCTTGTGCCCGCGCAGCTGCGCGAACGACTTGATCGACGAGTCGGCCCGCACGACGACGTGCAGGTAGTCGTCGTGCACGCGGGCCAGCGCGGCCAGCCCGGCGGTGTTCTCGGTGGCGACGTCGGCGGCCACGAACGCGACATCGGCCTTGCCCGCGCGGACCCTGGCGATGTTGTCCGGGGAGCCCTCGGTCACCTGGACCTCGGGGCGTTCGGCGTCCAGCTCCGCGGCCCAGGCGTCGGCCAGAGGCTCGGCGAGCTTGTCGTAGACGCCGCCGTTGAGCCCCGCCGCGATGCGCACCCGCGTCCTCGACAGATCGGGCCCGCACCCGGTGGCCAGGACGCAGACCACGGCCAGTCCCGCCGCCAGCACGCCCCGTCTCCTCATGAGGGTCGATCGTGCCATGGAACCCCGCCCGCGTACCCTCGAAGGCGAGATGAGCGCGCGCACATACCAGATCCGCACCTTCGGCTGCCAGATGAACGTGCATGACTCCGAACGTCTTGCCGGGCAGCTCGAGGACGCCGGCTACGTTCCGGGTGACGGCGAGGCCACACCCGACCTGATCGTGTTCAACACCTGCGCGGTGCGGGAGAACGCGGACAACAAGCTGTACGGCACCCTGGGGCACATCCGGCCGCAGAAGACCGCGAAACCGGACATGCAGATCGCCGTCGGCGGCTGCCTCGCGCAGAAGGACCGCGGCGAGATCGTCAAACGCGCGCCCTGGGTCGACGTCGTGTTCGGCACGCACAACATCGGCGCGCTGCCGACGCTGCTGGAGCGCGCACGGCACAACTCCGAGGCCGAGGTCGAGATCCTCGAAGCGCTCGAAACGTTCCCCTCGACGCTGCCGGCGAAGCGCGATTCGGCGTACGCGGGCTGGGTGTCGATTTCGGTCGGCTGCAACAACACCTGCACCTTCTGCATCGTCCCGGCGCTGCGCGGCAAGGAACGCGACCGCCGCCCCGGCGAGGTCCTGGCCGAGGTCGAGGCGCTCGTCGCCGAGGGCGTGCTCGAAGTGACCCTGCTCGGCCAGAACGTGAACTCCTACGGCGTCGAATTCGGCGACCGCCTCGCCTTCGGGAAGCTGCTGCGCGCCTGCGGTTCGGTGGAGGGCCTGGAGCGCGTCCGGTTCACCTCGCCGCATCCGGCGGCGTTCACCGAGGACGTCATCGACGCGATGGCCGAGACGCCGAACGTGTGCCACCAGCTGCACATGCCGCTGCAGTCCGGCTCGGACCGCGTGCTGCGCGAGATGAAGCGGTCCTACCGTTCGGGGCGCTACCTCAAGATCCTCGACCGCGTCCGCGAGTCGATGCCCGACGCCGCGATCACCACCGACATCATCGTCGGCTTCCCCGGCGAGACCGAGGAAGACTTCCAGGCCACGCTCGACGTGGTCGCGCAGGCGCGGTTCTCCACCGCGTTCACCTTCCAGTACTCGATCCGGGCCGGTACGCCCGCCGCCGAGATGGACGGGCAGCTGCCGAAGGAGGTCGTGCAGGAGCGCTACGAACGGCTCGTGAAGCTGCAGAACGACATCTCCTGGGACGAGAACAAGAAGATCGTCGGACGCCGCGTCGAGTTGCTCGTCGCCTCCGGCGAAGGCCGCAAGGACAGCGAGACGCACCGTATGAGCGGCCGGGCCCGCGACGGCAGGCTCGTCCACTTCACGCCGGCCGGGCCGCTGGTGGACCGCTCGGTGCGGCCGGGCGACGTCGTCGAGACCGTGGTGACCTACGGCGCTCCGCACCACCTGGTCGCCGACAGCGATCTGCTGTCGCACCGCCGCACCAGGGCGGGCGACAACTCCGAGGCCGGGCTCCGGCCGAAGACCAACGGCGTGACGCTGGGCCTGCCGGGCTTCGGTGCCCCGGCCGTCACGCCGGAACCGGTGAGCGGGTGTGCACTGTGACCGAACCGAAGATCGACGAACTCGCCGCGGAGATCGACGAGGTCGGCGAGCGCGCGGCCAAGACGATCGAGCTGGGCAGGCGCGGATTCTCCATCGCGGTGCTGGCGTTCGTGCTGCTGGTCGCGCAACTGCTGCCGTGGGTCGGCGAACACGCGGGCTGGGAGGTGCTGCTCGGCAGGGGCGGCGGGATCCCGCAGCTGTTCGCCGTGACCTCCACCGGCATCGGCGTTTTCGCCTCCGCCGTGGCGCTGGTGACCCGGCGCTGGTGGCTGGCCTGGGTCTGCGCCGCGGGCGGCTGGTTCGCCTCCGTCGACGGGATGCTCGCGATCTGGTCCCAGCAGTCCTCGCACGCGACCGGCGCGGCCGGTGGCGGTCCGGGCTTCGGGATGATCCTCGCCTGGTTCGCCACCGTCGGGCTGGCCATCTACTGGATGCGTGCCGCTTTCTCGCGGAGCTGACCCGGCGGTGCCGCTCGACCTCGCGTAAACGCTATGAAAGGCCCGTTACTTGCAAATTTTGCAAGTAACGGGCCTTTCATAGCGCGCTCTGGGGCTTACCGGTCCGCGATCGCCGCTTCAGCCGCTTCGAGCCACTCACGCCACTGCGCGGCCTGCTCGTCCGCCTTCTTCGCGCGACGCTCGTCGCCCGCCGCACGGGCCTTCTCCGCCTGCGACTCGAACTGCGCGACCCGCTCGCGGAACTGCGCCGCCCTGGCCTGCGCCTCCGGGTCGGTCCGCCGCCACTTGCTGTCCTCGGCCGACTTGACCGCGTCCTGCACGGCCTTCAGGCGGCCGTCCAGTTCGCGGATGCGCTCGCGCGGGACCTTGCCGATCTCGTCCCACTGTTCCTGGATCTTGCGCAGGTGGTTCTTCGCCGCGTCGAGGTTCGAGGCCGGGTCGATCTTCTCGGCCTCGACGAGCAGCTCTTCCTTCTGCTGCGCGTTGGTCGCGAACTCGGCGTCCCGCTCGGAGAACACCGAAGACCGGCGCGCGAAGAACTTGTCCTGCGCGGCGCGGAAACGCTGCCAGAGCGCCTCGTCGCTGTCCTTGGGCGCGCGACCGGCGGCCTTCCACTCGGTCATCAGGTCCTTGTAGCGGCCCGCCGTGTCGCCCCAGTCCGACGACTCCGAGATCGACTCGGCTTCGGCGATCAGTTCTTCCTTGCGGTTCTTGGCACCCACGCGCTGCTTGTCCAGCTCGGCGAAATGCGAGCCCCGGCGCCGGTTGAACGCCTCGCGGGCCTTGGAGAACCGCTTCCACAGCTCGTCGTCGGTCTTGCGGTCGACGCCCTTGACGGTCTTCCACTCGTCCAGGATGGCGCGCAGCCTGTCGCCGGCGGCCTTCCACTGGGTCGACTCGGCGGCGAGCTTCTCGGCTTCGTCGGCGAGGGCCTGCTTGCGGACGACGGCTGCCGCGCGGGCCTCTTCCCGCTCCTGCTTGGCCGAGGCCAGCGACTTTTCGGCGTGGGCGATGACCTGCTCGATACGGCCGCCCAGCGCGGCGATGTCGCCGACGACGGCGGCTTCGGCGAGCCCGTCGCGCAGCTGCGTCGCCGTCGCCAGCGCGTGCTTCGGGTCGCCCGCGCCGGACTCCAGCCGCGTCTCCAGCAGCTCGACCTCGGTGCGCAGGTCGTCGAACCGGCGCGCGTAGTGGAGCAGTCCCTCGTCCGGGCTCCCGGCCTGCCAGACACCGACCGCGCGTTCGCCGTCGGGCGTGGTGACGTAGACCGTGCCTTCGTCGTCGACCCTGCCCCAAGCGGACGGGCTGGGCTCGGCGGGCGGCACGGGGGGTGCGGGGTGCCCGCCACCGAGCGCGTGCGGCACCGGGTGCGGCGCCGGGGTACCGGTGGTCGTGTTCTCCTGGGCCATCGCAGGCTCCTTATCGCCTGTACGCCCGCTGGCGCGGGCGCCCCGCCTAGCGGCGGGGCCGGGTAATGCGTTGCCGTCTTGCTTCGGGGGCATCAACCCCTTGCGGCATTCAAGCAGCTCAGCGTCCACCGTGGAACCGGATGAACCACCCGAGGGCAGTGATCCTACTTCCGGAGGACCCTCCGTGTCGGTGGGTTGCGGGTCGTTCGGGGCGGGGAAGGTAACGTCGGCGGCCGTGATCCGCCGTGTCGCCGTGCTCCCGCAGCCCCCTCTGCTCATCCCCGAACTGGCCGCCGGAGCGGCGGACGAGTGCGCCGAGCTGCGCGAAGCCTGCCTCGCCGCCGCGCGGAGCCTGACCAGCGCTTCGCCGGACTGGGTCGTCGTCGGCGCGGCCGCGGGCGCGCCCGCGGTACCGGAAAACGCGAGCGGCTCTTTCCGGGGATTCGGAGTCGATCTCGGAGTCTCACTCAGCCGGGTGACAACGCCCGAAACGGAGCTGCCCCTGCCCGCGCTCGTCGCCGGCTGGCTGCGTGAGCAGGGTGGCGCGTCATCCGTCCGAGTCCATCTCGTCGACCCCGCGACCCCTCCCAGCCAGTGCGAACTGTTCGGCCGCGAGCTGGGGGAGCCCGCCGCGGTGCTCGTCCTCGGCGACGGTTCGAGCAGGCACGGTCCGCGTTCCCCCGGTGGTGAGGATGAGCGCGCTGAGGGTTTCGACGCCGGGATCCGCGACGCGCTGGCCAAGGCCGACACGGGCGCGCTGGCCGCACTCGATCCGGCCTTGGCCGCCGAACTCGGGGCAGGGGGCCGCGCGCCTTGGCAGGTCCTCGCCGGACTGGCGGACGGCGACTGGACCGCCGACGTCCTCTACTCGGCCGCGCCGTACGGCGTCGGCTACCACGTCGCGGTCTGGGAGCGGGCATGATCCGGCCGGTCGCGGTCGTCGGGCCCACGGCGACCGGGAAGACCGCGCTGGCGGTCGAACTCGCCCTCACCCTCGGGGGCGAGGTGGTCAACGCCGACGCGCTGCAGTTGTACCGGGGGATGGACATCGGGACGGCCAAGGCGACCGCCGAGGAGCGGCGAGGCGTGCCGCATCACCTGCTGGACGTCCTCGACGTCACCGAGACCGCCTCCGTGGCCGCGTACCAGCGCGACGCGCGAGAGCGCATCGAAGACCTCCTCGCCGCCGGTCGCGTGCCGGTCCTCACCGGCGGGTCGGGGCTCTACGTCCAGGCCGTGCTCGACGACCTCAAGTTCCCGGGCACCGATCCGGACGTGCGTGCGCGGCTGACCGCCGAAGCCGACGAGATCGGCGTCGCCGCGATGCACGCCCGGCTCACCGGACTGGACCCGATCGCCGCCACCGCCATCCTGCCGACCAACACCCGCCGCATCGTGCGCGCGCTCGAGGTCATCGAGATCACCGGCGAACCGTTCTCGGCGAACCTGCCGAAACCGGGGCCCGCGCGCTACGACACCGTGCTGATCGGCATCGACCGCGAACCGGCCGAACTCGACGCCCGCGTCGACCGCCGCGTGGAGCTCATGTTCGAAGCCGGACTCGTCGGCGAAGTCCGGACGCTGCTGGGCCAAGGACTCCGCGACGGGCTCACCGCGTCGAGGGCCTTGGGCTACCAACAGGTGATCGCCGCCCTCGACGGAGACGAGGACTTCCAGGCCGCCGCCGAGGCCACCGCGCAGGCGACCCGGAGGTTCGTGCGGAGGCAACGTTCCTGGTTCCGGCGGGACAAGCGCATCCAGTGGTTCGACGGCGGTTCGGAGCGGCTGGCCGAGCGCGTCCTCGAAGTGACGGCCCAGTAATCTTGCGCCCATGGGCGGCATCGAATTCCTTAAGGGACACGGCACACAGAACGATTTCGTGCTGCTTCCCGACCCCGACGGCCGCCTCGAGCTGACCGAAGCGCGGGTGGCGGCGCTGTGCGACCGTCAGCGCGGTCTCGGCGCCGACGGCGTGCTGCGCGTCGTGCGCTCGGCGGCTCTGGGTGTGGAGTCGGCAGGCGAATGGTTCATGGACTACCGCAACGCCGACGGATCCATCGCGGAGATGTGCGGCAACGGCGTCCGGGTCTTCGTGCGCCACCTGGTCGATTCCGGGCTGGTGGCCGAGCACGACTTCGTCATCGGCACCCGCGCCGGCGACAGGCCGGTCCAGCTGCACGCGGACGGCTCCGTCACCGTGCAGATGGGACCGGCGGCGATCACCGGCACCTCGGTCACCGTGGTCGCCGGGCAGCCGTTCTCCGGTGTCGCGGTCAACGTCGGCAACCCGCACCTGGTGTCCGTCGTCGAGGACGACGTCGACGACCTGGACCTGCGTGACCAGCCCGACTTCGATTCCGACGTGTTCCCGGAGGGCGTGAACCTCGAGTTCATCAACCTCCTGGGGGACAACGCGCTGAAGATGCGCGTCCACGAACGCGGCGTCGGCGAGACACGGTCCTGCGGCACCGGCACGGTCGCCGCGGTCGCCGCCGCCCTGCACCTCGCGGGTACCGACGCCGGCCGGGCGACGGTCGACATCCCCGGTGGCCAGGTGGTCGTCGAGATCCGCCGCGGCGGATCCACGCTGACCGGACCGGCGGAGATCGTCGCCCGCGGCGAACTCGACGAAGACTGGTGGGTCGCGCTCGGCGGTTAGCCGACCGCGATCGGTTCCGTGGGAAGGTCGCGGAGCTTCCGGAGCGGGGAGAAGACGACCCACAGGAGTGCCGCGGTTTCTCCTGCCACGGCGACCCACAGCGTCGCCCGGATCCCGATCGCCTCACCCAGGACACCGCCGAGCAACCCGCCCAGCGGGAGCATGCCCCAGACGACGAACCGCACACTCGCGTTCATCCGGCCGAGCAGCCGGTCCGGGCACACGGCCTGCCGGTACGAGACCTGCGCGACGTTGTAGACGATGATCCCGAACCCGGCGACCATCGTGGCCACCGGGAACAGGATGATCCGCCAGCCCGGCGCGGTCAGCGGTAGCAGCAGGTAGAACGGCCAGGTCACCAGCGGCACGAGCCAGATCGACCGGGCCTGCCCGATCCGCCGGGTGATGGCGTTGGCGAAGATCGCGCCCGTGATCCCGCCCACCCCGCCGGTCGCGAGCACGAGGCCGACGGCCGCGGGGGACAGGCCCAGTTCCCGGTTCAGGAACAGGATCTCCACCGCGACGAAGACGCCGTTGAACAGGTTGGCCGTCGCCGTGCAGGCGACGATCGAACGCAGCGTGGTGTCGGTGAACACGAACCGCAGTCCCTCGACGATCTGGGGCAGCAGCTTCGTGTCTTCGTGCCGCTCGGGCTCCGGTTCGACAGTGCGGATCCGCAGCAGGAACAGCGCCGAGGTGAGGAAACCGAGTCCGGTCGCGAGCACGGCGTTGGCCGCGCCGATCAGTTGCACCAGCCCGCCCCCGACACCCGGACCGGCCAGGAACGCCACGGACTGGCTGGCCTGGAGCTTCGCGTTGCCTTCGAGAAGATGCTCGCGGCCGACCAGCGTCGGCAGATACGACTGGTAGGCGATGTCGAAGAACACCGTCGCGGTACCGACGAGGGTGGCGACCACGATGAGTTGTGTCAGCGTCAGCGCGTCGGCCCACCAGGCGACGGGGATGCTGAGCAGCAGAACCGCGCGGACGACGTCGGCCCGCAGCATCAGCGTGCGGCGCCGCATCCGGTCCACCCACACCCCGGCCGGGAGCCCGATGATCAGGAACGCGATGGTCTCGGCAGCGGTCAGCAGTCCCATCTGGAACGGCGTCGCGGCCAGGACGGTGGCCGCGAGCAGGGGAATCACGGTATGACCGGCGAACGCGCCCACCTGACTGGCAGTGTCACCGGCCCAGAGCCGCCGGAAGTCCGCGTGGAAGAAGAGGGAGTCTCTGCGCACGACGCCACCTTGGCGCGAGTGATTGGAAACTGTCAATCACTTTCGCTCTAGGCTGTCCCGGTGCCCACTCCACGACGTGCCGCCACCGAGGCCGAGATCGCCGCGATGGCTTCCGGAATAAGGCTGCGCATCATCCGGTTGACGTACTCCGAGGCGCTGACCAACAAGGAACTCGCCGAACGGCTCGATCGGGACCCGGCGACGACGCTGCACCATGTGCGCAAACTCGTCGACACGGGGTTCCTCGAAGCACTCCCGCCGAGGCGCGGCACGCGCGGTGCGAAAGAAATTCCGTATCGCTCGACCGGGTTGTCCTGGCATCTTGATTCCCGCGACAGGGGGATCGATCAGGCGATCTTCGAGGCCTATCTGGCCGAGATCGCCGATGTGGGATTCGACGACGTGCAACAGACACGAATGGTCGTCCAGGTACCGGACGAGCAGATCGCCGAGTTCGAAGCACGGCTGATGGAGCTCGTCGACGACTTCATCACCAGGCCGGTCGACCCGGACGCGAAACGGACGGCGATCTACCTGTCGAAGTATCCCAGCAGGTAATGAATTCGGTCCCGCCGCCGAAACGTGGGACCATGGAGGCACGATGACGGAACTGACACACAACGATCTGAACGACATGGACCCTTCGACCGGCGAATTGGAGCTCGAGGACCGCGCCTCGCTCCGCCGGGTAGCGGGCCTGTCCACCGAACTCGCGGATGTCACCGAGGTCGAATACCGGCAGCTGCGCCTGGAGCGCGTCGTTCTGGTCGGTGTGTGGACCGAGGGCAGCGCCCTCCAGTCCGAGGCCTCGCTCGCCGAACTCGCCCGGCTCGCCGAAACAGCGGGCTCCGAGGTACTGGAAGGCCTGGTGCAGCGGCGGATCCGCCCGGATCCCGCCACCTACATCGGCTCGGGCAAGGTCAAGGAACTGCGCGAAATCGTGGCGGCCACCGGGGCCGACACGGTGATCTGCGACGGTGAGCTCTCGCCGGGCCAGCTGCGCCAGCTGGAGGAGAAGGTCAAGGTGAAGGTCATCGACCGCACCGCCCTGATCCTCGACATCTTCGCGCAGCACGCCCGCTCCAAGGAGGGCAAGGCCCAGGTCGAGCTGGCCCAGCTGCAGTACCTGATCCCGCGGCTTCGCGGGTGGGGTGCGGCGCTGTCCCGGCAGGCCGGTGGCCGGGCGGGCGGCGCCAACGGTGGCGTGGGCCTGCGTGGTCCCGGTGAGACGAAGCTCGAAACCGACCGGCGGCGGATCAGCAAGCGCGTGTCGAAGCTGCGCCGTGAGATCGCCGCGATGGACACCATCCGCGAGACCAAACGCGGTCGGCGGGTGGCCAACGAGGTACCGAGCGTCGCGATCGTCGGCTACACCAACGCCGGCAAGTCGAGCCTGCTCAACGCGCTGACCGGCGCCGGAGTGCTCGTCGAGGACTCGCTGTTCGCCACGCTGGATCCGACGACCCGCCGGGCCCAGACGCCCGACGGCCGCACCTACACGCTGACCGACACCGTCGGTTTCGTCCGGCACCTGCCGCACCAGCTGGTGGACGCGTTCCGTTCGACGCTGGAGGAGGCGGCGAGCGCCGACCTGCTCGTGCACGTCGTCGACGGTGCCGACCCGACGCCGGAAGAGCAGGTCAACGCGGTCCGCGAAGTGCTCGCCGAGATCACGAAGCGCCGTTCCGAGCCGCTCCCGCCGGAGCTGCTGGTGATCAACAAGGCCGACGCCGCCGACGAGGTGTCGCTGGTCCGGTTGCGGCACCAGATGGCCGGTTCGGTGCAGGTGTCGGCACGGAAGGGCACCGGGATCACCGAACTCGCCGAGGTGATCGCGGAGCGGCTGCCGAGGCCGGAGGTCATGGTCGAGGCGCTGATCCCGTACTCGCGGGGCGAACTCGTCTCCCGCGCCCACGCCGACGGCGAGGTGCTGGAAGAGGAGCACGTCGAGACCGGCACGCGGCTGCTCGTCCGGGGCAGGCCCGAGCTGGCCGCGGCGCTGAGCGACTTCCAGACGGACGGCTCGGCTCTGTAAGCAAGTACGTACAACCTCGTGAGTGGTAAAGACGGTTAGAACCGTCTTTACCACTCACGAGTCGCTGTTCGCTGAACGTGGCCTACGCGACATTCCGCCCCATCTCGGCGTTCGCACCGAACTGCGCGCCGTCCCGGACGTCTCCGTAGTGTGGGGCTTCAGGGGTTCCACGGTACGGAGGTGGATGTGCGGGGGATTGTCGCGGCGACGGTCGTGCTGGCGGCGTTCATCGGCGGGGTCGCTCCCGCTGCGGCGCAGGAGGTCCCGGCCCCGCAGCCGGTGTGCAAGAACAGCGATTCCCGGCTCAGTGAGCTGTCCGGCCTCGTTTCGGACGGCGATCACCTGTACGCCCTCAACGACGGCGGCACCAAGACGCAGGTCTTCGTGCTCGGCCGCGACTGCAAGGTCCAGAAGGTCATCTCGGCCGCGACGGATCCTTACGATCCCGAAGACCTCGCCCGCACCGCGGACGGCACCCTCTGGCTTTCCGACACCGGCGACAATCGCAAGCGGCGGGACACGGTCGCGCTGATCTCGCTGACCCCGCAGGGCAAGGCGACGCTGCACCGGCTCACCTATCCCGACGGCCAACACGACGTCGAAGCGCTGATCATGGATCGCTCGGGCACGCCGTACCTGATCACCAAGGATTTCTTCGGCAGCTCGAAGGTGTACCGGCCGACAGGGCCGCTCGCCAGTCCCGGGCCGACCCCGTTGGAGAACGTGGGTTCGCTGCAGATCAAGGAAACCTCGACGCCGGGCGGGCCCGGCGGGTCGATCGGTTCGATGACGGTGACCGGTGCGGCCTCGATGGCCGACGGGTCGGTGGTCGCGTTGCGCACCTACACCGACGCCTATCTCTACGCCGTCACCGACGGAGACCTGAAGAGCGCGTTGCAGCGCGAACCCGTGCGCGTGCCCCTGCCGAACGAGAAGCAGGGGGAGGCGCTCGCCTTCGACCCGGACGGGACCCTGCTGTCCGGCGGGGAGGGCGTCGGAGAGCAGATCCGCGCGGTGAAGGGCGCGGCGGCACTGGCCGTGGACGCGGCCAAATCCGAGGGGAGCACCTCGGGCGGAACGTCCGCGGCCGCCGGTCAAGGCCAGGAATCCGGTTTCCCGTACGTGCAGGTCGGTATCGCCGCGATCGTGGTGATCGGCGGCCTCCTCCTGGTCGGCAGACTCCGCAAACGGCGCGCCTGACCGAGGAGGACGTGCCCTGCCGAAGCTTGCCGGGTCTGACCCGTGGTCTCGTCCGACCCCGGGATCCCGGCGTGCTCCGGCTTTGGACTGAACGGCTCTGGACTGAAAGGCTCCGGACTAAAGCCTGCGGAGAACGGCGACGACCTTGCCGAGGATCGTGGCGTTGTCACCCGGGATGGGGTCGTACGCCTCGTTGTGCGGCATCAGCCAGATGTGGCCGTCCTTGCGCTTGAACGTCTTGACCGTGGCCTCGCCGTCGATCATCGCCGCCACGATCTCGCCCGGGTCGGCCGTGGGCTGCTGGCGCACGACGACCCAGTCGCCATCGGTGATGGCGGCGTCGATCATCGAGTCACCGGTGACGCTGAGCAGGAAGAGCTCACCCTCACCGACGATTTCCCTCGGCAGCGGGAAGACGTCTTCGATCGCCTGCTCGGCCAGCACCGGCCCACCGGCGGCGATCCGGCCGACGAGAGGCACGTACGCGGCCTTCGCGGCCGACTGCGGCTGCTCGACGTCGATGCCCATCGGGTTGTCGTCCGTCGTGGCGAGCACCCCGACCGCGCGCGGGCGGTTCGGGTCGCGTCGCAGATATCCCTTGCGCTGCAGGGCCTGCAACTGGTGCGACACCGACGAGGTGGAGGTCAGCCCGACCGCCTCGCCGATCTCACGCACACTCGGCGGGTAACCGAACCGGCTCACCCACATCTTGATCACGTCGAGCACCTGCTGCTGCCGCACGGTCAGGGTCTCGTCCACCTCGTAGACCTCGGGCAAGGCGCGCACCTTACCCGAGCCCCTAGGCGCGTTCTTCGCCTTGCTCTCCTTAGCCACCGTCGTGCTCCTTCATCTCCTGCGCCGCCTCCCAGTACGTCCGGTTTCCCGGACCGACTTCGCGTGTCTTCGCCGGTGGCGGACGATCTTGCCGCCCACGGCACCGGCGGCGTCCGCATAGCAGACGCCCTGGTCAACGACGTTAGCCCGACGGGACGACGATTTCAAACATCTGTTCGATGGACACGCCGTGTCGCTCGATTTTTGTCGGTGGAAGGTGGTACACATTCGCACGGACGTTCGATAGAACGCCTGTTCGACCTTGATCGCCGGGTCCGCCCGGCGCTGGACCTGAGTGAAGCAGGACTGCGAGGAGGTTCCGATGTCGATTCTGGCCGACCGAGGACTGGTGCGACCCAGTTCCCCCGGGCCCGTTCCGGCAGGGGTGACCCGGCCCGTGCGGGTGGTGCGGGGCAAGCGCGCCGAACCCCTGCGCCCGCCGACCAGGGCACGGGTCGTGGCGGGCCGCCGTCCCGGTGTCGCCACCGCCTCCCCGGCGTGCCCGGCGCCCCGGAGGCTCCCGCTCCGATGGCCGTCGCTCGTCGCGATGGCCTTGTTGATCGCCGGACTCGTCACCGGATTGGGTCTGTTCTTGGCCGGTGTTCCCGGCGCCGCGGTACCCGAACGGACCACCACGGTGTCCGTTTCCACGGGGGAGACCCTGTCGGATCTCGCGGCGCGATTCGCGCCAGGCAGCGACACCGGCGCGGTCATCGCCAAGATCAAGGAGCTCAACTCCCTGGAAGACGCCGTTCTCGTGCCCGGACTGCCGCTCACGGTCCCGGTCGCGGCCGAGGTCGAGAGGGGAGGGAAGTGACCCGGGGGACCGCTCTCACCCGCCGTGGGTGACCTCCCCGTTCGTGTCTGATCGACCCTGCCGTTGCGCTTGCGTGCGTCCGACCTGCGATCTAGTCTCCACCGCTATATGTAGTAGTTACATGGCTGTAGTTGGTCCATAGCTTGGGGTAGACTCGGCACCAGTTGTCCACAGCTGGCCGGTGTTCACCCACCGGATGTCCACAGATCGATCCACATGTCGATCTTTCCGTCGTTGCGTGGCGACGGGAGCGGGCGTCCACTCGGGACCGGCCGGCGCGGAGGGGAAGGTGATCGGCGGATGAGGTGCCCGTTCTGCCGGCATGCGGACTCTCGGGTCGTCGACTCCCGAGAGGTGGATGAGGGTCAAGCGATCCGGCGGAGGCGCTCGTGCGCCGCTTGCGGCCGGCGTTTCACCACTTCGGAGACGATGGTGCTCGCCGTCGTCAAGCGTTCCGGGGTCACCGAGCAGTTCAGCCGGGACAAGGTGGTCCGGGGGGTGCGCCGCGCCTGTCAAGGCAGGCCGGTCGACGACGACGCGCTGCAGCAGCTCGCTCAGCGGGTCGAGGAGTCGATCCGATCGGCGGGGCTGGCGGAGATCCCGAGTCACGAGGTCGGCCTGGCGATCCTGGGCCCCCTGCGCGAACTCGACGGCGTCGCCTATCTCCGGTTCGCCAGTGTCTACCGCTCCTTCTCCTCGGTCGAGGACTTCGAGAAGGAGATCTCGGACCTTCGTGAGGCCATGGCTGCCGCACCGGACGAGAGCGATCGAGACGCGAAAGACGGCTGATGCCGCCTCCCGCGTGGGAGTGAGGGAAGACCCATGACCGAGACCGTGGGATCAGGCAACCCGGCCACAGCGCGGACGAGTGGGAAGAAGAAGCAGGCCGGTGGGCTCACCGTGCGGCGTGTCTTCACCACCGAGGGCGTCCACCCGTACGACCAGGTCACCTGGGAGTCTCGGGACGTCGTGATGACGAACTGGCGCGACGGCACGGTCAACTTCGAGCAACGCGGTGTCGAGTTCCCCGACTTCTGGTCGGTCAACGCGACGAACATCGTCACCAGCAAGTACTTCCGCGGCGCCGTCGGCTCGGCCCGGCGCGAGCAGAGCCTCAAGCAGCTGATCGATCGCGTCGTCCGTTCCTACGTCGGCGCGGGGCGCGAACACGGCTACTTCGCGAGTCCCGCCGACGCCGAGGTCTTCGAGCACGAGCTGACCTGGATGCTGCTGCACCAGGTGTTCAGCTTCAACTCGCCGGTGTGGTTCAACGTGGGCACGACGTCGAAGCAACAAGTCTCGGCGTGTTTCATCCTTTCGGTTGACGACACCATGGAGTCGATCCTCAACTGGTACCGCGAGGAAGGCCTGATCTTCAAGGGCGGCTCCGGGGCAGGCCTGAACCTTTCACGCATCCGTTCCTCGCGTGAGCTGCTGTCCTCCGGCGGCACCGCGTCCGGCCCGGTCTCCTTCATGCGCGGCGCCGACGCCTCCGCGGGCACCATCAAGTCCGGTGGCGCCACCCGTCGCGCGGCGAAGATGGTCGTCCTCGACGTCGACCACCCGGACGTCGAGGAGTTCGTGCAGACCAAGGCGCGCGAAGAGGAGAAGATCAAGGTCCTCCGCGACGCCGGGTTCGACATGGACCTCTCCGGCTCGGACATCACCTCCGTCCAGTACCAGAACGCGAACAACTCGGTCCGCGTCTCCGACGAGTTCATGCAGGCCGTCGAGAACCAGGGCGACTTCGGCCTGCGGGCCAGGATGACCGGCGAGGTCATCGACCGGGTCGACGCCAAGAAGCTGTTCCGCACCATCTCGCAGGCAGCCTGGGAGTGCGCGGATCCGGGCCTGCAGTACGACGGCACGATCAACGACTGGCACACCTGCCCCGAATCGGGCCGGATCACCGCGTCCAACCCGTGTTTCCCCGGTGACCAGCGGGTGGTCACCGACGCTGGTCTAGTGCGGATCGGCGACCTCGTGTGCCAGGCAGCCGCTGGTGAACGGTTCGCCGTCTACACCAACGACGTGACCCATGCTGACGACCCGGTGGCCAGGATCGTTGCGACAGAACCGACGAGGTACATGGTCACCGGCACCAATGAGATCGTCGAACTTCGTTTCAGCGACGGCTCACGATTGCGGTGCACACCCAACCATCGGGTATGGACCGCGAACCAGGGCTGGGTGCACGCCGACCGGCTCACCGCGGAAGACCGGGTCGTACGATCGATCGAATACGCTCCGAGTCCGTACGCTTCCGCAGCATTGCCGCCGCTCGCGGTGCAGGTGGCGCATCAAGCGCGTGGCAAGGCTCTTCGTGCGGTACCGGAGAAGTGGGACACTGGGCTGGCTCATTATCTAGGCTGGTTGGTCGGAGACGGTTGTCTGACAGATGTGGGCGCGACGACGGTCTATGGGAGTGAATGGGAGCGAGATGTCCTCATGCCGAGGCATCGTGCCCTGCTGGCTTCGATCACCGGCTTCGAAAGCAAGCCCAGCCGACAGTCCAATGGCACGGTGCAACTCAGGGCTAGGCGGGGTCGTTTCGGCCTGATGCTCAAGGCGCTCGGGGTTTCGACAGGGCGTTCTCCTGCCAAAGTGGTCCCGGAGTCGATCTACGTCGCTCCTGAGGACATCGTGGGCGCGTTCCTGCGCGGCCTTTTCGACGCTGACGGTTGTGTGGTGAACCAGGAGCAGAACGGCACCCGATACGTCGGCCTTGCCAGTCGTTCAGAGGAACTCTTGATCGGTGTCCAGGAGCTGCTGGCCAGCCTCGGTATCCGGGGGCGTATCTATCGCACGGGTACGAAGGCGGCGTCGTTCCGGTATGTCACCAAGAACGGCGACGAACGCGTCTACGGTAGCGACGGCGAGAGCTTCGACCTCCGGATCACGGGCAGGCATATGGCCGGATTCGCCGAGCTGATCGGATTCGAACACAGCGAGAAGTCCGCCAAACTGGCTGATGTCACGGCCGGCCACGGCCATTACTCCGTCGACGAGACGGTTCGGCTGGTTTCCCGGGTTTCTCGAGGTTTCGAGACTACGTTCAATCTGACCGAGCCCCGCAATCATTCGTACATCGTCGGCGGGACTGTGGTCGCCAACTGCTCCGAATACATGCACCTGGACAACTCCAGTTGCAACCTCGCCTCGCTGAACCTGCTCAAGTTCGCCACCGCCGACGGTGGTTTCGACGCGCAGCAGTTCGCGAAGGCCGTCGAGCTGGTCATCACCGCGATGGACATCTCGATCTGCTTCGCCGACTTCCCGACCGAGGCGATCGGCGACACCACGCGCAAGTTCCGGCAGCTGGGCATCGGGTACGCGAACCTCGGCGCGCTGCTGATGGCGCTCGGGCACGCCTACGACTCCGACGGCGGCCGCGCGCTCGCCGCCGCGATCACGTCTTTGATGACCGGCGTCTCGTACCGGCGTTCCGCCGAACTCGCCGCGGTAGTCGGGCCGTACGAGGGTTACGCGCGCAACGCCGAAGCGCACCAGCGGGTCATGCGCAAACACGCCGCGGCCAGCGAACTGGTGCGGACCTATCACGCCAACGACGCCGCGGTCCGCGCGCTCGCGACCCAGGAATGGAAGCGCGGCATCGAACTGGGCGAGATCAGCGGATGGCGCAACGCGCAGGCGAGTGTGCTGGCGCCCACCGGATGCCTGACCGCGGACACCCTGGTCACCACCGACCGCGGACTGGCCCGGCTCTCCGAACTCGGTGATCTGTACGGGGACCACTGGCAGGACGTCGAGTTCACCGTCGCGACCGACGAAGGCCCGCGCCAGGCCACGAAATTCTTCGTCAATGGCGAGGAGCCCACTCGCCGGATCGAGACCAAGGGCGGATATCGGATCCAGGGCACGCTCGCCCACCGGGTCAAGGTAGTGGAGCCGGAGACCGGATCCTGGGTCTGGAAACGACTCGCCGACATCCGGTCCGGCGACCTGGTACCCCTGCAACTGGGCGGTCTGGTCGGCGATCCCCGCCGGGTTCCGCTGCCGGTGCTCGACCAGGCGTACTACGCGGGTGACCGTGATATCCGGGTGCCGGACGAGGTCACCGCCGATCTCGCGGAACTGGTGGGGTACTTCGAAGGCGACGGCAGCCTGCACGCGAAGGGCGTTCGGCTCTGCGTGGCCGACACCGATCTGGATGTCGTCGACCGCTTGCGAATTCTCAGTAAGGATCTCTTCGGTCTGGAACCCGCGGTCCGGCAGTGTCAGGGCTACCAGGAGGTCACCCTTCAGTCCGTCCGGCTGGCCCGCTGGTGGCAGGCGGCGGGATTCGCGAAGGACCTCCCCGGTCCCGACCACGCCGGCAAAGGATGGACTCCGCGGGTCCCCGCGAGCATCCGGGAGACCAACGATCCCGCGGTGTACGCTGCGTTCCTGCGCGGGGTCTTCGAGGCGGACGGGACCGTGCTCGAAGGAGTTCCGAGCGTCTCCACTTCCTCGGAGCTTTTCGGCGAAGACCTGCGGAGCCTGCTGCTGGCCCTGGGCATGGTGACCACGACCCGCCGGACGACCAGCGGGTTCGGCGGGACGATTCTGCAGATCCGGCTGCGCAACGTCGACCACGCGATGATCTTCGACGAGATCGTCGGTTTCATCAGCGAACGCAAGGCGCGGTCGTTGGTATGCCTGGAGCCGAACGGATCGGCCAAAGGCGATCGAGTGCACCTTCCGCGGCCCCGGCTCGGCCGGGCGCTCGAGTACCTCTTCGAACCCGTTGAGTCCAATGAGGACGGTGGCGTCCAGCCCACTTACGACCTGTCGGTGCCGGACAACGTCACCTATGTCGCCAACGGCTTCGTCAGTCACAACACCATCGGCTTCATGATGGACTGCGACACGACCGGCATCGAGCCGGACTTCTCGCTGGTCAAGTTCAAGAAGCTGGTCGGCGGCGGTTCGATGCAGATCGTCAACCAGACCATCCCGCGCGCGCTGACCGCACTCGGCTACCAGGCCGAACAGGTCGAAGCGATCGTCGAGTACATCGCCGAGCACGGGCACGTCGTCGACGCCCCCGGCCTGCGCCCCGAGCACTACGAGGTGTTCGACTGCGCGGTGGGGGAGCGGTCCATCGCGCCGATGGGCCACGTCCGGATGATGGCCGCGGTGCAGCCGTTCCTGTCCGGCGCGATCTCCAAGACGGTCAACATGCCGGAGTCGGCGACCGTCGAAGAGGTCGAGGAGATCTACTTCCAGGGCTGGAAGTACGGACTCAAGGCGCTCGCGATCTACCGCGACAACTGCAAGGTCGGCCAGCCGCTGTCGTCAGGCAAGAAGGAGAAGGCCGAGCCCGAGGCCGAAAAGGTCGTCGAGTACCGGCCGGTCCGCAAGCGCCTGCCGAAGAAGCGTCCGAGCCAGACGGTGTCGTTCACCGTCGGCGGCGCCGAGGGCTACCTGCACGCCGGCTCCTACCCGGACGACGGGCTCGGCGAGATCTTCGTGAAGCTCGGCAAGCAGGGCTCGACCCTGTCGGGCGTGATGGACGCGTTCTCGATGTCGATCTCCGTCGGCCTGCAGCACGGGATCCCGCTGGAGTTCTACGTTTCTAAGTTCTCCAACCTGCGCTTCGAGCCCGCCGGCATGACCGACGACCCGGACATCCGAATCGCCACCAGTGTCATGGACTACCTGTTCCGCAGGCTTGCGCTGGACTACCTGCCGTACGAGAAGCGTGCGCAGCTCGGCATCTTCACCGCCGACGAGCGTTCCGCGCAGGTCGAGGCGACCTACGGCGCCACTCCCGCCGCCGAACCGGAGAACGTCGACATCGACGCCCTTCGGTCCACTGTGGACTCGTCGTCGGCGGACCCCGCCAAGCGGGTCGCGCACTCGACGGCGGAACTGGTGGAACTGAACCTCGGCACCGCTTCCGACGCGCCGCTCTGCATGACCTGCGGCACCAAGATGCGGCCCGCCGGTTCGTGCTACGCCTGTGAAGGGTGCGGAGCGACCTCCGGCTGCAGCTGATCTTCCGCGAGTGTCATGAAAGGGGCTTTCAGGACGAATAGTGTCCTGAAAACCCCTTTCATGACATCGGAGGCGAGTACGTGACGAAGAAGAACAGTCCGGTCGTGGATCCCTTCGGCACCCTTGGGCAGGCGCTGTGGATCTGCGGCGGCCAGTGGGCGGGAAAGTCCACCGTCTCCCGGCTGCTGGCGCGCCGCCACGGAATCACCGTCTACCACTACGACCTACACGACGCGCGCGCCCACCAGGATCGCCGCGTCGTGCACCGCGTCCGGAACGGGGAGCCCGCCGCGGATCCCGACCCGGACACCGTGTGGGTCGACACCACTCCCGAACGGATGGCGGCCGACACGCTCGCCGGGTTCCCGGTGCGGTTCGAGTGGGCGCTGGACGATCTGCGCGCGCTGGTCTCAGGACGTCCGATCCTCGCCGAGGGCTGGGGACTGCGCCCGGAACTCGTCGCGCCTCTCCTGGATTCGACGCGGCGGATGATCGTCATGGTGCCCACCGGCGACTTCCGAGAACATCAGCTCCGCGTGCTGCCCCGAGCCGCCGCGATCGCGCACCACGTCAGCGATCCCGAACGGGCGCAGCGCAACCGGATCGCGCGAGATCGTCTGGTGGCCGAGGACGCGGTCCGCGCCGCGAAGGCTCTCGGCATCCGGGTGCTGGAGGTCGACGGCTCGCGCGACGCCGAAGCGGTCGCGGACGTCGTCGCCGAGCACTTCGGTCCTTACCTGGCTTGAGCGAGGTCGAGGACGAAGGTCGCCACCGCCAGCGCGAGGAAACCGGCGGGGAAGGCGATGTTGTACAGCACGCGGGCGCGCACGTGGGTGATGACGGCGCCGACGTAGAACAGCACCAGCCCGGCCGCCGCCGCGGTCCCGAGGTACGGCACCCCGAGCAGGCCGAGCAGCAGTCCGGCCGCGCCCGCGGCCTTCAGTGAGGCCAGCGGCGGGATCCAGGACGGGGGAACGTCGACTTCGGCGGAGTTCTTGAGGACGAACGGGACCCGCGCGAAGTCGGCGGCGGCGATTCCGGCGTTGATCACGATCGTCACGATGGCCAGGGTCAGGTAAGCGGAGTACATGCCCCTTGGACGAGTCGCGCGCCCGAAAGGTGACAGCGGTCAGGATCGCCAGCGGTCGAGCACGGTTTCGATGGTCGAGTGGATGCGGTCGCGGGCGGCCTGCCGTTCCACCCCGGCCATGAGGAGGTCGTCGTAGTCGGTGTCCAGGTGCCGGATCGAGGCGACGACGGCGAGGAACACCGCTCGTTCGGCCAGTTCCCGACCGGCGGCCGACCGGCCGACCCGGCCGCTGCCGCGGAGGCCGGCGTGTTCGGCGATGGCGCGTGCTCGCTCCGGCGGGCAGCCGGGGAACATCTCGGTGATCGCGGCGAAGAACCGGGCGGTGAACTCGACGTCTTCCCGGTCGCGCCGTTCACGATCACGCCCGCGGCGCCGCTCACGGACGTCCTCGTCGGCGAAGCACTGCTCCTCGGCGTCGCGCAACGCCGAGTCCTCGACCAGGATTCCTTGCCGGTCATGGCGTTTCCGTGACCGGTTGAAGCGGGTGACGACGGCGGAAAGCCGGCTCGCCTTCTTCGCCCGGCGGGTCAGGGCGGTGTCGCCCGCGGGCAGGAACACCAGGTGGCCGAGGTCGGCGCAGTCGAGGCAGTGTGGTTTTTCGTTCTCCAGGAACTGCAGGTCGCCGGTGCCGCCACAGTCGGCGCACGTCCAGTCCTTCAGTGCCACGGAGACCATGAGATCCGGCGCCTTCCGTTGCCGGGCGTCGACTTGCGCCCGCTTGGCCGCCGACAGTCCCGGCATGATCCACTGCGTCCGGAACAAGGGTTCGAGGTCGCCCGAGGCCGCCTTGAGAGGGGCTCGGTCGCGAGTCGCCCCGACGTGCTCGATCGCCGAACTTTCGAGGTTCTTCGCCGTCGCCCATCGCTGAAGCGCGCCGAGAGCGAAGCTCAGCTTCTCCGTGCTCACCGGCAGTGCCGTGGCCAGCTCGGGAGTCCTGCCCTGCTGCCAGGCCTTGAGAACGTTGTCCGGCAGCCACCCGATCCCGGTCAGGACGTCGAGCGCGGTCACCGATTTCCGTGTGGACAACAGCTTCTCCGCCGTCACCACGACGCGCTGCTCCAGTTTCGCCTCACCCTGCATCGCCGGAAATCCTAGCGATCACGCGGTTTCGGTGCGCGCCCGGTAGGCCCGGATCTTGGCGCGGTTGCCGCAGCGCTCCATCGAGCACCAGCGGCGGTTGCCCGAGCGGGAGGTGTCGAAGAAGAGCAGGTAGCAGTCGTCCGCCGAGCATTCGCGGACGCGGCCGGACCGGTCGCCCGCGACGAGACCGATGGCGTCGCTGGCGACGGCGCCGAGCAGCTGTTTCCCGGTGACGGGTGGCGCCCAGGCGAGTCGCCGCGTTTCGGGGTCGATCACCGGCCGCGGGGTCGCTCCGGTCGCGTCGTTCAGCAGGGTGAGGTCGGCGTCCGACGGTGCTTCGCCATGGGCGAGGGCGGGTGCGACACGGTAGAGCGCGTCCCGGAGTTCCTTGAGCGCGGCGAGTTCGGACGGCCGGATCTGGACATCGGTCAAGGGCGCGGTCAGCGCCAGCCGGGAGCCGGTGAACCACTCGGCGAGGTCGGAGGGCGTGTGCGCGATCTCGTAGCGCTCGTACGGGCCGGGGCCGCCGGTCAGCATGAGTTCGAGGCTGAGACTGCCCGGATCGAACCGGTACCGCTCGCCCTGGGCGTTGACGAGCAGTCTTGTTCCCGGAGTCATGTAACCACTATAGTCGGTTTCAGAAACTAGGTAAGACGGTTACGGCGGAGGCATCATGATCGGGAAGACCAAGGACGCGGGCTGGGAGATCGGCGTGTCCAAGACGGTGCCGTATCCGCTGGACCACGTTTGGGAGTACCTCTCGGGGCCGGGTCTGACGGCTTGGCTGGGCGACGTGCGGCTCGACCCGGTGAAGGGTGCGCCGTACGAGACGGCCGAGGGCACCGTCGGCGAGGTCCGCGGCTACCGCGAACGCGAGAAGATCCGTCTCACCTGGTGGCCGAAGGGCTGGGACCACGAGAGCACGGTCCAGGTGGCGCTCCGGAACGCCGGGCCGGACAAGACCGTCGTGGTCTTCCATCAGGAGCGGCTCGCCGGGGCGGAAGAGCGTGCCGTGCAACGTGATCACTGGCAGACCGTGATGAAGGTGGTCGTCGACGGCCTCGGTGGCTGATCAGGACAGTGCTCGCCGTGCCTGTTCGCTCAGGGCGGCGGTGATCCGTTCGGGGCTCAGGCCGAGTTCGCCGGTCTGGTAGAGGAACACCTCCGGGGCGAGCGGCGCCAGCAGGATGTCGGCGAGCGCGTCCGGATCCTGGGCACCCGCCTGCTCGGCGAGGAAGCGGACGTGGGTGCGCCACAGCCGGTACGGGCCGGTGGTGAACCGCGAATGCCCGACCTCGGTGCCGAGCACGAGATGCGCGTGCCGGGTGAGAAGCCCGGTCATCGCCGCGTAGAACGCGGCCAGCCGCTCGGCGGGTGACGCGCCGGGGCCCAGTGGGGGAGGGCCGGTGAGCAGCCGTTCCTGCAGTTCCCGCTCGTGTTCGTCCAGCAGGGCGACGGCGATCGCGGAGCGGTCCGGGTAGCGGCGGTACAGCGTGGCGCGGCCGACCCCGGCGGCTTGGGCGATGTCCTCCATGGTGACGTCCGCGGCCGGACGTGCGGCGAAGAGCTCTTCGGCGGCCTTCAGGATCTTCGCGCGGTTACGGGCGGCGTCCGAGCGTTCCCGGCCCGGGCCGTTCGCGAGGAGATCTTCTGTCGGCATGTCCGCAGCGTAGGGAATATCCGGACGTGACGTCCACTTGTACCGGGCGAAGCAAGTGGACGCCGTGTCCACTTCCTGGTCCGGGAGGCCCGATGAGCCACCTTCTCCACCTCGACTCCAGTGCCCGCAGCACGTCGTTCTCCCGCGAGCTGAGCGCTCGCTTCGCCGACGTCTGGCGGGCCGCGCGCCCCGGCGCGGGCTACACCTACCGCGACCTCGCCGCCCGGCCGGTCCCGCCGATCGGCCAGGCCTGGACCGAGATCTGCGACGCCCTCCTGATGGCGGGCATCACCGATCCGGAGGGCTACGCCTCGGTGGTGAAGACGCCGGAGCAGCGCGAGGCCTGGGCCGTGATCGAGCCGCTGCTGGCCGAACTGCTCGCCGCCGACGTCGTGCTGATCGGGGCGCCGATGTACAACTTCTCGATCCCCGCGACGCTCAAGCTGTGGATCGACCAGGTGACGTTCCCGAAGATGTCCTTGGCGGGCAAGGCTTTCGTGGTCGCGGGTGCCCGTGGCGGCACCTACCTGCCGGGAACGCCGCGTGAGCCTGTCGACCATCACGAGCGCTACCTGCGGGACTTCTTCGCCGGGCACTACGACGTCCACGACGTCACGTTCCTGCACGCCGAGCTCACGAACGCGCTCGTCGACCCGCGACTCGGCCCGCGCGATCCCGACCGGGCCGCGTCACGGGAAGCGGCGCTGCGGGCGGCCGAAACGCTCGCCTCGACCGGAACGGCGGCCTGATGGGCTGGGGAGTCCTGCTGCTGGCCGGAGTCGTCGAGGTCGCCTGGTCGCAAAGCATCAAACCCACGGAGAACTTCACCCGCCTCTGGCCGACGGTGCTGTGTTTTGCGCTCGGCGTCTCGGCGGTCTACCTGCTTTCGAAGGCGATGGACTCGCTTCCGGTGGGGACCGCGTACGCCGTGTTCACCGGGATCGGCGCGGTGGGCGCGATCGTCTTCGGCATCGTGATCCACAAGGACCCGCTCAGTTTCGGGCGGTTCGCGGCGATGGCGCTGATCGTCGGAGGGGTGGTGCTGGCGAAGGTGACGGAGTGAACCGGGTGTCAGGAAAGGGGCTTTCAGGACGAACAGCGCTGATTCAAAGCGTGTCCTTGAAACCCCTTTCCTGACACGTCAGGCGAGCTTCTCCCACAGGAATTCGAGCATCAGCGCCCATTTGAACGCCAGCTGCTCGTTGTCGGCCGCCGCGCCGTGCCCGCCCTCGATGTTCTCGTGGTAGCGCACGTCGTGCCCCTGCTCCAGCATCCGCGCGACCATCTTGCGCGCGTGGGCGGGATGCACCCGGTCGTCCCTCGTGGAGGTGACGAACAGGATCGGCGGATACTCGCGTCCACTGTGGACGTTCTGGTACGGCGAGTACTTCCCGATGAAGTCCCATTCCGCCGGGTCGTCGGGGTCGCCGTACTCGGCCATCCACGACGCGCCCGCGAGGAGCTTGTGGTACCGCTTCATGTCCAGCAGCGGCACCTGGCACACGATCGCGCCGAACAGGTGCGGGTAGCGCGTGAGCATGACGCCCATCAGCAGCCCGCCGTTGCTGCCGCCCTGGATCCCGAGCCGGGACGGTTCGCTGATGCCACGCTCGACGAGGTCGGCGGCGACGGCCGAGAAGTCCTCGTAGACCTTGTATCGCTTGGCCTTGGTCACCGAGGTGTGCCAGTCCGGCCCGTACTCGCCGCCACCGCGGATGTTCGCGACGACGTAGGTGCCGCCGCGCGAGAGCCAGCCGCGGCCGATCACGCCGCTGTAGCCGGGGGTCAGCGAGACCTCGAAGCCGCCGTACCCGGTCAGCAGCGTCGGGCCGCCTTCCACGCCCGAGGGACGGACGACGAAGTAGGGGATCTTCGTCCCGTCCTCGGACGTCGCGAAGTACTGCGAGACCGTCATGCCTTCGCTGTCGAAGAACGCGGGAGCGCGCTTGAGGGCTTCGACGTCGCCGCCGACGTGCCCGTAGCTCAGCGTCGACGGCTGGGTGTAGCCGCTGGAGTCGAGCAGGTACTCGTCACTGACGTCGGGATCGGTGCCGGTGATCTGCGCGGTGCCCAGCTCCGGGGCGCCGGCGAGGGGCTGGGAGCTCCAGCCGTCCGACGGCGTGAGCACGCGCAGTTCGGTCCGGACGTCGGACAGCGTCGAGAGCAGCAGGTGGTTGTGCGTCCAGGCCCAGTACTCCAGCGACGTGTGGGCGTCGGGGGTGAAGAGCGTCGTGAAGGTGCGCTCGCCCGCCATGAAGGCGTCGAACCCGGAGGCGAGCAGGGTGCCGGACGGATAGGTGGTGCCGTCGACGGTCCAGTCGGAGCGGAGCCGGATCAGCAGCCATTCGCGGTGTGAGGACGTCTGCGCGTCTTCGGGGACCTCGATCCGTTCGAGCCCGCCGGGCGTCCGGACGTACCGCTCCGTGCGGTAGAAGTCGATCGACCGGTAGGCGAAATCGCGCTCGTATCCCTCGGTCGGGTCGTGGTGGGCGGACACCGAGACGTCGTCCGGTTTGCCCTCGAAGATCACCGTCGCCTCTTCGAGCGGGGTGCCGCGCCGCCATTCCTTCGCCAGCCGCGGGTAGCCCGAACTGGTCAGCGACCCCGGACCGAAATCGGTGCCGACGTAGACGCGGTCGCGGTCGATCCAGCCGATCCGGGTCTTGGCCTCGGGCACGGAGAAGCCGTCCTCGACGAAGCGGCGCTCGTCGAGATCGAACTCGCGGACCACGGTCGCGTCGGCGCCGCCGCGCGACAGTTCGACCAGCGCGCGCTGGTAGCCCGGCCGGAGGACGGCCGCGCCCTGCCACACCCAGTTCTCGCCGTCGGCCTCGGCCAGCGCGTCGACGTCGAGCAGGAGCTCCCACTCCGGCGTGTCGAGCCGGTACTGCTCGAGGGTGGTGCGGCGCCACAGGCCGCGGGGGTTGGCCGAGTCCTGCCAGAAGTTGTACAGGTACTCGCCGCGGCGCCGGATGTACGGGATCCGGTCGTCGGCGTCGAGGACCTCGCGGACCTCGTCACGGATCCCGGCGAACCGCTCGCCGGTGGACAGTTCCGCCAGGGCCTCGGCGTTGCGGGCTCGCACCCAGTCCAGCGCGTCTTCGCCGGTCACGTCTTCCAACCACAGGTACGGGTCCTCGTCACTCATGCTGACAGTCTCGCCGGGGCCTCCGTCCCGGCGCCACCAGGTGTCCGTTTCCGGCGCGTGTCTTCGCTGACCTGCTTCTCCTCCGTATGCTGGAGACTCGCACGCCCGAGGGAGACCATGACCGGCATCGACGAGGTATCCGGACGGCCCGTGCCGTCGCCGCCTCGCCCCGAAAACCCCCGCAACACGGGTACGGCCGTGATCGGCTTGCTCGTCGTGGCCGCCTTGACCGCCGCCGGGATGGCGATGGCGGGCGGACCGCGGAAGATCGACGGCCAGGCCCTTCCGGCGTCCGGCGCGTTCACCTCGGAAGGGGCCAAGGCGCCAGCCGGGACCGCGAAACCCGCGCCCAAGGAAGTACGGGAACTGGAAACGAACCCGCTGCTGGCCGAAGGGATCGCGCTCGGCGCGGTCACCTGCCGCCTGCCGGCGATCAGCCGCGACCCCGTGAAGCTGGAGACGTACTACAAGACCTTCGCCTCCTGTCTCGCCGAAGCCTGGAAACCGGCGTTGGACCAGGCGAACGAGCCCACGCTGACGGCGACCGTGCAGGTGACGCTGCCCGAGACCAGCGCGTGCGGGAAGGTGCCCAGCGAGACCGAGGCCGTCGCCTACTACTGCGGCGGTGACACCACGATCTACGCGCCGACCGAGTGGATGCTGAGCGACGCGGGCCTCGAACGGTCCCGTCATCTCGCGACGATGGCCCACGAGTACGGGCACCACGTCCAGCGCTCCAGCGGGATCCTGTCGGCGGCCGCGGAGAAGATGTCCTCGCCGGAGGAGGACTCCCCGGCCGACAAGGAACTGGTCCGCCGCATCGAGCTGCAGGCGAACTGCTTCGGCGCGCTCGCCGTCGCGGCGGCCGCCGGCCGCGGGTCCATCAGCACCTCGCTGGCCAAAGCCGCGCTCGACGACTACGGCAACACCGACGACAGCGACACCCACGGCACCCGTCGCAACCAGCTGAAGTGGGCGAAGGCCGGGTTCTCCGGGAAGACGACGGCGTCGTGCAACACCTGGGCGGCGCCCGCTTCGGAGGTCGCGTGACCGACGACGTGATGGCCGAGATCAACGTCGGCCTCCAGCTGCACATCTCCGGTGACCGGGCCGGTGCCCGCGAGAAGTTCGCGGCGCTGTGGGAGCGGATCGGCGAGGACGGCGATCCGCTGCACCGATGCGCGCTCGCGCACTACATGGCCGACGTCTGCGACGATCCGGCCGACGAACTCGCTTGGGATCTCCGCGCGCTCGCGGCGGCCGATTCCCTGACCGACGAACGCGCCAAGGAGTATCACGCGACCCTGGCCGTCCGCGGGTTCTACCCGTCGCTGCACCTCAACCTCGCCGAGGATTACCGCAAACTGGGTGATCACGGGGCCGCGAAGGCCCAGTGGGAGCTCGGGCGGGGGACCCTCGGCGCGCTCGGCGACGACGCCTACGGCACCGGGATCATCGAGGCGTACGACGCGCTCGCGACCAGGCTCGGCATCGAACCGGACTCTCCGGACTTTCGCGCACGGCGGTGAGGCCATAACCTGGAGTGACTCAGGTCACCCATCCGGGAGGAGCGCGTATGCGGATTTCCGATCTGTTGCGGAACAAGGGGGCGGCCGTCGCGACCGTCTCGCCGGGGACGAACGTCACCGAACTGCTCGAGAGACTCGCGGAGCACAACGTCGGGGCGCTCGTGGTCGTCGATGACGACGGCGGGATCGTCGGGATCGTCTCCGAACGGGACGTGGTGCGCCGGCTCAACGAGCGCGGACCCCAGCTGCTCGACGGATCGGTGGCCGCGATCATGACGAAGCTGGTCGCCAGCTGTACCCCCGAGGACTCGGTGGATCAGCTGTCGGTCCTGATGACCGAACGCCGGATCCGGCACGTCCCGGTCCTGGTGGACGGCAAGCTCGCGGGGATCGTGAGCATCGGTGACGTCGTGAAGACGCGGATGGAACAGCTGGAGAAGAGCCAGGAACAGCTCGAGGCGTACATCTCGCAGGGCTGAGCCGCGAAAGGGCCGTTCCCGGGCAGCCGTCCGGGAACGGCCCTTTCGCGTACCCGGCTAACCGATGGCGCGGTCGAGGGTGAGCGCGGCGTCGATGAGCCCGAGGTGGGTGAACGCCTGCGGGAAGTTGCCGAGCTGCTCCCCGGTCGGGCCGATCTCCTCGGCGTACAGGCCGACGTGGTTGGCGTAGGTCAGCATCTTCTCGAACACCAGCCGCGCCTTCTCCGGATACCCGGCACGGGCGAGGGCGGTGACATAGCCGAACGTGCACAGCGAGAACGTCCCCTCGTCGCCGCGCAGGCCGTCGGGGGAGGCGCTCGGGTCGTAGCGGTAGACGAGGCTGTCGGTGACCAGGTCCTTCTCGATGCCGGCCAAGGTCGCCAGCCAGCTCGGGTCGTGCGGGGTGACGAAACCGACGTCGGCCATGCGAAGGAGCGACGCGTCCAGGGAGCTGGAACCGTAGCGCTGGACGAAGGCCTGCTTGAGCGGATTCCAGCCGTGTTCCCAGATCTGGTCGTACACGCGATCCCGTTCGCCGCGCCAGGAGTCGAGCGCGCAGGGCTGGCCGTGCGCCGTCGCGAGGCGGATGCCGCGATCGAAGGCGACCCAGCTCATGAGCCTGCCGTAGGTGAAGTCGGCCTTGCCCTCCCGTGTCTCCCAGATTCCCTCTTCCGGCTGATCCCAGTTCGCCGCCAGCCAATCGAGCAGGCCAGCCAGCGCTTTCCAGCCGTCGTGCCCGATCTCGGCACCCCGCCGATCGGCTTGGTACACGGTGTCGAGCAGTTCGCCGTAGACGTCGAGCTGGAGCTGACCGGCCGCGGAGTTGCCGATCCGGACCGGCACCGAGCCCCGGTACCCGGTCCAGTGCGCGAGCGATTCCTCCACGAGGTCCGGTGAGCCGTCGACGCGATACATGATCTTCAGCCCGCCGTCGCCGCGCAGGTGGCGTTCCCGGAGCCAGCCGGCGAAAGCGACCGCTTCGTCGGTGAAACCCAAGGCCAGCAAGGAAGAGACCGCCAGCGACGCGTCCCGCACCCAGGTGTAGCGGTAGTCCCAGTTCCGTTCGCCGCCGATCTGCTCCGGCAGGCTCGTGGTCGGCGCGGCGACCATCGCGCCGGTCGGGGCGTAGGTCAGCAGCTTGAGGGTGATCGCGGACCGGTCGACCATCTCGCGCCAGCGTCCTCGATACGTCGACTGGTTCAGCCAGTCGCGCCAGAAGCCGACGGTGTCTTCGAAGGCTTTCTCGATCTCGGAGACCCGGGTCGCGCGGGGTTCCCCGCCGTCCGATTCGAGCACGAAACCGCGGACCTGCCCGGTCTCCAGGGTGACCGAGCCGTAGACGCCGCCTTCGATGACGTGGGCGTGGGCCAGCCGCGGATCCCCCGGTTCCCGGACCGCGTGCAGGGTCAGGGCGAACTGCCCGCTGTCGAAGAGCACGCCGTCCGCGGTGACGGTGGTGGTGTGCGGCCGCCGCGCGTAGTCGAAGCGCGGGACGACGTCCACGGCGAACTCGACGCGCCCGCGCACGCAGCGGATCATCCGGACCAGCCGGTGGCCCTGGCCGGCGTGTGGCCCGGTCGCCGGGCGCATGAAGTCGATGACCTCGCCGGTGCCCAGCCTGGTCATGAACCGCGTGATCAGGACGGCGGTGCCGGGGAAATAGAACTGGCGCGACGTGTACGGCTCGCCGACGGGCCGGATCCGGCAGTGCCCGCCGCCGGGATCCAGGAGCGCGCCGAACACGCTCGGGGAATCGAAGCGGGGACAGCAGAACCAGTCGATCGCGCCGCCGGTGCTCACCAGCGCGGCGGTCTGCAGGTCGCCGATCAGCCCGTGGTCGGCGATCGGTGCTTGATGGTGGGGCACGCGAAACTCCTTGCCGGAGGGGGTTTTTCGACCAGCCTGACCCGACGGCGGGGAGCGGGCGTCACCCCGGCCGGATGAGTTCCCGGCCGCACTGACGCTCATCCGTCCGAGGTGATGTGCGCACCCCCGTCGCCGCTGTGCGATGGCCACCGTCAGATCACCCATTTCAGAAGGGACGGTGAGCCGTGGACACGTTGACCATCTGGTTGTTCCGCTCGGCAGACGGCGCGGACGGCGCGGCGGAGACGGTGAAGGGCTTGGCGAAGAACCAGCTCATCTCGGTACACGACGCCGCGACGGTGTCGTGGCCGGCGGGAGCGTCCAAGCCGAAACTCCGCCAGTTGCGCAACCTGGCGGGCCGTGGCGCGCTGAGCGGCGCGTTCTGGGGACTGCTCTTCGGCCTGATCTTCCTCGTGCCGCTGCTCGGGGCGGCCCTCGGCGCCGCGGCGGGCGCTTTCGGCGGGTTGACGTCGGACTACGGCATCGACGACGACCTGATCAAGCGGGTCAGGGGAGAGGTCACCGAAGGCACGTCGGCCTTGTTCCTGCTCAGTTCGGGCGCGGTCGTCGACAAGGTGCGGGACGCCTTCACCGGCGAAAACGCGCCGGAGCTGATCTTCACGAATCTGAGCGCCGAACAGGAGCAGGCCTTGCGCGAGAGCTTCTCGATGGAACTGGAACAGCAGACCGCCGAGGCTCCGGGAACGGGGCGGAAATGAGCGCGCAGTGGGGTGCCGAAGCCGATCTCGCCGACTCCCGGCAGGGAGAGCACCGTCCTGCCTGGGCGGGATGGATCGTCTTCGCCAGCGTGGTCATGCTCATCCTCGGCGTCTTCGACGTCATCGCCGGGATCGTGGCCCTGTTCCAGGGCGGCTACTACATCTCGGGCCCGGAATACGCCCTCGTCCTGGACGTGACCGGATGGGCGTGGGCCCATGTGGTGGGCGGTGCGCTGGTGGCGGTCTCCGGTGGCTTCCTCCTCACGGGCGCGATCTGGTCGCGGGTGGTCGCGGTGCTCTTCGCGGCCGGGAACGCGGTGACCCACCTGGTGTTCCTCTCGGCGCATCCGGTGTGGTCGATGATCGTGATCGTCCTGTGCGTGACGGTCATCTGGGCGGTCCTCGTCCACGGTGACGAACTACCGGATCGTGGGTTGTGGTGACGGGACAGCCCACCTCTCGAACACCACGAGCGCTCGCCGTCCTGCTCGGGGCGGCGGCGATCGTGGTCGGTGTCGCGGGGGTCAAAGCGGTCGCCTGGCTGGCGGCGCCGACCTTGCTGGCGCTGGTCATCGTGATCACGCTCAGTCCCGCGCACGGCAGGCTGCGGCGCTTCGGTTTCCCCCGCTGGGTGGCGACGGCGGCGCTCGTGGTGTTCGTCTACGGGATCCTCATCTCCTTCTGCGTCGCGATGGTCGTGTCGGTGGCGCAACTCGCGGCGCTCCTGCCGCGCTACGCCGACCGGATCACCGCTCTGTATGCCGAAATCGCCGGTGTACTGGCGAAATTCGGTGCCGGGCCCGCCCAGTTGCGCGACCTCGTCGCGTCTCTCGATCCCGGCAAGCTCGTCTCCTACGCCGGCGCCCTGCTCGCCGATCTGACCGGTGTCACCACGAGCCTGGTCTTCCTGCTGGGGCTGTTGCTGTTCCTCAGCGCGGAAACGGCGGACATCGACGGCCGCATCGCCGGGATCGCGGGTGAGCGGGCGCGGACGGCGGAGGCGCTGCGCGACTTCGGCCGCCGCGTCCGGGTGTACCTGGTGGTGACCACGGTCTTCGGCCTCGTGGTCGCCGCGCTGGACGTCCTCGCGCTCGTGGTGCTCGGCGTGCCGCTCGCGCTGCTGTGGGGGCTGCTTTCCTTCGTCACCAACTACATCCCGACGATCGGCTTCCTGCTCGGCCTCGCTCCGCCCGCCACGCTCGCGCTCCTCGACGGCGGCCTGCCGGTGATGCTGGCGGTGGTGGCGGTCTACGTCGTGCTCAACTTCGTGCTGCAATCGCTGATCCAGCCGAGGTACGTCGGCAACGCCGTCGGGCTGTCGGCCACGGCGACGTTCGTCGCGCTGGTGTTCTGGGCCTGGGTGCTCGGACCGCTCGGGACGCTGCTTTCGGTACCGGCGACCTTGCTCGTGCTGGCCGTCCTCGTCGACGACCCCGGCCGCAGCTGGGTCACGGCGCTGGTCGGTTCGTCCCGGCGAGGACCGGAGCGCGGTCAGGACAGGATGAGCACGACGAAGAAGAGGCACGCCACGATGTTCAGCAACCAGCCGTGGTCGTTCGTCCAGTCGCGGACGGCGGGCATGACCCGCGCCGCGCGCCGCCGGAAGAGGAGGTAGGCCAGGAGCGGCAGGGCGGCGATCAGCGTGGTGGCCGAGAGGAACGGGACCGCCGCGCCGAAACCCGCCCCGCCGCGGCCGAGGTCGAGACCGACGGCGCACATCACGACGATGTCCGACGGAAAGAACGCGATGAGCAGGAATCCGGTACGGAATCCTCGGCGCGGACCCGCCGACATGAGCGATCCCAGCCATTTCGGCGGTTCCGCGGTTTTACGGTGCGCCCAGTTCCGGATCGCGATGCCCAGCAGGAGCGCCACCAGCCCGAATTGGACGATCGCGTAGAGGGAACCGTCCGAATCGGAGACGAGGGGATCGGGCGGGAGAAGCCCCGCCAGCCAGGTGGTGAGCGCGGTCCCCGCCGTCGCGGCGGTGGCGACCCCCGCCACGAACGCGAGCGAGGTCGGGACAGCGCGTTTCGTCGTGATCAAGATCAGCGCGGACACGAACTGCGGTCCGGCCATCATGGTGATCGCGAGCGGGAGCACTGTGAGTGAGCCGTCCGTCATTTCCGAGACTCCCGTCCAAGGCTGTTCGACAGCGAATCGCGTTGCCCGCCACCGGTGTCCCGACGGCGACGGGCAACGCTCGCGCGGCGGTCTACCGCCAGAGCCCGGGACTTCGTGATCCGCGATTTCCAGAATGCGCCGCCGCGACACCGACTTCTTCCTTCGTGGCGGGTGAAAACGCGTGCCGGGTTTCGTCACCCACGGCGAGAAATCCTTTGTTTCAAACACTCTTCGCTACGAGTGTCACCCCGACTCACCCGCCAGGGAGGAGGTGACCGCCGCGCGGGGTGAGCAAGATCGGTTCCCTCACTCGTCTGGGGAATCGAAGGGAGACAATCGGTGAGCACTGAGCCGCGTCGTCGGTCCAGAGCCAAACTCGTCCTTACCGCACTGACTTTCGTGCTGGTCCTTTCGGCGCAACCGGGGGAAAGCGGGGGATCGGGAAAGACGGATGTCGTCCTTTCCGGTCTCGCCTTCGCCATCGGCGGGACTTCCCGCGTGTTCGCGTTCGTCTGGCATGTCCTTTCCAGCGCGGCGATGTCATGCGCCGGCCGGTGACCCGCGTCGAAGGCACCTCGACCCACGGCGGGGAACCCGTCGTGGTGCCGTCGCCGAAACTCGCCCCGCCGCCGCCCGCTTCCGACGTTCTCGAACGGGACCGTCTCCTCGACGCCCTCGATCAGGCCACCTCCGGCGAAGTCCCCAGCGTCACGCTGCTCAACGCGCCGGCGGGGTCCGGCAAGACCGTGCTGCTCGGCAGCTGGTTCCGGCGGCGGGCGCGGCAGCACGCGACCGGTGAACATCGGGCCTGGATCTCCTTGGACACCAACGACAACAAGGTGTACACCCTGTGGTCGTCGATCCTCCGCGCGTTGTACCGGAGCGCCGGGGACGGCTCGATCCCGGAGACGATGCTCCCTAGGGACGCTTCCGCGCACGAGTGTGTCGGCGCGTTCATCGACGCGTGCGCCCGGCTTCCGTGCCCGGTGATTTTGGTGCTGGACAACGCACACGAATTGTCCGCACCGGACGCGGTGAGGAACGTGAACCTGCTGTTGCGCTATCTGCCGCCGGGAGTGCGGGTCGTCATCGCGACCCGGTTCCCGCCCCCGCTGATCCTGCCCCGGATCCGGCTCGAAGGGAGGTTACGGGAGATCACCGCGCACCAGCTGAACTTCACCGAGGAGGAGACCGGGAAGCTGCTCGCCGGGCAGAACCTCGCGCTGACACAGGCGGATCTGGACGAGATCTCCACCCGCACGGAGGGCTGGGCGGCGGGGCTGCGGTTCCTCACCCTCGCGCTGGCCGCCACGCCGGACACCGGTGCGGCGATCCGGGCCTTCACCGGTGAAGACCGGCTGCTGGCCGAATACCTGGGCGGGGAGATCGTCGGCCCGCAGCCCGCGCACGTCCGCGAGTTCCTGCTGAGCACGTCGGTGTGCCCCGACATCAGCGACGAACTGGCCACCCGCCTGACCGGGCAGGAGAACTCCGGGCAGATCCTGTACACGCTCACCCGCACCAACGCGCTGGTCACCCGGCACGGCCCTCGTTACCGTTGCCACCCGCTGCTGCGCGGCTACCTGCGCGCGGAGCTGAACCGGCGTCACCCCAGGGCCCACCGCAGGCTCCACCGGTCGGCGGCCGAATGGTTCACCGACTCCGGCGACGTGCTCGCGGCGTTGGAGCACGGTATCGCCGCGCAGGACGACGAGCTGATCACGCGGTACATCCAGCGGTTCGGGCTGCGGACCGTCCTCGACGGACACGGGGCCCGGTTGCACACGCTGCTCGGCGCGATGCCGGAGCACATCCTGGCCCGGCCGCAGGTGGCGCTCATCGCCGCCGTCGCCGCCCTCGACGTCCACGACCTCGTCGCGGCGGACCGGTACCTCGGCAGGGGCGACAATTCCGCCCAGTCGCTGCGTTCCGGGCGGCTGCGCGCGCTGAACGCCGTGGCCGTCCTCTACCGGGCGAGGTACGGCGGGCACCTGGACAAGGCGCTCGCGGAACTCCGGGCCACGAGCGCGGGTGACACCGGCGACGTCGACCTCGACCTGCTGGCGCTGGCCACCCAGGGGACCGCGTCCTTGTGGCTGGGCGACCTCCCGGGCGCCACCGGTGACCTGGAACGCGCGCTGCGGACGGCCACGCTGGAGCGGCGCGACGCCGTCCGGCTGCATTGCGAGATCCACCTCGCGGGGATCGCCCGGGTCCAGGGCGACCTCGCCGGGCTGGCCGTGCACACCAGCGCCGCCCTCGAACTGGCCCGGTCCCGCGGCTGGACCGAGACTTCGCGGACCGCGTTCCTGTACGCCGTGCTCGGGATGGCGGCCTACCAGCGGCTGGACCAGGAGAGCGCCCGCCGGTTTTCCGCGCTGGCGACCAGGCTCTCGCCCGCGGTCGTGGACCCGGGGGTGGAGATGCTGACGGTGACCCTCAGCGCCGCCGTCGAATTCGGTCTCGCGGCCGATCCGCACGCCGTCGTCGAAACACTGCGGGGGCACCGGAAACGGCTCGCGGCCGAACCGGTCGCACCCTGGCTCGTCGCCTGCACGGCTCCGATCGAGCAGCGACTCGCCCTGCGCGTCGGGGAACCCACCTGGGCGATGGACGTGACCGAACGGCATCGGCACCTGCTCGCGCCCTACGCGGAGCACGCGCTGCTGAGCACCCTCGTGCACCTGCACCGCGGCAGGACCGGTGCCGCGCGCCGCCGTCTGCAGCCGGTCATCGAGCGGCAGACCAGACCGCTGGTGGCGCACACCCTGATCGAGAGCTGGCTCCTCGAAGCGATTCTCGCCGATCAGGCCGGTGAACAGAACCAGGCGCACAATGCCGTCGGCCGCGCACTCGACCTCGCGGCACCCCAGCAGGCGCTGCGGCCGTTCCACGACGCGGGCAGGCACGTCCGGGAACTCCTGGTGAGCGGGGCCGGGAGGTTCGGGCGCACGGAAGAGTTCGCGAGCACCGTTCTGCAGTCCTTGCCCGCCCACCCCGGCGGCCCGGTCGATCCGCTCACCTCTCGCGAGCTCGAACTCCTCACCGAGCTGCCGTCGATGCGCACCACCGAGCAGATCGCCGATTCGCTCTTCGTGTCGGTGAACACGGTCAAGACCCACCTTCGCGGCATCTACCGGAAGCTCGGCGTCAACCACCGCCGGGACGCCGTCGTCGCCGCACGACGGCGTGGCCTGTTGTAGGTTCCGCCGCCCGACAGCGTCGTCGGGCCTTCCCGGCTACTCGCGCCACCCCGACAGCTCGACACCCTTGGCGACGTCCACCCGGTACCCGAGCGTCACGACACCCTTCGCACCCGGAGCGAGCGTCAGCCGCCAGGTGATCTCGCCCAGCTCGGTCCGCTCCACCGGATCCGGGACGGCGCGCACGTCGCGAACCGTGATCGCCTCGTCGCGAGAGACCGGCGCCTGGTCCAGCACGGTCACGACGGCTTCGCGCGGGCTGTGGTTGACGATCGTCGTGGTGTAGGCGGCCTCCCGCTTGCGAACACCGGACAAGGTCGCCTTGCTCGCCGTGCGGTGCGAGAGTTCCCGGTCGATCCGGATCCGGTCGTCCACGCCGAGGGCGAGTTCGAGCTCCTCACCCGGCGCCCAGATTTCGAGCCGAGTGGTGCCGACGAACTCCGTCTCGTGGAACACGGACGCCTTGCCCGGCCGCAGCGTGTGCTCCGACGTGTTGACCACGGTCGCCCGCAGGAAGGCCTCCGGTGACCGCGCCGGGGCGGTGATGTAGCCCAGTTTGGCGGTCAGTTCGAGCTGTGCCAGCGTCGTGCGGTGGCCCTGTGCTCCCGAAGGCACCGCCACCGGGCGTCCCGGCCGGTAGGTGACCGCGGTGGCGCCCTCCTCGGCGGACGCGGTGCGCACCGCCATCGCCGGGGCGGGTGCCGCCAGGTTCCGGAAACCCGCCGCTTCCGGCATCCCGCCGCCCGCCGGTGACGCGCTGCCGTACGCGGCCCGCGCCATCACCGGTTCGACCGGGCGCACGCGGTCGAGGAACCACGGATCGAGTTCCGGTACCTCCACGGTGTTCGCCGGACGCGCGGTCGAGAGCGCCAGCTCGCATTCGGGCCAGTCTTCGCCGGTGTGCTGGGTGATCCGCCCGTACCAGGTCACTGAGACGTCCTCGCCGCGGACACGCACGTCGTAACCGGGCTCCCAGCTCGCGTTCGCGACCACATAGGACAGTTCGAGCCCGATTTCCGCGCCGTCCTCCTGGCTTTCCAGTTCGACCGTGACCGTCGCGCTGTCCACTTCGGACTGGCCCTGTTTCGCCTGGATCTCCCGGTCCAGCGCGCCGAGGTCGTCGCGGAGCGCGGCCAGCCGGATGCCGAGTTCGCGGCGTTTGCCCAGCGCCTCGGCCAGTTGCGTGCCGAGCGCGTCGGTGACTTCCGCGACCCGGGGCGGTTCCGCCGTGCCCGCCGCGAGCGCCTTCGCGAAACTGCCGCCACTCCGCTTCGCCACGCCTGTCAGCAGGTCGACCTTCGCGCTCTCCGCGGCGACGGCGTCGGCGACCTCGTCGACCATCGCCTGGTCGGCCCGCCGCCGCTCGGTCAGCGCGCGCAGGGAAGCGTCCGCGGGCGCGGGGTGGCGCTCGACGGCGACGTCGACCCCGGCGATGACCGCCGGACCAGACCCCGTGACACGGACCGAATCGCTGTCCAGATTCCACGGCAGCCCGGCGAAGCTGAACCGCGTCTCGTTGTCAAGGCGTGCCGACGCCCGTCTCGTTATCCGGGCATGGTGGGGGTAGACGGTGACGGCGACGATCGGTGCTTCCACGGTGCTCGGCATGCCCCCGACGTTAGTCTCTTGACACCCGTTCAGGGGGCCGGAAACCTCAGCTGCGTCTTGCCCACCCGCCCTTGGGGGTCACGTGAGAGTCGCCAGGCTCGCCGCCCTGTTCACCGCCGTCTTGGTTCTACCGGCGACGGCTTTGCCCGCCCAAGCCGACGCGCCACCAACGCCGGTCTTCAAGGACGGTCAGGCGCAACCGGTGTTCAACCCGGCGGACGTCATCCGGGAGAACGTCTGGGTCACCGCGCCGGTCGACAGCGACGGCGACGGCAAGGACGACCTCGTGCACGCCGAGGTGGTGCGGCCCCGCGCGACCCAGCAGGGGATGAAGGTCCCGGTCGTCTACCAGGCCAGCCCGTACTACGCGGGCGGCAACGACGTCGCGAACCACAACGTCGACGTCGAGCTGTACGTGCCCGGCGCCAAGCGCGCCCCCGCGGGCCCGCGGATCGCGACCAGCACCGTCGGCCCGAACGCGGCGCCGATCAGCTGGCGCTACCAGGACTACTTCACCGCCCGCGGCTTCGCCGTGGTGTACGGGGAGTCGCTCGGCAGCGGGCAGTCCACCGGCTGCCCGAGCACCGGCGACGTCAACGAGACCATCGGCGCGAAGTCCATTGTGGACTGGCTGAACGGCAGGGCGACGGCGCGTGACGCGTCGGGCAAGGCCGCCGTCGCGGACTGGAGCACCGGCAAGACCGGCATGACGGGCGTTTCCTACAACGGGACGCTGCCCAATGCGGTGGCCAGCACCGGCGTCGAGGGGCTGGAGACGATCGTCCCGATCGCGGCGATCTCCAGCTGGTACGACTACTACCGCAACGACGGCGCCGTCGTCGCGGCCGGCGGTTACCAGGGCGAGGACGCGGACGTGCTCGCCGACTACGTCTACACGCGCCAGGATCGCGCCGTCTGCCGTCCGCTGATCGACGGCATCGCGGTCGACCAGGACCGGGTGAGCGGCGACTACAGCCCCTTCTGGGACGTGCGGAACTACCGCAACGACGTGCGCAAGGTGCGGGCCTCGGTGCTCGTGGTGCACGGCCTCAACGACTGGAACGTCAAGACCGACCAGGGCACCCGCTGGTACGAGGCGCTCAAGCAGCACGGCGTCGAGCACAAGATCTGGCTGCACCAGTCCGGCCACGCCGACCCGTACAGCCTCCGCCGCGACGTCTGGCTCGCCACGCTCAACAAGTGGATGTCGCACTACCTCTACGACCTGGACAACGGCATCGAGCGCGAGCCGAAGGCCACCATCCAGCGCGAGGACAATTCGTGGGTGGACGAGGCCGAGTGGCCGCTGCCCGGCACCCAGGACGTGAAGCTCTACCCGTGGCCCGGTGGCTCCTCGAAGGGCAAGCTCGACACGGGCAACGCCGTTCCGGGCAAGCCCGCCGTCGAGAAGCTGGCCGACGACGCGAGCAAGACCGTCGAACAGCTCGCCAACGCGGCCTCGTCGGGTAACCGGCTGCTGTACTCGACCACCGCGGCGAAGCAGCCCGTACGCCTTTCCGGTACCGCGAAGGCCGGACTGTCGGTGTCCTTCGACAAGCCCGCCGCGAACGTGACGGCGGTGCTCGTCGACCGCGCCCCGAACGGCACGGCCAAGGTGATCAGCCGCGGCTGGACCGATCCGCAGAACCGTCGCGACCCCGCCCGCACCGACCCGATCACCCCCGGTGAGAAGTACCAGATCGAGGTCGAGCTGGTGGCGAAGGACTACCTGCTCGCGACCGGGCACAAGATCGAGTTCCTGCTGGCCTCCAGCGATCACGACTACACGCTCCGGCCGAAGGCGGGAGCGGGGATCTCGCTCGAGCTGAACCGCACCACCGTGGTGCTGCCGGTGGCGGGCGGGAAGCCCGCGCTGCGCGCCGCCTTCGGCTGAGTCCCGGTCGGTCCGCCCCCGAATGCCACGTCCACCCGGACGTGGCATTCGGCGTTTCCGGGTGGAAAACGCCGACCCGACCTCGGGCTTGTATGGAAAATGTATTTCCTCCGGCTTTGCTTCGCCGCGTCCGGCTTCCCCACCAGATGGAGGTCTCCATGTCCAGGTTGCGCCGCTTCGCAGCGCTCGCCGCGGCCGCCGTTCTCCCCGCGCTCGGCCTGACGCTGGCCGGTACGGCGCAGGCGTCGGCCGCCCCGAACTTCCAGGTCCCGTTCAAATGCGGGGTGACGGTCACGGCCGCGACGTTCAGCGGGCACAGCCCGGCGAACTCGGTCGACTTCCAGAAGTCGGGGATCACCGGGATGCCGGTGCTGGCCTCGGCGGGCGGCAAGATCACCCGGGTCGCCAACGAAGGCAGCACGAGCTACGGGCGCTGGGTCGAGATCGACCACGGTGGCGGCTGGACCACCCGCTACGCCCACCTGTCGACCCAGTCGGTCTCGGTCGGCCAGTCGGTCAGCCTCGGCAAGCAGATCGGCACGGCCGGGGCGACCGGCGGCGTGACCGGTCCTCACCTGCACTTCGAAGAGCGGCTCAACGGAACGGCGCAGAAGGCGAAGCTGAACGGGGTCGCGGTGCCGTACTATGGCCACACGAACTTCACCAGCAAGAACTCGTGCGGCGGCAACCCGTACGAGGCCACCGAGGTGTGCGGCAGCGGCTTCTCCGTGGTCGACTCGCAGGCGCTCGCCGGCGGTTCCGGCACGGCGTACCTGCTCTACAACGCTTCGACCAAGGCCAACTGCGCGACCACGCTGAAGGCGGTTTCGCTCGGCACCGCGTCGCCGGTGTCGGCGTTCCTCGAAGTCCAGGGTTCGGCGCGCACCACCGATTCCGGCAGCTTCACCTACTACGCCGGACCGGTGAAGAAGACGGCCGCTTCGACCTGCGTCAAGTGGGGCGGCTCGGTCGGGACGAACGCCTACGAGAGCCCGTTCGAACACTGCGGCTGATCCCGAGGAGCCGGGCACGGTAGACCACCCCACCGACAGGATCGGCGCCCCAGACCGGTCCCGGCGGCGGTTGTCCACAACGGACCCGGCCGTCCACAGATCTGTCCTGCCCCCACCCAGCGGCCCATTCCCGCCGCAGGGTGGGGGCATGACCACATCCACCCCGACCGGCAGGACCAAGGTCGATCTGAAGGATCCGGCGGACCTGCTCGCCGCGATCCCGTACATCCTCGGGTTCCACCCCGAGAACTCCGTCGTCGTCTTCGGGCAGCGAGGACCGGACCGCAAGCAGCAGGGCCTCACCCTGCGCGTGGACCTCCCGCCACCCGGCCTGGAGAAAGACCAGGCGCTCGACCTCGCGGCGCGGCTCGCCGCGACCGCGCACACCGGCGCCACGGTGGCCGTCGTCGGCGGAGGCGCCCCGAACCCGGCCGGGCGGCCGCCTCGCCGCCGCTTCGTCCGGCGCCTGGAATCCTCGCTCGCCGAGTACGACATCCCTTTGCTGCACTCGCTCTGGGTGCCGTCCTTCACCGCGGGCGTCAGATGGGCGTGCTACCGCGAGAAGACCTGTGGCGGCATCCTCCCCGACCCCCGCGAGTCGGTGATCGCCGCGGTCGCCATCGGCGACGGCCGCGTCATCCGCGAGAGCAGGGAGGAGCTGGAGCGCCTCTTCGAAGCCGGTCCGGCGGAGACGCTCGCGCGGCGTGCCGATCTCCTGAACCGGCTGGCCGACCCGCCGTGGGGCGGCGACGCCGTCGTCGAAGGGGGGCTCGCCGAGGTCAACGCGGCCCTCGCCCGGTACCAGCGGGGTGACCTGACGCTCACCGACGATCAGGCCGTCCGGCTGGCCTGGGCGCTTTCCCTGGTCGAGGTCCGGGGCGCCTGCCTGCTCACCGCGGCTCCCGCCGACTCGCCTTTGGCACGGGTCGCGGAAGATCTCTGGCTCCGTCTCGCCAGGGAGCTACCGGAGCCGGAATCCGCCGAAGCGCTGTGCCTGAAAGCGCACGCCGCCTACGCCCGCGGCGATCTCGCCTCCGCCGGGATAGCACTGGCGAGGGCCTGCGAAGTCGATCCGGACCACAACCTGGCCAGGCTGCTGACCGCCGCGTTGGACACGATGCTGGCGCCGTCCGAAGTGGCCGGAATCGTCCTTCGACAGCGAGAGGAAGCGCCGCCCGCGCTCAGCCTCGAGCCGCTTGGCGGGACTGAGTGAACGCCCACGCGTCGGCCACGATGCCGTCGAGGTCGGTGCGCTCGGGCTTCCAGCCGAGTTCGCCGTTCGCCCGCTCGCTGGAGGCCACCAGCACCGACGGGTCGCCCGCCCGGCGCGGCGCGACCGCGGCGGGGATCTCGTGACCGGTGGTGCGGCGGCACGCCTCGATCACCTCGAGCACGGAGAAACCGGTGCCGCTGCCGAGGTTGTAGACGCGGTGCTCGCCGTCCACCGCGTGGCGCAGGGCCAGCTGGTGCGCGTCGGCGAGGTCGACGACGTGGATGTAGTCGCGGATGGCGGTGCCGTCCGCGGTCGGGTAGTCGTCACCGAAGATCTGGATCCGCTCGCGGTCCCCGGTGGCGACCTGGAGGACGAGGGGGATCAGGTGGGTTTCGGTGGTGTGCCGCTCGCCGAAGGTGCCGTAGGCGCCCGCGACGTTGAAGTAGCGCAGGCTGACGGCGGCGATGCCGTGGGCACGCGAGAACGACGTGATCGCGTGGTCGATGGCCAGCTTCGTCGCGCCGTAGGTGTTCGTCGGCTGCGTCGGCGCCGTCTCCGGGATGGGAGAGGACTCGGGCTCGCCGTAGGTGGCCGCGGTGGAGGAGAACACCAGCCGCTTCGTGCCGTGGTCGCGCATCGCCTCGAGCAGGCGAAGCGAGGTCAGGACGTTGCCCTCCCAGTACTTCGCCGGATCCGTCATCGACTCGCCGACCAGCGACTTGGCGGCGAAGTGGAGGACACCGTCGAAGCCGTCGCCGAGAAGGCGCCGCGCGACCTCGGCGGCGTCGCCCTCGACGAAGGTGGCGTCCGGGTGCACCGCGTCGGCGTGCCCGGTGGAGAGGTCGTCGACCACGGTGACGTCGTGCCCGGCCTCGATGAGGCGGGCCGCGCAAACGCTGCCCACATAACCGGCTCCGCCCGTCACCATCAGCTTCAGGGTCTTGGTCGGTTCGTCGGTCACGTTCGCGCCTTTCTGCTGCGGATGCGGTGGGTGCTCAGTGTCCTCGCCCCCGGGCACCTGCCGCGCCCGGGGGTATCGGCCAAGGCTTCTCTTGATCAACGGAGGATCGGGGACGTTGAGTGTCCCCGATCCTCCGTTGATCAAGACCCGAGACCGGCCCGACCCCTCGACGATGTAGGAATCAGGACACTCAACGTCCCGATTCCTTCATCGTCACCCCGGCGCGCGCTGAGCCGCCAGCTCTACCCACTAAAGCGTGTCGCGGCCCGCGCCACGCGAAGGCACCGCGGTGAACAGCCTGGGGTGGCGCAGATCCGCCGCCTCGTACGCGGCCTTCACCGCCCGCCCCACGGTGTCCACATCGGACTCGCGGACCAGTGCGATGGCCGAACCGCCGAAGCCGCCGCCGGTCATCCGCGCGCCGAGCGCCCCGGCTTCGCGGGCCGAATCGACGGCGAGGTCGAGTTCACGGGTGGAGATCCGGTAGTCGTCGCGCATGCTGACATGCGAGGCGTCCAGCAGCGGGCCGATCTCGGTGATCCGGCCGGCACGCAGCAGATCCACGGTGTCGAGGACCCGCTGGTTCTCCGTCACGACGTGGCGCACCAGCGGCACCAGGTCTTCCGGCAGCTTGGCGAGCGCGGCGTCCAGCCCGTCGACGCCGATGTCCCTCAGCGCCTTCACTTCGAGCAGTTCCGCGGCGCGTTCGCAGCCCCGGCGGCGTTCGCCGTAGCCGCCCTCGGCGTGCGAGTGTTTCGTGCGGCTGTCCATGATCAGGATCCGGACGCCGGATTCCTCCAGCGGGAACGGCACCTGCTCCATCTCGCCGGACCGGACGTCGAGGAACAGCACGTTCGATTCCGTGCAGCACAAGGAAGCCGTCTGGTCGAGCAGACCGGTCGGCGCGCCGACGAAGTCGTTCTCCGAACGCTGCACCCAGCGCGCCACCTCGTGCAGGGCGGGCGAACCCGCGCCGCTCCCCGGAGTGCGGCCCGCCAGCCCCAGGAGGGCGAGCGCGACGGCGCATTCGAGAGCGTGGGAAGAGGACAGGCCCGCCCCCGAGGGCACGTCCCCCGCGATCGCCACGTCCGCGCCGGCGCCGAGCCCCTGGTCACGCAGCACCCAGGCGACCCCCGCCGGGTACGCGGCCCACCCGTCGACCGAGCCGGGCCGCAGGTCGGCGATGGTGAGCGGGCCGGATTCCTGGACCCGGCCGTCCGAGCCGAGGGTGGCCACCGTCAGCACGCCGTCCTCGCGCGGGGACGCCGCCGCGGCGAGCCGGTGCGGGAGGGCGAACGGCAGCACGAAACCGTCGTTGTAGTCGGTGTGCTCACCGATCAGGTTCACCCGGCCGGGTGCGGACCAGACGCCCGCCGGAGCCCGGCCGTGCAGGGTCCGGAAGGTCCCCGCAGCGTCGGACGCGGCGCTCACCTGGCCTGCGCCAGCACGGCGTGCAGCGCCGAGACCGGCACCTGGGCGGTGTTGTTCCCGCCGGTGACCTCGATGGTCCCGCCGGGCGCCGTCTTGCCGACCTTGACCCGGCTGCCGGGCACGATGCCGACCGACTTGAGCTCCGTCATCAGCGTCTCGTCGAGCTGCACGTGTTCGGCGATCCGGCGGATCTCGACCTCGCCGCCACCCATGCGGGCGAACTCGTCGAGCCGCACCAGGTCGGCTTCGGCCGGCGGGGCGGGATCGCCGTCGCCGAGCTTGTCCAGTCCCGGGATCGGGTTGCCGTAGGGCGACGTGGTGGGGTGGTCGAGCAGCTTGACCAGCTTGCGCTCGACGGCCTCGCTCATCACGTGTTCCCAGCGGCAGGCCTCGTTGTGGACGTGTTCCCACTCCAGCCCGATCACATCGACCAGGAGGCGCTCGGCGAGCCGGTGCTTGCGCATGACCGCGATGGCCAGCTCGCGGCCGTGTTCCGTCAGTTGCAGGTGCCTGTCGTCCGCGACCACGACCAGCCCGTCGCGTTCCATCCTGGCGACGGTCTGGCTCACGGTCGGGCCGCTCTGCTGCAGCCGCTCCGCGATCCGGGCCCGCAGCGGGACGACACCCTCTTCTTCGAGTTCGTAAATCGTACGCAAGTACATCTCTGTGGTGTCGATGAGATCGTTCACGCTGTCCCCTTCGTCCGCGTTGCTCATCGTAGTCGCTGGCACTGACAGCGACGCACGCGTGGGGACAACAAGCTCCGAGGCGGGAAAAGTCCCCCAAGCTGGGCGTGGAGCCGCGAGGCACGGGAAGATGGGCCCATGCGCCCCATGATCACCACCAGCGAACTCGCCGCGCAGCTCTCCGGGCCGGAATCGGCACGCTCCGTAGTCCTCGATGTCCGCTGGCGGCTCGCGGGCCCGCCGGGCGCCGATTCCTATCGTGAGGCACATCTCCCGGGCGCGGTGTACGTCGACCTCGACACGGCGCTCGCGGGGGAGCCGGGCGACGGCGGCCGTCACCCGCTGCCCGAGCCGGAGACGCTGCAGCGGCATCTGCGGGCGGCCGGGATCCGCGCCGGTCACCCGGTCGTGGTGTACGACGACTCCGACGGTTCGGTCGCGGCGCGGGCGTGGTGGCTGCTGCGCTGGGCCGGGCACACCGAGGTCGCCGTGCTGGACGGCGGATTCGCCGCCTGGGCCGAGGAAGAGCGCCCGCTCACCGGCGAGATCCCCTCGCCCGAGGAGGGCGACATCGTGGTGAAGCCCGGCGGCATGCCGGTGCTGGACGCGGCCGGGGCCGCCACGCTGGCCAGGGAAGGGCTGCTCTTCGACGCCCGCGCCAAGCCGAGGTACGCGGGGGAGACCGAGCCGATCGACCCGCGCGCCGGGCACATCCCCGGCGCGGTCAACGCGCCCTTCTCCGGGCATCTCGCGGAGGACGGCCGCTGGCGTGACGCCTCGGAACTGGCCGAGCGGTTCGAAGGACTCGGCGTGGATCCGGAAACCCCGGTCGGTGTCTACTGTGGATCGGGCGTCACCGCCTCGTCCGTCGTCCTCGCGCTCGAGGTCGCCGGTCACCCGGAGCCCGCGGCGTTGTACGCGGGTTCGTGGTCGCACTGGTCCCGCGATCCGGAGCGCCCGGTGGCCACCGGGGACCTGCCCGGCTGACCCGCGCGGCGGCCGGGGACGGGGCATGAGCCGCTTCCGGGCACTAGAGTCCGTGCCATGCGAGCACCGGCCGTCGTATGGGACTCCTCGCTGCTGGGTTACGACCTCGGCGGCGAGCATCCGTTCAATCCGGTGCGGCTCGAACTGACGATCCGGCTCGCCACCGAACTCGGCGTGCTCGACGGGGTCGAGCTGCTCGTCCCCGGGCCCGCGGGTGAGGACGAGCTGCGCCGCGTCCACATCGGCGAGTACATCGAGGCCGTCCGGCAGGCACCGATGACCGGTGCCGATTTCGCGCACGGGCTCGGCACCGAGGACAACCCGGTGTTCACCGGGATGCACGAGGCTTCGGCCCTCGTGGTCGGCTCGACGTTGCTGGCCGCGCGCAAGATCGCCGAGGGCGAGGCGACCAGGGCGGTGAACATCGCCGGCGGGCTGCACCACGCGATGCCGGACAGGGCGTCGGGCTTCTGCGTCTACAACGACTGCTCGGTGGCGATCTCGTGGCTGCTGGACCACGGTTTCGACCGCGTCGCGTACGTCGACACCGACGTCCACCACGGCGACGGCGTGCAGGCGGCGTTCTACGACGATCCCCGGGTGCTGACCGTTTCCCTGCACCAGCACCCGTTCACGTTGTGGCCGGGCACCGGCTACTCGGCGGAGATCGGCAAGGGCGGCGCCGAGGGCACCGCGGTCAACCTCCCGCTGCCGCCCGGCACCCGCGACGGCGGCTGGCTGCGGGCGTTCGACGCGGTGGTGCCGTCACTGCTGGAGCAGTTCCGGCCGCAGATCCTCGTCACCCAATGCGGCGTCGATTCACACGAAGAAGACCCGCTGGCGGATCTCTCGCTCTCGGTGGACGGCCATCGCGCCATCTACCGGCGGCTGCGGGAACTGTCCGAAGCGCACGCGGGCGGCCGCTGGCTCGCCGTGGGCGGCGGTGGCTACCAGCTGATCCGGGTGGTGCCGCGGTCCTGGACCCATCTGCTCGCCACCGTGCTCGATCGCGACGTCGACCCGGCGACGGCGCTGCCGCCGAACTGGGTCGCGTCGATCTCCAGGGCGGCGCCGAACGCCGAGATCCCGCCCAGCATGTCCGACGACCGCGAAACCGCCTTCGTCCCGTGGGGAGACGGGGCGGACGAGCCGGTCGACATCGCCATCCGCGACACCCGCCGCGCGATCTTCCCGCTGCACGGTCTCGATCCGGACGATCCGAGGGACTGACATGACCAGTGAGGGCACCGGTAACCGCGACCCCTTCGACTTCCCGCGCGAATGGGAGGCCGACGTCCTGCTCTCCGACGGCGGCACGGTGCACCTGCGCCCGGTGATCCCCAGCGACGCAGACGGGCTCGTCGCCTTCCACGGCCGGTTGTCCGAACGCACCCGGTACTTCCGGTACTTCGGCGCCTATCCGCGGATCCCGCAGCGCGACCTCGAACGGTTCTCCGTCGTCGACCACCACGACAGGGTCGCCTTCGTCGCGTTGCTGGGCGACGACATCGTGGCGGTCGGCCGCTACGAACGGCTCGAACACGGGCCGTCGGCCGAGGTCGCGTTCGTCGTCGACGACGCCCACCAGGGCCGCGGGCTCGGGTCGATCCTGCTGGAGCACCTGGCCGCGGCCGCTTCGGAATCGGGGCTCCGCCGCTTCGTCGCCGAGGTGCTCGCCGAGAACGCGGCGATGGTCCGCGTGTTCCGCGACGCGGGCTACCAGGTCAGCCGCGAGATCGAAGAAGGCGTGCTGCACCTGGAGTTCGACATCGACCCGACCGAGGAATCCCTCGCCGTCGCCCGCTCCCGGGAACAGGCCGCCGAGGCCCGCAGCGTGCACAACCTGCTGCACCCGAAATCGGTCGCGGTGATCGGCGCGTCCACCGATCCGACGAAGATCGGCTACGTCGCCCTCACGAACCTGCTGAGCGCCGACTTCGCGGGCACCGTCTACCCGGTCAACCCGGAGCACAAGTCCGTCCGCGGCGTCCACGCCTATCCGTCCGTCGTGGACATCCCCGAAGACGTCGACCTCGCGCTGGTCGCCGTCCCCGCCGAGGCCGTCGAGTCCGTTTTGGACGGTGCGCTGGCCAAGGGGGTCAAGACCCTTCTGATCGTCTCGGGCGGGTTCGCCGAGGCCGGGCCGCACGGGCTGCACGCCGAACTGAGGCTGGTCGGGGAGGCCAGGGCGCACGGCATGCGCGTGGTCGGCCCGAACGCGCTGGGCGTGCTCAACACCGACTCCGCGGTCCGGCTCAACGCCACCCTCGCGCCCCGGTTGCCCGCCCGCGGCCGCACCGGGTTCTTCTGCCAGTCCGGCGCGCTGGGCACTGCGATCCTCGCCGACGCCGAAGCGCGCGGTCTCGGCCTTTCGACGTTCGTTTCGGCGGGGAACCGGGCCGACGTCTCCGGCAACGACCTGCTCCAGTACTGGGAGACCGATCCGGCGACCGATCTCGTCCTGCTGTACCTGGAATCGTTCGGCAACCCGCGCAAGTTCGCCCGGCTCGCCCGGCGGCTGGCGCGGACGAAGCCGGTGGTGGCGGTGAAATCCGGCAGGCACGCCGTCCGCCCGCAACTCGCCGCGACCTCGGCGGAGGTCGACGAGTCCAGCGTCCAGGCGCTGTTCGAGCAGGCGGGCGTCGTCCGCGTCGACACGCTCGCGCAACTCTTCGACACCGCGCTGGTCTTCGCCCATCAGCCGTTGCCGGCCGGGCCGCGGATCGCCATCGTGGGCAACTCCAGCGCCATCGGGCTGCTCGCCGCCGACACCGCGCGGGCGCAGGGCCTCCGGCTGGCCTCGGATCCGGTCGACGTCGGGCCGCAGGCGGGTCCGGAGGAGTTCGCCGCGGCCGTGCGCGAAGCACTCAACTCACCGGAGACCGACGCGCTCGTCGTGGTCTTCGTGCCCCCGCTCGCCATCCCGGGGACCGCCTACGCCCGCGCGTTGCGGGAGGCCGTCGTCGAGATGGACAAGGACAAGCCGATCGTGTCGACCTTCCTGGCCGTCGAGGGCGTGCCGGACGAACTGGCCGTGCTGTCCGAGGACGGCGTGCCGACGCGGGGTTCGGTCCCGTCGTACCCCAGTCCCGAACGCGCGGTGAACGCGCTCGCGCGGGTCGTGCGCTACGCGGCCTGGCGGCAGCGGCCGCAAGGCAATCTGGTGCGGCCCGCGGGACTGCACGCCGAGCAGGCTCAGGCGATCGTCAACGAACTCCTGACGGGCGAGGACGGCAAGACGACCCTGCTTTCCGACGACGACGTGGTCCGGCTCCTGGGCTGCTACGGCATCGACGTCGTCCCTTTCCGGGTCGTGACTTCCGCGGACGAAGCGGTGAAGGAGGCCGAGGACCTGGGATTCCCGGTCACCCTCAAGGCCGTCGACGAGCGGCTGCGCGGCAGGCCGGACCTCGCCGGGGTGCGGCTCGATCTGTCCTCTGTGGACGGAGTGCGCCGGGCGTACCTCGATCTGCGGGAGATCTCCGGCGACGACGACGTCTACGTCCAGCGGATGGCGCCCAAGGGCATCTCGTGCGTGATCGGGCTGCAGGACGACCCGTCGTTCGGCACGCTCGTGTCGTTCGGTCTTTCCGGGCTGGTCAGCACACTGCTGGGCGACCGCGCCTACCGCGCAGTCCCGCTCACCGACGTCGACGCCGCCACGTTGCTGCGCGAGCCGCGGACGTCGCCGCTGCTCACCGGGTACCGCGGCGACGAGCCGGCGGATCTGGCCGCGCTCCAGGACATCGTGCTGCGCGTCGCGGCGCTCGCCGAGGACAACCCCGAGGTCCGCTCGATGACCCTCGACCCGATCCTGGCCTCACCGGACGGCGCCTTCGTCGCCAACGCCCGGATCGTGCTGGGCCCGCCGCCGTCCCGCCCCGACACCGGGCCGCGGCGGCTGCGGCCGATCAACGCCCTTACTTGAGCCCGGGGAGCACTGTCCCGCGAACGGCGCCGATCAGGAATCCCAATCCTGGGGCGAGCGCGCGGCGAAATCCGCGTCGTGGCCGGTGAACTCCGCGATGTCGCCCCGGATCGTGTTGTGGAACGCGGCGACCCGCCCGTCCTGGACGACCATCGTCTGCACCGCGCGTTGCTCCCCGGCGAGGGGGCCCGCCGGGATGGACATCACCGTTTCGGTGTGCACGAGGTCGAGCCCGCCGCCGAGCGGGCGGCTCGACACCTGGCGGAGCTCCAGCCTGCTGCCTCGGTAGATGGTGTCGAAGATCTTCTGGCTTTCGCGGGCGATCGTCGCGCGGCCGCGCTGGATGCGGCCGACGACGTCGACGAAGTCCACGTCCTCGGCGAAGTTCGCGGCCCACGCCTCACCGTCACCGGTGTTCCAGGCGCGTTCCAGCGAAGTGATGATCTCCTCGGTGGTCATCGCTGTCCTCCCTTTGCAACGTCTGTCCCCTGTTTAGCAGGAAGCGGACCGTGGTGTCGCTGCTCCGGTGACCCAGGTTCCTGCCGAAGAACGCGCTCAGTTCGGCTCGCTGGGCCGCGACGCTCCGCGCCGGGTCGATGGTGCCGATGAACGCGGCCGGGGCGTTGCCCAGCTGCGGCAACAGGGTCTGGTAGTCGGTGAAGCTGAAGTGCTCGCCGTCCGGCAGGCGCGTTTCGCGGGTCCAGCCGCGCTGGTTGCGCTGGAACTCCTGCCAGGACGCGTCCGAGGCGGCGCTGTGATTGCCTGCGCTCATCAGCAGGAACGGCCGGTCCAGGCCCTCGTCGGCGACCCGGCCGAAGATCCGCTGCGACTGCGAGTGGGCCATGCTGCCGTCGAGGTCCGCCCCGGCGACGATGCGCCTGTCGGTCACCATCGTCTCGCCAGCGGTGAACCCGCCCGCGGAGTGGCCGAACATGCCGGCCCGGTTCAGGCGGAGCGAGTCGAGGACGAACCGGGTGTCCTGGACGCGGGTCTCGATCACCCGCTTCGACACCTCGATGCTCGAAGGCGGCAGGGCCTTCTTCTCGACGCGGCCACCGGGGAACTCGACCGCTTCCGTTTCGTGGGTGTGGTCGATCGCCACGACGACGTAGCCCTCGCTCGCGAGCTGCTCCTGCAGGGTGGTGCCGTGCGAACGGGACAAGGTGCCGCCGGGCGAATACAGCACGACAGGTCGCTTGCCGCCCAGCGCCGGCGCCCCGAGCCGCGAATGGGTGGGGAAGCGGTAGTCGATCAGGCTCGCGTCCATGCCCAGTTTGGCGGCGTCGCCTTCGGCCACCACCTTCGCGACTCCTGGTGCCATGTAAGGCGCTTTCGGCTTCCCGCTCGGCAAGGCCGGGTACCGAACGGTGACCATGAGTTCCCGCGTGACGCCGGGAACCCACGGGTCCTGGCGGGAGTGGTCGACCAGATGGAGATCGGTGCTGCCGACCGCGTACGGCCCGGTCGGCGCGGTCAGGCTCAACCGGACGGGCGCCGCCGACGCGGACGGCGTGATGAGGACGGCGGGCAGTGCGAGCGCGGTGGCGAGGACGCCGATCCGGCGCAGTGTTCGTGTCATGGCACCGAACGTAGGGAGCGCGCCGGGTCCAGGGCATCAGGAAGATCACCGGTCCCGACCCTGGGATCCCACCCATCCCGGGGGGATCACGGGCGGGGGTAGCGGACTTCCCAGGCCTCGGCGACACCTTCGGCCGCGAGCTCCCGCTTGAGTATCTTGTGCGTCGCCGTCCGCGGCAGTTCCTCGACCACCCGCACGAACCGGGGCCGCTGCTTCGGCCCGAGATCGCCTTGTGCCACCACGAAAGCGGCGAACTCGCCCGCGTCGACCGGCGCCCGGCAGACCAGTGCGGCCATCACCTGGTCGCCCACCCGCGGATCCGGCACGCCGTACACGGCCGCCTCCCGGACCGCCGGATGCCGGAGGAGCGCGCGTTCGATCGGGGCGGTGCCGAGGTTCTCGCCGTCGACGCGGAGCCAGTCGCCGAGCCGCCCGGCGAAGTAGCAGTAGCCGTCCGCGTCGAGATAGGCCAGGTCGCCGGTGTGGTACATCCCGTCGCGCATCCGCTCGGCCTCGGCGGCCGGATCGCCGTAGTACCCGGCGAAGAAGCCCGCTCCGCCGGTGTTGACCAGTTCGCCGACCGCCTCGGCGGCGTTGAGCAGCTTCCCGGCCGCGTCGAATTCCGCCGGGGAACGGGGTTTCCCGGTCTCCGGATCGAGGACGGCGACGCCGTCGAGCAGGCGGCCGAGTGAACCGGCCGGGGTGGTGGCGTCCCGGCCGAAGTTCACGCCGCCCTCGGTCGAACCGAACGCGTCGACCACGTGGCAGCCGAACCGCTTGCCGAAAACGGCGAGGTCGGCCTCCGTGCCTTCGTTGCCGTACACCAGTTTCAGCGGGTTGTCGGCGTCGTCGTCCCGCTCGGGTGTGGCGACCACATAGGACAGTGGCTTGCCGACGTAGTTGGCGTAGGTCGCGCCGAACTCCCGGACGTCCGGCAGGAACCCGGAGGCGGAGAACCGGCGCCGCAACGCGACCCCCGCGCCCGCGGCGAGCCCGACCGACCAGCCCGCCATGATGGCGTTGGAGTGGAACATCGGCATCGACACGTACACCGTGTCCTGTATGGACAGACCGAACCGGCGGGCCAGCATCTCGCCGGGATACGCGATCTTGCCGTGCGTACACCGGACGGCCTTCGGGTCGCCGCTGGTTCCCGAGGTGAAGATCAGCATGAGCAGGTCTTCGGGCTTCGCCGCCACGGGAACGACAGCCTCCCGCAGCGGTTCGAGCTCGCTCAGCGGCAGCACTGGGACAGCCGTCTCGGACAGCAGCGGAAGGTACTTCTCCTCCGCGAGCACCAGCTCGCAATCGGCCAGCGCGACGTCGCGGGCCAGCGCCGCGCCCCGGCGCGTCGGGTTCAGGCCGACCAGCACGTGTCCTGACAACGCCGCGCCGCCGAGCAGGAACGAGAACTCGGGGACGTTGTCCGCCAGCAGCCCGAAATGCCCGCCGGGACGGAGCATCCGGGCGAGCGCGGCCGCGTGACCGGCGCAGGCCCGGACGTGTTCGGCCCAGGACCAGCGCCGGTCTTCGAACAGCAGCCCGGTCGACGGGTCTTCTGCCCGGGCGAGCAGGAGTTCCGTGACCGTGGGCGTCATGCCGGGTCCGCGGCCAGGAGATCGCCGAGGCCCCGCGTCTGCGCGGTCGCCCCGCCGAAGGTGAACTCGAGCCGCTTCGCCGCGACGAAGTACCGGTGCAGCGTGTGGTCGACGTCGATGCCGACCCCGCCGTGGATGTGCACGGCGGTGTGCGCGACACGGTGACCGGCCTCGGCCGCCCAGAACTTCGCCGTCGCGACCTCTTCGGCCGCCGGAAGTCCTTCACTCAGCCGCCAGGCTGCCTGCCACAACGTCAGCCGGACGGCTTCGACATCGACGTAGGCGTCGGCGAGCCGCTGCCGCACCGCCTGGAAGCTCCCGATGAGGTGGCCGAACTGCTTGCGTTCCCGCGCGTACGCCGCGGTCATTTCCAGCGCCCGTTCGACGACGCCGAGCTGCTGCGCGCAGACCCCGATCGTCCCGCGCAGCCGCAGCCATTCGCCGACGTCGCCCAGCGAGACCGCGGACTTCGCCCCGGACAGTTCGACCAGCGCCGCGTCGGCGTGGTCGACGGTCCGTTGCGGCGAGACGGTCACCGAGTCCCGGTCGAGCAGGAACACCTGACGGCCGCCGTCGAGGGCGGCTTCGACGAGGAAGCCGTGTGCGAAAGCGCCCGAAGGCACCGCGGTCTGCGCGCCGGTCAGCCGCCAGCCGTCGCCGTCGGCCTCGGCGGTGAAGCCGCAGGGCACGCCGTAGTCCGGCAGCGCCACCGCGAGAACGTGGTCGCCGCGCAGCACCGGGACCACCCAGCGCTCGGCGAGCCTGTCGTCCCCGAATTCGGCGACCGCGGCGGCGCCCATCACGACCGAAGTCAGGTAGGGCACCGGCGCGACCGCGCGGCCGATCTCGGCCAGGACGGAACACTGTTCCAGCAGCCCGAACCCGCCACCGCCCACCGACTGCGGCAGGGCGGCGTCGACCACTCCCGCCTGGGCCAGAGCGGTCCACAGTGGAGCGTCGAAGCCGCCGGAACCGTGCGGCCCCAGCACGTCGGGGGTGACCTTGTCCGTGAGGATCCGGCGCGTGAGCGACGCGAGATCCTGTTGCGCTTCGGTGAGCGTGAAGTCCATCTGTGCCTCCTAGCGCGTGATGGGCAGGCCGAGGGCGGTCGCGGCGATCATGTCCCGCTGGATCTCGTTGGCGCCGCCGCCGAAGGTGAGGATCAGCGACGACCGGTGCAGCCGTTCGACCCGGCCGCGCAGCAGCGCGCCGGGGGAGCCCTCGCGGACCACGGCGCCCGCGCCGAGGATCTCCATCATCAGCCGGTAGGCCTCGGTCGCGAACTCCGTGCCGAACACCTTGGTCGCCGAAGCCTCGGCGGGGCCGAGATCGCTGCTCGCGGCCGCCCAGGCGATCCGCCAGTTCCGCAGTTTCAGGTACTCCGCGTGGGTGTGGATCCGCGCCAGGTGCAGTCGCACCCACGGCGCGTCGATGACGCGGGAGCCGTCGGGCAGTTTGGTCGTCTGCGCCCAGGTCCGCACTTCACGCAACGAGGTCTGGATCGGGGCGGCCGAGGTCAGCGCGACCCGTTCGTGGTTGAGCTGGTTCGTGATGAGCGGCCAGCCCTCGTTCTCGCCCGCGACCCGGGAGGTCACCGGTACGCGTACGTCGTCGTAGTAGGTCGCGCTCGTGCCCGGTCCGGCGACTGTGCGCACCTTCGTCCAGGAGAAGCCGGGCGCGGACGTCGGCACGATCAGCATGCTCAAGCCCTTGTGCCTGCGGGCGTCCGGGTCGGTGCGGGCGGCCAGCCAGATGTAGTCGGCGTACTCGATCAGGCTCGTCCACATCTTCTGGCCGTTGATCACGTAGTCGTCGCCGTCGCGGACCGCGCGGGTGCGCAGCGCCGCCAGGTCGGTCCCCGCGCCGGGCTCGGAGTAGCCGATCGCGAAATGCAGTTCGCCGGCGGCGATCTTCGGCAGGTAGAACGCCTTCTGCTCTTCGGTGCCGTAGCGCATGATGGTCGGCCCGACGGTGTTCACCGTGAGGAACGGGACGGGCACCCCGGCGGCGGCCGCCTCGTCGGTGAAGATGAGCTGGTCGAGCATCGGCCGGTCCTGCCCGCCGTACTCGCGGGGCCAGCCGATCGCGAGCCAGCCCGAGCTGCCGAGCTCGCGCACGATTTCCTTGTACACCACACTGTCGCCGTACTCGCCGCCGTCGCCGGACAGGGCTTCACGGCGTTCGGGGGTCATCAGTCCGGCGAAGTACTCCCGCAGTTCCCCGGCCAGTGCGCGCTGTTCCGGCGTGTAGTCGATCCGCATCCGTCACCTCTGCCGTCGGTGCTCGTTACTGGTGCCATGGCCGCCCGCGGCGGTAGGGTAGAACCTGTTCTAGTTGTACCAGTGTGGCGGCGAGGAGGGAATATGGAGATCGACGTCGATCGCTCGCTCTGCGAGGCGAACGCGATCTGTGTCGGCTTCGCGCCCGAGGTCTTCGATCTCGACGACGAGGAGGAGCTGGTCCTCGCGTCCGACGAAGTTCCGGCAAACCAAGTAGAACGTGTTACTCAAGCTGTGGCGAGCTGTCCGAAGAACGCGCTGCTCATACGTGGTTAGCACCGTTTATTTAGGTCTTGCACGGAGCAAGAACAGATTCTAGTGTGTGCGGAGAGGTAAGGAGGCCCGGAGTGAGTTTGGACGGCAAGACGGCCATCGTGACCGGCGCCGGCGCGGGACTCGGCCGGGCCGAGGCGCTGGCGCTGGCCGCGGCGGGGGCCTCGGTGGTGGTCAACGACGTCTCGACGGCGGCGCAGGTGGTGGCCGACGAGATCGAGGCCGAGGGCGGCAAGGCCGTCGCGGTCACCGGCGACGTGTCGGAGTCCTCGACCGCGGACGCGCTGCTCACCGCCGCCGTCGACCATTTCGGCGGACTCCACGTCCTGGTCAACAACGCGGGCGTCCTGCGCGACCGGATGCTGTTCTCGATGTCCGACGACGAATGGGACACCGTGCTCGGCGTGCACCTGCGCGGGCACTTCCTGCTTTCCCGCAACGCGGGGGCGTACTGGCGTGACAAGTCCAAAGTGGACGGAGCTCCGGTGTACGGCAGGGTGGTCAACACCGCGTCGGAGTCCTTCCTGCTCGGTGCCCCCGGCCAGCCGAACTACGGCGCGGCCAAGGCGGGCATCGCCGCGCTCACCGTCTCCACCGCGCGCGGCCTCTCCCGCTACGGCGTCCGCGCCAACGCGATCTGCCCGCGCGCCCGCACCGCGATGACCGAAGGGGTCTTCGGGGCCGACGCGCCGGAAGGGGTCGACCCGCTTTCGGTCGACCACGTGGCGCCGTTCGTGTCCTTCCTCTGCTCGCCCGAGTCCGACCGGGTCAACGGCCAGGTGTTCCTCGTCTACGGCGGGATGGTCGCGCTCATGCGGCCGCCGTCGGTGGAGCAGCGGTTCGACACCGTCAACGGCACCTGGACCACCGAAGAACTCGCCACGAGCGTGGGCGGCTACTTCGCCGACCGAGACCCGGAACGCATGTTCTCCGCGTCCGAAATCATGTCGCTGCCGTGAATCAGAGGAGATGACGATGGGCAGGCTCGACGGCAAGGTGGCCCTGATCACCGGCGGTGCCCGTGGCCAGGGTGAGGCGGCCGCGCGGCTGTTCGTCGCCGAGGGCGCGCGGGTGGTGATCGCCGACCTCAACGACCTCGACGGCAAAAAACTCGCCGCGGATCTCGGCGAGGCCGCCGTCTACCAGCATCTCGACGTCGGCGACGAGGCCGAGTGGGACGCCGCGATCGAGCGCACGGTCTCCGAGTTCGGCCCGCCGACGGTGCTGGTCAACAACGCGGGCATCCTGCATTTCTCGGAACTCGGGAAGACCACGCTGGCCGACTACGAACGCGTCATCCGGGTCAATCAGATCGGGGCGTTTCTCGGGATGCGTTCGGTCGTTGAACCGATGACCGGGGCCGGAGGCGGCTCCATCGTCAACGTGTCCTCTGTGGAAGGACTCGCCGGGATGCCGTTCCTCGTCGCCTACACCGCGAGCAAGTTCGCGATCCGCGGGATGACCAAGGTCGCGGCGCTCGAACTCGGCGCGAAGAACATCCGGGTCAATTCGGTCCATCCCGGCGCGATCGACACGCCGATGGTCGCCGCGGCGGCGGGCGGGCAGAAGATCGACATGTCGTGGGTCGGCAAGAAGGTCGCCTTGGGCCGCGTCGGGCAGCCGGAAGACATCGCGAAACTCGTGTTGTTCCTGGCCAGTGACGAAAGTTCGTACAGCACGGGCTCGGAATTCGTCGCCGACGGCGGTGCCACGGCGACGCACGCACTCAAGTTCTAGCGCGGAGGTGCCGAGAGCAAAGTGAACACCGCTGACGCACTGGGGCGTTGACAGGTGGAGTAAGACTCGGGGCAGGCTACTGGGAGGTTCTGTGGGAGCGTCGGTGTCCGTCCCGGGTATGGGTGCGCTCACACAGGTCGGCAGGCTCGCGACCCTGTCGTGGGAGGTCCTGCGCGCGATCTTCAAACGCCCGTTCCAGTTCCGCGAATGGATCCAGCAGTGCTGGTTCTTCGCCAGCGTCACCATCCTGCCGACGGCCCTGGTGGCGATCCCGTTCGGCGCGGTCATCGCGCTGCAGCTCGGATCGCTGACGCAGCAGATCGGCGCGCAGTCCTTCACCGGCGCGGCGAGCGCGCTCGCGATCGTCCAGCAGGCCAGCCCGCTGATCACCGCGCTGCTGGTGGCGGGCGCGGGCGGCAGCGCGGTCTGCGCCGACATCGGCGCCCGCAAGATCCGCGAAGAAATCGACGCGATGGAGGTGCTCGGGGTCAACCCGATCCAGCGCCTGATCGTGCCCCGCGTCCTGGCCGCGATCGTGGTTTCGGTGCTGCTGAACGGTTTGGTCAGTGTCGTCGGGGTGCTCGGCGGCTACTTCTTCAACGTCGTCATGCAGGGCGGCACCCCGGGCGCGTACCTCGCCAGCTTCAACGCGCTCGCGCAGGTGCCGGACCTGTGGATCAGCGAGATCAAGGCGCTGCTCTACGGCTTCGTCGCCGGGGTGGTCGCGGCCTTCCGCGGGCTGAACCCGGCGGGCGGGCCGAAGGGCGTCGGCGACGCGGTGAACCAGGCCGTGGTCATCACGTTCCTGCTGCTGTTCCTGATCAACGTCGTGCTGACGGCGATCTACCTGCGGATCGTGCCGCCGAAGGCGATGTGACATGGCAGCCGAACCCGCTGTTTCGGACCGGACCCTGGAGATCATCGCGCGCCCCGGCGCGATGCTGGAGGGCTTCGGGGGGCAACTGTCCTTCTACTTCCGTGCGCTGGCCTGGACGCCGCGCACGATCCGGCGCTACGGCCGTGAGGTCTTCCGCCTGCTGACCGAAGTCAGCTTCGGCACCGGCGCGCTCGCGGTGATCGGCGGGACGCTCGGCGTGATGATCGGGATGACGCTGTTCACCGGTCTCATCGTCGGCCTGCAGGGCTATTCGGCGCTGAACCAGCTCGGCACCGCCGCGCTGACCGGCTTCATCTCGGCCTACTTCAACACCCGCGAGGTCGCGCCGCTTTCGGCCGGGCTCGCGCTTTCGGCCACCGTCGGCTGCGGCTTCACCGCGCAACTCGGCGCGATGCGGATCTCCGAGGAGATCGACGCGCTCGAGGTGATGGGCGTGCCGAGCATGCCCTACCTCGTGACGACACGGGTGATCGCCGGCGTCACCGCGGTCATCCCGCTCTACGCCGTCGGCCTGCTCTCGTCCTATCTCGCCTCGCGGCAGATCACCATCTGGCTCTACGGCCAGTCCGCGGGCACCTACGACCACTACTTCACGCTGTTCCTGCCGCCCGAGGACGTCCTGTGGTCGTTCCTCAAGGTGATCATCTTCAGCGTGCTCGTCATCCTGTCCCATTGCTACTACGGCTACACCGCCAGCGGCGGGCCCGCCGGGGTCGGGGTCGCGGTCGGCCGCGCGGTGCGGACGGCGATCGTGCTGATCTCGGTGCTCGACTTCTTCCTGAGCCTCGCGATCTGGGGCGCCACGACGACGGTGAGGATTTCCGGGTGAACAGGGGGACACTGCTGCAGCGGCTCCGGCACCAGGTGCTCGGGCTGATCTTCCTCGTGGTGGTCGTGCTGTTCTTCGTCACCACCATCGCCTTCTACCAGAAGGCCTTCACCACGGTGACCCTGGTGAAACTGGAGACCGACCGCATCGGCAACCAGATGCGCGAGGGCGCGGACGTCAAGGTACGCGGGATGGTCGTCGGCGAGGTGCGGACGATCCGGGCCCACGGCGATCGCGCGACGATGGACCTGGCGCTGCAGCCGGACAAGACGTCGGTCATCCCGTCGAACGTGTCCGCGCGGCTGCTGCCGAAGACGTTGTTCGGTGAGCGGTATGTCGCTTTGCAGATTCCGGAAAGGCCGGAGCGGCACATCGGCGAGGGCGACGTCATCCCGCAGGACCGCAGCAGCAGCGCGATCGAACTGGAAACCGTGCTCGGCAACGTGATGCCGCTGCTGCAGGCCGTCCAGCCGGAGAAGATGGCCAGTACGCTCAACGCCGTCGCGTCCGCTTTGGACGGTCAGGGCAAGCAACTCGGCTCGACGCTGGCGGGGCTTTCGGACTATCTCGGGAAGGTGAACCCGTCGCTGCCCGATCTCAAGGCCGACATCACCGGACTGGCCGACGCCGCCGAGATCTACGACAAGGCCGCGCCGGATCTGCTGGCCGCGCTGTCGGACCTGACCACCACGAGCAAGACCCTGGTCGAGAGCCAGCGCGGTCTCGCCGACGTCTACTCGACGGTGACCGCGGCGTCGCTCGACCTGACGAGCTTCCTGAAAGTGAACCAGGACAACCTGATCCGCCTCACCACCAGCCTCCAGCCCACTTTGGACGTCCTCGCGAAGTACGCGCCGGAGTACCCCTGCCTGCTCAAGCAGCTGGCCGGATCGGTGCCCCGCGCGGAACTCGCGTTCGGCAAGGGCACCGCGCATCCCGAGGTCAGCCGGGTGACGATCGAGTTCACGCCGAGCCGCGGCAAGTACCTGCCCGGCGTCGACGAGCCGAAGTACAACGACAAACGCGGCCCTCGGTGCTATCCGGAGGTCCCGCCGCCGGGACGCTGGCCGCAGTACCCGCCGGACGGCGCGATCGACGACGGGTCCTCGAAACCCGCGCCGCCACGTGATCCCGACGGCACCCTGCCTTCCGGCGGGAGCGCGGGCGGTTCGGTGGTGAACACGCCGGACGAGCAACGGCTGATCGACCTGCTCGTGTCGCCGGCGATGGGGACGACGCCGGACCGGGTGCCGAACTGGGGCAGCCTGCTGGTGGGGCCGCTGTACCGGGGCGCGGAGGTGGAACTGCGATGAGGACCACGTCAGCCAGGAGCGGGCTGAAGGGGCCCTTCGCCGCATGCGACGCGGTGAAGGGAGCTTTCACCGCGCGTGATGCGGGGAAAGCGTCCTTCAGGCCCCGGGCCGTACGAGGCGGGAGGGCGGTCAGGTGAGGTCCTTCGTGCCGGATCTGATCAAGATCCTCGTCTTCGCCGTGGTCACCGTGCTGCTCACCGCGATCCTCGGCGCCACCATCGCGAACACCAACTTCGGCGAGACCTCGGGCTACACGGCCAAGTTCACCGACGCGTCCGGGCTCAAGGAGGGCGACGACGTCCGCATCGTCGGCGTGAAGGTCGGACAGGTCGGCGCGATCGAAGTCGAGGAGGGCGAGAAGAACTTCGCCCAGGTCCACTTCGACGTCCAGACCACGCACCGGCTGCCCGCCTCGGTGACCGCGACCATCAAGTACCGCAACCTGGTCGGGCAGCGGTACCTCTCGCTCGGCACGGACATCGGGGACGAGAAGTCGTTGCCGCGAGGCGGGATCATCCCGCCCGAGCGCACCAAACCGGCGCTGAACCTGACCGTGCTCTTCAACGGGTTCAAACCGCTCTTCCGCGCGCTGAACCCCGAGGACGTCAACAAGCTCTCCTACGAGATCATCCAGGTCTTCCAGGGCGAGGGCGGCACGATCACCAGCCTGCTCGCGCACACCGCGTCGGTCACGTCGGCCATCGCGGGCAAGGACAAGATCATCGGTGACGTCATCGCGAACCTCAACACGGTGCTCGGCACGGTCGAGAAGCGCTCGCCGCAGCTGGGCGAGCTGATCGACCAGACCCAGCGGCTGGTCACCGGGCTCGCCGAGCAGCGGCAGCCGATCGGAGAGGCGGTCACGGCGCTGGGCGACCTCACCGTCGCCACGACGGGCCTGCTCGCCGACGCCCGGCCCGCGCTCAAGGACGACGTCGTCCAGCTCGGGGCCCTGTCGCAGAACCTCGGCGACTCCGAACAGCTGCTCGACCATCTGCTGCAGGTGCTGCCGGGCAACCTGCAGAAGTTCACCAGGACGCTGAGCTACGGCAGCTGGTTCAACTACTACCTGTGCGGGATCTCCGGCAGCATCGGCATCAAGTCGCTCAACATCGAACTGCCGATCACGCCGCTGCCCGGCACGCAGCGACCGGAGAGGTGCGGGCCGTGAAGCCGCTGAAGCAACGCAACCAGGCCGCGGTCGGGGCGGTGACGCTCATCCTGATCGTGCTGATCACGGCGACGACGTACTTCTCCGACCGGATCCCGTTCTTCGGCAGCGGGACGACGTACTCGGCGTATTTCGGCGAATCGGCCGGATTGGCGCCGGACAACGAGGTCCAGATCGCCGGGGTCAAGGTCGGCCAGGTCAGCTCGGTGGAACTGGCGGGCAAGAAGGTGCTGGTGAAGTTCCGGGTCAAGGACGCCAGAGTCGGCGACGCGACCTCGGCGTCGATCGAGATCAAGACGCTGCTGGGTGAGAAGTTCCTCGCGCTGACGCCGAAGGGCAAGGCGAGCCAGGATCCGAACGCCACCATCGGGCTCGACCGCACGCGGACGCCGTTCGAACTGCAGGACGCGTTCCAGCAGCTCTCGGGCACGGTCGGCGAGATCGACACCGCGCAGCTGGCGTCGAGTTTCACCGTCCTGTCCGACGCGCTCAAGGACAGCCCGCAATACCTGAAAGACGCGCTGGGCGGGCTTTCCTCCCTGTCCAAGACGGTTTCCTCGCGCGACGGTGACTTGAAGACGTTGCTGGCCAACACGAGCAAGGTGTCCAAGACGCTGTCCGATCGCAACGCCCAGCTGAAGCGGATCCTCGACGACGGCAACCTCCTGCTCGCCGAACTGCAGAACCGGAAGGACGCGATCAGTACGTTGCTCAAGGGCACGCAACAGGTTTCCGCCCAGCTGTCCGGTCTCGTCGCCGACAACCGGCAGCAGTTGAAGCCGACGCTGGAGAAACTCGGGAAGGTCACCGACATCCTGCAGCGCAACCAGGACAACCTCAACCGCAGCCTCGCGCTGATGGCGCCGTTCGCGCGCGTCGGCGCCAACGCGACCGGCAACGGGCGCTGGTTCGAAGGCTACCTGTGCGGGCTGCTGCCGCCGACGATCATCGCGGGCGCGTTCCAGGTCAACCCGGAGGGCTGCACCCCGCCGATCGCGGCGCCGAACCAGGGGGTGGGCGGACGATGACCATCCACACCCGCACCGGGCGCACCGTCTACACCTGGGTCGCGTTCGCCTGTGTCCTCGCGCTGATCGTGACAGCCGGTCTGTGGCTGGTGTTCAAGGAGCCCGGCGGGACCAGGATCAGCGCCTACTTCGGGAAGACCGTCGGGCTCTACGCGGGATCGTCGGTCCGGGTGCTCGGGGTGAAGGTCGGCGAGATCACCGGCGTGACGCCGCAGGGCGAAGCGGTCCGGGTCGACATGCGGATCGACGACGGCACCCCGATCCCGGCCGACGCGGGAGCCGTCGTCGTCTCGCCGAGCCTGGTGAGCGACCGGTACGTCCAGCTGACCCCGGCGTACGAGAGCGGCCCCGAAATGACCGCGGACACGGTGATCGCCAAGGAGAAGACGGCGACACCGGCCGAACTCGACGACCTCTACACGAGCCTCGACAAACTCTCGACGAGCCTGGGACCCAACGGCGCCAACAAGAACGGCGCGCTGTCCGACGTGCTCGACACCGCCGCGGCGAACCTCGACGGCAACGGGAAGAACCTCAACACGACGGTGACGAGGCTGTCCGAACTGGCCAAGACGCTGGACGGGTCCAAGGGCGATCTGTTCACCACTGTGCAGAACTTGAACTCCTTCACCGGCGCGCTCGCCGACAGCGACAAACAGCTCAACGAGTTCTACCGCCGGGCCGCCGACGTGAGCGGGTTCCTGGCCGCGGACTCCGCCGACGTCGGCGCCGCGCTGAGCTCACTGGCGACGGCGATGGGCGACGTCGAGAAGTTCGTCGCGGAGAACAAGGACCTGCTCTCGTCCAATGTGGACAAACTGGCCGGGCTGACGAAGGTGCTCGTGGACCAGCGGGCCTCGCTCGCCGAGGTGATCGACATCGCGCCGACCGGGGCGACCAACTTCATCAACTCCTACGACGCGGCGTCCGGCACGATCGCGGTGCGGGACAACCTGAACGAACTGACGCATCCGCCGATCCTGACCGTCTGCCGCCTGATCAGCGCGAGCACGCCCAAGCCGATCCCGGACGCGCTGGGCGGTATCTGCAAGCAGCTCGCGCCGATCCTCGACGGCACCCTGAAACTCCCGTCCGTCCCGCAAGTCTTGGCCTCGCTGCAGAGCGGTGAACTGCCGCCGCTGCCGCTCCCGCTGATCGACGTCATGAGCAAGGGGCTCCCGAAATGAGGCGGCAGCGGCAGAAGATCGCGGGGGTGATGGCGGGCGTCCTGGTGCTGGCCGGCTGCAGCGACGGCGGTTTCTCTGGGCTGTACAACACCCCGCTGCCGGGTGGCGCCGACCTCGGTGACCATCCGTACCGGCTCTCCGCGCAGTTCTCCGACGTGCTCGACCTCGTTCCGCAGGCGAGCGTGAAGGTCAACGACGTCCCGGTCGGCAGGGTCGAGAAGATCGACCTCGCGCCGGACACCCGCTCGGCGTGGGTGAGCATGGTCGTCAACGGCGACATCGCGCTCCCCGCGAACGCGCGTGCCGAACTCCGGCAGTCGAGCCTGCTGGGGGAGAAGTTCGTCGATCTGCACGCGGCGTCCGGTGTCAAACCCGAAGGCGCCCTCGCCGAGGGCGCGAAGATCCCGCTGGACCGCACGAACCGCAACCCCGAGGTCGAAGAGGTCCTCGGCGCGCTTTCCCTGCTGCTCAACGGCGGCGGGGTCGAGCAGATCCAGAAGATCAGCCACGAGCTCAACGAAGCGCTCACCGGCAACGAGGCCGAGGTCCGCGCGCTGCTGTCCCGGGTGGACACGCTGGCCACCGAACTCGACGGGCACAAGGGCGAGATCCTGCGGGCCATCGACGGCCTCGACAAGCTGTCCAAGACCCTGGCCGGCCAGACGCAGAACCTCACGAACGCGCTCGACAACCTTTCGCCGGGGCTCAAGGTCGTGACCGAGCAACGGGATCAGCTCGTCGGCATGCTGCGGTCGCTGAACACGCTGTCCGGGGTCGCGACCGACACGATCAAGGCCAGCGGCGATCAGCTGGTGGCGAACCTCCGTGCGTTGCAGCCGACATTGAAGAAGCTGACCGAGGCCGGCCAGGACCTGCCGACCGCGCTGCGGATCCTGCTCACGTATCCGTTCCCGGACTACGCGGGCAACGTGATCAAGGGCGACTACGCGAACGTGGAAGCCAAGATCGACCTGAACCTGGACACGTTCCTCGAGAACATGAACAACTCGTCGCAGCCGATCATCCAGCTGCCGGGGAGTCAGGGCACCGGAACTCCCGGCGCGATCCCGTTCAACAACGGCGCCGCGCCACCCGTGCTGCCGCTGCCCACCGGCGATCTCCCGCAGGCGCCCCGGACACCGCAAGGGGACGTGCTGGGCGGCGTCCTCGGCGGGCTCCTCGGGCCGATCCTGGGAGGTGGCCGGTGATCACGCGCAAGACCAAGATCCAGCTCGCGGTGTTCGTCGTCATCGCGGTGGTGTCGGTCGTCTACGCGGGCGGCAAGTATGCGGGGCTGGACAGGCTGTTCGGCACCCGCGGCTATCTCGTCACCGCGCAGCTCGTGGACTCCGGCGGGATCTTCGTCAACGCCGAGGTCTCCTATCGCGGCGTCGCGGTCGGCAAGGTCGCCTCGATGACGCTCACCGAGCACGGCATCGACCTCGGCCTCGACATCGATTCGGGGGCCCCGAAGATCCCCGCGGACACGAAGGCCGCGGTCGCGAACCGGTCGGCGGTGGGGGAGCAGTACGTCGATCTGCTGCCCATGCACGAAAACGGGCCGTACCTCGCGCAGGGGTCGGTCATCAAGCGGGACAAGACGTCGATCCCGCTCGCGCCGGACACCGTGCTGTCCAATTTGGACAAACTGGTGTCGAGCGTGAAGCCCGAATCGCTCAAGACCGTCGTCGACGAGACCTACGAGGCGTTCGCCGACGCCGGCCCGGATCTGCGGCAACTGCTGGACAGCACCGGTTCCCTCACCGCGACGGCGACGCAATACCTGCCCGACACCCAGGGCCTGCTGGCCAACTCGCGGACGGTGCTGGACACCCAGCGGCGCCAGGGCGACAACATCACGAAGTTCTCCAGCGGGCTCAAGACGATCGCCGCGCAGCTGAAGACGTCCGACCCGGATCTGCGGCGCGTGATCGACGAAGCGCCCAAACTGAGCCGCCAGATCAGCGACGTGCTGGCGGTTTCGGGGACCGACCTCGGGGTGCTGTTCGCGAACACGCTCACCACCGCCCAGATCACCTCCGCCCGCACCGACGCGATCGAGGAACTCCTCGTCGCGTATCCGATCATCTCGGCGTTCTCGCGGTCGACGTCGCCGGACGGCACGGGGCACCTCGGCGTCGTGTTCAACTTCTTCGACCCGGTCTCGTGCACGAAGGGCTACGAGGGCACGAAACAGCGTCCTGCCAACGACACCACCGAAGCGCCGGTGAACACCCAGGCGTACTGCGCCGAGCCGCCGGGGAGCCCGACAGGCGTGCGAGGCTCGCAGAACGCGCCCTATGCCGGGAAGCCGCCCGCGGTACCGGAGCGGCCGAAGCAGACCCCTCAGGCGGCGGAATCCGCGCAGCTGCCCGGCGTGCTGAGCCTGCTCAGCGGGTCCGGTCCGGGCGGGCTGGGCGCGCTGCTGGGCGGCAAGTGATGCTCACCCGCGCACTGACCGTCGTCGCCGCGCTGGCGGTCCTCGCGGCCGCCTGGTTCGGCTGGTCGTGGTGGAGCGCCGCGGGGGACGACGGCCTGGCCCGCGGCCGGGAACGGGAGGCCGTCCTCGCCGCCGCGTCGGGCCAGCTGGAAGTGCTCAACACGATCGACTACCGCACGGGCGCCCAGGACGTCGACCGCTGGCTCGGCGTCACCACCGGACGGCTCGGCAAGGACCTCACCGGCGACCGGCAGACCCAGATCGACCGGGCGAACACCGGCAAGACCGTCGCGACCGCGAAGCTCAAGCAGGCCGCGGTCACCGAACTCGACGCCGTCGCCGGGACGGCGCGGCTGATGGCGGTGCTGGACGTGAAGGTCAGCACCGGCGGCGGATCGGCCGCGCCCAAGGTGAGCAGGCTGACCGTGGACTACCAGCGCGTCGAAGACGGCTGGAAGGTCAGCGCGGTACAGGCGGCGGGTTCATGACCGGGCGTACGCAGCGGATCCTCGTCGCGATCATCGTGCTGGCCGTCGGCTGCGCGGTGTGGTTCGGCTTCCAGGCGTCCTCGCTCGGTTCGGACGGCAACGCGGCGCTGGTGGACCAGGCCGCCACGGCCGAGGTCGCGGACCAGGTCGGCGCCGGGGTGAAGGCCGTTTTCTCCTACGACTACAGCAACCTCGTGCGGACCGAGCGGGCCGCCGCCGACGTGCTGACCGGCGAGGCGACCGGGCAGTACCGGGACCAGTTCGCTTCGGCACGCAAGCGGGCCGAAGAACAGAAGCTGGTGCGCACGACGACGGTTCGTTCGCTCGGTGTCCGGTCCTTGCGCGGCGACCAGGCGGAAGTGCTGTTGTTCCTCGACCAGCAGACGATCGCCGCGGGCGGGGGCGCTCCGCAGTCGTCGGTCTCCCAGCTTTCGGTCACCGCTGTCCGGATCGACGGCCGGTGGAAGATCTCACAGCTGACCGCGCTGTGATCACGAGATCCGCTTCATGTTCGCGCTGGTGATGGCACCGTTGGAAACGGTGTAAGAACCGGAAAAAGTGCGTAGCGAACCATCGGTCTGCCGGGCCGAAAGATCGACGTACACGGTGTTGCCGCTCACGCTCGTCACGGTGAGAGCGGCCCACGAAGTCGTCGCGTATCCCTTGGCGTAGGAGGCGAGAGTGCCGCCTTTGGCCAGCCTTTGCCCGCCGAGACTCCACGCGGTGGAGAAATCACCCCGGTTGATCGCGTCGTAGTAGGCGATCACCGTCTGTGCCACCGGAATCGCGGGTGCGGGTGCGGGTGCGGGATAGATCGTCCGCGTCGTCGGCGGCGTGGCATAAACCGTCTGTGGCGGGGCCGCGACCACCGGTGGCTGTACCACGATCGTGCTCGTGGGAGCGGCCAGTGCGACGACGGGAGTCGCCGTGCCCTGATTCGGTGTCGCGCACGCGGCCAGTCCGCCCGCGGCCATTATCGTCAAAGCCGCCCAGTTCTTCGCTCTCATTGCCGAGCCCCTCGTTTCTCGTCTTTTCGTTCGTATTGCCCGAGAATGCGAGAAAAGCGCCCGGCTCACTAGAGGACTTGTCCCTGTTACCGATATCGGAAAACGCGCCGGAACCGTTATCGGATCTTGTGCGGGCCGTCGTTGGGCGACCCTCGTCTCACGCCGGACGCCGCCGGGTTTAGCGTTAGGCATGACCACTGCACCTGTCGATGTCGAGAGCGCCCGCCGCGACTACGCGGCCCTCGTCGACCGTGGCCTCTCCCTGGACATCACCCGCGGCAAGCCGTCCCCCCGCCAGCTGGACCTCGCCGACGGACTGCTCGCCCTCCCCGGAGATGTGCGCAAGGCCGAGGACGGCACGGACGTCCGCAACTACGGCGGCCTCAAGGGCCTGCCCGAGCTTCGCCGCATCTTCGCCGGGCCGCTGCAGGTCCCGGCCGAGCAGCTGCTGGCCGCGGGCAACTCCAGCCTGGAGCTCATGCACGACTCGATCGTGCAGGCCTTCCTCAGCAAGCTCCCGGGCGCCGAGCGCCGCTGGGCCGACGAGGCGAGCGTCAAGTTCCTGTGCCCGGTCCCGGGTTACGACCGCCACTTCGCGCTGGCCGAGCGCTTCGGCATCGAGCTGGTCCAGGTGCCGCTCACCGAGACCGGCCCGGACATGGACGTCGTCGAGCGCCTCGTCGCCGAGGACGCCGCGGTCAAGGGCATCTGGTGCGTGCCGAAGTACAGCAACCCGACCGGCGTCACCTACAGCGACGACACCGTGCGCCGGCTGGCCGCGATGACCACGGCCGCCCCGGACTTCCGGATCTTCTGGGACAACGCCTACGCCGTGCACCACCTCACCGACGTCGAGGTGCCGCTGGCGGACCTGTTCGCGCTGGCCGCGGAAGCGGGCAACGCCGACCGCGTGTTCGTCTTCGGTTCCACCTCGAAGGTGACCTACGCCGGTGGCGGCGTCGGCTTCTTCGGCGCCTCCGAGGCCAACCTGGCCTGGTGGACCGGCCTCATCGGCAAGCGGACCATCGGCCCGGACAAGGTCAACCAGCTCCGGCACGCGCAGTTCCTGCGTGACGAGGACGGCGTCCGCGAGCACATGCGCAAGCACGCCGGGCTCATCGGGCCGAAGTTCGCGGCCGTCGACGAGATCCTCACCAAGGAGCTGGGCGAATCGGGCCTCGCGTCCTGGACCAAGCCGACCGGCGGGTACTTCATCTCGCTGACCGTGCCGTCCGGGACCGCCAAGGAGGTCGTGCGGCTGGCCAAGGAGGCGGGCATCGCCCTGACCCCGGCCGGTGCGACGCACCCGTACGGCGACGACCCCGAAGACGCCGTCATCCGCATCGCCCCGACGTACCCTGAGCTGGCCGAAGTCGAAGAGGCGATCCGCGGTCTCGCGGTCTGCGTTCGCCTTGCCGCGGCTACGAAGAAATAAATTCCGAGATCTTTTCCAATCCGGGTCACGGGTGGTTCCGAACGTCCGAGTGGGTGGGTGTGCACCGCAAAGACGAGAGGAACCACTCGTGTTCGGAAAGCCCTTCGTTCGTACCCTGATTTCGCGCAGCGCCGAGAACCGCACGGATCGCCGCCGGTTCTTGAAGGCCGCAGGCGCGGCGGGGCTCGGTGTCGTCGGCGCGACCTACCTCGGGGTACAGGCCACGTCGTCCGCTTCGGCCACGGGTGACGCCGCTGCCGCCGCGGGCGCCCCCAGCGACGCGGCCGTGCTCAACTTCGCGCTCAACCTCGAGTACCTCGAAGCCGAGTTCTACTCCTTCGCCGTCTACGGCAAAGGACTGCCGGACGACATCACCGGCGGCGTCGGCACCCAGGGCGGGGTGCGCGGCGGCAAGAAGGTGATGTTCCACGACAAGGCGCTGCACCAGTTCGCGAAGGAGATCGCGGGCGACGAGGTCGCGCACGTCAAGTTCCTGCGCGGCGCCCTGGGCGAGGCCGCCGTCTCCCGGCCGGAGATCGACCTCAAGGACAGCTTCACCGCCGCGGCGCGGGCGGCCGGGCTGATCAGCGAGTACCAGCAGTTCGACCCGTTCGCCAACGAGAAGAACTTCCTGCTCGCGGCGTTCCTGTTCGAGGACGTCGGCGTGACGGCGTACAAGGGCGCCGCCCCGCTGATCACCAACAAGACCTTCCTGGACGCGGCCGCCGGCATCCTGGCCGCCGAGGCATACCACGCCGCCACCATCCGGACGTCGCTGTTCGACCGGGACCTCGGCGACGCGGCGGCCAAGATCTCCAACGCCCGCGACGCCCTCGACGGTCCCGGTGACGCCGACCAGGGCATCGTGCTCGGCAACCAGGCCAACATCGTGCCCGCGGACAACAACGGCATCTGCTTCGGCCGGAGCGCCGACAGGGTGCTGAACGTCGTCTACCTGAACCCGGGCCCGGTGAAGGAGGGCGGGTTCTTCCCCAAGGGAGTGAACGGCGACATCGTGGCCAGCGGCGGCGCGTGACCCCTCTGTCGTGTCGCCGTTTCCCGGTACCGTCGGGTGACGGCGACACGAGGAGGGGGTTTGCGGTGAAGGCTGTGATCATCGGTGGCGGTATCTCCGGCACGGTGACCGCGATGGCGTTGCGGCGGGCCGGAATCGACGCGAGCGTCCACGAGGCGTTCCAGTCCGGCGGCGAGGACGCGGGCGCGTTCCTGACGCTCATGCACAACGGCATGGACGCCCTGCGCGCGATCGGTGCCGACGGGCCGGTGATCGAGAACTCCTTCGCCGCGGCCGGTCTGGAACTCGTCACGCCGGACGGGCGGACCGTCGAGCGGCGTTCCTTCGACGTCGACGGTCTCGCCGGACCCCGGACGCTGACCCGCGCGGCGCTCTACCGGGCGCTGCAAGAGGAAGCCATCTCGCGCGGGATCACGTTCGAGCGCGGGAAGAGGCTTGTTTCGGCCACGCCGGGTGTCGCTCGCTTCGAGGACGGGACCGCGGCCGAGGGCGACATCCTGATCGGCGCCGACGGCCTGCGGTCGGTCGTCCGGAACCTCATCGACCCGTCGTGCCCGCCACCGCGCTCGACCGGCCTCGACGTCGTCTACGGCTACACGACCGATACGAGTGTCCCGCAGGCGCCGTCGCTCTATCGGATGATCCAGAGCCTGCACGCTTTCTTCGGCTACACCAGTGCTCCCGACGGCTCGACGTACTGGTTCGCCCGGCTTCCCACGGCCGAAGGAGTGCGGACCGGTCTGTCGGCCGCTGAATGGCGCTCGACGGCCTTCGCCGCTTTCGACGGGGAACCGTTGCCCGCCGCGGAAATCATCCAGTCGACGGGGGACGACGTCTTCGGCGGTCACTCTTACGACGTGCCTTCGACGCCGGTGTGGTCCAACGCGTCGATGGTGCTCGTGGGGGACGCGGCGCACGCGGCCTCGCCCGCCGCGGGGCAGGGCGCGTCGATGGCGCTAGAGGACAGTGTCGTGCTGGCGCAGTGCTTGCGGGATCTTCCTGACGTGCCAACGGCTTTCGCCGCTTACGAGCGGCTGCGGCGGGCGCGGGTGGAGAAGCTGGTGGCGGGTAGCGCGGCGGTGTCGTCGGGGACGACGCCCGACCGGGACCGGAACTGGCTCTATCAGCACCACATCGAGTGGGACGCGAAGATCCCGGCCGAGTGAGCGACCGACCTCGTGAGTGGTAAGGACGGTTGGAACCGTCCTTACCACTCACGAGTCAGCTGGCCTACTTCTTGTACAGCGCTTCGATGTCGGTCGCGTAGTTCTTGTTCACGATGTTGCGCTTCAGCTTCAGGCTCGGCGTGATCTCGCCACCGGCCTCGGTGAAGTCCTTCGAGAGGATCGTGAACTTCTTGATCGCCTCGGCCTGCGAAACCGCGCTGTTGGCCTGATCGACGGCCTGCTGGACCTCGGCGCGCAGTTCGGCGTCACCGGCCAGATCCGACACCGTGGCGTCGGAAGGCTTGCCGTGCTGCGACTTCCACGACGGGAAGTACTCCTCGTCGATGGTGATCAGCGCGCCGATGAACGGCCGCTGGTCGCCGACCACCATCGCCTGGCTGATCAGCGGGCTGGACTTGATGGTGTCCTCGAGGCCGGACGGGGCGACGTTCTTGCCGCCCGCCGTCACGATGATCTCCTTCTTGCGCCCGGTGATCTTGAGGAATCCGTCGCGGTCCAGTTCGCCGATGTCGCCGGTGTGGAACCAGCCGTCCTCCAGCGCTTCCGCGGTCGCTTCGGCGTTGTTGAAGTAGCCGCTGAACACGACGTCGCCCTTGAGCAGGATCTCGCCGTCGTCGGCGATCCGCACCGAGGTCCCGGCGACCGGCCGTCCCACGGTGCCGACGCGGAACCCGTCCTGGGTGCCGACGCAGGCCGCGGCGGAGGTCTCGGTCAGGCCGTAGCCTTCGAACACCGGGACGCCGATGCCGCGGAAGAAGTGCGCCAGCCGCACGCCGAGCGGGGCACCGCCGGACACCGCGGCGACGCACCGGCCGCCCAGCGCCGCGCGCAGCTTGCTGAAGACGAGCTTGTCGAACAGCGCGTGCTTGACCTTGAGGCCCAGCCCGGCGCCGCCGGTGTCCTGAGCCTGGCTGTAGGCGACAGCGGTGGCTTCGGCGGCGTCGAAGATCTTGCCCTTGCCGTCACCGTGGGCCTTCTGCTTCGCGCCGTTGTAGACCTTTTCGAACACGCGCGGCACCGCGACGACGAACGTCGGCCGGAAGGTGCCGAGGTCGGCGACGAGGTTCTTGACGTCCGAGGTGTGCCCGAGGGTCACGCGCGCGCTGAGCGCCGTCACCGCGATGGCGCGGGCCAGGACGTGCGCGAGCGGCAGGAACACCAGCAGCGAGTTGCCCTGCTCCATCAGCTGCGGGAACGCGGCGATGTCGGCGCGGATCTCGGCCAGGAGGTTCCGGTGGGTCAGCTCGACGCCCTTGGGGCGGCCGGTGGTGCCCGACGTGTACACGATCGTGGCCAGATCGCCCGCCTTCACCGTGCGGCGGCGCTCGTGCAGGTCGTCGTCGCTCAGCTCGGCGCCCTGGGCGGTGAGGTCGTCGACGGCCGGCTTGGCGGCCTCGATCTGCCAGGTGTGCTCCAGCGTGTCGAGGCGCCCCTTGACGGATTCCAGCGTCGCGAGGTGTTCGTCGGTCTCGACGAACACGCCCTTCGCCGCCGAGTCCGAAAGGATCCAGTGGACCTGCTCGGCCGAAGAGGTGTCGTAGATCGGGACGGTGACCGCGCCGGCGGCCCAGATCGCGAAGTCGATCAGGGTCCATTCGTAGCGGGTCTTGGACATGAGCCCGATCCGGTCGCCCGGTGCGATACCCGCCTGTGCCATTCCCTTGGCCACGGCGAGAACCTGGGCGGCGAAGTCCTTGGCGGTGACGTCCAACCAGGTTCCGTCGACCTGGCGGCGGAAACTCACGACATCGGAGAACCGCTCGGCGTTCGCCCAGACGACGTCCGCGAGGTTCTCGTCGTCGGTCACCGGATTGGCGGCGGGGGCGCTGTATTCGCGCACGAGGAACCTCCGTGTTCGCGTGCAAGTGGTGTGACCGGTGTTACCCGCCAGTCAACTTAGCGTGCCGTGCACCTTAAGACCATGCTGACGAATCGGCCATACCGAGGGCATGACATTCTGCCGCGTGTGAACCAGGCGCCGCCAGCTCTCGACATCGTTGACGAGACCTTTCTCGTGGTCCCGCCCTCCACCGTCGCCGCCGCCTTCGCCGATCCGCGATCTTGGTCACGTTACTGGCCGGACCTCGTTCTCGAGGTCTACACCGACCGCGGGGACGAAGGATTGCGCTGGACGGTGCGCGGTGCCTTGATCGGTACCATGGAAGTCTGGCTCGAGCCGGTGCTCGACGGCACTTTGCTGCACTACTTCCTGCGTGCCACTCCCGCCGGTCCGGACGGGGAGCCGCGCGCGCTGGAACCCCGGGACCTGCGGCGGGAGTTCGATCGCAGGGCCCGTGCCGCCAAGGCGATCGCGCTCGGGCTCAAGGAAGTCCTGGAGGACGGGCGCGAGCCTGGAGTAGGGCCACGCGCCGACTAGGCACGGGCGAACACAGGGGAGAGCATGCGGGTTCACGTGGTGTCGGACGTGCACGGCAACGCCGACGCGCTCAAACGCGCGGGGGACGGCGCCGACGCGCTGATCGTGCTGGGCGACCTGCTGGACTTCGTCGACTACCGCGAGCACGACAAAGGGATCATGGGCGCCCTGTTCGGCGCCGAGAAGGTCGGCGAGTTCGCGCGGCTGCGGCGTGAGGGCACTCGTGATGAGACCGTTGCCTTCTCGCGATCCTTGTGGGCCACTTTGGCCGATCCGGCGGCCGCCGTCGGCGAAGCGATCCTCGATCAGTACGCCGTTCTGTTCGGCGCCCTCACCGCGCCGACGTACGCGACCCCCGGCAACGTCGACGACCCGTCACTGTGGCCCGAGTTCGCCGGCGACGGCATCCAGGTCCTCGACGGCGAGGTCGCCGAGTTCGGCGGGCTGCGCTTCGGGTTCATCGGCGGCGCGCTGCTCCCGCCGAACGTGGTCCCGCGCCGCAACGGCTTCTGGCGGCCGTATCTGCGCACCCGCGAGGAGTACGACACCGCGGTCGGCGCGCTCGAGAACGTCGACGTCCTGTGCACCCACATCCCGCCCGCCATCCCGGAACTGACCTACGACGTGATCGCGCGGCGGTCCGAGATCGGGTCGGCGGCCCTGGTGGACCTCATCCGCGAGCAGCGGCCGCGCTGGTCGGTGTTCGGGCACGTCCACCAGCCGCTGGCCTCGCGGACGAGGCTCGGCAGGACCGAATGCCGTAACGTCGGTCACTTCAAAGAGACGGCACAGCCGTACGTGCTGCGCTGGTGACCCTCGGCTGCGGCTAGAGTTCGGGGCATGGCCGAGCAGTCCACGCAATCCATCGAGGTCGACGCCGAGCCCGAGCGGGTCATGGCCGTCATCGCCGACTTTCCCGCGTACCCGGAATGGGCCAAGGCCGTCCGGGAGACCGAGGTGCTCGGCGAGGACGACAAGGGCCGCGCCAAGCAGGTGAAACTCACCCTCGACGCCGGACCGATCAAGGACGTCTACACCCTCGAGTACGACTGGGACGCTGACGGCCAGGGCGTCAGCTGGCACCTGGTCAAGGGGCAGATGCAGAAGGCCCAGAACGGCCGCTACGCGCTCGAAGCGCTGGGCGCCGGCCGCACCAAGGTGACGTATACGCTGTCCGTCGAGCTGGCGCTGCCGATGATCGGGCTGCTGCGCCGCAAGGCCGAGAAGATGGTCATGGACACCGCGCTCAAGGAGCTCAAGAAGCGCGCCGAAGCATCCTGAGTTCGAAGGGTAGGCATGCGGATCCTGCTTTTCACCGGCAAGGGGGGTGTCGGCAAGACCACGCTGGCCGCGGCCACGGCGGCGGCACTCGCCGGGCGGGGCAGGAAGACGCTCGTCGTCTCGACCGACCCCGCGCACTCCCTCGCTGACGCCTTCGGCCGCGCGCTCGGCGCGGAACCGTCCGAAGTGGACGAGCTTTTACACGCCGCCCAGATCGACACCCGCGGTCTCGTCGACAGCACCTGGCGCGAACTCCGGCAGGAACTGCAGACGGCGCTCGCGGGGGCGGGTCTCGACTCGCTCGACGCTGAAGAGCTCACTGTCGTTCCCGGTGTCGACGAACTCCTCGCCCTCACCGAGGTCCAGCGTCTCGCCGAGCACGGTCCCTGGGAGACGGTCGTCGTCGACTGCGGGCCGACCGCGGAAACACTGCGCCTGCTGGCTTTGCCCGAGGCCGTCTCGGGTTATCTGACGAGGATGTTCAAACCGGGCGCGCGGCGGACGGCGACCGCGGTACGGCGCCTCGGCGCGCACCTGGAGTCGCTGCGCACCCTGCTCACCGATCCGGCCACGACCACCGTGCGGCTCGTGCTGACACCGGAACGCGTCGTCGTCGCGGAGGCCCGCCGCACGCTCAGTTCCCTGGCCCTGCGCGGGATCCTGGTCGACGGCCTGATCGTCAACCGGCTGATGCCCGCGCCCGGGTTCTGGCGCGGTGCCGCGGCCTCGTGGATGCGGACGCGGCGAACGCAGCAGAACGCCGTCCTCGCCGAACTCGCCGACGCCGGCTTCGGACCCGGACAGGTGAAGCCCGTCGAGCACCGCGCCGTCGAGCCGGTGGGGCTCGAGGCGCTGCAGGAAATCGCGTACGAGCTGTATCAAGGCCTGGACCCCTTGGCCGGAAACGAAAAGGGTGTCACCCCGCTCCTGCAGGTGTCCGAATCGGACGGTGGCTACCGGCTGCGGATCGCCGTGCCGTTGCACCGGGAATCCGAAGTGGACCTGGCCAGAGTGGACGATGATCTCGCCGTCACCGTGGACGGTTTCCGGCGGCTGATCGCGCTGCCGGAGATGTTGCGCCCGTGCCGGATCACCGGTGCGGAATCCGACGCGCACGGCCTGGTCGTGAGCCTGGCCGGGAACCGGGGACCCGGGTGAGCGAGAACGACGGACAAACACGGACCGACGGCCTGAAACTGGCCGAAGAGATCCGGCTGCTGGTCGAACTGGTCGTCGAGCACGCCGCGCCGTGGCTGGAGGGCCTGATCTCCGCCGGGCACGGCTGCTCGGAACACGAGACCGACGGCGGCTGGTGCCCGCTCTGCGCGGTCGTCGGGATCTTCCGCGGTGAGCGGCCCGAGTTCGTGGCACACCTGATGGAACAGGCCGCGCAGCTCGTCGCGTTGCTGCGGGCGGTGCTCGCGGACCGCTGGGAGCCCGAGGGCGGGGTCCACATGCCGGGGTTCCAGCCTGCGCGGAAGGAGCCCGCGCGGGAAGATGCGCCGGTGGGAGCTTCGCGGGTCCAGCACATCACGGTGACCAGGCGCGACGCTTGGCAGCCGGACCGGGAGAACTGAGTTGCTGACGGTAGGGGTGGACGTCGGGGGCACGAGTGTGCGCGCCGGCGTGGTGGACGAGCACGGCTCGCTGATGGACACCGCCAGGGTGGGTACCCCCGGCGAGGAGAACGCGCTCGAAGACGCCATCGCGGGGGTCATCGAAGACCTGCGCAACCGGCACGACGTCTCCGGTGTCGGGCTCGCGGTCGCCGGGTTCGTCGCCAACGACCGGCGGACGGTGATGTTCGCGCCGCATCTGTCCTGGCGGGCCGCGCCGGTCGCGGAGCGGATCGAGAAGCGCGTCGGCCTTCCCGTCACCCTCGAGCACGACGTGAACGCCGCCGCGATCGGCGAGTACCGCTTCGGCGCCGCGCGAGGAGCCCATGTCGCCGCGCTGATCGCGCTCGGTACCGGGATCGGCGCGGGCCTGCTGCTCGACGGCAAGATCTACCGGGGCGCGTACGGTGTCGCGCCGGAACTCGGGCACCTGACCGTCGTCCCCGGCGGGCGGGCCTGCCCGTGCGGGAAGTACGGCTGCTGGGAGCGGTACTGCAGCGGGACGGCCTTGGCCGCGACGGCGGTGGAACTGCTCGCGCGGCACCCGGGGCGCTCGACCGTGCTGGCGCGCGAGACCAGGGGAGACCCCGGCTCGGTCACCGGGCGGCGGGTCGCCGGTGCCGCCCGCGACGGCGACCCGATCGCCCAGCGCGCGATGACCGAACTGGCGAAGTGGCTGGCCGAGGGACTGGCGCTGGTCGCCGACGTCTTCGATCCCGAGATCATCGTGATCGGCGGCGGGGTGTCCGAATCGGCGCCGCTGTTCCTCGACGAGGCGCGCGAGCACTACGCGGGCAAGATCACCGGCGCCGGGCACCGGCCGCTGGCCCGGATCCGCGCGGCCCAGCACGGGGACGACACCGCCATCGTCGGCGCCGCGGCCCTCGCCGTCGACGCGGCGAAGGCTCCCGGCGCCGAGGTCGGTGTGACAGGCTGAAGCCGTGACCCGTCAAGACGGCAACGGCTTCGTGAAGTGCGACTTCGGGCATCTTCACTGGGGCCTGAACGGCGCCGCCGGGTTACTGCTGTCCGATCCCGCGCGCGGTGTGCTGCTGCAACGCCGGGCCTGGTGGGTGCATCACGGGCGCACGTGGGCGTTGCCAGGGGGAGCGGTCGAGGCGGGGGAGAGCCCGCGTGAGGCCGCCACCCGTGAGGCGCACGAAGAGGCCGACATCCCGCCCGCCCGGGTCCGTCCGCTGGCGGCTTCGCTCGTCGACCACGGGAATTGGCGCTACACCACGATCCTGGCCGCGCCGATCGGCACGCTTTCGGCCAGGGTGAAGAACGCGGAGAGCGCGGAACTGCGGTGGGTCCGCGCGGGCGAGGTCGCGGACTTCCGCCTGCACCGGGACTTCGCGACGGCGTGGCCGGGATTGAGGGAACACTTGGATCGCAGGCTGGTGCTGGTGGTCGACGGCGCGAACGTCGTCGGATCCCGGCCGGACGGCTGGTGGCGCGACCGGCGCGGTGCCGCGGAACGGTTGCGCGACAAGCTCGCGACCCTGGCCGGGACCGGGTTCGCCGATCCGGCGCTCCCCGGCGGCGGCGAGTGGTCCTGGTGGCCGAAGGTCGTGCTGGTCGTCGAGGGCAAGGCACGGGGAGTCGAAGCGGTGCCCGGTGTCGAGGTCGTCGACGCCGAGACGGACGGGGACTCCCAGATCGTCGCCGTCGCCCGGTCCGCTCGCGCCGAAGGACCGGAAGACCACGTCGTCGTCGTGACCGCCGATCGGGAACTGCGTTCCCGCGTCGAGGCCCTGGGCGCCTCCACCCTCGGCCCCGGCACCCTCTTGGTGCACCTCGGCTAGGGACGCGCGATCTTTCCGTCCCGCATCTCCGCGATGAGCGAGGCGACGACGGCGCGCAGGCTGCCGTTGTACTGCTTCGCCACCGCGCGCTGACGCAGGTAGCTGGGCCCGTAGCGCAGGATCGTCTCCACCGACCGCAGCTCGTCGGCGCAGTCCAGGCGCCGGGCCACCGGTTCGAGCCGGTTCAACAGGTCGAAGGTGTCTTCGGTGACGGGCCGCTCGTTGCCCGCGGCGTCGAGGATGACGATCGCGTCGACGCCGTAGCGCGCCGCGCGCCACTTGTTCTCCTGGACGTGCCACGGCGGCAGGGTCGGCAGGATCTCGCCGTCGTCCAGGCGCGCGCTGAAGTCGTCGACCAGGCATTGGGTCAGCGCCGAGATCGCGCCGACCTCCTCCAGCGTGGGCAGCCCGTCGCACACGCGCATCTCGATCGTCCCGAAATGCGGGGCGGGCCGGATGTCCCAGCGGATCTCGGAGAAGTGGTCGATCACGCCCGTGGTGAACATGTCGTCGACGTAGCTCTCCAGTTCGGTCCACTTCCGGAACTGGAACGGCAGCCCCGCCGTCGGCAACTGCTGGAACATCAGCGCGCGGTTCGACGCGTATCCGGTGTCCTCCGCGCCCCAGTACGGCGAGGACGCCGAAAGCGCTTGCAGGTGCGGCGCGTAGTTCAGCAGCGCGTCCAGGATCGGCAGGGCCTTGTCGCGGTGGTCGAGACCGACGTGCACGTGGACGCCGTAGATCAGCATCTGCCGTCCCCACCACTGGGTCCGGTCGATGAGCTTGGCGTATCGCTCCTTGTCGGTGACCTTCTGCTGGTACCACGTCGAGAACGGATGCGAACCGGCCGAGAACAGCTCCACGCCCAGCGGATCGAGCACCGAATGAACGACGTCCAGCGACTCGTTCAGATCCGCTTTGACCTCGGCGATCGTGTCGCAGATGCCGCTGATCACCTCGATGGTGTTGAGCAGCAGCTCCTGTTTGATCTTCGGATGCTCCTCCTCGCCGTCGGGACGGACGGCGTCGAGCACCTGTTCCGCGACCGACGAGAGTTCACCGGTCCGCCGGTCGACGAGGGCGAGTTCCCATTCCGCGCCGACCGTCGACCGGCGCGAGGGAGTGAAGTCGATCTTCATGTTCGGAATTGTCCGGCAGTTCAGACCTGCGCGCCGTTGTGCGGATCCGCGCCGGGGGGCGGCCCCTGGCGGACCCGCAGCAGGAGGAGCGCGATCGCGGTCGCGAGGGCGAGGATGCCGAGCGGCGTGCCGAGGCGCGTGCCCATGCCGATCAGGGTGGGCGCGATCAGGAGCAGGAGCCCGAGCAAGAAGAACAGCAGGACGATGAACGCGCCCTTGCGCGGCCGCGGCAGGGGAGGCGGCTCGGGCGGCACGAAGTGGCCCTCGTCGTCGCTCGAGCCGGCGGGGTCGCCCTCGAAGAGGGTCTTGTCCCAGCTGGTGCCGCCACCTCGCCAGCCCGGTTCGGGCTCGGCCTCCGAGGTCTCGGGCCGGGGTGTCTTCTCCGAGGACCTTTCAGCCTTCTCAGGCTTCTCGGCCGTCTCGGATTTCTCGGCCTTTTCGGTGGCCTTCCCGGCGGGCTTCTCGAGTTCGCCCTCGGGGAACAGCCCGACGCCCTCCGCGCGGAGGTCGGCCACGATCTCGGCGAACGTCGCGTCGACGTCCTCCGGCCCGTCCTTGCCCCTGCTCATCCGGCGTCCACCTGTCCCGCCCGGCGCACGGACCGGGCGAAGTCCACCGTACGCGTGAAGATCAGGCCTGCGTCGTGGTCTTGGGTCGCGACGTGGAAGCTGTTTTCCAGCACCACCTCGGTGACGTCCCCGCTGCCGATCCCGTCGAGGATGATCCGCGAGTTCTCCGGCTCCACCACATGGTCGACGGCCGAGTGGAGCAGCAGCACGGGCTGCGTGACCTTGGCCAGGTCCGGCCGTACGACGGCCCACAGCTTCGCCAGGCTCGCGGCCGCGCGGACCGGGGTGCGGGGGTAGGCCAATTCGGTCTCGCCCGGCTTCGCGATGTCGTTCGCGATCGCCTTCACCGACGGCACCATGTTCGCCAGCAGCGGAAGCAGCTTCGTGTCCAGCCCGCGGCGCATGATCGAGGGGTTCACGAGCACGATCCCGGCGATCCGGTCGCCGAACTCCTCGGCCAGCCGCAGGGTCAGCGTCCCACCCATCGACAACCCGGCGACGAACACCGAGTCACAGGTCGACAGGAGTGCCAGCAGTTCTTCACGGACCGCGCCGTACCAGTCTTCCCATCCTGTCCGGTTCATGTCCTGCCACCTGGTCCCGTGACCGGGGAGCAGCGGGCAGCGCACCGTGTACCCGGCCTCGGCCAGATGGTCGCCCCAGGCCCGCATACTCGCGGGGGTGCCGGTGAATCCGTGGCACAGCAGGAAACCTGCTTCGGTCGAACCGGTGTGAGCGAACGGTTCCGCGCCGGCGAGGACGGCCATGCGATCGCCTTCCGTGAGAGCTGGGTAGGTCTACTATGTTCGCACGAGCGGAGCGGCTTGTGGGCCCCCGGCCGTCGCCGGAATCGAGCCGGATCGGGTGTGAGATCCGTCGCTGGGTGCGGGTAACCGGGTGGACTTCGTTGTGCCGCGGGTGCGCGATTCGTAGTCTTGACCATCGGGCGCGGGGGTTGAGCTGCAAGGAGGAGTTTTCGCAGTGCTGTACTGGCTCATGAAACACGTGTTTATCGGGCCACTGCTCAAGGCGCTGTGGCCCACCAAGGTGGTCGGTGCGGAGAACATCCCCGACGACGGTGGCGTGATCCTCGCGGGCAACCATCTGGCGGTGGCGGACTCCTTCTTCATGCCGCTGCGGGTCAAGCGCAAGGTGACCTTCCCGGCCAAATCGGAGTACTTCACCGAGAAGGGCCTCAAGGGCCTGCTGAAGAAGTGGTTCTTCACCGGCGTCGGCCAGTTCCCGATCGACCGCTCCGGCGGCAACGCGGCGCAGGCCGCGCTCGACACCGCGACCCGGCTGGTCCGCGAAGGGCATCTGCTCGGCATCTACCCCGAGGGCACCCGCTCCCCGGACGGCCGGCTGTACAAGGGCAAGACCGGCGTCGCGCGGATCGCGCTCGACTCCGGCGGCCTCGTGGTCCCGGTGGCCATGGTCGGCACCGACAAGGTGAACCCGATCGGCTCGAAGATGTGGTGGCCGCGCCGCCTCGAGATCCGGTTCGGCAAGCCGCTCGACTTCTCGCGCTACGAGGGCCTCGCCGGCGACCGCTTCATCGAGCGGTCCATCACCGACGAGATCATGTACGCGCTCATGGAGCTCTCCGGCCAGGAATACGTCGACATCTACGCCGCCAAGGCGAAGGAACTGCTCGCCGCCGAAGAGGCGGGGATCCGGCCGAAGGTGCCCGCGCAGCCGTCCGCCAAGGACGTCGCCCGCATCCCGGACACCAAGGTCGGCTGAGCGCCCACTAGGGTTCTCCGGTGCGCTTTTTCTACGACACCGAATTCATTGAGGACGGCGTGACGATCGACCTGGTGTCGATCGGTGTCGTGGACGAAAGAGGCCGCGAGTTCTACGCGGTCTCGACCGATTTCGACCCCGGCAAAGCGGGCCCCTGGGTCCGCGACAACGTGCTCCCGAAACTCCCGTCGCCCGCCGACCCGGCGTGGCGCAGCCGCGAGAAGATCCGTACGGACCTGCTCGAGTTCTTCGGCAAGCCGCCCGGCGGGATCGAACTGTGGGCCTGGTTCGCCGCCTACGACCACGTCGCCCTGGCGCAGCTGTGGGGGCCGATGCCCGCGCTGCCGCGCCAGCTGCCGCGATTCACGCGTGACCTGCGGCAACGCTGGGAGGACGCGGGCAAGCCGAAGCTCCCGGCGGCTCCGGACGACCAGCACGACGCGCTGGCGGACGCGCGGCACAACTTCCAGCGGTGGGGAACCATCGAGTCCTACTGGCAGCGTTGATCTGTCGCGCGCGCTATGAAAGGCCCGTTACTTGCAAAATTTGCCAGTAACGGGCCTTTCATAGCGCACCTGACCCCAGCACTCACCGCCGCGCGTCGACGGCCTCGGCCAGCGTGTCCAGCAGCTCGGCCGTCGTGTCCCACCCCAGGCAGGCGTCCGTGATCGACTGCCCGTAGGCCAGCGACGAAGCCGAGCCCAGCTTCAGGTCCTGCCGCCCGGCCACCAGGAAGCTTTCCAGCATCAGGCCCGCGATGCCCCGCTCACCGGCGCCGATCCGCCCGGCGAGTTCTCGGACGACCGAGGCCTGGCGCACGTGATCCTTCGCGCTGTTGCCGTGGCTCGCGTCGATGATCACGCGCTCCGGCAGCCCCGACTTCGCCAGCCGCGCCAGCGTGTCGGCCACCGTCGCGGCGTCGTAGTTCGGGCCGGCGGAGCTGCCGCGCAGGATGACGTGACAGTCCTCGTTCCCCGCGGTGGTGATCAGCGCGGCGAGCCCGTCGGGGTTGATCCCGGCGAACACGTGGCTCGCGCCGGCCGCGCGGGTGGCGTCGACGGCGACCTGGACGTCGCCCTCGGTCGAGTTCTTGATCCCCACAGGCATCGACAGCGCGCTGCACAGCTGCCGGTGCACCTGGCTCGCCGCGGTCCGCGCGCCGATGGAACCCCAGGTCACGGTGTCGGAGATGAACTGCGGGGTGATCGGGTCGAGGAATTCGCAGCCGACCGGCAGGCCGAGCGCGGAGATGTCGAGCAGCAGTTTGCGCGCCATCCGGAGGCCCTGGTTGACCTCGTAGGTGCCGTCGAGGCCGGGGTCGTTGATCAGGCCCTTCCAGCCGAGCGTGGTCCGCGGCTTCTCGAAGTAGACGCGCATGACGATGTGCAGGTCACGGCGGTGTTCTTCGGCTTTGGCGGCGAGGCGGCGGGCGTAGTCGAGCGCGGCGTCCGCGTCGTGCACCGAGCAGGGCCCGACGACGACGAGGAGCCGGTCGTCCCGGCCGTCGAGGATGTCGACGGCCGAGGCCCGCCCGGCTAGGACGGTATCGGCGGTTTCCGCGGTCATCGGATGCTCGTGCCGCAGCATCGCGGGCGACAGCAGCGGGTTGACGGCCGCCGTGCGGTGCCCGTCGAGGGCGATCAGGGTGTCAGCGGAGGGAGACATCGCGGGTCTGGTTCCTTTCGAAAGGGATACCGACCCGCGGGAACTCGCCGAGCCGGTGTGATTCCGGCTCGGGGTGGAAGTCAGCGCAGGTTCACGCCGCCGTGCCCACCCGGGGCCGGCTTCGTAAACCAGAAATAGCGCTGCACGACGCCAAGCTAGCACATCTCGTGACGTGTACCGATTCCCGAGGTGGTCCGCCCTGCACCGATCCAGAGAACTGCCGCTACCCTGGCATCGGGACATGTGACTGTCATCTCTACGGAACACAAGACGGAGGCTTCTGATGCGTGTCGGTGTGCTGACCGGCGGTGGCGACTGCCCGGGACTCAACGCGGTGATCCGCGCTGTGGTGCGCAAGGGCATCGAGGTGCACGGCTGGGACCTCGTCGGGTTCCGCAACGGCTGGAACGGTCCCCTCACCGGGGACAGCCGCCCGCTCGGCCTGAACGACGTCGAGGACATCCTCACCCGCGGCGGCACGATCCTGCGCTCGTCGCGGACCAACCCGTACAAGGTCGACGGCGGCGTGGACAAGATCAAGGCCGTCCTCGCCGAGCAGCAGGTCGACGCGCTGATCGCGATCGGCGGCGAGGACACCCTCGGCGTCGCGAAGCGGCTCACGGACGACGGTATCGGCGTCGTCGGGGTGCCCAAGACGATCGACAACGACCTCGGCGCCACGGATTACACCTTCGGCTTCGACACGGCGGTCTCGATCGCCACCGAGGCCATCGACCGGCTGCACACCACGGCCGAGTCGCACCACCGCGCCCTGGTCGTCGAGGTCATGGGGCGGCACGCGGGCTGGATCGCGCTGCACTCCGGCCTCGCCGGCGGCGCGAGCGTGATCCTGGTGCCGGAGCGGCACTTCAACGTCGACCAGGTCGTTTCGTGGGTCGAGCGCCGCTTCGAGAAGGAGTTCGCGCCGATCATCGTCGTCGCCGAGGGCGCGCTGCCCGAAGGCGGCGAGGAGAAGCTGCTCACCGGCGAGAAGGACGCCTTCGGGCACGTCCGGCTCGGCGGGATCGGCACCTGGCTGGCCGACGAGATCGCCGCCCGCACCGGCAAGGAGTCCCGCGCGGTCGTGCTCGGGCACGTCCAGCGCGGCGGCACCCCGACGGCGTACGACCGTGTGCTCGCCACCCGGTTCGGCCTCAACGCCGTCGACGCCGTGGCCGACGGTGACTTCGGCGTGATGGTCGCGCTGCGCGGCACGGACATCGTCCGCGTCAAGCTCTCCGAAGCGACCGCCGAACTGAAGACCGTCCCGGCCGAGCGGTACGAAGAGGCCGAGGTCTTCTTCGGCTGAGCTGTGTTACAGGAGAAGACCCCTTACTTTGTGCTGAGTTCGGGTAAGGGGCCTTCACTTTCCTTGCGGCCCCGCCCTCGCGGCGAGTTGAATCGGCCACCCGGGGGATCTGGGTGGAAGGGCGGGGGTTCTCATGACCGGAGCGGATCCAGCAGGCGCGAGTTCTTGAAATGGCTGGCCGCGAGCGGGACCGGAGTGGCGCTCGCCGGGCTGCTGCCCGGCATGGCCGCGGCGGCCGAGGGCGAGATCGTCGTCATCAGCCGGGTCACGCTGATCGACGGCACGGGTTCGGCCCCCCGGCGTGACGTCTCGGTCGTCCTCGTCGGGGAGCGGATCGCCTGGGTCGGCGGCTCGGAGCAGCTCCCGGAAACCGGTGCCGCGCGGGTGATCGACGGCCGCGGCAAGTACCTGATCCCGGGACTGTGGGACATGCACACCCACGGCGCGGACCTCGAAGAGATCGTCCCGCCGCTGCACCTGGTCCACGGCGTCACGGGCGCCCGCGAGATGTGGGGTTACGCGGAGAACCGCGCGTCCCGGGACAAGATCGAACGCGGTGAGCTGCTGGGCCCGCGCATGGTGCTGGGCAGCGGGATCGTCGACGGACCGGTCACGCTCCTGAGCCCGCCGGTGCTCCAGGTGTCGACCGATGCCGAGGCGCGGGCGGCCGTCCGCGCGGAGGCGGCGGCGGGCGCCGAGTTCGTCAAGGTCTACTCCTATCTCGGTCCCGAGGCGCTGCGCGCGGTCGCGGACGAGACCCGTGACCTGGGGCTGCGGTTCTCCGGGCACTGGCCGTACAAGGTGTCCCATTTCGAGGTGAGCGATCTCGGCCAGCACAGTTTCGAGCACTTCTTCGGGGTCTCCATCCACTGCTCCTCCCGGCGCGACGAGATCCTCGCCCGGTTGAGCGCGTTGCCTTACGACCCGGCGGCGCCGCGTGCCTTCTTCAACGTGGCGCGGCAACTGGAGTTCGAGTCGGTCTCCGCGTACAGCCCCCACGCGGCGTGGAACTACTTCAACCGGTTGCGGCGCAACGGCACCTGGCATTCGCCGACACTGACCATCAACCGGGTCGTCACCCAGCCCGCCGAAACCCACAAGCAGGACGCGCGGCTGAAGTACCTGCCCGCCGACATCCGCGAGAGCTGGGCCGTGGGCATCGAGCGGTTCGCGCCGAAGACCCCGGCGGACATCGCCCTGCAGGAGCGGTACTACCAGGAGACGCTGCGGCTGGTCGGGGTCGCGCACGACGCGGGCGTCGGGATCATCGGCGGCACCGACTGTCTCAACCCGTACACCTTCCCCGGCAGCGGGCTGCACGAAGAACTCGGTTTCCTGGTCGAGGCCGGGCTTTCGCCGGTGCAGGCGCTGAAGGCCGTCACGGGTGACGCGGCGAAGTTCCTCGGCAGGGAGCGGACCTCGGGCACCGTCGCGGCGGGGAAGGAGGCGGATCTCGTGCTGCTGGACGCGAACCCGGCCGCCGACATCCGCAACGTCGCGAAGATCGACCTGGTGATCACGCGCGGCCGCGTTCTCGACAAGACGGCTCGACGCCGGATGCTCGACGCCGTCGAGGTCGCCGCGAACCGGCCGGTCACGAGCGCCCGGCTCCACTCCCTGGCCCGCCGGGGCTGCTGTTGCTGATCAACCGAGCTTTTCGGCGAGTTCGATGATGATCCCGTCGGGTCCGCGCAGGTAGCAGAGCCGGAAGCTGTTCTCGTAGTTCACGACCTCGCCCACGAGTTCGGCGCCGTGCGGCCGCACGCGGTCGAGGACGGCCTCGACGTCGTCGACCTGGAAGGCGAGGTGGCGCAGGCCCAGCGTGTTGGCCGGGGCGTGCGAGTCACCGGCGTGGGACTCGGGCGTGAGGTACTGGATGAGTTCGAGACACCCCTGATCGCCGGGGACCCGCACCATCGCGACCTCCGATTTGGCCTTGTCGACGGCGGTGATGCGGTCCGCGAGCTCGCTCTCCATCGTCATCTTGCCCTGGAGTTCGAGTCCGAAATCGACGAAGAACGCGACGGCGGCCGTGAGGTCGCTGACGATGACGCCGACGTGGTCCATCCGCTGGATGCTCATGCTGATCTCCTCGCTGTGGGTGCTTCCGGCCCAGGGACGGCGCCACTTCACCGTTCTCGACATCCTTCCCGCGAAACGCGGGGTCAGATGAGCGCGAGGGTGTCCAAAAGCGACACGGCGCGGGCGATGTCCTCGGTGAGCGGCCGGTCCTCGACGCTCGGGTCGAGCACGGTCGCGGCGGCCTCGTAGGCGTCCCGCGCGGGCAGGGCGACGAGCTCGGCCTTCCGCATCCGCAGCGCGCGGACGGCCGCGACCAGTTCGCACGCCAGCACCTGCCGGTACGCCGTCCCCGCCGCGGTCGCCGCCCGCGCGGCCTGGGTGGAGAAGCTCGCGTGGTCCTCGATCCCGCGTGAGACGACGGCGGTGCCCAGCGTCGCCGGGAGCGCGGCCTGCCGCAGTTCGGTGAGCGCGTCGTGCGCGACGTACTCCAGGATCATCACGCCCGAACTGCCCGACGGCCCGGCCGCGAGGAACGGCCGCAGCCCGGTGAACTCCGGCTCCACCAGATCGCCCAGCCGGGCCACCGACAGCTCGGCGACCTGGTGGATGGTCGCGCGCACCTGGTCGAGCGCGGTCGAGACGTACGCGGTGTGGAAGTGCGCGTGGTGGTACGCGTCCTGGTGCACCGTCGAGATCATGGGGTTCTCGGTGCTGGCGTTGATCTCCACCGCGAGCACGTCGCGCAGGTAGTGGATCGCGTCCAGCGCCGGGCCCTGCACCTGCGGGAACGCGCGGAGCCCGAACGGGTCCTGGATCCGCCGCCCCGGTTTGGGCGTGCCCTCCATCCCGAGCAGCCGCCGCATCTCCGCCGCGCACGCCACCTGCCCTGCGTGCGGACGAGCTTCGTGCACCGGAGTCGCGTACGCCTCCGGGTTCCCGTCGAGCGCGATGTAGGTCAGCGCCGCGACGACGTGACTCGCCCGCGTCAGCGTGTCGAGCCGCATGGCCGCGAGAGTCGCTTCGGCGAGTGTCGCGGCGTTGCTGCTCATGAACGCCAGCGCGTCACCCGCCTGCACCGGAACCGGTGGCACGCCGCCCGCCAGCCACGGCCGTTCGCCGGTGAGGGCGAGCGCGGTCTCCGCGAGCGGGGCGAGGTCGCCGGTGCCGATCGCGCCGAGCCGGTGCACCAGCGGCAGCGAACCGGTCCGCACCGCGGCGGCGAGAGCCCCGATCAGTTCGGGGCTGAGCCCGGCGCGGCCCGCCAGCAGCTGGTTGAGCCGGATCAGCATCATCGCCCTGGTCTGGCCGGGGGACATGACGTCGCCGCTGCCCCCGGCGTGACTGCGCAGCAGCCGCAGTCCGTGATCCGGCGATTCGCCCTCGCCGACCGGGTCCTCCTTGTTGGCGCCGACACCGGTGGTGCGGCCGTAGACGATCCGGCGCGTGCTCAGCTCCTCGGCGAGTTTCCACGCGCTCTCGGCGCCGCGCAGCGCGGCGATCGAAACGTCAATGTTCAGCGGTCCCTCGGTGCCCGCGGCGGTCACGACGTCCGCGCAGCGCAGGGTCCGGCCGTCGACCCGGATCACGGCGGCCTCCTTTCACGACCGCCCCACTATGGGCCATCAGTCCGCGGGCGGCTGCCAGGGCGGGCGGTTGCCCCAGTCCCACTTCGGCATCGGCTCGGGGACGGAGACCTCGCGGCCGGGCTGGGAGAACATCACCGCGAGCCTGCTGCCCCACTCGACATACGCGGCGAACGCGGAGCGGAACTCGGGATCGGCCGGGAGCCCGGCCTCGTCGGCGGCGTCGAAGAGCAGGTTCACCCAGCGGCGGCGCTGCTCTTCGGTGATGCCCTTGCCGAGATGACGCCCGACCATGTGCCGGTGCCCGCCGTGCTCGCCGCTGTAGGTCTCCGGCCCGCCGAACACCTCGGCGAGCCAGATCGCGACGTGCTCGGGGTGGCCGGGGTCCATGCCGCGGAAGACCGGCTCCAGCAACGGATCCTTCAGGACATGGCCGTAGAAGATGTCGGTCAGCCGTCGCAGGGCGTCCAGCCCGCCCGCCCAGTCGTACAACGTCGGCGTCTCGGTCACGTAAGGTCCTCCCAGTGCGGTGATCCCCCGGTCAGGCAAGGCAACACCACCGTCCATCCGGCGGCAACCGCTTACTTTTCGGTGCGTGCCAACGGGAGCGGTTACGCCCCGCACTCGAAGCGCTCTACGACTGGGGAACGCGGCGGGCGGCCGACCGGGGCGTCACGTTCGAGCCGTTACCTGTTCACTGACTGTCCTCGCCGGCCGGTGGCACCGGCCGGCTGATTGGCCGTTCTCCGTGGCTCGGCGAGGCTCCCGGAAGTCCGCATCATGCAGGCAACGCGCCGTTCGTGACATATTCCCGTCAGGGAATGTTCGAAAATGTCCATCCGAAAGTCTTGGTCTGAACCATTGACGAGGTGGTCTAGTCCACTTAACTTGTGCGTGTCCCGCCGCAGTCCTCTCGTCACCGCTGGTGACCGTGAAGGGAGAACGCATGTCCCGTTTGAGCAGGCTCACCGCGATCGTGGGCGCCGCCGCCGTCGCGCTGGGCGCGCTGGCCGTCGCCGCGCCGGCGCAGCAGGCCACGGCCGCACCGGAAGCGCAGGACGCTTCGGTCGGCAAGGTACTCGGGTACTTCGCCGAATGGGGCGTCTACCAGCGGAACTATCACGTGAAGAACATCGACACGTCGGGTTCGGCGAGCAAGCTGACCCATATCAACTACTCGTTCGGCAACGTGACCGGCGGTGGCTGCGCCCTCGGTGACGCCGAAGCGGCGACCAGCAAGTTCTACGACGCGGCCTCCAGTGTGGACGGTGTCTCGGATACCTGGGACAACGGCGCGCTGCGCGGGAACTTCAACCAGCTCAAGAAGCTGAAGGCCAAGTACCCGAACCTCAAGGTGCTGTGGTCCTTCGGCGGCTGGACCTGGTCCGGTGGCTTCGGTGAGGCGGCGAAGAACCCCGCCAAGTTCGCCGAGTCCTGCTACAACCTGGTCAACGACCCGCGCTGGGCCGGTGTCTTCGACGGCATCGACATCGACTGGGAGTACCCGAACGCCTGCGGACTCTCGTGTGACACCAGCGGCCCGGCCGCGATCAAGGATCTGGCACAGGCGCTGCGGGCGAAGTTCGGCTCGAAGCTGGTCACCGCCGCGATCACCGCGGACGGCACCGACGGCGGCAAGATCGACGCCGCGGACTACGGCGGCGCCGCGCAGTACTTCGACTGGTACAACGTCATGACCTACGACTACTTCGGCGCCTGGGCCGCGCAGGGCCCGACGGCCCCGCACTCGCCGCTGAACGACTACGCGGGCATCCCGACCGCCGGCTTCCACTCCGACGCCGCGATCCAGAAGCTCAAGAGCAAGGGCGTCCCGGCGGCCAAGCTGTTGCTGGGCATCGGGTTCTACGGCCGCGGCTGGACCGGCGTCACGCAGGACGCCCCCGGCGGCACCGCGACCGGCCCGGCGGCGGGGACCGAGCCGGGCATCCAGGACTACAAGGTCCTGAAGAACACCTGCCCGGCCACCGGCACCGTCGCGGGCACCGCCTACGCCAAGTGCGGCAGCGATTGGTGGAGCTACGACACCCCGGCGACCATCGGCGGGAAGGTCACCTACGCCAAGAACCAGGGGCTCGGCGGCGCCTTCTTCTGGGAGCTGTCCGGTGACACCGCCGACGGCGAGCTGATCACCGCTCTGGCCAAGTAAGGCCGAAGTACATGAAGGCCCCCTTCCTTGCGCCTAGGTACAGGAAGGGGGCCTTCATGTACTCGCCGGTGCGGGGGAATACCGTCTCCGCATGGGTTTCGAGGGTTTCGGTGAGTACGCCATCGACTTCTACGACGGCCTCGAGGCCGACAACTCCAAGTCCTACTGGGACGCGAACCTCGCCACCTACAAGGCCGACGTCCGCGCGCCGATGGAGGCGCTGCTCGCGGAACTGGTCCCGGAGTTCGGCGACGGTTTCGGCACGGGGAAGGTCTTCCGCCCGTACCGCGACGTCCGGTTCGCCAAGGACAAGACGCCGTACAAGACCCACTGCGGCGCGGTGATCGAGCAGGGTCGCGGCGGTGGCGCGTACTACGTCGAGGTCGGCCCGGCCGGGCTGCGCGTCGGCGGCGGCTGTTTCCACTTCGAGTCCGATCAGCTCGCCCGGTTCCGCAAGGCCGTCGACACCGAACTGCGGGGCGGCGAGCTGGCCAAGATCCTCGCGAAGCTGGAGAAGGCGGGCTGGGAGATCAAGGGCGACAGGCTCAAGTCGAAGCCGCGCGGGTTCGCGGAGGACCATCCCCGCATCGACCTGCTGAAGTATCGCTCCGTGTACGCCGTCCGGGGCTGGGAGCCGGACGACGTCCTGCACGAACCCGGCGCGCTCGACCGGGTGCGGAAGGCGTGGCGGCAGGTCCGGGCGTTCAACGAGTGGGCGCGGGACCGTGTCGGGCCGAGCGAGAAGCCGCGCCGATAACCGCCGAACCTCGTTCGACGGTTACGGAGAGCCCTGGTGAACTGACACTTTTCTTGAACTTTCGGTATCGGTAAAGACGTAGCTCCGATGAGGGACTACGCTGTGCGAACGTGAGCCGACGCGCGAAGATCGTTTGTACCCTTGGCCCCGCGACCGCTACGCCGGAGAAGATGCGGCAACTCGTCGACGCCGGGATGGACGTCGCGAGGATGAACTTCAGCCACGGGACACACGGCGACCACAAGCAGGTCTACGACCTCATCCGCACCGCCGCCGCCGAATCCGGCCGCGCGGTGGGCATCCTCGCCGACCTCCAGGGGCCGAAGATCCGTCTCGGCACCTTCGCGGGCGGGCCGGTCGAGTGGCACAACGGCGACATCGTGCGGATCACCGTCGAGGACGTCGCGGGCACCCATGACCGTGTCTCGACCACCTACAAGGGACTCGCCGACGACGCGAAGCCCGGCGACCGTCTCCTCGTGGACGACGGCAAGGTCGGCCTCGTGGTCAAGGACGTCGAGGGCCCGGACGTCGTGTGCGAGGTCACCGAAGGCGGCCCCGTCAGCAACAACAAGGGCGTCTCCCTGCCGGGTATGGACGTTTCCGTGCCGGCGCTGTCCGAAAAGGACATCGAGGACCTCGAGTTCGCGCTCGAACTCGGCGTGGACTTCATCGCGCTGTCGTTCGTCCGCTCGCCCGCCGACATCGACCTGGTCCACCAGGTGATGGACCGCGTGGGCAAGGGCCGCCTCCCGGTGGTCGCGAAGATCGAGAAGCCCGAAGCGGTCTACAACCTCGAAGCCATCGTGCTCGCCTTCGACGCGGTGATGATCGCCCGCGGCGACCTGGGCGTGGAACTCCCGCTGGAGCAGGTCCCGCTGGTGCAGAAGCGCACCATCCAGATCGCCCGCGAGAACGCGAAGCCGGTCATCGTCGCGACGCAGATGCTCGAGTCGATGATCAACAGCTCCCGCCCGACCCGCGCGGAGGCCTCGGACGTCGCCAACGCGGTGCTCGACGGCGCGGATGCCCTCATGCTCTCGGGCGAGACCAGCGTCGGCCGCTACGCCATCGACGTGGTCAAGACCATGGGCCGGATCATCGAAGCCGTCGAGACCGACTCCCCGGTCGTGCCGCCGCTGTCGCACGTCCCGCGCACCAAGCGCGGCGTCATCTCCTACGCGGCCCGTGACATCGGCGAGCGGCTGAACGCCAAGGCACTGGTCGCCTTCACCCAGTCCGGCGACACCGTCCGGCGGCTCGCGCGGTTGCACACGCGGCTGCCGCTGCTGGCCTTCACGCCGGAGGAGAGCGTCCGCAGCCAGCTCGCGATGACCTGGGGCACCACGACGCGGATCGTGCCGAAGGTCGACTCCACCGACCAGATGATCCAGCAGGTCGACCACGCGATGCTCGAAATGGGCAAGTACGCCAAGGGCGACCTGGTGGTCATCGTCGCTGGCTCCCCGCCGGGAACCGTCGGCTCGACCAACCTCATCCGGGTGCACCGCCTCGGCGAAGACGACCACGCCTGACGGCGGTCACCTCGCCTGCCCCACACACGTGCCATGAAAGGCCCGTTACTTGCAAAATTTGCAAGTAACGGGCCTTTCATGGCACGCGCGGGCACCCAAAGCGTCCCGAAGGTGGCCTTCGCGACAAACGTCCCGCCTCGCAGGGGCCCGAAGCACCCTTACGGCCTAAGGTTCGGTACATGACTGAGATGGCCAGGGAGGCCGCGGCCGGCTTCGACAGCACCGGCGGCGTCGGCGGTCAGCCGGTACTCGACAGGCTGGTCGCGCTGCTGGACTTGGAGAAGATCGAAGAGAACATCTTCCGCGGCGTCTCACCGGCGCATTCGCCGGTGCGGGTGTTCGGCGGGCAGGTCGCGGGGCAGGCGCTCGTCGCCGCCGGCCGCACCGTGCCCGAGGAGCGGAAGGTCCACTCGCTGCACGCGTACTTCATCCGCGGCGGTGACCCGAGCGTCCCGATCGTCTACGAGGTCGACCGTATCCGCGACGGCCGCTCGTTCACCACCCGCCGCGTCGTCGGCATCCAGCACGGCAAGGCGATCTTCTCCCTGTCCGCTTCGTTCCAGAAGGACGAGGGCGGCATCGAGCACTCCGAGGGCATGCCGGACGTCCCGGACCCCGAGTCGCTGCCGACGCTGCAGGAGCGGGCCGAGGGCTACTTCGACGGCTTCCGCGACCGGCCGCGCCCGATCGACCTGCGGTACGTCAACGACCCGCCGTGGGTGACCCGCGAGTCGGGGGAGCGCCCCGCCAGGAACCAGGTCTGGATGCGGGCCGACGGCAAGCTTCCGGACCAGCAGTTGCTGCACGTCTGCGTCCTCACCTACGCCTCCGACATGACGCTCCTGGACTCGGTCCTCGCGCGCCACGGCGTCTACTGGGACCTCGACAAGGTGATCGGCGCGAGCCTCGACCACGCGCTCTGGTTCCACCGCCCGTTCCGGGCCGACGAGTGGTTCCTCTACGACAGCGCGTCCCCGACCGCGTCGGGTGCCCGCGGTCTGGCCACGGGACGGTTCTTCGCCGCGGACGGAACGCACATCGCCACCGTTGTGCAGGAAGGCCTTCTCCGGGTGGTGTGAACGGTGACGTTCCGCATCGAAGAGGCGCCTTGTCCACCCTTTAGAGGGAATGGCGAAATGCATTAACATCTGGAGCCAGAGCATTACGCAATGGTCGCGGGGATAAAGGGAGGGCCGGAACCGATCGGGGGACGGCTCCGGCCCTGCACCGGGGGTGAATCCGGCTTCGACGGGTATCCTTCCGGAAACCCATCGGTGCAGCTCGCGGCCCCGCGCCCGTGCCGCGAGCGGATCCGCCGTCACCGATGAAGGTGGGCGTACCGCGTTGCACAACGCACAACCTACAACGGCAATCTGCAAATTGCAGGATGAAAATCCGGACGTGTCGGGAAATGGTCGGGTGACCATCTCACCGAATGTGTCTCGGGCTGGCTCGATGTGCTTCGAGCGAGGGTTCCTGAACACTGTTCTCCTCGCCGCGTCGTGATCGGTTTTGCCGGACAGCCTGTGGAGGTGCCGTGATGACGAGGGGTCAGGGACCCACCGTGCGCCGCCGGAGACTGGCGAGCGAACTGAGGCGGTTGCGCGAGGCGGCCGACCTCACCATCGACGAAGTGAGCGAGAAGCTCGAATGCTCGGCGTCGAAGGTCAGCCGGATCGAGACCGGCCACGTCGGCGTCACCCCGCGCGACGCGCGCGACATGCTCGAGCTCTACGGCATCGCCGGCGACGAGCAGGAAGCGCTCGTCCAGCTGGCCAGGGAAGCCCGCAAACGCGGCTGGTGGCACGCGTACAACGAGGTGTTCACCGGCACCTTCGTCGGCCTGGAGGCGGACGCGAGTTCGCTGCGGGCGTTCCAAGCGCTGCTGGTGCCGGGCCTCTTGCAGACAGAGCGGTACGCCAGGGCCGTGATCAGGGCGATGCGGCCCGACGCAGAGGAAGCCGAGATCAGGCGCAGGGTGGCCGCGAGGATGGCGCGCCAGGAGCTGCTGACCGATCCTTCGCCCCCGGAGTACTGGGCCGTGATGGACGAGGCGGTCCTGCATCGCACGGTCGACGGGCCCGAGGTGATGGCGGAACAGCTGTACCGGATGGTCACGATGGCCGCGAAGGCGAACGTGACCATCCAGATCGTGCCGTTCGGCGCGGGTGCCCACCCCGGGATGGAGGGTCCGTTCCTCGTCATGGGCTTCCCCGAACTGGCCGACACCGACGTGGTCTACGTCGACAGCACCTCCACGGGCCTCTACCTGGAGGAACCACCGGACGTCCGGCGATACGCGTTGATGTTCGACCATCTGCGTGCCGCCGCGTTGAAGCCGGACGACTCGGTCGAGGTGATCGCCGAGGCCGCCGGAAGGTTCGCCGAACAGGCGGCCTTGCCGGAGAAAACCGGAAACTAGTAAGGAGTGGGGAGCATGACGCCCAACGATGATCTTTCCCAGGCCCAGTGGCGCAAGAGCAGCCACAGCGGGGGCGGCAACGACTGCGTCGAGGTCGCCTTCACCGGTTCCGGTGCCGCGCTGAGGGACTCCAAGGACCCCGAGGGAGGTGCCTTCCGCCTCTCGCCGCACGCTTGGCGGGGGCTGCTCGGCGCCGTGCGCCCGAGTGGCCCGGCACACGACTAGAGACCGGGAAATTCGACCCCTTACGCCTCCCGAGCAGGGGATGGGCAGGAGTAAGGGGTCGAATCACGTCCGGGTGTAGGCGATCACCCGATGCCGCGAGGCACCCCTCAGGACGAATCTCATCACTACCGAACAAGTGGATGAGTTCCTAAGGGGAAACAGTGATGAACACGAACGACGCCCTGCTCACCGGAGTACTGGCCGAGGTCGAGTACCGCAGGGAAGAGCTGCAGCGGGCAGGCCGCAGCGTGTGGGTCGACAAGGCCCGCCGGGCGGGCAAGAGGATCCGCGCGCACCGCGCCGAGGTCCAGGTGCCCGCCCAGCAGCGCCGCGAGACCGGGCAGATGCCCGCTCGCAGCGGCGAGATCACCCGGTAGAGGTCGAGTGCGATGAAGCTCTCGACCGAAACCCAGGCGAAGTTGTCGGCCCGGTAGGCAAGAATGCACCTCGTGCCCCGTCTTGGCTCCGGAATCCCGATCGTCGCCCGCACTCAGGAGATGCGGCAGCTCCGCGCCGCCTTCGCCCGTGCAGAACGGGCAGAGGCGGGCGCGGTGCTGCTCTCCGGAGACGCCGGCGTCGGCAAGACCCGTCTCCTGACCGCGCTCGGCGAGTACGCCGCCGGCGCGGGCGCCCTGGTGCTCACCGGGCGCTGTATCGACGTCCATGAGGGCGGTCTTCCCTATCTTCCGTTCGCCGAGGCCCTGGCGCCGCTGGCGACGACGTCCGACCCCGCGGTCACCGCCGCGGTCCGTGCCCGGCCGGCGCTGGGCAGGCTGCTCCCGCAGATGCAGCAGGCGGAGGACTTCCCCGCCATCGAAGACGGTCAGCTCACCGCGAGCGAACGGGTGTCGACGCAACGGCTCCGGCCCGAACAGGACCTCGGCCAGCTCCAGCTGTTCGACGCGGTACTGGGGGTGCTGACCGTCATCGCGCAGCGCCGGCCGGTGGTGATCCTGCTGGAGGACCTGCACTGGGCCGACGGCTCCACCCGGAACCTGCTGTCCTTCCTGATGACGAGGCTGCGCACCCAGCGGTTGCTGGTGGTGGCGAGCTATCGCGAGGAGGACGTCCACCGGCGGCATCCGCTGCGGGGGCTGCTGTCCGAAGTGGTGCGGCTGGGCGCGGTCGAGCGCGTCGAGGTCAAGCCGTTCGGCGCCGAGGACGCGCGCGCGTTCGTCGAGGCACTGGCCGACGAGCCGATCGGCCAGGACATGATCGCCGACATCGTCTCCCGGTCCGAGGGCAATCCGTTCTTCGTCGAAGAACTGCTCGCCTCCGCGAAGGACTGCCGTGACCTCCCCGCCGGGCTGGCCGAAGTGCTCCTCGCCCGGGTGGAACAGCTTTCCCAGATCACCCGCCGGGTGCTGCGCGTGGTCTCGGTCGCCAAGGACGCCGTGGCGCACGCCGCGCTCGCCGAGATCTCCGGGCTGGACGAGCTCGAACTCGACGAGGCACTGCGCGAGGCGGTGCAGCATCACGTACTGGTGATCGAGAACGGCTTCTACACCTTCCGTCACGCGTTGCTGCAGGAAGCGGTGTACGGCGACCTGCTGCCGGGGGAGCGGGTGCGCATGCACGCGGCCTACGCGTCGCGGATCCGCACCAGGACGCAGGGCCGGGGCCAGGACGCGCGGCTCGCGCACCACAGCCTGGAGAGCAAGGACTTCGTCGGCGCGTTGGCGGCGTTGCTGCGTGCGATAGTCGAGGCCGAGAAGCTCGGCGCACCCGGTTCCGCGCTCCGTCACGTCGAGCAGGCACTCTCCATCTGGGACGCCGTCCCGGAGCAGGACCGCCCGGCGGACATCGACGAGCTCAACCTGCTCCACGAGGCCTCGTACTTCGCGAGCACGTCCGGCGAACCGGAACGCGCCGTCGCGTATTCGCGCTCCGCGACAGAGGCGCTTACGCCGGAGACGGATCCCGAGCGGTCCGCCAAGGTCTGGCGGCGGCACGCGGAGGCGCTGCTTTCGGTCGACGGCACGCTCGACGAGGTCGTCGCGGCGATCGACAAGGCATGGAGCCTGGTCGAACACACCGAGGCGAGTTCCGCGCGGGCCTGGGTGCTCGCCACCAGGGCGGGGATCCTGCGGCTGATGGACAGGTTCGACGAGGCGCTGCAGTGCGCGCTGGCCGCGGTCGCCGACGCCAGGGCCATCGGTGCCGGCGGGGCGGAAGCGGCCGCGCTGGTCTCGCTCGGCACGCTGGCCGATTCGGCGGGAGACGTCGAGGAGGCGCGAGAGCGGCTGCGCCAGGCCGAGCGGAAGGCGAGGGATTCCGGCGCGCTCAACGGCGAACTGCGGGCGCTGCACTTCCTCGGGCTGAGCTACGACGACAGGGCGGAGATCCCTTCCGCGCTGAAGTACTACGCCAAGGGCATCCAACGCGCCAAGGAAACCGGGCTGACCTGGAGTTCGTTCGGGATCGAGCTGCGGACCAAGCACCTCACGCTGCGCTACATCAGCGGGGACTGGCCGGAAGACGACGACGCAGGCCGCGCGGGCCGCGGCGTTTCGAGCGTCGTCGCCGGGCGGTTCCTGGGGATCTGGGCGCAGTTCGTCGTCGGACGGGGCCGGTTCGCGGACGCGGACAAGATCTTGCCCAGTCTGCACCGGCACTGGAGCGCGGACTACTCGATAGCGCTCGCGTCGGCGGACGCCGCCATCCAGCTCGCGACCTGGCGCGGGGACAACGCGGGTGCGGTGCGGCAGGCGCACGAGCTGATCGACTGGCTCGAAGAGGTCGAACCCGCGGTGCTCGGGGGAATCCGGATCAGCGTGCACGGCCTCGCGGCCGCCGTCGCGCAGGCCGCCGAAGCCCGGGTCCGCGGGGATCAGGCGACCGTGGACACCGCGGTGGAGTCGGGCGAGAAGATGCTCGCCCACGGACGCCGGTGCGCCGAACACGGCATCCCGCGTTCGGTGTCGCTCGGCCCGGAGGCGCTGGCGTGGCTCGCCCGGCTCGAGGCGCTGGGCAGTTGTCTGCGCGGCGCGGGAGACCCGGCGCTGTGGGCGAAGGCGGTCGAGGCGTTCGGGTACGGCGCGGTGTACGAGCAGGCCATGTGCCGTCTGCAGCACGCGAAGTCCCTGCTGGCGTCCGACGGTGACACCGCGCTCGCCGCGTCGGAGCTGCTGGCCGCGCACGCGGTGGCCGACAAGCTGGGTGCCTGCCCGCTGCGCGAAGCCGTCCAGGACCTGAGTCACCGGGCGCGCGTCGAGCTTCCCGGGGCGCCCGCGGCCCCGCGCCGTGACGTCGTCGATCCCCTCACCGACCGGGAGCGGGACGTACTGGAGCGTGTCGCGCTCGGCCGGACCAACCGGCAGGTCGGCGAGGAGCTGTACATCAGCGAGAAGACGGTGAGCGTCCACCTCTCGCGCGTGATGGCGAAACTCGGCGCGAGCCGCCGGGCCGAGGCCGTCGCGATCGCTTACGACCGGGGCCTGCTGGCCGCCCCGACGACGTCCTCCTGACCCGCGTTTCGTCCTCTGGGTTGCGGTCCTTGCACGCGCAACTACCGCAACCAGAGGACGAAACGCTCAGGGGTCAGCGGCGCGGGAGGCGGCGAAGCGCCTTGAGGCTCGTGCTCAGGACCCGCGCCCACAGCTTCGGCGGGATTCCGCGACCGGGGCGCAGCGGCATCCCGCGCTGCACCGCGATCGCCTGGGCTTCGGTGTACTTGAGCAGGCCTTCGGCGCCGTTGCGCCGTCCGACGCCGGACTCCTTCATCCCGCCCATCGGCAGTCCCACGGTCCCGAAGGTCGCCGCGAAGCCTTCGTTGACGTTGACGGTCCCGGCCTTCAGCCGCGCCGCGACCTCCCAGCCCGCCCGGCCGTTGCGCGACCACACACTCGCGTTCAGCCCGAACCGCGTGTCGTTGGCGCGCTCGATCGCCTCGGTGACGTCGGTGTAGCCGTAGATCGACACGACCGGCCCGAAGGTCTCTTCGGCGAACAGCTTGACGTCCTCGGTGACGTCGGTGAGGACGGTCGGCTCGTAGAACAGCGGGCCGAGGTCCGGCCGGGCCTTCCCACCGGTGAGCACCGTCGCGCCCTTGGAGCGGGCGTCCTCGACGTGCGCCGACACCGTCGCCAGCTGGTCTTCCGAGGTCAGCGACCCCATCTGTGCCTGGTAGTCGAGCGCGCCACCGAGCCGCACCGCGGCGGTCTTCGCGACGAAGGCCCGAGTGAACTCCTCGCGGATGGACTCGTGGACGTAGATCCGCTCGACCGAAACGCACAGCTGGCCCGCGGAGGAGAAGCACGCGGTCACCGCGCCCGTGGCGGTTTTGGCGATGTCGGCGTCGGGCAGCACGATCATCGGGTTCTTGCCGCCGAGCTCCAGCGAATAGCTCGTCAGCCGTTCCGCCACCTTCGCGGCGAGGCTCTTGCCCGTCGGCGTGGAGCCGGTGAAGCACAGGTAGTCCGACTCTTCGACCAGCGCGTCGCCGATCCGCGAGCCGCGGCCGAGCACGATCTGCCAGACGCCGGCGGGCAGCCCGGCCTCCTCGGCGATTTCCTGCAGCCACAGCGCCGAGAGCGCGGTCTGGTTGTCCGGCTTCTGCACGACGGCGTTGCCCGCCGCGAGCGCGGGCAGGACGTCCATCGCGGTGAGGGCGAGGGGGTAGTTCCACGGCGAGATGATCCCGACGACGCCCTTGGGGTGCCGGATCTCGCCGACCTTCGTCAACACCGGGATCAGCCCGGCGGCGCGGCGCGGCGAAAGGAACTTCGCGCTGTGCTTGCCGTAGTAGGCGGCCACGAGCGCGGTGGCGCTGACCTCGTCGAAGGCGTCCATCCTGGCCTTGCCCGCCTCGATCTGCACGAGGTCGAGCGCCTCTTCCTGACGCTTCAGGACCAGGTCGTGCAGGTGGATCAGGATGCGCTGGCGGTCTTCGACCGGCCGCTCGGCCCACGAGCGCTGCGCCTCCCGCGCCTGGTCGAACACGGCGCGGACGTCGGCGTCGGTGGCCTGGGGGAGGGTCGCGATCGGTTGCCCGGTGAACGGGGCGCGCATCTGGACCGGTGCGGAGTCCTTTCCGCCCACGACCCGCTGCACGAGCCGTTCCGCCCTGGCCGCGGCCGGGGCGCCGGAAACGCCGCCGATGGTGGCCGGACCTTCGGTGTGGTGGCCCGCGCTCGCCGGTGTCGTGCTCGTCATGCCGTCTCCGTTCCATGCCGCGTGGAGCCGGGAGCGCCACGCAGAGCCCAGGTGTTACCGACGAGTACAGCATACTGCCGGTATGGAGACTGTCCAGCTGACGTGAATAAGTTTCACATATTGCCGGGCTGAGGCGGGTTGTCGGGAGACGGGCGCAGGATGTCCTGCTGCTGCAACGCGGAGCCCGAAGGCGGTGTCGGGGGCGACGGAGGCTCGTAGGCCTGCGGCGGAGGTTGCTGCGGATACTGCTGCGGCGGGACTCCGGGCGCGTAAGGCGCGTAGCCGACCGGATAAGGGGACTGACGGGGTGACGCGGGTTCACGGCGGTTGGCCACGACCGCCAGCCCGATGGTGAGCAACGCCACGAGCCCGCCCGCGAGCAGGATCCAGAATCCGCTCCCGGTTCCATAGCGCGAGACGAAGCGGCCGGTGTCCTGCCCGAAACTCAAGCTCGCCGAGATGTCCATGCCGAACATCCAGACCCCGATCGCCGTCCCGGCCCCGCCGGCGATCAGCAGTGTTCTCGCCGTCGTCGCGCCGGGCGAACCCGAATTCCGGCGGTACGACGCGAAGCCCACCGCGGCCCCGGCGAACAGCGTCAGCGCGGCGGCCGACAGCGGGATGCCGTACCGGGCGACATGGGTCTTGTCGTAGAACTCCTTCTCCTCGGCCGACGGCTCGATGTCGAAGGTCCGCGTCCAGCCGGTCTCGGCGAATTTCGACACCGTCTTGCCGTCGGAGAGCTGTTCGTACGTCGACTGCGGCAGAAAGGTCCCGATCAGCATCAGAAGGCCGGCGAAAACCCCCATCATCGCGGCGAACAACCGGGGGAGCCGCACGTCGGACGGTGGTCGTGGCGCGGCGGCGGGAGCTTGGACGGGCTGCATTGCGCTGAACGGGCCAGTCGGTTGGTACGGCTGCTGCTGCGGCGCGCTCATGGTCGGCTCCTCCGCCGGTTCTGTTGTCCAGCAAGGAATTCCACCACGGATCGGGCTGCGAGATAAGTGTCACCTGTGCTCTGGTCAAGCCTGTTCGCGCGTGCTACGCGGGAAGCTTGGACCAGGCGACGTTCGCCATTTCCCTGGCGATGTCGCACGCTTTTGGCGCCTGTACGGCGAGAAGAGCGTGCTCGACCTGGTTCCGGTTCGCGTCCGGGCCGCCGATGTGGCCGGTCAGCACCGTGCAGCCTCCACTGACCTCCTGGACGAAGGAGCGGCGCCCGCCCAGCGTCTCCTCGGGAGCGCTCGCCGTGGCCTTCGGACTCGGGCCGAGGCCGAATTCCAGCCGGGCGAACCGTTCCGCGTTCTGTTCACCCCAAAGACACTGGTGCCGCGACAGATCGCCCTTCCCGGAGACCGCGCCGCCCAGTCGCGCGGAGACCTCGCTGTCGGACAACAAGGCGGAGCAGGCGTCCAGCCGGGCCAGCGACCGGGCCCGGTAGTCGAGATGTGCCGGCTGCTTGCCCGCCGCGAGCGATCGGGCGACGCTTTCCTCGATTTTCGTCACCAGGGTGAGCAAGTCCGGCCCGGCGGCCGCTTCGAAGAACGTGCCGATACGCAGGGACGAATCGTCGGCGAAGATCAGATGGAGCAGAGGCTGGCCCTGGAGGTCCGAGCGGACCATCCGCAGTCCGCGGGGGAGTGACGGTTCGCCGACCGGGGTGGCGCCGGAGAGGCGCTCCCGAGCCCGGTCGTCCGGGAACCCGAAGCTGATCAGGGCGGCCGACCCGGCGATCTCGGTCCGGAACGAGCACGCGCCCATGCTGAGCGTCGGTTCGGCGAGCAGCGGAGACGTCTTCTCGATCTCGGGGAAGTCGAGGATGTCGCAGAAGTTCACGGTCGTGGGGTCGCCGAGTGCTTCGCGCAGCGTCAAAGGCCCCGCGGGCGGAGCGGGTGGTGGCTCGGCCGCGCACCCGGCGAGTACGAGCGCCGCGGCGGCCAGCGCCGCCATCGTTTTGAGAGCCCCCATGGCCGGAGCCTACTCGGCCGCGTCCTCGTACAACATCACCGCGACGCGCTTCCATTCGTCGAGCAATTGCCGCCGCCGCTTCGGATCGCCACCGAGTTCGGCGTCCAGCGCCAGGCCGCGGGTGAGGTTCACGGTCAGCCAGAACAGGATCTCCGCGCGTTCCTTCGGCAGGTCCCCGGCGACCGCGGTGATGTGCTCCAGCGTCGAGCGGCCCAGCGCCCGGTCGACCGGGCGGATCGCCTCGCGGAGTTCGGGATCGGTCCGCGCCGCGACCCACAGTTCCGTGGCGGCCGTGGACAGCGTGCCCGAATAGCCCTCCCACAGCAGGTCGATCGCCGCCGCGACGCCCGAGGCACCTCCGGGGAGCATCGAGAGCGACGCCGCGAGCCGTCCGCGCAGCTTCTCCGTCAGATGCTCGACGGCGGCCGCCATCAGCTCGGCCTTCGCGGAGAAGTGGTGCTGCACGGCGCCCTTCGAGACCCCGGCGCGGGCGCAGATCTCCTGGACCGAGGTGCGTGCGTACCCGAGGTCGACCAGGCAGTCGATGGTCGCGTCGAGCAGGGCGGTGCGGGTCTGCTCCCGCCGTTCGGCCTGCGTCCGGTGGGTCCTGCCCAGTGCGGTCATCGAACCGGTACCCCCTTTACGTGCAGATCGGTACGGATGTACATTCCGCTTGGAACTTACATCCTAAACGTCATGTTTTCCAGGTCCTGATCAGGAGGCGTTGGCCGTGCCCTTGCAGATCCAGAAGAGTTCGTGGAGCACGACGGAGCTCGAAGACCTCCGGGACCTCGCCCGGACGTTCTGCCAGAAGGAACTCGTGCCGAACCAGGAGCGCTGGGCGGCCGAGAAGAAGGTCGACCGCGAGCTGTGGACGAAGGCGGGCGAGGTCGGCCTGCTGGCACTGTCCATCCCGGAGGAGTACGGCGGTGGCGGCGGCACGTTCGCCCACGAGGCCGTGCTCTACGAAGAGCAGGCCCGGTCCGGCGACAGCGCCTGGGGCGTCACCGTCCACAATGGAATCGTCGCGCACTACATCCTCGAGTACGCGGGCGAAGAGCAGAAGAAGGCGTGGCTGCCGAAGTTCGCCTCCGGCGAGATGGTCGGCGCGGTCGCGATGACCGAACCCGGCACGGGTTCGGATCTGCAGAGCATCAAGACCCGCGCGGTGCGCGACGGCGACCACTACGTGATCAACGGCGCGAAGACCTTCATCACCAACGGTTTCCACGCCGACCTCGTCGTCGTCGCGGTGAAGACCGATCCGGACGCGGGCGCGCAGGGTGTCTCGCTGATCGCCGTCGAGACCGACACGCCGGGCTTCAGCCGCGGCCGCGTCCTCGACAAGATCGGACTCAAGGGGCAGGACACCGCGGAGCTCTCCTTCGACGACGTCCGGGTGCCCGCCGCCAACCTCCTCGGTGGACAGGAAGGCCTCGGCTTCATCCAGCTGATGCAGCAGCTTCCGCAGGAACGGCTGATCATCGCCGTCACCGCGGTGGCCGGGATGGAGGCCGCGATCGACCAGACCATCGCCTACACCAAGGACCGCCAGGCGTTCGGCCGCCCGATCTACAACTTCCAGAACACGAAGTTCAAGCTCGCCGAGGCCGCCACCGAGGCCGCCGTGTCCCGCGCGTACCTCGACCAGTGCATCGAGCGGCACCTGCGCAAGGAACTCGACGTGCAGGGCGCGGCGATGGCGAAACTGTGGACCACCGAACGGGTCAACAAGGTCGTCGACGACTGCCTGCAGCTCTTCGGCGGCTACGGCTACATGTCCGAGTACCCGATCGCGCGCGCGTGGGCCGACATCCGGATCTCCCGGATCTTCGGCGGCACCAGCGAGATCATGAAGGAAATCATCTCCCGTACTCTCTGAAAACGTTGCCGTACAAGGAAAGGACGTGGCGATGAAGGCTGGGCCGCTGAGCGGGCTCAAGGTCGTCGAACTGGCCGGGCTCGCCCCGGCGCCGTTCGCCTGCACCATCCTCGCCGATCTCGGCGCGGAGGTGGTCCGGATCGACCGGGCGACCCCGGGCAACGACGTCATCGGCTTCCCGAACGATCCGCTCGCCCGGGGCAGGCGGTCGATCGGGATCAACACCAAGACCCCCGAGGGGGTCGAACTGGTGCTGAAACTCGCCGACGACGCCGACGTGCTCATCGAGGGTTTCCGTCCCGGTGTCGCCGAGCGGATGGGCATCGGGCCGGAGCAGGTCCACGCCCGCAACCCGCGGCTGGTCTACGGCCGGATGACCGGCTACGGCCAGGACGGCCCGCTGGCGACCGTCGCCGGGCACGACATCAACTACATCGGCATCTCCGGCGCGCTCGAACCGATCGGGCACGCCGGGCAGCGGCCGGTGGTGCCGCTCAACCTCGTCGGTGACTTCGGCGGCGGTGGTCTCCTGCTCGCGATGGGCGTGCTGGCGGCGTTGTTCGAACGCCAGACCTCCGGCAAGGGCCAGGTGGTCGACGCGTCCATGGTGGACGGCGCCGCGTTGCTGACCACCAGCCTGCACGGGCTGCTGGACTCCGGGCTCTGGCCCGGCGGGCGCGGCGAGAACATGCTCGACGGCGGCGCGCCGTTCTACGACACCTACGAGACCGCCGACGGCAAGTACGTCGCCATCGGCGCGATCGAGATGCGGTTCTGGGGCGACCTGGTGAAGGTGCTCGGCCTCGATCCCGAGGAGACGCCGGTCCACGTCGACAAGAACGAGTGGCCGAAGCTGCGCAAGATCGTCGCCGAGGCGGTCGCGAAGCACACTCGCGACGAACTGGTCGCGAAAGCCGAAGGCACCGACGCGTGCTTGACGGCGGTGCTTTCGCCCCGTGAAGCACCGTCGCATCCGCACAACGTCGCGCGTGGGACGTTCGTCGACGTCGGCGGCATGCTGCAGCCAGCACCCGCGCCGAGGTTCGACCGCACGCCGTCCGCGACGCCGGAACCGCCGCGGCCCAAGGGCGGCGACACCGCCGACGTCCTCGCGGAGCTCGGTGTGGACGCCGACGGGATCGAGCGGCTCAAGGCCGCGGGCACGATCGTCTAGCCGCGTTCCGGGTCGGGGCCCAGGTCCGATCGCACCATCGAATAGAGGATGTGGTCGCGCCAGGCCCCGTCCCGGAACGCGTAGCCGCGCAGCACGCCTTCCTTGGTGAAGCCCGCCTTCGTCAGGGAACGCTGCTCCGCGACGTTGCCGGCCTCCGTCGACGCCTCGACGCGGTTCATCTGCGTGTGCGCGAAGAGGTAGCGGACCAGCAGCCGCTGGGCCTCGGTCCCGTGGCCGTGGCCGCGCGCCTCGGGGATGAGCACCAGCCCGGCGTTCCAGCAGAACGACGTCGACCCGCTCCTGGTCTTGTGCCAGGAGACGAAGCCGAGCCGCTGCCCGGCGAGCTCGATCATCAGCATCCCGTTGTCCGCCGCGAGCATGCCGGTCTCGGTCCAGCGGCGGCGCAGGAAATGCGGGTCGTGCCAGCCATGCCATTCGAACGAGCCCGCGGCCTGGGGATCGTTCGTCAGGCTCTCGAGCATCGGCAGGTCGGCTTCGGATACCGGTCTGAGCGCTACTCCGGTTTCGGTCATTTGACAGAGACTAGGACCGCGGGGTGCCGAAATCGCCGTGACGCCCCGCGCCGTCACTGAACCGGCTCGCGCCCTTCACCGCCTCTTCGGCGAGCCCGCTGCCGATCAGCGCGTTCGAGAACTCGGCGCGCATCGCCTCTTCTTCGGTGAGCCCGTACTGGCCGTACGCGGATTTGCGATCCGCGCGCAGACAGGCTTGCGGGAACGCGGCCAGCTCACGCGCGAGTGCTTGCGCGGCCGAAAGCGCCTCGCCGTCGGGGACGACCCGGTTCGCCAGCCCGATCGCGAGCGCCTCGTCCGCCTCGACCGGGCGGCCGGTGAGGATCAGGTCCATCGCCCGCGAGTGCCCGATCAGCCGGGGGAGCCGCACCGTGCCCCCGTCGATCAGCGGAACACCCCAGCGGCGGCAGAAGACCCCGAAGACGGCCGTGCTGTCGGCGACCCTCAGATCGCACCACAGCGCCAGTTCCAGGCCACCCGCGACGGCGTGCCCGCGGACCGCGGCGATCACCGGCTTCGACAGCGTCATCCGCGACGGCCCCATCGGCCCGTCACCCACCGGGCCGAGCGAGTTGGTGCGGTCGGTGCCGACGGCCTTCAGATCGGCTCCGGCGCAGAACGCGTCACCCGAACCGGTGAGGACGGCGACCGCGGCCTCCTCGTCGGCGTCGAACGCCCGGAACGCTTCCGCCAGCGCGGCCGCGGTCGGCCCGTCCACCGCGTTGCGGGCGTCGGGCCGGTTCAGCGTGACCGTCGTCACCGGTCCTTCCCGGTGGACGAGAACGTTTTCGCTCATCATTCGCTCCTCGGGGGAAACCGGGTGGGCATCAAGGCCCGAATCTCCTTAAAGTGGTGACAAAGTCCGCAGTGCGCGCGGAGTCATCGTCTGGACACTACGGTGTGATGGGATGGAGCCATGTCGCCCGGCTTGAAGAAATTCGTTGTGATCGCCGTCGTCGCGCTCGTGCTCTTCTTTCTGATCAGCAGGCCGACCCAATCCGCCGACGCCGTCCACACCGCGCTCGGCTGGCTCCGGTCCGGTGCCGAAGCCATCGTGACGTTCGTCCGGAGCCTCTTCTCCTGACCCCGTCGTGACCTCACCGGTGTCCCTGGCGACGCCGGTGATCACCGTGCGCGTCCACCAGCCGTTATCACTCAGCGTCACCCGTCTCGCATTTCGGTCGGGCGACTCGACCATCCGGGTGGATTGCCCCCGAAAACCCGCTGGTCGACGAATTCGTGCCCCAGAAGCTCTGGCGGAAAAGACCTCCGCGCCCCTACGGTGCTCACATTGCGTGATCGGTTGGTCCTCCAGGCGCCGGAGCCGGCCTCCTGGGCGAAGGGTTTCCGCAGGTGCAAGCCCCAGGGCAGCGGAACTTTCAGCCGGGCAAGTAAGTCAGGACTTGTCAGTCGGGGAATCATGAGGAGGCAGGGATGACCGGAGATCCCGGAGTCGATGCGTTGATCCGGCAGTGGGCCGCCGAGCGTGAGCAGACCCCCGAGGAGCAGGAGACCGACCGGATCGCGTCCGCGTGGCTCGCCGACGCTCCCCGTCAAGCTCCCGGTATCCCCGGCCAGCGTCAGCAGTCCGGCCAGGCGCGCTGGGCGCCGGTCGAGGCCGCGGACCCCGGCTACGTCGACGCGATGCGCAGCCGTCTTCCCGAGGTCCCGCGGGACCTGCTCGTCGCGGCCGCCGGCTGGTGGCAGATGGTCGGCGGCGTCGCCGAGGCCGAAGCCTGGTGGGACGCCGGCATCAGCCCGCTCGACCAGCGTGCGCTGGACTACCGCGCGGCCGGGCTCGCCCCGTCCGACCTGAGCCGCCGTCTCGGCCCGATGACCGTCTTGCAGCACCTTCGCCGCGGCAGCGCCCCGGCCTGGTGCGTGGCACGGCTGGCGAGGCAGCAGAAGTCCGCCTGATGAGAACTTCTCGCACGCGCGGGTGAACCGGCGTGGCAGGGGCGATCTCGGCAACCGCGTAACGCTAACCTGCGCGGGCTCGTTGTTCGAGCATCGGTCGTGATCGCCGCCCACGCTGGAGGACTCGCTTCGTGCGCACCACCCCGGAAAACGACGAGCTCGTCGCCGACCCGGCCAAGCCCGCTCCGCCACGCCGCGGGGTGGGCGCCGCCGTCTTCGGCAGGCTGGTCATCGTGCTGGCCGTACTGGGTCTCGCCGGGGGTGGGATCTGGCTGGTGACCAAGGCGTCCGCCCCGGTCGCGAGCCCCACGACGATGGAGATCCCCGCCCTTCAGGTCAAGGCGGCGGACGTCAAACCGGGCACGGTCGTGCCGGTCAACGCCACCCCCGCCGGCGGCGCGGCCCAGCAGACCTCGCCGCAGCAGGTACAGCCGAAACCGGGCAAGGATCCCCTGGCGGCCTGGACCGAGCGGGCCGCGCAGGCCACCGGCATCCCGGCCAGGGCGCTGCTCGCCTACGGCAACGCAGAACTGGCGATGCGCCAGATGCAGCCGAACTGCAAGATCTCGTGGGCCACCCTCGCGGGCATCGGCCGGATCGAGTCGAACCACGGCCAGTACGGCGGCGCCGTCCTCGGCCAGGACGGACGGCCCTCGAAGCCGATCATCGGCGTCCCGCTCGACGGCTCGCCCGGCGTCAAGGCGATCGGCGACACCGACGGTGGCCAGTTCGACGGCGACGCGGCCGTCGACCGCGCGGTCGGCCCGATGCAGTTCATCCCCAGCACCTGGCGCCGGTACGCCGCCGACGGCAACCGCGACGGCGTCGGCGACCCGCAGCAGATCGACGACGCGACGCTGGCGGCGGCGCGCTACCTGTGCGTGAACAACCGGGACATGTCGGCCGCCTCGGGGTGGTGGCAGGGGATCCTGTCGTACAACAACTCGACCGAGTACGCGCAGAAGGTCTTCGGGCTGGCGGACGACTACGCGAAGGCCGTCCAGACCGCTAAGTGACGCACGACTGAGGAGTCGCTGGTCCGGGCGACCGTGAGGCCCCACCAGCCGGTTCGGGTGTCGCGAAAGCCACTTTCGCGACATCTGACGTCCCGAAAGTGGCTTTCGCGACACAGCCGCTGGGCGTCCGGACCAGCGATCACTCGCACCCAGAATCCAGTAGGCACCTAAGACACTCCTGGCTCTAACCCGAATCGCCACTCACGACCACCGCCACCGCGAGTCACGAGAAGCATCCTCTCGCCTCGACCCAAGGATGAAAAGATGTCATGAAAGGGGCTTTCAGGACGAAAAATGTCCTGAAAGCCCCTTTCATGACACGCCGCGGGGCCAGGCGGGCCGACCGGGACCAAGGTCCCGACCGGCCCGGTCGCCGAACTTTCGCCGCGCGCCCAGTGCTAGCGTCGATGCGTGCCCGCCTCGTCCGTCGCCCTGCGCCGTCTCGGCATCGCCGGCGTCTGCCTGGTGAGCCTGGCGCTGTGCTGCGGGCTCGCCTGGTGGCAGTGGGAGCGGTTCTCCTCGGCCAGCGGGACGTTCCAGAACCTCGGCTACGTCCTGCAGTGGCCGCTGTTCGGGCTGTTCCCCGCGTTCATGTTCTGGCGGATCCGCAAACTCCGCCGCCAAGCCGCGGAAGCCGACACTCCGGAGCAGACGGCCGAGGCCGCCGTCCCCGAGGTGCCCGCGCCCCGGCGGAGGCCCGCCCCGGCGCCCGCTCCCGAAGACGACGAGCTCGCCGCGTACAACAAGTATTTGCGCGAACTCAACGCCCGCGACAAGTAGTTCCCAGAGAGGTTCGAGACGCTATGACCACCCGAACTGACGACGCCGCCCCGGCCCGCTCGGTCTCGCTGGGCGGGCCGCTGATCCGGTTCCGCTTCGCGGCGTACGCCACCGGTGTGGCCCTGCTCGGGCTGGTCGTCGAGATGCTGCTGCAGTACGTCTTCAGTGTGGAACTGCCCCAGTTCGTGAAGATGATCCCCATGGTCCACGGCGGGCTTTACCTGATCTACCTGCTGCTCGCGGTCGACCTCGCGATCAAGGCCCGCTGGTCGATGAAGGGCACTCTCCTCGTGCTGATCGCCGGCTGCATCCCGTTCTTCTCCTTCGTGATGGAACGCAAGGTCACGCACAAGGTCCAGACGGGCGTGAAGCTCTAAGCCCGGCGCCGGAAGGTCAGCGCCACCACGAAGGACAAAGCCGTCACCACGGCGGCGGTGGCGAACGCCGCCGTCATCCCGTCGACCGTGGTCTCCGCCGGGCTCCCGGACGGGGTCCGCGTCACCGCGCCGAACACGGTGATCAGGATCGCGAGCCCCAGGGTCGCCCCGACCTGCTGCAACGTCTGCAGGACGCCGCCCGCCGCACCCGCGTCTTCGGTGGGCACGGTCGCCATGATGATCACGCTGAGCGGGGAGAACGCCAGCCCCGCGCCGACGCCCATCAGCAGCATCGGGCCGAGCAGGTGGGAGAAGTACCCGCTGTCGGTGGTGAGGGTGGTCAGCCAGACGACGCCGCCGGTCATCAGCGCCGTCCCGGTCAGCGCCAGCGGTTTCGGGCCGAACCGGGGGAGCAGCCTCGGGATCAGCCTGCTGAGCCCGAACATGCACACCGCCATCGGCAGGAAGGCGAAGCCGGTCTCCAGCGCGGCGAAACCCGCGATGTCCTGCAGGAACTGGGTCAGAAAGAAGAAGAGCGACATCATGGCCATCGGCCCGAGGAAGAAGTTGACGTAGGCCGCGGCCCGGTTGCGTTCCGCGAACAGCCGCAGCGGGATGAGCGGCTGGCTCACCCTGGTTTCGATCGTGAGGAACGCGGCCAGCAGGGCCAGTCCTGCCGCGAGGCTGCCGAGGGTGACGGTGTCGCCCCAGCCGTCCGACGCGGCGTGGGTGAACGCGAACACGAGCGAGCCGACGCCGAAGGTGCCGGTGAACGCGCCGGGCAGGTCCAGGCGTGCCCGTCGGCGAGGGGGGTCGGCGACGTATCGCGAGGTGAGCAGGACGATCGCGAGCCCGAACGGGACGTTGATGTACAGCGCCGCCCGCCACGAGATCCATTCGGTCAGCAGCCCGCCGAGCAGCAGGCCGATCGCGAAACCGCCGCTGGACATCGCCGAGAACAGCGCCAGTGCGCGCACCCTGGCCTTGGCCTCGGTGAACGTGCTGGTGATCAGCGCCAAGGTGCTCGGCCCGGCCATCGCGGCGCCGACACCCTGGGCGATCCGGGCCGCGATCAGCATCTCCGCCGAGCCGGCGAGGCCGCCGAGCAGGGAGGCGGCGGTGAACACGGCCGCGCCGACGACGAACATCCGGCGACGGCCGAACAGGTCGCCCGCGCGCCCGCCGAGCAGCAGCAAGCCGCCGAAGACGAGGCTGTACGCCGTCATCACCCAGGACAGGCCGGTGTCGGTGAAACCGAGGTCGGTCTGGATCCGGGGGAGCGCGACGTTCATCACCGTCGCGTCGAGGATGAGCATGAGCTGGCAGGTCAGCACGATCGGCAGGACCAGCCGGTGTGGGGGCGGTGGGGCCTCGGCCGTCTCGGGCCTAGGCTCGATACGCAGGGTTCGCTCGGTCAAGGAATACTCCAAAGACGTAACGAGATGAAGCGGAGAGACTCTCCACTTGAGGTCGTGAGCGATGATATGGAGAGACTCTCCGCTTACGCAAGTGGATTCGGAGAATGTCTCCGTTTTCGTCGCCCGAGGAGGTGCAGATGGTCACGGCCGATCCGGACCGGCCCATGCGCGCGGACGCCCGGCGCAACTACGAGCGCATCGTGGCCGTGGCGAAGGAGGCGTTCACCGCCGACGGCGTGGACGTGCCCGCCGACGACATCGCCAAACGCGCCGGTGTCGGCGCGGGCACGTTGTACCGGCACTTCCCGACGCGCGACAAACTGGTCGAGGCCGTCTACCGCGACGAGATCGACGGGCTGGCGCAGCAGGCCTACGACCTGCTCGAAGAGCTGCCGCCGGGGAAGGCGCTCGAGACCTGGCTGGCCACGCACGTCGTCTACGTGGTCGAGAAACACGGGCTGGCGATGACGTTGAAGGCGTCCGTCGACGCGGGCTCCGAGGTCTTCGCCTGGTGTCAGTCACGGCTGCGGGGCGCGTCCGACACGATCGTGAAGGCCGCTCAGGACGAGGGCGTGATCCGGCCCGACGTCCGAGGCGTCGACATCCTGCGGCTCGGCCACGGGGTCGGTTCGGCCGCGAGCAAGGCGTCACCCGAGGACACCCAGCGGCTGCTCGCGATCGTGCTGGACGGCCTGCGGACCTCTCCCGGCGTGCTATGAAAGGCCCGTTACTTGCAAATTTTGCAAGTAACGGGCCTTTCATGGCATCGGTGAGGCAAGGAGATCAGGAGCCGATCCCGGTGAGGGACCGCACCTCCATCTCGGCGTGCTTGACCGGGTCGGCCTTCGACCGGCCGACGAAGGTGCCCACGATCCCGCACAGGAACGAGAACGGGATCGACACCAGACCCGGGTTCTTCAGCGGGAACCAGTGGAAGTCGACGCTCTTGATGATCGAGTCCGCCGCCCCGGACATCACCGGCGAGAAGAACACGAGCACCAGGCTCGCGATCAGCCCGCCGTAGATGCCCCACAGCGTTCCGGTGGTGTTGAACCGCTTCCAGAACAGCGAGAACAGCAGCGTCGAGAGGTTCGCCGACGCGGCGACCGCGAACGCCAGCGCCACCAGGAACGCGATGTTCTGCCCGTTCGCCAGGATGCCGCCCACGATCGCGAGCGCCCCGACGGCGACCGCGGTCAGCCGGGCGACCCGGACCTCCGCGGCCGGTTCCGCGTTGCCGCGTTTGAAGATGTTGGCGTAGACGTCGTGGGCGAAGGAGGCCGACGCGGTGATCGTCAGCCCGGCGACGACCGCGAGGATGGTCGCGAAGGCCACCGCCGAGACGATGCCGAGCAGGACGGTGCCACCGATGTTCAGCGCGAGCAGCGGCGCCGCCGAGTTCTCCCCGCCGGGCGCGTTCTTGATCGCCTCCGGGCCGACCAGCGCCGCGGCGCCGAAGCCGATGACCAGCGTGCAGAGGTAGAACACGGACATGCACGCGGTCGCCCACACCACCGAGCGCCGCGCCTCGCGCGAGTTCGGCACCGTGTAGAAGCGCATCAGCACGTGCGGGAGCGCGGCGGCGCCAAGGACCAGCGCGAGCGCCAGCGAGACGAAGTCGAGTTTCGTGACCTCGCTCTTGCCGTACGAGCCGCCCGGCTCCAGCAGTTCGTCGCCGAGCGGGCTCCGGTCGGCGGCGGCCGAGAGCAGGTTCGAGAAGCTGAAACCGAACTTGCCGAACAGGAACACGGTGATCAGCGCACCGGTCAGCAGCAGGATGGTCGCCTTGATGATCTGCACCCACGTGGTGCCCTTCATCCCGCCGACCAGCACGTACAGCACCATGACGACGCCGACGACGCCGATCACCAGTGCCTGGCCGATGCCGCCGTGGATGTCCAGCAGCAACGCCACCAGCCCGCCGGCGCCCGCCATCTGCGCGAGCATGTAGAAGAAGGAGATCACCAGCGTCGACGTCGCGGCCGCGGCGCGGACCGGGCGCTGCTTCATCCGGAAGCTCAGCACGTCGCCCATGGTGAAGCGGCCGGTGTTGCGCAGCAGTTCCGCGATCAGCAGCAGGTCGACCATCCAGGCGACGAGGAACCCGATCGAGTACAGGAAGCCGTCGTAACCGTGGATCGCGATCGCCCCGGCGATACCCAGGAACGACGCCGCCGAGAGGAAGTCACCCGAAAGCGCGATGCCGTTCTGCCGCCCGGTGAAGGCGCTGCCCGCCGCGTAGTAGTCCGAAGTGGACGAGTTGCGGGTGCTGACGCGGTACACCACGTACAGGGTGATCGCGACGAACAGCGCGAACACCGCGATGTTCAGGACCGGGTCGTTGTCGGGGATGCTCATTGTTCCTCCGCCCCGACCGAGGCCCGAAGCTGTGCGACCTTGGGGTCGAGCCGCTTGTCGGCGAACTTCAGGTAGCCGATCGTGATCAGGATCGTGCTGGCGAACTGGCCGAGCCCGAGCAGCATGCCGACGTTGACTTCGCCCCACACCTTCCGGCTCATGAAGTCGTGCGCGTAGGCCGCCAGCAGCACGAACGTCATGTACCAGGTGAAGAACAGCAGGCTCATCGGGAACACGAACCGCCGGAAGGTCTTGCGCAGCGCGACGAACTCCTTGCCGTGCTGGATCCGGTCGAAGTCGGGGCCGGTGCTGCGCGGCGGCGGGGGAGCGGGCTGCTGGCGCTCGCGGACGAACAGCGCGGGCATCTGCCCGGTGTCCTCGAGGGCGTTGCTCGCCGCGAACGGGCGCGCGACGTCGGGCATGGGGTTCCTCCGGGGGCTTGCTGGCATCCGGGCGCGGTGCGGAGCGCACATACTAACTTCGGCTTCCGGCGCTCTGAATAGGCGACCCCGCTTCCGGATGCGTGCGACCCGGTATTCGTTTTCCCCTCGGAATAGTTGTCCCGGGAATTCGTTTCGGCCGGAATGAACCGGCTTTATCACTCGTAATAGTGAGGCGGATTGTCACGCGCGGTCGTCGCCCGAACGGCCCACTGCGGCAAACGGGGAAGACGGCCACGCTGTGTCCCTCGTTTTGGTGACAGATCGTAGTTTCACTTCCGGCGCGAAGCGGGCTTCGATACTGTGCCCGCCATCGCGGATCGGGGAAGATCCCCTGGTTCGACGATCATCCTGAAAGAAATCACCATGTCGGGCGACAAGGAATCGGCCGGATCGGCAAGGCCACAACATCGGGCAAACATTTGGGCTTGACCCACCCGATGGGGGCACGGAAAGTAGTTCGACCGGGCGACGCGGCTACCCAGCGTAGGCTGATCGGGTGACCCGGGCCCCTGATGCACCGGCGCAACCTGTAACCGGAATTCCCTCGTTTGTGACGCGGAGACGGATTTCGGGCCTTGTACATCGTTCGAATACACACTTTTCCCAGGTCAGCACCCGTGTGCTGAACAGAATTGACGGCACCCGGATTGGTGTACGATTCTTTGGCCCGGCTGACCCGCAGTGATCGATTGGCAAAGAAAAGTTGATCTCGACGACCGTGCACTTCGCAGGTTGCGACCTGCACGTGCAGGTGCAAGACCTCCCGAAGCGGACCGGTGTTCCTGGGGACACCCGGATCGCCGGACGGGGTCCCTCATGTCGCGATCGATCACGTGGGCAGGCCGGGGCCGAGTTCTCCGCAGGCGGACACCTCGCGGGAACGGACGCCTCAGACCGTGCCAGGACGCCGGACAGGGAGTCACCTACGTGACCGTTGCAGGAGAAGGCCAAGTGCCTGTCGGGGAGCTGCTGGGACGCACTCCCCGGCCATCGCGGTGGGCCACCGGCTGGCGCGCACTCGTGCGCTGGCGGGACTGGAGCCTGCCGGTGAAGCTGTCGGCCGTGACGCTGGTGCCGATCCTCATCGCGCTCGCGCTGGGCATCGCCACCATCGCGGGCCAGGTCGGCCGTTCCGACGGCTACCAGCGTCTCGACCGTCTCGTCGCGTTGAGCGGGCAGATCCGCGCCCTCACCGACGGACTCGGCCGCGAGCGCACCCAGTCCGCCGCGGGGCTGACCGCGGGCACCGTCGGCGGGACCCTCGAGCTCGGCTCCGCCCGCGCCGACGTCGACACCGCCATTCCTCTTTACGTGGCCGCCGCGTCCAGGGCCGTCGAGAACGAGCCGTCCCTCCGCCAGGCGCGGGACGCCGCCGCGGCCCAGCTGGAGAGGCTGGCCGAAATCCGTCAGCGGGCCTCCGCCGGACAGCTCGATCCCGTGCAGGCCATCGGCGAGTACACCGACGTCACCACCGCGCTGCTCGCCCTCGACACCGCCTTGACCGCGGGCGCCAGCGAAGACGTCCTCGGCGGCACCCCCGCCGCGGTGCACGACCTCGCCGTGATGAAGGAACAGCTGTCGCTGAGCCAGGCGCTGGTCTCCTTCGGCATCGCCCGGTCGGGTCTCGCGCCGAGTGAACTCGCCCAGCTGCGCACCGCCGAACTGCGGCTGGCCGACCGCTTCACCGACTTCCGGGCCGCCGCTTCGGAACAGCAGCGCCAGGAGTTCGGCACCGCCGTCACCGACGACGCGATGGAGACCCGGGACAGGCTCGCGAAGACCGCCCTCGGCGATCAGGGCGCCCCTACCTCCCAGGCCTTCCGCACGCTGTCCGCGCAGGGCTGGAACGACGCTTCGAACGCGGTGATCACCAAGACCGGTGAGGTCGCGAACAAGTTCGGCGCCCAGGCGAGTTCGGTGACGGCCGAACTGGTCGACGACGCCAGCAGCGGCGCGGGCCTGCTCGCGGTCCTGCTGTTCGGCGCGATGGTGCTCGCCGTCGCCGTCGTCTTCCTCATCACCCGTCAGCTGTTGCGCTCGCTGAAGATGCTGCGCGCCAGCGCCCTCGACGTCGCCGAGAAACAGCTGCCCGACGCGGTCCGCAACATCCAGGAGGGCCGCTCGCAGGGCACCGACGTGCACCCGGTGCCGGTCGGCGGCGACGACGAGATCGGCGAGGTCGCCAGGGCCTTCGACAAGGTGCACCACCAGGCGCTGCGCCTGGCCACCGAGCAGGCCTCGATGCGCACCGGGTACAGCAACGTGTTCGTCAACCTCTCCCGCCGCAGCCAGAGCCTCGTGCAGCGGCAGCTGCAGCTGATCGAGCGGCTGGAGCGCGACGAAGAGGACGCGGACCAGCTGGCCACGCTGTTCCAGCTGGACCACCTCGCCACCCGCATGCGCCGCAACAACGAGAACCTGATGGTCCTCTCCGGCGCCGAGCCGGGCAGGCGGTCCGGGCAGCCGGTCTCCGCCACCGACGTGGTGCGCGCGGCGGTCTCCGAGATCGAGCAGTACCAGCGGGTCACCGTGCAGAACCCGCCGCCGGTCCGGCTGGTCGGGTACGCGGCCAACGACCTGATGCGCCTGATCGCCGAACTGCTGGACAACGCCACCGCGTTCTCCGCGCCGGAAACCCAGGTGACCATCGCGACCAGGCTCGTCGAAGACGGCTCGTTCGGCATCGACATCCTCGACAAGGGCATCGGGATGAACGAGGCCGAGGTCGCCGAGGCCAACGCCCGGCTCACCGAGGCCCCCAACGTCGACCTCGCCACCTCGCGCCGGATGGGCCTGTTCGTGGTCGGACGGCTGGCCAGCAGGCACCGCATCGCCGTCTCGCTCCACGGCGGCAAGGACATCGTGGGCGTGCGCGCCACCGTGTCGGTCCCGGCGGATCTCGTGATGGCCCCGCCCGGGGACCCCGGCCCCGCGACCGGCCCGATCACCCAGCGCCTCGCGCCGGTGCCGCCGCAGCAGCCGGGCGGCCTGCCCCGCCGCCAGCGTCCCGCGAACGGGTCACGGCCGGGAATGCCGAGCGTGCCCTCGCAGGGCGGCGAGCGGTGGCCGTCCGCGAACGATCTGGCCGGTCACACCAAGTCCGGGGTGAACGGGCACACCCACACCCAGGACCCGCGGCCGCCGTCGGATGTCGAGATCTCGGGAACGGCGCTGTTCAGCCCGATCCCCAAGGACCAGACGGCGACCCCGCCCGCGCCGCAGCCCGCTCCCGAGCCGGTCGCGAAGGAGGCGGAGCAGCCGGCCGAGCCGGCCGAGCCCGCCGAGCCCGCTGAGCCCACATCGGCGTCGCTCGAAGGCGAACTGCCCAGCGGCAAGGAACTGTTCGAGGCCAAGAACAGCACCACACTGAGCGAGTGGTGGAACCAGGCGGCCACGCCGCCCCCGGCCGTCGCCCCGCTGCCCACCGCGTCGGAGACGACGCCGATCTTCGACGAGATGCTCTCGGCGTGGTTCCGTTCGCCCGCCCCCGCTCCGGAAAAGCCCGCGGCCGAACCCGCGGCCAAGAAGGAGAAGCCGGGGAAGAAGGAGCCCGAAGAGCAGAAGGCGGCCGAGCCCGCCGCCGAAGCCGGTCCGACCGCCGAGCAGGAGGCCCGCAACTGGGACTTCGCCAGCGACAAGGCGTTCCGCACGGTCCAGGAGGTCTCGCAGACCGCGCCGTCGACGTTCACCCAGGCCGGGCTGCCGCGCCGCCGCAAGGGCGAGCAGCTCCTTCCGGGCAGCGCGACGTCGTCGGTCCCGCCCGCCGAGCCCGCCACCGGTACGGAGCTGCCGGTCCGCGATCCGGTGAACGTGCGCGGCAGGCTGAGCAGCTTCCAGCAGGGTGTCAAACGAGGTCGCAAGGAGGCGGCGGACAAGGCCGCGCCCGCCACCACGCAGCTCCCCGCGACCCAGCCGGAAGTGACGCCGGAGCCGCCGGCGGCACCCGGGCCCGCGAAGGCGGCGCCGGAGACGGCCGCGCGTCCGGCGACCTCGCCCGCCGCGCTGCCGAGCCGCAAACCCGAGAAGAAACCGCAGGCAGCGGCGCCGGAACCGGAACCGGTCAGCGCCGTCGAGAAGACCGACGCGTGGAACTTCGGCTCCGACGAGGGCTGGAAAGCGGCCCAAGCGGTGTCCCAGTCCGTGCCCTCGAAGATGACTTCGGCAGGATTACCCCGGCGCCGTCGCGGGGAGCAACTGCTTCCGGGCAGCGCGGGACCGCCCGCCGGGGCGGTCACCCCCCGACCACAGCGAGACGCGCACGACGTGCGCGGTCGTCTGAGCAGTTTCCAGCAGGGCATCCAGCGCGGACGGCACCACACAGCCCAGGCGACCGAAGGCAACCACGAAACCCTGGAGGGTGAATGACCTCGCCGAACCCGGCCCAGCCCCAGCAGAACCAGTTCGGGTGGCTGGTGAACGATTTCGCCGAGCGGGTACCCGGAGTGGCGCATGCCGTGGTCGTGTCGGCGGACGGCCTCCTGCTCACCGCGTCGAGCCGTCTCCCGCTGGACCGGGCCGACCAGCTGGCCGCTGTCGCGTCCGGCCTGGTGAGCCTGACCCAGGGTGCCGCGAGGTGCTTCGAGGCGGGCGCTGTCAACGAGACCGTCGTCGAGATGGAGCTCGGCATCATGGTGCTGATGTCCATCAGCGACGGTTCCTGCCTGGCCATCCTCGCCGCCCCGAACTGCGACATCGGGCAGGTCGCCTACGAGATGACGATGCTCGTCGACCGCGTCGGCCAGATCCTCACGCCGGAACTTCGCGCACAATTGCAGGGCGCCGGTGGGTCGCTGATCGGCGAACCGGTGGGATGATGTCTCGATGAGCACCGGGTCCGGATCCTTCGGCGAACCGCCGGGGACGGGTGAACACCAGCCACCGCGCGCGGGGGCTGCCAATGCTGCCGGTTCAAGGGACGACGGTACCTTCGCCGATGTCCTGAACGGCTTCACCCTGGATTCGGGCCGTGGTCGTCGGAAGCGCAAGAAGAGCAAGCAGTCCGAAGATTCCCGGGTGGGCGGAGCACACGCCGCCGGGGAATCGGCAGTCCCGCAGCCGACCGATCAAGGAGACCGCGTGACCTCACTTGCTTCTCCACCCAACAGCGGCGCTGACGCCGTTGGGCCGAGACCAGGTGGTCTGTTCGACCCGGGCCCGCCGAGTGGCGAGTTCATCATGCCCGCCGTGTTCGAGCAGGCGCACTCACCGTTCGAGGAGACGGCGATCGTCCGTCCCTATGCCCTCACCGGCGGCCGGACCAAGGCGAACTACGCTCTCGAGCTGGAGACCCTCATCTCCACCAAGGACCATGTCGCCGCGGGTAGCCTCCCCTCGGTGGCCGTGGGGCAGATCGAGTGCATTTCGATCATCGAGGAGTGCCGGACCCCGCGTTCGGTCGCCGAGATCGCGGCGACCCTGCGCGTACCGCTGGGTGTGGCACGCGTGCTGATCAGTGACGCGGCGGACGCGGGACTGGTCAGCGTGCACAAGACGATTACGGGCAATGACGGCGCCGAGGCACATCTGGTGTTGATGGAAAGGGTTTTGAGTGGACTCCGTCGGCTTTAAGGCACCGCGGGAAACCGCGCCCCCGACCATGACATCCGCGAAGATCGTCGTGGCGGGTGGCTTCGGTGCGGGCAAGACGACCTTCGTCGGTTCGGTGTCGGAGATCGTCCCGCTCACCACCGAGGCGATGATGACCGACGCCAGTCGGGGGATCGACAACCTCGACCAGACTCCCAACAAGTCGACCACCACGGTCGCGATGGACTTCGGCCGGGTCTCCCTCGACGCGGACCTGATCCTCTACCTGTTCGGCACGCCCGGGCAGCAGCGGTTCTGGTTCATGTGGGACGACCTCGTGCGCGGCGCGATCGGTGCCGTGGTGCTGGCCGACACGCGACGGCTGGCCGATTCGTTCGCGCCGATCGACTTCTTCGAGGACCGGGGCCTGCCCTACATCGTCGGGGTCAACACCTTCGACGGCGTCCTCGAGCACGACATCAACGACGTGCGTGAAGCGCTGTCGATCGACCCCAACATCCCGATCGTCCGGTGTGACGCGCGGGAGCGGGAGTCGACGAAGCAGACGCTGATCACGCTGGTCGAGTACGCGATGCGGCAGTGGATCGCGTTGCGCGCGAGCAACTCGAGGTGATCCTGACGGCGGCAGCGTAGGGGCTGCCGCCCCGGTTTCACTTCACCCGGTAGGTCAGCAGTACCGCACGTCCGTCGAACGTGCGCGTGCCGGTCAGCCGCAGATCCGTCCGGACGCCGCCCGGGAACAGCTGCTTGCCGCCGCCCAGCACCACGGGGTGCACGACGACGTGGATCTCGTCGACCAGGCCTCGGTCGGCGAACGCGGTGGCCAGTTCGGTCCCGCCCGTGAGCAGCAGGTCCTTGCCGGGCCTGCTCTTGAGCTCGGCCACGCGTTCGGTGAGGTCGCCACCGAGGACTTCGGTGTTCCAGTCCGCTTTCTCCAGCGTCCGCGAGAAGACGATCTTCGGCGTCTTCCGCCAGATCGGGGCGAAGCGAAGGTCGTGCGGGTGGTCCGAGATCGCCTCGGCCCGCGGCCAGTACGACGACATCATGTCCCAGACCCGGCGCCCGTAGACGAAGGTGTCGGCCCGGTCGACCAGTTCCTGGGAATGCTCGGACAGTTCAGGGCCCATCGAAGGCCAGTCGAACTCGCCGTCCGGGCCCTCGATGTGGCCGTCGAGCGAGGTGTGGACGAAGTAGACGAGCTCGCGCATGGCGTTTCCCTCCGGTGTGGCGCCCGCCCTCCGGGCGCCGGTCACCCAGGGGTCGGAGCGGTCGCGGGGTTCTCGACATGCCCGGCCCGCGTCCAGAGGACTAAACGCGGTATTCGTCGTGCAGCTTCCACCAGTGCCCCGGCCCGTCCGTCCCGCGGCCGGACTCCTCCCAGGCCTCCTGCCGCCCGAACGGCGTCAGATCCAGGTATCGCAGCGTCCCCACCAGCTGGTCGCCGCCGCGATCGGTGGTGAAGTAGGTCCGGAACACCTCGTCGCCGTCGCGCAGGAAGACGCTGATCCCGAACCCGGCGCCGACGTCGCAGGCCGCGTTGAAGTCGCCGCCGGTCGAGACCCACGGGACGGTCCAGCCCATCCGCTCCTTGTACCGCTCGATCTCGGGCAGTGTCGCGGGCGCGACCACGGACAGTGTCGTGTCCCGGGCGTGCAGGTGGGCGAGGTGACCGATGTTGTCCACGACCATCGAGCAGCCCGGGCAGCCCGCCTTCTGCCCGGGAGCGAGCATGAAGTGGTAGACGATCAGCTGACGTCGTCCCTCGAACAGGTCCAGCAGCGTCACCCGGCCCTGCGGTCCTTCGAACTCGTGGCCGCCGTCGAAGCGGACCATCGGCAGCCGCCGTCGTTCGGCGGCGACCGCGTCCGCGGCGCGGGTGAGCTCTTTTTCCTTGGCCAGCAACGCTTCTCGCGCGCTCTGCCATTCGTCCTGCGAGACGATTTCCGGCAGTGCCGTGGTCTCAGTCATCGCGATCGCCCTTCTGTAGTTCGGCCAGATGACTTTCCAGCCTGTCGAAGCCGCCGTCCCAGAACCGCCGGTACCGCTCGACCCAGTCGGCGATGTCGCCGAGCGGGGCGGCCTCCAGCCGGCAGGGCCGCCATTGCGCCGTCCGGCTCCGGCTGATCAAGCCCGCGCGCTCGAGGACCTTCAGATGCTTGGAGATGGCCTGGAGGCTGACCGGAAAGGGCTCGGCGAGCTCGTTGACGCTGGCCTCGCCGGTGGAGAGCCGGGCGAGGATCGCCCGGCGGGTGGGGTCCGCCAGGGCGGCGAACGTGGCGCTGAGCTGATCAGTGGTCATCTCTGCTCAATCAATCGGTTGTTTAACCTTTTGGTTGAATATACTGGTAAGAGTTGATCTGTCAAGGACGAGTGAGAGCGCCGTCACGCGAGTGGATGGGTTTAAAATAGTCGGAAGTCCAAGTATTTTGGAGAGATGAGCAGCGACCTGCACCGGCCCGTGAACCCCGTTCGCTTCGTGACGGCGTCGAGCCTCTTCGACGGGCACGACGCGTCCATCAACATCATGCGGCGCATCCTGCAGTCGCAAGGTGCGGAGGTCGTGCACCTCGGGCACAACCGGTCGGTCGACGAGGTCGCCACCGCGGCCATCGCCGAGGACGTCCAGGGTGTGGCCATCAGCGCCTACCAGGGCGGGCACGTCGAGTACTTCAGCTACCTGGTCGAGCTGCTGAACGAACGCGGCGCCGGGCACATCAAGGTGTTCGGCGGCGGGGGCGGTGTCATCGTCCGCGAGGAGATCGACCTGCTGCACTCGCGGGGCGTCGCCCGGATCTTCTCGCCCGAGGACGGCTACGAGATGGGCCTCCCGGGCATGATCAACCTGATGATCAAGGCCTGCGACACCGATCTGTCCGCGGAGTCGCCCGGTTCGCTGGACAAACTGCTTTCGGGTGACATCCCGGCGCTGTCCCGCGTCATCACCCAGCTCCAGCGTGAAACCCTGCCGCGGGAGTGGCTCGACAAGATCGCCGAGTCCGCCAAGGCGCGGACGACGCCGGTGCTGGGCATCACCGGAACGGGTGGTTCCGGCAAGTCGTCGCTCACCGACGAGCTGATCCGGCGGTTCCGGCTCGACCAGGAGGACAAGCTCCGCATCGCCGTGCTCGCCGTCGACCCGTCGCGCCGCAAGGGCGGGGGAGCGCTGCTCGGCGACCGGATCCGGATGAACTGTCTCGACGGCAGCCCCGTCTACTTCCGTTCGCTGGCCACGCGGACCACCAGCGGCGAGATCCCCACCGGGCTTTCGGAGTCGATCCTCGCCTGCAAGGCCGCGGGCTTCGACCTCGTGATCGTCGAGACCCCGGGTATCGGCCAGGGTGACGCCGGCATCGTCGACTACGTGGACCAGTCGTTGTACGTCATGACGCCGGAGTTCGGCGCCGCGTCGCAGCTGGAGAAGATCGACATGCTCGACTTCGCCGACGCGGTGGCGATCAACAAGTTCGAGCGCCGCGGCGCCGAAGACGCCCGCCGTGACGTCGCTCGCCAGCTCGTCCGCAACCGTGAGGCGTTCAGCTCCTCGCCCGAGGACATGCCGGTCTACGGCACCAGCGCCGCCAAGTTCAACGACGACGGTGTCACCGCGCTCTACCAGCACTTGCGCGACACGCTCGCCGAGCGCGGCCTGACCGTCTCGCCCGGTGTGCTCCCGAAGGTGGCGGGCAAGGTGTCCACCGACGCCAGCACGATCATCCCGGCCAACCGGACGCGCTACCTCGCGGAGATCTCCGACACCGTCCGCGGCTATCACACCAAGACCGAGCAGCAGGTCGCCGCGCTCCGCAAACGCGAGCACCTCGCCGTCGCCAAAGAAGCGCTGGCCGAGGTCGACGCGAGCACCGACGCGCTCGACGGCCTGCTCGCCGCCGCCGAGTCCGATGTGGACGGTGAGTCGACGAATCTGCTGGCGCGCTTCGGCGAGCTCGCCGAGTCCTACCGCGCCGACGAACTGGTCGTGAAGATCCGCGACAAGGAACTGCACACCCAGCTCTGGCGCGAGACGCTGTCCGGCAACCGGATCCCGCGCGTGGCGCTGCCGCGCTACACCGAGTCCGGCGAGCTGCTGTCGTTCCTGCGCCGCGAGCACCTGCCCGGATACTTCCCTTACACCGCGGGCGTTTTCCCGTTCAAGCGCGAGGGCGAGGACCCGGCGCGGATGTTCGCCGGCGAAGGCGACCCCTTCCGCACCAACAAGCGGTTCAAGCTGCTCTCGGCCGACTCCGACGCGAAGCGCCTCTCGACCGCGTTCGACTCCGTCACGCTCTACGGGCACGACCCGCACACTCGCCCCGACATCTACGGCAAGGTCGGCACCTCCGGCGTCTCCATCGCGACGCTCGAGGACATGGAGGTGCTCTACGACGGCTTCGACCTGACGTCGCCGAGCACGTCGGTGTCGATGACGATCAACGGCCCGGCGCCGACGATCCTCGCGTTCTTCCTCAACACCGCGATCGACCAGCGGGTCGAGGCGTTCAAGGCCGAGCACGGCCGCGAGCCGTCCGAAACCGAGGCCGCCGAACTGCGCGAATGGGCGCTGCGCAACGTCCGCGGCACCGTGCAGGCGGACATCCTCAAGGAGGACCAGGGGCAGAACACCTGCATCTTCTCCACCGAGTTCAGCCTGCGGATGATGGCCGACATCCAGGAATGGTTCATCGACCACGGTGTCCGGAACTTCTACTCGGTGTCGATCTCCGGCTATCACATCGCCGAGGCCGGGGCGAACCCGATCTCGCAGCTGGCGTTCACCCTGTCGAACGGTTTCACCTACGTCGAGAGCTACCTCGCGCGCGGGATGAGCATCGACGACTTCGCGCCGAACCTGTCGTTCTTCTTCTCCAACGGCATGGACGCCGAGTACTCGGTGCTGGGCCGGGTCGCCCGCCGGATCTGGGCGGTGGCGATGCGGGAGCGCTACGGCGCCAACGAGCGCTCGCAGAAGCTCAAGTACCACGTGCAGACCTCCGGCCGGTCGCTGCACGCGCAGGAGATGAGCTTCAACGACATCCGGACCACGCTGCAGGCGCTGTGCGCGCTGTACGACAACGCGAACTCCTTGCACACCAACGCTTTCGACGAGGCGATCACGACGCCGTCGGAGAGCTCGGTGCGGCGCGCGATGGCCATCCAGATGATCATCAACAAGGAATGGGGCCTGTCGAAGAACGAGAACCCGCTGCAGGGCTCGTTCATCATCGACGAGCTGACCGAGCTGGTCGAAGAGGCCGTCCTGCTGGAGTTCGACCGGATCTCCGAGCGCGGCGGCGTGCTGGGCGCGATGGAGACCGGCTACCAGCGCGGCAAGATCCAGGACGAGTCGATCCTCTACGAACGCCAGAAGCACGACGGCACGCTGCCGATCATCGGCGTCAACACCTTCCGCAACCCGCACGGCGGCGAGAACGACGTCGAGGTCGAGCTGGCGCGGGCGACCGAGGACGAAAAGGTGTCGCAGCTGCACCGGCTGGAGGACTTCCAGCACCGGCACCACGCCGAGGCGCAGGTCGCGCTCAAGACGCTGCGCGAGGCGGCGACCCGCGGCGGCAACCTGTTCGGTGTGCTGATGGACGCGGCCCGGGTGTGCTCGCTCGGCCAGATCACCGAGGCGTTCTTCGAGGTCGGGGGGCAGTACCGCCGCAACGTCTAGGGCGCGGGAATACAGCGGGGCGTGTTCGGGTAGTTGCAGAACATGGAGATCGGAATCGCCACCTTCATCACCGATGAAGGCATCAGGCCGGACGTCCTCGCAGCCGCCGCGGAAGAGCGCGGGTTCAGCTCGCTGCACATCGCGGAGCATTCGCACATCCCGGTCAGCCGGGAAACGCCGTACCCGGGCGGTGGCGACCTGCCGCGCGTGTACTACCGGACCTTGGACCCGTTCGTCGCGCTGACCGCGGCGGCCGGTGCCACCTCGACGCTGAAACTGGGCACGGGTGTCGCGTTGCTGCAGCAGCGCGACGTCATCCACACGGCGAAGGAGGTCGCTTCGCTGGACCTGGTTTCGCGAGGCCGGTTCCTCTTCGGTGTCGGCGTCGGGTGGAACCGGGAGGAAATGCGCAATCACGGCACGGATCCGCGGACGCGGGGCGTGCTCGTCGACGAGCAGCTCGCCGCCTTGAAGGAGATCTGGACCAAGGACGAGGCCGAGTTCCACGGCAAGTACATCGACTTCGACCCGATCTTCGCGTGGCCCAAGCCGGTGCAGAAGCCGCATCCGCCGATCTACATCGGCGGCGCCGGGGAGAAGGCGATGGAGCGGATCGCCAAGTACGGCGACGGCTGGCTGCCCCACGCCCACACCCCGCCCGAGGAGCTTCGCCGGGCGCGTCAGTGGCTGGCCGACCAGGGCCGGAGCGACATCAAGTTCTCGGCCTTCGGCGCCACCCCGGAGGAGGACGCGCTGGGCAAGCTGGCCGACGGCGGCGTTGACGAGGCCACGCTCTTCCTGCCGACCGAGCCCGAAGCGGCGACACTGGAGCGACTCGACCAGTACGCGAAGGTCGCCGAAAGCTTTCGAAAGGGGCAGCAGGCGTGACTGAGGTTCAAATCGGCTTGGCCGCGGCACTCGAGCAGTTCTCGCCGCGCGAGTCGATCCGGCTGGCCGCGCTCGGCGAACAGCACGGATTCTCCGGCCAGATGGCCGCCGACCACTTCCAGCCGTGGGTCCCTCAACAGGGTGAAGCTTCCTTTGTGTGGAGCGTGCTCGCGTCGCTGGCCGAGAACACCACCGGCGATCTCGGGCCGGGCGTGACCTGCCCGTCGTTCCGGCTGCACCCGTCGATGGTCGCGCAGGCCGCGGCGACGCTGGAAGCGACCTACCCGGGCCGGACCTGGCTCGGCATCGGCTCCGGCGAGGCGCTCAACGAACACATCATCGGCGGCTACTGGCCCGAAGCGCCCGAGCGGGTGCGGCGGATGTTCGAGGCGCTCGAGGTCATCCGGAAGCTGTTCACCGGCAAGGACGTCAAGCACAGCGGCGAGTTCTTCAAACTGCACACCACCCGGCTGTGGACGCTGCCGGACGAGCCGCCGCCGATCTACATCGCGTCGGCGGGCCCGTACACCTCGCGCAAGACCGGCGAACTCGCGGACGGGCTGATCACGCCGGGCGCGTCGATCGAGAAGCTGGCGGGGATCCTCGACAACTTCGGGACCGGCGCGCGCAAGGCGGGCAAGGACCCGGACACGATGCCGAAGCTGCTGCAGGTGCACCTGTCGTGGGCCGAGGACGACGAGACGGCGTGGGCCAACGCGATGGACCAGTGGCCCAACGGCGGCATGAAGTTCCCGAAGGCCGACATCCGCTCGCCGTTCGACTTCGCGCAGATGGCGAAACTGGTGCGGCGCGAGGACTTCGAGGGCCGCATGGTCGTCTCGTCCGACCCGGACGTGCACCGTGCCGCGCTGCAGAAGTACGTCGATGCCGGCTTCAACCGGATCTACGTGCACAACGTGGGGCGGAACCAGGACGCGTTCATCGAGACCTTCGGGCGGGACGTGCTGCCGAAGCTCACCGCCTGAGGGGCGGATCAGCCGTTTTTGTCCAGCAGCAGGTGGACCGAGAGTTCCAGCCGGTTCGCCACGTCGGCGGCCGAAGCGCGGCGGGTCACCCAGGCGACCAGGTTCGCCATCCAGACGTCGGCGATGACGTGGAAGATGTCGCGGTCGGCCTCGGTCGGGTCCTCGATGCCCATGGCCTTGGCGAACATGTTCTCCATCAGCCGCCCGACCTGCTCGACCTCGGCGGCCGCGGTGGTGTCGGCGAACATGAACGCGCGGACCATGGCCTCGGTCAGATGCGGGTCCCGCTGCATCAGCCGGGTGTTGCGGCCGAGGACGACCATGAGCCGCTCGCTCGGGGTGTCGCCGGGGATGGCCGCGCGCTCGAGTTTCTCCTGCGCGCGTTCGAATTCCCTGGCCAGCCCGGAGACGAGCAGGTGGATTTTCGAGGGGAAGTAGCGGTACAGCGTGCCGAGCGCGACGTCCGCCTTCTCGGCGACCGCCCGCATCTGGACCGCGTCGTACCCGCCCTTGGCGGCGAGGGTCAGGGTCGCGTCGATGATGCGGCGCCGCCGGTCGCGTTGTGCCGCGGAGCCGAGTTCTTCGCCGCCCAGGGCGGAGAGACCGTTGCCGCTTCGCGCCTTCGCGCTCGTGGGTGCCTTGGCCTTCCCTGGCATCGCCACGTCCCCCTTCATCGAACCGATCTTCGGAACTTGTTCCACTTTCTCCGCGTAGCGTACCTAAGCGGACGAACTGTTCAAGACGTGACCCACTGGGCAAGAAACTGTAACACGTTCTACACTCGCGGGTAGGTCCGGCGAGGAGGTCTCACCCGTGTCGATCGCGCTCACCGAGGAACAGGCGGCGCTGGCCGCGTCGATCCGGGCGTGGGCGGCTGCCGCCCGCCCCGTCGACGCCGTCCGAAGTGGCCGGATCGCCGAGTCGCCGCCAGGGCTGGCGGAACTCGGCTTGTTCGGCGTCGCCATCCCCGAAGACGTCGGCGGCGCCGGTGGCACGCTCGCCGACCTGGCCGCCGGGCTCGCCGAAGCCGCCGAAGCACTCGTACCCGGCCCTGTACTCGGGACCGCGCTGGGCGGCGCGCTGCTCGCGACGGATCCCTTGGCCGCCAAGGAAATCTTGCCCGGTCTCGCGGACGGGACCGAACGGCTGGCGGTGGTGCTCGGCCCGGGTTTCCGTATCGCGGACTCGGTCGTCGACGGTGTGTCAGGACCGGCTCTCGACGTTCACCCGTCGGCATGGTTGCTGGTCTCCGACGGCGACGTCTGCGCGCTCATCCCACCCGGGACGTCCGGAGTGGACATCGAGCAGTGTGACCCCTTCGACGTGTCCCGCCCGGTCGGCCGCGTCCGCTGCACGGGCGTGCGGGCCGAAGCGGTCTTCGAGTCGCTTCCCGTGGACGCCTACGCCGCCACGCTCGGCGCCGCGGAAGCCGCGGGGATCGCACGATGGTGCCTCCGGACCGCCGTCGAGTACGCGAAAGTGCGAGAACAGTTCGGCCGTCCCATCGGCTCGTTCCAGGCGATCAAACACCTTTGCGCGGAAATGCTCTGCCGGGCCGAAGCCACCGACGCTCTCGCGTGGGACGCGGCGAGGGCGGCCGACGACCCGGCGCAGCATCCGCTCGCGGCCGCGACGGCGGCGGCCTACGCCCTCGACGCGGCCGTCGCCAACGCGAAGGACTGCATCCAGATCCTCGGTGGCATCGGATTCACCTGGGAGCATGACGCGCACTTCTATCTGCGCCGTGCCGTGGCCCTGCGGCAGTGGCTCGGCGGTTCCGCCCGGTGGCGTCGTCGCGCCGCCGAACTCGCGCTGCGCGGCGACCGCCGGACGTTGCGCGTCGAGGTCGGCGAGGACGCCGAACTCCGTGCCCTGGTCGGCGAAATCGCCGCTCTGCCCGAGCCGGAACGACGTGTCGCGCTGGCCGATTCGGGGCTGCTGGCCCCGCACTGGCCCGCGCCCTACGGCCGGGGCGCGGCCGCCGCCGAGCAACTGCGGATCGACGCCGCGCTCGCCGACGGCGACGTCCGCCGTCCCGACCTGGTCATCGGCTCCTGGGCGATCCCGACGCTGCTGGAGCACGGTTCTCCCGAACAGCGGGACCGGTTCGCCGCGCCCACGTTGCGCGGCGAGATCATTTGGTGCCAGCTGTTCAGCGAGCCCGAAGCAGGCTCCGATCTCGCGTCGCTGCGCACGACGGCCCGGCGCGTCGACGGTGGATGGCTGCTCAACGGCCAAAAGGTGTGGACGTCGCTTGCTCGCGAAGCCGACTGGGCGATCTGCCTGGCGCGCACCGATCCGGCCGCGCCGAAACACAAGGGCATCACCTACTTCCTCGTCGACATGACCGCCGACGGGATCAGCACCCGCCCGCTGCGCGAGATCACCGGTGACGCCGTCTTCAACGAAGTGTTCCTCGACGACGTCTTCGTCCCGGACGACATGGTCGTCGGCGAGGTCGACGGCGGCTGGCGGCTCGCGCGGACGACACTGGCGAACGAACGCGTCGCCCTCGGGAGCGGTTCCGCGGTCGGAGAAGGCGTCGAGAACCTGCTCGCCACACTCGGGGACGGCGCCGATCCGGAGAAACTCGGCGCGCTGATCGCCGACGGCAGCGCGTGTTCGGTGCTGGACCTGCGGGCGACGCTGCGGCGGCTCGACGGCCAGGATCCGGGAGCCGAGTCGAGCGTGCGCAAACTGCTGGGCGTCCGGCACCGGCAGGCGGTGGCGGAATTCGCGCTGGAGGCGCTCGGCGAGAACGCCCTCGTCGCCGGTGACCCCGCGCAGCACGAGTTCCTGCTGACCCGCTGCCTCAGCATCGCGGGCGGCACCACGCAGGTGTTGCTGTCGTTGACGGCCGAGCGGCTGCTGGGGCTCCCACGGTCCTGAAAGTCCCGGTCACGGCTCCGTGAAGTGCTATGAAAGGCCCGTTACTTGCAAAATTTGCAAGTAACGGGCCTTTCATAGCACCGCCGCCGGCCGGTTGTCGGTCCCGTGCTCTAGCGTGCGGGTCGTGGAGTTCGGCACAGGAACCCAAGCCATCTTCGTCCCCTCGGATCCCCCGCGGGACGGCGTGCTGGCGCTCTGGGGAGACGGCGTAGCGGGTGACACCGCGATCGAACTCGTGCTTCCGGCGGGCAAGGAGAACAAGGTCTTCCGGCGCACGAAGGTCGACGCGGCGCTCGTCCCGTTGTCACGCGCGATTCCGCGGCTGCTGACCGCCGAGGGCGAGCTGAGTCCGGCCATCGCCGCGTGGTCGGCCGCCGCCGAGGCCGGGGTGAACCTCATCGCCCGCGGCAGGTTGCTGCCCGCGGCCTCACCCGGTGGGGTGGATTCGTGGCGAGTGGGCCCGCTCGACGTCGCCGACGAGGAGCTGCTGCGCGGGCTCGCCGCCGCGCTGCCGCCCGAGGCGCACGCGCTGCCGTTGTCCGGGCTGAAACGGATCCGGCTGCATTCGCCGGAGTCGCTGATCCGCGCGCTCTGGGACGCGACGGCGGACGTGCTGGTGCGCACGCCCGCCGCGAGTGTCGCCGCCGGTGGTCCGGCGTTCGCCTCGGCCGAGCCGACGCTGGTCGGGCCGGACGGCGCCGCGTGGCTCGCGGAACTGAACGCCCGTCAGGCCCAGGGCGCGCGTCTCATCCTGCGTATGGAGGTGCACGAGCCCGAGAACCCCGAGGAAGAGCCCACTTTCGCCGCGGTCCTCGCCGTGCGGAGCACCGCCGATCCGAGCCTGATCGTCGAGGCGGCGACGTTGTGGGACGCGCCCGAAGCCGTGCTGGAGCGGATGGGCGAGCAGGTCGAGACGCAGTTGCTGCTCGGGCTGCGGCGAGGCGCCAGGGCGTGGTCGCCGCTCGGCCGCATGCTGCGATCGGCCGCGCCGACCGAACTGGCGCTGGAGTACGACGAGGTCGTCGACCTGCTGACCCACGGCGACGCGGCGCTCGGCGGCGCGGGTATCGAGGTGCAGTGGCCGAAGGACCTGTTCTCGGGCGAGCTCAAGGCCAAGGCGAGCGCGACGCAGGCGCCGGGCAGTGTCACCGGCCCCGAGTTCACGCTCAAGAGCCTCTTGCAGTTCCGCTGGCGGCTGAGCCTCGGGGACGAGGAACTCACCGACGATGAGGTCACCGCGCTCGCGGAGGCGAAACGGCCGCTGGTGCGGCTGCGGGGCAAATGGATCAAGGTCGACGCGCGCTTGATCGCGAAGGTGCGTGCTCACCGCGCGAAGAAGCTGTCCGGGGCCGAGGCATTGGCCGCGGCGCTCACCGGCGAACTGGAACTGGACGGCGAAAAGGTCGAGTTCACCGTCCCGTCCGCGCTGGCGGGGTTGCTCCAGCGGATCCGTGACAGCGCCGCGGAACCGATCGAGCAGCCCGCCGAACTGCAAGCCACCCTGCGGCCGTACCAGAAGGCGGGCCTCGCCTGGCTGGCGACGATGACCGGGCTGGGTCTGGGCGCCTGTCTCGCCGACGACATGGGGCTGGGCAAGACGATCCAGCTCATCTCCCTGCATCTGCACCGCCGCCCGCTGAAGGAAGGTCCCACGCTCGTCCTGTGCCCGACCTCGTTGCTGGGCAACTGGGAACGCGAGTTCGCCCGGTTCGCGCCGGACATCCCGGTGCGCCGGTTCCACGGCGGCGGGCGCCATCTCGACGAGGTCGCGTCCGACGAGGTCGTGCTCGCCACGTACGGCGTCCTCCGCCGGGATCGCGAGACACTGTCCGAAGTGGACTGGGGGATGATCGCCGCCGACGAGGCGCAGCACGTCAAGAACCCGCTTTCGGTCACCGCCAAGGAACTGCGGAAGATCCCGGCCGCCGCGAAGGTCGCGCTGACCGGGACGCCGATGGAGAACCGTCTCACCGAACTGTGGTCCATCATCGACTGGACGACGCCGGGACTGCTCGGCTCGCTCGACGGGTTCCGCCGCAAGGTCGCGCGCCCGATCGAACGCGACCGGGACGCCGCCGTCACCGAACGGCTCGCCGCGACCGTGCGCCCGTTCCTGTTGCGCCGCAAGAAGACCGATCCGGACATCGCCCCGGAACTGCCGCGCAAGACCGAGACCGACCGGTTCGTCCCGCTCACCGCCGAGCAGACGACGCTGTACGAGGCCGTCGTCCGGGAGAACCTCGCGATGATCCGCGAACTGGACGGGGTGGCCCGGCGCGGGCAGGTGCTCAAACTGCTCACCGAACTCAAGCAGATCTGCAACCATCCCGCGCAGTACCTCAAGGAACCCGGCGTGCTGCACGGCCGCTCCGGCAAGCTCGCCGCCTTCGAGGAACTGCTCGACGTCATCCTCGACGAGGGCGACAGCGTGCTCGTGTTCAGCCAGTACGTCCAGCTCTGCCGCCTGCTGGAGAAACGCCTGGCCGAACGCGGGTTGCCGACGATGCTGCTGTCCGGGTCGAGCACGCCGGCGGCCCGCGAGGAGATGGTCTCCCGGTTCCAGGCGGGCGAGGTGCCGGTGTTCCTGTTGTCCCTCAAAGCGGGTGGCGTCGGGCTCAACCTGACCAAGGCCACCCACGTGATCCACTACGACCGCTGGTGGAACCCGGCTGTCGAGGACCAGGCCACCGACCGCGCGTACCGGATCGGGCAGGACAGGCCGGTCCAGGTGCACCGGCTGATCGCCGAAGGCACGCTGGAAGAGCGCATCGCCACGATGCTGGAGACCAAACGCGGACTGGCCGACTCGGTCATCGGCGCGGGCGAGAACTGGATCACCGAACTGTCCGACGACGAACTCACCGACCTCGTCCGGCTCGGGGAGACCTGATGCCGAGCGCGACCGGGCGGAAACGGCGCACCTTCGGCAACACGTGGTGGGGCCAGGCATGGGTCGAAGCACTGGAGGACCGCGCCAAACTCGACCCGAACCGGTTGCCGCGCGGGCGCACGTACGCGCGCAAGGGGACGGTCAGCAAGCTGGTGGTCGGCACGGGCGAGGTGACGGCCTGGGTGCAGGGCAGCCGCGCCGTGCCGTACCGGGTGACCATCCACATGCTGGCGTTCACCGAGGCGCAGTGGGAGAGCCTGCTCGGCATGGTCGGTGCACGGCTCGGGCATGTCGCCGCTCTCCTCGACGGCGAATTGCCCGGTGAGCTGGCCGAGGATGCCCGGGCCGCCGGCGCGGATCTGCTGCCGGGCCCCGGCGACCTGCGTCCGAAGTGTTCCTGTCCCGACAGCGCGAACCCGTGCAAACACGTCGCCGCGGTCTACTACCTGGTCGCGGACGAGGTCGACGCAGATCCGTTCGTGCTGTTCCTGCTGCGCGGCAGGCCGAGGGAGGCCGTGCTCGCGGAACTGCGGTCCCGCCGGGCTCCCGCGAGAGAGCCGGGCAAGCGGGTGCGTGCCCCCGCCACGCCCGGGGTCGACCCGAAACGCGCCTACACCCGGCGGATCGCCGCGTTGCCCCCGCGGCTGGCCGTTCCCGGCACAGTCGGGCCGCCCGCGGTCCTCGACGTCGATCCGCCGCACGGCACGGGCTGGAGCGGCGACACGTTCGCGGAACTGGCCGCCGACGCCGCCGCGAGGGCCTGGGAACTGCTGGTCATGGGGCCCGAGCGCGAAGTGGAGCTGACATTCGAGGAAGACCTCGCGCGCCGGGCTGCGGCGAGCGATCCCGGCGTCGTCGCTGAACTCGCCGAGGCCGCGGGGGTTCCGGTCCGGGATCTCGGCCTCTGGGCTCAGGCCTGGCGTGAGGCGGGCCGGGGCGGGATGGCGGTGATCCGGGAGGTCTGGCGGCCGGGGCAGGCGCCGCTCGCGCAGGCCAAAGCGGACTTCTTCGAATCAGGACTGCCTGGGGAGCCGAAGGTCTGGCGGAACCGGATCACCCAGGGCGACCTGCAACTGCGCTACGGCCGTGACGAACGCTGGTACCGCTTCGTGCGCGACGGCGAGGGCTGGCGGGTCGACGGCCCGCCGTCCACGCGGCCGACGGACGTGATCTACCCGCCCTGACCTCGACGGAGGGAGCTGCGATAGCTCCATTCCAGGAACCGCTCCACCCCGCGGACCACATGGGCGCTGCGGATCGAGGGGAAGACGTCGAAAGCGTGCTGAGCACCGGAGATCTCGGCGTACGCGACCTCACGCTGGGACTTCTCCCGCAGGCGGCGCACGAACTCGCGGGCCTCGCCCACCGGCACCAGCGAGTCGTGGACGCCGTGGATGACGAAGAACGGCGGCGCGTCCTCGGTGATCCGGTCCAGCGGTGACGCCGCGATGTAGTCGTCGAGGAAGTTCACCGGGTCCTTGTCCGCCTCGAAGACGTGCCGGGCGATCAGCGTCTTCAACCGCGTCTGGCTGGAGCGCCGCCCGCTGGTCGCGGCGAAGTCGTACACGCCGTAGTGCGGCGCGCACGCCTGGATGCTCGTGTCGGCCTCGGTGAAGCCGGGCTGCAGCGCCGGGTCGTTCGCGGTCAGCGCCAGCAGCGCCGCGAGATGCCCGCCCGCCGAACCTCCGGTGACGGCGACGAAGGACGGGTCGCCGCCGTAGGACTCGGCGTTGTCCCGGATCCAGGCCAGCGCGCGTTTCGCCGCGACGATGTGCGCGGGCCACCGGGCGGCGGGGGAGAGCGGATAGTTGATCGCGATGCAGAGCCAGCCGCGTTTGGCCATGTGCAGCATCAGTGGCAGGCCCTGCTGGTCCTTGTTACCGATCACCCACGCGCCGCCGTGCACCTGAAGCAGGATCGGCGCGCCGGTGACCTTCTTCCGCGGGGCGTAGATGTCGAGCAGGAACCGCTTCCCGCCGGGCGCGTAGGCGATGTTGCGTTCGCGGCGCACCTCCGGGTCGCGCATGCGGAACGGCATGGCCAGCTGGCCCCACGGTGTCGCGAGGTCGGTCGGGCTCGGCGGATGCTCCAGTTCCTCGGTGTAGGCCGTGCCGATGCCTTCGGTCAGCGCCGTCTCGATCTCGCCGCGGGCCCGCTGGGACTGCGCGATCAGCGCGCCGAGACCGGCCGCCGACGCGGCCGCCAGCGCGAGACCGGCCTTGCTCGATCCGCCCCGGTGACGCGCGACGTGCGCGGCCGCGTCGGCCGCGGTGACCGCGAGCAGATGCGGGGCGAGCTCCCCGGTGAGCCAGCCCGCGAAGAACGCCGGAACCGCCGTCCTGGCGCCTCTCGGCGGCTTCAACGCGTTCGCGGCGAGCGCGAGCTGGAGTGCCTGGCGGACGACGAAACTCGGCTGCATGGACACCGATCCTACCGCCGGGTGACCGCCTAGAACCCGTTGCAAAGTTCACTTAAGGTGATTCTTATGCGGAGATTGAGTGGTCTGGACGCGAGTTTTCTCTACCTGGAGACGCAGGCCCAGGTCCTGCACGTGTGCGGACTGCTCATCCTCGACCGTTCGACCATGCCCGGTGGCTACGATTTCGAGCGCTTCAAGGAGAAACTGGCCGAACGGGTCGGGCTGATCCCGGCATTCAGGCGCAAGCTGCACAATCCACTCTGGAATCCGACCCACCCCGTCTGGGTCGAGGACGAGGATTTCGACCTCGAGGCCCACGTTCACCGGATCGGCGTACCGGCGCCCGGTGACCGGCGCGAACTGGCCGAACTGTGCGCCCACATCGCGGGACAACGGCTGGACCGCGCGCAGCCGCTCTGGCAGTTGCACGTCATCGAAGGCCTGGCCGGCGGCGAGATCGCGGTCCTGCTGAAGATGCACCACGCCAGCGTCGACGGGGTCAGCGGCGCCAGCCTGATCACCTATCTCGCCGGGCTCGAACCGGACGCCCCGCCGCCGGAGATCGCGCGGGACGAACGCCACAACGGGGGCGTTCCCGGCAGGCGCGCGTTGCTCGGCGCGGGGCTGACGTCGTTCGTGAAACGCCCGGCCGAGGTGGTGAAACTGCTGCCGGACCTGCTCGGGCTCGTCCCGAAATGGCTCGGTAAAGCGTTGCAGGGCAAGGGAATGCCGGTCCCGTTCACCGCTCCGCGCACGTCGTTCAACGGGACGATCACCGCACACCGCAGTGTCGCCTACGCCTCCCTCGACCTCGACGAGGTCAAACGGATCAAGAACGCCTTCGGGGTGACCGTCAACGACGTCGTCCTCGCCGTCGTTTCCGGTGCCCTGCGGCGGTTCCTGCGGGACCGGGGCGAGTTGCCGGAAGACCCGCTGGTGGCGACCGTGCCGGTGTCGGTGCACGAACGCACCGAGCGTGAGCACGGCAGCAACAAGGTCTCGGCCTTCTTCGCGTCGCTGCCCACCCATCTGGAGGATCCCGCCGCGCGCGTGTTCATGCTCGCGGAGTCGAACCGGCTGTCCAAGGACCACCACCACGACATCGACGCCGACATGCTCCAGGACTGGGCGCAGTTCTCGGCGGCGACCATGTTCGGTCTCGCGGTCCGCGCGTATTCCGCGCTGCGCCTGGCCGAACGGCATCCGGTGGTGCACAACCTGGTGGTGTCCAATGTGCCCGGTCCGCCGATGCCCCTGTACCTGCTGGGCTGCCGGATCACCGGGCTCTACCCGCTCGGGCCGGTGCTCCACGGCGCCGGGCTGAACGTCACCGTGCTGTCCAACGCGGGCCGGGTGGACGTCGGCCTGCTCGGCGCCCGCGAACTCACCGGCGACCTGTGGCCGCTCGCCGACCACTTCCCCGATGCTCTCCAGGAACTCCTCAAGGCCGCTCCTTAGCGAGGGGTTGCCGTTCGGCCGCCTTCCGGATAAGACTAGAACAGGTTTCAGTATTGTGCCCGTTCGCCCCGGTGAGGAGCCAGTGTGGACTTCCAGTTCGACGAGACGCAGACCGAGGTCACCGCGCTGACCGCGCGCGTGCTCGGCAAGGAGCGCGAACCCGCCGAGACGTGGCGCGCGCTCGCCGGCTCCGGTCTGCTCGCGCTGGCGCTGCCCGCCGAACTCGGCGGTGACGGCCTCGGCGTGGCCGAGGTCGCCTTGGTGCTGACCGAGCTCGGTCGCGTGGCCTCACCGACTCCCGCGCTGGCGTCGCTGGCCTTCGGGGTTCTGCCGGTCGCGGCGCTCGGCGGCCCGGACCAGCGTGCGGCCCTGCTCCCGCCGGTCGCCGCGGGCGAATCCGTGCTCACCGCGGCACTCCACGAACCTTCCACGCCGTTCGCCACCCGGCCCGCGAGCGTGGCCGAGCCGGCGGGGGACTGGCGGCTGAGCGGGGTCAAGGTCGGTGTCCCGTTCGCGGCGGAGGCGAGCCGGATCCTGACGCCGGTCTCGATGCCCGGCGGTACCGGGGTCTTCCTGGTCGATCCCCGGGCGGACGGCGTGACGCTGACGCCGACGAGAACCTCTTCCGGCACCCCGGACTACACGATGACGCTCGATTCCGTGACCGTCACCGATGCCGACCTCCTGAACGGGCCCGGCCCCGGCGAAGCGATCGCGACCCTGCACCGGTTCGCGCTCGCGGGCCTCGTGGCGTTCGGCGACGGTCTGCTCGCCGGCGCGCTCGCGCTGACCACCAAGCACGTCGGCGAACGCGAGCAGTTCGGGCGCCCGCTGGCGGCGTTCCAGGCGGTGGCGCAGCAGATCGCGGACGTCTACGTCGCTTCGAGAACCGTCCAGCTGGCCGCGCGGTCGGCGGTCTGGCGGCTCGCGGCGGGGCTCGACGCCGAGGCGGACCTCGACGTCGCGGCGTACTGGCTGGCGGAGGAGGCGCCCGGGGCGCTGGCCGTCTGCCATCACCTGCACGGCGGGATCGGCGTGGACGAAACGTATCCGCTGCACCGGTTCTCGTCGGCGGTCAAGGATCTGGGACGGACGCTCGGCGGCGCCTCGCATCGGCTGGCCGCCTTGGGCGAACTGGTGGCGGGGTGAACCGATGCTGATCGAACTGACCGCGGCGCAACAGCAGTTGCGCTCAGAACTGCGCAAGTACTTCGCCGGTCTGGTGAGCGCCGACGAGCGGCGCTCGATGCTGCGCGAGCGGCACGGACCGGTGTACCGCGAGATCGTCCGGCGGATGGGCCGGGACGGCTGGCTCGGCGTCGGCTGGCCGGAACAGTACGGCGGCCGGGGTTTCGGCGAGATCGAGCAGCACCTCTTCGTCGACGAGGCCGCCCGTGCCGACGTCCAGCTGCCGTCGGTGACCTTGCAGACCGTAGGGCCCACGCTGCAGGCGTTCGGCACCGAAGAACAGAAGTCCTTCTTCCTGCCCAAGATCCTGGCCGGTGAGATCCATTTCGCCATCGGCTACACCGAACCCGACGCGGGCACCGATCTCGCGTCGCTGCGGACCACCGCCGTGCGCGAGGGCGACGAGTACGTCGTCAACGGCCAGAAGACCTTCACCACCGGCGGGCACGACGCCGACTACCTCTGGCTCGCCGTGCGGACCGCGCCGGACGCGCCGAAGCACAAGGGCATCTCGATCCTCATCATGGACACGCGCGACCCCGGCTACTCGTGGACGCCGATCATCACCTGCGACGGCGCGCACCACGTGAACGCCACGTACTACTCGGATGTCCGGGTCCCCGCGAACATGCTGGTGGGCAAGGAGAACGAGGGCTGGCGGCTGATCACCACCCAGCTGAACCACGAGCGCGTCATGCTCGGCCCGGCCGGTCGCATCGGCGGGCTCCACGATCGCGTCCGCGACTGGGCGGCGTCGAGGAAGACGCCGGACGGCACGCCGTTGACGCAGCTGCCGGACGTCCGTGGCGTCCTCGCGGAAACCTGGGCGACGGCCCGGGTCAACGAACTGCTGAACTGGCAGGTCGCGGCGTCTTCGGCGACCGGGCCGGTGGCGGTGGCCGACGCCTCGGCCACCAAGATCGTCGGTTCCGAACGCATCCAGCGCCTGGCGAGGAGGCTGGAGGAGATCGTGGCACGGCACGGCGATCAGGCCGACACCGAGACCGCGGAACTGGCGCTGTGGCTGGACGTGGTGGCCAAACGCAATCTGGTGCTGACCTTCGGCGGCGGCGTCAACGAGATCCAGCGCGAGCTGATCGCCACCGCCGGGCTCGGCTTGCCGAGGGTGCCGCGATGAGCATCCAGGAAGCGGCCGAACGCATCGCCGCACAAGGGGAATCCGCGCCGAGGGCGGCCCGGGACGCGGTCAACCAGGCGATGGTGAACAACTGGGTCGAAGCCATCGGCGATCGCAATCCCGTCTATGTCGACGAAGAGTTCGCCGCGAAGAGTGTCCACAAAGGACTCGTCGCGCCTCCCGCGATGGCGCAGGTGTGGACGATGGGCGGGCTGCACTGGACGAGGACGTCGGACGATCCGCTCGGCGCGATGATGGAGGTGCTCGACGAATCCGGGTTCACCTCGGTCGTCGCGACGAACTCCGAGCAGAACTACCACCGCTACCTGCGGCACGGCGAGCGGGTCGAGGCGACCGCGAAACTCGAGAGTGTCGTCGGGCCGAAACGTACCGCGCTGGGCGAAGGCTGGTTCGTGACGACGAAGACCACTTGGTACGTCGGCGAAGAAGCCGTCGCGGACATGGTGTTCCGGGTACTCAAGTTCCGCCCGCCGGATGCGGAGCCCGCCAAGGCGGCGGCACCCGTACTGCGGCCGGTGATCAGCAAGGACACCGAGTTCTTCTGGGCCGGATTGCGCGAGGGTGAACTGAGGATCCAGCGGTGGGGCGAGACGCTGCGGCATCCGCCAGGTCCGATGCCGCCGGACGGCGACCTCGGCGCGAAGCCGGATCACGTCGTGGCGTGCGGGCGGGGAACGGTCTACAGCTACGTGGTGCACCACCATCCGAAGGTCCCCGGCAAGGACCTGCCGTTCGTGGTCGCGCTCGTTGAGCTGGAAGAGGGTGTCCGGGTGATGGGCGAGCTGCTCGACGCCGATCCCGAAGCCGTCCACATCGGACTTCCAGTGGAAGCCGCCTTCGTGAAGGTCGACGAGGAACTGACCTTGCCCGCTTGGAGGGTCGCGCGATGAAGGACTGTGCCGTCGGCACCGAGTTGCCGCCGCTGACGATCGAGGCCAACCCGACCTTCGTGGTGAGCACCGCGCTGGCGACCCGGGACTTCCAGGACGTCCACCACGACCGGGACGCCGCAGTGCGACGGGGATCGAAGGACATCTTCCTCAACATCCTCACCGACACCGGTCTGGTGCAACGGTTCGTCACCGACTGGGCGGGGCCGGAGGCGTTCGTGCGGTCGATCAAGATCCGGCTCGGCGTGCCCTGCCACGCCTACGACACCTTGACCTTCACCGGGCGGGTCACCGAACGCGACGGCGACGACGTGGTGATCTCCGTGTCCGGTGTGGACAGTCTCGGCGAACACGTGGTGGGCACCGTCGCGATCACCCTGGGAGGCGAGTGATGACCCTGTCCGGGAAGGCGGCGATCGCCGGTATCGGCGCGACGGAGTTCTCCAAGGATTCCGGGCGCAGCGAGCTGCGATTGGCGGCGGAGGCGGTTTCGGCGGCGCTGGCCGATGCGGGGCTCAAGCCGTCCGATGTGGACGGTCTGGTCTCGTTCACCATGGACGGCAACAGCGAGATCTCGGTGGCCCGCGAACTCGGCATCCCCGAACTCAAGTTCTTCAGCCGGATCCACTACGGCGGCGGGGCGGCGGCCGCGACCGTGCAGCAGGCCGCGATGGCCGTCGCGACCGGTGTCGCGGACGTCGTCGTCGCGTACCGGGCCTTCAACGAACGGTCCGGGATGCGGTTCGGCCAGGTCTCCTCGGCCGCGGCGGGGCAGGTGAACTCCTCCGGCGTCGACAACGCGTTCCACTACCCGATGGGGATCGCGACGCCCGCCGCGACCGTCGCCATGCTCGCCCGGCGCTACATGCACGAGTACGGCGCGACCAGCGAGGACTTCGGCCGGATCGCCGTCATCGATCGCGCCCGCGCCGCGACCAACCCGAAGGCGTGGTTCCACGGCAAGCCGATCACGCTCGAGGACCATCAGGCGTCGCGCTGGGTCGCCGAACCGTTGCACCTGCTCGACTGCTGCCAGGAGAGCGACGGCGGGGTCGCGCTCGTGGTCACCAGCGCCGAACGGGCGCGCGACCTGCCGCACCGGCCCGCCGTGATCGCGGCGGCCGCGCAGGGGAGCGGCCCGGACCAGTACGTGATGACCAGCTACTACCGCGACGACCTGCCCGCGCTGCCCGAGATGGGGGTCGTGGGACGGCAACTGTGGGCGCAGTCCGGGCTCGGACCGGGCGACATGGATCTCGCCGTGCTGTACGACCACTTCACCCCATATGTCCTGATGCAGCTGGAAGAACTCGGCTTCTGCGGGAAGGGCGAGGCCAAGGACTTCATCGGCGGCGGCACCCTGGAACTCGACGGGAAGCTGCCGCTCAACCCGCACGGCGGGCAGTTGGGGGAGGCCTACATCCACGGGATGAACGGGATCGCCGAAGGGGTCCGGCAGGTGCGGGGCGACGCCGTCAATCAGGTCGACGGGGCCGCACGGGTGCTCGTGACCGCCGGAACGGGCGTACCTACGAGCGGACTGGTCTTGACCGCCGGGTGAGATCACCTCAATGCCCGCTGGTGTACTAGAGCGGTACCTGCCACGGTGAGGGGGAGACCGGCTGGGAGGCACCATGTCTGGACCAATCGTCGTCGCGTGGACGCTGACCGCGGTGTTCGCGGTACTGGTCCTGCCGTGCGTGCTGAGACTCGTCCGGCTGGACTACGGACGCCACGGCGCGGCGGTCCGCAACGGTGATCTGGCCGAGCTGCTGCTCGTCGTCGCCATGGTCGCGATGCTGTCCCCGGTCGGCGGCCCCATTCCCGCCGCCGGCTGGCAGGCGGTACTCGCGCTGACGGCGGGCTGGTTCGCCGTCTCGTGGTGGAAGGGACGGCGGTCCGGGCACGCGGCGTGCGGGCACCACGCCGTCTCCGCCGCGGCGATGCTGTTCATGGTGACGTTCATGCCGCACAGTGAGGTGTCGCACGGGCCGTGGCTGGTGATGTCCGGCCCCGGTACCACCTCGGCGCTGTGGCTTTCCCTGATTTTCGGCGCCGTGGCCGCGTATTTCGCGGTGGACGCCATCCGTGCGGGTGTCTCGGCCGCGCGGGGCGACACGGGCGCGGGCCAGGTCTCACGCCGGGTGTGCCGGGTCGTGATGGGGCTGGGGATGGGCTACATGCTGCTGGGAGCGGCCGTCTGACGTCACGAGGCCGGTACGCGCCGGACCACACCCTCTTCGGCCGCCTCGGCGGCGGGAAGGCCCTCGGCCGGGTTGTCCGCGGCCCACTTGCCCGCGTCGGCGATGTCCTTGTTCAGCGCGACGATCAGCGCCTCCGACGACGGGTACGCCTGCTGTTCCCGCAGGTGGTGCCCCAGCCAGACGGTCAGCACCTCGCCGTAGAGGTTCCCGCCGAAGTCCAGCAGGTGCGCCTCGACGAGCCGGTAGCCGTCCGCGCCGTAGTACGTCGGCCGCCTGCCGACCGAGACCGCGGCCGCGATCCGGGTGCCGTCCGCGCGCTCGGCCCAGCCCGCCCACACTCCGTCGCCGACCTGGCCGTCCTGGTCGCGCAGCGCGATGTTGGCGGTCGGGAAGCCCAGTTCCCGGCCCCGCTGATCGCCCTTCTCCACCTGGCCACGGACCACGAAGTACTCCGCCGTCATGCCGCCCCCGTCCCTGTCGTCACGAAAGCCATGAATACCACGACCCGGAGCCGGGGTCGACCGCCGTCCACGCGGCGAGAGTGTCCACTGTGTACCGAATCACCTAGATGAACCCGCGTCCGCGATCGGCGTCGGCAGGACGCTACCTGGTCATCTACGTCGCGATGGGCGTACAGGGCGTCCTGCCACCGCGATAGCGGGGCCTTCGGCCGGGGCGGGTTCATGCGTGGTGTCTTTTGCCACTGGACATCTCAGCTCCGCCACCCGGCTGAATCACGTCGTGACGAGCCGGTATCCCAGGTCCAGCTCGGTCCGGCCCAGCAGGCCGACGTGGTGCCGGTGCCAGTGCCCGTCGGCGAGGTCGGCGCGCAATCGGCCGACGGCCGCCGCGACGACGTTCTGGTCGAGCAGCGCCACCCCGGACATCCCCGCGCGCACGCGTTCGGACAGGTAGGCCTCCGGCCTGCGCCAATACGCGCCGAGGAACCCGTCGACGCAGTCCGACGGCACCGGCAGCGGAGCGACGGACGGGGTCCCGCCCGCCGCGCTCAGTTCCTCGACGATCCTGTCGAGGCAGGCCAGCCGGCTCTCGTGCTCGGCGATCTCCGGCAGGTAGTCCCGCACCAGCCAGAACCGCGCGAACACCGCCTGGTCCCAGGTCACGATCACCTGGCGGCGGGACACCCGCCGCAGTTCGGCCAGCCCGGCGGTCACGTCCGTCCAGTGGTGCACGGTGAGCACCGCCAGGGCGACGTCGAAGGCCCCGTCACGGAAGGGGAGCCCTTCCGCGCAAGCCTGGACGGCGGGGGCCGCGGTGAACGGACGCTGCCCGATCATCCGCGACGACGGTTCGACGGCGATCACGCCGCGGTCTTCCGGCTCGTAGGAACCGGCTCCCGCGCCGACGTTGACCACCGACCGCGCGTCGCCGAGCGCGGCGGTCACGGCGGCCGCGATCCGGGGATCCGGACGTCTCGATCGCGCGTAATCCCGGCCGAGTTCGGCATACGGGTCCGAGATCAAGGGGCGCACGCGGACGAGTCTAGCCAGAGCCGCTACCTGCGGGAACGAGGATTCAGTCTGTAGTGGTCAATAAAGTGTCGGAAAGAACGGGAGCCTCGTCCCGGTCCGGCGCGGTGGTCGTGATCAGCAGCCCGGCCGGCTCCCGCCAGACGCGGGTCCGCAGCGGTTCGCCGGGGAAGACGACGCCGGCGAACTTGGCCGCGAACGAGGCGACGCGCGAGGTGTCGCCGTCGAGGAACTCGTCGGTGACGGCCTTCGCGATGACGCCGTAGGTGCACAGGCCGTGCAGGATCGGCTTGCCGAACCCGGCCGCCGCGGCGAACGCGGGATCCGCGTGCAGCGGGTTGCGGTCTCCGCAAAGCCGGTAGAGGAGGGCCTGCTGCGGCAACGTCGGCGTGTCGATGACCGCGTCCGGTTCCCGTGACGGGAGTTCGACGCGATCGGACGGTCCGCGTTCGCCGCCGAAACCCCCTTCGCCACGGGCGAAGATGCTCGATCGCAGCGTCCACAGTGGAGTTCCGTCCGCGTCGGTGGCGACCGTCTCGTTCACGATCACCGCCGCCTTCCCCTTGTCGAAGACGTCGACGATCCTCGTCCTGGCCACGGCCTTGCCCGACGCCGGGATCGGCCGGTGCGCGATCACTTCCTGTTTGCCGTGCAGCACCTTGCCGAGGTCGACCTCGACGCCGGGGAACGAGACGGCGGGCGGCTCGAACACGCGCAGGTTCGCGGCCACGGTCGCGAACGTCGGCAGCACCCGGAGGCCGTCCTCGTAGGTGTAGCGCAGCTCCCGCGGGCTCATCGGATCCGAGCCCGCGCCCAGCGCCAGGTGGTACAGCTGCACGTCGGACGCGGTCCAGGCGAAACTCACCTCGCCGAGGTCGGCGCCGATCGCGACCGAAGGATCGATGGGCACGAAGAACTCCTACTCGTAGGTGACGGTGACCTCGTCGGTCAGCGGCAAGGACTGACACGCCAGCACGATGCCTTCGGCGATGTCGTCGCCGTCGAGGACCTCGTTGTGCAGCATCTTCACCTCACCGGAGGTGACCCGGCAGGCGCACGCGCTGCACTGTCCCTCACGGCAGGAATACGGCGCGTCGAAACCCTTTTCCAGCAACAGGTCCAGCAGTTTCGTCCGGCGCGGCCACGCGAGCTTCCTGGTCTCGCCGTCGAGGGTGACCTCGACTCCCGCAGGGGTCTCGGCCTCTTCGGCGACGACGGGTTCGGCCACCTCGAACGGATTCCCGCCGAGGGACAGGAACCGCTCCAGATGGATCCGTTTGCGCGGCAGTCCGAGCTCCTTGAGCACCGCGCGCGCGGCGTCCATGAACGGACCCGGTCCGCAGATGAACGCCTCGTGCGCGGTGTACGGCGTGACCAGGGCGCGCAGGTGCGTCTCGGTCGGCAGACCTTGCAGGCTCTCCAGCCAGTGCACCACGACCAGCCGGTCCGCGTACCTCGCGCTGAGATCCGCCAGTTCCCGCGCGAAGATCACCGATCCTTCGTCGCGATTGGCGTAGAGCAGGACCACCTTGCCGGTTCCGTGTTCCAGCGCGGACTTCAGGATCGACATCACCGGCGTGATCCCGCTTCCGCCCGCGAGCAGCAGGAAGTCCTCGTCGAGCGACGCGGGGCTGAACACCCCGGCGGGTGGCAGGACCTGGACCTCTTGCCCGGCACGGAGGTTGTCGCAGAGCCAGTTCGATCCGTAGCCGTCGGAGGTGCGCTTGACGGTGACCTGGACCCGGTTCTCGTGCGGCGCGCTGGAGAGCGAGTAGCAGCGGGCCACCGACCCGGTCCGCTCGCTCGGCACGCGGACGGTGAGGAACTGCCCTGGGGTGTAGGCGAAAACGGAGGCGTGCTCGGCCGGGATCTCGAACACGATCGACGACGCGTCGGCCGTCTCGGCGATCACCTCGGCCACGGTCACGGTGACGGGACCGCTCATTCGGGCACCTCCAGCAGGCCGTCCTTCAGCGCGGCGTCGATGCTGTCGCTGAGGTTGCCGCAGGTGTCGAGCAACGCCGTCTGCGCGCCGGACGCCTTCTGCGCCGCGAACACCGGGCAGCTCCGCGACGCGTCGGTCGTCCACTGGATGCTGGTGTGCTGCATGCTGTTCTTCTTGACCAGCACACAGGTCCCGCACGAGCGGCAGTTCAGCGGCCGCAGCCCGGCGGTGAGGAACTCGACGGTTTCGGGCTTCACACCCCGGCCTCTTCCGCCTGCTGCCGCGCCAGGTTGTCGGCCACCTCCGCCGCCCAGACCTCGTTGGCGCGGCTGGTGTCCACTTCGAACTCGAACCGTCGCGTCATGTCCTCGGTGACGTCGGCCGCGTCCACATAGAACTGGTCGTACCAGCGGCGCAGCTGGTAGACCGGCCCGTCCTCCTCGCACAGCAACGGGTTGTCGATCCGCGTCTTGTTGCGCCAGATCTCCACGTCCTGCAGGAAACCGACGCCGATGCCCTTGGCGAACTTCCCGGCGATCTTGTCCGCGTGCTCGTCCGAGACGCCCTCGAACTTCTTCACGCTCACGCCCCACTGCAGCACGAACGAGTTCTCGGTGACCGGGTAGTGGCAGTTGATCAGCACGTTCTCGATCTCGAAACCCTGGTAGGTGTTGAGCAGCGTGTTGATCATGTAGGACGGCCCGAAATACGACGCCTCGGACCGCAACAGGTTCTCTTCGCCGCCGTAGTTGGACGCCATTCCCTTGTCCGGACGGCCTTTCGTGTTCAAGTACTGCGTGGCGACATGCCCCTCGAACACGTTCTTGAAGTAGGTCGGGAAGGCGTAGTGGATGTAGAAGAAGTGCGCCATGTCGACCATGTTGTCGATGATCTCGCGGCAGTTGGAGCCCTCGATCAGCACCGAGTCCCAGGTCCAGTTGCTCCACTCGCCGTTGAACACGCCCTCGATGCGCGGGATGACGACGTCTTCGGGCGGCGGGTTGCCTTCCGGGTCGTGCCAGACGAACAGCTGCTTGTTCTCCTCCAGCACTTGCCACGTCTTCGTCCGCGCCCGCAGCGGAACCCGCTTGGCGTAGGGGATCGAGACGCATTTGCCGTTGCCGTTCCAGCGCCAGTCGTGGAACGGGCAGGCGATCTCGTCGCCCTTGACCTCGCCCTGGGTGAGGTCGCCGCCCATGTGGCGGCAGTACCCGTCGAGCACGTTCAGCTTGCCGGACGAGTCGGCGAAGACCACCAGTTTCGTCCCGAACGCCGTGATGGCGTGCGGCTTCCCGTCCCGGAACGGCTCGGCGAGGCCGAGACAGTGCCAGCCGCGCGCGAACCGCGAAGGGGGCGCGCCCGCGTCGATCTGCCGTACGGATTCCGTCGTCATCGGCTGCCTCCCGCTTTGGTGTGATCTTGCTGCGCGAGATGCTCGGCCGCAAGGTAGCCGAACACCATCGCCGGGCCGATCGTCGCGCCGGGGCCCGCGTAGGTGCGGCCCATCACCGCCGCGCTCGTGTTGCCGGCCGCGTAGAGCCCGTCGATCACCGACCCGTCCTCGCGCAGGACACGCGCGTGCGGGTCGGTCCTCAAACCGCCCTTGGTGCCCAGGTCGCCGGGCACGATCTTCACCGCGTAGTACGGCGCGACGTCCAGCGGGCCCAGGCTCGGATTGGGTTTGTTCCGCGGATCGCCGTAGTAGTGGTCGTACGCGCTGCGCCCGCGGTGGAAGTCCTCGTCCACGCCGTTTTTCGCGAAGCCGTTGAAGCGCCGCACGGTGGACTCCAGCGCGTCGGCCGGGACCTCGATCCGCTCGGCGAGTTTCGCGATCGTGCTCGCTTTGACCGCGATGCCCGCTTTGAACCAGCGGCCGGGGAGCGGCTGACGCGGGCCGAGGCCGGTGAACATGTACCGGTTGCGGTTGCGCTGGTCGAACACCAGCCAGGTCGGGAAGTTCCGGCCGGGCCCGTCGCCGTCGCCGTACATCGCGTGCACGGCCTCGACGTAGGGCGCCGACTCGTTGACGAAGCGCTCACCCCGCGCGTTGACCATCAGGCAGCCCGGCCGCGACCGCTCGGCGAGCGCGAACCACGGGCCGCCGGTCAGCGGGATGGACGGGCCCCACCAGGCGTCGTCCATCAGAGCGGTGGCCGCGCCGAGTTTGAGCCCGGCGCCGATGGCGTCGCCGGTGTTGGCTTCGGCGCCGACGGTCCAGTCCGTGCCGATGGGCGCCCGCTGGTACTTGGCCCGCATCTCCTCATTGCGCTCGAACCCTCCGGCGCCGAGGACGACACCGAGCCGGGCCCGGATCAGCTTTTCCTCGCCTTCGTGGCGGACCACGACGCCGATCACGCGATCGCCCTCGACCTTGAGGTCCACCAGCGGCGTGTTCAGCCAGACCGGGACATCGGCCCGCCGCAGACCCTCCCGCAAACCGGCCGCAAGCGCTTGCCCCATGGAGAGAAGCCGTTGACGGCGGATCCGGCCCAGCAGCCAGCGGCCACCGAGACCGAGTACGCGGAGGATGCCGCGCGGATGCCGGGCGAGCAGGCTCAGCCACCGGTAGTCCGCCTGGGTGATCGGGGCGCCCAGCGGGGGAGCGCTGTACGGCGGCTCCAGATTCGCCAGCTCCGGCCCGAGCAGGTTGCCGTCGAGCGCGGCCGGTTCGACCGACCGTCCGCCGGCGCGCCCGCCGGGGGCCTCCGGGTGGTAGTCCGAGTAACCGCGGACCCACCGGAAGCGCAGCGGCGTCTTGTCGCAGACGAAGGACAAGACCTCGGGGCCGCGGTCGAGAAAGGCCGACCGGAGTTCCGCCGGGACGACGTCGCCGACGATCGATTCGAGGTACTCGTGCGCCCGCTCCGGGGGTTCTTCGATCCCGGCCGCCCGCAGGGCGTGGTTGCCGGGGATCCAGACGCCGCCGCCGGACCGCGCGGTGGAGCCGCCGAAGTGGGCGGCCTTCTCCACGACCAGGACCTCGAGTCCCCGGTGGGCTGCGGACAGTGCGGCGGTCATCCCGGCGGCCCCACTGCCCGCCACGATCACGTCGTAGTCCATACGCCCCTCACCTGGAACACGTTGTAGGAAGCATGTAGCAGCATCCGCGCTGCTCCAGTCACCATAGACGAGAACGTGTTCTAGTTCTAGGGTGGGGTGATGGACTCCCTCATCGCGGATGTGGTGATCGTGGGCTTCGGGGCGGCGGGCGCCTGTGCGGCGATCGAAGCCGCCGACGCGGGCGCCCGGGTGCTCGTCGTGGAGCGGTTCTCCGGCGGTGGCGCGAGCGCCGTCAGCGGAGGTGTCGTCTACGCCGGTGGCGGGACGGCGCAACAGCGGGACGCGGGTGTCGACGACAGCGTCGACGCGATGTACGACTACCTGCGGCTCGAGGTCGGCGACGTCGTCTCCGAAGAGACCCTGCGGCGGTTCTGCGCGGGCAGTACGGAGATGGTGACCTGGCTGGAGGGCAACGGTGTCCCGTTCGAGGGGAGCCTGTGTCCGTACAAGACGTCCTATCCGAGCGACGCGCACTATCTGTACTACTCGGGCAGCGAGGCGGCCGGTGGCTTCCGTGACGCGGCGAAGCCGGCACCGCGCGGACATCGCGTCAAAGGCCCGGGGACTTCGGGGAAGCTGCTGATGGCGAGGCTGGCCGAGGCCGTCCGGCGCCGCGGGATCCAGGTGCTGCCGCAGACCGCGGCGCGGAATCTGATCGTGGACGAGAACGGGACCGTGACCGGGGTCGTCGTGTCCACCCTGCGGGACGCGCCCGCGCGGGTCCGGGCGGCACACCGGAAGCTGGCCGCGTACGCCGCCAAACCGGGGATCTACGTACCGTCGCTGCGGAAGTCGCTGCATCGGCGGGTGGAGCGGATCGAACGCCGATACGGCCGTGAGCTGCGGATTTCGGCCTCGCGCGGGGTCGTCCTCGCGGCGGGCGGGTTCATCGCGAACCGGGAGATGGTGCGTGAGCACGCGCCCGCGTATCGCGGCGGCCTCGCGCTGGGGACCTCCGCCGACGACGGGTCCGGGATCCGGATGGGCGTCGAGGCGGGCGGGGCCACGGCGGAACTGGGGCGGATTTCCGCCTGGCGGTTCATCACCCCGCCGTCCGCGTTCCTCGGCGGCCTGCTGGTCGGCAAGGAAGGCGGGCGGATCATCGACGAATCCCGCTACGGCGCGGCCGTCGGCGAACGCATGATCACCGAGCACGGCGGGCGGGGCTGGCTGCTGGTCGACGACGCCATCGTGCGCGACGTGCGCCGTGACGCGCGGAAGCAAAGCCAGTGGTTCCAAGGACTTCAAGTGCGCTACCTGCTGCGGCAACGGGTCGTCGCCGGTTCGCTCGAAGACGTCGCGCGCAAGGCGGGCGTCGACCCCGGAGGGCTGGTCGCCAGTGTCGAGGCCTCGCGTTCCGGCGCGGATCCGACGGGCAAACCTGCGGAGTTCGCGCGCCCGCTGGACCGGGCGCCGTACTCGCTGATCGACGTCTCGATCCGGCCCAACCTCGGCTATCCGTGCCCGATGCTGACGCTGGGCGGCCTGGTCGTCGACGAGGAGACCGGCGCCGTGCGGGGCTCCTCCGGCGCCCCGATTCGCGGGCTGTACGCGGCAGGCCGGACCGCGGTGGGAATCTGTTCTAGGTCCTATGTGAGCGGTCTGTCGCTGGCCGACTGCGTGTTTTCCGGGCGGCGTGCTGGAGCGCACAGTGCGCTCGACCGGGGATCGGTCGACAAAAACGAGAACGTGTTCTAGTCTTGGATCCGGTTCACGGAGTACGGCGAGAGAGGGAACGCATATGAGCGAGCACGCCGCGCAGGACGTGATCGCGGGGATCCGGGAGCTGCTGCCGGTCCTGCGGGAACGGGCGCAGGAGGCGGAGGACGCCCGGCGCGTTCCCGAGGAGTCCGTCAAGTCCCTGCAGGAGACCGGGTTCTTCAAACTGCTGCAGCCGAAGACGTTCGGCGGTCTCGAAGCCGACCCGGTGAGCTTCTACACCGCCGTCAAACTCGTCGCGAGCGCGTGCGGGTCCACGGGCTGGGTCGCCTCCATCCTCGGCGTCCACCCGTGGCACCTCGGCCTGTTCGAGGCGCAGGCGCAGCAGGACGTCTGGGGCGACGACCACGACGTCCGGATCTCCTCTTCGTACGCGCCGATGGGCAAGGCGGACGTCGTCGACGGCGGCTACCGGCTCAGCGGCCGCTGGAGTTTCTCCTCCGGCTGCGACCACGCGACCTGGGTGCTGCTGGGCGGGCCGGTGTTCAAGGACGGCAAACCCGTCGACTTCTGTACCTACCTGGTGCCGATCGGCGACTACACGATCGAAGACGTCTGGGACACCGTGGGCCTGCGCGGCACCGGGTCCAACGACATCATCGTGAACGACGTCTTCGTCCCGAAGCACCGCGCGCTCAGCTTCATCGCGACGTCGAAGTGCAAGACGCCCGGCCAGGAGCTCAACCCCGGGCCGCTGTACAAGCTCCCGTACGGTTCGGTGCATCCGAGCACGATCACCGCGCCCATCATCGGGATGGCGCAGGGTGCCTACGACGCGCACGTCGAGTACCAGGGCAAGCGGGTGCGCGCGGCGTACGCGGGCGAACAGTCCAAAGAGGACCCGTTCGCCAAGGTGCGGATCGCCGAGGCGGCGAGCGAGATCGACGCGGCCTGGCTCCAGCTGACGCACAACATCGACGAGCTCTACCAGCTGGCGTGCAAGGGGGAGAAGCTGCCGTTCCCCACGCGGTTGCGGGTCCGGCGTGACCAGGTCCGCGGCACGGAACGCGCGATCTTCGCGATCGACAGGCTCTTCGAGAACTCCGGCGGTCGCGCCTTGCAGGCCGGAACCCCGATCCAGCGGTTCTGGCGCGACGCCCACGCCGGCCGCGTGCACGCGGCGAACGACGCCGAGCGCGCCTACGTCATGTTCGGAACCGGTGCCTTCGGGCTGCCCGTCGAGAATGCGATGGTCTGATGACCGAAGGCAAGTACGCCACCGTCCGAGGTGGACTGAAGCTGCACTACCACGAAGCGGGCGTGGAGCATCCGGAGACGGTGATCCTCCTGCACGGCGGCGGCCCCGGCGCGTCGGCGTGGAGCAACTTCGGCCGCAACCTGCCGGTGTTCGCCAAGAACTACCGCACACTGGCGATCGACCAGCCGGGGTTCGGCCGGTCGGACAAGCCGACCGAGCATCCGCAGTACTTCCGCCACAGCGCGGACGCCGTCGTCGGGCTGATGGACGAACTCGGCATCGAGCGGGCGCATTTCGTGGGCAACTCGCTCGGCGGAGGGGCTTCCGTCCGGCTCGCGCTGAACCATCCGCAACGCGCCGGACGGCTGGTGCTGATGGGGCCGGGCGGGCTGAGCCTCAACCTGTTCGCACCCGATCCCACCGAGGGCATCAAGAACCTGGGCCGGTTCAGCGCCCCGCCGGGGCCCAGCCGGGAAAAGCTCGAAGCCTTCCTGCGGATCATGGTGCACGACCAGTCCTTGATCACCGACGAACTGATCGACGAGCGGTTCGCCGCCGCGAGTGCGCCGGAGTCCCTCGCGGCGATGAAGGCGATGGGCAAGTCGTTCGCCCAGCCCGACACCTACGAGGAAGGCATGCTGTGGCGTGAGGCGCACCGCCTCCGTCAGCGTGTGCTGCTCATCTGGGGCCGCGAAGACCGGGTCAATCCGCTCGACGGCGCCCTGCTCGCGCTCAAGACGATCCCGCGGGCTCAGCTGCACGTGTTCGGCGGCTGCGGCCACTGGGCGCAGCTGGAGAAGTTCGACGAGTTCAACCGGCTGGCACTCGACTTCCTGGGAGCCTCCTGATGGGTATCCGTTCGCTCGCCTACCTCCGCATCGAAGCCACCGACATGGCCGCGTGGCGTGAATACGGGCTGAAAGTCCTCGGCATGGTCGAGGGATCCGGGACGAACCCGGAAGCGCTTTACCTGCGCATGGACGACTTCCCGGCTCGGCTGGTCATCTTCCCCGGCGAGCACGACAGGCTCGCCGTGGCGGGCTGGGAGGTCGCCACCGCCGGTGAGCTCGACGAGATCCGGGACTCGCTCGACGCGAACTCCGTGCCGTACAAGGAAGGCACCCCGGATCAGCTCGCCGATCGCCGCGTCGACGGCCTGGTGTCCTTCGAGGACCCTTCCGGCAACACGCTGGAAGTCTTCCACGGTGTGGCGTTGCAGCATCGGCGCGTGGTGAGCCCGTACGGGCACAAGTTCGTGACCGGCGAGCAGGGGCTCGGGCACGTCGTACTGTCCACACACGACGACGAAGCCGCGCTGCGGTTCTACCGTGACGTTCTCGGATTCCGTTTGCGGGACTCGATGAAACTGCCGCCGCAGATGGTCGGCAGGCCCGCCGACGGCGCGCCCGCGTGGCTGCGGTTCTTCGGCTGCAACCCGCGTCACCACAGTCTCGCGTTCCTGCCGATGCCGACTCCGAGCGGCATCGTGCACCTCATGGTCGAAGTGGAGAACACCGACGACGTCGGCCTCTGCCTCGACCGGGCCATCCGCCGGAAGGTGCCGATGTCGGCCACCCTCGGGCGGCACGTCAACGATCTGATGCTCTCGTTCTACATGAAGACCCCCGGCGGATTCGACATCGAATACGGCTGCGAGGGAAGGCAAGTGGACGACGAGAGCTGGATCGCCCGAGAGAGTACGGCGGTTTCCTTGTGGGGACACGACTTTTCAGTCGGCGCCCGGCCTCCGGGTCAGTCGTGACCCGGGTGACGGACGTCGATCCCGAGATCGCCGCGGATATCGAGCCCGCCCGGTTCCGTTCGGTGCTCGGGCACTTCTGCACCGGCGTCGCCGTGGTGACCGGGCACGACGGCCGGGCACCGGTGGGGTTCGCGTGCCAGTCGTTCGCGGCGCTTTCCCTGGATCCGCCGCTGGTCTTGTTCTGTCCCGCCAAGACTTCCCGGACCTGGGCGGTGCTGGCCGAGTCCGGTCGGTTCGCGGTCAACGTGCTCGCCGAACACCAGCAGGACGTCAGCGCGGTGTTCGGGTCGTGGGGCGCGGACAAGTTCGCGTCGGTCGACTGGGCCCCCTCGCCGTCCGGATCTCCTTTGCTGACAGGGGCTTTGACGTGGATCGACTGCACGCTCGAAGCCGTGCACGAGGCGGGAGACCACTACGTCGTCGTCGGCAGGGTCACCGCGCTCGGGGAACCGTCCGATGACCGGCCGCTGCTGTTCCACCGCGGGCGGTACACCGTGACGGAACCGGTGACCGACGCGCTCGCCGCGCTCATGCCGTGGCCGCGTCCCGATGATTGGTTGTAAACGTATAACTGGATAACCGTATAAACGAAAAAATGTAAAGCTGTCCTTTCCTGTTGCTTCCGCTTAGCGTTTTCACCGGAAGCTCACCAAGGAATGGGGACAGCAACGTGAACGGGAATTCTCGCAGACTGGCCGGAATCGGCTTGGCCGCCGCCGTCGTCACGGTCTTGGCCGGGGTGACGCCGGCGCAGGCCGCCGAGGGCTCGATCGTCGGCGCCGGTGCGGAAGGCGCCATCGCCGACAGCTACATCGTCGTGCTCAAGGACGGAACCACCGTCGACAAGTCTTCGCTGGCAAGCAAGTTCGGCGGGGCCATCGGACGGCAGTACACGCAGGGCATCAGCGGTTTCTCGGTGGCGCTGGGCGAGCGGCAGGCCAAGCGCCTCGCGGCCGACCCGGCGGTCGCCTTCGTCGAACAGAACAAGGTGGTGCGCGCCGAGGCGACGCAGACGAATCCGCCGTCGTGGGGGCTCGACCGCATCGATCAGCGCAATCTTCCGCTGGACAACAAGTACAATTACTCGACGACCGCGTCGAATGTGAACGTCTACGTTCTCGACACCGGTATTCGCGCCACGCACACCGATTTCGGCGGCCGGGTGAAGCAGGGCTACGATTTCGTCGACAATGACACGAACGCGGACGACGGTTACGGCCACGGCACACATGTCGCGGGCACGATCGCCGGCGCGAAATACGGTGTCGCCAAGGGTGCTTCGCTGTACCCGGTGCGGGTCCTCGGTTCCGACGGCAGCGGCACGACCGCGGGCGTGATCTCGGGCGTCAACTGGATCACCCAGAACGCCAAGAAGCCCGCCGTGGCCAACGCCAGCCTCGGTGGCGGCGCGTCGACCGCGCTGGACACCGCGGTGCGGAACTCCATCAAGGCGGGGATCACCTGGGCGGTCGCCGCGGGTAATTCGAACGTCAACGCCGCCAACACCTCGCCCGCCAGGGTGACCGAAGCGCTCACGGTCGCCGCGGCGGACCGCACCGACCGCCGCGCTTCCTTCTCCAACTACGGTTCCGTGATCGACCTGTTCGCGCCGGGCGTCTCGATCACCTCGGCCTGGAAGGACAACGACACCGCGACCTACACCGGTAACGGCACCTCGTTCGCCGCTCCGCACGTGGCCGGTGCCGCGGCGCTGTACCTGTCTTCGCACACCGGGGCCACCGGGGCCCAGGTGGCTCAGGCGCTGATCGGCGCCTCGACTCCGGGGCTGGTGACCAACCCCGGTAGCGGTAGCCCGAACCGCACGCTCTACGTCGGGTAGGTTCCCTCGGTGGTGGTGGCTCGGTCCCGGCGTTGCGCCGGGACCGAGCTTTTTCGTCCCCGTGGCCGGGGCGGGCCGAGCAGCGAACGCAAAGCCAACGGCGGCAGGGCCAGAAGTTGTTCCAGTTCGGCGAGCGCCCGGAGGGATTCCGGGCGTTCCGGTCTGCGTCTGCCGGACTGCCAATGGCTCAGCGTCGGCACACTGATGGTGACGCCGCGGAGCTCCAGGCGGTGGCGGATCCGGTCCAGCGGGAGCCCGCTGGCCGTGATCGCCGCGCGCAGAGCCGGCGGGAACGGTTCTGGATGCAGGGTGGCGCCGGGGAAGATCTGCGGGGGCGTCATGCACTGAAAGTAAGAAGCCGTATCTGGAGTGTCAACGGCGCCCGGCGGTCGTCTCAGCCGGTGAACCCTCCGAAAGTCGGATCGGCTCACCCGCTTCGTGCAGGCTGCGCAACGCGAGCCGGTACGACTCGATCAGCCCCGTCTCGTGATACGGGACGCCGATTTCCGCGCAGTATCCTTGGACGATGGGCCGGGCGCGGCGAAGGTGCGGCGACGGCATACTCGGGAACAGATGGTGCTCGATCTGGTAGTTGAGCCCGCCGAGCGCGACGTCGACCACCCTGCCGCCGCGGACGTTGCGCGACGTGAGCACCTGCTTGCGGAGGAAGTCGAGTTCGGTTTCGCCGGACAGGATCGGCATCCCCTTGTGGTTGGGCGCGAAGATCGATCCCATGTAGACACCCCACAGTGCTTTGTGGACGATGAAGAAGACGAGTGCCTTGCCGGGGGAGAGGACGACGAGCAGCGCGCTGAAGTAGAGCGCGAAATGCGCCAGCAGCAAGGCCGCTTCGATCCCGCGCCGCCGGATGCCCGGCTTCGAGACCGCGCGGATACCGGAGAAGTGCAGGTTCAGGCCTTCGAGCGTGAGCAGCGGGAAGAACAGGAAAGCCTGGTAGCGGCCGATGAACCGCGGAAGTCCCTTGCTGGCCCTCGCTTGGTCCTTCGACCACACGAGGATGTCCGGATCGACGTCGGGGTCGAGGTCCTCGTGGTTCGGGTTCGCGTGGTGACGGGTGTGCTTGTCCATCCACCAGCCGTAACTCATGCCGACACCGAGATTCCCGGCGATCCGGCCCGCGATCTCACTCGGACGGCGGGTCCGGAACACCTGACGGTGCGCGAGATCGTGCGACAGCAAGGCGATCTGGCCGAACATCACCGCCTGGAAGACGGCGATCCCCAGCTGCCACCAGGAATCCCCGATCGCGAAGAAGGCGACCCAGCCGGCGACGAAGAGGGTGGCGACCAGGCCGATGCGGAAGACGTAGTAGCCGGGACGGCGGTCGAGGAGGCCCGCTTCGCTGACGCGGCGGGACAGGCGGGCGAAATCGCTGCCTGTGCGGAGGTTTGCGGTCACCGTTGTGAGTCTGGCCGAGGGTGGGGGCTGGGTGAATGTGGTGGGCCGGTGGGTCGGTGCGGGGGTTGGCCCTACCTTGGCCCGGTGTGGGTTCCTGCGGCAGAGCTTGACCTTGACCGCGCTGGAGGTTCTACCGTCATCAGCATGACCCGCACGGAAGTACCCGGAGGAGACACGACATGACGACTCGGCAGATGTCCGACGTCGAGCTGGCCGGACAGCCGGCCGCGTATTGGACCGGTGTCGCTTACGAAGCGCTCATCGCGTTCACCCGGGCTCGGCAGGCCGAAAAGGGCTATACCCAGCCGCAGTTCTGGCTGCTGCGCAATCTGTCGGCGAACGACATCTCATCCGACGGCCGGGGAATGACCTTGGCCGAACTGCGAGAGGCGATGGTCTCCTATATTCGCCCCGAGGACGATCTGGCGGTGGAGGCCGAAGCGCTCGTGGAGCGTGGCTGGGTGACCTGGGACACCGAGAACCGGCTATGGCTCACCGAGGAAGGGGAGCAGGCCCGCGTCGATCTCGCGCGTAACGCTCCCGCTATCCGTGCCGCCCTTCATGAAGGTATCGAGGATAGGGACTACGTCACGACGGTGAAGGTGCTTCAACGGCTGATCCGCAATGCGGGTGGGACGGTCTCGTAGAAGAGCTCGATGCTGAAACCCACACGGGCTCAGATGGTCAGTGCACCGGCTGGGATAATGATCGTTCTGGGTAGCGAAGGGGTGTGCCGTGTCGCGTGGTGTTCCGTTGCGGTCGGTGGAGCGTGAATTGATCGCGTTCGGGTTGAGGCAGGGGAAGTCGTTTCGGGAGATCGGGGCCTGGATTGGACGGGATCATTCGGTGGTGTCCCGCGAGGTTGACCGCAACGGTGGACGGGAGGCGTATTCGCCGTTGGTTGCGCAGCGCCGGGCTGATCGACTACGGAAGCGTCCAAAGGAACGCAAGGTGCTGAAATCGCCGTTTCTGACTCGCGTGGTGCATGAGGGGTTGCGGAAAAAGTGGTCACCGATGCAGATCGCGTACAGGTTGCGGCTCGACCATCCGATGGATCATTCTCGCTGGGTGTCACATGAAGCGATTTACCAGGCGTTGTTCGTACAGGCGAAGGGGACGTTGCGGGCAGAGGTGGCCGAGGGGTTGCGCCAAGGCAGGATCAAGCGACGGGCCCGGTCGCGAGGGGCGGAGCTGCGGGGCAAGATCAAGGACATGGTCCTGATCAGCGAGCGGCCGGCCGAGGCCGAGGACCGTGCCGTGCCGGGCTTCTGGGAAGGCGATCTGATCGTCGGCGCGAACAATCAATCGCAGATCGCGACCTTGGTCGAACGGCGCACTCGATTCGTCATGCTGGTGCGTATTCCTCACGATCGCACGGCCGAGAACGTTGCCCCGCGGCTGGCCGCCAAGATGAACACTTTGCCTGACGTTTTCAAGAACAGCGTCACCTGGGATCAGGGTGGCGAGATGGGCGGCCACAGGAAGTTCACCATGACCACCGGCATGCCGGTGTATTTTTGTGATCCGCGCTCGCCCTGGCAACGCGGCAGCAACGAGAACACCAATGGGTTGCTGCGCCAGTACCTTCCCAAAGGAACCGACCTATCCGGATATTCACAGGACGAACTCGATGCCATCGCAGACGAACTCAACGACCGGCCGCGACAGACACTAGGTTGGCTTAAGCCGATCGAAGCGTTCAGCAAAGTGTTGCTAGACTAGAGGTGGTGCACTCACCAGTTGAAACCACCCCACGCGTTCAGTGGTGATCGAACGCACGTTCGAGTATGATCATGGACATGACCACTACCCTTGTTTTCAATCCGAAAGCCGCTCGCCTTCTCGATTCCGCCTACGACGAAGAAGTCTCGCTTCGTCGGACACAGGGTCGTCAGGTGCGGTTCATAGCGGAGTTCGCCGCTGCGGGTGGTTCGCGAAGATCGGTGACCGAGGAGGTCGCCCTGTGCTTCTCGGTCTCTCGCAATCAAGCCTCCCTGCTGGTCGAAACGTCCTGCTCTCTCGTGGCGCGCTTGCCGAACACGTTGGCGGCGCTGGAGAAAGGTGACATCGATCTGTACAAGGCGTCAAAGGTCAGTCAGTTGACCCGCGAAGTCTCGGACGAGATCGCCTCGCAGGTGGACGCGTTCATGGCCAACCGGCTCGCCGGGCGTGACCCCGGGGCGATCCGCAAATCGGTGAACGGCGCGGTGCAGAAGTTCGACCGGGCGGGCTATAAGGAACGGGCGGAAAAGAAACGCGCGCGACGACATGTCTCGCTGGACCACGAAGACGAGACCATGTCGACTCTCTCCGGTCTTCTGCCTTCCGAGGTGGCGAGTTCGATTTACGCGTCGATGAGCCGCGCCGCGCAGGCGCGCCGGGCACGGGACAAGTCCCGGACCCTGGATCAGCATCGCGCTGACGTGTTCGCCGAACGGCTTCTGGCCGAGGATGGGCACGGAAAGCCTCGCGCGCACATCCATGTCTACGTCGACTTCTTGACCCTGGCGGGCGCTCGCGAGGATCCCGCGACCCTGGCCGGTTACGGGCCCATCCCCGACTGGCTCGTGCGGGAGATCGCCTCCGATCCCGGCTCGACCTGGTCACGGCTGATCACCGACCCCGCCACCGGGCAACTCCTGGAGGCCGGTGCCGACAAGTACCGGTCACCGGCCTCGCTGGCCCGGTTGATCAAGGCGCGGGACCGGGAATGCACGCATCCCGGCTGCCACCGTCCGGCGGAGTTCTCCGAGATCGACCACATCATTCCCCGGGCGCGGAACGGCAGGACCGATCACCACAACTGCCGCGGAGCGTGCAAGATCCACAATCTCCTCAAGGAGGAACCCGGCTGGTCCGCGACGCCCACCGGCGACGGCGGCATGACCATCACCACCCCGTCCGGACGCACCTACGACGCGACACCGGAACCACTCCACGACCCACGCCCGGAGCCGGAGGACGATACCCCGCCCTTCTGAACGAGACGAACGTCCTCACACCTAGTCGAGCACGCAGACTCTCCGGTCTACGCCCCGGCAGCCGTCGCCCGCGCCGCATCAAAGGGCGCCCGGTCGAACACGATCCGCAGCTCCACGATCTTCCCCTCCCGCACGGTCACCAGCTCAGCCCCGGGCGCACTCGCCACCGGCAGCGTCGCGGTGTCGTACATCAGCAGCGCCGTCGTCTCGTCCCCGAACGCCGAAAGCAGGGTCGACCCGGTCAGGATCTCGGTGAACGGGCCCATGAACCCGCGAAACGCTTCCGCGCCGGAAAGCTGCCCGGCGGGAGTGTGGCAGACGACGTCGTCGGCGACGTAGGTCATCGCCTTCTCGAAGTCTTTCTCCAAGGCACTGCCGGTCCACGCCCGGTGGTAGGAGAGCGCGACGTCCAAAGCCGGACTGGTCATGATGGTTCCTTTCGTCGACCTTCACCCCGTCAGACACCGTCCCCACCCGAAACGGAACGGTGCGCCGCGAAAAAGGTCGTGACAGGATCGCGCCCGTGAGGAAAACGGACGACCAGGCGTTTCGCAAGCTCACCGACACCTATCGGCACGAGCTGCATCTGCACTGTTACCGGATCCTCGGCTCCCTCACCGACGCCGAGGACGCGGTTCAGGAGACGCTGCTCGCCGCCTGGCGCGGCCTCGACGACTTCGAAGGGCGCTCGTCGCTCCGCACCTGGCTGTACCGCATCGCCACCAACCGCTGCCTCAACGCCCTGCGGGACGCGGGCCGCCGCCGTCCCCCTGAACCGGTGCCCCCGTTCGACCCGCCGGAGCCCAGCCTCCGCGGCGAGATGACCTGGCTGCAGCCGTACCCGGACGAACTCCTCGAGCGCGTCGCCGACAGCGAGCCCGGCCCCGAAGCGCGCTACAGCGCGAGGGAGGCGATCGAGCTCGCCTTCGTCACCGGCCTCCAGCTCCTCCCACCGAGACAGGCCGCCGCCCTCGTCCTGCGGGACGTTCTGTGCTTCCCCGCAGGCGAGGTCGCGAGCATGCTCGGCACCACCGAAACCGCGGTCAAGGGCATCCTCCAGCGCGCCCGCGCCTCACTCGACAAGCATCGTGACGGCGCCGGGCACCGGCCGTCACCCCAGGAGCGCGAGCTGACCAGGCGGTTCGCCGATGCCTTCACCGAGGGCGATCTCGACGGCGTCCTCGGCTTGCTCACCGACGACGCGTGGCTCGCCATGCCGCCGGCGCCGCACGAGTACCACGGCCTCGACGCGATCGCCGGCTTCCTCCGCGTGACCATGGCCGTGCCGGTCCCGGAGGGCTTCACGATGACGCCGACCCGGGCGAACAACCAGCCTGCCTTCGACTGCCGGCACGGCGAGGCACCGGCCGGGTTGATGGTCCTCACCCTCGACGGCGACCGCATTCGTGCCATCACCCGGTTCCTGGCTCAGAAGTAGCTCGCCAAACGACCGCAGAGCGCCTCGATGTCCATGACCGGCGCACCCGTCCACGAGGGACCGTCCATCCACCCGATTTCAGTGGGCGTTCCCCGATGCCGCGCGAAAACGTGCTGATGGAAGTGAGCGACACTCCGTCCGGCGATGGCGGAGAACACGTGCTCCGGAGCCAGTTCCGCCCGCAGGCCGCGAGCCGCGCACCAGGCCGCCCGCGAGACCGCCGAGACCTCTTCCGAAGTCAGTTCGTCCAGTGCGGCCACGTGCCGCCGAGTCTCCACGAACAGATACCCGGGGAACTCACCCGGGCGATGTGAAACGACGAGTACGTCGTCCGCCCAGACGACCGGCCCCACGAGGGGCCCCTCGCCCCGGTGTTTGGCGCAGATCGCACAGTCCACCGGCTCACGATAACGGCGGCCGCACCCGCCCGAGGTGATCGCCGGGCGAACCGAAAAGGTGCGCCGCACCGTGCGCCCGCTTGAAGTAGCGGTGCGCCGGATGCTCCCAGGTGATCGCGATCCCGCCGTGCAGCTGGATCATCTCGCCCGCCACCGTCGCCAGCGCCTCCGAGCAGTGCACCTTCGCCACCGCGGCCAGCCTGCTCGACTCCGGAGCCGCGTAGGCCGCCGAACGCGCGGTCTCCACCAGGACGTGGAGGTCCGCCATCCGATGCTTCAACGCCTGGAATCCGCCGATCGGCCTGCCGAACTGGTGCCGCTGCTTGCTGTACTCCACCGTCAGCTCGAACGCCTGCGCCGCGGCCCCGGCCTGTTCGGCGGCGAGCACCGCGCACGCGACGTCCCGGAGCGCGCCGACGTCGACCGGTCCGATCAAGCGGGCAGGGGTGCGGTCGAAGGTCACGCGAGCGAGCCGCCGGGTCTCGTCCATCGCGGCGGTCCGTACCCGAGGGGCATCGGTGACCTCGTAGAGCGAGTCCCCCGCGAGCACCAGCAGGATCTCGGCCTCGTCGCCATGGAGGACGTAGTGTGCCTCACCATCCACAGTGGTTTCAGAAGCAGTGGACTCAGAAGCGTCACACGCCGGGGCGTTCCATCGACCATCGGCATCCGTCCAGGCCACGGCTCCGACGACACCTTCGGCGAGGCGGGGGAGCAGGCGCTCACAAGCGTCGTCATCGCCCGTGGCGAGCAGCGCGTGCACGGCGAGCACTGCCGAACCGAGGAACGGGACGTCCGCGAGGACCCGGCCCAGCTCCTCGGCGACCACCTGCAGTTCCGCCGTCCCGGCACCGAGACCGCCGAACCGCTCGGGAACGGCCAGTGCCGCCACGCCGATCTGTTCGCACAGCCCCGGCCAGGGATCAGCCTCCCGGTCCAGCAGTTTCCGGACGCTGTCGCGCAGCGCGTCCTGTTCGGCGGTGAACGTCATGACAGCACCCGCTCCCGGTGGAACCGCGGCGTTCCCCAGGCGCCGACCAGCGCGCGGACCCTGGTCAGCCGCAGGCCGAGAGCGTGTTCGGCGGTGTAGCCGATCGCACCGTGCACCTGCAGCCCGGTCCGGGCGGCGAGGTGCGCGGCGTCCCCGCACGCCACCTTGGCCGCGGAGACGTCTCGCCTGTCCAGGGTGACGGCCGCGCCGTACAGCAGCGGTTCGGCCAGCGCGAGCCCGGTCGCGACGTCGGCGAGCAGGTGTTTGACCGCCTGGTACCCGCCGATCTCCCGCCCGTACTGCTTGCGTTGCGCGGCATACGCCACCGCCGTGTCGAGCAGCCACCGTCCGGCGCCGAGGAGGTGCGCGGCCGTGGCGAGGCAGCCCAGTTCGAACGCGCGGTCCGCGTCGAGCGCCGTGCCGAGGTCGTCCCCCGCCACCGGCGGGAACAGCCGCCGTGAACCGTCCACAGAGGACAAGAGTGCGCCGGGGGTGAACGCGCGCAGCCTGCCGTCCCCGACCGCGAGACGGGCGTCGGCGACGTCGGAGTCCAAGGCGTACGGCACGTGGGGCGCGAACGCCACCGACGCCAGCGTCTCGCCGGACGCGACCGAGGTCAGCAGCTCGTCGTCCAGCAAGGACGGCAGTACGGCCACGGTGTCGGTCCACGGGCCCGGGACGCAGTGGTAGCCGAGCCGTTCGAAGCCGACGACCAGATCGACCGGGGTGGCGCCGAGGCCGTCGTACCGTTCCGGGACCGCCAGTGCGGTCACCCCGAGGTCCGCCAGCCGTCGCCAGATCTTGAGACCGGGGCCGGGATCGCCCGAGGCCCAGGACCGGTTGGCCGTGTCGGTGTCCAAACCGGACAGAAGATCGTGCAGGCTGCGGGAGAACTGCTCCTGCTCACCGGAGAGCGCGAACCTCATCGAGCCCCCTTCGGCAGACCGAGCAGTCGTTCGGCGACGATGGACCGCTGGATCTGGTCGGTCCCGCCGTAGATCGGGCCCGCCAGCGAGAACAACCATCCGTCACTCCACCGGCCGCGCAGTTCGGCGTCCGGGCCGAGGACGTCGAGCGCGGTTTCGTGCAGGGAGACGTCGAGGTGGGACCAGAACAGCTTGTTGACACTCGATTCCGGCCCGAGCTCCGCTCCGTCCGCGAGGCGGGTGACCGTGCCGAGCGTGTACAGCTGGTAGGCCCGCGCGCCGATCCACGCGTCGGCCACCCTGTCGGCGGTGTGGGCAGGGCGTCCTGCGTCGCGCCAGAGCGAGACCAGCCTGTCGGCCGCGGCGAGGAACCGGCCGGGACTGCGCAGGGACAGACCGCGTTCGTTGTTCGCCGTCGTCATCGCGACCCGCCAGCCCTCGCCCGGCGTGCCGATCACGTCCTCGTCGGGGACGAAGACGTCGTCGAAGAAGATCTCCGCGAACCCCGGCTCGCCGTCCAGCTGGGGGATCGGCCGGACGGTGACCCCCTCGGCCCGCAGATCCACCATCAGATACGTGAGGCCCTTGTGCCGCGCCGAATCCGGATCGCTGCGGAACAGGCCGAAAGCCCGGTCGGCGAACGTCGCGCGGGAACTCCACGTCTTCTGCCCGCTGACCCGCCATCCGCCGTCGCAGCGGGTCGCGGTGCTCCGGAGCGCGGCGATGTCGCTGCCCGCTTCGGGTTCCGACCAGGCCTGCGCCCAGACCTCCTCCGAGCGCGCCATCTTCGGCAGGATGCGACTCTGTTGTTCCTCGGTGCCATGGGAGAACAGGGTGGGCGCGAGCATGAAGATGCCGTTCTGGTTGACCCTCAGCGGCGCGCCGGCCGCGTAGTACTCCTCCTCGAACAGCACCCACTCCAGGAGACTCGCGTCCCGCCCGCCGTACTCGCGCGGCCAGGAGACGACCGACCATCGGGCCTCGGTCAGCTTCGCCTCCCACTCGCGGTGCTGGGCGAATCCCTCGGCGGTGTCGAATGACTTCAGTGGCTCGGCGGGGACGTTCGCGGCCAGCCAGGAGCGTGCTTCGTCGCGGAAGGCGAGGGTCCGCTCGTCCAGGTCGAGGTTCATCACGAACTCGCGTCCCGCATCGAGCGCGCGTCCTGCCCGCCCAGGGAATCGCCGCCGGACATTTCGGCGTTGTGCGCGTGCGCGAAATGATGCAGGCCGAACACGGAGTCCATTCCGGACCGCAGCCCCATCAGATCCTCGGCCTGGTTGACGGCCTTCTTGGCGAGCGCGAGCCCCATTCGCGGCATCACCGCGATCTTCTCCGCCAGCGCCATCGTCTCGGTCTCGAGGTCGGCGCGGGGGACGACGCGGTTCAGCATGCCCCACTCCTTGGCCTGCTGCGCGGTGAAGCGCTCACCGGTGAACAGCACCTCCTTGGCCGCGCGCGGACCGAGGACCCAGGGATGCGCGAAGTACTCGACACCGGGAATCCCCATGCGTACCACGGGATCGGCGAAGAACGCGTCGTCGGAGGCGACGATCATGTCGCACACCCAAGCCAGCATGAGCGCGCCCGCGATGCACGCGCCCTGCACACTCGCGATGGTCGGCTTCGGGATCTCGCGCCACCGGCGGCACATGCCGAGGTAGACCTCGGACTCGCGGGCGAACCGCTGATCACCGCCCTCGGCGCCGACGTGGTCCCACCACAGGACCGCCTTGCGCTCGAAGGAGACGTCCACGTCGCGTTCCGGGGTCCCGATGTCGTGCCCGGCGGAGAAGTGCTTGCCCGCTCCGGCCAGCACGATCACCTTGACCTCGGGATCGTCGACGGCGCGGGTGAACGCGGCGTCGAGCGCGTAGGTCATCGCCGAGTTCTGCGCGTTCCGGTACTCCGGCCGGTTCATCGTGACGACGGCCACCGGCCCGCGTCGCTCGTACTCGACGGTCATCCGTTCTCCTCCCGCAACACGCGTTTCAGCACCTTCCCCGACAGGTTGCGCGGAAGTTCCGCCACGAAGTCGACAAATCGAGGAATCTTGTAGTTGGCCAATTCGCCCTCGCAATGCGCCAGGACGTCCTCTGTGGACACTGCTGCGCCGGGGCGCAGGACGACGAACGCCTTGCCGACCTCGCCGAGCCGATGGTCCGGCACGCCGACGACGGCGGACTCCGCGACACCGTCCAGCCTGCTGAGCACCTGTTCGATCTCGGCCGGATAGACGTTGAACCCGCCGCAGACGTACATGTCCTTGATCCGGTCGACGATCTTGAGATAGCCGCGTTCGTTCAGCACGCCGACGTCGCCGGTGTGCAACCAGCCGTCCGCGTCGACGGCCTTCGCGGTCGCTTCCGGGTCGTCGAGATAGCCGAGCATCACGTTCGGCCCGCGCAGCAGGACCTCGTCGTGCTCGCCGAGCTTCACTTCGAATCCCGCCGTCGCGCGGCCGGTGTAGTTCGCCACCAGCTTCGCGTCGTCGCCGGGACGGGACATCGTCGCGACCACGGCTTCGGTGAGCCCGTACGCGGTGAGCACGGTGTCGAAGCTCAGTTCCGTCTGCATCCGCTCGACGAGCGCGACCGGCACCGTGGCGGCACCGGTGACCGCGAGCCGGAGACTGGACAGGTCGTGGTTCGCGCGTTCCGGCGCGTCCAGCAGTACTTGATGGATCGTCGGCGCGCCCGGCAGCACGGTGACGCGTTCGGTTTCGATGAGCCGCAGGGTTTCCCGGACGTCGAAGGTGCGCTGCGGCAGCATCGCCGCCCCTCGTAACACGGCGGCGACGATGCCCGCCTTGTACCCGAAGCTGTGGAAGAACGGGTTGATCACGAGGTACCGGTCCTGCTCGGTCAGGCCACCGCAGTCCGCCCAGGCTTCGGCGACGCTCAACGTCTGCCGGTGGCTGCTCATCGCGCCTTTGCTGCGGCCAGTGGTCCCGGAGGTGAACAGGATGTCGCTGACGTCGTCGGGTTCGGCAGGGCTCACGAAGTCGCTGTCGAGGCTCGTGAGCGCGTCCCATTCCGTGACGCCGTCGACCGGTTCTTCCGTGCCTTCGACGGGGATCCGCAGGATGGTCGCGGGGCGGTCGGCGCCGAGGGCGGCCAGGCGGTCGGTGCCGAGGAACGTGCCGGTGATCACGAGCGCGGAAACCCGTGCGCGGCCGAGGATGTCGAGGGTCTCGCGGGCGGTGAAGCGGGTGTTGACCGGGACGAGCGTCGCGCCGGCGTACAGCGCGCCGAGCCCGGCGACGACCCATTGCCAGGTGTTGGGGGAGCAGATCGCGACCCGGTGGTGGCCCTCGAAGAACCGTGCCGCCTGCCGCACCCGCCGCGCGAGTTCGGCATAGGTGAGCCGGATTTCGCCGTCGACGAGTGCTTCTCGTCCGGCGAAGCGTTCCGCGGCCCTGTCGAGCGCCGCCGGGATGGTCCCTGGGGACATCGAGCCTCCCTAGCAAGTGCTTGGTAGGGTAGCCTACGCAGCAGGCTCTGGTTTGGCTAGAGGAGGCATGCGTGGCTCAGGACGGCTTTCGTGACCGTGTGCGCACCTGGCTGGCGGACAACCTGCCGCCGGACTTGCGTGGTTTGGGCGGTCCGGGGCGCGAACACGAGGCCTTCGACGAACGCGTGGAGTGGGAACGGCGGCTCGCCGCGGCGGGCTGGACCTGCGTCGGCTGGCCGGTCGAGCACGGCGGACAGGGCGCGACGCTCGAACAGCAGGTCGTCTTCCACGAGGAGTACGCGCGAGCGGACGCCCCGGCGAGGGTGAGTCACCTGGCCCAGGAACTCCTGGGCCCCACCTTGATCGCGTTCGGTACGCCGGAACAGCGGAAGCGGTTCCTGCCGCCGATCGTCGCCGTCGAGGAACTGTGGTGCCAGGGCTATTCCGAGCCCGGCGCCGGTTCCGACCTCGCCGCCGTGTCGACCACGGCGACCCTCGAAGGCGACGAGTGGGTACTGCACGGCCAGAAGGTGTGGACGTCGCTCGCGCACGTGGCCGACTGGTGTTTCGTGCTCGCCCGCACCGAGTCCGGCTCGAAACGCCACAAAGGACTGTCCTATTTGCTCGTTCCCCTGCGGCAACCCGGCGTCGAGGTGCGCCCGATCCAGCAGCTCACCGGGACCTCCGAGTTCAACGAGGTCTTCTTCGACGGCGCACGCACGGCGAAGGACCTGGTCGTCGGGGAACCCGGCGACGGCTGGCGGGTGGCCATGGGCACACTCGCCTTCGAGCGCGGGGTCGCGACACTCGGCCAGCAGGTCGGCTTCCGCCGGGAACTCGAAGAACTCACCAGGATCGCGCCGGACGATCCGATGATCGCGGAGCGGATCGATCGGGCCTGGGTCGGCCTGGAGGTCATGCGGGCACACGCGATCCGCACGCTGGGCGACTCGTCACCGGGTGTCGCGGAAGTGTCCAAACTGGTCTGGGCGAACTGGCATCGTGACCTCGGAGAGCTGGCGATGCTCGTCCGTGGCGCGCGGGGCATGGTCGCCGAGGACGGGCTCGACGCCTGGCAGCGGCTCTTCCTCTTCACCCGCGCCGACACGATCTACGGCGGCTCCAACGAAATCCAGCGCAACGTCATCGCCGAGCGCGTGCTCGGCCTGCCAAGGGAGGTGCGACCGTGATTCCGGTTCCGAAGTATCCCGAGGGGGCGAACCTTTTGCGGGACAAGGTGGTCGTGGTGACGGCCGCGGCCGGAACCGGGATCGGTTCCGCCGTGGCGAAACGAGCGCTGGAGGAAGGCGCCCGCGTCGTGATCAGCGACTGGCACGAGCGGCGGCTGGGGGAGAAGGCCGCCGAACTCGGCGACGTCCACGCGATTCCCTGTGACGTCACCCAAGAAGAACAGGTCCAGGCGCTCATCGACGGTGCTGCCGCGCACTACGGCCGTGTCGACGTGCTCGTCAACAACGCCGGGCTCGGCGGTACCAAGTCCATAGTGGACATGGCCGACGAAGAATGGGCGCGGGTCATCGACGTGACCCTCAACGGCACCTTCCGCGCGACGAGGGCCGCGGTGAAGCGGTTCATCACGCAGGGCGACGGCGGGGTGATCGTGAACAACGCCTCGGTGATCGGCTGGCGCGCGCAGGCCGGTCAGGCGCACTACGCGGCGGCGAAGGCGGGAGTCATGGCGCTCACCCGCTGCGCGGCCGTCGACGTCGCGGAGCACGGCATCCGGGTCAACGCCGTCGCGCCGAGCCTGGCGATGCATCCGTTCCTGGCCAAGGTGACCAGCGAGGAACTGCTCACCGAGCTCACCGCGCGCGAGGTCTCGGGGAGGGCGGCGGAACCCTGGGAAGTGGCGAATGTGATGGTGTTCCTCGCCAGTGAGTACTCGTCGTACCTCACCGGCGAGGTCGTGTCCGTGAGTTCCCAGCATGCGTGAGGTATCAGTGAAAGCCACCCCAGGGTCCCGCCGCGCCGAACTGCTCGCCCTGGCGGCGAAGCTGTTCGCCGAGCGCGGTTACGTCTCCACCACCGTGCGGGACATCGCGGACGCGGCGGGAATCCTTTCGGGCAGCCTGTACCACCATTTCGACTCGAAGGAGTCGATGGCCGACGAGATCCTCACCGGATTCCTCGACGAACTCTTCGGCGCCTACGCCGAAATCGTCGCGGAGGGCCGAGGCCCGCGGGAAACGCTGGAAGCCGTCGTCGTGGCGTCGTTCGAATCCATTCACCGGCGGCCCGCCGAGGTGGCGATCTACCAGTCCGAAGCGAAGCACCTGATGCAGTTGCCGCGCTTCGACTACCTCACCGACCGCAACACCGAGTTCCGCAAGCTGTGGAACGCGATCCTCACCGACGGCATCGCGGCCGGCGTCTTCCGCGCCGACCTCGACGTCGAGCTCACCTACCGGTTCATCCGCGACACCGTCTGGGTGGCGGTGCGCTGGTACAACCCCGACGGGACGCTGAGCGCGGACGACGTCGCGCAGCAGTACCTCGGCATTCTCCTGGACGGCATCGCGACGAAGACAAGGAAGCGCCGTGGCTGATTCGATGAGCCCTCGGAGGGAAAACGTACCTCGGGCTGAAGCATATGTTCTCGACGCGGTCCGGACACCGGTCGGCAAACGCGGGGGAGGGCTCAGCGGCGTCCACTCCGCCGACCTCGGCGCCCACGTCATCCAGGCCGTCGTCGAACGAGCGGGTGTCGACGCCGACCTGGTCGACGACGTCATCCTCGGCTGCACCGACACACTCGGGTCGCAGTCCGGGAACATCGCGCGGACGGCGTGGCTCGCGGCGGGATTCGGGCACCACGTGCCGGGTGTGACGATCGACCGGCAGTGCGGTTCGAGTCAGCAGGCCGTGCATTTCGCCGCGCAGGCGGTGCTGTCCGGGACGATGGACCTCGTCCTCGCGGGCGGCGTGCAGAACATGAGCGCCATCCCGATCAGCGCGGCGATGCTGGCCGGGCGCGAGTACGGCTTCGAGGACCCGTTCTCCGGCTCGAAGGGCTGGCAGGAGCGGTATGGCAGCGTCGAGGTTTCGCAGTTCCGCAGTGCCGACATGATCGCCGAGCACTGGGATCTGACCCGCGAGGCGATGGAGGAGTACGCCTTCCGCAGTCATCAGCGCGCGGTCGCGGCCATCGACGAAGGCCGGTTCGCCGCCGAAACAGTGCCGTTCGCCGGTGTCGGCCTGGACGAGGGGCCCAGGCGTGACACCAGCTTGGAGCGGATGGCCGGGCTGAAGCCGCTGAGCGAGGGTTCGCGGATCACCGCGGCCGTGGCCAGCCAGATTTCCGACGGTGCCAGCGCGACGCTCATCGCGTCGGAGAAGTTCGTCGAGGAACACGGCCTGACTCCGCGCGCCAGGATCCATCACCTTTCCGTGCGGGCGGCCGATCCGGTGTGGATGCTGACCGGGCCGATCCCGGCGACCGCGCACGCGCTGCGGAAGACCGGGCTGGGCATCGGCGACATCGACCTGTTCGAGGTCAACGAGGCGTTCGCGAGTGTCGTGCTGGCGTGGATCGAGGAGACGGGAGCCGATCCGGACCGCGTCAACGTCAACGGCGGCGGCATCGCGCTCGGGCACCCCATCGGCGCGACCGGGACGAAACTGTTCGCGACCCTGTTGCACGAACTCGAACGGCGCGGCGGGCGCTACGGGCTGCAGACGATGTGCGAAGGCGGCGGGACGGCGAACGTCACCATCATCGAGCGGCTTTGACGCTCCACACGGTGAGTGCCAAGGCGCTGAAAGCCGCGCCCAGCAGGCAGACCCCGGTCCAGCCCGCGAAGGCGTAGACAGCGGTGGAGGCGATGGCGCCCAGGCCGCTGCCGACCGAGTAGAAGATCATGTAGCCGCCGATCAGCCTGCTGCCGGCGTCCGGCCGGAGCGGGTAGATCAAGGTCTGGCTCGTGACGTGCACGGCCTGGACGGCGAGGTCGAGCAGGACGGCGCCCGCCGCCAGGGCCCACAGTGACACGCGGGTGAAGCCCAGCGGCACCCACGAAAGCAAGAGCAGTCCCAGTGCGAGCCCGGTCGTCCACTGTGCCCGGCCGCGGTCCGCGAGCCGTCCGGCGGGCGCCGCCGCCAGCGCGCCCGCCGCCCCGGCCAGCCCGAACGCGCCGATGGCGGTGTGCGACAGGCCGTCCTCGCTGAGCGGCAGGGCGACGGAACTCCACAGGGTGCCGAACGCGGCGAAGATCAGCAGTGCCAGCGTTCCGCGCGTCCGGAAGACGGGTTCGCCGGCGAAAAGCGACACCGTGGAACGCAGTAGCCGCCCGTAGCCCATCCCCGTTCCGGCGGGTGCCGAGGCGGGCAGCACGCGGTACAGCACGATCGCGATCAGCACGGTCACGGCGGCGGACGCGAAGTACACCGCCCGCCAGCCCGCGAGGTCGGCCAGCGTGCCGGAAACCGTGCGCGCCAGCAGGATCCCGAGGACGACGCCGGTCGTCACGAGGCCGACCACGCGCCCGCGTCCGGCGGGGTCGGCCAGCGACGCGGCGAACGCGACGAGGAGCTGCGTGACCACCGCGAGAACGCCGATCGCCGCCATCCCGGCGAGCAGGACCACGCCGTTCGCGGCGGTCGCGGCGACCAGTTCGGCGATCGCCAGCAGCGTCAGCAGGCCGACGACGAGCCGCCGCCGGTCGAGCAGGTCACCGAGCGGGACCAGCAGGAACAGGCCCAGGCCGTAGCCGAGCTGCGTGAGCGTGACGATGCCGCCCACGGTCGACGTGGCGATCCCGAGATCGGCGCCCATGGTGACGAGCAACGGCTGGGCGAAGTAGATCGTGGCGACGGCCGTCCCGGCGGACACGGCGAACAACAGGACGACTCCGCGGTGCACGAACCCTCCAATGGTTTCAATTTGCTACCACTCGGACGGTAGAGCACTGCGGTTGTAAGATGCAACCATGGTGAAACGGACGACGTTCGACGAAGCCCCGTGCCCGGTGGCGCGTTCGGTCGACACGATCGGCGACTGGTGGTCACTCCTGATCGTGCGCGACGCCTTCGACGGCGTCCGACGCTTCGGTGAGTTTCAGCGCAGCCTGGGCGTCGCGAAGAACATCTTGTCCGCCCGGCTGCGGGCGCTGGTCGGGCACGGGGTGCTCGACGTGGTCCCGGCTTCGGACGGGAGCACCTACAGCGAGTACGTCCTCACGGCGAAAGGCCGTGATCTGTTCCCGGTGATCGTCGCGCTGCGGCAATGGGGCGAGGCGCACTTCTTCGCCGCGGATGAGCCGCGATCGGAACTGGTGGACCGTGACGGCGGGCGTCCGCTGCGGGGGCTGGAGGTCCGTGCCGCGGACGGACGCGTCGTCGGCCCGGACGACACCGTTGTGGTGAAGGCGCACGCGTAGATCGGGGCCCTTCCAGGTGAGTCAAGCCCGGAAGGGCCCCGACCGGATGCGGGGAGCCCGGAGGGCGGTGACCGACGGAGCCCGAATCACCGTCGGTCACCGGATCCTCCCGGCGTCCCCAGGGGGTGGCGGTGGGAGCGGAGGCCCAGCAACCCACCGCCACCCGAGGGACCGCGGCCGCCGCGCGCGGCCCCGGTCCGGTCGCGAACCCGGGTCACCCGGCGGGAACGCGAGCCCAGGGCATCTCCTCCTGTGCGGGTACGGCCGCGGTCGGGGTGTCGGACAGGAAGTCCCGCTCGAACGGGGCGAGGATGTCCTCTCCGATCGGCGCCGGCTCGCCCGAAGCACCTGAAGCGGCGGAAGCCGCGAACGACGGTTCCGCGGGAGCGGACGTAGGGAACACCGGCTCGGGCACCGGCAGCCGCCGGTCGAGTTCGGCGGTCCAGTGGATCATCGCCTTCGGCCGGTCCCAGCCCGCCGCGCCGATGAGCCTGCCGTCGCGGACGAAACCGGTGACCCCGTCGGACAGTTCGATCGTGTCCTTGCCCAGCGACGGCATCCCGACCGTCTGCAGCCGCGCGTCGTACAGCGACGACCAGGCACGGGGGAGCGGCGTGTACGGCCGCGCGTTGCCCCGGCCCAGCATCAGGCTTTCCGCCGCCGCGCGCCCGGATTCGACACCGTTCATCCAGTGCTCGACCCGTCGCGGGGTCTCGTCGATCCGAAGGTTCGGCCATTTCGCGACGTCGCCGGCGACCACGACGTCCTCCGCCCCGACGGCGAACAGGGTCGATTCGCACAGGACGCCGTCGTCGATGGTCAGCTCCGAACCGCGCAGCCAGTCCACGGCGGGCACGCTGCCGATCGAGAGCACCACGCAGCTGGCCACCAGGAACTGGTTGTTCGTCAGGTGCAGCCCGACGGTCTCCTTGGTGCTGATCCAGTTCCGCACCTCGGTGTTCATCGCCAGCTTCGCGCGGTGGTGCTGGTGTTCCTTCGTGAGCGCCGACGCGATCCGCTCCCCGAAGCGGTGCAAAGGCGCCTTCGCGTGGCCGATGAGCGTGACGTCACGGCCCATGTACCGCATCGACGCGGCGAACTCGTTCCCGATCAGGCCGCTGCCGATCACCACGACGGACTTGTTGCTGTTCCCCAAGGCCCGCCGGACGGCGAGTGAGTCCTCCACGGTGCGCAGCACACGGACCCGGGGGTCGTGGCGCGGCGAGCCGGGGAGATGCCGGGGGTGGACGCCGGTCGCGACGATCAGGCCGTCGTACCAAAGGGACTCCCCGCCGGGCAGGTGCACCGTGCGTTCCTTGGTGTCGAGCCAGGTCGCGCGGGTGCCGAGCCGCCAGTGGACGTCCAGGTCGAGGTACGGCTCCAGGCTCGCGGCCACCGGTTTCACGCCGCCGGTGATGAGTTCCTTCGACACCATCGGCCGGTGGTACGGCTTCCGCGGCTCGTCGCCGACCAGCACGATCTCGCCGTCGAAACCGAGTTCCCGCAGGCGTTCCGCGGAGCGGAGCCCGGCGACGCCCGCACCGACGATGACGATCCGATCTCCGTCACTCATCGTCGTACGCTCCTTCTCCCTTGACTCTGATGGCTTGTTTCGGGCAGAGCCGGGCGGCGGAAATGGCCTGGTCCAGCCCGTCCCGGTCGACCATCCGGCGGATGCGGAGCTTGCCGTCCGGTCCGATCTTGAACGTGGCGGGCGCCTCCATCTCGCAGAAGCCGAAGATCTCGCACCGCTCGTTGTCGACGCTGACGCGAGTGCCGCGCCGCACGCTTCCGAAGATCATTTTTCGTCTCTCCAAGTCGTTTCCGCTCTCGTCAGACCAGTTCCTCGACCAGGCCCAGCCGTTCCAGGTACCGGGTCGGCATGAACCGCAGGACGGTCAGCAACACGACGGGGATGAGCAGGGTGATCCCGCCGAACCACAGGAGGCCGAGGTGGCCGTTGGCCATGGCACCGAAGAACGCGTGCAGCGCCGTGATCGCGACCGCCGGATAGGCGAGCCGGTGGATCCACACGAAACGCCGGTAGGAACTGAACCGGCTGATGCCGCCGGTCAGCGCGACGGCGATCATCACCTCGAGCCCGACGACGCCGAGTTCGTGCCGCGCCAGCGTGCCCGGCAGGAGCGGGATCGAGATCTGCGCGAGGGTGAAGCCGTCGGGCAGGAACAGGAACGACATCGCGTGCACGACGCCGAACGACAGCGTCAGGATGCCGAGCACCATATGCGAGTTGCGCAGTGCCTTCCGCCCGGTCAGCGACTTGATCCAGCCGGTCGCGGTGAACACGCCCCAGCACAGGGTGAGGCACATGAAGCCGTACGAGATCCGGGCGGAGGTCTGCGCCATGCCCTTGATACCGGGGTCGGTGTCCGATTTCTGGGTCAGGACGATCACCACCTCGGACCACTGGTCATACATTGATCTCTCCTGGGGCACTGGGAACCAGCTCTGGTTCGGCGGCGGCCGCGCGTTTGCGGGTCCGGGTGTTCTTGCTGCGCAGGGTCCGGATGGCGAAGAACAGCCCGCCGCCGAGCACCACCGCGAGCAGCAGGCCGAGGGCCAAGTCGCCGAAACCGACGTCCATCGCGGCGTTGGCCGAGTTCGACTGCGGCACCGGCGCTTCCGGCATCAGTGACTGGTCGACCACGCCGGTGCTCTCCAGCAGGGTCATGTGCCGCAGCACCGCCTGGTTGGCCGTGGTGGCGTAGTCGCGGACGACGTCGTTGCGGGTACCGGCCCTGACCTGGGCGATGATGGGGAACAGCACCCCGTGGGCGTACCGGAGCCGGTTGGCGAAGATCCGGTCGAACTCGGTGTCGTCGCGGGCGGCCTTCATCTCGCCGAGCCACGCGGACTGCTGGTCCGACGGCTCGGACGGCAGGGGGATGCCGAACCGGTCGGCGATGGAATGCGTCGCGGTGTCGAGCCTGCCGTGGTCGATCATCAGGGTCCGGCCGACTTCGCGGGTCCGCTTGCTCTTCCCGCGTTCCTGCGCCCACATCCCGGCGGGCATTTCCCACAATCCGGCCAGTTTGACGTTGACGATCAGGTTCTTGTCCGCCGCGGAGAGTTCTTGGGCGTGCGCGTCGTCGGCAGGGCCGAGCAGTGTCACCGCGGCCATCGTCAGCAAAACGATCAGCAGGCGGGAAAACGCAGGGGGGGTGTCAGATGCCGAGGTCATCGGCCTGCCAGGTCTCCGCGGTGAGCAGCACCTTCGTCCCGTCCGGCTTGACCGGGAACCACGCGTCGTCGACACCCTGCCCGCCGGTGTTGCCGGGCATCGCGTCCTTCGCGTTGCGGTAGAGCGGCCAGCCCGCGAGCGTGACCTGCTCGGTGCCGTCGTCCCTGGTCACGGTGCCGACCAGCGCGCGATCGATACCGGTCACCACGAGGTCGCCGCCTGCTTTCGCGGGAATCCAGGTCCGCGAGCAGGTTTCGGCGCAATTCGACTTGGGCGGATCGACCGTGTCCTTGTCGTAGCGGTAAAGCGTGAAGCCTCCTGTGTCGGTGACGATCGGTCCGAGGTCGAACAGGATCGCCGCGGTGACACCGGGGGCGACGTCGGCCGCGGGGTCGGGCATTCCGGGGATTTCCGCCGCGCCGGCGGCGGGGGCCGCGCCCGGAGAGCCGTTCGGTCCCGCGGTACCGGTGGTGCAGGCCGCGGTCAGCGCGACCACGGCCAAGGTGAGAGTCAGAGGTATGACCGAGCGTGACACGGGGTTCACGGAAATCCTCCTGTCGGGGCCAGAGGAGTGCGCAGTCGCCGCGGGGTGACGGTGCGCAGGCAGGTTTAAGTACACTGTGGACGGTCAAGATCCACAGTGGATTCGGCGGTGCGGGGGACAGCGCCGGGTCGGGGGGTCTTCGGTAGGGGATACGGTCACGAGTCGGGAACGGTTCAAAAAACTTTCACCTGGGACAGAACCGGGCGGGAACGGTTTTGGTACTGGACTTATCGCCCCTGATCCCACAAAGATGTGCCGCGTGGGACGCCACTCTCGGATACTGCAGCCAATGGTCGATCATGAACCCGCTTCGAACGGGCATGACGACCTCATCAGGGCGTTGTACCAGGAGTTCGGATCGAGCCTGATGGCGTTCGTGCTGAAGTTGACCGGCCACGATCGCCAGTGGGCCGAGGACGTGGTCCAGGAGACGCTCATCAAGGCGTGGCGCAACGCCGGCAAACTCGACCGGCAGCCGGAAATGCTGCGCGCCTGGCTCTTCACCGTGGCCAGGCGCATCGTCATCGACGGCTGGCGGAGCCGGAGCGCCCGCCCTCAAGAGGTGGAGGAACTCGAGTCGGATTCGATCGGAGTGCCGGACGAATCGGAGAAGACGCTCGCGGCCATGATCGTTTACGAGGCCCTGCGCAATCTTTCCCCGGAACAACGTGAAGCCGTCCAGCAGACCTACCTGCGTGACCGCACCGTGAACGAGGTCGCGGCGACGCTCGGGGTTCCGCCGGGTACGGTGAAATCGCGGATCCACCACGCTGTGCGCGCGCTGCGCAGGGCGTTGCAGGAGCGGGGGTGAGCGAGGTGTCCGGAGCGCCGCACACGGATATCGCCGCCTACGTCCTGGGCGTTCTCGGCGAGGAGGATCACGCCAGGTTCGAGGCGCACCTGCTGGAGTGCCCCGAGTGCCAGGTCGAGCTGGTGGAGATGTACCACCTGCCCGACATCCTGGACATGGTCAAGAAGAGCTGGCCGGATCCGCCCGTGAAGGGCCCCGGGCCGCGGGTGCTGCGGATGCTGCTCGCGGACGCCGCCAAGGCGGGCCGCCGTCGCAAGGTCATCCGGCTCGCGACGGCCGCCGCCGTACTCGTGCTCATCGTCGGCGGCCCGCTCACCGTTCTTTCGCTCACCGACCGTGAACCGGTCATCACGCAGGCCGCGCCCACCGTCGTCACGTCGGTGGTGCCGTTGTCGCCGACCAGGGAGCCCGGCCCGGACGGCGGCGCCGCCCCGTTCGGCTGGTCCGAGGCGGGCAACGCGGTCGCCGCCGAGGTCACGGTCCAGGAGAAGGAGTGGGGCAGCGCGGTCGAGCTCGAACTGCGCGGCCTCACCGGCCCGATGACCTGTCAGCTCTTCGCCTACTCCCACGGTGGAGAGGCCTACGTCGTCAACAACTGGAGTGTGCCGTCCAAGGGCTACGGCGTCCCCGGTTCCCCGGACCCCCTCGTCATCACCGGTTCGACGGCGCTGCAGAAGGCCGACATCGAACGCTTCGAGGTCCACAAGCAGGACGGCACCGTACTGGCCATCGTGCGCCGGTAAAGTTTATAACGGAAAGATAACGGCGGGGTCGCGTTTTGAACCGGATCCCGGCTGGAACCGTATCTCTCAGTAGCCGGATCTCCCTCGGCGGGCGAACAGAAGGTTCGCCGCGAATTCGGTAATCGGCGTATTCGACAAATGCGTGACTCATGACTGGGTGCGAGTGATTTTCCGCGTGCCCGGAAACGAATGAGGTGAGCAAGTCAATGGCACGAAATCAAGGGCGCCATCGTATCGCCCGCAGGACCAAGATCGCGACCGCGTTGCTGGGCCTGTCGATCGCGGTCGGTGGACTGGTGGTGTCCACCACGACCGGCGACTCCGACAAGGCCTCCGCGGACGAGGTGGACAAGTCGCAGTTCGTGGACATCACCAAGGTGCAGCCGAACGTCGACAAACCGCAACAGGGCCGGAACGCGTCCACGGGCTCGTTCACCGTCGACTGCGGCAAGAACGAGAACGGGCATTTCAATCCCGACAACTTCATCGCGCAGCCGGGTATCCGCAATGGCGCGCAGCACCTGCACGACTACGTCGGAAACCTTTCCACCAACGCGGATTCGAACAACGACAGCCTGCTGGGCGCCGGTACCACCTGCCGCAACGGTGACGAATCGGCGTACTTCTGGCCGGTGGTGCGGATCGACACCGAAGAGGAAGGCGAGCAGCAGCAGAACGGCCAGAACCAGAACAACCAGCAGGGTGACAAGCAGAACCAGGGCGGCCGGGACCAGCAGCGTCAGGGCGACCGCAACTCCGGTGGTGGCGGCCAGCCGCAAGGCGACCGCGATCAGAACGGTGACCGGAACCGTCAGCAGAACCAGGGCGACGACCGGCAAGGCCGCGACCAGAACAACCAGAATCAGAACAACCAGAATCAGAACCAGAACAACGACAACCAGGGCAACCAGGGCAACCAGAACAACAATCAGGACCAGGCCGAACTGGACGCGCCGAACGCGGACAACGAACTCGCGGGCAACGACGGTGAGATCCAGCGTCCCGCGGTCGTCGACATCACCTTCAAGGGCAACGCCCAGGAGAAGGTGAAGGAGATGCCGAAGTTCCTCCGTATCCTTTACGGTGACGCGAAGGTCACCACGAACGGGCCCGCCAACGCGCGGGAAAGCTGGACCTGCACCGGCTTCGAGGATCGCGTCATCAAGCAGTACCCGATCTGCCCCGAGGGCAGTGACGTCAAGCGGGTGCACACGTTCCCGAGCTGTCTCGACGGCAACAACATCGACAGCGAGAACCACCGGGACCACATCAAGTATCCCGACGAGAACGGCGAGTGTGCGAACGGCCTGACCGCCGTCCCGGAGCTCACCATCTCGCTGACCTACAAGATCCCCCGGGAGGTCCAGGTCAACGGACAGTACAAAGTGGACTCTTTCCCGGAGGAGGATCACAACCCCTTCTCCGATCATGACGATTTCGCGAACGTGATGTCGAACCAGATCATGGATCGCCTCGTCGACTGCGTCAACGAGGGCCGCAAGTGCCGCGAATGACTCGATAAGTCCACAATGTACTCAATAATTGTAGGACTTTGTTGTGCCCCAACGGTTTCCACTTAAATAGTGATCCAGGTCACCATGGCAATCGTCGCCGTTCGGGGTTATCGTTCATCTCACAACTCCATCAGAGATTTCCGAGAATCGGCGAACAGGAGGAAAAAACTCCGGCCCGGCGGGTCCCCCCTACACCTCACCCACCCGCCGGGCCGGCCCTACTCGGAAACCGATCGACACAACTGAAGAACGCTCCGCAAGCATTCACCCGCCCTGCCGGCGGCTTCCCGAGGGAAGCTCGCCGGCGGGGTTTTTCGGTAGGTTGGCGGTATGGGTGAGCAAAAGGACCGCATGCTGCGCGGCGAGCTGTACCGGGACAACGACCCCGAACTGGTCGTGGACCGCAGGCGTGCGCAGGCGCTCGTCGACCGTTTCAACGGGACAGGCGCCGAGGAGACCGGTGAACGGGACACGATTCTGCGGGAACTGCTGGGAAAACTCGGTGAGAGCTCCTGGATCATGCCGCGGTTCCAGTGCGACTACGGCTATCTGATCGAGATCGGCGCCAACAGTTTCCTCAACTACGACGCCATCCTGCTCGACTGCGCCCCGATCAAGATCGGCTCGGACTGCTCGATCGGGCCGCGCTGCCAGCTGCTGACGGCGCTGCATCCGATGGAGGACCACGAGCTGCGGCGGCAGCGCTGGGAGTCGGCCGCGCCGATCACCATCGGGAACAACGTCTGGTTCGGCGGTGGCGTCATCGTGTGCGCCGGTGTCACCGTCGGGGACGACACCGTGGTGGGCGCGGGCAGCGTCGTCACGCGGGACCTGCCGTCGAAGGTGTTCGCGGCGGGTAACCCGGCACGGGTCATCCGGGAGCTCTGAGGCTCACTTGCCGGAAGGCGTGATCCGGGTGCGCCGGATGTGCTCGAAGACCATGGAAGTGCGCACGTCGGCCACCTCGGGGCGTTCGGTCAGCTTGTCGATCACGAAGGCGTAGAGGCTGTCGTTGTCGGGGACGGCCACATGCAGGATGAAGTCCTCGGTCCCGGTGGTCACGTAGAGGCCGACGATGTCGGGCAGCGCGTTGACGAAGTTCCGGAAGTTCTCGATGTTCCGTCGCGAGGGCGGGCGCACCCGCACCGCGATGAGCGCCTGCACCCCGCGGCCGATCGACGGCAGATCGACGTCCAGCAGCGCCCCGCGGATCACGCCGCGTTCACGCAGGCCGCGGGTGCGGTCCAGCGCGGTGGTCGGCGAAACGCCCACCGCGGCGGCCACTTCGCGGTTGGTCTTCCGTGCGTCCGACTGCAGTTGCGCCAGGATCGCCTGATCAAGTTCGTCCAGTCGTGCCATTTCGGCCCTCTCGCCGTATTAAGTACGAACACGATGGACTATACTCGTATGTCCTCCTAGCTTGGCGTTGTTCATCCGTTGATATGAGCAGGAGACCAGCTGAATGTCCGAGTACGGTACGGCCATCGGGTTCGCCCCCGACGAGATCGATCCCACCGCGTCCACCCGCTCCGCCAGGTTGAAGTGGGTCATCGTGGTCAACAGCGAGCTGCCGCCCGGGCGCGCGGTCAACGCGGCGGTCTGCACCGCCGTCGCCACCACGAAGGCCGTGACCGGCCTCCTGGGCGAGGAAGCGGTCGACGCCGGCGGCGAGCACTACACCGGCCTGCCGTGGGTCGGCTGCTCGGTGCTGTCGGCCGACGCCGAGAAGCTGCGGGCCATCCGCGCCAAGGCCGCGGCCTCACCGGGGTGCCACGTCGCGGACATGCCTGCGGTCGCCCAGCAGATCCGGGTCTACGCCGACTTCCTCGCGACGATGAAGGAGATCCCGACCGAAGAGATGGACTTCTGCGCGATCGGCATCGTCGGGCCGCGCAACCGGATCGACAAACTGGTCGGCAAGCTGCCCCTGATGGCGTGACCTTCAGCCCTCGAGGAGGTCCCGCAGCGCTTCGGTGAACTGGGCCGGATTCCGTTGCGGCGCCAGGTGCGCCCCGGGCACCTCCGTGAACGGCAGCCCCAGTTCCAGCGCGAGGATCTTCGCGGGGTGGTAGTGGTAGTGACCCCGGCTGCCGACCCCCGCGACCGGGAAGATCTCGGTCCTTGCCCGCCGCAACGCTCGCAGATCGGGAAGGTAGTCGAGGATTTCGGACAGTTCGCGGCCGAACAGCCGCTTCCAGTCCTCCTCGTTCGGCAGCCGGATCGCGCGCAGTTCGGGCAGCGCGGCGCCGGCGATCCCGTCGGTGAACCGTTTGAACGCGCCCATCAGATCGCCTGCCTGCGCGAGCCGGACCTGCGCGTTGGCCTCGTCGAGCCAGCCGAGCGCGTCCGGGAGCAGCTGGATGGCGGGAGGTTCGTGGGCGACCAGCGTGGTCGCCGCCTCCGGGTGACGGGCGACGAGGTCGAGGCCGATCAGGGCGCCCGCGCTGGTCCCGAACACGCTCGCGGGCCCGCCGCCGACGTGCTGAAGGACGGCGTAGGCGTCTTCGGCCTGCTTCGGCACGCTGACCGGGCCGGTGCTGGTGTCGGTACTGCGGAAGTGACCGCGCCGGTCGTAGGTGACGACGGTGTAGTCGTCGGCGAGCAGCTTCGTCATCGCCCGGAAGGTGTCCGCCGAACCCAGCCCACCGGCGATCAGGAGCAGAAGCGGCCCTTCGCCGGTGCTGCGGACGTACAGCTCACCGTCCTCGACCGGACAACGACTCTCCGAGATCATGGCCGAAGTCAAGCACAGCGCGCTCGCCCGCTCATCCGGAGGCCAGCCGCCGCAGGACGCCGTCGGCCTCGGCCACGATCGTCTCGATCAGCTCGCCGACCGCGGGCAGGTCGGCCAGCAGGCCGACGACCTGCCCGGACGCCAGCACCCCGGCGCTCCGGTCGCCCTCGACCAGCCCGGCGCGCAGCAACATCGGCGTGTTGGCGGCCATCAGGACCTGCGACCACGTCCGGTCGCCGCCGCGTTTCATCCGCAGCCCTTCGGTGGCCAGCGAGTGCCACGACAGCCCGCTCAGCTTCCGGAACTTCGCGGCGTTGCGGGCGGCGCGCGCGAGCCCGCTCACCGGGCCGGCGGACTCGAGCGCGTCGACCAGTTCCGTCCGGAGGACGCGGTGCGGCATCCCGTCCACCTTGCGGGTGACGACGGTGCCGTTGAGGTCACGGGCGAGGTACGCCTGCTTGATCTCGTCGGGGACGGTGCTCTCCCGGGTGAGGAGGAACCGGGTGCCCATGGCGACGCCCGCCGCCCCGTACGCGAGCGCGGCGGCCAGCCCCCGGCCGTCGAAGAAGCCGCCCGCCGCGACCACCGGGATGTCGACGGCGTCCAGTACCGAGGGAAGCAGCAGGGTCGTCGCGACGCCGCCGGTGTGCCCGCCACCCTCGCCGCCCTGCACGATGACGGCGTCGGCACCCCAGCCCGCGACCTTCTCCGCGTGCCTGGCCGCGCCGACCGACGGGACGACGAGGACGCCGTTGTCCTTGAGCCGCGCGATCATGTCCTTCTTCGGCGCGAGCGCGAAGGAGGCCACCCGGACCTCCTCGCCGATGAGCAGCTCGACCCGGCGCTGGGCGTCCTCGGCGTCCGCGCGGAGGTTGACGCCGAACGGCCGCGACGTGCGGCTCTTGACCTCCTTGATCGCCGCCGCCAGTTCGTCGTAGGTCATCGTCGCGGACGCGAGGATGCCGAGGCCGCCCGCTTCCGCCGTCGCGGACACCAGCCGCGGTCCGGCGACCCAGCCCATCCCGGTCTGCACGACCGGATGCCGGATCCCGGCCAATTCGGTCAGCGCGGTCTTCACGACGGGACTTCCTTGTCCCGCTGGGACTTCGGGTCGAGACTGGTCCGGATCAGGAGCAGCTCGGACTCGGTCGGCAGCCGGGATTCCGTGACGTCGCCGGTGATCAGCGGGAACGACGTCGCCTCGACGACCTCGTCCACGGAAACCCCCGGATGGACGGAAAGCAGCCTCGGGGCGTGGTCTTCGCCGCCGAAGTCCAGGACGCCGAGGTTGGTGACGACGCGATGGACGTCGTGATAGCGCAGACCCGCCTCGCGTGCCCTGGCGTAACCGACGCCGGACACGATGTCGACCTGATCGACGAAGACCCGCCTGCTGTGCCGCGGAACCCAGTAGCTCGTGCGGTGGTTCGCCGTGTTGCCCGGCCCGCCGCGCACGCCGAGAAGTTGCTTCTTCGGCTGGGAATGGTCGCCGATCGCCGAGATGTTCTGGTTGCCCTCGCCGTCGATCTGGTTGGCGCCCATCACCACATGGCGTTTTCCGCGCGGCACCACGGTATCGAGGACCTTGCGGAACGGTTGCCAGCCTTCGACGACGGCTTCGGGGGTCATCAGGTACGCCTCGCCGTCGGAGAGCAGGATGTCCGGTTCGAAGGTCAGCCTGGCGAGCCTCGCGCCCAGCGACGGGATGAATCCCATGGGGCTCACCACGATCTCGCCGTCGCCGCGGAACAATTCGGCGCAGGCCACGACGGCGATCTCGGCGCGCGTTGCGTCACTCATGCGGACTCCCCGAATTCGGCGACGGCCTTCTGGTAGTGGGCTTCGTCCCCCGACAGGAACCGGTCCACGAACCCGGGCCACGCGTCGAGATCCTTGGCCGCCTCGGCGTAATGACGCTGGAAGCGTTCGTCGCGTCCGTAGTCCGGGGCGGCGGTGGTGAAGTGCGCGCCGTTCGGCGTTTCGGCGACCCCGGTGACGAGCATCCGGCTCAGCAGCAGGCTTTGCACCGGTCCCGCTTCGGCGAGTTCGGCCGTCTCCACGATCTTTTCCGTGGACACGTAACACTTGTCGGCGGCGAGCGCGAACAGTTCGTCGAAGTACGGATCCGGCCCGAGGTACTGCGCGTTCCCCCGGGCGTCGGCGCGGTTGAGGTGGACGAGGGCCGCGTCGAGCTCGATCGCGGGCACGGCCAGCAGTTCTTCGGCGTCGTCGTACGGGGACCGGACGGTGCGCAGCGACGGGTTCAGGTCCATCACGCCGGAACCGAGGCCCGCGCGCGTCGGCAGGAACGGAAGTCGTTGCGCGGCCGCGGAAAGGCCGGTCCCGAAGACACCTTCGTCGTACTCGGTGACGGTGATCGTCCCGGATTCCCGTGCCCGGGAGAACCACGGGTCGTAGGGGATCGTGTCCAGGGTGACGAAGCCGAAGACGAGGTGCTTGAGCTTGCCCGCCGATGCCAGCAACCCGACGTCCGGGCCGCCGTAGGAGACCACGGTGAGATCTTTGAGCGGTGAGCGCAGGATCGCGCGCACCAGCGCCATGGGCTTGCGCCGGGAGCCCCAGCCGCCGATCCCGATGGTCATGCCGTCTTCGAGTTCGCCGACGATCTCGTCCGGCGTCATCCGCTTGTCGGCCATCACTTCCCCTTACCGTCCAAGAACTCCTGGCGCGCGCCGTCGGACACGCCCGCCAGGTTGAGTTCGAAGGTGAATCCCTGCTCGAAGCGGTAGCTGCGATGCACGGGCTGGACGTCGATGCCGTTGATGGCCTGTTTCGCCGCGCGGATCACGCGGGTGTCCTTCGCCGCGATCTGCCTCGCCAGGCCGAGCGCGGTCTCGTCGAGTTCGTCCCGCGAGACCACGGCATAGACCGAACCGTGGTGGTGCAACTGGTCCGCGGTGATCGTCGAAGCCGTGTAGTACAACGCCCGCATCAGATGCTGGGGGACCAGCCGCGCGAGATGCGTCGCCGCGCCGAGTGCGCCGCGATCGACCTCGGGGAGCCCGAAGGTCGCGTCGTCGCTGGCGACCACGACGTCCGCGTTGCCGACCAGGCCGACCCCGCCGCCGAGGCAGAAGCCCTGCACCGCGGCGATCACCGGGACCGCGCAGTCGTACACGGCGGAGAACGCCGCCGCGCAGCCCTCGTTCGCGCCGATCAGCGCGCTGTATCCCGGATCGCGCTGGATCTCCTTGATGTCGACACCCGCGTTGAATCCGCGGCCTTCCGCGCGCAGCACCACGACATGCGTCGAGGGATCTCGCCCGGCCTCGGTGACGGCGGAGGCGAGGGCGAACCACCCCTTCACGCTCAGCGCGTTCACCGGGGGCGCGTCGACCGTGACCACGGCGATGCCGGGCTCCGGTGAGTGGGTGGAAACGCTCATCGTGCACCCTTCCGCTACCAAACCTAGCACTTGCTTGGTACGTTAGCAGGACACCCGGCCCGGGTACAGCGACCGTGAAGGAGGCCCGGTATGGCACTCGAACTCCGGCTCGACGGCGCCGTGGTGCTGGTGACCGGCGGCGTACGCGGCGTCGGCGCCGGTGTCACCAGGACTTTCCTGCGCGCGGGCGCCGAAGTCGTCACCTGCGCCCGCACCGAACCCGAACAACCGGTCCGCGCCGGAGACCGGGCGTCGACGTTCATTTCGTGCGACGTCCGCGACGCGGGAGAGGTCGACGCGCTCTTCGAGGAGATCTTCCGGCGTCACGGCAGGCTCGACGTCGTGGTCAACAACGCGGGCGGCGCGCCGTTCGCCGAGGTGGCGAACGCGTCACCGCGGTTCCACGAGAAGATCGTCGCGCTGAACCTGCTGGCGCCGTTGACCGTCGCCCGCGCGGCGAACGCGATCATGCAGCGCCAGGAAGGCGGCGGCGTCATCGTGAACATCAGCAGTGTCAGCGCGACGAGACCGTCGCCGGGGACGGCGTCCTACGGCGCGGCGAAAGCGGGCCTCGACAACCTGACAGCGACGCTCGCCGTCGAGTGGGCGCCGAAGGTGCGGGTCAACGCGCTCGACGTCGGCATGGTGCGGACGGAGCACTCGCATCTGCACTACGGCGACGAAGCCGGGATCGAGGCCGTGGGCGCGACAGTCCCGTTGGGCCGGTTGGCCGAACCCGACGAGATCGGTTCCTGCGCGGTGTTCCTGGCGTCCCCGCTGGCCTCCTATGTCAGCGGTGCCTGCCTGACCGTGCACGGCGGGGGAGAGGTTCCAGCCTTTCTCGCCGCCTCCAATTCGATGGTCGAAGAACGAAAGGAGCCGGTGTGAGCGGGATCGCCGACGGCCGGATCGTGGTGGTGACCGGTGCCGGTCGCGGCATCGGACGGGCGCACGCGCTCGCGTTCGCCGCCGAGGGCGCGCGAGTGGTGGTGAACGACCTCGGCGCCGGGATCGACGGCAGCGGCGGGTCGGCGGGGCCGGCGCAGGACGTCGTCGACGAGATCGAGGCGCTCGGCGGCAAGGCGATCGCGAACACCGACGACATCGCTTCCTGGGACGGCGCCGCCGCGTTGGTGCGGACCGCCGTCGAAACCTTCGGCGGGCTGGACGTCCTGGTCAACAACGCCGGTTTCCTGCGCGACCGGATGCTGGTCAACCTCGGCGAAGACGAATGGGACGCGGTCATCCGGGTCCACCTGAAGGGGCATTTCGCGCCGACGCGGCACGCCGCCGAATACTGGCGGGCGGAGTCGAAAGCGGGCCGGACGCGGACCGCGCGGGTGATCAACACCAGTTCCGGCGCGGGTCTGCTCGGCAGCGTCGGACAAGGGAACTACGCGGCCGCGAAGTCCGGGATCCTGGGCCTCACCCTGGTCGCGGCCACCGAATTCGGGCGCTACGGCGTCACCGTGAACGCGATCGCCCCGGCCGCCCGCACCCGGATGACCGAAGAGGCGTTCGCCGACGACATGGCCGCGCCGGAGGCCGGTTTCGACGCCATGGCCCCGGAAAACGTGTCACCGCTGGTGGTGTGGCTCGGCAGCGAGGAGTCGTCCGGGGTGACCGGACGGGTGTTCGAGGTCGACGGCGGACGCGTCTCGATCGCGCAGGGCTGGCGGCACGGGACGGTGCGGGACAAGGGATCCCGGTGGGCGCCCGCCGAACTCGGCCCGGTCGTGACCGAGTTGCTGGCGGAGACGCCCGTTCCCGAACCTGTTTACGGGGCTTAGAGCCTCCGCTCAAGCGTCCCTGGTGAGGTCCCGGACCTCGGGCCGCGCGTGGAACCCGGCCGACTTGTAGGTCGCGACGGCGGCGACGTTCGAACTCGGCGTGCCCAGGGCCGCACTCGACGAGCCGAGCTCCTGGAGCGCGACCGCCGCGGCGACGGTGATCGCCCTGCCGTACCCGTGGCCGCGATGGTCCCGGTGCACCCCCATCGGCTCGAGTATCCCGGGCTTCCCCGCGCCCGCGGACCACACGGCGACCGCCGCGACGGCGTCGCCCCGCTCGTCGTACCCGGCCAAGTACCGGGAGTCGGCGTACGGCGCACCGGTCGCCATCGCGCGCCACTTCTCGGGAGTGAACGTCGAGCCGTCGAACGCTCCGCGCATCACGTCGGCCCATACGTGGCAGTTGTCCGGTCCGATCGTCTCGATCCGCAGGTCCGGGGCCTTCACCGGTTCGGCGAGATCGAGCCTCAGCGGCGTCCACGGTTCGCCGGTGCGCCAGCCGTGCCCGGGCAGCAGATCCTGCAGCAGAGCGTCCATCGGCGCCTCGACGGCCACCTCCCCCGGCGGCAGCACACCGCGTTCCGGCGCGATCACGTCTTCGGCCATCCGCCGCGCCAGCTCCTCGTCCCGGCGGACATCGGGCGCGGTCGTCACGCGCAGGAGGTCGGCTCCGTCCAGGAGCCCGACGGCGAGAATCCGCCCGTCCCGGCGCCAGATCCGGACCGCCGCGGCCGTGGCCTCCGCCCCGGAGCGCCAGAACCAGCCGAGGTCACCGGGATGCAGCTGCCATGCCACCCCTTCGGACTGCCAGTCCCGCAGCGCGGCCACGGCCTCGCCCAGTCCGTCGATGTCCGGCTTTTCCACGGTGATCGCCATACCCGTGATCACACACCACGCCGCGAAGAGTCGCATCCGGTTTTCGGCGAGGCCAAGATGGGGACGTGACGTCACTTCAGCGCCGTCTCTGGGAAGCGGTCGAGCCACTGCACGCCGTCGTCTACTTCGCCCCGGAGACGGCGGCCGCGGCCAAGGCGGTGGGCCTGCCGGGTTGGTGGATGGGCTATTTCGCCGGGCGTGTGGCGCCGCTCGGGCCACTGCCGGAACCACCCGTGACGGCGATGCTCTTCGGCTTCGCGCCGCGTATGGTCGCGCGATCCCTGCCCGACGCCTGGAAGTACGCCGAACCGGCGGTGGTGCTCCAGAGCCGGATGGACGCCGTCGAGGTCGCGCTGGGCCGGATCCTGCCCGCCGACGCGCCTTTCGGGGAACTCGCCGATCTGCTCGAACAAGCCGTCACCGGATGCGATTACGCGGCAAGGCCACTCGCCGCCGCCTGGTCGGCGGTCGCCCGGCCCGCCACGCCTGCCGGGAGGGTCTGGCTCGCGGCGACGGTGTTGCGCGAGCATCGCGGGGACGGTCACGTGCTTTCCGCCGTCGCAGCCGGACTGCGCGGGCTCGACACCACACTGACCCACATCGGAAGCGGGGCGGTGACGCGCGAAGTCATCCAGATCAACCGCGGCTGGTCCGACGAAGACTGGGACGAGAGTGTCACGCGGCTTCGCGAGCGGGGTGTCCTCGACGGCGATCTGCGGCTCACCGACTCGGGAATCGCGCTGCGCCAACGGATCGAGGACGAGACCGACCGCCTCGCCACCGGTCCTCTCGACGCGTTGGGTGAGGACGGTGCCGCCGGGGTCCTGCGGATCGCCGTGCCGCTCAGCCGCCGCGTCTTCGACGCCGGTGCGATCCCGCTGCCGAATCCGATGGGGGCACCCCGGCCCTGACCGCTCGAAACTGTCGGACCCCGGTGCGACGCTGTTCCCCATGGCGACGTGGCAGCGATTCAGTGAAGAGGCACCCGCGCTGGCGGAGAAGATCAAAGAGCGGTTCACCGCGACGAAATCGCATGTGCTGGCGACGGTCCGGAAGGACGGCTCGCCCCGGGTCAGCGGCAGTGAGGTCGATTTCCGCGAACGGGATCTGCTGATCGGTTCGATGATCGACGCGATGAAGGCGAAGGATCTGCGGCGTGACGGCAGGTTCGCGATCCACGCCGCCTCGGCGATCGACGAGGGCGGCGCGGACGCGAAGGTGTCGGGCAAGGCCGTCGAGATCACCGATCCGGCGGAGGTCGCCCGCCTGCAGGGTGACGACGGGGAGGGCCACGTCTTCCGGCTCGACCTCACCGAGGTGGTGCTGACCTGGGTCGAGGGCAACACCATCTATTTCGACTTCTGGAAGGAGGGCCAGGGGAGCAAACGGCTCGCGAGGCCGGACAACGGTCCGGTGGTCGAGGTCGCGCTGGACTAGGGCACGGCGCTAGATCCGCTCGATGACGGTGCCGGTGGAAAGCGCGCCGCCTGCGCACATCGTCACCAGGGCGGTGCTCGCGTCGCGGCGTTCCAGTTCGTGCAGCGCCGTGGTCAGCAGGCGGGCGCCGGTGCTGCCGACGGGATGCCCGAGCGCGATCGCGCCACCGTTCACGTTGACCTTGTCCTCGTCGGGCCGGTGCACCCGTTGCCATGACAGCACAACCGAAGCGAAGGCCTCGTTGACTTCGAAGAGGTCGAGGTCGCCGATCGTCATCCCCGCCTTGGCCAGGACGCGTTCGGTCGCCTGCACGGGACCGTCGAGGTGGTAGTACGGCTCCGCGCCGACCAAAGCCTGCGAGACGATCCGAGCTCGCGGCTTGAGGCCCAGTGCCCGGGCCCGGTCCGAGTCCATCAGGAGGAGCGCGGCCGCGCCGTCGGAGATCTGCGAAGACGTCCCTGCCGTGTGCACGCCGCCTTCGAGGACGGGCTTGAGCTTGGCGAGGCCCTCGACGGTCGTGTCGCGCAGGCCTTGATCGCGGGTCACCAGCCGGGTCTCGCCGGTTGGGGAGCCGTCCTCGCCGAGCACGGGTGCCTTCACCGCGACGACCTCGCGGTCGAAGTGCCCGGCGGCCCACGCGGCGGCGGCCTTGGCCTGCGACGCCGTCCCGAACCGGTCGACGTCGTGGCGGGTGATGCCGCGGCGTTCCGCGATCCGCTCGGCGGCGCCGTACTGGTTCGGCATGTCGATCGACCAGGACTCCGGCCGCGGGGTGCCGATGCCCTCGCCGCGGTTCGCGCCCAGCGGTACCCGGCTCATCGCCTCGACGCCGCAGGAAACACCGGCGTCGATCGCCCCGGCCGCGATGAGCCCGGCGATCAGATGGGTCGCCTGCTGCGCCGAGCCGCATTGGGCGTCGATGGTGGTCGCGCCGGTGGTCTCGGGGAGGCCGGCGTGCAGCCACGCCGTCCGCGTGACGTTGCCCGCCTGCTCGCCCGCCTGGGTCACCGCGCCGCCGATCGCCTGCTCGACCAGTGCGGGGTCCAGCCCCGCGCGTTCGAGCAGGGCGCGCTGCGCCGCGCCGAGGATCTCGGCGGCATGCAGCCCCGCCAGGTGACCCCTGCGCTTGCCGACAGGGGTGCGGACCGCCTCGACGATCACCGGACTACCCACGTTCGCCTCCTGGGGAAACACTGTTCACTACCAAAAAAGTAGAACACGTTCTTGATTTGAGCAAGTCGCCCCAGGGTCGACTGGTTTTTGATCACTGGTCGCAGTTCCCGCTTCTCGTCGCGCTTCCCTGCGTCGGCTCGGTCGAGTTAACAGGTTTCACTAAAAGGTCTTCACTTGGTAAACGCCGTATGCTTCAATCGGGCTAGAACGTGTTTCATTGGCGAACCGCGTAGGAGGTAGCCCGTGGCCGCTCCGCTGATCCCCGCCGGTTTCGATTTCACCGATCCGGATCTGTACGCCACCAGACTGCCTCTGGAGGAGTTCGCCGAACTCCGCCGGACGGCGTCGGTCTGGTGGAACCCGCAGCCGCACAACACCGCGGGCTTCCGCGATGACGGCTACTGGGTCGTCAGCCGGCTCGAGGACGTCAAAGCGGTGTCGAGGGACAGCGAGCTGTTCTCCTCGCGGGAGAAGACCGCGATCATCCGCTTCGACGAGAACATGACCGACGACAGCCTCGAAGCGAACCGTCTGGTCCTGCTCAACATGGACGCCCCGCAGCACACCAAGCTGCGGCGCATCGTGTCGAAGGGCTTCACGCCGAGGTCGATCGCGAAACTCGAGGACACTTTGCGCGACCGCGCGGAGAAGATCGTCAGCGAGGCCAAGAAGAAGGGCTCCGGGGACTTCGTCGTCGACGTCGCCTGCGAACTTCCCTTGCAGGCCATCGCCGAACTGATCGGCATCCCGCAGGAAGACCGGATGAAGGTCTTCGACTGGTCCAACCAGATGGTCTCCTACGACGACCCCGAGTACGAGGTCGAGCCGCTCGCCGCGTCGGCGGAGATCGTCGGCTACGCCTGGAACATGGCCGAAGAACGCCGCAAGTGCCCGATGGACGACATCGTCACGAAGCTGATCCAGGCCGACGTCGACGGTGAATCGCTGGCCTCGGACGAATTCGGCTTCTTCGTCATCCTGCTGGCCGTCGCGGGCAACGAGACGACGCGCAACGCGATCACCCACGGCATGAAGGCGTTCCTGGACCACCCCGATCAGTGGGAGCTGTACAAGCAGGAGCGGCCGAAGACCGCGCCGGACGAGATCGTCCGCTGGGCCACCCCGGTGGTCGCCTTCCAGCGCACCGCGACCCGGGACACCGAACTCGGCGGGCAGCACATCCGCAAGGGCGACCGGGTCGGGATGTTCTACAGCTCCGCGAACTTCGACCCGGACCACTTCGACGAGCCGGAGAAGTTCGACATCCTCCGCGAGGACAACCCGCACGTCGGCTTCGGCGGCACGGGTTCGCACTACTGCATCGGCGCCAACCTCGCGCGCCTGGAAATCGACCTGATCTTCAACGCCATCGCCGACGTCATGCCGAATATCAGCGAAGTGGCCCAGCCCGACAGGCTCCGGTCGAGCTGGCTCAACGGGATCAAGCACTACCAGGTGCGCTATGCCTGATCAAACGGTCTGATCGGCCCGGACCGGCGCCGTGCGGCACCATGGGGCCATGGGTCCCCACGTGCAGGTCGACGTCGAAATGTCCTTCCGGGTCACGAAACCCGGCCCCGCCGCGTTCGTGGTCGCGCTCGCCGGCGGGGCCGAGCAGGAGGAGTTCGCCTATCCCGCGCCGCCGCGCCAGGTCGCGTTCGAACACGGGACCCGGGCGCAGATCCTCGACCTGCCGCTCGGCGAACACGTCGTGCGATACCGGGCCGAACGCGCGCTGCGCCCCGCCGAGGCCGAGCCCGTCACCATGGACGACCTCGTCCGCTACACCCGGCCGAGCCGGTACTGCCCCTCGGACCGGATGGGCGGGCTCGCGCTGTCGAGGTTCGGCCACCTGCCCGACGCGCGCACCCAGGTCGAGGCGATCGTCCGGCACGTGGGCGAGCACCTGTCCTATGTGGTCGGTTCCGGTTCGCCGACCGACGACGCCGTCGACACCTACCTCGCCGGGGAAGGCGTGTGCCGCGACTTCGCGCACGTCTGCATCTCGCTGTGCCGGGTGATCGACATCCCCGCCCGGTTCACCGCGGTCTACGCGCCAGGACTGTCCCCAATGGACTTCCACGCCGTGTTCGAGGCCGCGATCGACGGCCGCTGGTACGTGTTCGACGCCACCGGTCTCGCGCCGAGGCAGAGCCTGAGCCGGATCGCGACCGGCCGGGACGCCACCGACACCGCGTTCCTCTCCACCCTCGGCTGTGAGCTGGACTTTCTCGGCAACGCCGTGCTGGCCACCGCGGGCCCTTCGCTGCCCGAGGACGACGGCTCGGAGCTGATCGCGCTCGCTTGATCGCGTGTTGTCCACGAGCCGTGACCTGCCTGAGGTAGACATTGGCGTGTGAGGGAGAAGCAAGCACCGACGAAATGGAAGCGGCTGCGTGCCCGCTACCGCTGGCTGGACCACGTGGCGCGGGCGGTGAACCGCTATGTCGAGTACGGCGGTTACCACTACGTCGCGTCGATCACCTATTTCAGCCTGTTCTCGCTGGTGCCCATCCTCATGGTCGCGGTGTCGGTGGCGGGCTTCGTGCTGGCGAGCCAGCCGCAGCTGATCGAGTCGATGCTGAACGCGATCACCGGCACGCTGCCGGGCGGCCTCGGTGAACAGGCGGGGGATCTGCTCACCCGTTTCGTGGACCAGCGCACCAGCGTCGGGCTCATCGGTCTGATCATCGGGTTGTACTCCGGCTGGAACTGGATGAACTCGCTGCGGGACGCGCTCACCGCGCTGTGGGGCCAGAACCGGTCGGATCTCCCGCTGCTGCGCACGATCGCCGCGGACCTGCTCGCGCTGCTCGGTCTCGCGAGCGCGCTGCTGGTCTCCTTCGCCATCACCATTTCCGGGTCCGCGCTCGGCCGCTACCTGCTGGGCCTCGCGGGGGTGGACGACACCGCCTGGGGGCACAACGTGCTGTCGGCGATCTCGATTCCCTTGGCACTGCTGGCCAACTGGCTCGTGTTCCTGTGGGTGCTCACCCGGCTGCCGCGGAAACCGGTCGGGGTCCGCAGCGCGATGCGCGGCGCGGTCGCGCTGGCACTGGGCTTCGAACTGCTGAAGCAGGCCGGTGGGATCTACCTGCGGTTGATCGGGAACTCACCGACCGGGGTCGCGTTCGGCTCCATCATCGGTCTCATCTTCTTCATCTCGCTCGTGGCCAGGATGCTGGTGTTCGTCACGGCCTGGACGGCGACCGCGCGGGACGCGCCCGCCGACCCGGTCCGCCCGCCGCCGCCCGTGGTGGTCCGGCCGGTGGTGGCGCCCGCCGACCGGCACGGCCTCAAACCGGTGCTGGTGGGCGCGGTGACCGGGGTGGTCGCGACGCTCGCCGCGCAACGCCTCCGCCCGCGCCGCCGCGGCTAGCTCGGCTTGGCCGACCCCACCACCCACATCGAGAAGAACTGGGAACCGCCGCCGTACGCGTGCCCGAGCGCGACGCGCGCGCCGTCGACCTGGTAGTCCCCGGCGCGGCCCATCACCTGCTTGGCCGCTTCGGAGAACCGGAGCATCCCGGACGCGCCGATCGGGTTCGACGACAGCACGCCGCCCGAAGGGTTGATCGGCAGCCGCCCGCCGAGCGCGGTTTCGCCCGCCTCGGTCAGCTTCCAGCCCTGACCCTCGTCGGTGAACCCCAGGTTCTCCAGCCACATCGGCTCGAACCACGAGAACGGCACGTAGATCTCGGCGGTGTCCACTTCGGACAGCGGATCGGTGATCCCCGCGTCGCGCCACAACGCGGCGGCGGCGTCGCGACCCGCCTGCGGGTTGACCTGGTCGCGGCCGGCGAACGTGGTCGGTTCGGTGCGCATCGCGGTCGCGTGGATCCACGCCGCGCCACCGGGAACGGCGTCACCCGCGGCCTCGTCACCGATCACCATCGCGCAGGCGCCGTCCGAAGACGGGCAGGTTTCGTCGTAGCGGATCGGGTCCCACAACATCTGCGAGGCCTGGACCGATTCCACGGTGATGTCCGGCTGCCGCAAATGCGCGTACGGATTCAGGGCGCCGTTGCGCCGGTCCTTGGCCGCCACGATCGCGCCGATGTGATCGGGCGCGCCGGACCGCCGGATGTAGGAGCGCACGTGCGGCGCGAAGTAGCCGCCCGCGCCGGCGCCCACCGGCATCTGGAACGGCGGCAGGATCGACAGGCCCCACATCGCGTTCGACTCGGATTGCTTCTCGAAGGCCACCGTGAGGACTCGCTTGTGCACTCCCGCCTGCACCAGCGACGCCGCCACGAGCGCGGTCGAGCCACCGACCGAACCCGCGGTGTGCACGCGCAGCAACGGTTTCCCGTTCGCGCCGAGTGAGTCGGCGAGGAACAGTTCGGGCATCATCACGCCCTCGAACAGGTCCGGCGCCTTGCCGAGGACGACGGCGTCGATGTCGTCCCAGCCGGTCTGCGCGTCGAGCATCGCCCGGTCGATGGCCTCCCGGAGCAGCCCCGGCATGGACACGTCGGTGCGCTTGGCCTTGTGGTGGGTCTGGCCGGTGCCCAGCACGGCCGCGAGGTGCTTCACGAGAGGACCTCCAAGGTCGCGACCAGGTTCTGCTGGAGGACGGGGCCGCTGGTCGCGTGGGCGAGGGTTTTGCGCGCGCTGCCGTCGAGGATGCGGCTCGCCGCCTCGCCGATCCGCGCCAGTCCCGCCGAGAACATCGGGTTGCCGGTCAGCACGCCGCCGGAAGGGTTGATCCGTACCTGCTCGCCGAGGCCGAGCGCATCGCGCAGGATCAATTCCTGATGGGTGAACGGCGCGTGCAGTTCGGCGAGTTCGACGCCGTCGAGGTCGAGTGCCCGGCCGGCGGCCGCCGTGGACGGTGACCGGGTGAGGTCCCGCACGCCGAGTGAAGGGGAGTCGACCCGGTGCTCGATCCCGGTGATCATCGCGGGGCTGTCGACGAGGTCCGCCGCCCGCTCCGCCGAGGCGAGCACGAGAACGGCTGCGCCGTCGGTGACCGGGGCGATGTCATGGGCGCGCAAGGGATCCGCGAAGTACGGGGCGTCCAAGAGGTCCGCGACTTCGGCCGTTCCGGAGAACTGGGCGGCAGGGTTCGAGGCGGCGTCGGCGCGGCTGCGCGCTGCGACCTCGGCGAGGTCCTTTTCGGACCACAGTCCCGCTTCGAGCCCTAACCTGGCCTGGATCCCGGCGACGCTCACCGAGTCCGGCCACAGCGGCGCGACGACGTACGGGTCCATCTGCAACGCCAGCACACGCCGCAACTGCCCGGCCGACGATTTGCCGAACCCGTAGACGAGCGCCGTTTCGACCTCGCCCATCCGGATCTTGAGCCACGCCTCGTACAACGCCCAGGCGGCGTCCATCTCGACGTGCGATTCGTGGATCGGCGGGAAGGCGCCGATGGCGTCGACGGCCGCGATGAACGAGAACGCGCGGCCCGCGAGGTAGTCCGAGGAGCCCGAGCACCAGAACCCGATGTCCTCTTTGGACAGACCGGTTCGCTCGAAGACCTCGGCGAAGATCGGCACCAGCATTTCCACGCCATTGGTGGTGCCCGGGGTGCTGCGGACGTTGGGGGCCTGCGCGAAGCCCACGACAGCTACATCTGGCACGGTGGTCCTCACAGATGGTGGGCGAAGGATTCGTACGGCGCGTCGGGTTCGCCGGTCGGTGCGAAATGGCCGATGTTCTCCAGCGACGTCCACCATTCGTCCCGGGGTTTCCAGGCGGCGCGCACGCGCATGCCCATCCGGACGTCGGCGGCGTCGCAGCCGAGGACGAGGTGCAGGAACGCGATGTCCGCGCCGTCGAGCAGGATGTACGCCGCCACGTACGGCGGTTTGATCTTCTGGCCGAGGAACGGCACGTTCACGATGCAGAACGTGGTGACGATGCCGGTGTCGGGCAGCTCGACCTCGTCGGTGGTCGGGACACCGTCGGTCGGACAGGCGCCGCGTGGCGGGATGTAGACCTTCTCGCACGACGGGCAGCGCTGGCCGATCAGCTTTCCTTCGGCGAGCCCGCGCAGGTACCGGCTTTCCTCCGGCGACGCGGAATGCTCGTACTTCAGGTGGATCGGCGTGATCACCACGCTGACGGGCGCGCCGTCTTCGCGTTTCGCGACCGGCGGTGGCGCCTCGGTGGGCTCGGTGTCGGAGCCGTCGGCGGGGACGAAGTAAGCGATGTCCCTGATGTGGCCGACGGTCTCCTCGGCCCACCGGATGCGCACTCGCTGTCCGGTGTGGATGCCCGAAGGGCTGCCCGCGTCGACGGCGTGCAGGATCGAGGTGTCCGCGCCGTCGAGTTTGACCAGCGCCCACGCGAACGGCCGCGACAACGGCTGGCCGTCGAGCGGTTCGGCGATCCAGGACCAGGACACGATCTCGCCCTCGGAGGCGACCGGTACGAATTCGGACAGCGCTTCGGCGGTCACGGGGTCGTATTCCAGCGGCGGCACGTGGACGCGGCCGTCGCTGCCCCGGACGCCTTCGACACGGCGCTCGCGCAGGGCGTTGACGAACCGGCCGAGTACCGGGCCGACCGAACGCGTGTAGTCGAAGCCCACGTTGAGCGGGGCCGACAGCGGGAGTTCAGGTGCGCTCACAGTCTGAGTGAAACACGTTCTCGAAATTCCGGCAAGATCGGCCTTCTGGGCCTTGCTGGCGGTTGCTCTTGAGTGGAACGCGTTCTAGATTTGCCCGTATGTCAACTGCTACGGGGACACTTGGGATCTGGAACATCGCCGCGCAGGAGCCGGAGCGGGTCGCGCTCGTCGACCCCGACGGCCGCTCGATCGGCTACGGAGACCTGGCCGCGAAAGCGAACGCGTACGCCCGGGGCCTGCAGGCCCTCGGGCTCGAAGCCGGCGACGTGGTCGTCGTCCTGCAGCCCAACGGCGACGAACTCGTGGCGGCCTACTTCGCCGCCATCCAGTCCGGTCTGTACATCGTGGTGGTCAACTGGCACCTGGTCGGACCCGAGGTCGCCTACATCCTTTCCGACAGCGGCGCCAAGGCGTTCCTCGCGCACGAACGGTTCGCCGACGTCGCGATCGCCGCCGCCGACGAGGCGGGGATCGCCGAACGCGGCCGGTTCGCCGTCGGTGACGTCCCGGGATTCCGGCGGATCGAGGAACTGGGCTCAGGCGAAGGCGACGGACGTCCGGAGCGGCGTACGGCGGGCTCGCCGATGCTCTACACGTCCGGGACCACGGGACGGCCCAAGGGCGTCCGGCGGCCGCTGTCCGGTGCGGACCCCGACTCCGTTCCCGGCGCGTCGACGTGGTTCTTCGGGATCTTCGGGCTGGCGCCGCACGACGACCACGTGCACCTGTGCGGGTCGCCGCTCTATCACACCGCGGTGCTCAACTTCGTCGCGATTTCCCTGCAGCTGGGCCATACGGCGGTGCTGATGGACCGCTGGGACGCCGAGGACATGTTGCGGCTGATCGAGCGGCACCGCGTCACGCACAGCCACATGGTCCCGACCCAGTTCCGCCGCCTGCTCGGGCTGCCGGACGACGTCCGCGCGGCCCACGACCTGAGTTCGCTGCGCGTGATGATCCACGGCGCCGCGCCGTGTCCACTGGAGGTCAAACGCCGGATGCTGGACTGGTGGGGGCCGGTCGTCACCGAGTACTACGCGGCCACCGAAGGCGGCGGAACGGCGATCTCGGGTGAGGAATGGCTGAAAAAGCCGGGTTCGGTGGGGCTGCCGTGGCCGGGGTCGACGATCAAGATCCTCGACGACGAGGGCACGGAACTGCCCGCCGGCGAGACCGGCACGGTGTACATGAAGATGGGCGACTCGAAGTTCGAGTACCACAAGGACCGGGCGAAGACGGACAAGGCGCGGGTCGGGGACCTGTTCACCCTCGGCGACGTCGGGCATCTCGACGAAGACGGCTATCTCTTCCTGCACGACCGCAAGGCGGATCTGATCATCTCGGGCGGGGTCAACGTCTACCCGGCGGAGATCGAGGGCGAACTGGTGATGCACCCGAAGATCGCCGACGTCGCGGTGTTCGGCGTCCCGCACGAGGACTGGGGCGAGGCGATCAAGGCCGTCGTGCAGCCCGCGGACGGTGTCGAACCCTCCGAGGAGCTGACCGCGGAGATCCTCGAGTACGCGGCCGCCCGGCTGGCGAAGTTCAAGCTCCCGCGTTCGGTCGACTACTTGCCCGAACTCCCGCGAGACCCGAACGGGAAGCTCTACAAGCGCAAGCTCCGCGACCCCTACTGGGAGGGTCACCGCGCCCCCTGACCCCGGGGGGTCAGCGGCCCCGGAAGACGGGCTTGCGCTTCTCGGCGAAGGCGCGGGGGCCTTCCTTCGCGTCTTCGCTCGCGAAGACCTCGATGCCGTACTGGGCGTCGAGCTTGAAGGCCTCTTCCTCGTGCATGCCCTCGGTGTCGCGCAGGGTCTTGAGGATCGCGCGGACGGCGAGCGGCCCGTTCGCGGCGATCAGGCCCGCCAGCTCCATGGCCTTGTCCAGCGCCTTCCCGTCCGGGACGACGTGCCCGATCAGGCCGATCTCCAGCGCCTCACTCGCCTTGATGTGGCGTCCGGTCAGCAGCAGGTCGGCGGCGACGGTGTACGGGATCTGGCGGGGGAGCCGGACGGCCGAACCGCCCATCGGGAACAGGCTCCACCGCGCCTCGGACACGCCGAACTTCGCGCTCTCGCCCGCGACGCGCAGGTCCGTACCCTGCAGGATCTCCGTCCCACCCGCGATCGCCGGGCCTTCGACGGCCGCGATCAACGGTTTCGTCAGCCGTCGCCCCTTGAGCAGGCCCTCGATCCGGCTGGGGTCGAACGTGCCCTTCTCGAACGAGTCGCTCGGCGAGTTCTTCGACATCGACTTCAGGTCCGCGCCCGCGCAGAACGCGCCGCCCGCGCCGGTGAGCACACAGCAGCGGACGTCGTCGTCCTCGTCGACCCGGTTCCACGCCTCGACCATGATCCCGAGCATCTCGCCGCTGAGCGCGTTGCGGGCCTCCGGCCGGTTCATGGTGACCACGAGGGTGTGGTCGATCTTTTCCACCAGTGCGTGCGGTTCGCCCACCGGGACCTCCGTCAAAAGAGCGGCCATTGCCCAGAACGATAACATGTTCTACTTTGAGCGAGTGGCACTCAACATCGCGGATCTACTCGAGCACGCCGTCGACGCCGTGCCGGAGCGCATCGCGGTCGTCTGCGGCGATCGGCGGGTCACCTTCGCCGAACTGGAAGAGCGCGCCAACCGGCTGGCGCATCACCTCGCGGCACACGGCGTGGGACCTGGATCCCACATCGGTGTCTATTCCCGGAACTCGATCGAAGCCCTGGAATCGATGATCGCCGCGTACAAGCTGCGCGCGATCGCGGTCAACGTCAACTACCGCTACGTCCACGGCGAACTGCGGTACCTGTTCGACAACGCCGACCTCGTGGCGCTGGTCCACGAGCGGCAGTACTCGGACAAGGTCGCCGCCGTCCTGCCGGAAACCCCCAAACTGAAACACGTTGTCGTTGTCGACGACGGAAGCGACGGCGACTGCTCGTCCTACGGTGGTGTGGACTACGAAGCCGCGCTCGCCGAAGGCTCACCCGAGCGCGACTTCGCCGAGCGCAGCGCCGACGACATCTACATCCTCTACACCGGCGGGACCACCGGGTACCCGAAGGGCGTCCTGTGGCGCCACGAGGACATCTGGCGCGCACTCGGCGGCGGCATCAACTTCGTCACCGGCGAGTACGTCCCCGACGAATGGACGCTCGCGGAACAGGGCAAGTCGGGCAGCCTGGTCCGGCTCCCGGCGGCGCCGCTGATCCACGGCGCCGCGCAGTGGGCCGCGTTCGGCGCGCTGTTCACCGGCAGCCCGGTGGTGTTCGTCCCGCGGTTCGACGCGCACGAAGTCTGGAAAGCCGTGCAGGACAACAAGGTCCAGGTGCTCACGATCGTCGGCGACGCGATGGCGCGGCCGCTGATCGACGCCTACCGCGAGGGCGACTACGACGCGTCGTCGATCGTCGCGGTGTCGAGTCACGCCGCCCTGTTCTCCCAGTCGGTGAAGCAGGAATTCCTGGCGATGCTCCCGCACGTGGTGATCACCGACGCGATCGGCTCCTCCGAAAGCGGGTTCACCGGCATCGGCATGGTCAGCAAGGACAGCGACCATTCCGCCGGCCCCCGCGTCAACTTCGGCAAGGACGCCATCCTGGTGGACGACGACGGCGCGCTCGTCGATCCGGAACCGGGGGCGATCGGGCTGATCGCCCGGCGCGGGCACGTTCCCCTCGGGTACTACAAGGATCCCGCGAAGACCGAGAAGATCTTCGTCGAGATCGACGGCAAGCGGTACGTCGTCCCGGGTGATTACGCGCGCTACGAGGAAGACCTCACGGTGACCCTGCTCGGCAGGGGATCACAGTGCGTGAACACCGGCGGCGAGAAGGTGTATCCGGAAGAAGTCGAGGGTGCGCTCAAATCGCATCCGGACGTCTTCGACGCGCTCGTCATCGGCATCCCCGACGACCGGCTCGGCCAGCGGGTGGCCGCGGTGATCCAGCCGCGGACCGGCAAGGAGCTGGACTTCGCCGCGCTCGAAGCACACGTGCGGGGCGAGATCGCCGGGTACAAGGTGCCGCGCAGCCTGTGGCTCGCCGAGGAGATCGGGCGGTCGCCCAGCGGGAAACCGGACTATCCCTGGGCTCAGCGCTACGCGACCGAACACGAGCCCGTCACCATCCAACCGGCGTAAGGAGTTTCATGCGCACCTCTCTGTGCGACCGGCTCGGGATCGACCTGCCGATCGTCGGGTTCACCCCGTCCGAACACGTCGCCGCGGCGATCAGCCGGGCGGGCGGGCTGGGCGTGCTGGGCTGCGTGCGGTTCAACGACGCCGCCGAACTCGACGCCGTCCTGTCCTGGATGGACGAGAACACCGGCGGCAAACCGTACGGCGTCGACATCGTGATGCCCGCCAAGATCCCGGCCGAAGGGACGTCGATCGATCTCGCGAAGCACATCCCGCAGGGGCATCGCGACTTCGTGGAGCGGACGCTGCAGGATCTCGCGGTGCCGCCGCTGCCGGACGACACCGACGAACGCGCGGGAGTGCTGGGCTGGCTGCATTCGGTCGCCCGGTCGCATGTCGAGGTCGCGCTGAAACACCCCATCCGGTTGATCGCCAACGCCTTGGGCTCGCCGCCGGTGGACGTCATCGAGCAGTGTCACGCGAAGGGTGTGCCGGTCGCGGCGTTGGCGGGCAAGGCCGAGCACGCCGTCCGGCACGTCGAGAACGGCGTCGACATCGTTGTGGCGCAAGGTTATGAGGCGGGCGGGCACACCGGCGAGATCGCGTCGATGGTGCTGCTGCCCGAAGTGGCCGACGCCGTCGGTGACCGCGTGCCGGTGCTCGCCGCCGGCGGGATCGGCTCGGGCAGGCAGGTCGCGGCGGCGCTCGCGCTGGGCGCGTCCGGGGTGTGGATGGGCTCCTTCTGGCTCGCCACCGAGGAGTACCTCCAGACGATGGGGGAGTCCGAGGCGATGCAGCGCGCGCTGGTCGCGGCGGGCTCGTCCGACACCGTCCGGACGCGGATCTACACCGGCAAACCGGCTCGGCTGCTCAAAACGCGGTGGACCGAGGCGTGGGCCTCGCCCGACGCGCCCGAACCGCTGCCGATGCCCTTGCAGAACCTGCTGGTCTCCCACGCGCACAACCGGATCCACCACGCGGCGGATCCGAGTGTGGTCTCGATGCCGGTCGGCCAGATCGTCGGGCGGATGGACCGGGTGCGCCCGGTCGCCGACGTGATCTCGGAACTGGTCTCGGGATACGAGGAAGCACTGTCGCGTTTGGACAAGACCCGCTGAAGCGAAAGAGAAGGTCCCCTCCACCACGTCGTTGTGGTGAAGGGGACCTTCAGTGCATGCCGTGCGTCGAAGCTACAACCCGGCGGCCGCGTTCTTGATCGCGGTCGCGAAGGTGCTCACCTCGGCGTAGACGCCGGGAGCGCGCGGCCGCGCGCAGCCCTCGCCCCAGCTGACGATGCCGACCTGGATCCAGGCGTTGGCGCTGTCACGACGGAACATCGGGCCGCCCGAGTCACCCTGGCAGGTGTCGACGCCGCCGGAGTTGACGTTGCCCGCGCAGATCTCGGCGCTGTCGATCAGGTCGGCGTAGCTGCCGCCCTGCGCCTTGCAGGTCGCGTCCGAGACGAACGGGACGGTGGCCTTGAGCAGGTAACGCTGCTGCGCCCCGCCCTCGGACGCGGCACCCCAGCCCGCGACGGTGAACGTACCGCTGTTGTAGGCCGTCGTGGTGGCGATCGGCAGCGTCGCGATCCCGGTGACCGGGCTCGCGAGCTTGATCAGGGCCCAGTCACCACCGGTGGAGGTGGGGTAGGTCGGTGACCGGTGCACGTAGGTCGACTTGACCTTCTTGGCCGAGCCGCTCTGCAGGTCCACCACGCCGAGGGTGGCGGTGATGCTCGTGTTGGCCCCGGTCCGCGACACACAGTGCGCGGCGGTCAGCACGATCTGCGAGGTGTAGAGCGCACCGCCGCAGCCCATGGAAAGCCGTACCATCCAGGGGAATTCGCCCTGAGCGGCTCGGGTGCCACCGACCACGTCGGTGGACGGCGGCTGAGCGGCCGCGGCTTGCGGAGCCGTGGCGAGACCCGCCAGGGTTCCGGCCGCCGCGACGGCGATCAGGGTCTTTTTGAGCAGGCTGAACCGACGCTTGATGTCCAAGGGTTCATTCCTTCCGGCTGTCCACAGTGGAGGCAGGGAGACTGACTGCGGCCAACTGACTACAGCAGGTCGCCCGATGCCGGGACAACCGACTTTCTTCGGATCTTTGGGCCGATGATGGTGATTAACGGACGTTCGTCGCGTACTGCCGACGAATGGCCTAGGCCGGAGTGCCTAGTGCCCCTACTCCGGAGCCGGCGAGCGCCGGAACCGCCGGAAGGCTGAACGTGGGCACGGACGGTCACCTCGATCCGGGCCCGGTCCGCGTGGCGGGCGCTCCGCCGAACGAGGTGCCCGTTTCGTCCACGAGTGTGAGCGTGGCATGAACACTTCGTTCGGGTCAGTACAGGTCAGGTGAATTCGGCCTAGGATCTGGACAGTGAGAACACGTTCACCGAAAGCCCATCCATCTGCCGACGGCCCGGTGCGGGACGGTATTCCCGAACACGGCCGCATTCCCCGCTATTACGCGGTCAAAGTCGATCTGCTCGACGTGATCTCCGAATTGGGGCAAGGAGCGGCACTTCCCACCGAAAGGGAACTATCCGAACGTTTCGAGGTTTCCCGCGCGACGGTCCGCCAGGCCGTCGGTGAGCTCGTGCTCGAAGGCCGTCTCAGCAGGCGGCAGGGGAGCGGCACCTATGTCGCGGGCCCCAAGCTCGTCCAGCCGCTCGCTTTGGTGAGTTACACCGAAGGACTCAGGAGGCAGGGCATTCAGCCGGGCCGGAACCTGATCTCACTGGAACGCCGGGAGGCTGGTCCGTCGCTCGCTTCGGAACTGGAAATCGATCCCGACGACGACGTCATCCACATCGAACGGGTGCTGCTCGCCGACGACGAGCGGGTCGGGCTGGAATCGACCTATCTCACCGCCGCGCGATTCCCGACCCTGATGGATGTGTTCGATCCCACACAGTCGCTCTACGCGTGTTTGCGGGAAAGGCTCGGCGTGGTGTTCGACGGCGCCGAGGAGCGGGTCGAGACCGTGCTCGCCACCCCTCGGGAGGCGCTGCTGATCGGGACGAATCCGGCACTGCCGATGCTGCTGATGCACCGGACCTCCTGGGGGACCGACGGCGTCCCCTTCGAGCGCGTCCGGTCGCTTTTCCGGGGTGACCGCCTTTCGTTCGAGACCCGCTTGGGCCGCGTGGAGTGACCCCTTCGCGCATTTAGTCCTCCGGATGCGGTGCTTGCACTTTCAACGACCGCAAGCAGAGGACTACACACGGTGAAATGTAACGCTAAGATAACAGGTCTGGTCCACATTTCGGGGGTACTTCACCTGGGGTTAGGACTGCGGTCACGGAGCGTTGGTGCGGGCAGGCGAGCGTCTGCGGGGTGCGAATCCTCATCATCGGCGGCGGAGTGCTCGGCACTCAGCACGCCTGGCAGGCCGTCGAACGCGGTCACGACGTCGTCCAGATCGAACGCGAGCCCGAGGCCCGGGGCGCGTCCGTCCGCAACTTCGGGCTGGTCTGGGTCGGCGGCCGCGCCACCGGCCCCGAACTGGAGACGGCCGCCCGGGCGCGAGTGCTGTGGGAGCGCATCGGTGACCGCGTCCCGGGGATCGGCTTCCGGCCGAACGGCTCCCTCACCGTCGTCCGCACGGAGGCGGAACTCGCCGTCGCCCAGGCCGCGGCGGCGAGCACGGAGGACCGCGGCTTCAAGCTGCTCGACGCCGCGCAAACCCGCGAACTGAACCCGGCCCTGCGCGGCGACCTCCTCGGCGCGCTCTGGTGCGATCGCGACGCCGCCGTCGAACCGCGCGTCGCCCAGCCTGCCTTGCGCGCCGAACTGGAGAAATCCGGCCGCTACACCTGGGTGCCCGGCCGCGAGATCCGCGACCTGACCACCCGTGGTGTCGTCGACGACACGGGCGAGACCCACGAAAGCGACGTCGTCGTGCTGTGCACCGGCGCCTGGACCGGTGGCCTGGTCAAGGAGCTCGCCGGGCAGACCCCGGTCCGCCGGGTGCGGCTGCAGATGGCCCAGACCGAGCCACTCGGTGAAACCCTCACCACCACGGTCGCCGACGCGGACAGCTTCCGGTACTACCCGGCGTACCGCGGCGCCGCGCTCGACAGCCTCAACGGCGGGCAGCCGCAGGGTGAGATCGCCGCCGCCAACGCCATGCAGTTGCTCATGGTCCAGCGCCTCGACGGCTCGCTGACCATCGGCGACACGCACGAGTACGACGAGCCGTTCTCCTTCGACACCACCGAAGACCCGTACGACCACCTGGCCGAGGTCGCCGGGGCGCTGCTCGGACGGCCGCTCCCGCGGATCGCCCGGCGCTGGGCCGGGGTCTACGCCCAGACCACCGACACCTCCCGGATCGTCCACCGCGCCCGCGTCGCGGACAACGCGTGGCTCGTCACCGGACCCGGCGGCCGGGGCATGACCTGCTCGCCCGCCATCGCCGAAGACACCGCCGAGGAGCTGTCGTGGTGAACACCGAACTCGTCGTCCTGGACATGGCCGGGACCACCGTCGCCGACGACGGCCTGGTGATCCGCGCCTTCACCGAGGCGATCGCCGCCGCGGGAGTGTCCGAAAAGGACAGCCGGTACCCCGGGATGCTCGACTACGTCGTCGAAACCATGGGGCAGTCCAAGATCGTCGTCTTCCGTGCCCTGCTCGACGGGGACGAGGAACTCGCCCGGCGCGCGAACACCGCCTTCCAGGACGCCTACGGGAAGCTCGTCGCCGACGGCCACTGCGAGCCGATCCCCGGCGCCGAGGACACGATCCAGGAGCTCCGCGCCCAAGGGGTGAAGGTCGCGCTCACCACCGGTTTCGCCGCGAGCACGCAGAACGCGATCCTGGACGCGCTGGGCTGGCACGGCCTCGCCGACGCCGTGCTGGCGCCGGGTGAAGGCGTCCGTGGACGCCCGTTCCCCGACCTCGTCCTCGCGGCCGCGCTGCGGCTCGAAATCACCGACGTCCGCCGGGTCGCCGTCGCCGGCGACACCCCGTCGGACGTCCAGACCGGGCTCCGGTCCGGCGCCTCGCTCGTCGCCGGCGTGCTCACCGGATCGGCGAAGAAGCCGGAGCTGGAAGCCGCCGGTGCCACCCACGTCCTCGCATCCGTCCGCGACCTCCCCACCCTGCTGTCCTAAAAGGAGCTTTGACGACATGAAGAAACTCGCGGCCGCCGCCCTCGCCGGGCTGCTCACGATCACCCTGGCCGCCTGTGGTGGCACCGCCGGAGGCGCGTCCGGCGACCAGACCGTCACGCTGTACACAGTGGACGGTCTCGAAGACTGGTACGCGCAGCGCATCGAGGAGTTCAAGGCCAAGACCGGCATCACCGTCCAGGCGGTGACCGCCGGATCGGGCGAGGTCGCCTCCCGGGTGGAGAAGGAGAAGGCCAACACCCAGGCCGACATCCTGGTCACCCTTCCGCCGTTCATCCAGCGGGCCGCGTCGCAGGGCCTGCTCGCCACCACGGCGCCGTCCGGGATCGACCAGGTCCCCGCCGGGCAGAAGGACGGCCAGGGCCGCTACTTCGCCATCATGAACAACTACCTCAGCTTCATCCGCAACCCGCAGGCCTCGCCCAAGACCTGGGACGACCTGCTCGCGCCCGCGCTCAAGGGCAAGCTCCAGTACTCGACCCCCGGCGAGGCGGGTGACGGCACCGCCGTACTGCTGCAGCTGCAGCACGTCCTCGGCGAGCAGGGCGCGCTCGAGTACCTCGCGAAACTCGAAGCCAACAACGTCGGCCCGTCGTCCTCCACCGGCAAGCTGCAGCCGAAGGTGGCCAAGGCCGAGATCCTGGTGGCCAACGGCGACGTGCAGATGAACCTCGCTTCGATCGAGAAGAGCGGCGGTTTCGAGATCTTCTTCCCCGCCGACGCGCAGGGCAAGCGGTCCACGTTCGCGCTCCCGTACTACGCCGGTCTCGTGAACAACGCCCCGCACGCGGAGAACGCCAAGAAGTTCCTGGACTTCCTGCTCTCGCCGGAGGTGCAGGGCAAGGCCGTGGACGCCTTCGGTGCCCCGTCGCGGACCGACGTCACGCCGTCCGGGCCGCGGGCGGACAAGGTGAAGGCCGCGCTCGACGGCGTCGAGATCTGGCAGCCGGACTGGAACACCGTCCTCGCGAAGCTCGACACCGACCTCGCCGCGTACAAGAAGGCCGTCGGCCGATGACCCCGGCGGTCGAGTTCCGCGGGGTGTCCGTCCGCTTCGGACAGACGACCGCGCTCTCGCCACTGGATCTCACCGTGGCGAGAGGGGAGACGCTGGCGATGCTCGGGCCGTCCGGCTCCGGCAAGTCGACGGCCCTGAAGGCGCTCGCGGGCTTCGTCGTGCCGAGCACCGGCCGGGTCCTGCTCGACGGTGAGGACGTCACCGAGCTGCCGCCGCACCGGCGCGGCCTCGGGGTGGTCGTCCAGAGTTACGCGCTGTTCCCGCACATGCGGGTCGAGGCCAACGTCGCTTTCGGGCTCAAGGCGAGGAAAACACCTCGCGCCGAGACGGCGAGCAGGGTCACCGAGGCACTGGAACTGGTCGGGATGGGCAAGTACGCCCGGCGCTATCCGCGTGAGCTTTCGGGCGGGCAGCAGCAGCGGGTCGCCCTCGCGCGGGCACTGGCCATCCGGCCGCGGGTGCTGCTGCTCGACGAGCCGCTGTCCGCGTTGGACGCCGCCCTGCGCGAGGACATGGTCGCGGAACTGCTGCGGCTGCGGGCCGAACTGCCCGACACCACGCTGATCTACGTCACCCACGACCAGGGTGAGGCGCTGGCGCTGGCCGATCGGATCGCCGTCATGCGCGATTCGAAACTGGTCGAACTCGGGCCGAGCCGCGAGCTCTACCAGCGTCCTTCGACCGAATTCACCGCGAGCTTCCTCGGCGCGTCCAACCTCATCCCGGTCGAGCTGATCCAGACCGACGGCACCCGCGTCCGGCTCGGTGATCGCGAACTGGCGGCCGACCCGTCCGGCCCGATCCGGGCGGGGCAGCCCGTCGCGCTGGGCGTGCGGCCCCACCGGATCGGGATCACCGCGGTGGACGCCCCCGGCGCGCTGCCCGCGGTGCTGCGCGGTGTCCAGTGGCGTGGCACGGGCTTCCGGCTCGACCTCGAACTCGCGCACAACGGGGACGAGGTCCGGGCCGAGGTGCCCGACGTCGAGGGGCTGCCGGGCGTGGGGGAGAAGGTCGGAGTGTCCATTCCGGACGGTTGCCCGCTGGTGGGTATCGGATGACCCGTCGCGGTTGGCTCCTGCTGCCACCGGTGCTCGTCCTGCTCGGCTTCTTCGGCTACCCGCTGGTGCTGGTCGTCCTCCAGTCCCTGGAATCGAAGACCGGCGAGTTCGGGTTGTCGGTGTGGCTGGACGTCCTCGGCTCGGCGGAATTCCGGGACGCCGCCTGGAAGACCGTCGCGCTCGCGCTCGGCGCCACCGCGGGTTGCGTCGTGCTCGGGACGTTCCTCGCGCTGGTGATCGCGTTCGTGCCGTTCCCCGGCGCGCGCACGCTTTCGCGGCTGGTGGACACCGTGCTGGCGTTCCCGTCGTTCCTCATAGCGCTCGCGTTCACCTTCATCTACGGCAGCGCGGGGATCCTGGGCGCGGGCGGGTTCCTGTACTCGCCGTTCGGGATCCTGCTGGCGGAGATCACCTTCTACACGCCGTTCGTGATGCGGCCGGCGCTCGCCGCGTTCGGCCAGGTCTCCTCGGCGCAGATGGAGGTCGCGGCGAGTCTCGGCGCGAAACCCGGCCGCGTGCTGGGCAGGGTGATCCTCCCGGAGGCCTTGCCGTCCCTGGCTTCCGGCGCCTGCCTGACCATGCTGCTGGCGATGAACGAGTTCGGCATCGTGCTGTTCCTCGGCGCCAAGGACGTCACGACGCTGCCGATGCTGGTCTACGGCAAGGGGATCGTGACGTTCGACTTCCCGCAGGCTTGTGTCATCGCGGTGGTCAACGTCGTGTTCTCCCTCGCCCTGTACGGAACCTACCGGCGACTGACGAAGGGAGGCCCTCGTGCTGCTGTGGACCAGGCGTAGCCGAGTCCTGCTGTGGGTGGTGTTCGCGGTGCTGTTCACCGCGATCGTGCTGGCGCCGCTGCTGATGATCGTGCTGGCGTCGGTCGCCGGGAACTGGACGGGACTGCTGCCGGGCGCGCTCACCGGCTCGCATTTCGCGCAGGCGCTGTCCGGGGAGACCTTCGCGAGTCTCTCGGTGAGCATCCAGACCGGCGTCATCGCTTCGGTGGTCTCGGTCGCGCTGGGGACGTGGGCCGCGCTCGCGGCACAGTCCGCGCCGACGAAGGTGCGGAAGGCCGTCGACACCCTGTTCCACCTGCCGATCGCGGTGCCGTCGGTGGTGCTGGGGCTGGCGTTGCTGGTCGCGTTCAGCCGTCCGCCGCTGGCCTTCAACGGCACACGCTGGATCGTGCTGCTGGGGCACCTGATGATCCTGCTGCCGTTCTCCTACAGCACGGTCTCCGCCGCGATCGCGCGGATGGACCCGTTGCTGGCGCAGGCGGCGGCGAGCCTCGGCGCGGGGCCGGTCCGTGTGCTGCTGCGGGTGCGGCTCCCGGTGCTGCTGCCGTCGATCTCGGCTTCGGCGAGCCTCGCGCTGGCGATGTCGATGGGCGAACTGGGCGCGACGATGATGCTGTACCCGCCGGACTGGCGCACCCTGCCCGCCGGCATCTTCGCGCTCACGGACCGGGGGCAGGTGTTCCTCGCGTCGGCGAGCACGGTGCTGCTGCTGGCCGTCACGCTCGCCGGGGTGGTGATCCTCGGACTGGCCCGCGGCCGCGCGGCACAGCGGTGAACGAACAGCGGTGATGCAACCGTTCACCCGGTTCGTTCCGTCCAGCGGCCATGAAGAACGCAGCGAAGACGCTGGGCGCGGGGCTCGTGCTCGCCGCGACGGCCGCCTGCGGCGCGGGCGGCCCGGGAGCACCGGCGACCACGAGCACCCCACCGGCCGTCACCACCCCCTCGGATCTGCCCACCTCGCTCCCGGCCAGCCCGCCGGTCGCGAAACCACCGGCCTCACGACCGACCGTCGGCCCGCCGCCCTCGGACAAGATGCTGCCGCCGACGCAGGTCGAGGCCAAGGTGCCCGCGCAGGTCAGCGCCGAGAACGGCGGCCTGAACGTGCACATCGAGCTGAGCGGCTGCGACGAGGCGACGGCGAACCTCGCCGAGCAGAACGCGCAGCGGGTCGTGATCAAGGTGAAGATCGATCACGGCAAGCCGGGGCAGATGTGCCCGCAGGTCATCCGCTACGCCGTCCTGCCGGTGAAACTCGCCGAGCCGATCGGGCCGCGGGCCATCGTCCTGGAAGCAGGTTGAGATCATGTGCAACCCCACGGCGGCCTCGTTCCGTCCTAGCCGCATGAGGTACTTAACGAATGTCATCGGCCTTGGCCTGATCGTCGTTGCGGTATCCGCTTGCGGGGCGCAGAACCAGGCAGCGGAACCCGCGGCCGGACCCGGTAGCGGCACCCTGAGTACCGTGCCGCCGTCGCCGACCGCCCCGCCGTCCTCCTCGCCGACACCCGCCCCGGGCAGCCAGCCCGGTATCCCGGGCGCGCCGCGCCAGGAGGTCCCGGAGGGCAGCACCAAGCTGCCGGACAAGCAGCTCGACGCGGCGGCGCTTCCCGCGGACTACCCGCGTGAGGTGTACACGAGCAACGGCGGGACGATCCTGAACATCCGCGGCCAGGAAGGCGGCTGCGGGCACGCGACGGCGGAGGCCGCGCAGCAGGACGGGAACCGGGTCACCGTCAACCTGACCGAACTGAAGGGCCAGACCGGCCAGATGTGCACGATGGACATCCGGCATCCGGTGATCTCGGTGTCGCTGGCGGCGCCGCTGGGAGAGCGGACCGTCGTGTTGAAGCAGATGCGGTAAGGCACGAGCGTGTAATGAAGGGGACTTTCATTGCAAAATTTGCAATGAAAGTCCCCTTCATTACAGCGCCGGGGGGTCAGCGGAAGCTGATCTGCAGCGTCGGTTCCGAGGTGGCCTCGAAGAAGTCGTTGCCCTTGTCGTCGATGACGATGAACGCGGGGAAGTCCTCGACCTCGATCTTCCAGACCGCCTCCATCCCCAGCTCGGCGTACTCGAGGACGTCGACCTTCTTGATGCAGTCCTGCGCCAGCCGCGCGGCCGGGCCGCCGATCGAGCCCAGGTAGAAACCGCCGTGCTCCTGGCACGCCGCGGTCACCTTCTTGGACCGGTTGCCCTTCGCCAGCATCACCAGCGAGCCGCCCGCGGCTTGGAACTGCTCGACGTAGGAGTCCATGCGGCCCGCGGTGGTCGGCCCGAAGGAACCCGACGCGTATCCCTCGGGCGTCTTCGCCGGGCCCGCGTAGTACACGGGGTGGTCGCGAAGGTACTGAGGCATCTCTTCGCCCGCGTCGAGCCGCTCGGCGATCTTCGCGTGCGCGATGTCGCGGGCGACGACGAGCGGGCCGGTCAGCGACAGGCGCGTCTTCACCGGCAGCTGCGAGAGTTGCGCGCGGATCTCGGCCATCGGCCGGTTGAGATCGACGGTCACCACCTCGTCGGACAGGTCGTCCTCGGTGACGTCCGGCAGGAACCGCGCCGGGTCGCGTTCCAGCTGCTCGAGGAAGACGCCGTCGGCGGTGATCTTCGCCTTGGCCTGGCGGTCGGCCGAGCACGAGACGGCGACGCCGACCGGGCAGGACGCGCCGTGGCGCGGCAGGCGGATCACCCGGACGTCGTGGCAGAAGTACTTGCCGCCGAACTGCGCGCCGATGCCGAACTGGCGCGTCATCTCCAGCACCTGCTGTTCGAGGTCGACGTCGCGGAAACCGTGGCCCAGCTCGGAACCCTCGGTGGGCAGGTCGTCGAGGTAGCGGGCCGAGGCCAGCTTCGCGACCTTCAGGTTGAACTCCGCCGACGTGCCGCCGACGACGATCGCGAGGTGGTACGGGGGACAGGCCGCGGTGCCGAGGCTGCGCAGTTTCTCGTCGAGGAACTTCGCGAGACGTTTCGGGTTCAGGACCGCTTTCGTTTCCTGATAGAGGAACGTCTTGTTGGCACTGCCGCCGCCCTTCGCCATGAACAGGAATTCATAGCTCGGGTCGCCTTGGCCATCTTTGTGATAGAGCTCGATCTGCGCGGGCAAGTTGGTGCCCGTATTGCGCTCATCCCAGAAATTCACCGGCGCCATCTGCGAATAGCGCAGATTCAACTCCTGATAGGCGTCGAAAATGCCCCGCGACAACGCGCGTTCGTCGTCGGCGCCGGTGAGCACGCCTTCGCCGCGTTTGCCGATCACGATCGCGGTGCCGGTGTCCTGGCACATCGGGAGGACGCCGCCCGCGGAGATCGCCGCGTTGCGCAGCAGGTCCATCGCGACGAACCGGTCGTTGCCGCTCGCCTCCGGGTCGTCGACGATCGCCCGCAGCTGGGCCAGGTGTGACGAGCGCAACAGGTGCTGGATGTCGGTGATCGCGGTCTTGGCGAGCTTGGTCAGCGCTTCGGGCTCGACCTTGAGGAATTTCCGGCCTGCCGCTTCGACGACCTCGACACCTTCGGCGCTGAGCAGCCGGTACTCGGTGTGGGTGTCCTTGGCGAGCGGGAGGACTTCGGTGTGCTGGAACGTGGTGGGCGCCACTGCGCGGGCTCCTTTGCCGGCATCGGGAACCCGCCCACGGTACAAGGCGGGCCCCGAGTGACCGGCGCCGCATCCGGGAGTGCTAAGCGGACTGCAATTTTCGCACCGCAATTTGTCGCAGCGCCCCACAAATTAGTTCGGGAGGCCGGGCCCACCCCGACGGACCCGACCTCCCGGGGAAAGCGATCCGGGCGCGAACACCCGACCGCGAAGACTTATTTACCTGCTCGACGGTCTCGTGACGCAGGTCATAAGTCAACGCTGCCGAACGGGTGTTGCTTTTTCCGCGCCGATAGGCGCAATGAGGACTACGAAGCGTAGGCGCGCAGGCGGTCGGCCCGCTCGCCCTGACGAAGCTTCGACATGACCTCTCGCTCGATCTGGCGAACGCGCTCACGGGAGAGCCCGAAGTGCTTGCCGATCTGGTCGAGCGTGCGGGGCTGGCCGTCGTCGAGGCCGTAGCGCAGGCGGATCACCTGGGACTCCCGGTCGTCCAGCGTCGCGAGCACGCGGCGCAGGTCGTCCTGGAGCAGACCGGAGATCACGGCGCTCTCGGCGTCGGTCGCCTCGGAGTCCTCGATGAAGTCACCGAGCGGGGCGTCCTCCTCGGTGCCGACCGGCATGTCCAGGCTCACCGGGTCACGCGAGTGGTCGAGCAGATCGGAGATCTTGTGCGCCGGAATGCCCGATTCCGCGGCCAGTTCGTCGTGCGTGGCGTCGCGCCCGAGCTGCTGGTGCAGATCGCGCTTGATGCGGGCCAGCTTGTTCACCTGTTCCACCAGGTGGACCGGCAGCCGGATGGTGCGTCCCTGGTCGGCCATCCCCCTGGTGATGGCCTGGCGGATCCACCAGGTGGCGTAGGTCGAGAACTTGAACCCCTTGGAGTAGTCGAACTTCTCCACCGCGCGGATCAGACCCAGGTTCCCCTCCTGGATCAGGTCGAGCAGCGGCATCCCCCGGCCGGTGTAGCGCTTCGCGAGCGAGACCACGAGGCGGAGGTTGGCCTCCAGCAGGTGGTTCTTCGCGACGTGGCCGTCACGCACGAGGGCGGACATCTCCGAGCGCCGCTTCGGCGTGAGGCTCTCGGCCGTGTCCAGCATGTGCTGGGCGAACACTCCGGCTTCGATGCGCTTGGCCAGCTCGACCTCGTCGGCGGCGGACAGCAGTGCCGTCTTGCCGATTCCGTTGAGGTACACGCGGACGAGGTCCGCGGCCGGGCTCTGGGCGTCGAGATCTGCTGCTGCGTCGGTGAACGCCCCCGCGATCACCGGCTCCTCGGTGGATTGCGCCGGGATACGGCGCTCGCGAATCCCGCGCGCTTCGCGTTCGAGAGTCTGGACTGACATTCTGCCTCCCCGGTCACGGGCTGAACGTGCTGCGGTGTGTCCGCCGGAACCGCCTCGGCGTAGCAAGCCCTGTGGAAAACCCGCTACTCCTCGTCGGCCCAGCTTGGCTGGACACTTTGCTCAACGCCGGGAGGTCCGAAAACGTTCCCGGCCGCTACAGAGAAGACGGGCGGCTGACCTGGGACGTTGCTCGACCAACCCTGAGCTTTTCCTGAGAATGCCCGTGGGGGAGAAACCAATGTGGTCTAGACCTCTATGAGGAGGGTGAACGGACCGTCGTTCACGCTCCGGACCGCCATCATGGCCCCGAACCGGCCGGTCTCGACGCGTGCGCCACGTTCGCGCAGGGCGTCCACGACGGCCGTCACGAGAGGTTCGGCATTTCCGGCCGGGCGGCCGCCGTCCACGACGGACGGCGGCCTTTGCGGGTATCGCCGTAAAGGGTGAACTGACTTACGACAAGCAGGGGAGCATCGGTGGTGGCACACGACTCTTCGTCGCGAAGTATGCGAGCTTCGTGAAGTTTGCGTGCCATCGTGGCCGCCTTCGTCACCTCGTCGTCGACGTGGATTCCCAGCAGTACCAGCAAACCCGGTTCGCCGATGGCGCCCGTCACCTCGTCGCCGACGGTCACACTCGCTTCCGTGACCCTCGCCACCACCGCCCGCATCAGACGGCGGGGAGGAGCATGCCGTGCCGGACCAGTTCGCGGACGACGGGCAGCGCGGCGGCTGCCAGTTCCTCCGGTTCGAGGCCCTGAGCGGCCGCCAAGAGCACGATCAGATCCTCGAGGGGCAACGCGCCCCGGCAGCCGGCGAGCAGCCGTGCCGCCAGTTCGTCGACCTCGTGCGACCAGCCGGGACCGTCGGTGCGGTGCAGCCGCTGGACAGTCGTGGCCCAGCCCTCCTCGCCCGGCTCGGCGACGCTCTCCAGAAGGACGCTCTCCGGGACCCGGAACCGGGTGCCGAGGAGTGACTCCCCGTTGGCGCGCAGCCATTCCACCCGGTCCAGCCAGTTCGCCGCCTCGGCGCCCAGCGGGTCGTCGTAGGCCTGCCGGAGGTCCTCGCACACGATCGTCGGGGTCGCGCCGTCCGCCCGGCGAAGGGTGACGAAGCCGAAACCGATGCCTTGGACGTCGTTTTCGGCGAACCAGTCGAGCCAGGCGCCGGATTTCGCGCGGCCTTCGGGGGAGCGGGGGTCGATACCCGCGTCGCGCAGCCACGTGCCGACGTACAGGCCCGGATCCGCGATGTCCCGCTGGACGAACCACGCGTCGGTCTCGGCGGGCAGCCAGCGGGTCACCCGATCGCCCCAGTCCTCGCCCTCGACGTGCAGCCAGGACGCGAGGAGGTGGCCGGTGCCGCCTTCGTTGAGGAACCCGGGCAGCTGCCGCACCACGAGCGCGCTGGCGTCGTCGCCCGCCAGCCCGGAGTCGCGGTAGGTGTAGTCCACCCGCGGCGGGCCGACCACGAACGGCGGATTGCAGACGATCTGGTCGAACCGGCGCCGCGCGACCGGGGCGAACCACTCGCCCCGCACGAGTTCGACATCCAGTTCGTTGAGCCGGAAGGTGGCCGCGGCGAGCGCCAGCGCGCGAGCCGAGAGATCGGTGGCGGTGACCTTCTTCGCGTGGCGGGTGGCGTACAGGGCCTGGATACCGGTACCGGTGCCGACGTCGAGCAGGCTGCCGACCTCGCGACGGCCGGTGGCGCGGACCAGGCTGAGCGAGGCGTGCCCGACGCCGAGCACGTGGTCTTCGGGCACCGCCCGGCCGAGGATGTCGGCGTCGAGATCCGAAACGACCCACCACGAACTCTCGTCGTCACCGTGCGGGCGGATGTCGAGACCGGCCCGGTAGCCGCCGGCCTCGGGGACGAGCAGCGTCGCGGCGACGGCGTCGTCCAGCGAAAGCGGTGAGAAAGCGGCTTCGGTCTCTTTCTCCGGCTCGGTCGAGCCCAGGAGGAACAGCCGGATCAGCGTGCCGAGCTCTCCGGCGTCGCGAGTGGCTCGATAGGCGAGTTCGGGCTCGCCGCGGCCGAGGGCGGCGCTCGCGGGACCGAGGGCGTCGACCACGCCGTCGGCGTCGTAACCCGTCCGGCGGAAGGCGTCCCGCAGCCTCGCGCAGACGTCGTCGGACAGGTCGGGGAGGGCCGCTGGTGTGCTCACGGTGGGTAATACTGCCAGGATGGCGTGGTGAGCCTCGAAAGTGTCCTGGCACCGCTGCAGGCGGCGCTGCCCGGATTGGAAGACCTGTACACCGACCTCCACCGGCATCCGGAGCTGTCGTTCGCCGAAACCCGCACCGCCGCCGAACTGGCCCGCCGCCTGGAGGCCGACGGCTACGAGGTGCACACCGGCATCGGGCGCACCGGCGTCCTGGGCGTGCTGCGCAACGGACCCGGCCCGAAGGTCATGCTGCGCGCCGACATCGACGCGCTGCCGGTCGAGGAGAAGACCGGCCTGCCCTACGCGAGCACCGCGCGCGGGATCGACGCCGACGGCCGCGACGTCCCGGTGATGCACGCCTGCGGCCACGACATGCACGCCACCTGGCTCTCCGGCGCCGCCTCGCTGCTGTCCGCCGGGCGCGAGCACTGGTCGGGCACGCTGATGGTCGTCTTCCAGCCGGGGGAGGAGGCCGGGGACGGCGCCGTCGGCATGGTCCGCGACGGGGTCTTCGAACCCGCGGGCAAACCCGACGTCGTGCTCGGCCAGCACGTCGTCCCCGGTCCGGCGGGCTGGGTGCTGACCAGGTCGGGTGTGATCATGGCGGCCACCGACGCGCTGCGCATCACGCTGCACGGCCGGGGCGGGCACGGCTCGCGTCCCGAGACGACGGTGGATCCCGCGGTGCTCGCCGCGTCCGTGGTGCTGAAACTGCAGACCATCGTTTCGCGGGAGATCTCGGCGACCGAGTCGGCGGTGGTGACCGTCGGTTCGCTGCACGTCGGGACCGCGCACAACATCATCGCCGACCACGCCGTGCTCGAGGTCAACATCCGGTCGTTCGACCAGGCCGTGCGGGAGAAGGTCGTCGCGGCGGTCGAGCGGATCGTCCAGGGCGAGGCCGCCACCGCGGGCGCGCCGAAGCCGCCGGAGATCGAGCGCATCGGCACGTTCCCGGTCACCGAGAACGACGACGCGGCCACCGAAGGCCTCACCGCCGCGTTCCGCGACCACTTCGGCGAGGGCAGGGTGATGCCCGCGCCGCTGGTCACCGGCAGTGAGGACTTCAGCGAGTTCGGCCGCGCGGCCGGGGCGCCGTCGGTGTTCTGGTTGGTCGGCGGGCTGGACGAGCAGAAGGTCATCGCCGCGATGACGGCGGGCCGGTTCGAACAGGACATCCCGTCGAACCATTCGCCGCTGTTCGCGCCGCTCCCGCATCCGACGCTTTCGGCGGGCGTGGAAACGCTCGTGGTCGCGGCTTGGCACCGGCTCACCCACCCGGGTGTCGGATGAGCCCGGCGAGTGGGAGCATGGAAGCCGGAGGTGGTGCTGTGAACGCGCCCGCCCACGGTCCCGAACCGAGGGAACCCGCTCCGGTGCTGATCACCGAAGCCGCCCCGTCCTACGAAGACCAGCTCGCCAAGCGGAAGCGGAAGTACATCATCATGATGTCCTTCCGCATCCCGTGCCTCATCCTCGCCGGCATCCTCTACGAGACCTGGTGGCTCGCGCTGGCGCTGATCGCGATCTCGATCCCGCTGCCCTGGATCGCCGTCCTGGTCGCCAACGACCGGCCGCCGCGCAAGAGCGAAACGGTCAACCGGTACCAGGCCGAACCGACCCGCATCGAAGGCGGCAACCACCAGGTCATCGACGGCGGCTGATCAGGGCTGCGGCCCGACCTTCGCGACCGCGCGGGCACCCAGCCGCGTACCCGCCCGAAGCACCTCCACGGTGGACTCGCCGCGCAGCCACGCCGCCAGCACACCGGCGTCGAAGGCGTCCCCGGCGCCGGTGGAGTCGACGCAGTCGGCGGGCACCGACGGCACCGAGGTGATGTTGCCTCCCGCGTCGATCCAGCTGGCGCCGTCGAGACCGGCGGTGACGACGACCTCGCCGACGTAGCCCAGCAGTTCCTTCGCCGCTTCCGGATCGCTCGACCCGGTCAGCGCGACCAGCTCGCTGGTGTTCGGCATCAGCAGGTCGACGCCGCGCACGTCGTCGAGGAAGCCCGCCGGATCGGTCATCAGCGTCGCCGCCTGCGGGTCTACCGACGTCGTCAGCCCGGCCTTCTTCGCCGCCGCCAGTGAGGCGAGCGCCGCGGGCCGGGACGACGGGTACAGCAGGACGTAGCCCGAGAGGTGCAGGTGGCTCGCCCCGCTCAGCGCCTGCTCGGTGATGTCCTCGGGCGCGAACTTCGCGTTCGCGCCGCGGTCGGCGAGCATGCTCCGCTCACCGGCGCCGTCGACGAGCACCACGACGCAGAACGTCGGGTCCTCGGGATCCACCGCGAATTCGCAGCGGACGCCCGCCGCCTCCAGCTCGGTCTTCACCATGCGGCCGCCGGAGTCGTCGCCGATCCGCGCGATCAGCGTGGTTTCCGCTCCCTCGGCGCGCAGCCAGAGCGCGGTGTTCGCGCCCGCGCCGCCGCTGGTGAAGTGGACCTTCGCGCGGATGTCGCCGCCGTGCGGGATGGGACCTTCGTGCCGAGCGACCACGTCCAGGCCGACGTCGCCGACGACCACGATCCCGCTCATGCCGCGTTCCCGGCGAGCGCGACGGCGACCGAGGTGGCCAGTTCCGCGTTGGACAGGACCAGCGCCTCGTTGGCGTCGAGGCTCGCGCCGCCGCTCGCGGTGTGGAAATGCTCCAGCAACACCGGTGTGACCTCCTTGCCGTGGACCCCTTGCGACTTCAGGAGTTCCAGCCCCTCGGCGAGCAGCCGGTCGTGCAGTTCCCGGTCCATTTCGGACGCTTCCGGGATCGGATTCGCCAGCAGTACCCCGGAATCCGCGTGTGCCCGGTGGGCGGCGATGACCGAGGCCGCCTGCGCGGCGTCGTCGACCCGCCACGGCACCTCGTAGCCGGAGGAGCGGAGGTAGAACGCGGGGAACTCGCCGGTGCGGTACCCCAGCACGGGCACCGAGTTGGTCTCCAGCAGCTCCAGCGTCGCGGCGATGTCGAGGACCGACTTCACCCCGGAGCAGACGACCGTGGTCGGCACCTTCGCGAGCACGCCCAGATCCGCCGAGACGTCCCAGCTCTGTGCCGCGCCCTGGTGCACGCCGCCCAGCCCGCCGGTGGCGAACATGCCGATCCCGGCCGCGGCGGCGAGCGCCGCGGTGCTCGCGACGGTCGTCGCGCCGGAGCGGCCGAGGCCGACGGCCGGGCCGATGTCGCGCAGGGAGAGCTTGTCCAGGTCCGCGCCCGGCGCGCAGACGCGCTCCAGCTGCTCGCCGGCGAGCCCGATCAGGGGGACGCCGTCGAGCACGGCGATCGTCGCGGGGACGGCGCCGCCGTCGCGCACGACCTTCTCCAGCCGCCGGGCGACCTCGAGGTTCCGGCCGGGCGGGAGACCGTGGGAGAGGATGGTGCTCTCCAGCGCGACGACGGGGTCACCGTCGGCGAGGGCGGAGGCGACCTCTTCGTGAAGGGACAGTTGCGGAGTCACGAACGAACATCATCGGTGATGTGGGTCCGCGCCACGCCATCGGGTCAGTTCGCCCGCGAGGTTCTCCCGCGCCTTGCTCTCCCAGCGTGCCCGCGCGATGTCGCTGCGATACAGCCGCGGCCGCGCCAGCAGGCTTTCCAGGACGGTCGCGCGTCCGACGCGCCAGTCCTCGTCCGAATAGATCGAGTACTCCTCCCGGACACCGTTCGCGTACTCCTGGTACTTCTCCGGCGAGGCGCCGAGGATCGCGAGGTCGGCGTCGAGCAGCGCGGTGGCGAGGACGTCGTCGTCGGGGGCGGCGTGATGGATCGTGCTGAGGACCAGCTCCTCCGCACGGGTGATTTCGGCCTCGGGGACCCGGGCGTTGGCGAGCTCGTCGCGGGTCCAGGCCGCGCTGGCCTGTTCGTCCTCGCCGGGGCGGGCGTCGTAGACGACGTCGTGCGTCCAGGCGGCGACGGCGATGAGGGCTCGCTCACGGGAACTCAAGCCGAAGGCGACGGCGAGGGCACCGCTGTCGCGGGCGACGGCGCTGGCGTGCCGGAGGTCGTGATAGCGGCGATGCGGCTCGGCGTAGCGGGTTTCGAGGTCGTTCCACGCGACGGCGGCGATCTGGTGATCGCCACCGAGCCTGGTGATCGCGGTCGGCCAGTCCATCAGTCGAAGATTCCGCGTGATTTGGCCACTTCGTGCAGCCAGCCCTCGATCTGTGGCTCCCACTTGACCCGTTCCAGCGCCCCGTGGTCGACCTTGAACAGGCCGAGGAACTCCTGGCCGCGCCCGCCGAACCCGCCGGTCTTGGACACCCGGACCCGTTTGGTCACCTCCAGCACGACCTGCGTCTCCGCCGCCGAGGACAGGAACGTCACCGCCACGGAGGTGAAGACGTTCGTGAACCTCGGAGAGGGGGTGAAGCGGATCTCCTGGAAGAACGGGAGCTGCTGGGTCGCGCCGTTGATCCGGCCGCGTTCCAGCACGGCCTCGCGGAAGACGAAGCCGATCCGGCTGAAGGCGTCCAGTATCCGTTTCTGCGCGGGCAGCGGCTCGATCGCGGCGCCGTCTACGTCGACCGGGTCGGTGACGGAGTTCGCGATGTCGAGGCTGGTCTGCAGGCCGACGGCCATCCCGTGCAGCGGCTTGCCGAAGACACTGGAGATCGGCGTCTCCCACGGCAGGGCGACCTCGAACGGGATGCGAACCTGCTGACCAGGGGTGACGCGCTCGCGGCCGGCGAGTTGCTGGGTGCCGAACTCGAGGTCCTCGACGCCGGGAGCGCGCTCGTCCGGCGTCTGGACGCGGGCGAGCAGCTTCACCGAGAGACCGTTGATCTCTTGATCGACTTCACCGCCGAGCAGCAGGACCTCGCCGCGCAGGGGACGGCCGGGGGAGACCGAGCGATCGAGCAGCCGGGCGTCGATCTTCGCCCCGCCCGAACCGAATGTCGCGAGCACCTTCTGGAACATGGGCGAGATCCTGCCAGGTCGCCGGTGTGCGCAGGAGGATTTGGGGCATTATGGAGGGGTGAGTACACAGACCCTTCCGAAGCCGGATACCCGCCCCGAGGGCACCGACGGCACCGATGACGACGCGCCGAAGATGTTCCACTACGTGCGCAAGAACAAGATCGCCGAAAGTGCGGTCATGGGCACGCACGTGGTGGCGCTGTGCGGCGAGGTCTTCCCGGTGACGAAGTCGGCGAAGCCCGGTTCGCCGGTCTGCCCCGACTGCAAGAAGATCTACGACGGTCTCAAGCCGGGCGACTGACACCTGGCCGTCCGGTGTCCGAAACCGGACAAAATCTGAAAATCCTTCACATGGTGGCTGCCCGTCCCGGTTTTCGCTGGTAATTCAGTACCCGCCAGCGAAAACCCGTCGGGACGGAGCCTTCATGCGCAAAACCGGGATCGTGCTCGCCATCGCCGCCTTGCTCGCGGTGTTCTCCCCCGCCGCGGCCCAGGCCGTGACGGGCTGGACCACGGTCGGCTCGGACAACGCCCGCCCGCTCGACGAGGGCCAGGGCCTGGCCACCATCGAGCGGCCCTCCGGGACCATCTACCGCTACACCGGGATCGCGACAGTTCCCGTCAACCTGTCTTCGCAGGGCTGGAACCACATCGGCGACCCGGGTTCGGCGCAAGGCTGGTACGTCGAGCCGTACCAGCGCGACGACAGGGGTGCGAAACTCTTCCGCGTCGAGTCGCCCGATGGGACCTGGGCGAACTACACCCACACGCTGGAATCGTGGGAAGCGAACAACAACTCGTTCGCCGCCGTGACCCCCGACGCGCGCTGGATGGTGGCGGGCGAGTGGGGCACGATGGACCGGCTCCTCGTGCACCCGATGCCCGGCGTCGCGCACACGAACCCGTCGGCGAACCTGCCGTACTCGTCCGCGATCCGGCTCGACCGGCCGGTGCGGGACATCCAGGGCTGCGACTTCGTCGCCGCGACACGGCTGCTGTGCGCGTCCGACGATCCCGAAGGCGCGCTGTTCGGGACGACCAAACCGCTGCTGCAGGTCGATCTTTCCGGCGCGCTGTCCGGTTCGGACGTCACCGGGCGGGTGACCTCGCTGGGGCAGTTGCCGTTGAAGAGCACCTGCAGCGGGAACTTCGAGACCGAGGGCGTCGACGTGGCCGCCGACGGGACCCTGCGGGTCGTCGTGCTGTCGCCTTCGTGGTGTGTGGCCTTCGACAGCAAGACGTGGCGGTTCCGGAAGGCGTGAGCGAAAGGCACGCCGGGCGTCCCACCGGCCCGGCGTGCCTTCCTCCCCCGTCCCCCCAGGTCTACGAAGTCGGCTCGGGCGTCAGCGTCTCGGAAGCCGGGGCCTCCGAGGAACGCGACCGTCGAGCGTCCTTCTTCGCGCGGCGCTTCTCTTTCCGCGTCTCGACCGTCGTGTACAGCGTCGGCACCAGGATCAGCGTCAGCAGGGTCGAACTGACCAGCCCGCCGATCACCACGATCGCCAGCGGCTGCCCGATGAACCCGCCCTGACCGGTCAGGCCGAGCGCCATCGGGACGAGCGCGAAGATGGTCGCCGCGGCGGTCATCAGGATGGGCCGCAACCGTCGCCTGCCGCCCTCGATCACCGCTTCGGACACGCTCATCCCCGAAGCCCGGTACTGGTTGATCAGGTCGATCAGCACGATCGCGTTGGTCACCACGATGCCGACGAGCATCAGCATCCCGATCAGCGCGGGCAGGCCCAGCGCGGTGCCGGTGGCCAGCAGCAGCCCGATCGCGCCGGTCGCCGCGAACGGGATCGACACCAGCAGGATCAGCGGCTGGAGCAGGCTGCGGAACGTCGCCACCATGATCAGGTACACGATCGCGACCGCGGCCAGCAGCGCGAGGAACAGGTTCCCGAAGGCTTCCTGCTGGTCCTCGCTGACGCCGCCGAGCTTGTACGCCGCGCCACCGGTGAAGGTCAGGCCGTCCAATTTGGACTGGATGGCCTTCGTGGTGGCGGCCAGGTCCGCGCCGGTGTTCTTGGCGGTGACCGTGGTGCTCAGCTCGCCCGAGGTGCGGTGCACCGCGGCCGGGCCGTCCACAGTGGACACGTTGGCGACCGAGTCGAGCCGGACGACGCCCGTCGCGCTCGGGATCGGCAGCGCCTTGACCGCGTCCACCGACACCGGGGCCGAGCCGGCGCGCAGCACGATGTCCGTGCGCTCGCCGTCCACCGGCAGCTGGGTCACCGTGCGGCCGGCGATCGCCTGGTTCGCGATCTGGCCGATCGTCGTCGCCGAAAGCCCGCTCGCGGCGGCCTTGGCGGCGTCGACCTCGACCTGCACGCGCGGCGAGCCCTGCGAGAGGTCACTGGTCACCTCGGTCAGGTCCGGCACCGAGGACAGGGCCTGGCGGACCTGCTCGGCGGCGGGCTTCAGCGAGGCCTCGTCGGGAGCGGTGACGGTGATCGAGACGCCGTCGGAGTTGAAGCCGCCCGCTTCGGCGCCGACCTTGACCTCGCCGAGTTCCGGCGCGCTCAGCTTGCCGCGCAAGCGATCCGAGAGCGCCTCGACGTCGGTGTCCTTGGCGACGGTGACCTGGATGCTGGTCGCCGTCCCGCCACCGCCGAAGAAGTTGCCCCCGCCGATGCTCACCTGATAGGTCTCGACGGCGGGTTCGGCGGCGAGCGCCTGTTCCACCGCGCCCGCGGCCTTCTCCTTGGCCTCGGGACTGGTGCCGGGCGGCAGCTTCTGCGAAAGGCTCAGCGTCGTCGAGCCGGACTGGTCGAGGAAGTTCGTGTTCAGCTGCGACGCGAGCCCGACCGTGCCGCCGAAGATGATCAGCGCCAGCAGCACCACGGTGACGCGGCGACGGGTGGCGAACTTGATCACCGGCACGTAGCCGCGCTGCAGCAGCCCGCGACGTTCCTTGTCCTCGGCCGCCTGGCGCGTGAGCTCGGCTTCGTGCTCGTTCGCGGGGGTCTTCGGCGGCTTGAGGAACCAGTACGCCAGCACCGGCACGATGGTCAGCGAGACCAGCAGCGACGCCAGCAGCGCCACGGTGACGGTGATCGCGAACGGCGAGAACAGCTCGCCGACGAACCCGCCGACGAAGGCGATGGGCAGGAACACCGCGACCGTGGTGAGCGTCGACGAGGTCACCGCGCCCGCCACCTCGCGCACGCCGTCGAGGACCGCGCGCTGTTTCTCCTCGCCGTACGCCAGATGTCGTTTGATGTTCTCCAGCACCACGATCGAGTCGTCGACGACCCGGCCGATGGCGATGGTGAGCGCGCCGAGGGTGAGCAGGTTCAGCGACAGATCACCGGTCCACAGCGCGAGCAGCGCCACGACCACCGAAAGCGGGATCGACACCGCCGTCACGAGTGTGGACCGCAGTGACATCAGGAACAGCAGGATCACGATGACCGCGAAAGCCAGGCCCAGCAGGCCTTCGGTGGTCAGCCCACTGATCGCGTCCTTGACCGGGGTTCCCTGGTCGAACACGACGCTCATCTCGGCGCCGATCTTCTTCGACAGCTCGGGCAGCCTGTCCCGCACGGATTCCGAGATCGCGACCGCGTTCCCGTTCTCCACCATGGTGATCGAGAGCCCGAGGCTCGGCTTGCCGTTGGTGCGCGTGATCGACGTCGGCGGCGCGAAGCCCGCCTGGACGTCCGCGATCTCACCGAGCTTCACCGGCTTGGGCGCCTGGGCACCGGGACGCGATCCCGGCGTCGCCGACGGCGTCAGGTAAAGGTTCTTGATCGTGTCCACTGTGGTCGGTCCGCCGCCGACCTGGACGGTGAGCGTCTTGTCGCCTTCGGTCAGCGTCCCGGCCGGGACGGCGGCACCGGCGGTCTGCAGCGTGGTGGCGATCGACGACGGGTCGACGCCCGCCGCGGCCAGCTTCGCGTAGTCCAGCGCGATGGTGACCCGCGGCTGCCGCGCACCGGTCACCTCGACCTCGCGGACGCCGTCGATCTTGCGCAGCTCCGGCGCGACCTCCCCGGTCAGCGCGGGCGCGAGGGCCTGTGGGTCACCGGTGGTCCCGGCGGCGAGCAGGACGACCGGGAGGTCGTCGGTGGAGCCCGCCGAAACGGTCGGTTCGCTGTTCTGCGGCAGCCGCGCCTTGACCCCGTCGACGACGCGCTGGATCTGCCCGACGGCCGCGTCGATGTCCGTGCCGAATTCGAACTGCGCGGTGATCCGCGACAAGCCCTCCGACGACGTCGAGTTCAGTTCTTCGAGCCCCTTGAGGCCCTGCAGCCCGCCTTCGAGCGGTTCGGTGACCTGACGGTCGACCGCGTCCGGCGACGCGCCCGCGTACGGCGTGATGATCTGCGCCTGCGGGAACTGCAACGACGGGAACAGCTGTTGCTTCAGCTGTGGCAGGGCGAAGGCGCCGAAGCCGATGACCACCAGGGCGAGCAGCCCGATGAGACTTCGGTTGCGCAGGCTCAGTCTGGCCAGCGTGGACATGACGGGATCCCCCAGAAAGGCGACTCGGGAACGTGCGGATTACCGCGAGCCTTTCATGGCGGAGGGCGGACTGGATTCACACCACGGGTGGAATCGGAGTACGACTTCGGGATGAGGTCATCCCCCGGCCGGTGTCAACTTCGCCGTTCTGTCACCTGATCGGCTTCGCTCTGCGTTTCTTCGTTCACCGATTGTTCCGAAGCGTGTTCGGCGTCACCGTCGGAAGAATCGCCGTTCGGACGGGGACGCCGGAGCGGGACGGTCGTGCGTTCCCACAGTTTGCGACCCTCTTCGGCGCGGATCCGTTCGCTGGCGCGTTCCATCTCCAGCCGCCGCCATTTCCGGCGCTGGCGTTTCGTCGCCTTGGCGGGCCACAGTTCTTGGATCGCGCTGTTGAAGTACGCGCCGCCGACCACCGCGAGCCCGATGAAGAACATCAGCAGCAGGAACGCGATCGGCGCGGCGAGCGCGCCGTAGGTGTAGCCGGTCTGGGTGATCCAGTTCAGATAGATCCGCAGGCCGATGCTGGAGAGCAGGAACACGACCATGGCGAGCATCGCGCCCGGCAGCCCGCGGTGCCACGGCAGCCTGCGCGGCAGGGACAGCTTGTACAGCGTCGTCAGCGCCAGCACGATCATCACGGCCAGCACCGGGTAGTAGAGCGTGCCGACCCAGTACGACACCGTGTCGCGCCAGTCGTTCGGGAAGAACTGGGGGAGCAGGTCCGGGCCGATCGCCAGCAGCGGCAGCCCGACCACCAGGATGACCAGCCCGGCCAGGTACAGCAGCAGCGCGAAGATCCGCTGCCAGACGTCGTTGCGGACGCCGTACTGGTCGTGCGCCACGGTGATCGCGTCGACGAACGACGACATCGCCGACGAGCCCGCCCACAGGGAGATCAGGAACCCGATGGAGACGATCTCGCCCTTGCCGACGAACAGGATGCTGTTGACCGTCGGCTCGATGATGTCGTGGACGGCGTTGTCGCTGAAGATCGTCTTGCTGAAGGTGATGATCCGGTCGTGGACCGCGGTCACGACCTCCTGGCCGAACCAGTCGCCGACGAAGCCGAGGCAACCGAGGAGCCCGAGCAGCAGCGGCGGCAGCGACAGCGTCTGCCAGAACGCGGCTTCGGCGGCCTCGGAGAAGATGTTGCCTTCCCAGGCCTTGTTGAGCGTGCGGCTGAGCAGGCGCAACGGTCGCCTGCGGGCCTTCGCGACCTCGGCGGCCGGCTCGTTCCGGCCGTTCTCCTCGCTCATGCAGCTCCTCCGCCGGCGCCGAGCGCCCTTGACGGGGTCCAGCATGGTCCATGTCCGGGCATTCGGCTCGTCACCCCTGGGTTTTCGGGTGAGTAAACCGACAACGGGGGTGGCGCTTCCGGCGTTCCACGGGCCCGGCAGGTAGGCTCACTGGAGTGCCCTCACCTCAGGCGCCGGCGTCGCGGCCGGATACCAAAGTGGGGGTTTTCGCTTGTGACAGGGCGGATGACCAGGGGTTTCGGGTGAGGGAGGAGGGGAACCGGCATGTCGGAAACGGTTGAGCGCAATCGAGGCGAGCTGGGCGCGCCTCCCGCGTCGAAGGACAGCACCGCCCGCCCGCTGCGTGCCTGGCAGCGCCGCGCGCTGACGAAGTACCTGACGAAGAAACCGAAGGATTTCCTGGCCGTCGCGACGCCGGGCGCGGGCAAGACGGTGTTCGGTCTCCGGATCGCCGCCGAGCTGCTGAGCGACCGGACCATCGAAGCGATCACCATCGTCGCGCCGACAGAGCACCTGAAGCACCAGTGGGCCGCCTCGGCGGCGGCCGCGGGGATCGCGATCGACTCGAACTTCCGCAACGGCGCCGGTGCCACCTCGCGCGACTACCAAGGTGTCGCGGTGACCTACGCGCAGGTCGCGGCGCATCCGACGCTGCACCGCGTGCGCACCGAGAACCGCAAGACGCTGGTCATCCTGGACGAGATCCACCACGGCGGTGACGCGAAGTCCTGGGGTGACGCGATCCGCGAGGCGTTCACGCCCGCCGTCCGCCGTCTCGCGCTGACCGGGACGCCGTTCCGCAGTGACGACTCGCAGATCCCGTTCGTCACCTACGAGCCCGACGGTTCGGGCTTCCAGCGCAGCAAATCCGACCACTCCTACGGCTACGCCGACGCGCTCGCCGACGGCGTGGTCCGGCCGGTCGTCTTCCTCGCCTACTCCGGTGAGGCCTCCTGGCGCACGAGCGCGGGGGAGGAGTTCACCGCGCGGCTCGGCGAGCCGCTGACCGCCGAGCAGAACGCGCGGGCCTGGCGCACGGCGCTCGACCCGGCCGGTGAGTGGGTCCCGGCGGTACTGCAGGCCGCGGACACGCGCCTCGCGCAGCTTCGCGCCAACGGCATCCCGGACGCCGGCGGCCTGGTGATCGCCACCGACCAGGACTCCGCGCGCGCCTACGCCAAGATCCTGGAGCGGCTCTCCGGCCAGACCCCGACGGTCGTCCTCTCCGACGACCCCAAGGCGTCCGGGCGGATCAAGGAGTTCTCCGACTCGACCGACCGCTGGCTGGTCGCGGTCCGGATGGTGTCCGAAGGCGTCGACGTCCCGCGCCTCGCCGTCGGCGTCTACGCCACGAGCGCGTCGACCCCGCTGTTCTTCGCGCAGGCCATCGGCCGGTACGTGCGTTCGCGCAAACCGGGCGAGACGGCTTCGGTCTTCCTGCCGAGCGTGCCGGTGCTGCTGGAACTGGCCAGCGAGCTGGAGGCGCAGCGCGACCACGTCCTCGGCAAACCGCACCGCGAGAAGGAGGGCTGGGAGGACGAACTCCTCGCCCAGGCCAACCGCACCGAGGACGAGCCGGGCGAAGAGGAGAAGGCGTTCACCTCGCTGGGCGCCTCCGCCGAGCTCGACCAGGTCATCTACGACGGCAACTCCTTCGGCACCGCGGTGTTCTCCGGTTCCGACGAGGAGCAGGAGTACCTCGGCCTGCCGGGGCTGCTCGAACCGGACCAGGTCCGCGCCCTGCTGCGGAAGCGGCAGGAGGAGCAGCTCTCGGACGAGAAGCGCCGGAAACCCAAGGCCGAAGAGGCGGCGCCGGTCGCGCGGCCGCAGTCGGTCAGCGAGCGGCTCGGCGCCCTGCGCAAGGAACTGAACGCCCTGGTGGGCGTGCACCACCACCGGACGCGGAAGCCGCACGGCGCGATCCACAACGAACTCCGCCGGATCTGCGGCGGCCCGCCGACCGCGATGGCGACGGTCGAGCAGCTCGAAGAGCGCATCGTCACCCTGCGTACCTGGTAGCGCCCCGTAAACGACGCTATGAAAGGCCCGTTGCTTGCAAAATTTGCAAGCAACGGGCCTTTCATAGCATCCGGGGGCAGGGCGGCGAGCAACCGTTGTCACGCTGAGTGAGTGGTGGCGGTCACACCGTCAACGGACCTAGACTTCGTACGTCTTGCTACGGCCACGTTGCCAAACCGTGTCCATTTGATGAGGCTTAATCGATTCAGCCGTCTTCCGCGAAACCCGTTCGGCGGCATATGTTGTCGCCCACAACATATGCGCGATGGTGCGACCGGTCCTCCAGGATCGCCGCCCGCGAGCAAGATCCGGAAGGAACGAGGATGCGCAGCAGAACCCTTACCCTCCTCGCCGCGACGGTGGGCGCCGGCCTGGTGCTCTCCGCCTGTGGCGCCAACTCCGCCGACTCGGGCAGCAGCAACTCCTCGCAGTCCGCCCCCGCTCCGGGCGGTGCCGCCGCCGGCGGCAAGGTCGGTGTCATCCTGCCGGAGACCGCCACCTCCGCGCGCTGGGAGTCCTTCGACAAGCCGTTCCTGACCAAGGCGCTCAAGGACGCGGGCTTCGACGCCGACGTCCAGAACGCGCAGGGCGACGTCCAGAAGTTCACCACGCTGGCCGACGGCATGATCGCGCAGAACGTCAAGGTCCTGATCATCGCCGCCATCAACGGCGAGGTCGGCTCGGCCGTCGCCAAGAAGGCGCAGGCCGCGGGCATCCCGACGATCGACTACGACCGCCTGAACCTCGGCGGCAGCTCCGACTACTACGTCTCGTTCGACAACGAGAAGGTCGGCCAGCTCCAGGGCCAGGGCCTCGCCGACGCGCTGAAGGACAAGAAGGGCGCCGAGGTCGTCATGATCGAGGGTGCCCCGACCGACAACAACGCGACGCTGTTCGCCAACGGCCAGAAGTCCGTCCTGCAGCCGAAGTTCGCCAGCAACGACCTCAAGCTCGTGCGCGAACAGGCCATCGACAACTGGGACAACCAGAAGGGCGGTCAGACCTTCGAGCAGATCCTGACCGACAACAAGGGCAAGGTCGACGGCGTCGTCGCCGCGAACGACGGTCTCGCGGGCGCGGTCATCACCGTGCTGAAGAAGAACGGCCTCAACGGCAAGGTCCCGGTCACCGGCCAGGACGCCACCGCGGACGGCCTCATGGCCATCCTGCGCGGCGACCAGTACATGACCGTTTTCAAGCCCATCAAGGAAGAGGCCGAGGCCGCGGCGAAGCTCGCCGTCCTGCTGGCCAAGGGCGACAAGGCGGGCGCCGACGCGCTGGCCACCGGCAAGGCGAAGGACCCGAAGGGCAACCGCGAGGTCAAGTCCGTGCTCCTCGAGCCGAAGCTGACCACCAAGGACGGCGTCAAGGAGGTCGTGACGCAGGGCTACGTCAAGGCGGCCGAGATCTGCGGCGGCGACCTGGCCGCGGCGTGCACGCAGCTCGGCATCTCCTGACCCGTTAATCCAGACGACCGGGCCGGGGCGTACTCCCGACAGCGCGCCCCGGCCCGGTTCCCACCCGGGAGAATTCGAGAAACCCCCATGAGCGAACCCATCCTCGAACTGAAGCAGCTGAACAAGAGCTTCGGGCCGGTCCACGTCCTCCACGACGTGGACTTCAACGTGCGCGCCGGTGAGGTCACCGCGCTCGTCGGCGACAACGGTGCCGGCAAGTCCACTTTGGTCAAGTCGATCGCCGGCATCCACGGCTACGACTCGGGCACGGTGAAGTTCCAGGGCGAGCAGGTGCACATCCACGGCCCGCGCGACGCCGCGGATCTGGGGATCGAGGTCGTGTACCAGGACCTCGCCCTCGCCGAGAACCTCGACATCGTGCAGAACATGTTCCTCGGCCGCGAACGCGGCAGCAAATGGCTGCTCGACGAGGCCAGCATGGAGAAGGCCGCGCGCGAGACGCTCGCCTCGCTTTCGGTCCGCACCGTGAAGTCCGTCCGCACACCGGTTTCGGCCCTCTCGGGTGGGCAGCGGCAGACCGTCGCGATCGCCAAGTCCGTGCTGTGGGACTCGAAGGTCGTCCTGCTCGACGAGCCGACCGCCGCACTCGGTGTCGCGCAGACCCGTCAGGTGCTCGACCTCGTCCGCCGCCTCGCGGAACAGGGCCTCGGAGTGGTGCTGATCAGCCACAACATGGCCGACGTCTTCGAGGTCGCCGACCGTATCGCGGTGCTCTACCTCGGCCGTCTCGTCGCCGAGGTGCACACCAAGGACGTCACCCACGGCCAGGTCGTGGAACTGATCACCGCCGGCCGCTCCGGCGACCTCGGCCTTGCCCGCCCCGAAGCCGCCGTCCTGTGAGTGAGAAAGAACCGGAAATGACTGAGACTCCTGCAAAGCCCGCCTCGCCGGAGGGGGGCAAGTCGGCGGCTTCCGCGCTCAACCCGTCGGCGGCCATCACGGACTTCGGCATCGACACGACATCGATGTCAACGGGTGAGGCGATCGGCGACTACTTCTCCCGGCTCAAGGCGGGACAGCTGGGTTCGCTGCCCGCGCTGCTCGGCCTGCTCGTCCTGGTGATCGTGTTCGCCTCGCTGTCGGACACCTTCCTGACGATGAACAACATCGCGAACCTGATGGCGCAGGGCGCCGGCAAGGCGATCATCGCGATGGGCATCGTGTTCGTGCTGCTGCTCGGCGAGATCGACCTGTCCGCGGGCACCGCGTCCGGCGTGACCGCCGCCGTCCTCGCGATGCACTACGTGCGCAACGGAAACCTGCTGGGCGGGATGGGGAACGGCGTGTTCATCACGTTCCTCGTGGTGCTCGCGATCGCCGGTCTGCTCGGGGTGATCCTGCGGATCTGGGCGGGTGTCGGGTTCGCCGTGCTCGCCATCGTGCTGGTGCTCTCGGGAGCGGCGGCCAACCCGTGGATCGAGATCGTGCTCGCGATCAGCGTCGGTGGCGCGATCGGTGTCCTCACCGGTTTCCTCGTCTCCAAGATCGGCATGCCGTCGTTCGTCGTGACGCTGGCGCTTTTCCTTGCCTGGCAAGGTGTCATCCTCCAGTTCATCGGTGAGGGCGGCACGCTCGGCATCAGCACCTCGGACGTGCTGTTCAAGGTCGCCAACGGCAACCTGTCCACTTTGGGCAGCTGGATCCTGTTCGTGGTCGCCGCCGGTGGTTTCGCCGCGGTGAGCCTGGGTCAGCACTTCTCGCGGCTCAAACGCGGCCTGGTCACCCAGCCGACGCCGATGGTGCTGTTCAAGGTCGGCGCGATCGCGGTCGTCGCGGCCATCGCGACCTATCTGCTCACGATCAACCGCGCGCCCAACCCGAACATCGTGATCTCCGGTGTCCCGTACGTCGTGCCGATCGTGCTCGCGCTGCTGGTGCTCGGCACCTACGTGCTCAACCGCACGCAGTACGGCCGCCACATCTACGCGGTCGGCGGCAACCGGGAAGCGGCCCGCCGCGCCGGTATCAACGTCGAGAAGATCCGCGCTTCGGTGTTCGTCATCTGCTCGGCGGTGGCGGCGATCGGCGCGATCGTCTACTCGTCGAAGGTCGGTTCGGTCGACCCGCAGGCCGGTGGCCTCAACACGCTGCTGTTCGCGGTCGGCGCCGCCGTCATCGGTGGTACCTCGCTGTTCGGCGGCAAGGGCCGGGTCGTGGACGCGGTGATCGGTGGCCTCGTGCTCGCGGTCGTCGAGAACGCGCTGGGCCTGCTGAAGCAGTCGGCGGCGGTGGTCAACATCGTCACCGGTCTGGTGCTGCTGCTCGCGGCAACGGTGGACGCGCTGTCCCGGCGCCGCGCGGCTGCGTCGCCGCGCTGAGTCCGCATGGAATGATGAAGTCCGTGACCAGCACACCCGTTGCACGACCAGACGAGGTGCGCAGGCACAACCGCACGACCCTGCTCCGGTTGCTGCACGTCAGCGGCCCGAGCACCAGGGCGACCCTGGCCACCGAGCTGGGGCTCAACCGCAGCACCATCAAGACCCTCGTCGACGGCCTCGCGGAAGCGGGCGTCGTCGAGGAGAGGGTCCCCAGGCCGGGACGAGGGGCGGGCCGCCCCTCGCTCCTGGTCCTGCCCCAGCCGCACGCGGCGGTGGTGCTCGCGGTCGACCTCCAGGTCGAACACGTGGCGATCGCGCTGGTCGGGTTCGGCGGCCAGATCCTCGGGCGCAACAGCTGGAACCTCCGCGGCCGGATGCGGGAGGCCGACGAGGTGATCACGCACGTGATCGAGTCGACCACCATGCTGGCGGGCGATCTCGGCGTGCAGCCGATCGCGGTGGGGGTGTCCGTGCCCGGCGTCGTCCGCCGGGGGGACGGGCACGTCCACGAGGCGCCCAACCTGCGCTGGACCGACGTGGCGCTCGGGGAACGGCTCGGCGGTGTGCTGCGCGTCCCCGTCCTGGTCGGCAACGACGCCGAACTCGGCGCCATCGCCGAACACCTGCGCGGCGCCGCGCGGGGCTCCTCCGACGCCGTGTACGTCTCCGCCGACGTCGGGGTCGGGGGAGGGATCATCGCGGACGGCTCGTCGCTGCGCGGCGGCTCCGGGTACGTCGGCGAGATCGGGCACATGGCGATCCGTCCGGGCGGCCGTCCCTGCTACTGCGGGTCCAGTGGTTGCTGGGAGACCGAGGTCGGCGAGGCGGCCCTGTGCCGCGCGCTCGACCTGCCCGAGGACACCCCGCGCGGGGCGATCCTGTTCGAACTCCGTGAACTGGGCCGGGACCCGCACGCGGCCGAAGAGCGGCTTTCGGAGTTCGCGGAATGGCTGACGCTGGGCCTGGTGAACGTGGTCAACCTGCTCGGCCCGCAGCTGGTCGTGCTGGGCGACCTGCTCACCGTGCTGCCCGATTCGGTCGTGCGGTCGGTGGCGGCCGAGGTCCGGCGGCGGAGTCTCGTCAGCCGCGCCGTGGGCGGGACTCAGATCGTGAGTTCCGCGCTGGGTGCCGACGTGAAGCTGCTGGGTGCCGCCGAGGCGGCCTTCGAGATGATCCTGGACACGGTCTAGGTCCGCAGAAGACCGGAGAGCAGGGCCACCAGAGCGGCGAGGGACTTCTCCTTCGCCGCTTCGGGGTCTTCGGCGTGCGCGATCATCAGCGCGGCCTCCGCGCAGGCGCTCAGCACCAATTGCGCCAGCTCCGGGATCGGCGCCGCGACCAGCCGCCCGTCCGCGGCGACGCCCTCCAGGATCTCCGTGATCAGGCCCAGCCCGTACCGGTTCTCCAGCTCGCGCCATTCCTGCCAGCCGAGGACGGAGATGGCGTCGGTGAGCGAGATCCGCACCACCTCGGGCCGCAGGCACAGGTCGAGGAAGCGGCTCAGCGCGCCGAGCGCCGCCGCCCACGGGTCGTCAGCCGAGCGCAGGACGTCCTGGAGCTCCTCGGTGATCTCCGTTTCGATCTGCTCGATCACGGCGCGGAACAGCCCCTGCTTGTCCCCGAAGTGGTGATAGAGCGCGCCACGGGTGACGCCCGCGGCCCGGACGATCTCGTCGGCGGGCACGGCGGCGTAACCCGGATCGGCGAACAGCGTCCGCGCCGCGGTGATCAGCGCGGTCTGCGTCGACTGCGATCGTTCGGTCTGGCTACGTCGTGGCGTGGGCACGCAGGAATTCCACCACCATGCCGCTCAGCCGCTCCGGCTGGTCCTCCGGCACGAAGGTGTACGAGTCCTCGATCGTCTTCAGTTCCGCGTTCGGCAGGACATCCGCGAGCTTGCGGCCCAGCCGCAGCGGGAAGTGCCGGTCCTCGGGCGCCCAGACCAGCAGCACCGGCTTCTCGAACGCGGGGAGCCGTTCGGCCGCCGTCAGCGTGTAGCGCTTGTCGATGCCCGCCATGAAGCGGCGCAGGTCGTCACGGATCTCCGGGCTCCGCCTGCTGGGCAGCAGGTAGGCGTCGAGGATGTGGCCAGGCACCGGATGCTTGATCGCCCAGACGAAGTTCGTGGCCCTCAGCAGCGCTCGCGACCGCATCACCTGCACGAGTGACCAGGTGCCGCCGGGGATCCGCGCCAGCGGGCTCAGCGCCGCGAACATCGGCGGCAGGAACCGCTCGAAGCAGTCCGACGGGGTCAGCACGACCCGGCCCACCCGGTCCGGGGCCGTGGTCATGAGCAGTTGCGTGAGCGCGCCGCCGGTGTCGTTCGCGACCACGGTGACGTCGGTCAGGTCGAGCGCTTCGAGGAATCGTGCGATGAGCGCGGCGACCCCGGGCGGGCTCAGGTCGGCGCCGGGGACCGGGACGTCGTGCGAGCCCAGCGGCCAGTCCGGGGTCAGGCAGCGGAAGCCGGCACCGGCGACCGCGGGGACCACCTTGCGCCAGAGCAGGCCGTTGGTCAGCAGTCCGTGCACGAAGACCACGGGAGGGCCTTCGCCGCGGTCGCGGTAGCGGATACGGGCGGCGCCGAGGTCCACCTCGTGCACCTCGCCCAGGAGGTCGCTGGTCGTCATGCTCATTAACATACATTCTGTATGTATGTATTTACAAGACAAAAACAGGGCGGCCGGCTCTCTCCCTGGGGAGTAGCCGGCCGCCGGTGGTCGTGGACTGGTGGACTACCGCTGAATGTCCGCGGACATTTCTTTGAGCTTCGTTTCGTGTGCGCGGGCGTGGTGACCACAGAAGAGCAACTCGCCACCGGTGCTGAGAATGGCTCGAACCTGGGCTGCAGCTCCACACCGGTCGCATCGGTCGGCAGCGGTCAGTTCGGGGCGGGTGAGCGTCGGTGAAGTCATTGGAGTCTCCCTCCGTCCCGGCACCGGTGACCCGGTGCCATCGATCCAGCTACGACCACTTCGGCACTGATGCCGGAAACGTTCGTTCCCGGCCCCGCCGTGTTCGTGCTTCCACTCTTCCAGACGTTTGGCGACCCGCAAGTGTTCCCGTGCGGGTGTCTCATTTGTCACTGGTAATTACCTCGGATGCCGTAGCGTAATCACGCAACGTAGGAGAAGACTCCCCGCCGAACCGGCTTTTCCCACGTCAGGCACCATGCGAGGGTGGGTATCGCAGTCGTCCGGCACCGCCTCTCGAGCGTGCCGGCGCCGTTCTTGTTCGTTCTCAGCGGAATTTCCATGTACGCCGGTGCGGCCGTCGCCGTAGGTCTCTTTTCGGTCGCCTCACCCGCGGGGGTGGCATGGCTGCGCTGCCTCGGCGCCGCGGTGGTCCTCCTGGCGTGGCGCAGGCCACCCCGTTCCGCGTGGACCGGCCGCACGTTCCTGCTCGCGGGCGCGTTCGGCATCGTCACCGCCGGGATGAACGTGCTCTTCTACGAGGCGATCGCGCGGCTGCCCCTCGGCACCGCGGTCGCCCTGGAGTTCGCCGGGCCCGTCGTGGTGGCGGCTTTCGGCTCGCGGAGCCGTCGCGACGTCTTCGCGCTGCTGCTGGTGGTGGCCGGGGTGATCGCCATCGCGGACGTCCGGCTCGAAGGCAGCCTGCTCGGCGTGCTCTTCGCGCTGGGCGCGGCGGCCGCCTGGGCCGGGTACATCCTGCTCGGGAAGCGGGTGGCGGTCGGCGGGAACGGGATCGACGGGCTGGCCGTCGGGTTCGCCGTCGGCACCGTGGTGCTGTCGCCGCTGGCGTTCGGCACCGGCGCGGTGTGGGGTTCGCCACGTCTGCTGCTGCTCGGCATCGGGGTGGGCGTGCTCTCGACCGTCGTGCCGTACGCCCTCGACCAGGTGGTCCTGCGCAAGGCCGGGCAGGCGCGGTTCGCGCTGCTGCTCGCGTTGCTGCCGGTCACGGCGGGCGTGGTCGGCTTCCTGTGGCTCAAGCAGGTCCCGGCCCTGCCCGAGGCGCTCGGCACGCTGGCCGTCGTCGCCGGGGTGGCGCTGCGGTCGCCGAGGAAAGACGATGGCTCGGCGCCGCTCTGAGCGGGATACTGACCAGCCTGTGGCGCTACCACCATCAGGAGGACCCGTGGCCGAGATCCGGCGGGCCGGCACCGTCGAAGAGGTCGTCGCCGCCCAGCACCTGTTCGACGGCCCCGCGGACCGCGCGGCGTCCGAGAAGTTCCTCGCGGGGGAGGAGAACCACCTGCTGATCGCCTACGAGGACGGCGAACCCGCGGGGATGATCACCGGTACCGAGGTGACGCATCCGGACAAGGGCACCGAGATGTTCCTCAACGAACTCGACGTCAGCCCGGATTACCAGCGGCGCGGGATCGGCCGCGACCTGGTCGACGCGCTGGCCGGGGTCGCGCGGAAACGAGGGTGCCGGGGAATGTGGGTCGGCGTCGAAACGGACAACGAGGCCGCGCTGGCGACCTACGCTTCGGCCGGTGCGGCGAACGAAGGCCGGTTCGTCATGCAGTCGTGGACGTTCGACGACTGATGTCCTCCGGAATCGACGGCGACCGGACCGGTCTGTCCGGTCGCCGCTGGCTGCCCGGCGGCGAACATCTCGTCGCCGTCGCACGAGCCGAACTCCCGCAGAAGGACGGGCTCGCCGGGCCGTTCGCGACGCTGGCCGCCCTGCGCGCGGCGGGTTTCGACGTCACGGACCAGGACGAGGTCGCGGCACTGGCGGGCGCCACCCAAGAGGGTCTGGCGCGGGCGATCGGGACGCTGTCGGGAGGACGGCTCGTCGCGGTGCCCGCCACCGGCGACTGGGCGCCGCAGTCGTTGTTCATGCTCCTGGCCGCGCTCTGGCCTCTGCCGCGGGTCGCGCTGATCGCGGAGGTCGACCCGGCCGAATTCGGCGCGCACGACACCCCGGTGCGGGCGCTGCTCGACTACCTCGACACGGGTGTCCCGCCGCTGTGGTCGTCCCGCTGGCGTCCGGCGACCGCGCATTCCGTACTGGTGGCCGGGATGCGGATCGGCGCCGAAGGAACCCTGGTGTCCATTATGGACGGTTATCCGTCCTTGGGGGACAACGGGTTGCACGACCAGCCGGTGGAATGGCTGGCCGCGGCGCTGCACCGGATGCTGGTCGTGGTGGACGACGGCGACGCCGGGGCCGCCGTCGCCGCTATCACGACGGCAGGTCTGTGGAGCTGAGGCCGTCCTTCGCGAAGCGGGAGTGCTTGCGCCCGTAGAGGACGTAGATCAGCAGGCCGAGCGCCATCCACGCGGCGAACCGCAGCCAGGTCATCACGTCCAGGTTGAGCATCAGGTAGAAGCACGCCAGCGCCGCCACGATGGGCAGGTAGGGCGAGAACGGCACGGTGAACGGGCGCTCCAGATCGGGGCGGCGCTTCCGCAGCACCGGGACCGCGACCGCGACGATGATCATCGCCGACAGCGCGCCGATGCTGACCATGTCGGCGAGTTCGGAGATCGGCACGAACGCGGCCAGCACCGCGATCAGCACGGCACCGGCGATGGTCATCCGGTGCGGGGTGCCCCAGCGCGGATGCGCGGTGCCGAACTTCTTCGGCAGCAGGCCGTCGCGGCCCATCGCGAACCCGATCCGGCCGATCGTCACCAGTTCCACCATCATCACCGACGTCAGCCCGGTGACCGCGCCGAGCGAGATCAGCGCGCCCACCCAGTGCTGCCCGACCCGGTCGAAGGCGTCGGCCAGCGGGGCGCCCGTGTCGATCTCGGTGAACGGCACCATCCCGGTCAGCACCAGCGAAACCCCGATGTAGAGCAGCGCGCAGACACCGAGCGCGCCGAGGATCCCCACCCGCAGATCGCGTTTGGGGTTCACGGTCTCCTCGCCGAGGTTGGCGAGCGCCTCGAAACCCGTGTACGCGAAGAAGACGACCGCGGCGGCCGTCACCATCCCGGCGATGCCGTAGACGGACTGTTCCAGGCCGAGGACGGCTTGCACGATCGGCTGGTGCAGCGCCCCCGCCGTGTCCGTCGGCGGCTGGGCGGTCGGGATGAACGGCGTGAGGTTCTCGCCGCGGATGTAGAACACGCCGACCGCGAGGATCAGCACGCACACCGCGACCTTGACCAGCACGAGCACATTCGTCACCCGCGCCGATTCCTTGATCCCGATCACGGCGATCACGGTCAGCACGGCGATGATCGCGACCGCGCCGATGTTCACCTTCGCGTCTTCGCCGAACCAGTCGGGCGAAAGCCCCATCAGATTCGCGAGGTATCCGGACCAGCCGCGCGACACGACAGCCGCGCCGAGGGCGAATTCGAGCAGCAGGTCCCAGCCGATGATCCAGGCGAACGTCTCGCCGAGCGTGGCGAAAGCGTAGGTGTACGCGCTTCCGGCCGTCGGCACGCTGGAGGCGAGTTCGGCGTAACAGAGGGCGGCCAGCCCGGCCACGACGGCGCCGAGCACGAACGACAGCGTGACCGACGGGCCCGCGTGGGTCTTCGCCTCGACACCGGCGAGGGTGAAGATCCCGGTGCCGATGATGATGCCGACCCCGAAGCCGATCAGATCGCGCCCGTGCAGGCGCCGTTTCAGCTCACCCGAGTCCTGTCGCTTCAGGACTTCGTCCACGTCCAGAGTTCGCCGCATGAAGGGTCACGCTAGAAGATCGCCGCCCACCTCGCAGATCGGTGGGAGCTCAGTCGTCCAGGACGACGCCGTTCTCCTGCGCCAGGATCGCCGCCTGCACCCGCGACCGCAGCTCCAGTTTCGTCAGCACCCGCGAAACGTGCGTTTTCACCGTGGTCTCGCCGATGTGCAGCCGCGTGCCGATCTGCGCGTTGGACAGGCCTCCGCCCAGGCACGCCAGGACTTCGCGCTCGCGTTCGGTCAGGTCGTCGAGCCCGTCGGGGACGAGGGAAGGTTCGCGGGTCCCCGCGGCGAACGCGGCGATCAGCTTCCGCGTGACCTGTGGGGCGAGCACCCCTTCGCCCGCCGCGACCAGTTTCACCGCCTCGATCAGCCGCGACGCCTCCACCGACTTCAGCAGGAACCCGGCCGCTCCGGCCCGCAGCGCGGCGTGGACGTACTCGTCGAGGTCGAAGGTGGTCAGCACGAGGACTTCGCACAGGTTCTCGGCGATCAGTTCCCGCGTGGCCGCGATGCCGTCGACGCCGGGCATCCGGACGTCCATCAGCACGACGTCCGGCTTCAGCGCCTTCGCCTGCCGGACGGCGGTGGCGCCGTCCGCGGCCTCGCCGATCACCTCGATGCCCTCGGCGTTGCCGAGGATCATCATCAACCCGGCGCGGATCGCGCCGTGGTCGTCGGCGACCAGCACTTTGATGTTCCCGTCGCTCAAGACCCCTCCAGAGGCAGTTCGGCACGGACCAGCCAGCCACCGCCGGACGGCCCGGCGGCGAGAGTGCCGCCCACCGCGGCGGCGCGTTCCCGCATGTTCAGCAGGCCGAGTCCGGTCCCGCCGTCGTCACCCGAGCCGGAGCCGGGACGGAGATCGTTGCGCACTTCGACGGTGAGTATGCCTCCGTGTGCGCGGATGTCGAGCAGCGCCCGCCCGCCCGCGGCGTGCTTCGCCGCGTTGGTGAGCGCCTCCTGCGCGATCCGGTACGCGGTCAGATCGATCGCGGCGGGCAGGGCCGGGGACTCGTCCACGATGGACCCGACCTCGACCGCCAGCCCGCTGGCGCGCGCCGATTCGACCAGTTTGGACAGTTCGGCCAGCCGGGCGGGCGCGGTCGCCTCGATCTCGGGGTTCCCGGTGGCGGGATCCGCGCGCAGCAGCCCGATCATCGCGCGCATCTCCTCCAGCGCGCTCACGCTGTTCTCCCGCACCGATTCCAGCACCTTCCTGGACAGCTGCGGGTCGGCGGTGGACATCGTCAGCGCGGCCTCGGACTGGATGGCGATCGCCGACAGGTGCCCGGCGATGACGTCGTGCAGGTCCCGCGCCATCTTGGAGCGTTCCCCGGCCACCGCGACCTTCCGGTCCATCTCGCCGATCTTGGCCAGCTGCACCGCGTTCGCCCGTTCGTTCTCGGCGATGTCCCGCTGCTGCCGCACGTTCGCCGCCCACCACACCGGGGTGACCAGGAACGGCAGCAGCGCGAACGCGACGATGACCGCGGTCCGCCACTGCGCGGTGAAAAGGAGCGCCAGGCAGACCACCCCGAGCGTCCCCAGCGCGGCGATCCCGATCATCAGCCTGCTGGTGCGCCGCGAACCGTAGAGCGTCGCCGCGTACAGGAAGTCCGTGAAGACGACGATGATCGGCAGCGAGGGCCCGAAGGTGGCGTCCACGCCGACCACGACCAGCGAGCACAGCAGCGCCAGCGGGACCTTGCGGCGCAGGACCTGCAGCGAGCACAGCACGGTCAGTTCGGTCAGCCGGATCCACAGTGGTGTCGTGTCCGGGCCGTTGAGCAGTACCTGCATCCCGCTGAGGTAGACCAGGACGCCGAGTACCCACGTCCCCGCCGCGATGACGAGGTCCTGCTTCCACAAGGGAAGGTGGCGCAGGCGTGGGAAGAACGTGGGCACCCGTCCATCCCAGCACACCGGGCCGCGCGACGGGGTCCTACTAACTGATGACGGTGATCTCGTGCCGTACGCCGACGCGGAGCCGCCGGACGCGAGCCAGACTCGGACCGTGAACAAGATCCTGGACTTCATCGCGGAAAACCCCATGGCGGCCGTGGTCGCCGGCGGGGAGATCGGCTTCTGGGTCGCCATCGTCGCCGGCCTGGTGGCCCGCTATCTGTTCAAGCTGAAGCGGACGAGCATCGTGCTCCTGCTCCTGACCCCGGTGATCGACCTCGTCGTCCTGGTCGCGACGGTCATCGATCTGCAAAACGGCGCGAAGGCGAACTTCGTGCACGGTCTCGCCGCGGTGTACCTGGGCTTCAGCGTGGTGTTCGGGCACTCGATGATCAAGTGGGCCGACGTGCGCTTCGCCCACCGGTTCGCGGGCGGGCCGCCACCGCCGCCCAAGCCGAGGGGCCGGGCGAAGGCGCGTGCCGAATGGCATGACTGGTTCAAATGCGTGCTGGCCTGCGGGCTCGCCGCGGGGGTGCTGCTCCTGCTGATCGCGATGGTCGGTGACACCGAGCAGGTCGACCCGCTGTGGGGCTGGCTGCCGAGGCTGGGTGTCGTGACGGCCATCTGGTTCGCCACCGGACCGCTGTGGCAGGAGCTGTCTCCCAAGGACGACGACCGGGTCAAGGAAGGGGCGCGACGATGATCGAGCTGCTGGGAATCCTCCTGCTGGTGCAGGGCGGGGGCGGGCTGATCAACCGGCTGCTGGGCAGCAGCAACCCGAGCTGGTTCGTCCAGCTCCATCTGCTCCCGCCGGGGATGCACGTCGTGGCGAGCGCGCTGATGGTGGCCGCGGGCGTGGGGGTGCTGTTCTCCGAACGCGCCCGCAAGCAGCGCCGCCGGTCAGAGTGACACGAGCACCTGCAGGACGCCGAGAACGATGGTGACGACCGTCAGCACGACGGTCACCACGGTGAGCCGCGTGACCCGCGCGCTCACCGTGTTCTCGTAGGCGTACCTGGTCTCCTCGTCCATCGCCTCGGCCTGGCGGTCGAGCTGGGCGATGATCCGCTCGACGCCCATGCTGGTGACCAGGCGGCGCTCCAGCGAGTCGACCTCGGGCGGGAGCACCGAATGCAGCATTTCGAGGATGTCGTCGAGTGAGCCCCGGAGCAGCCGGGTGCGGCTCGCGCCCTTTCTGATCGACGCCAGCCATTGGTCGGCCAGCGCCATCCGGATCAGGACCCGTTCGAGGATGAAGAGCATCCCGTGGTCGAGCCCGCCGATGTCGCTGTCGATGCCGAAGTACGGTTCGGCCGCGCCGAACGGGCCGCGCATCAGCTCGTCCTGGTGCTCGACGTACTCGGAATCCTTGCTGTTGAGGCAGACGATCCCGCCTGCCATCGTGTACGCGGCGACGAAGGACCGCGTGCCCCAAGACGGGCCGAGCGCGTCCCTGGCGACCTCGCGGGGCACGAATCGCCAGCCCTCGTCGCTGGTCGCCAACCCGTAGTACGGCCGGGGATCGGCGGCGACCCGCTGGGCGGGCGGATGCCCGTCGTGGGACCGCAGCTCGACGCACCAGCCCTTGCGACCGAGCCCCTCGGTCAGGCCGCAGCCCTTGGTCAGGTCCTCGAAGATGTGCGTGACGGCTTTGAGCAGCGAGGGGAAGGACTTCTCGCCGTAGCCGCCGTGCAGCCCGTCCTCCCCGTTCGTCGTCTCGCGGCCTTGGAGGCTCTGCAGCACGGCGATGGCGAGATCGAATTCGGCGGCGGGCCGGTCCACGGCCGGTCCGGTGATCGTGGTGGCGAGGACCAGCGTCATCGCGTGATAGGCCGGATGCCAGGTGACGACGAGTTCGCACGGCAGGCTGACCCCGCCGACGCGGATCGACAGCCGCGAACCGCCGGTGCGTTTCCGCAGCACGCGACGGAGCGGCGGAGTGGTGTAGCTGGTGAGGAAGTTCTCCGCGGCGGCCCATTCCTCGCCGAGCTTCCCGTCGAGATGGACCAGCAGGCCGCGATCCCGGCCGCCGTCCAGCACCTTCGCCGCCTCCTTCTCGGACAGCGGGACCGCCCAGGCGAAGGTGAGGAGGACCGCGGTCACGCGCGTTCGCGGCGCAGCAGGGTGACCAGATCCCGGCCGAGGTGGCGGCGCAGCGGGCCGGAGGCGTTGACCAGCTCGTCGCGGTCGATGTGCTCGTCGGCGGGACCGAGATCGTCGAGGACGTGGTAGGTCCACTCCCACTCGGTGCGCCAGCCCGCCGCGGCGGCGTCGGCGGCGACCTCCGCCGGGTCGAGGTAGTGGACGGGGAGCGCCGGGCCCTCGCCGTCCCGCAACGCCTTGTCGAACTCTTCGCGCGACACGCGGCGCGAGCGGACTTCGCCACCGGCCTCGACGCTGTCGAGACTGAACGCGCCTTGCCCGAGCGGCGACCGGCTGTGGGCCAGCACCAGTGCGCCGCCGGGCGCGGTGATCGCGGCCAGCCGTCGCAGGATCGGCACGACGTCGGGCGTCGGCACGTGCTGGATGACGTGACTGCAGATCACGAGGTCGTACGGGCCGCCACCCAGTTCGGTGATCGGTGAGACGGCGAAGGAGAACTCGGTGTCCTCGACGACGGTCTCGCTCGCCTTCGCGAGCCTGTCCGGGTCGGGGTCCGCGGCGGTGATGTCCGCGGAGAACCCCGCGAGCCAGGGGAGGAGGCGGCCCTCGCCGCAGCCCGCGTCGAGCGCTTTGACCTCTTCGCGCGGGCCGAGGATCCCGGCGAGCTTTCCGGCGACCTTGCCGAGCGCGCGGTCCTCACTGGCCGTCCAGTAGCCGTCATAGGGCTCGTGCCGTCGGATGAACATCCCGGTGACGTGGTCGCCGGTGTCCGGGTAGCGGTAGCTCTCGGTCAGCACGTCGCGAATATAGCCGGATTCGCGGTCTTTCCGTGTCCTGACGCGTTTGTATCGAAAGTATGCGCGCGGCCGGGAGGCTCGCGGCATGAAGAGGCTGGGACTTCTCGCTTCACTTCTGCTGGTGTTCGCCCTCGTCCCCGGGGTCGCCTCCGCCGCGGCCGCCTTCCCGAGGATGGACGCGGCCACGGTCGACGGCTACCGCTGGACGCCGGGTTCGGCCTTCGACGTCTACGGCGCCCGGATCGCCGCGCTGGAGAAAAAGCTCCCGCCGCGCGGCTTGCCGGAGATCCTGTCGTCGGCCAACCGGAAGGCGCGGCCGCTGTGCCACGGCACGTATCTCGCGGCCGCGCTGAAACCGGCGGGATTCTGCTGGGAGGACGCGGGCGACGACAAGACCAACGACTGGATCCCGCAGGGACTGACCGGTTCCGGCGACGCCGACGCGGCGACCGGCAAGGTCGGCGGCAAGCGGGTCGTGGCGACGTCCTGGCACACGCCCGGCGACACCATGGTCCGGCTGTCCTTTGTGGACGCCACCGGCCTGGGGTACCGGCACGTCCTGCTCGTCGAGCCCACGTCGGACGACAACTTCGCCGTCGTGCAGGGACACGGGCACGGGATGACCTGGATCGGGAACCGGCTGTTCGTCGCGACGACCGGTGGAGTGGTGCGGGTCTTCGACACGACGCACTTCTGGAAGGTCGACGACAGTTCCGGCGTCGTCGGGAAGGGCCCGGACGGCAAGTACCACGCGGCGTTCTACGACTACGCGATGCCGCAGGTCGGCGCCTACTGGTACCCCGGCGGCGGAACGTGCACCACCGCGACCGGACCGCGGCCCTGTCTGTCGACGATGTCGTTCGACCACGGTGACAGCTCGATCGTGACCTCCGAACACGTGCCCAAGGCGGCGGGCAGCCGGGTGCTGCGGTGGCCGTTCGACCGCGCGACCGGCCTGCCGAAGCTGTCGGCCGACGGCACCGTGCACGCGAAGGAAGGATTCGTGTCGCCGGTGTGGGGCATGCAGGGAACGGTGGCGCGCAACGGGTACTTCGTGATGACCGGCACCTGCCCCGAGTACGCCGGGGTGGCGGGTGACCATCCGGCGTGCCTGCACGGTGGCGTCGGCGGCACCTCGACGTCGAGGCTGAGCGGGAAGGCGCCGGTGAACTCCCAGAACCTGTCGTACTGGCCGGCGACGGGGGAGCTGTGGCTGATGAACGAGCAGCTCCGGGAACGGGTGACCGTGCACGTCCCGTGGACCACGCTGACCGGGAGGCCCTGAGCTCACGGGGTGAAGTCCCAGCGCGTGGCGCCGTACGGTTCGGCGCCCGCCACGCCGATGGCGCGGTGCAGGGTGAGGCGGTACAGGTGCCACGGCGGGGCTCCCGCGCTGGGCGCGCTGAAAGGAGCCGTGAGCGCGTCGCCCTCCACCGTCGCGGGCCAGCCGCCCGTCCGGTAGACCGCCGCCACCCGCTCCAGCGTCGCGGGTTCGGTGACCCGGCGCGCCTCGCCTTCCATCGTGAGATCGATTCCCCGCAGGCGCACCGAAACGGCGCATGCCGGGTTCACCGCCAGGTTGCGGGACCGGCGAGTGCCCGGCCCGCCCTTGAAGTACAGGGTGTCGTCCAGCCAGACGGCACCGACACCCGCCGAGTGCGGCCGCCCGTCGGGTCGCACGGTCGTCACGAAGAAGGTCAGGTCGGCGGTGGGAGTGTCCTCGGTGAGGATGTCGCGGGGGCGGCTCCAGGGCAGTTCCGCGGAGCCGTAGCGGTCGAGGTTCTTGGTCGCGTGAGGTTTCGTCATACCAACGCGTCGAACGGGCGGGCCGCGAATCGACAGCGGACGCGAAAAACCCCGTCACCGGAAAACGGTGACGGGGTTTTCGTGAGCCTGGGACCTAGTCCAGGTAGTCGCGCAGCACCTGCGAACGCGACGGGTGACGCAGCTTCGACATCGTCTTCGACTCGATCTGCCGGATGCGCTCACGGGTCACCCCGTACACCTGGCCGATCTCGTCGAGCGTGCGCGGCTGGCCGTCGGTGAGGCCGAACCGCAGCCGCACCACACCTGCCTCACGTTCGGACAGCGTCTGCAGCACCGACTGGAGCTGGTCCTGCAGCAGCGTGAACGACACCGCGTCGACCGCGACGACGGCCTCGGAGTCTTCGATGAAGTCACCGAGCTGCGAGTCGCCCTCGTCGCCGATGGTCTGGTCGAGCGAGATCGGCTCGCGGGCGTACTGCTGGATCTCGAGGACCTTCTCCGGGGAGATGTCCATTTCCTTCGCGAGCTCTTCGGGGGTGGGCTCGCGACCGAGGTCCTGCAACAGCTCACGCTGTATACGGCCGAGTTTGTTGATGACCTCGACCATGTGCACCGGGATACGGATGGTGCGGGCCTGGTCGGCCATCGCGCGGGTGATCGCCTGACGGATCCACCAGGTGGCGTACGTGGAGAACTTGTAGCCCTTGGTGTAGTCGAACTTCTCGACCGCGCGGATCAGACCGAGGTTGCCCTCCTGGATCAGGTCCAGGAACGCCATGCCACGACCGGTGTAGCGCTTGGCCAGCGAGACCACGAGCCGGAGGTTCGCCTCCAGGAGGTGGTTCTTCGCCCGCTCACCGTCACGCACGATCCACTTGAGGTCGCGCCGCATCTGGGTGACGAGTTTCTCGCCCTCCTCCTCGGCGTTGCGGACGCGTTCGGCGGCGTAGAGCCCGGCCTCGATGCGCTTGGCGAGCTCCACCTCCTCCTCGGCGTTCAGCAGGGCGACCTTGCCGATCTGCTTGAGGTACGCGCGGACCGAGTCGGCCGAAGCGGTGAGCTCGGCGTCCTTACGGGCCTGGCGCAGCGCCTCGGACTCTTCCTCGTCCCAGACGAAGTCCGGGTTGTCGGAGGTCTTTCCGGCGTTCTTGTCGGTCGAGGTGCGGCGACCGCGGGGAGGCGTCTCTTCGACGTCCTCCTCGGACTCCGCGTCCTCTTCCGTCTCCTCGGTGACGGTCGCGTCGACGACGTCCACCTCGACCTCTTCGAGGTCGGACAGATCCGGGGTTTCGAGGTCGGCTTCGTCGAGCTCGCCAGGACCGTCTTCCGGTTCGCCGTCTTCGGTCTTGGCGCCCTTGGTGGTGGGTTTCTTGGCCGGAGCCTTCTTCGCCGGGGCCTTCTTCGCGCCTGCCGCCTTGGCGGCGGTCTTGCGCGCAGCGGGCTTCGCCTCGCCGGTGGCTGCCTCGTCGGCCGGCTCGCCGGTTGCGGTCGCTGTCTTCGTCCCGCTTCGGGTTGCGGTTCTTGCGGCTGCCACTTACGCCCTTTCGCAGCGGTCGAACATGACGAGCCGAGGCGTGATGGTCTCGGCTGCCTCAAACTTCGGGGAACACCCCTCGGCCTGCGGTTTCCCTCGTTCTCGTGGGTGCCGCCGCCGTGGGCCGTGTTCCATTGTAACGACGATACGTGACAGCGTCGCGGCGCGGATCACCACCCGGCGGGCGCGACACGCCGTCCGACCCGCCGAAGTGACATCCGCGGCGCGGATGTCAGCACGGGCGCGTCAGTGCTCGATGCCCTCCGCGGCGGCGGCCGCCGCGCCGACGATGCCCGCGTTGTTCTGCAGGGACGCGACGAGCACCGGCGTGCGGATGTCCAGCAGCGGGACCCACTTGTGCGACTTCTTGCTGACCCCGCCGCCGACGATGAACAGATCCGGCCAGATCAGGTTTTCCAGCACGGTGAGATACCTGTTCACCCGTTCCGCCCATTGGGGATACGACAGGTCCTCGTTGTCCTTCACCGACGCCGCGGCCTTCTTCTCCGCGTCGAAACCGTCGACCTCGATGTGGCCGAACTCCGTGTTGGGCACGAGCTTGCCGTCCTGGAAGACCGCGCTGCCGATGCCGGTGCCGAAGGTCAGCAGCGCCGTCACGCCACGCCGCGCGACCGGGTCGCCCCAGCGGATCTCGGCCATGCCCGCGGCGTCGGCGTCGTTCAGCATCGCGATGTCGTCCACGCCGCGGCCGAGGCGCTTGGCGAACAGGGCGTCGGCGTCGGTGCCGATCCACTTGTGGTCGATGTTGGCCGCGGTGTGCGCGACGCCCTTCTTGACCACCGCGGGCAGCGTGACCCCGACGGGCCCGTCCCAGCCCGCCTGGCCGGTGATCTCCGCGACGACGTCCGCCACCGCCTCGGGCGTCGACGGCTTCGGCGTGTCGAACCGGATCCGGTCGCCGATCAGCTGTCCCTCCGCCAAGTCGACCAGCGCGCCCTTGATCCCGCTGCCGCCGATGTCGATACCGAAACCTCGGGTCGCCTCCACCACGGACGTGGTCCCTTCTCGCACGATTCAGAAGCCTGCCTCGGAGACTTTAACCGGATGTGGTGACATGGCGGACGTGGGAGTTGACGAGACGTTGCTGAAGGGTGTCGCCGAGCGTGTCGCGGGCGAGGCCGCCGAACTGGTCCACGAGGCCTGGACCGGGATGAACGCGGGCCGCGAGGTGCGGGTGGACACCAAGTCCGCCGACACCGACGTGGTGACCGCGGTGGACCACGAGTCGGAACGGCTGGTGCGCGCGCGGCTCGCCGAACTGCGCCCGGACGACGCCGTGCTCGGCGAGGAGGGCGGAGGGGTCGCCGGCGACGGGGTGACCTGGGTGGTCGACCCGATCGACGGGACGGTGAACTTCCTCTACGGCCTGCCGTGGTTCGCCGTGTCGGTGGCCGCGCAGGTCGGCGGGGTGTCGGTGGCGGGCGCCGTCGTCGAACCGGTCAGCGGGCGCCGCTGGACCGCCGCGCGCGGGCAGGGCGCGTTCCTCGACGGGCGGCCGCTGTCGGTCAACTCCCCGGAACGGCTCGATCTGACGCTCGTCGGCACCGGATTCGCCTACAAGGTGGAACGGCGTACGAAGCAGGCCGGGTTCGTCGCCGAACTGGCCACCCGGGTCCGCGACATCCGGCGCAACGGCGCCGCCTCGCTCGACCTGTGCGCGGTCGCGGCGGGCTGGCTGGACGCCTACGTCGAACACGGCCTCGGGCAGTGGGACTGGGCCGCGGGAGCGCTCATCGCCGCCGAGGCGGGGGCCCTGGTCTCGCTTCCGGGTGAAGACGCCGAGCTGGGACCGGACGCGACCTTCGCGGTTGCGCCCTCGATCGCGACGCCGCTACGTCAAGCGCTGATCGACTCGGGCGTCGGCGTGATCTAACGGGTGCCGGACGCTATGAAAGGCCCGTTACTTGCAAAATTTGCAAGTAACGGGCCTTTCATGGCATTGGGGGTACGGCTCAGCAGGGGGCTTCGCGAGCGGCCTTCAGCAGTGCCTGGTCGATCACCGGCGCGCCGCCGCCCGCCGACTGCTCACCGCCGCCGCTGCCCTGCTGCGCCTTCGACCACTGCGTGAGCTGGTCGAGGACCTTGCGGGCCTCCGCCTTCGGGCGGATGTCGCCGAGCAGGGTGCCGGTGGTGAGCGTGACCGAAGCGTCCTTGCGGTTGTCCTTGACCAGTTCGGCGCACGGGACCACCAGGCTCAGCGTGCGGGCCGCGGCCGCGCCGTTCTCGCCGAAGCGGATCTGGCCGCGGCACTTGGCTTCCGCGTCCTTGTAGGCCGGGTCGCTGGCGGGATCGACTATCTGGGAGAAACCCAGCTCCCTGAGCGTGTTGGTGGCGATGCCGCCCTGGCCGCGCACCTGGGAGCCGTTGAGCACCTGGACGGCGACCTTGTCCGGCGGGACCGGCGCGCGGTCGTCCAGTCCGTCGTGCGCCATCTGCGAGTAGGTGACACCTTGCTGCGGGATGGGCGGTGGATCACAACGGACCCTGGCGTCGATATCGGACCTGCCCGCCACGACATTCACCCAAACGATCACCGCGCCGAGCGCCAGCACCCCGATCACGATGAGTGCGGGCAGCGGCTTGTGCTTGCGGTACGGCCTCGCCCCGCGGTCCCCGATGCCGTTCCCCGACGCCACCTGCCAGTCCCTTCCCCAAAGCCCGGATCCCCGGACGGTGCTTCATCTCACCATCGTGTCCGATCAGCCTAGGCGTTGCGGCGAAGCTGAGCGGCGCGGGCCTCCGGATAGCACCACGCGACGACCGCTCCGGGCAAGCGGCCGGGCCCATGGGGTGAGGTTCCCGACGCGGGGGCAACCCATTCGGACGACAGGCGTCTCAAGACCGGGTTCCCCCTGTTGGGTGACGTAATCGCAGCAATGTCTGACTCGTTGCAGAGCCGGTATCGGCGTGAGCTACCCTTCGCGGGCTCAGGCGGCAGTAAGAGGCGCAAAAGAGAGACCTCGCTCACTGCCCAGTCGGGCACAAACAGGGGCGCTGGGACGTTAACCAGCGGCACGAAGGACTCACGAGCCGCGCGCTCGAGGGTCCGGGCCATCTGACATCGAAAGCATCGCAGGGGTGAGGGACAAATGGCGACCGACTACGACGCTCCGCGCCGCAGCGAAGCCGACGAGCTGGCCGAAGACTCGTTGGAAGAGCTGAAGGCACGGCGCAACGAAAACCAGTCCGGCGTCGTGGACGTCGACGAGGACGCGACCGCCGAAAACTTCGAACTGCCGGGCGCGGACCTCTCCGGACTTTCCGGTGAGGACCTGACCGTGAAGGTCGTGCCCAAGCAGGCCGACGAGTTCACCTGCTCCGTCTGCTTCCTGGTGCATCACCGCAGCAGGCTGGCGGAGGAGAGTGGCGGACGGCTCATCTGCCGCGACTGCGCCTGAGCCTACGGGCACAGGGGACGGCGCGACAGGGGTTTCGGGATCTGAACAGGAATAAGGGGGCCGGCCGCGAGGCCGGCCCCCTTTCCTTTGCCAGGGTGTTTTCTAGGACTTCGAGGCGGGCTGGCGGAGCAGCGCGGCCACCTTCTCCGGGTTCCGGGTGCTGAACAGCCAGTACGGCGTCGGGTCGTCGGGGTCGGTGAGCCAGACCCGCACGACCGGGCCGACCCAGCCCCGGTGCAGCACGAAGGCCGCCGGATCCGCGTCGCGGCCGAGCGCCTTCCGCTTCGCTTCCTTGTCGATCACGTCGACGTCGCCGACGAACTTCAGCGGCAGATGCGCGTCGCGCAGCCACAGCTCCGGCTCGTCTCCTCCGGTCACCCGCACGCGGGACCGGCCGAGCGAGACCATCAGCGCGATCACCGCGGGGATCAGCACCACGTACGGCAGCCAGCCGCGGAGCCCGGGATAACCCATGTCGATCTCCGCCGCCAGCAGCCCGCCGCCCAGCAGCGGCAACGGCCAGCCCCACCACGGGACGTAGAGCCGCTCTGAATGCTTGACGGCGCCGCCTTCGGCCGTGTTCACGCTTTCACCCACGCGTTCAGGGTAGTCTCGCCGCCCGTGTCCACCGTTCAGGTACTGCTTTCCCGGATCGATCCTTCGGTCCCCCTTCCCGCCTACGCGCGCCCCGGCGACGCGGGCGCCGACCTCGTCACCACTTCGGATCTCGTCCTCGCGCCCGGTGAACGCGGCGTGGTCGGAACGGGCGTCGCGATCGCCCTTCCGCCCGGGTACGCGGGTTTCGTCCACCCGCGCTCGGGCTTGGCGGCCCGTGTCGGCCTCTCGGTCGTCAACACCCCGGGCACGATCGACTCCGGGTACCGCGGTGAGATCCGCGTCTGCCTGATCAACCATGATCTCTCCGAGAAGGTCGTGCTCACCCGCGGCGACCGGATCGCGCAGCTGGTCGTGCAACGGGTCGAACAGGCCGAATTCGTCGAGGTCGCCGAACTCGAGCCGTCCGAGCGCGGCGAGGGAGGGTATGGCTCCACGGGCGGACACGCCACACTGGGAGCCGGAGCCAGGGAAGGAACGGAGAACTAGTGGGGATTTTCGGACGCAAGCGCGAGGCCAAGCCCAGCGGACGGCACGCCGCGCCCGAGGCCGAGGACCGCCCCGGCTTCGACAGCGCGGACAGCGGCGAGGAGATCGAGGCCCAGCTGTCGGAGACCGCGGACGGCCCCTTCGACGTCGCGGACGCGCCCGAGGACGGCATCCCGAGGATCGACCTCGGTTCGGTCAAGGTGCCGGTACCCGACGGTTCCCAGGTCCAGGTCGAGATGGACCCGGACAGCGGCGGCGTCCGCGCGGTGCACGTCGTCACCGAACAGGGGCAGATCACCGTCAGCGGTTACGCGGCACCCCGGTCCGGCGGCCTCTGGAAGGACGTCAGCACCGAGCTCACCGAGCAGCTGCGGGCCGACGGCGCCAAGGTCTCGGTCGGCATGGGGGAGTGGGGACTGGAGCTGTCCGCGATCGTCGGTGACGTCGCGCTGCGGTTCGTCGGGGTCGACGGACCGCGCTGGATGCTCCGCGGTGTCATCGCCGGACCGCAGTCGCAGGCGTCGCAGGCGCCCGCGGTGCTGCGCGAGATCGTGCGGCACACCATCATCGACCGCGGTGACGCGCCGATGCCGGTCCGCACCCCGCTGACCATCACGCTGCCCGACGCCGTCGCGCAGCACATCGCCGAGCAGCAGGCTTAGTTTCGCGAGGCTTTGAGCCAGGCCAGCACGGTCGCCCGGCCCAGTGATTCCCGGTCCGCGCCGAGGGCGGTGAGCGTCGACTCGCCGACCTCGGCGCGCGGCAGGGCGTCCGCCCAGGCACGGGCGACCCCGGCCGGATGGATCGGATCGTCCACGCACGCGCCGATCCCCGCGGGCACGTCGAGCCCTTTCAGGTCTTCGAGCGCCGGGGCGGGATGGGCCGCCGCCGTCCGCAGGCTCGCCGCCAGTCCGGCACCGTGCCGCCGCCACGCGCGGCCGAGTTCCGCCGAAAGCCACTCCGGCACGCCGTCCGCCGATTTCGCCAGTGCGCCGTCGACCCCGTTTTCGGCCACCAGATCCGCTGACAGCCGCGCGGCGAGCGACGCGGGTGCTTGCCCGGCGGGGCCGTTCCAGGCCGGGAGCGCGGCGAGCAGGCCGGTGCAGCGGCCCGGATTGCGCGCCGCCCACTCCGCGGAGAGATGCGCGCCGAACGAAATGCCGCCGACGAGCAGCGGACCGTGCTCGCCGGACAGCCTGTCCAGCTCCTCGAGATAGCCGTCCGCGAGACGGTCTCCCGGAGGAGGCGGCGGGGCGAGCAACCGGATGCCCAGTGCCCGCAGCGGACCCGAGAACACGCTGCGCACGAACACTTCGTCGGACCCGGTGCCGGGGAGTACTACTGCCGTCGTAGGCGGAATAGCGGAGGTCACGTTGCGATCTTCTCCCAAACCGGTTTCCCTGGCTTGAGCACAGTTACGCTGGATTACGCACGGGCCGTTCAAGTCGGGGGCCCCGGAGCACAGGAGCACCGTTATGTCCGCCAAAGACGGCGGCTACTTCAGCCGGTTGGTTCGCAAGCTGACCAGCGACGTCGAGGATCTCGACGCCGACGACCTGTCCGAAAAATCCGAGGCCGGCGGCGCGCAGCGCGCCTGTGACTGCCGGTCGGGTCAAGAGGTGACGGTGCTCGGCAGGCTCCGCAGCGTGGAGCTCTGCCCGACCAACGAGGCCGCGACACTGCAGGCCGAGCTGTTCGACGGCACGCAGGGTGTGACGCTAATCTGGCTCGGACGCCGCCGGATCCCCGGAATCGAACCCGGGCGAACCATCAAGGTGCGCGGCCGGATGGCCGAACGTGATGGTCAGAAGGTGCTTTACAACCCCTATTACGAACTTCAGAGCCCTGTGAGTTGATCCCGTATCGTGACTGAACCCGCCGGCGGCGAGCAGAAGAACACCGGGAAACCGGACGACGACGACAAAAAGCCTCAGCCCACCCTGCTGGAACAGATGGGTGGGCTGTCGGGGCTGTTCTATTCCTCGCTGCCGGTCATCGTGTTCGTGATCGCGAACGCCATCTTCGGTCTCACGGTGGGCATCTGGGCCGCGGTCGGCAGCGCGGTGGCGATCACCGTGCTGCGGATCGTCCGCAAGGAGCCGCTGCAGCCCGCCATCTCCGGGTTCTTCGGGGTGGCGATCGCGGCGTTCATCGCCTACCGGACCGGATCGGCCAAGGGCTTCTTCCTGTTCGGCATCTGGACGAGCCTGGTCTACTTCGGGGTCTTCGTGCTGTCGATCGTCGTCCGCTGGCCGCTGGCCGGCGTGGTGTGGAACGCGCTCAACGGCAGCGGCCACGCCTGGCGCAAGGACAAGAAGTCGCTGATCGCCTATTCGATCGCGACCGGTGCCATGGCGCTGATCTTCGGCGCCCGGTTCGTCGTCCAGCGCTGGCTCTACGACGAGGACTACACCGGCTGGCTGGCCTTCGCGAAGATCGCGATGGGGTACCCGCTGTACGCGCTCGGCCTGCTCGCCGTCGTCTGGGCGGTGCGGCGGTCGGACAAGCACCTCAAGGCCCTCGCGGAAGAAGCACCCGCCGAGGAGACCGACGAAGAGGTCGAGGCGCGCCTGCGCGCCAAGTACGCGCAGGCGCCCGACTCGGCCTAATACCCCAGGGCGGTCCGGATCTCCGGCTCCACGTCCGACGTCGCCACGAACAGCAGCTCGTCACCCGGCTCCAGCGGGTCTTCGGGCTGCGGCACGATCACCCGGTCACCGCGCAGGATCGTCACCAGCGCGGCGTCACGCGGCAGGTTGATCTCGCTGACGGCCTTGCCCGCCAGCGGGGTCTCCTCCGGGAGGGTGAGTTCGACCAGGTTCGCCTGGCTCTGCCGGAACGTCATGAGCCGCACCAGATCGCCGACGCTCACCGCCTCCTCGACCATCGCCGCGAGCATCCGCGGGGTCGACACGGCGACATCGACGCCCCAGGCGTCGTTGAACAGCCATTCGTTGGCCGGGTTGTTCACCCGCGCCACCACCCGGCGCACCGCGAACTCGGTCTTCGCCAGCAGCGACACCACCAGGTTCGCCTTGTCGTCACCGGTCGCGGCGATCACGACGTCGCACTGCTCGATCCCGGACTCCTCGAGGATCGACACCTCGCACGCGTCGCCCAGCACCCAGTCCGCCTGCTCGACGGTGTGCGGCTCGAACTGGTCGGCCTCGCGCTCGATGAGCATCACCTGGTGGCGCCCGTCGATCAGCTCCGCGGCGATCGACCGGCCCACCGCGCCCGCCCCGGCAATCGCGACCCGCATCAGTTCTCCTCTTCCGGTTCGCGAGCGGCGACGGTGGTCACGTCGCTGACAGTGCCCGATTTCGCGGCGACGTACACGACGTCGTCGGCCTGGATCACGGCCTTGGTGTCGGGCAGCACGGCGGTGCCGAACCGCATGATGAACGCGACCCGCGCGCCGGTGGTGTCCTGCAGATCGCGCACGCTGTGCCCGATCCACCCCTCGTGCAGCGGGAGCTGCAGCAGCGCCACGCTGCCGGACGGGTCCCGCCACTCCGAGGCGACGCCGTCGGGAAGCAGGGTGCGCAGGAACCGGTCGGTCGTCCACGGGACGGTCGCCACGGTCGGGATGCCCAGCCGTTCGTAGACCGCCGCGCGCTTGTGGTCGTAGATCCTGGCGACGACCTTGTCGATGCCGAAGTTCTCCCTGGCCACCCTCGCCGAGATGATGTTGGAGTTGTCGCCACTGGACACCGCCGCGAAAGCACCCGCGCGTTCGATCCCGGCCTCGATCAGCACCTGGCGGTCGAATCCGACGCCGACCACCTGCTGACCGTGGAAATCACTCCCGAGCCGCCGGAACGACTGCCTGCTCTTGTCGATGACGGCGACCTCGTGCCCCAGTCGCTCCAGCGCCGCGGCCAGGGATGCGCCGACCCGGCCGCATCCCATGATCACCACGTGCACGCCCTGCCTCCTTAGTTCGCGGACGTTTCACCCGTCCGCAGGTACCCAGACACACCAGCGCCGAACCTACCGTGAGCACCGCCCGTTACTCCACCGTCCTCCCCGCCGCCACCCTCAACGGAGACGCTGCGCGTCACAGTTAGTCTTCCCAGGTGTCGAAGTTCCCGACCGTATTGAAGCGGCTAGTCCTCGGACGTCCATTCCGGAGTGACCGCCTCTCGCATACGCTGCTGCCGAAGCGCATCGCGCTGCCGATTTTCGCGTCCGACGCGTTGTCGAGCGTCGCCTACGCGCCTGAGGAAATCTTTCTGACGCTCAGCGTCGCCGGCCTGTCCGCGTACGCGTTCGCGCCCTGGATCGGGGTCGCCGTCGCGCTCGTCATGCTGGTCGTGGTCGCTTCCTACCGGCAGAACGTGCACGCCTATCCCAGCGGCGGCGGTGACTACGAAGTCGCCAACACCAACCTCGGCGGCAAATTCGGGCTCACCGTGGCCAGCGCGCTGCTGGTCGATTACGTGCTCACCGTGGCGGTTTCGACGTCGTCCGGGGTGGCGAACATCGGTTCGGCCATCCCGTGGGTGGCGCAGCACAAGGTGATTTTCGCGGTCGTCATCGTGGTCGTGCTGACCGCGCTGAATCTGCGCGGAGTTCGCGAATCGGGCAAAACCTTCGCCATCCCGGTCTACGGATTCATCATCGGCATTCTCGGCATGGTGATCTGGGGGCTGATCGAGGCGGCCTCCGGCGCCGACATGCGGGCCGAGAGCTCCTCCTTCGAGCTGCACGAAGAAGCCTCCTTGACCGGTTTCGCGTTCTTCTTCCTGCTGCTGCGGACGTTCTCCTCCGGCGCCGCGGCCCTGACCGGGGTCGAGGCGATCAGCAACGGCGTCCCCGCGTTCCGGAAGCCGAAATCGAAGAACGCCGCGACCACGCTGCTGATGATGGGCGTGCTCGCGGTGACGATGCTGGTCGGCATCATCACGCTGGCGATCATCACCGACGTCAAATTCGCCGAGCACCCGGAAACCCAGCTGACGGGCACCCCGGCGGGCTACGAGCAGAAGACGATCGTCGCGCAGATCGCGCAGGCGGTGTTCTCCGACTTCACCCCGGCGTTCTACTACATCTCCTTCGTCACCGGCATCATCCTGCTGCTGGCCGCGAACACCGCGTTCAACGGCTTCCCGGTGCTCGGCTCGATCCTCGCGCAGGACCGGTACCTGCCGCGTCAGCTGCACACCCGGGGCGACAGGCTGGCGTTCTCCAACGGCATCCTGTTCCTCGCGGCGTTCGCGCTGGTGCTGATCATCGCGTTCGACGCCGAGGTCACGAAGCTCATCCAGCTCTACATCGTGGGCGTGTTCGTCTCCTTCACGATCAGCCAGGCGGGCATGATCCGGCATTGGAACCGCTTGCTGGCGAGGGAGACGGACCCGGCCGTGCGGCGGCGGATGCGGCGTTCGCAGACGGTCAACGCCGTCGGGCTCACGATGACCGGAACCGTGCTGATCATCGTGCTGATCACCAAGTTCCTGCTCGGTGCCTGGATCGCGATCGCGGCGATGGTGGCGATCTACATCCTGATGACCGCGATCCGGAAGCACTACGACCGGGTCGCCGAGGAATTGCGCGAAATGGACCGGAAGCCGGTCGTATTGCCTTCGCGCAACCACGCGATCGTGCTGATTTCGAAACTGCACCTGCCGACCTTGCGCGCGCTTTCCTACGCCAAGGCCGTGCGGCCCGACGTCCTCGAAGCGGTCACCGTGAACGTCGACGACATGGAGACGCGCAAACTCGTCCAGGAATGGGACGACCACAATTTCAAGGTGCCGCTGAAGGTGATCGAATCGCCGTACCGCGAGATCACGAAGCCCGTGCTGGACTACGTGAAACGTGTCCGTGGCGACAATCCGCGCAATGTGGTGACCGTGTTCATCCCCGAGTACGTGGTCGGGCACTGGTGGGAGCAGGTGCTGCACAACCAGAGCGCGCTGCGGCTCAAGGGACGCCTGCTGTTCCAGCCCGGTGTCATGGTGACCAGCGTGCCGTGGCAGCTCGAATCGTCGGAAAAGGCGATCAAACGCGACCGGAAGGCGCGCCCCGCGGCAGGCGACGTGCGGCGCGGTTTCTCCCCCGTGGTCAAGCAGACCGAAAAGCCGAAGGACAAGGAAAAATCAGAATGAGTGTGGACGCGTCGACCGGTACGTGGCTCGGACGGACGATCGAGCTGGAGGTCGGCGCGGTGGCGCACGGCGGGCACTGCGTCGCGCGGGCGGAGGGCCGGGTCGTGTTCGTGCGGCACGCGCTGCCCGGCGAGCGGGTGCTGGCCTCGGTCACCGAGGACAAGGGCGGCGCGTTCTGCCGCGCCGACGCGATCGAGGTCCTGGAGGCCTCACCGGAACGCGTGGAGCCGCCGTGCCCGCTCGCGGCGCCGGGGGAGTGCGGCGGCTGCGATTGGCAGCACGCCACCCCCTCGCATCAGCGTGAACTCAAGGCCGCGGTGGTCATGGAGCAGCTGAAGAGGCTGGCCGGGATCGAGCGCGAAGTCGTCGTCGAGGCACTCGAGGGCGGCCCGCTGGACTGGCGCAGCCGCGTCCGGCTCGTCGCGGGCAAGGACGGCCGCGCGGGCTTCCGGGCACACCACAGTCACCGCGTGATCGCGATCGACGACTGCCCGATCACCGTTCCCGGCGCGCTCGACGACGTGGTTTCGCGGAAGTGGCGGCCCGGCAGCGAAATCGAGGTCACCAAGGACAGCGAGGGGCACGTGCACCTTCGCGACCTGTCGACGGTCCACGGGAAGACCAAGTCACGGCAGCTCGCGGGCGGCCTCGCCGTCCAGCACGCCGCCGGCCGCGACTGGCGCCTCGACGCCCACGGCTTCTGGCAGGTCCACCCGGCCGCCGCCGACACGCTCGCCGCCGTCGTCGCGGAATGGGCCGAAGCCCCGCGCGATGGGGTGGCGTGGGACCTGTACGCCGGTGTCGGCCTCTTCGCGTCGGTGCTCGCTTCGCAGGTGGGCCCGCGCGGGCGTGTCCTGGCCATCGAATCCGGCCGCCGCGCCGTGTCGGACGGCGAGGAGAACCTGGCCGACCTCCCGCAGGTCCGCTGGCGCTCCGGCCGCGTCGAACACCTGCTGGCCGACGCCCCGAAACCCGTCGACGTCGTCGTCCTCGACCCGCCGCGCAAGGGCGCGGGCAAGGCCGTCGTCGAGTCCATTGTGGAGGGTTCACCGGACCGGATCGTCTACGTCGCGTGCGACCCGGCGGCACTGGCCAGGGACATCGCGCTGTTCGCCGGGCACGGCTACCGGCTGGTGGACCTGCGCGCTTTCGACGCGTTCCCGATGACGCAGCACGTCGAATGCGTTGCGTTGTTGCAATAACGGCTTATTTGTAGACCGTCGGAATGGATCGGCTTCGTTCGGCTTGTCCGGATGCCGGGTGCTCGTCATCCTGAGTTTCGTGTTCGAATTTCGGGAAACGAGATCTCTTGCTCCGGTATTCGGTGATCGCGGCGGGAGAGGCTGACCCGTGCTCCCCTCGATGCTTCCGCCCGGTATCGCCACACAGGAGGTCAGCTACCGGAGCGGCCGGAAACAGGTCATCTACACGGCGCCCTACGTGTCGGACGGGCCGGTGCTCACCCGGGATCTTCTGGGCAGGCAGGCGTGGGTTTTCATGTACGCCCATTTCGTCTTCACCTGGGGCGAGGGCGCCGTCCAGGTCCAGGTCAGCCACGGAACTCTGAGCGGGCCGAAGATGCCGCTGTGGAAGGGCGTGAGCATAGGGGCCTACTGGTCGGGGCCCGCGCTGGCCGAGTTCGGCCAGGTCTGGGCGCTGAACCAGATCTCCGGGGACCGCGGTACACCGGCTGTTATTTCGGATTCGATTCCCTAAAGGACCGTGGGCATGCCGAGGGGCCCGTCGCCGGTGTGGCCGACGGGCTCCTCGGTTCTGCTGTCAGGTGACGCGGTGCAGGGTGTTGCGCCGTGGTTGTCGTAGCGGATCCAGATATTGGGGTGGCACGAATTCCGGTATGCCATCGGGTGCCATTCGGACTTGCCAGTCGTCGTGGTGGATGAGCCGGTGATGGAACGAGCAGAGCAGCACGAGATTGCGCAGGTCGGTGGGTCCGCCGTCCGCCCAGTGCTGAATGTGATGGGCGTGGCAGTGTTTCGGCGCCCGATGACACCCGGGGAAGGCGCAGCCCCCATCGCGGATGTTCAACGCCCGGCGCTGGCCGGGGGTGACGAACCGTCTCATCCGCCCGACGTCGAGCGGCTCACCGGCGGCGCTGAGCACGACGGGGATCATCAGGCAGTCGCAGGCGGCGAGGCGGGCTTCGCGGGCGGTGATGGTGCCGACGAAGTCCAAACAGGCGTTCCCGATACCGGTCTGCAGTTCCTCGAGGCCGATGGTGACGTGCACGAGGGTGCGGTACCCGGAAGTGCCGGGCTGGTCGGGGCAGGCGATGGCGAGGTCGATCAGGTCGGCCCAGGCGTCGCCGCGGCGTTGGGGCAGGGTCCGGTGGTCGGCCTGGCCGAACTCGTCGACCGGGCGTCGTCCGGCGTGGGCGTCCAGCGCGGCCGCGGTGCGGGCCCCGGTCTCGGGATCGAGCAGCCCGGACAGTTTCCAGAAGCCGTCTTTGCGGCGTTCGACGAACACCTCACGCCGCGGCGGGGCGGGTTCGGGATCCTTCGGTTCGTTCCCGTCCGGGTCCAGATGGGCGAGCAGGTCGGCACCGGCTTCGGTGATCTCTTTCGGCCCGGCCTTCCGGGCGAGGTCGGCGAGGATCTTTTCCGCGCCGTCGCGCTCGTCCGTGGGCACGTCGGACGGGATTTTGCGGAGAAAGCCGAGGACGAGGTCGATGTGCTGCTCGGCGAGCGCGCCGTCCTCGGCCGCGGCGGCTGTCGCGGGCGCGAACACCGTTCCCGCGCCACCGGCCTCCGGGACGGGGTTGAGCGCCAGCGCCCGATTCACCACGTCCTGCGCGTCACCGTGGGAAATCCGGGCCACGTCAGCGAACCAGCGTGACGCACTCCCGTAGCCGTACAAGTCTTCCGCGCCCCGCGTTTCGACCTCGGCCAGGTATTTCCCCAGCCCGGCCGAGGCGACCCTCATCACCAGCAGCAGATGCGTCACGCCGTGGGCAAGCTCCAGCTTGCCGGCGCGCCACAACTCTTGCGGCAGTTCGGGAATGAGGGTCTCGGACACCCCTCCACAATACCGAAATCCACCGAACAATTGTTCGTAATTTTAAGCGACAATGCTTATTGCACATTGACCACTAGAGGGTGAATCGGCGCGGAAGACATTGTGACGCACAGTTTCTCATTCAGCTCGTCTTCGCCAGGTGGTGGCGGACAAGCTGTCACGCCTGCTGCGGCGTGCGGTGTGGCCAGGTCCAGGCGGAGCGCAGGATGAAGGCCAGGAGCAGCACCTCGAGTCCGATGGAGATGCCATAGAAGTAGGAGTAAGTCCAAGTCTCCCCTGTCGCGTTGAACATCGAGACGGGGATGTAGAGCGTTGCGACGACGAGGTTGATGGCGCGGTTGACACGGGCGGGCAGTGTCGCGGAGAGCAGGATCATGAGGATCGGGACGGCCATGAGCGTGAGCGCGATGGTGACGAAGGTCGGGCCGGTCTCGAACTTGTGGACGACGCCGGCCAGGAGGCCGTCGAGGAAGCCGGGCTTGTACAGGGCGAGGTAGTCGACGTAGATGTAGAGGAACATGAAGCTGGTCCATGCTGCCGCGAGTCTGACCCGCACGGGCATGCGCAGATCTTCCAGCGTGTTCTGGGACGGCGCGTTCTCCGGTGCGGTGCGGGATCGAGGCGTTCTCATCACGATGCTCCTTGGCTTGTTCGGGTGGGTGCTTTCACCTTCACGGACGCCGTCGGCGGGCACATCGGCCGCGGAGCCTGGTTCGACCTGGCCGTTGGCACAGCCGGGTTCTTGTACTTTCGGCGGAGGCACCGAGCACGCGGGCTGCCTAGGCTGATCAGATGGCCACCAACGCGCTCCGCTCGCTGTGGGCCGAACCTCGACCTGCGAATGCCCCGGGCCGGGGGCCGCGGGACTGGGCTTTGGTCGCAGTACTGATCTGCTGGTCGGTGGTGGAAGTGGTGCTTCGCCAGGACCTGGCGCCAAGCCCGCTGCTGCTCATCGCGGTGCTCGCGGTCCTCGGTCCCCTGCTGTGGCGACGTACGCACCCGCTCGTCGCGGTCGCGGTCTCCTTCGGCACGTTGACGATCGTCGACATCGTCAGAATTCTCACCGGGTCGCAAGGTGCCCTGCTGAACAGCAGCATCGCGGTGCTGATCCTGGCCTACGCCTTGTTCCGGTGGGGCTCCGGCCGGGAAGCCACGAGCGGCCTCGGCGTCATCCTGCTCTGGCTGGCCGTCATCATCACCCTCGGCGCCGACACCACCACCCGGGCGGAGGCGATCGCGGGATATGCGTTCTTCCTGTTCGCCGCCGCGCTCGGCACCGCGATCCGCTATCGCGCGAAGATCCGCATCCGCGACGTCGACCAAGCCAAGTCCCGCGAACGCGAACAGCTCGCTCGCGAGCTCCACGACACCGTCGCCCACCATGTCTCGGGCATCGCCATCCAGGCCCAAGCAGGACGTGCCATCGCGGCCTCCCACCCCGAGCGTGCCGTCGAGGCCCTGGCCGTCATCGAGGACGCGGCGACCCGCACCCTCACCGAGCTGCGCGCTCTCGTCGGCGTGCTCCGCGCCACGCAGGACACCGGGTTCGCGCCGCAGCCCGGCGTGGCCGAGGTCGAGCAGCTCGCCACCGACGGCCAGACGGGTCCCTGCGTCGAGGTGACGCTGTCCGGCGAGCTCGACGACCTCAGCCCGGCGGTCGGGGCCGCGATCTACCGCCTGGCCCAAGAGTCCATCACCAACGCTCGACGGCACGCCCGTCACGCGACCCAGGTCACCGTCGCCGTCACCGGCGACGCAGACCAGATACGGCTGACCATCGACGACGACGGCTCCGCCGCCGGCGGCCGCGCCCCGGCGGGCTACGGCCTGGTGGGCATGCGCGAACGCGTCTCACTGCTCGGCGGCACCTTCCACGCGGGCCCCGCCGCCGAGCGGGGCTGGCGGGTGGAGGCCGTCCTGCCTCGAACCGGGACGCCACGATGAGCATCAGGGTCCTCATCGCCGACGACCAGCCCATCGTGCGCACCGGGCTGACCATGCTGCTCGACGCCCAACCCGGCATCGAAGTGGTCGGCGCGGCCGCCGACGGGCGCGAGGCGGTCCGCCTGGCGCTCCAGCTGCGCCCCGACGTCGGCCTGTTCGACGTCCGAATGCCGCTGATGGACGGCATCGAAGCCACCCGGCGCCTCGCCGGCCCCGACGTCACCGACCCTCTGCCGATCGTGGTCATCACCACCTTCGACCTCGACGAGTACGTCCACGGGGCGCTCAAAGCCGGCGCCCGTGGGTTTCTGCTCAAGGACGCCGGACCCGCCCTGCTGACCCAGGCCATCCACGCCGCCGCTGACGGAGACGCACTGATCGCGCCCAGCGTGACCGTCCGGCTGCTGGAAGTGTTCGCCCACGCGAAGACCCCACGGCCGAGGCAACCGATAGAACCGCTCACCGCCCGTGAGGAGGAAGTCCTCGTGCCGGTAGCCCGGGGCCGCACCAACAATGAGATCGCCGGCGAGCTCTATATCACCCCGAGCACCGTCAAAGCCCACCTCGCCAGCCTCATGCGCAAGCTCGGCGCCAGAAACCGCGTCGAGGTCGCCATGTGGGCCCACGAGACCGGTCGCGTCTGACGCCGCAAAGGCTCCGCCGCCGAGCCCGAGTCCCAGCCTCACCGTTTCAGCGTGAAAGTGAAGGCACCGGCGGGGCCACTCCACTGGTTTTCGGGCAAAGCGAAAGGCCACTGGCCGAAGCCAGGGGGCCTTCTCAAGCACCTTTAAGCGCGCGCATCCTCCTTCAGCAGGTCCGCGCACTTCTCGCCGATCGCCATCGTCGTGATGCACGGGTTCACCGCGACCAGGAACGGCATCGCCGAACCGTCGGCGACCCGCAGGCCTTCGACGCCGCGCACCCGCAGCCGCGCGTCCAGCACGGCCAGCGGGTCGTCGTCGCCGCCCATTTTCGCGGTGCACGCGGGGTGATAGACCGTGTTGTGCGTCTTGCGCAGGTAGTCCGCGATCTCGTCGTCGGTCTTGACGTCCCTGCCGGGCGCGAGTTCCGTGCCCGCCCATTCGTCCAGGGCGGGTTGTTCGGCGATCTTGCGGGCCAGTTTGATGCCGTAGGTCATCACGCGCATGTCGTGCTCGTCGGTGAAGTAGCGCGGATCCACCTTCGGCTTGTCCCGGTAGTCACGGCTGCGCAGCCGCACGGTCCCGGTCGAGCGCGACCGGGTGACGTTCGGGGTCAGGCAGAAGCCGTTCTCCGTGGTGGGATAACCCTGCCGGAGGGTGTTCATGTCGAACGGCACGGAGCCGTAGTGGAACATCAGGTCCGGCCGGTCGAGGCCTTCCTCCGTGCTGGTGAAGATGCCGATTTCCCACCATTGCGTGGATTCGGTGGTCATCGGTTGCAGCGCGTCCCACTGGATGACGCCTTCGGGGTGATCCTGCAGGTTCTCGCCGACGCCGGGGGAGTCCACCAGCACGTCCACGCCGACCTCGCGCAGATGCGCGGCCGGGCCGATTCCCGACAGCATCAGGAGTTTCGGGGTGTCGATCGCGCCCGACGACAGGATGACCTCGCGGCGCGCGCGCAGCTTGACGCCGTGGATCAGGTCGTCGGCCAGGTATTCCGCGCCGGTGCAGCGTTTGCCGTCGAACAGCAGCCGCCGGACGCGGGCGCCGGTGATGATCTCCAGGTTCGGCCGCTTGCCGATGATCGGGTGCAGGTAGGACACCGACGCCGACGACCGCGTGCCGTCTTCGCGCGCGTTGATCTGGAACCAGTTCGCGCCGTGCGTGACGGTCTTGCCCGAGTTGAATTCCGTCCTCGGGATGCCTGCCTGCTCGCACGCCTGCAGCAGCGCGACGCCGGTCGGGTCGTTCGGCGGCACCGAGCGGATGGTCACCGGGCCCGAGCGGCCGTGGTGGTCGCCGGGGCCGTCGTTGGTCTCAAGACGCTTGTACAGCGGGAAAATGTCCTTGGCGGACCAGCCGGGCAGGCCGAGCGAGGCCCATTCGTCGAGGTCTTCAGCCGGTGCCCAGAACGCGATGCACGAGTTGTGCGACGAGCAGCCGCCGAGCACCCGCGCGCGGGCGTGGCGCAGGAAGGAGTTCCCGGAGTCCTGCGGTTCGACCAGGTAGTCCCAGTCGTAGCCGGATTCCAGCAGGGCCATCCACTTCGTCAGTTCCAGCACCGCCGGGTCGTCCACATCGGACGGTCCGGCTTCCAGGAGGGCCACGGTGACGTCCGGGTCTTCCGAGAGTCTCGCCGCGACCACCGAACCCGCCGTCCCGCCGCCGACGACGATGTAGTCGAACTCTCCGGTCACTGTGCTGCCTCCTCGGGATGTGCTTCCGCGGCGTGATCGGCCAGGACGCCGCTCTTGTGCCGCAGGACGAACCAGTAATACGCGAAACCGACGACCGCCACCGCGCCGACGAACAGCACGGCCCCCCATTCGAGGTACCAGTGGTAGGGCTCGGTCGCGTTGTAGACCTCGCGCCGCGGCCACGCCAGGTTCACCACGATCGCGCCGCCCCACAGCACGCCGAGGATGTTGACCGGCAGGCCCAGTTTGCCGAGCGAGAAGTACTTGGTGCCCTCGGCCTTGGGCGGCGGCCACTGGCCGCGGAAACGCTTGACCAGCATCGGGATGGTGACCAGCAGGTAGGCCAGGTAGATCATGATGATGCCGATGCTGGTGATCACCGTGAAGATCTGCGGCTGGCCGACGTTGACCACCAGGATCAGCACCGCGATGACGCCGGACACGATCGCGGGGACCACCGGCGTCTTCGTCTTCGGCGACACTCGCGCCAGGTGCTTTCCCGCGGGCAGGTTGTTGTCCCGGCCCATCGCGAACATCATCCGGATCGACGCCGACTGCACGGCCAGGTTGCACACCGTGATGGCGATGACGACCGCCAGCAGGAAGATCGTGCCGATCGTGCTGCCGAGGACGTCCTTCACGATGAACTGCAGCCCGCCCGTGGCGATCTCCGGGTTGTTGATGTCACCGACGGCCATCAGCGCCAGGATCAGGATCAGCCCGCCGATGACGAACGACGCGATCAGCGCCCGCAGGATCGCCTTGGGCGCGTTCTTGCGCGGATCGTGGGATTCCTCGCCGAGCGAGCTGGCCGTGTCGAAGCCGTACATGACGTAGGTCGACGCTAGCGAGGCGACCAGGAACGCCCCGAAATAGCCCCACGGCTGGTCGGCGCCGGTGTTGTTGGTCTGCATGACGACCTCGGGGCCGCGCGTGATGTTCACCGCGAGCGCGATGATCAGCAGGACCGCGGCGACCAGTTCGATGAACACCCCGGCGCTGTTGATCCGCGCCATCAGCTTGACGCCCCACGCGTTCACCAGCGTGGTGAACAGGATCAGGATGGTGCCGAGGATGACCGCGTTCACCGCGCTGTCGCCGGAGAACGAGAAGAACGACGAGATCTGGGGGAGCGTGATCTGGTACGCCAGCGCGACGGCGGCGATGCTGACGATCGAGGCGGTCAGCATCATCCACCCGGCCATCCAGGCCACATGCGGGCTGCCGAGCCGTTTCGACCAGTTGTAGATCGATCCGGCGACCGGGTAGTGCGCGGCCAGTTCGGCGAACGACAGCGCGACCATCAGCTGGCCGACGAACACCATCGGCCATGACCACCAGTAGGCGGGCCCGCCGAAGCTGAAGCCGAAGTAGAACAGCTGGAAGGTGCCCGTCAGGATCGAGATGTAGCTGATCCCGGCGGCGAAGGTGTGGAAATTGCCGAGCGTTCTTTCGAGTTCCTGTTTGTAGCCGAAACCGGCGAGGCCGTCGTCGGAAGGATTACTCATCGGCACTTCCCGTCTTTAGTTGGACGCTGACTCCCCTGAGAACCAGCGCTGTGGTTCGGGCCGGAGGTTCTGGTAGATGTGCTTCGCCTCCACGTACTCGGCCAGCCCCGTCGGGCCCAGCTCGCGCCCGAAACCGGATTGCTTGTAGCCGCCCCATTCCGCCTGCGGCAGATACGGGTGGAAGTCGTTGATCCAGATCGTGCCGTGCCGCAGCCGGTTCGCGACCCGCTGCGCGCGGGAGGCGTCCGAGGTGAAGACGGCGCCCGCGAGGCCGTAGTGGGTGTCGTTGGCGATGCGGACGGCGTCGTCCTCGTCGGTGAAGGTCTCGACGGTGAGCACCGGGCCGAACGACTCGTCGACGACGGCGCTGCTGCCCTGCTTCACGTTGTCGAGGATGGTCGGCAGGTAGTAGTGCCCCTTCGCGAGTTCGCGATCGTCGGGGCGTTTGCCACCGGTGCGCAGGACGGCGCCCTCTTCGAGAGCCGCGGCGACGTACCGTTCGATCTTTTCCAAATGGGCGGCCGAGATCAGCGGACCGGTTTCAGCCTTCGGGTCGAAAGGTCCACCCAGTCGGATCAGTTCGGCACGGCGGACGAGTTCGTCGACGAACCTGTCGTGCCACTCCTCCTGGACGATCAGGCGCGCCCCCGCCGAGCAGACCTGACCGGAGTGCAGGAACACCGCGGTCAGCGCGTAGTCCACGGCGGTGTCGAAGTCCGAGTCGGCGAAGACGACGTTCGGGTTCTTGCCGCCCAGTTCCAGCGCGACCTTCTTGATCGTCGCGGCGGCGGACGCGGCGATGATCTTCCCGGTCGCGAGCCCGCCGGTGAACGAAACGAGATCGACATCCGGATGCTCCGAAAGAGGCGCCCCGGCCTGCGCGCCGGCGCCGAGCACCAGGTTCGCGACGCCGCCGGGCAGCCCGGCCTCGGTCAGCAGGTTCATCAGCATCATGCAGGTGTGCGGCGTCAGTTCGCTGGGTTTGAGGACGAAGGTGTTGCCCGCCGCGAGCGCGGGGGCCACCTTCCAGATGGTCTGCAGGAGCGGGTAGTTCCACGGCGTGATCAGCCCGCAGACGCCGACCGGCTCGTGCACGATCCGGCTGAACGCGTCCGGGTTGCCGGTGTCGACCACCCGGCCCGCGTCGTTGGCGGCGAGTTTGCCGAAGTAGCGCAGGCACGCGGCGATGTCGGCCATGTCGTACTTGCTCTCCACCAGCCGTTTCCCGGTGTCGAGCGACTCGGCTCGGGCGAAGGCCTCGGCGTCGCGGTCGAGCAGGTCCGCGACCTTCAGCAGCAGGTCACCGCGTTCGGGGGCGGGGGTGTTCGGCCAAGGGCCGGTGTCGAAGGCCTTCCTCGCGGCGGCGATGGCCGCTTCGGTGTCCTCACGGGTGCCTTCGGCGACTTCCGCGACCAGCGACCCGTCAGCGGGGCAGCGGATCTCCCTGCGACCACCGCCGATCGCGTCGACCCACTCGCCACCGATGAAAAAGTCCGCCATCAAGCCCCTCCGAAACCGGCTCCTGCTCAACCGTCGATCAGCGATTATCGCGGCCACCCGACGTGACCGCTACTTGGCAAAAGAGACCATGTTCACACCGTCGGGTGCCGTGTGGTGATTTTCTGACATGTGACCCGTGACGCGGGGGACGGAAGACTCTCAGGCGCCCTCCGTAGACTGGCTGGAACGGCGGAATGAGGAACCAGGCGAGGTGGGAGAGTGACGTTGCTCGAGTCCGTGCACGGACCGGCCGACTTGAAGCGGATGGACCAGGAACAGCTCGGCGAGCTGGCCGCGGAGATCCGCGACTTCCTGGTCGAGAAGGTGCGGCTCGCCGGTGGTCACCTCGGCCCGAACCTGGGTGTGGTCGAGCTGACGATGGCGCTGCACCGGGTCTTCGACTCGCCGAACGACGCCATCGTGTGGGACGTGGGTCACCAGGCCTACGTGCACAAGATCGTCACCGGCAGGCACGACGGCTTCGGCAAGCTGCGCCAGCTCGGCGGCCTCACCGGCTACCCGGCGCGCTGCGAGAGCGAGCACGACCTCGTCGAGAACAGCCACGCCTCGACCGCTCTGTCCTATGTGGACGGCCTGGCGAAGGCGTTCGAACTCGGCGGTGGCGGCAGGCACGCGATCGCGGTCGTCGGCGACGGCGCGCTGACCGGCGGCATGTGCTGGGAGGCGCTCAACAACATCGCCGCGAACCCGCGGCGCCCGGTCGTCATCGTCATCAACGACAACGGCCGCTCGTACTCGCCGACCATCGGTGGCGTTGCGGATCACTTGGCGTCGCTGCGGCTCAAGCCGGGCTACGAGCGTGTATTGGACCGCGGCAAGGAACTGCTGCGGCACACGCCCATCGTCGGCAAGCCGATCTACGCGGCGCTGCACGCGGCGAAGGCGGGGCTCAAGGACGCGCTGAGCCCGCAGATGATGTTCTCCGACCTCGGCCTCAAGTACCTCGGGCCGGTCGACGGGCACGACCTCGGCGCGCTGGAGAAGGCGTTCCAGAGCGCCCGCGACTTCGGCGGCGCGGTCATCGTGCACGTGGTCACCGAGAAGGGTCACGGCTACGAGCCCGCGGTCACCAACCAGGCCGACCAGATGCACCAGACCGACCCGATCGACCCGGAAACCGGCCTGCCGCCGGTCAAGGGGCCGAGCTGGACCGGCGTCTTCGCCGACGAACTGGTCAAGATCGGCGCCGACCGCGAGGACGTCGTCGCGATCACCGCGGCGATGCTGCGCTCGACCGGGCTGCACAAGTTCGCCGAGGCGTACCCGGACCGCTGGTACGACGTCGGGATCGCCGAGCAGCACGCGGTGACCTCGGCCGCCGGTCTCGCGATGGGCGGCAAGCACCCCGTCGTCGCGGTCTACTCGACCTTCTTGAACCGCGCGTTCGACCAGGTCCTGATGGACGTCGCGCTGCACCGCCAGCCGGTGACGCTGGTGCTGGACCGCGCCGGGATCACCGGGCCGGACGGGCCGAGTCACCACGGCATGTGGGACCTCTCGCTGCTGGGCATGGTGCCGGGCATGCGGGTCGCCGCGCCGCGTGACGCCGGGACGCTGCGCGAGGAGCTGCGCGAGGCCGTCGCCGTCGAGGACGGGCCGACGGCGCTGCGGTTCTCCAAGGGCGGCGTGATCGACTCCGTTCCCGCCGTCGAACGCGTCGGGGTGGTGGACGTGCTGCGCAAGCCGTCCGGCGACGCCGACGTCCTGCTGGTCGCGGTGGGCGCGTTCGCGATGCTCGGGCTCGCCGCCGCGGACAGGCTGGCCGACCAGGGCATCGGCGTGACCGTGGTGGACCCGCGCTGGGTCGTCCCGGCGCCCGCCGAACTGGTGGCGCTGGCCGAGCAGCACAAGCTCGTCGTGAGCGTCGAGGACAGCGGCCGTCACGGTGGTTTCGGTTCCGCGCTGGCCGCGCTGTTCCGCGACGCGGAATGCGACGTGCCGCTGCGGGATCTGGCCGTGCCGCAGGTGTTCCACGACCACGGCTCGCGCGAGGAGGTGCTGGCCCGCGTCGGGCTCACCGCGCAGGACGTCGCGCGGCGGGTCACCGAATGGTCCGCGAACCTGGCGAGCCGGACGCCTGCGCCGGAGGACACGCACCGCTGAGTTGTGTCATGAAAGGGTCTTGCAAGACGAAATATGTCTTGCAAGACCCTTTCATGACACGCGCTAGGTCCACCGGACGCCGACTGTGATGCTTGGTGCATCATGGGCTAATGAATGACAAGGTGCGACGGCTTCTGCTGGCGGCGGACGAGATCGCGACTCGGACACGTCAGCGAAATGACTTGATGTGCGAGCTGTTCGCTGACGGGATGCCACAGCGCGAAATCGCCAAGTACGGCCAAGTGAACCAGGCTACCGTGAGCCGGGTCGTCGCGCGAGCACGTGTTGTCGACAGGAAGGGTGCGTGATTCGAGGTCGTTAGATGACCCGAAATCCACGCAGTCCGGCGAGACCGCCCCTGTCACGACCGGTTCCGGAGGGGGTGTGTGGAAATAGGGACACTCAACGTCCCTATTTCCACACACCCCCTTACCCTGCTATCAGCGCGAGTGGCCGTGCAAAGCACGCCTTACGCCCGCCAGACAGTGCCACGACGCTCGTACTCCAGCACGACCTCCGCCCGTTGAGCCACCTTCGCGCCTAGGAACCGCTCCACGAGCCAGAGCGAAACCTCGAGCCCCGAAGTGATCCCGCCGCCGGTGATCAGATCGCCGTCGTCGACGACGCGCGCGTCGATCACCTTCGCGCCCTGAGCGGCCAGATCCGCCTTCGCGCCGCTGTGTGTCGTCGCGTTGCGGCCCTTGGTCAGGCCCGCTGCGGACAGCACCATCGTGCCGGTGCAGATCCCGACCGGCAGCGCCCGCGAAGCCTTCAGGCGCCGCAGGAAACCCTGATCGGCGTTGAGCCGGTGCACGCCCGGACCGTTCCGGTCCTTGTAGCCGCCGCCCGGCACCACGAGGACGTCGGCCTCCTCCGGCGACCAGCCGCGCGGGACGTCGACGGTCGTGCCGTAGGTGCAGCGCACGGGCCCGGGCCGCCCGGCGGTCACGAGCGAGGACTGGAGAGCGCCGCCGGTGAGTTTCCCGGCCAGCCCGAGTACTTCGACGGGCGCGATGAAGTCCTGTTCCTCCACGCCGTCGAACATCAGGATTTGAACGCGCAAAGGTGACGCCGCCGTGGCGGCGGGCACGGTGACCCCGGCGGCGACGCCGGCGGACAAGGCTGAAGCACGCAGAAAAGTTCGACGCTGCAAGACGACCTCCCAGGTGTGTACCCAGTGGTCGCGCGAAAACCCGGTCAGGTTCCCGTGATCCGGGCGACCGACCGGACGACGAGGTCACGCGTCGCGGCGGGGGAGGAGAAACCCAGGATCGACAGGTGCACGACGAGGCTCAGCAGTTCCTCGGCGTCGAAGTGGTCCGGCACGGATCCGGCGCGCTGGGCTTCCCGGATCGCGGCGACCTTGTCCGCGTGCGCCCGGACTTCGGCCTCCGGCGCCGCGTCGAAGCCCTGCTCCAGCCGGAGCCAGCCCATGAGCCGCAGGACTTCGGGGTGCTCCAGATACCGGTCGAACAGCCGTCCCGCGTAGCCGGGCAGATCGTCGGGAGTGATCGGGACCGACTTGATCGCGAGGTCCACCTGCTCCTGCACGACCACCTCGAAAAGGTATTCCTTGCTGCAGAAATAGGCGTAGATCAGCGCCTTGTTGGCGCCGGCGTTCTTCGCGATGCGATCCACCCGGGCGCCCGCGATGCCGTACGTCGCGAACTCGGTCGTCGCCGCGTCCAGCAGCTTCCGCTTGGTCGCTTCCTTGTCCCTGACCATGTGACCCAGTCTAACTAACCGGTTGGTTGACAGCCAGTCCGGTCCCGTGGCAGCCTGAGTTAGCAACCAACCGGTTAGTTAAGGAGATCGACATGAAGGTCGCACTGGTCACGGGCGCTTCCGCGGGCATCGGCGAAGCCACCGCCCTCGCGCTGCAGGAAGCGGGCTACACGGTCTACGGCGCCGCGCGGCGCGTCGAGCGGATGGCGGGGCTCGCCGAACGCGGGATCAAGATCCTCGCGATGGACGTCACCGACGACGCGTCGATGGTCGCGGGCGTCGAGCGGATCATCGACGAGACCGGCCGTATCGACGTCCTGGTCAACAACGCGGGCTACGGCTCGTACGGCGCCTTCGAGGACGTGCCGCTCTCGGAGGGGAAGTACCAGTTCGAGGTCAACCTCTTCGGCCTCGCGCGGCTCGTCCAGCTGACCACGCCGCATATGCGGGCCCAGGGCTCGGGGAAGATCGTGAACATCTCGTCGATCGGCGGCAAGATCTACGAACCGCTCGGCGGCTGGTACCACTCGACGAAGTTCGCCGTCGAAGGCCTGAGTGATTCCCTGCGGCTGGAGCTCAAGCCGTTCGGCATCGACGTCGTGGTGATCGAACCCGGCGCCATCAAGACCGAATGGGGCGGCATCGCGGTCGAGAACCTGCTCAAGACCTCGGGCGACACCGCCTACGCGCCGCAGGCCAAGGCACTGGCGAAGTTCTTCGGCCAGGCCGCGCGCGGCTCCCATCCGAAGGTGATCGCCGACGTCATCCTGAAGGCGGTCCAGGCCCGGCGCCCGAAGACCCGCTACGCCGCGGGACTCGGGGCGAAGCCGATCCTGTTCGTGCGCCGGGTGCTCCCGGACCGTGCCTTCGACGCGTTGTTCCTCGGCGTGCTGCGCCGCTTCGCCTAGACCGCGACAGCCGGTTCCGTGACGGGCTCCGCGTACGAGTAGACCTCCGGCGGCTCGGGGAAGAGCTTGACCAGCACGGGATACGCGATCGCCGCCGTGCAGAGCGTCACCACCATGCTGACGTCCACGCCGCCCGCGATGTCCTTGAACGGCCCGGCGATCATCGGGGTGTTGGCGGTCAGCAGGCCCAGCGTCGTCGCCGGGATCCACGCGGCCATCGCACGCCAGTTCACGCCGCGGGTGAACCAGTAGCGCCCGCCCTTGCGGCCCTGGTTGAACACCTGGAGGTCGTCCGGGTCGTAGAACCCGCGCCGCAGCAAGAAACCGATCATCATGATCACCATCCACGGCGACGTGCACAGCACGATCAGCGTGGCGAAGGCGTTGATGCTGGAGACCATGTCCAGCACGAAATTGCCGACGAAGATGAACACGACGCTGAGCGAGCCGATCAGCAACGTCGCCTGGACCCGGCTCAGCTTCACGAAGATCGAGCTGAAGTCGAGGCCGGTTCCGTAGAGCGACGTCGTGCCGGTGGACAGCCCGCCGATCAGCGCGACCACGATCAGCGGGATCGCGTACCAGAGCGGGGAAATCGCGGTCAGGCCGGTGATGTAATCGGCCGGATCCGCGACCAGGGTCGCGGTGGCGATGCCGAACCCGAACGGCAGCAAGGTCGCCACCTGCGCCAGGAACGGCGCGGCCAGCAGGGAACGGCGGCTGTGGCGCGCGGGGATGTAGCGCGTCCAGTCGCCGAGGAAGGCGCCGAACGAGATCGGGTTCGCCATCGTGGTGAGCGCGGCCAGGATCCAGGTCGGCCAGAAGTCCCCGAGCGCGTAGGTGCCGGTGCCGGCGAACGAGGGGTCGAACGTGCCGCCGTAGGCCACGATCCCGAGCAGCATGATCGCCGTGCCCAGGGTGACCGCGACCCGGTTCACCAGCAGCATGAACCGGTAGCCGTAGATGCACACCACCAGCGTGGCGATCGCGATGACGCCGTACGCGACGCCGCGCAGCACTTCGCCGCCGTCGAAGCCGAAAAGCCGTTGTGCCGCACCGGCGACGGCGTCGCCGCTCACCCAGACCGAGATGGCGAAGAAGGTGATCGCCGTCAGCAGGGAGAGGAAGGAGCCGACACAACGGCCGACGACGCCGAAGTGCGCGCCGGAGGAGACCGCGTTGTTGGTCCGGGTGAGCGGGCCGAACAACGACATCGGCGAGAGCACCAGCGCGCCGACGACCACCCCGGCGACCGTGGCCGCCACCGCCGCCCAGAAGCTCAGGCCGAACGCGATCGGGAGGGTCCCGAGGATGATGGTGGCGAAGGTGTTCGCGCCGCCGAACGCCATCCGGAACAGGTCGCGAGGCCGCGACGTCTGTTCCTCCGGCGGGATCGGCGCGATGCCGTGCTGCTCGACTTCGGTGACCTTGTCACCCATAGGGACCTCCGGGTACAGCTTCAGGCGAAGCGGGTCATGACGTGCTTGACGCGGGTGTACTCGGCGAAGGAGTAGGACGAGAGGTCCTTTCCGTGGCCCGAGTGCCCGAAGCCGCCATGGGGCATTTCCGAGACCAGCGGCCCGTGGGTGTTGACCCAGACGCAGCCGAAGTCGAGTTCGCCCGAGACGCGGGTCGCGCGTGACAGGTCGTGGGTCCAGATCGACGACGCCAGCCCGTACGGGACGCCGTTGGCCAGCCGCACCGCCTCGTCCTCGTCCACAAAGGACTGAACGGTGATGACCGGGCCGAAGACCTCCTCCTGCACGATCTCGTCGTCCTGCTTCAAGCCGGAGATCACGGTGGGGGAGAAGAAGAAACCTCGGTCACCGGCGGGCGAGCCACCGGTCTCCACGCGGGCGTGGGCGGGAAGCCGCTCGACGAGGCCGCGAACCCGGCCGAACTGCGCCTCGCTGTTGAGCGGGCCGAAGTCCCGGCCGGGTGCCTGCGCGGCGGCGGCCTTGGTCAGCTCCGCGACGAACTCGTCGTGGATCGCCGCGTCCACCAGCACCCGGCTGCCCGCGGTGCAGTCCTGCCCGGCGTTGTAGAACGCCGCGCCGACGATGCCCTCCGCCGCCTCGGCGAGGTTCACGTCGCCGAACACCAGCAGCGGCGCGTTTCCGCCGAGTTCCAGGTGCGTGCGCTTGAGGTCGGCCGCCGCGACGGTGGCGACGTCGATGCCGGCGCGGGTCGACCCGGTGATCGACACCAGTTCGGTGATCGGGTGCTTCACCAGCGCCCGGCCGGTGTCACGGTCGCCGCACAGCACGTTGAAGGCACCCTGGGGCAGGAACTCCGCCGCGACCTTCGCCAGCAGCACGGCCGTCGACGGCGTGGTCTCCGCGGGCTTCAGCACGACGGTGTTGCCCGCCGCCAGCGCCGGGGCGATCTTCCAGACCCCCATCATCAGCGGGTAGTTCCACGGCGCGATCTGCGCGCAGACGCCGACCGGTTCACGGCGGATCGCCGAGGAGTGCCCCGGCAGGTACTCGCCGGACGCGGTGCCTTCGAGCTGCCGTGCCGCACCGGCGAAGAACCGCAGCGCGCTGACGCACTCCGGGATCTCCTCCTCCAGCACGACGGCCCGGATCTTGCCGGTCTCGCGGATTTCGAGCTCGGCGAACTCCTCCGCGTGTGCCTCCACCGCGTCGGCGATCTTCAGCAGCGCGAGCTGACGCTGGGCGGGTGTGCTCTTGCGCCACACCTTGAAAGCTCGTTCGGCGGCGGCCAGCGCCGCGTCCACATCGGACTGCTCGGACAGCACGCTGGTCCCGAAGACCTCGCCGGTGGCGGGGTCCACCAGATCGAGGGTCCGCGAGCCCGCCGCCGGTACCTCGGCGCCGTCGACGAAATTCAGGACCTGAGTCATTTCTTCTCCAGGTGGGTCGGCTCGAACATCTTCAGCAGGGCGGGGAGGACGACCACCGACGGGCCGGGCGTGCCCAGCGCGTCGGCCAGGTCCTTCCCGATGGTGTCCAAAGAGGACACGGTGGCGGGGACGCCGAAAGACTTCGCCAGCGCGGCGAAATCGGGTCGCGCGAGTTCGGTGGCGGTGGACTGGCCGAAGGCGCCGGTCAGGTATTCGCGCAGGATGCCGTACCCGCCGTCGTCGACGACGAGCCACGTGACGTCCAGTTGGTGCTGGACCGCGGTGGCCAGCTCCGCCACGCCGTACATCGCGCCGCCGTCACCGGACACCGCGAGCACCGGACCGCCGGTGGCGGCCGCGCCGCCGAGCGCGCCGGGCAGGCCGTAGCCGAGCCCGCCCGCACCCTGCGCGGTGTGGATCGGCGCGCCCTCGGGGTTCCACGCAGACCAGGCCCAGTAGGCCGCGATCGTCATGTCCCAGAACGTCTGCGTGCCCTCGGGCACCGCCGCGCGGATGTCGTCGATCAGCTTGCGCTCGGTTTCGAGCGGCTGGCCGTCGAGCCGTTCGCGTACCTTGCCCAGCAACTCCGAGACCGCCTTTTCGGCGACACCGTCGCTCTGGTGGAACGGAATCTGCTCCAGAAGTCCTTGCAGGGTGAGGCGGACGTCGGCGTGGATGCCCAGCGCCGGATAGTTCGACTCCAGTTTCCCGAGATCGGCCTCGACCTGGATCATCCGGCCGCGCGGGGCGAACTCGCGGTAGTTGCTGGACAGCTCGCCGAGCCCGGAACCCAGCACCAGCAGCACATCCGCGTCCGACAGGAACTCCGTGCTGTGCCAGTCCTCCAGCCACGACTGCCCGGAAAGCTCGTGGTCCCAGCCGAAGACGCCCTTGCCGCCGAACGTCGACAGCACCGGCGCGCGCAAGGCCTCCGCGAGCGCCTTCAGCTCCGCGTGGGCGCCCGAGCGCAGGGCACCACCACCGGCGAGGATCACCGGCTTCTTCGCCGCGCCAAGGAGATTCGCGGCTTCGTTGAGCAGTTCCGGCAACGGCGCGAGCGGCGCCGGATTCGCCGTCACCGAAGTGATCCGCGGCAGGTCCGTCGGCGCCAGCAGGATGTCCTGCGGGATCTCGACCCACACCGGGCCATACGGCGCTGTCGCCGCCGACTCCCAGGCTTCGCGCAGTGCCGTCGGGATCTGGCTGACGGTCCGCACGACGTGGACCGACTTCACCACGTCGCGGAAGCTGGCCTGCTGGTCGGGCAGTTCGTGCAGGTAGCCGTGCCGCCCGCCGCCGAGCCCGGCGACCGGGATCTGACTGGAGATGCCGAGGACCGGTACGGACGCGGCCCGGGATTCCTGCAGTGAAGCCAAAGTCAGCAGCGCGCCGGGACCGGTCGACACGATCATCGGGGTCACCGGGACCGGGCCCTCGGGGTCCGCCGCGAGCCGGGCACGGGCGTGCCCGTCGGCCGCGAACGCCAGGTTGTTCTCCACCCGCGAGCTGATCACGCGGAGTTCGGAACTGCGCCGGAGAGCTTCGAACAGGCCGAGCGCGTGCTGGCCCGGCAGGCCGAACACGGTGTCCGCGCCGAGCGCGCGGAGGGTTTCGACGACTACGTCGCCGCCTATCCGTTCAGTGCTGGTCATTCGCCCTTCCCCAAACTGAGCAGGCTCACCAGGTCGTAGGCGACATGGGAAGCCGCGATGGCGGTGATCTCGGCATGATCGTAAGCCGGGGCCAGCTCGACGACATCCGCTCCGACGAGGTTGCAGTCGCGCAGTCCGCGCAGGATCTCCAGCAGTTCACGGCTGGTCATCCCGCCCGCCTCGGGGGTGCCGGTGCCCGGCGCGTGCGCGGGGTCGAGCACGTCGATGTCGACCGAGATGTAGAGCGGGCGGCCGCCGATGCGCTGGCGCAGCGCGTCGACGGTCTCGGCGACCCCGCGGCGCATGACGTCGCCGGAGGTGACGATGCCGAATCCGAGGCGGCGGTCCTCTTCCAGATCCCGCTTGCCGTACAGCGGGCCGCGCGTGCCGACGTGGGACAGCGCTTCGGTGTCGAGGAGGCCTTCCTCGGACGCCCGCCGGAACGGGGTGCCGTGGGTGTACGGCTCGCCGAAGTAGGTGTCCCAGGTGTCGAGGTGCGCGTCGAAGTGCAGCAGCGCCACCGGTCCGTGCTTCTTCGCCGCCGCACGCAGCAGCGGCAGCGCGATCGTGTGGTCGCCGCCGACGGTCACCAGCCGCGTCCCGCCCGCGGTCAGCGCCTCCGCCTCCTGCTGCAGGGTCTCGATCGCCTCCCCGATGTTGAACGGGTTGAGTGCGATGTCACCGGCGTCGACCACCTGCTTCTCGGCGAACGGGGAGACGTCGAGTTCCGGGTGGTACGGGCGAAGGAGCCTGCTGGCCTCACGGAGCGCGGAGGGGCCGAACCGCGCGCCGGGACGGTAGGACACCCCGGCGTCGAACGGCACCCCGACGACGGCGACGTCGGCGTGCTCGACCTGATCGATCCGCGGCAGCCTCGCGAAGGTCGCGAAACCGGCGAACCGGGGCACCCTCGACGAGTCGACGGGTCCGATCGGGCTCTGCTCAGCCACTGTTTCTCCTTTGGGTTTTCAGGATTTCGAAGCGGCGAGTTTCGCCTCTTCTTCTTCGGCGACCGCGCTGCCGTTCAGGCGGCGGGTCCACACGGTGAGGATCTCGTCCGAGGTCCGCGGGGTGAAGAAGCTGACCAGCAGGTACACCGCCAGGCTGGAGCCGAGCCCCCAGTAGATCGGGCTGTTGGCCTCGACGCCGTCGACGAACATGAACGTGATGACCACGACGGTGCCGACGACCATCGACGCGAGCGCGCCCTGGCGCGTGCCGCGCTTCCACGCCAGCCCGCCGATGATCGCGACCAGCAGGCCGCCGACGAGGATGTCGTAGGCGATGGTCAGCGCGTTGACGACGTCGTCCACGACCATCGCGATGCCGATCGCGACGATACCGAGGATCAGCGTGGTGACCCGGTTCCTGCGGACTTCGTCGACGGCCTTCTTGAGACCCAGCTTGGAAAGCAGATCCGAGGTGCTGACCGTCGAGCAGGCGATGAGCGCGCCGCTCGCGGTCGACATCATCGCCGACAGCGCCGCCGCGAGCACCAGACCGCGGATCCCGGCGGGCAGCTGCTCCTCGACGATGGTCGCGAACGCGTCCTGCGCGCTGGCCAGCGTCGGGTAGAGCGTCTTGGCCGCGGTGCCGATCAGGGCGCCGGCGAGGCCGTAGACCAGGCAGTAGACGCCGGAGATGACGCCGCCGCCGGTGGCGATGCCCGGGGTCCTCGCGGTGAACACGCGCTGCCAGATGTCCTGGCCGATCAGCAGCCCGAAGCTGTAGATGAGGAAGTAGGTGAAGATCGTGTCGCCGCCGATGGCGGTCAGCTCGAAGTAGCTCTCGTCCAGCCGCGCGGCCATCCCGTCGAAACCGCCCGCCGAGACGATCGAGACCGGCAGCAGGATGAACAGGATGCCGATGGTCTTGATGACGAACTGGACGATGTCGGTCAGCGTGATCGACCACATGCCGCCGAGCACCGAGTAGAGCACCACGATCGACCCGCCGATGGCGATGCCGACCCAGCTCGGGACGTTGAAGAGGACCTTGAAGATGGTGGCGAACGCCAGCGTCGAGGTGACGGTCAGCATCAGCGTGTAGCCCCACATGACGACGCCGGAAATGGCGCTGGTGGAGCCGCCGTAGCGCAGGTCGAGCATCTCGCCGACGGTGTAGACGCGCAGTTTCACCAGCCGTCGCGCGAACAGCGTGTGCAGGACCAGGATGCCGACGCCGATCGCGATGACGAGCCAGGCGCCGGAGATGCCGTAGGTGTAGCCGAGCTTCACCCCGCCGACCGTCGAAGCGCCGCCGAGGACGACCGCGGACATCGTGCCCGAGTACATGAACCAGCCGAGGCGACGGCCCGCGACCAGATAGTCGGATTTGGTCTTGGCGAGCCGCAGCCCGAACCAGCCGACCCCGATCATGCCCGCTATGTAGAGCGCGATCACCGCGTAATCACCGGCCACGGTGTCCTCCTTGACTTGGGGCTGTTCGCTTCGTTCGGGTCACCGTAGGTTCGTTCGCACCTTGAACGACATGGGATGATCCGTCCAAGGTTGCCGTGAAGCGAGGATGGAATGACCCAAACCCACGATCCGCTCGACTCGGATGTGAATGTCCCGTTACGGGCCGTGGTCGGCAACCCGGAACTGGCACTCGACCCGGTCGTGGAGACGGTGCGGCCGGGCGCGCTCGACGCCCCGGTGCGCTGGGCGCACGTCAGCGAGCTGCGGGACCCCGCGCCGTACCTGCTCGGGGCGGAACTGCTGCTCACCGCCGGGGTGAACCTGCCGTCGGAGCCGCCGGAGGTCGACCGCTACGTCCGGCGGCTGGCCGACAGCGGGATCTCCGCGCTGGGGTTCGGGCTGACCCCCGGCGCCTACGAGACGTTGCCGCCGTCGCTGCGGGCGGCCTGCGTCCGGTACGGCCTGCCCCTGCTGGTCGTCCAGCCGCGGACGCCGTTCCTGGCGATCAGCCGGGCGGTGTCGGTCGCGCTAGCCGAGGCCGGGCAGCGCGAACAACGGCGGATCGCGGTCGCGCGCGAGGCATTGACCAGGGCGGCCGGTGACGGGCTCGGCGAACTGGCGGGCGCGCTGGCCGGACGGTTGCGGGCGTGGGTGGCGCTGGTCGGCGTCGGCGACGTCCTCGCCGCCGACCACGGCGCGCCGTCGCCACTGCCCGACGAGGTCCGGGAACTGGTCGCCACGCTGCGGGCGGGCCGGGGGATCCGCAGCGCGACGACGGAACTGGCCGACGGCACGCACGTCGTCGCGCAACCGGTGTACCCGCAGGCGACGGCGTCGCATCTGGTCGTGGTCGGCCGGATCGCGCGGTTCGACGGCGCGGACCGCGCGATCCTGTCGGTCGGGGCGGCGCTGCTCGGGCTGGCGGGCCGCGCGGGTTCGGACGCGGCCGGGCTGGGCGCCACCGCCACCGCGTTGCTGCTGGGGGAGACCGGCGTGGCGGGCGGGGACGAACGCCGCCTGGTCGCCGGGATCGCCTACCGCCGTGGCCCCGCCGAGGCCGCCGCGCGCTACGACTGGCTGCGCGCCCGGCTCGACACTCCGCTCGTGCGACTGTCGCCGGGGCCGCGGTTCGACGCGATCGTCGGCGAGGCACCGGAGATCGGCGACCTCGACAGGCTTCGCGCCGACGGCTGGCTCGCGGTGGTGAGCTCACCCGTCCCGCCCGATCGGCTCCCCGACGCGGCCACCGAGGTGGAGTTGCTGCTGACCCGCGCCCGCGCGCTGGGACGGCCGGTGGTGGCGGAGGTGGCGGGGGCCGGGCTGGACGCGCTGATCGCGCCGGACGCGGCGGCCGGGTTCGCCGCCCAAGCGCTGGCGCCGCTGCGCGAACTCGACCGGAAAGGCGACCGCGAACTCGTCGAGACGCTGCGGACCTGGCTCGCGCACCACGGCGGCTGGGACCGGACGGCCGCCGAACTCGGCGTGCACCGCAACAGCGTCCGGCACCGGATCGGGCAGATCGAACGGGCGCTGGAAGTGGACCTGGCGGATCCGGAGATCCGGATGCGGCTGTGGTTCGCCTTGCGCTGGTCGTGAGTGGCGTTTCGGGTTCGCAGGTCCGTGAAGGCCTCCTTCCCTACCCTGAGAGTAGGGAAGGGGGCCTTCACGTACTTCAGGGTGACCAGGGCACGGGTGCCGAGTGGGCCGGGGTGGTCGTGAGTGGCGTTTCGGGTTAGAACCCGAAACGCCACTCACGACCACCTGTACCGACGCGATACTCCAATAAGGTCACTCTCAGGAATGTGTGGCAACGTAGGGTCGTGCGGATTCTGGTAGTCGAAGACGAAGAACCCCTCGCCGACGCGATCGCACGCGGCCTGCGGCGCGAGGGCATGGCGGTGGACATCGCGCTCACCGGTGACGACGGGCACGAGAAGGCCGCCGTCACCCGGTACGACGTCGTGTTGCTCGACCGCGACCTGCCCGGGATGTCCGGTGACGACCTGTGCCGCGAGATCGTCGCGTCCGGGGAGCTGACCCGCGTGCTGATGCTCACCGCGAGCAGTTCCGTTTCGGATCGCGTGGACGGCCTTTCCCTCGGCGCCGACGACTACCTCGCCAAGCCGTTCGCCTTCCCCGAACTCGTCGCGCGGGTGCGGGCACTGGGCCGCCGCGCGACCCCGGCCGCGCCGCCGCTGCTGACTTCGGGCGACGTCGAACTGGATCCCGCGAGGCGGACCGTCCGCCGCGCGAGCGGTCCGGTCGAGCTGACCCGCAAGGAGTTCGGCGTGCTGGAGGTGCTCCTGTCGGCCGCCGGTTCGGTGGTCAGCAGTGAGGAACTGCTCGAACGCGTGTGGGACGAGAACGCCGACCCGTTCACCACCACCGTCCGGGTCACCGTGATGACGTTGCGGAAGAAGCTGGGCGAGCCGGGGATCATCGAGACCGTCGTCGGCTCCGGCTACCGGGTGCCGGAGCAGGGGACCGCACGAGGGTGAACGCCCGCAGCCTGCGCGCGCGGGTCACGCTGCTCGCGACCGGGCTGGTGGCACTGGTCAGCCTCCTGTTGCTCTGGCTGACCTGGAATCTGGTCGGCGACGCGGTTTCCGCCGTTCCGCAGCTGCCGCCGGGCACCACGGTGCGGGTCGACGGCGTGGACGTCGACGCTTCCGCCGTCACCGAGCATTTGCGGGTGTACGCCCGGAACCGGGTGCTGCTGTTCGGCGCGGTCGCGTTCTGTTTCGTCGTGCTGGCGGCGGGGATCCTCGCGTGGACGTTCACCGCGCGGGTCCTGCAGCCGCTGCGGGAGATCACCGGTACGGCGCGACGGCTGTCGATCGAATCGATGGGGGAGCGGATCGGTGAGGTCCGCACCAAGGACGAACTCGCCGAACTGGCCGAGACCTTCGACGACATGCTCGACAGGCTGCAGGCCGCGTTCGACGCGCAGCGGCATTTCGTCGCGAACGCCAGTCACGAGCTGCGGACGCCGCTCGCGGTCATCCGCACCGAACTCGACGTCACCCTGGCCGACGAGCAAGCCGACGAGGCCGAACTGCGGCGGATGGCGGGCGTGGTCCGCGACGCGACCGAACGGGCCGAGCGGCTCGTCGGTTCGCTGCTGCTGCTCGCGCGCACGGACGGCGCCGGACTGGTGGCCAGGGAACCGGTCGATCTCGCGGTGATCGTCGGGAGCGCCTGGCGCGCGGTGCGGGCGGAAGCGGAGAAACGCGGTATCCGCACCGAATTCGCGACGCCGGGCGCGCCGACGTTCGGCGATCCGGCACTGCTGGAACGGATCGCGGGCAACCTGCTGGAGAACGCCGTACGGCACAACGTCGAGGGCGGCTGGCTGGACGTCGTCACGCAGGCCGGTCCACAGTGGTCGGTGCTGCGGGTGCGGTCGTCCGGTGGTCTGCTCGACCCGGCCACGGTCCCCGAACTGTTCGAACCGTTCCGCCGCGCCGGCATCGCCAGGACCGCCCGCACCGGTGCCGGGCTGGGACTCTCGATCGTGCGGGCCGCCGTCCAGGCCCACGGGGGCATGGTGGCCGCGGAACCCGTTGTGGGCGGCGGTCTTTCGGTGACCGTCCACCTGCCCGCCCTGCCCTGACCGGTCGCGGGGGTTACGGTTCGAGGATGGTCCCCAGCATCAGGCTGAACAACGGAACGTCCCTTCCCCAGCTCGGGTTCGGGGTGTACAAGATCGGCGACGACGAGGTCGAGGGCGCGGTCCGCACCGCCATCGAGGCGGGTTACCGCGCCATCGACACGGCGACCCTGTACGCCAACGAACGCGGTGTCGGCGAGGCCGTCCGCACCAGCGGGCTGCCGCGCGAGGAACTGTTCGTCACCACGAAACTGTGGAACACCGAACACGGCCATGACGCCGCTCTGCGCGCTTTCGACACCAGTTTGAGCGAACTCGGACTCGAGTATGTCGACCTGTACCTGATCCACTGGCCGCTGCCGTCACAGGACAAGTACGTGGAAACGTGGCGGGCGCTGGAAAAGATCGCCTCCGACGGCCAGGCGAAGGCGATCGGCGTCTCGAACTTCCAGATCCCGCATCTGGAACGGCTGATCGAGGAGACCGGGACCGTCCCCGCGGTGAACCAGATCGAGTGCCACCCGTGGCTGCAGCAGCCGTTGCTCCGGAACTTCCACGAGAAGCACGAGATCGTCACCGAGGCGTGGGGTCCGCTGGCGCGCGGCGGCGACCTGCTCGCCGACGAGAAGATCACCACGATCGCGGAGAAACACGGCAAGACGCCAGCGCAGGTCGTCCTGCGCTGGCACATCGAGATGAACCATCTGGTGATCCCGAAATCCGTCACGCCGGAACGGGTCAAGGCGAACATGGACGTCTTCGACTTCGCGCTCGACGCGCACGACGGCGCCGCGATCGCGACGCTGGAGCAGGGCAAGCGGCTGGGACCGGACCCGGACAAGCTGGGCGCGTAGCCCCGCAAGCAGGCCTCTAGTTGCGATCTGCCAGCGCCAGGCCCGCCCGAAGCACGCCTGCCGCGTGCAGTAGTGCCTGCCGTGCCGATGGGTCGACTCCCACCCTGCTGGCGAACCCGTGCAACTGCCCGGGATGCCGCCGGTGGATCACCGGGACCCCGGCCTCGGCCAGTTTCCGCGCGTAGGCCTCGCCTTCGTCGCGCAGCGGGTCGAAGCCCGACGTCGCGATGTAGGTCGGCGGCAGGCCCGCGACGTCGTCGTACAGCACCGAAGCGCGCGGGTCGCGGTAGAGCGTCGCGTCCGAGAGATAACGGTCGCGGTACCAAGCGCGTTCCTCGGTGTCCAGCCGGAAACCGAGTCCGAACAGCTCATGCGACGGATGGGTGCCGAACGCGTCGGTCACCGGGTTGAGCAGGAGGCTGAACGCGGGCCGCGCGATTTCGCCGCGGGCGCCCGCGTGCGCGACGACGGCGGCGAGGTTGCCGCCGGAACTGTCCCCGCCGACCGCGATCCGCGCCGGGTCGAGGCCGTAGTGGACGGCGTTCGCGTGCACGTGGGAGAAGGCGGCGAGGCCGTCCTCGACGGCGGCGGGGAACGGGTGTTCCGGAGCCAGCCGGTAGTCCACCGAGACCACGCGTATCCCGGCTTCCTCGGCGAGATAGCGGCAGGCGCCTTCGTGCGTTTCGATCCCGCCGAGCACGAATCCGCCGCCGTGGAAGAACATCAGCGCCGGACTCGGCGAAGCGGCCCCCTCCTGCTCATAGATCCGCATCCGCACCGGCCCGGCGGGGCCGGTGAACGAGTGGTCCGCGCTGCGGATGTCCCCGCCGATCCCCGCGCCCGCCAATTCCCCCGCCTGGTTCAGCTCCGCGCGTGCCTTTGCGACGCTCCCGTTGCGGTGCGGGTAGTCGAACGGCGCCAATCTGGACATTTTGATCAGCACCTGCGAACTGGTCGCCAGCCGTTGCCCGTCCAGGCGGACGGGACGGCCGGCGACCAGCCGCAGCAGAGGTTCCGGAAGACCGAGCAGGAACCGGAGGGCGGCCATGAGTGAACGCACGAGCAGTCGCCTGCTCAGGGAAAGCATGGCGGAACCCTACGCCTACCGGACGTCGACGAAGATCGGATTCCCGTAGAGCCACAGGTCTTCGAACGGATTCGACTGCCCGATCACGTCCGCGCTCGGCTCGATCCCGCCGGGCACGTGCTTCCTGCCGTCCGTCCCGCGCGTCCGCACGAAGAACGGCTCGCGCACGTTGCGGAAGGTGTGCCGGAACGCGACCCGCCGCCCCGGCGCCCACCACGGTTCGAACGACCGCACCACCTTCGTGCCCGGCGCCGTCTGGGCGTCACGGTCGGTGGCAGGCCCGGTGACCGGCCCCGAGACGAGGTCCAGCCGCGCGAGCCGGGGGATCGTGCCGCCGCCGTTCGGCCGGGCCGCCAGCGTCGCCGAGACGACGACCGTGACGTCGTCCCCGCGCCGGACCCGCAGCCTGCCGCCCATCGTGGCCGAGTTCCACCCGCTGTACGCGCCGAATTCCAGCTCCTGCGCGAGCCCGCCGTGAACCACCCAGACGCGTCCCGCGCGCAGGCCTTCCAGTACGCCTTCGTGGCTCCGGCTCGTCACACCGACCACGGTCCGGCTGAATTCGGCGGGGGCGAAGTCCGCGTACGGGGGCAGAGTCTGCGGGACGCCGGTGTCGATCGGGTCCGGGTAGCCGCCGTGCTCGTCGTAATAGCCGTCGGGAACGCCGGGCCGGACAAGGGTGTCGCCCCGGTTGTAGTGCGAGTCGGAGTTGCTGGTGATCCACCACGGCCTTCCCTCGGCCAGCAGTGAATCCCACAGCCCGCCGACGGTCGCGGTGCTCCAGTCGAACCCGCCGTAGGTCCGGTAGGCCGACTCCGGGAAACCCGGCCACGAGTTCGAACCGGGGGAGTTGCCGTACCCGCCGCGCGCGCCACCGCCGCTCCCGAGCGGTTTCGGGAAGCCGTCGGCCTGCGCCCCCGGCGCGCCTTCCATGCCGATGACGATGCCGGGCGCGGCGTCGCGCAGCGCGCGGATCTCGTGCGGGGCGACCCGGCCGTTGCGCAGCGGATGGTTGATCACCACCACCGGTGCGTGGATCCGGCGTGCCCGCTCTTCGGTGGCGAGCCAGCGGATCGCCTTGACCGCCAGTGCCTCGTTGTCCGGGGTGCCCGGTTCGGTCCCGGTCAGCCGCCAGTCGAAAGCGCGCTCGAACTCTCGCAGCTTCGCGGCCTGGTTCGCGCCGGCCTGGAAGAACAGTGTCGCGTGCTCCGCGCCCGGCACGTTCCACTCCATGCCCTGCCACAGCAGGAGATCGCGGTGCTCGCGCTGTGCCGCCTTGATCGCGGCGTTCGTGCGCTCCACCGACGACTTCTCGTGCGAGGCGTGACCGTGATCGGTGATCACCGCCCAGTCGGCCCCGTGCCGCCGGGCGCCGCCGGCGATTCCGTCCACTGTGTACATCGCGTCGTACGAGTACTGCGTGTGGATGTGGTGATCGCCCACCAGCCACCGGTAACGGTTCCGGCCGAAGAGCCTGCCGAGGTCGAGCTCGAGGCCGAGGTCCAGGTCGAGGGCTTCCGCCGGGGTGGTGGCGGCGAGCGGCGCGCCCGCGGCCGCGGCGGACACGAGGCCCGCGCGCTTGAGGAATCCGCGGCGGTCGACGCCCGGTTTTTCGCTGTTCACCGGCGGGACGCTAGAGAGCCTCGCTGAACGGGCGGTGTCCGGACGGCCAACGCACGGCGCCGTGTGATGATCGTCGCTGTGGTGCGAAAGCCCGGCTCCCCGGAGGATGGCAGGGGAGCCGGGCCTCCCGGCTAGAAGTCCCGGTTCGCCGGAGTGACCCCGAAGTCGCGGTTGTCCACTCCGGTGATCCGGACGCTTCCGGTCTCGTCGCCGGTGATCCGGACGCTGTCGTCAGCGCCCGCCACACCCGCTCCGAGCATCAAGCCCAGAACCGCCGCGCCGGCCCCCAGGCCCACGCGCACGACGATCTTCTTCATCGGCTTTCCTCCCAGTTTTCAGTTCTTTCCCCAGTGCCTGGAGAACCAGGCGTAGGCCGAGTGTTCCGGAAAACGCAGAACGTCGCCACAAAACTCACGAAAAACGCAAAAAGCCACCGTCGGCGACCGAAAGATCGCCGACGGTGGCTTTCGTCGAACTTCAGGAGAGCGGCACGCTCGCCACGCCCGGGGCCAGGAACGGCTTGCCGTTGACCTTCTCGGACACCCCGGCCCGGTCCAGGTACGGCGTGATGCCGCCGAGCCAGAACGGCCAGCCGGCGCCGAGGATCAGGCACAGGTCGATGTCCTGCGCCTCGGCGACCACGCCCTCGTCGAGCATGATCCGGATCTCCTCGGCGATCGCGGCCAGCGCGCGATCACGCACCTGCTCGGACGTCGACGGCGAGTCGCCCCGCTGCCAGAGCTCGTCCACCTCGGGATCGACGGTGGCGTTGCCCTTGTCGTCCCACTGCCAGACGCCCTTCTTGCCCGCCTTGACGAAGCGGTCGAGGTTCTCGCTGACGGTGAACCGGTCCGGGAACGCCTCGTGCAGGGTTTCCCCGACGTGCAGGGCGATCGCCGGGCCGACCAGCTGCATGAGCGTCAGCGGCGTCATCGGCAGGCCCAGCGGTTCGAGCGCGGAGTCGGCGACCTGGAACGGCGTGCCCTCGTCCACGGTCACCAGCACCTCGCCGAGGAACCGCAGCAGCAGCCGGTTGACCACGAACGCGGACGCGTCCTTGACCAGCACGCTCGACTTCTTGAGCTGCTTGCCGAGCGCGAACGCGGTGGCCAGCGCGGCGTCGTCGGTCTTCTCCGCGCGGACGATCTCCAGCAGCGGCATCACCGCGACCGGGTTGAAGAAGTGGAACCCGACCACGCGTTCCGGGTGCTCGAGCCGCGAGGCCATCGCGGTGATCGACAGCGACGAGGTGTTCGTCGCCAGGATCGCCTCGGGGGAGACGTACTGCTCCAGGTCGGCGAACACCTGCTGCTTGACGCCCAGCTCCTCGAACACCGCCTCGATCACGAAGTCGGCGTCGGCGAACGCGGACTTGTCGAGCGAGCCGGAGACGAGCGCCTTCAGCCGGTTCGCGCCGTCCGGCGAAACCCGCTTCTTGGCCAGCAGCTTGTCGATCTCACCGTGCACATAGGACACACCCTTGTCGACCCGGTCCTGGTCGACGTCGGTGAGTACCACGGGCACCTTGAGACGGCGGACGAACAGCAGCGCCATCTGGCTGGCCATCAGGCCCGCGCCGACGATGCCGACCTTGTTCACCTTGCGCGCCAGCGACTTGTCCGGCGCACCGGCCGGTCGCTTCGCGCGCTTGTTGACCAGGTTGAACGAGTACAGCCCGGCGCGCAGCGTGTCGTCCATGAGCAGTTCGGCGAGCCCGTCGGTCTCGGCCGCGTAGCCGCGGTCGAGGTCGTTCTCGCGGGCCAGCTCCAGCAGCTCGACGGCCTTGGTCGCGCCGGGGGAAGCGCCCTTCGTGCGTCCGTCCACAATGGCCTTGGCGCGGGCGATCGCGGCGTCCCAGCCCGCGCCGCGGTCGATCTCGCGGCGGGCGGGGGTGATCTCGCCGTTGACGACCTTCGCCAGCCACAGCAGCGACTGCTCCAGGTAGTCGGCCGAGCCGAAGACCTCGTCGACGATGCCGAGTTCCGCCGCCTGCGCGACCTTCAGCATCTTGTTCTGTGCCAGCGCGTTCTCGATGATCACGGTGACCGCGGCGTCCGGCCCGATCAGGTTCGGCAGCAGCTGCGTGCCGCCCCAGCCCGGGAACAGGCCGAGGAAGACCTCGGGGAACGCGATCGCGGGGGTGTTCTCGGAAAGCGTGCGGTAGTGGCAGGAGAGCGCGAGTTCGAGCCCGCCGCCCATCACCGCGCCGTTGATGAACCCGAAGGTCGGGATCTCGGTTTCGGTGAGACGGCGGAAGACGTCGTGCCCGGTCTGCGCGATCTCCCGCGCCAGCGCCGGATCCGCGACCGCTTCGACACCGGAAAGGTCGGCGCCGACGGCGAAGATGAACGGTTTGCCGATGACCGCGATCGCGGCGGGTTCGGCGGCGAAGGCGGTGTCGATCGCGGCGTTCAGGCTCACCAGGCCCTGCGGGCCGAAGGTGTTCGGCCGGGTGTGGTCGTGCCCGTTGTCCAGCGTGATCAGCGCGACCGGCTTGGACAGGCCGGGCACCTTCACCAACCGCGTGACGGCGTTGGTGACGACCTCGTCGGGGAAAGTGGCTTTCGCTTGCTCAGCGGTGAAAGTCATTTACTTCGCCCCCTCGAACGCCGGGTTCTCCCAGATCACGGTGCCGCCCATGCCGATGCCGATGCACATGGTGGTCAGGCCGTAGCGCACGTCGGGGCGCTCGGCGAACTGACGCGAAAGCTGCGTCATCAGCCGGACACCGGAGGACGCGAGCGGGTGACCGCAGGCGATCGCGCCGCCCCACTGGTTGACGCGCGGATCGTCGTCGGCGATGCCGAAGTGGTCGAGGAAGGCGAGGACCTGGACGGCGAACGCCTCGTTGATCTCGAACAGGCCGATGTCGTCGATCGACAGGCCGGTGCGCGCGAACAGCTTCTCGGTGGCGGGCACCGGGCCGATGCCCATGACCTCCGGCTCGACGCCGGCGAAGGAGTAGCCGACGAGCCGCATGCCGATCGGCAGGCCGAGTTCGCGGGCGGTGTCCTCGTCGGCGAGGAGGGCGGCGGTGGCGCCGTCGTTGAGACCGGCCGCGTTGCCCGCGGTGATCCGGCCGTGCGGGCGGAACGGCGTCTTCAGCCCGGCGAGTGTCTCGAGCGTGGTGCCGGGGCGCGGCGGCTCGTCTTCGGTCGCGAGGCCCCAGCCCAGTTCCTTCGAACGGGTGGCGACCGGGACCAGCTCGGGGCCGATCTTGCCGGTCTTCACCGCTTCGGCGTACTTCTCCTGGCTGCGCGCGGCGAAGGCGTCGGTGCGCTGCTTGGTGATCGCCGGGAACCGGTCGTGCAGGTTCTCCGCGGTCTGGCCCATCACCAGCGCCGTCGGGTCGACGAGCTTGTCGGCGATGATGCGCGGGTTCGGGTCGACGCCCTCGCCCATCGGGTGGCGGCCCATGTGCTCGACGCCGCCGGCGATCGCGATGTCGTAGGCGCCGAAGCCGATCCCGCTCGCGGTGGTGGTGACCGCGGTCATCGCGCCCGCGCACATGCGGTCCAGCGCGAAACCGGGCACCGACTTCGGCAGGCCCGCCAGCAGCGCGGCGGTGCGGCCGATCGTCAGGCCCTGGTCCCCGATCTGAGTGGTGGCGGCGATCGCCACCTCGTCGACGCGCTCGGGCGGCAGTTCGGGATGCCGCCGCAACAGTTCGCGGATGGCGTTGACGACGAGGTCGTCGGCACGGGTGCCGGCGTACATGCCCTTGTCACCGGCCTTGCCGAAGGGCGTTCGCACCCCTTCGACGAAGGCGACATTGCGTACCGACCGCGCGTTCGGCGCGAGCGGTGTTGCTCCTGCGGCCACGAATGCTCCTGAAGTAGAGGTAGTCCTGACCGCACCCTAGCCCCGGTTACCCGTCGGTAACCAGGATGGTGGCCCGGTCGAGTGGGGGAAGGCACACTCCCGGGTCACCCGCCTCGGCCGCTTGGCCGATCCGGGAGCGGTCGGGAAATTGCTATGTTCGAAGTGATCAGGGGGAGGGATCACGATGACTACGCCGGGTCCGGCCGTCACCCGTCGTGCGCTTCTGGGGATGGCGGTCCTCGTGCCGCTGGCCGCCTGCACTCGCGGAACCGCGCCCGCGCCGTCGTCGGTCCCTCCGCCACCGCCGCCCTCAAGCAGCCGTCAGTTCCACGACCGATTGATGGAGCCGGAGAAGAAGTTCGGCGCGCACGCGGTCGGGTCACCGTGGCCGTGAGTGGCGATTCGTGCCGGTCACGCGGGACTGTGTGGATTTCTGGTCATCCAACGCACCGAAATCCACACGGTCGGCGTCCTGCCTTGTTTCTCCCTAGTTGCCGGTCGCGCTGGGGAGCAGGGCCGGACAGCCGCCGGTGACCCAGGCCGGGTCGTACTCGAAGTGCCACTTCTCGTTGTCGTAGCGGCGGCACCAGCCGAGCGCGCCGCCGTTCTTGTCCACCCACGAGGCCGAATTCAGCGGCTGGATGTCGACGGCGATTCCCTTGACGTGCATGGAAGTCTCCGGCTGCAGTGCCCACTTCTTGGCCTGCTCCACGGAGCCGAACCGCTCGACGGCCTTGTCGAACTCGCGCTGCTGCTGGGCCCGGCTGCGCTTGCCGTCGTTCACGCACAGCGTGATGTTCTGTGCTTTGGCCTTGGTGCGCAGGGCGTTCCACGCGTCGATCACGTCCGGGCGCATGCCGAAGGTGTCCTCGTCGACATAACGCTTGTCGACGGCGCACGTCGGTCCGCTCTCGGGGCCGGGGACCTCTTCGAGGACCGCGAGTGCCTTCCCGGCGATCGGTTTGACGGCCACGCCGGTGGCTCCGAGTGCCACCATCGCGACCCCGACGAGCCCCAGCGCCGCGAATACGCTGATCGCGGTCCTGCGGCTGGATATCACTGTGGTGGGCACCACCCCGAAGTTACCTCTCGACCGGTGGGCCGCCAGGGTTTGTGACCTTCTTCCCAGAATGGCGCGGCAGGCCAACCAAACCGGAAAACGCCTGGTGAGCGCGGGGCCTCGTGAGTGGTAAGGACGGTTCTAACCGTCCTTACCACTCACGAGGTGACTCAACGGCTCAAGTACCCGAGCCACCCGCCGTACGACGTGATGTCCTCGGCGTCCTCCGCGGCCAAGGGCTCACAGACGAACCCGGACACCTCGCTCCCGTCGGCCAGCCGCACCTTGCCGATCGCCAGCGGCGCGGGAACGCCGGCGACGAACTCCCCGAACCCCGCGAGCGGCAGGTCCCAGACCTCCGCCTCGATCGGCGCGCCCTCCGAGGCGACCCGGACGAGACCGGGTTTGGGCGGCACGGTGTCCAGCGCGAAGAACCGGTACTCGGCCGCCGTCGGTCCCGCCGAGACGAACCGCCCGCCCCGCGAGGTCAGTTCGTGGTTCAGCGGCTGCCCGCGCAGGTGGGCGCCGACGACGGCGATCCGCGTCCGCCGCGGCACCAGGCGGGCGACGTCGGCGAGGATCCGGTCGGCGTACGCGGGCCCGACCAGCATCACCCCGAACGGCAGCCCGCCGACGGTTCCGCCGGGCATGGCCAATGACGAAAGGCCCAGCAGATTCGTCGAGTTCGTGAACCGGCCCAGCCGGGCGTTCACGCCCAGCGGGTCGGCTTCGACGTCGGCGATCGTCGGGTGTTCCGTCGTCGTGGGCAGCAACAGGCAGTCCACAGTGGACAGAACCGCCGATGCCTCTCGCGAAAGGCCGTCGAGCGTCGCGAGGTCGCCGAACAACCGGTGGGCCGGGATGTCCTTGGCCGCGCCGATGATCTGCCGTACGGCCGGATCGACCACGTCCGGGTGCGCGTCGAGGAACTCGCCGACCGCCGAATACCGCTCGGCCACGAACGCGCCTTCGTACAGCAGGCGCGCCGCGGCCAGGAACGCCGATATGTCGACAGTGACGAGCTCGGCGCCCGCGTCACGGTACGACTCGGCCGCGGCGGTGAACGCCTCCGCCCAGCCGTCCTGGAGCGGGCCCGGCGCGTCCGGTACGCCGATCCGGAACGGCCGGTGGACGACCGGGAGGTCCCGGGGCTCGCTCAGGCAGGCGAACGCCGCCGTCGCCTCGTCGACCGTCCGCGCGAACACGGTCACGCAGTCGATGCTCGCGCACGCGGGCACGACTCCGGTCGTCGGAAGCAGTCCCCGCGTCGGTTTCAACCCGACGATCCCGTTGTACGCCGCCGGGACCCGGCCGGATCCGGCGGTGTCGGTGCCCAGCGCGAGATCCGCGATCCCGAGCGCCACCGCGACCGCCGAACCCGAACTCGATCCGCCCGACACGTACGCCGGGTCGATCGCGTTCCGGACCGCGCCGTGCGGACTGCGCGTGCCGACCAGCCCGGTCGCGAACTGGTCCAGATTGGTCGTGCCCAGGATCAGCGCCCCGGCCGCGCGCAGCCGCGCCACCACCGGCGCGTCCTCGTCCGGCCGGTAGGCGAACTCGGGGCAGGCCGCCGTCGTCGGCAGCCCGGCGACGTCGATGTTGCCCTTGACCGCCGCGAGTTTCCCGTACAGCGGCAAGGGTTCCCCCGCCGCGCGACGGGCTTCCAGGCTCTCCGCGTCGGCGAGCACGTCCGCCTCGGGACGCAGGTCGATCCAGATCTCGGGCCGGTCGACCCGGGCGATCCGGTGGTACGCGGCGCGCACCCGCTCCCGCACGCTCATCCCGCGCTCCTTCCCAGTACCACCAGCGGCGTGCCGGGGGCGACCTGATCGCCGGGGGAGACGAGCACCTCGACGACCTCTCCCGCGGCGGGCGCGGGGATCCGCGCCTCGGTCTTCATCGCTTCGAGGATCACCAGCGTCTCCGCCGGGCCGACCGTCTTGCCCGGCTCGACGTCCACGCGCCACACAGTCGCGGCGAACGGCGCTTCGACGACGTGGCCACCGGGCGGGGCCTCGACCTTCGTGGTCGGGACCTTCGCGCCTGCAGGTTCCGGACGAGGGTCGAATTCGCCCGCGGCCGCCCAAGCCTGCCGCTCCGCCTCGAACGCCGAGCTCTGCTTCGCCCGGAACTCGGCGATGTCGGCGGCGTTGTCGGCCAGGAAACGCTCGTGGTCGGCCAGCGCGAACTCGCCGTCGGTGATGTCGAGTTCCAGGTCCCCCGCCGAGCTGGAGGCCCGCAGGTCCAGCAGTTCTTCGGCGGACACGGGATACCACGAGATCCGGTCGAAGAACCGCAGCAGCCACGGCGAACCCGGCTCGAACGAACCCCGCTGCCGCCAGCCGCTCCACACCTGCGTGGTCCGCCCGACGAACTGGTAGCCGCCGGGGCCTTCCATCCCGTAGATGCACAGGTACGAGCCGCCGATGCCGACCGAGTTCTCCGCGGTCCAGGTGCGCGCCGGGTTGTACTTCGTGGTGACCAGCCGGTGCCGCGGATCCAGCGGGGTGGCCACCGGCGCGCCGAGATAGACGTCGCCGAGGCCCAGCACGAGGTACTCCGCGTCGAACACCGTCCGGTAGACGTCGTCCACGCTGGACAGGCCGTTGACCCGCCGGATGAACTCGATGTTCCACGGGCACCACGGCGCGTCGTCGCGGACACCCGCCATGTACCGCTCGATCGCCTCGCGGGTCGCCGGATCGTCCCAGGACAACGGCAGCCGCACGGTCCGGCTCGGCACCACGAGATCGGCGGTGCGCGGCAGATCGTGCTCCACCTCCTGGACGAGGCCGAGCAGTTTCGACACCGGCAGCACGTCCGGATCGACGTGCACCTGCAGCGAGCGGATGCCCGGTGTCAGGTCGACGACACCGTCGAGTCCTTCCGCACCCAGCCTGTCGGCGAGGGCGTGGACCCGCATCCGCAGGGCCAGGTCGAGTTTCATCGGCCCGTACTCGATCAGCAGGTTGTCGTCGCCGCTGCGCCGGTAGGTGACCTCGGGATTCTCGTCCGAAGTGGACAGACGGCCGAAGATGCCGCCGTCGTCGATCGGCGTCCGGCTCGCCTCGACCGCCGAGGCCGGGGTCTCCCGGAGCGACATCGCGTGCTCGATGGTGATCGGCACGAACCGCACGGTGTCACCCGGCCGCAGCTGGCCGAGCTTCCAGCGCTGCCCGGTCACCACGGTCGCCGGGCAGACGAAACCGCCGAGGCTCGGCCCGTCCGGGCCCAGCAGGATCGGCAGGTCGCCGGTGTAGTCGACGGCACCGATCGCGTACGGCGTGTCGTGGATGTTCGACGGGTGCAGTCCCGCCTCGCCGCCGTCCTCCCGCGCCCATCGTGGCCGGGGCCCGACGAGCCGGACGCCGGTTCGCGCGGAGTTGAAGTGCACCTCCCAGTCGGTGGCGTAGAACGTTTCGACGTCGTCCGGGGTGAAGAACTCCGGTGCCGCGTGCGGTCCCTCGGACGCGCCGATCTCCCAGTGCGTCGAGAAGACCGGGCGCTCGGCCTCGGGGACAGCGCCGGCTACGGCGTTCTCCGGAACCGGCCCGGGGGAGAGGACGTCGCCGGTCGCCAGCGCGCGGCCGCCGTGCCCGCCGAACCCGCCCAGGGTGAACGTCGCCGCGCTGCCCAGGAAGTCCGGCACGTCGATCCCGCCGCGGACGAGGACGTACGCGCGGAGCCCGGCGGAGCCGGTGCCGACGTCGAGGACGCCGCCTGCGGGGACCTCGACCGGCGCCCACTGGGGAACGGGCTCGCCGTCGAGGGTCACCGGGGACGGGGATCCCGTGACGCAAACGATTGCGTCGTCGGTGAACCGCAGGGAGACACCGTCCACAGTGCACTCGAGGCCGGGTGTCCCTTCGTGATTGCCCAGCGCGCGGTTGCCCAGCCGCAGCGACAGATCGTCCATCGGCCCGTTCGGCGGGACACCCACGTGCCAGAACCCCAGCCGTCCCGGCCAGTCCTGCACGGTGGTCATCGTGCCGCCGCGCAGGACCTCGATCCGCGGTTCGGGATCGGTGATCGTGTCGAGGGTCGAGGTGTCGTGCGTGACCTCCCGGAGCCGGGCGTCGGCGGCGACCGCGCGCAGCTGCCCGAGGTTCGTGCGGACGCCGTCCACCCGGCTTTCCCCGAGCGCCGTGCCCAGCGCGGCCAGTGCCCCCGCCCGGTCCTGGCCGACGGTGATCACCTTGGCGAGCAGGGGGTCGTAATGCGTCGTCACCTTGGTGCCTGCCTCGACCCAGGTGTCGACCCTGACGTCGGCGGGGAAGTCGGCGCGGGTCAGCAGACCCGCGCTCGGCCGGTGCCCGGCGGCCGGATCCTCGGCGTAGACCCGGGCTTCGACCGCGTGCCCGCGCGGTTCCGGCGCGGTGGCGAACATCCCGGTGTCCCCGTCGGCGAGCCGGAGCATCCACGCGACGAGGTCGATCCCGTAGACCGCCTCGGTGACCGGGTGCTCGACCTGCAGCCGCGTGTTCACTTCGAGGAACGCGGCCTCTTCCCGGTCCGGGTCGTAGATGAACTCGACCGTGCCGGCCGACCGGTAGCGCACCGACGCGCAGAGGCCGACGGCCGCCGAGACCAGCTTGTCGCGCACCGCTTCGGAAAGACCCGGCGCGGGGCACTCTTCGAGCACCTTCTGGTTGCGCCGCTGCAGGGTGCAGTCCCGCGTGCCCAGCGCCAGCACCTCACCCGCGCCGTCGCCGAACACCTGGACCTCGACGTGCCGCGCGCGGGTCACCAGGCGTTCGAGGAACACGCCCGACGTCGAGAAGCTCTTGGCCACGATGCTGCGCACCGCGTCCCAGGCTTCCCGCAGTTCTCCGGCCGAAGCGCAGGCGCGCATGCCGATCCCGCCGCCACCGCCGGTGGCCTTGAGCATCACCGGGTAGCCGATTTCGGCTGCCGCGGCCTCGGCGTCGGCGAGTGTCTCCAGCAAGCCGGTGCCCGGCAGGAGCGGGACGCCCGCCTCGACCGCCTTCGCCCGGGCTGTGTGCTTGCTGCCGAAGACTTCGAGCTGGTCCGCGGTGGGACCGGCGAACCGGATCCCCGCCGCTTCCGCCGTCCGGGCGAAAGCGGTGTCCTCGGACAGGAATCCGTAGCCGGGGTGGATGGCGTCCGCCCCGGTCTTCAATGCGGCTTCGATGATCGCGTCGCCGAGGAGATAGCTCTCCCTGGCGGGCGCGGGGCCCAGTCGGATGGCCTCATCGGCGAGTCGTACGTGTGCGGCGGTGCGGTCCGCGTCGGAGTAGACGGCGACCGTCGCGATGCCCATCTCCTTGGCGGTCCGGATGATCCGGACCGCGATTTCCCCCCGGTTGGCGACGAGCAGTTTCACGCGTCACCGCCGGTGACGATCATTCTGACCGGAGTCGGGTCGAACCCGTTGCACGGGTTGTTGATCTGCGGGCAGTTCGACACCAGCACCAGGACGTCGGTCTCGGCACGCAGCCGGACCTCCATGCCGGGCCCGGAAATGCCGTCGACGATGCCGAGGGTGCCGTCCTGCTCGACCGGCACGTTCATGTACCAGTTGACGTTGCCGACCAGGTCCCGTTTGCCCAGGCCCCATTTCGCGCCTTCGGTCAGGAAGTTCTCGACGCAGGCGTGCTGGTACCGCGTGTGCTGGCCGTAGCGGAGGCTGTTCGATTCCTTGCTGCAGGCGCCGCCGATCGTGTCGTGCCGTCCGCAGGTGTCCCCGACGACGGTGAGCAGCGGAGTGCCCTCGCCGGTGCGCAGCACGCTGCCGGTGGTGAGGAAGATGTTGCGCTGTGCGGAGATCGTGGCGGCGGCGCTGTAGCGCTTGGCCGTGTCGGCGGCGTCGTAGCAGAGGAAGTCGACGGCCTGGTTGCCGCCGAGATCGATGATCGCGAGTGTCTCGCCTCTGCGGAGCACGGTGGAGTACGGGGCGCGCGCGGCGACCTCGGTGTCGGAGACGATCGTCGTGGTCATGCGATCCCCCTGGCGGTCAGGTAGTCGGCGGTGTTCTCGAAGGCGCGCTGTGCCTCGGGTGAAGCGGTCCATTCAGGACTGTCCGGTGTGGACGGTTCGCCGCGCTGGGCGAAGACGCGCAGCGGGGTGACCGTGTAGTCCGGGCGCGGGTCGAGCGGATGCGCGACGTTGGCGATCAGGACGACGACCGGGAGCTCGGTCCGCAGGACCACGGATTTGCCGGGACCGGACGAGCCTTCGAAGGTCAGGCCGCCGTCCGCCTCCACGTGGACGCCCTGGAAGAAGGACAGGCTCGGTGGCAGATCGCGCGGGGTCAGGCCGTGCTTCGCGGCGGCCAGCGTGAACAGCGCGTTCCCCGAAGGCGAATCGCCCTGCGGGCTTCCGTCGCCGTAGCGTTCGGCGTTGCCGTCCACAGTGGACGTACCGCAGAGGGCGTCGTGCTTGCCGCTCTCGTCGGTGACGACGGTCGCGAGGACCCGCGCCTGATCCGACAGCAGCGCGATCGCCTCGCCGAGGTACACGTTCCACTGGACCTTCACCGTGTCCGCGACGTTCAGCCGTTCCCACGGCTGGTCGGCGTTGAACAGCAGCAGATGCGCGCAGGCGTCGCCCTCGAGGTCGGTCAGCCGCAGTTCGGTGCCGCGGGCGAGGACCTTGTGGGTGTAGCCGCCGCCGGCGACGGTCTCGGCCCAGACGAGCTTCGCCGGGTCGATCCCGGCGGGCGGGTCCGGCCAGGTGGCCGCGGGGATGGCGGGCATCGTGTCGGTCACCGTGCCCGCTTGGGCACGCGCGTGGTCGCGAGCGCCGTACGTGGTCGATGTCGTGCTCATGGAACCTTCCTTCAGATCGCGGGGACGGGAACCGTGGTGAGCGCGGAGCGGCGGCGCCAGCAGAGGTAGCCGGTGAGGATCGCGGCGCCGACGAACTCGATCGGGAACAACAGGACCCAGACGGAGCCGGTGCCCGCCAGGTCGTAGATCTCGGCTCGTGGCCAAGCGATGTTGACGATCATCATCGCGCCGTACCCTACTGCCGCGACGTTGACCGGAATAGCCCATCGCCCCAGGGAGAAATGGCCGGGTTCGGAAGTGAAACGGCCTTGACGGCGCCGGACCAGCAGCGGTCCGGTCACCAGGAGATAGGCGAGGTAGACCACGACCACCGAGGTGCCGGTGATGGTGCTGAAGATGGTCGGATTCCCCAGATTCAGCAGCAGGAGCCCGATCGCGAGCGCCCCGGACAGGACGGCGGGCGCGATCGGCGTCCCGGTGCGGGCGTTGACCGCGGAAAGCAGTTTGGCGCCGGGAAGCGCGCCGTCGCGGGCCATCGCGTAGATCAGCCGGACGGTGCCGGTCTGGATGGTCAGGGTGCAGACGACGACCGCGATGGCGACGTCGGCGAGGAAGATCCGGCCGAGCGTGTCCCCGAAGACGGCCGTGATCACATACGGCAGGCCCTTCCCGGCGAGCTGGCCGTCGGTGAGGCTCGGTGCCGCCATCAGTGCGGTGATGACGACGGCGAGGCCGCCGATTCCGGAGATCAGGAGTGCGCGGAGCACGGCGCGCGGAGCGATGCGCCTCGCGTCCTTGGTCTCTTCGGCAACCGAGGCCGCGGTGTCGAAGCCGTACAGCACGTACGCGGCCATCAGCGCCGAAGCGAGAACGCCGCCGGCTCCCGGGCTTTCGCCCGCCGGTGCGAGCACGACCTGCGGGCCGCGGACGGCGAAGAGCGCGAGCCCGATGATCAGGATGAGGACGCCGACGAGTTCGGCCGCCACCCCGACGTCGTTGATCCGCGCCATGAGCCGCACGCCGCCCGCGTTGATCGCGGTGGTGAAGACGATCAGCAGGGCACCGAGCAGGACGGCGTTGGTGGCGCCGGTCGGGGACGTGATCGCCGGATCCCCGCCGACGAGCTGGAAGCCGCTCCAGACCGACGGGAGGACGACCTGCAGCGCGATGGCGGCACCGGCGAGCGCGACGACGCAGCCGACCAGCATCATCCAGCCCGCCAGCCAGCCCGCGAATCCGGGTGAGAGGTGTTTCGCCCACTGGTAAACCGATCCTGCCAGCGGGAATCGGGCCGCGAGTTCGGCGAAGTTCAGCGCGACGAGCAATTGGCCGATGATCACCAGCGGCCAGGTCCAGAAGAAGAGGGTGTCGCCGAAGGAATAGCCGAAGGCGAACAGCTGAAACACCGTGGTCAGGATGGAAACGAAGGAGAATCCGGCGGCGAAGGCGGAGAAACCGCCCAGCGTCCGGCGTAGTTCTTGACGGTAACCGAAGGCGGAAAGGTCTTCGGACGGCATTTTCGGGGGCTCCTGTCTGGAGGGCCGAATTTCGATCGGATGACCGAAATTAAGCGCATGCGGAGTCCTTCTGATCTCCGCCCGGTAAGCGCGGTGTTAAGTGATACCGGATTCGGTAACCTGGGCCGACCGCCGGACGTAACAAAGATCTTCGCGGAGAAATGGCAGGATCGGATAGATGACGAAAACGACCGGGGTGGGCAGGCCCAGAGCCAGCGGTGCGGCGGCGAGCAAACGGGAAGCGCGGCTCGCGGTTTTGGACGCGGCCGGGGAGCTGTTCACCGGCGCCGGGTACGCGGCGACGACCACACGGGCCATCGCCGAACGCGCCGGACTGCGCCAGGCGTCGCTCTACTACCACTTTCCGTCCAAAGAGGACATTCTCGCGGCGCTGCTGGAGGACACCGTCCGGCCGTCGCTGGACGTCGCGGGCGGGCTGTCGGCCCAGCTGGCGCCGGTCGGCGCACGGCTGTGGGCACTGGCCTACGCGGACATCCACCTGCTCGGCAGCGCGCGGCACAACCTCGGCGCGCTGTACCTGCTGCCGGAGATCTCCTCGCCGAGGCTGGGGCGGTTCCGGGCCGAACGCGCGGAGCTCAAACGCGTCTACGGCTCGCTCGTCGCGGCCGCCGGGGTCCCCGGCGACCTCCTGGGCATCCGGACCGATCTCGTGTTCGGGCTCGTCGAGAGCATCGCGATCGTCCGGCGTGACCAGCCGGACCTGGACGTCGAAGCGCACGCCGTCGAAGGGGCCGACAGCGTGCTGAGGCTGGCCGGTATCGGGGAACCGGACGCCGAGCTGCGCGAATCCGCGCGGGCGCTACTGGAGGACTGAAGCCGGGTCAGGCGGCGGCGGTGGCGTGGAGCGCTTTGCTCAGCGCCGCCACTGTCAGCTCGATCTGCCACGGCCGGGCACCGCCGTCGGCGAGGACCTTGGCGACCGCGTCCTCGCTCAGGTCCGCGGGCGGGCGCCAGCAGGTGCGGCGCACGAGTTCCGGCAGGAGCAGGTTCTCCACCGGCAGCCGCCGGTCCTCCGCGATCGCGGCCAGCGCCGCGCGGGCGGCCGAAAGCCGGGCGGCGGCGTCGGGATCCTTGTCCGACCAGCGGTTCACCGGCGGCGGGCCGTCGGTCTGCTGGGCCGGGGTGGGCAGTTCTTCGGCGGGGAGCGCGCGGGCGGCCTGCAGGTGCCGCAGCCAGCTCGCGGTGTACTTCCGCTGGATCCGGCCGCTGAACACCGGCAGCGACTGCAGCTGCTCGACCGTCTTCGGGTCGGCGGTGACGGCGTTGATGATCGCGCTGTCGGGCAGGATCCGGCTGGGCGCGCGGTCGCGCTTGCGGGCGAGCTCGTCCCGCGCCTGCCACAGTTCGCGCACCGCGGCGAGGCCGCGGGCGCTGCGGATCTTGTGGACTCCGGACGTCCGGCGCCACGGCTCGGCCCGAGGGGCGGGCGGCGGCGCGGTGCGGACGGCCTCGAACTCCTGCTGAGCCCATTCGAGCTTGCCCTGGGCCTCGAGGTCGGCTTCGAGCTTCTCGCGCAGCTCGATGAGCAACTCGACATCGAGGGCGGCGTAGTTCAGCCAGTCGACGGGAAGCGGGCGCTTCGACCAGTCTGCGGCACTGTGCCCCTTCTCCAGCTGGTAGCCGAGGAGGAGTTCGACGAGGGTGCCGAGGGCGACCCGTTCGTACCCGGCGAGCCGTCCGGCGAGTTCGGTGTCGAACAGGCTCTTCGGGTGCAGGTCGAGTTCGGCGAGGCACGGCAGGTCCTGAGAGGCCGCGTGCAGCACCCATTCGGCGTTGTTGAGCACTTCCGCGAGGGGCTCGAGCTGCCCTTCGAGCGGAATGGGGTCGATGAGGAAGGAGCCGGCACCTTCGCGGCGCAGCTGGACCAGATAGGCCTTGGGCCAGTACCGGTAGCCGGAAGCGCGTTCGGTGTCCACGGCAATGGCCCCGCTGCCGCCCGCGATCTTCACGCAGGCTTCGGCGAGGGCTGTCGCGTCGGCGATCACCGGTGGAGTGCCTTCGGCGGGCTCGCGTAACAAAACGGCGGCACTGGTGTCATCAGTGCCGGTCATAGAGTCCGCCTGCGGTTCTCCGGGTCGGTCGCCTTCCATAGGTGAAGACCCTACGGGACGAGCGGGCCGCGCCTGGTCCGCCCGCCCCGCAGGGCAGTTCGCCTTTGTCAGCGGATCACGCCGGCACGCATGGCCAGCGCCACCATCTGAGCCCGGTCACCCGTGCCGAGCTTGCGCCCGATGCGGGAGAGGTGAGACTTCACGGTGAGAGCGGAGAGGCTGAGTTCCTCGCCGATCTCCTTGTTGGACTGGCCGTCGGCGACGAGCTGCAGCACCTCGACCTCGCGCGCCGAAAGCTCGCGCGGGGTGTTGTCGGTGCCGGCGACTCGGGTGCCGGTGGCCAAGACCGGTGCGACGCTCGGGTCCGCGTAGACGCCGCCCTCGAGCACCCTGCGGACGCCGTCGGTCACTACGACCGGCGATGCCGACTTGAGCAGGTATGCCTGGGCGCCGGCCTGGAACGCCGACCTGACCGCGTACGGGTCGTCCGATGAAGCGAGCACCACTACGCGAGGCCAGCCATGGCTACGGAGTTCCGTAACCAGCTCGATGCCGCTGCCATCCGGCAGTCCGAGATCGAGGATCGCCAGGTCACAAGGCCCGGTGGCCTGTGCTCGCGCCCTTGCCTCGGCCACCGTGGCGGCCTCGTGGACGGTGCCCGCACCCATCTGTGCGAGTCTTGCTGAGATTGCCTCCCTCAACAGCGGGTGGTCATCGACCACCAACACGGAAAAAAGCTCTTCCCGCGGATGCGGAACCATGCTCGCCGGCAATGAACCGGCTGGCGTGGATCGGACGGCCTGAGAAATGCCGACGGTAGCCACGTCACTACCTCCCTGGAGTCGGTCGTGCCCCCCGACCGGCACCGGGACTTTCGGCCGTTTAGCCGCGCCAGCTTTAGACCGAAAGTGGTGTCGTCGATGGCACTGTAGCCGCCCTGAGGCCTTCACGGGGGGATCGAATGGGTATCTATCTCAAACGAGTAGTTACTCAGGGAGTTCGTTGTAACACGATCGGGCTAGTACACAGCCGGTGGCTAACACATCGCCGAAAGAACACGATGCACTTCAGTTACCGGGGTCCAACCGACTGTGCAGATGGGCCGTGCACCTGCCGGTGCCTCTTCCCGGGACCCTTGGAGAGCAGGGCATCGAGGGTCGGAAAGCGCCTCCGGCATGGGGCTTGATCAACTTCGCACAGGGTCATGATCGCTTCGCTCGGTGACCATGGCGGTAACGCTCCGGAGGCGTCTCGAGGTGCTTCAAGGGCCTGTTTCGGCCGGGTTGATCTTGTTGCTGACGGTGACACTGTCGGTAGCACGAACGGGGTGGTCCAGACCTCTGCGCGGCCGTCTCCGCGCTGGTCGGAGCTGGTCTAGTCCAGATGGCCCTGAGGCGCCTCTCGACGGCGTACGGACGCTCTGAGAGCCTCGCGAATGGGGTAAGCGAAGGTGCTCTCGGGCGCTTCGCGCGGTCTTCGGCAGTACGTGAAGGACCCCTTCATTGCGTCTAGCGCAATGAAGGGGTCCTTCACGTACTGCGGCCGCCGATCCGGCGGGGGAGCAAGGGACCTTTAGTATCGCTAGCTTTCCTAGCGGCGCTAGCTGGCCGGAAATCGCAGAATAACCCAAATGCTATGTCTCGATTGCTGGGATTCCGGCGTGTCGGGACGGAGTGTCGGGTTTCAGGAGGACTGGCGCTGCTCGAAGAGGGTCACGCCGACCGGCGGCAGTCCGACGACGCTCGCCATCACCTGGCAGAAGGCCTGCCCGTGCGACCGCAACGCGGCGTCCGTCGGCGTCCAGGACGCCCGGAGCTCCAGGTCGTCGGTGCGCGTGGGCCCGGAGATGTCGCCGAAGCGGGCCGAAGACGTCTCGGTGACCGTGCCGCCCAGCGCCGTCCACTCCGCGCCGGAGCTCTCCAGCGCGTCGGTCAGCCACGACCAGCCCACCGCGGGAAGGAAGGGATCCGTCGCCAGTTCCCGGTCGAGTTCCGCGCGGACGTACATGACCAGCCGCAGGACCCCGTCCCAGCCTTCTTGACCGTCCGGATCGTGCAGCAGCACCAGCCGCCCCGACGCCAGCACGTCCGCCGGCCCTTCCACCTCGCAGCTCACCGCGTAGGACCACGGCGCCAGGCGCTGCGGCGGGCGCATCGTTTCCAGCTGCACTTCGGGACGGGGCCGGACCGATTGCAACGCCGCGACGGCTTCACGGAAGAGATCGGGTACTGACGTCATCGCGGTCACCAACCGACTGTAAGACGCGATAGTCCGGTTCGGGGCGCAGACGCGCCGAGAGTAAGGGCCCGGAGCGCCCATGGCACCATGAACCGTGATGTCTCCTTCAGCTGCTTCTCCCGCGCAGACCGTCCCCGCGGCCCGTCGCGCCCTGCCCGGCGCGCCGTTCCTGGCCGCCGCGCGCGGCGAACGCCCGGCCCGCACCCCCGTGTGGTTCATGCGCCAGGCAGGCCGGTCGCTGCCCGAGTACCGGGCGCTGCGCGAGGGCACCTCGATGTTCGACGCGTGCTTCGACCCCGAGATGCTCGCCGAGATCACGCTCCAGCCGATCCGCCGTCACGGCGTCGACGCGGCCATCCTCTTCAGTGACATCGTCGTCCCGCTCAAGGCGGCGGGGCTCGACATCGACATCGTCGCGGGCACCGGCCCGGTCGTGGCCGAGCCGATCCGCGACGCCGCGGGCGTGCGCGCGCTGCCGGTCCTGGACCCGGAGCAGGTGGAGCGGGTCGCCGACGGCGTCCGGCTGCTGGTCGGGTCGCTGGGCGAGACACCGCTGATCGGGTTCGCCGGCGCGCCGTTCACCCTGGCCTCCTATCTCATCGAGGGCGGGCCGAGCCGCAACCACGAGCACACCAAGGCGCTCATGCACTCCGAGCCGGAGCTGTGGCACGAGCTGGCCGGGCGCCTGGCGGACATGGCGATCACCTTCCTGTCCGCGCAGCTCGACGCCGGGGCCGACGCGATCCAGCTGTTCGACTCGTGGGCGGGCGCGCTCTCGGAGCGGGACTACCGCGAGTTCGTCCTGCCGCATTCGGCGAAGGTGCTGTCGGCGGTCGCCGCCTACGGCGTGCCCCGGATCCACTTCGGCGTCGGCACCGGCGAGCTGCTGGTCGCGATGCGCGACGCGGGCGCCGACGTGGTCGGCGTCGACTGGCGCCTCCCGCTCGACGAAGCCGTCCGGCGGCTCGGCGGCGGTGTCGTCCAGGGCAACCTCGACCCCGCGCTGCTGCACGCGTCCTGGCCGGTGCTCGAAGCGGAGGTCCGGCGGATCCACGCCGAGGGCCGCGCGGCCGACGGTCACATCTTCAACCTCGGCCACGGCGTCCTGCCCGGCGTCGACCCGGACGTCTTGACGCGCGTGGTCGGGCTGGTGCACGAGCTCCAGCCGTGAGCACCGTGAAGACCGCCGCCGTCGTCGGTGGCGGTATCTCGGGACTGACCGCGGCCTACCGCCTGCGGACGCTGCTCGGCGAAGAAGCCCGGATCGTCGTCTTCGAAGCGACCGAGTCCCTCGGCGGAAAACTCCGCACGATCGAACTCGCCGGTGAGCGCTACGACGTCGGCGCGGAGGCCTTCCTCGCCCGGCGACCCGAGGCGCTCGCCCTGGTCCGCGAGGTCGGGCTGGGCGAGAGTCTCGTCCACCCCACCAAGGCCCGCGCGAAGATCCACGCCGGCGGATCCGTGCTCGGCCTGCCGCCGGGCACGGTCATGGGTGTTCCCGCCTCGGCCGACGCGGTCGCCGGGGTGCTGTCGGAGAAGGGCCGCGCCCTGGTCGAGGCCGAGTCTTCGCTGGCGCCGGTGGAACTGCCCGCCGGGGACGTGCCGCTCGGCCCGCTGCTGCGCGAGCGGTTCGGCGACGAACTCGTGGACCGCCTCGTCGACCCGCTGCTCGGCGGGGTCTACGCCGGGGGAGCGGACGGGCTCGGGCTGCGCGCGACGATGCCCGGGCTGGCGTCCGCGGTGGACCGCGGCGCGCGTTCGCTCACCGAAGGCGCGGCCTCGCTCATGCCCGCTTCGCCGAGTACGGCGCCGGTCTTCGGCACTCTGCTGGGCGGGCTCGGCACCCTGATCCGGCGCCTCGCGGAGCTGTCCCGCGCCGAGATCCGGACCGGGACCACGGTGACGGCGATCGAGCGCACCGCCACCGGCTGGAAGGTCGACGACCTCGACGCCGACTCAGTCCTTCTCGCGGTTCCGGCGCCCTCGGCGCGGCGGCTGCTCGACGGCGTCGTGGGTGTGGCGTCGTCGGCGTTCGCGGAGGTCGAGCTGGCGTCGATGGCGGTGATCGCGCTCGCGCTGCCGCCGGGCACCGAACTGCCGGAGTCGTCCGGGGTGCTGATCGGCGCCGGTGAACAGGACGCGGCCGGGAAACCGTTCGCGGCCAAGGCGTTCACCTTCTCCACGCGCAAGTGGGCGCAGTACGGCGAAGGCCCGGTGCTGGTGCGCGGCTCGGTCGGCCGCTTCGGCGAACCGGGCGCGCTGCACGCCGACGACGACGAACTCGTCCGGGTGGTCCGTGACGACCTGGCCCGGCTGACCGGGGTCACCGCAGCGCCGATCGAAACGCTGGTCACGCGTTGGGGCGGCGGGCTCCCGCAGTACGGCACCGGTCACCTCGAACTCGTCGAGCGCGTCGAACGCGCCGTCGCGGAGGTCCCGGGGCTCGCCGTGGCGGGCGCGACGCTGCACGGCGTCGGGCTCCCGGCCTGCATCGCCACCGCCGACGCGGCCGCCCGGCGCATCGCCGGGATCACACCGACCCACGAGGGCTCCTGAGCACCGGCAGTGCCAAGATGGCGGTATGGCGCGGCTGAACTACAACGAGCTCAATGACACCATCCGCTACACCGCCTGGTCGGTCTTCCGGGCCGAGCAGGGCAAGCTCGGCGATGATCGCGCGCAGGCGACCGCGGAGACCACGGAGTACCTGGACGCGCTGGAGGCCAAGGGCGTCGTCGTCCGCGGGCTCTACGACCTTTCCGGGCTGCGGGCCGACGCCGACTACATGGTCTGGTGGCACGCCGAGGAGATCGAGCAGGTCCAGGCGGCCTACAGCGGTTTCCGGCACACCCCGCTCGGCCGCGCCTCGGTTCCGGTGTGGAGCCAGGTCGCGCTGCACCGTCCGGCGGAGTTCAACAAGAGCCACATCCCGGCGTTCCTCGCCGGTGAAGAGGCCCGCAAGTTCATCTGCGTCTATCCGTTCGTGCGCTCCTACGAGTGGTACCTGCTGCCGGACGACGAGCGCCGCAAGATGCTGGCCGACCACGGCAAGGAGGCCCGCGACTACCCGGACGTCCGCGCCAACACGGTCGCGTCGTTCGCGCTGGGCGACTACGAGTGGATCCTGGCCTTCGAGGCCGACGAGCTGCACCGCATCGTCGACCTGATGCGCCACCTGCGCGGCACCGAGGCCCGCCTCCACGTGCGCGAGGAGATCCCGTTCTACACCGGGACGAAGGTGGAACCCGCCGAACTGATCACCCTGCTGCCGTAGTGAACGCTTCAGTGGACTCCCGCGTCTGGACCACGCTCACCGGCGACACGCTCGCCGAAGACGCCGTCGAGGTCACCGGCCCCGAATCCGTGCTGCCCGGGACCTTCCGGGTCGAGGAAGCCGCGACCACCAGTATCGCCGCGGCGACGCTGGCGGCCGGGGAACTGTTGCGGCTGCGGGGAATCGAGCCGGGCAAGGTCTCGGTCGACACCCGGCACGCGGCGGCGTCCTTCCACAGCGAGCAGTACATCCGGGTCGACGGGGAACCGGTGCCGTTCAGCGCGCCGCTGTCCGGCGACTACCGCGCGAACGACGGCTGGGTGCGGCTGCACTGCAACTACCCGCGTCACGTCTCCGCGGTGTGCTGGGGCCTCGGTGTCCCGGCGACCCGCGCGGCTTTCGAAAAGGTCGTGGCGGCCAAGTCGAAGTTCGAGGTCGAGTCGGCGGTGGTCGGCGCCGGCGGTGCCGCGGCCGTGCTGCGCTCCCGTGAGGAATGGCTGGCGCACAAGCAAGGACAGGCCTCTTCGGCGTTGCCTGTCGCCGAGATCCGGTCGCTCGGGCCGTCGGATCCGGTGCGGCTGTTCGATTCCGACCGGCCGCTGGGCGGGGTGCGGATCCTCGATCTGACCCACGTCATCGCCGGACCGGTCGCGGGCCGCGTGCTCGCCGCGCACGGCGCCACCGTCATGCACATCGGCGCGGACCGCCTGCCGACCGTGCCGCCCCTGGCCGTCGACACCGGCATGGGCAAGCTCTCGGCGTACGTCGATCTGGAGACCGAAGCCGGGCGCTCGAGGCTGCGCAAGCTGATCGCGCGTGCCGACGTCGTCCTGCAGGGCTTCCGGCCGGGATCGCTGGTGGCCAAGGGTTTCACTCCGGAGGCGATCGCCGAATCCCGGCCCGGGATCGTGGTCGCTGACCTGTCCGCCTACGGCTGGGAAGGCCCCTGGGCGCGCAGGCGAGGGTTCGACAGCCTGGTGCAGATGGCCTCGGGGATCGCCGACGAAGGCGGCAAGACCGCCGGGATCGACGGTCCGGGACCGCTTCCGGTGCAGGCGCTCGACCACGCGACCGGCTGGCTCACCGCGGCGGCGATCATGACCGCGCTCCGCAGGGCGGCCACCGAGGGCGGTAGTCAGCACGTCCGGACCTCGCTCGCCGGGACGGGGGAGTGGCTGAATTCGTTGGGCCGCAAGGAACCCGGGCCCACCGGTTTCGACGGCGGCGAATGGCTGGAGGAGGCCGAAAGCCCGCTCGGGCGGCTGACCCGGGTCAAGATGGCCGGGGTGCTGCCGGGCTCGAATCCCTTCTGGGTGGAGGGCACGCGCGTACCCGGAAGCGACCGTGCCGTCTGGTGACCACCGCAGCTAGAGGACTAAACGCGGTGTAGCCACCTCGCCAAACGGCCCTTCGGCTTCGGTATCTCGCCGCGTTCCACGAGCCACGTGCCGAACGCGTCCGCGTAAGCCCGCGCGCGGATCGTGTCGGTCTTCGGATGCGCCGTCGCGTACTCGCGGAACAGCGCGCCGAACCGGTCGCCGAGGGCCTCGGCGAGGTCCGGCCGCAGGTACACGGCCAGCCTGCTCTGTTTGTTCCGCAAGACGTTCGCTTCGATGCGGAGCCTGTCCGCGTCGAAACCCGCCGGAGGGTCGCCTCCGGCGAGGAGCGCCTTGAGCAGTTCGGCCTGTTGCCCGGCGAGCCGCTCCCGGGGCGAGGTCACGGCGTGACCGCTTCCCGGAGCGCGGCCAGTTCGGCGGCCAGTTCGCTGTCGGGCGGGTAGTCGTCGTCGCGTTCCAGCAGGACACCCGGTGGGGCGACGCGCTTCCGCAGCTCCCGCAGCAGGTCCAGCACCTCCGGGACGACCGGGTGGGCGTGCGTGTCGTGGTAGACGCCGTCGCGTTCGACACCGCCCGCCATATGCGTGTACGCCAGCCGCTCCCACGGGATCTCGTCGAGGAACCGTTCGGGATCGGTGCCGAGGTTGCGGGCGTTGGCGTACAGGTTGGCGACGTCGATGATCAGCAGGCAGCCGGTCCGGTCGGTGAGTTCGCGCAGGAACTCCGACTCGGTGAACTCCGCGTCCGGCCACTCCAGCACCGCCGCGATGTTCTCCAGCGCGAACGGGACGTCCACGATGGACTGGGTCAGTTTGACGTTGTCCACCAGGACGTCGAGCGCTTCCCGGGTGCGGGGGAGCGGCATCAGATGCCCCGAGTCGAGCCCGCCCGCGCGGACGAAGCACACGTGGTCGCTGGCCATCGGCGCTCCGAGTTCACGGGTGACCTCCGCGAGCTGCTCGACGCGGTCGGTGTCCACCGGCCCCGCCCCGCCCAGCGACAGCGAGACCGCGTGCGGCAGGACGGGGATTCCCTTGTCGCGCAAGGCGATCAGGGTTTCGGGAAGATGACCGGTGTGCAGGTTCTCGGCGACGACCTCGACCCAGTCGACGCCGGGCAGCCGCGCTATCGACAGGTCCAGCTCGTGCCGCCAGCCGATGCCGATGCCGAGGTGGCCCGGTGCGTCAGCCACCGCAACCCCCGCCGCCGCCTCCGCAGGAGCTGCCACCGCCGCCGCACGAGCTTCCGCCGCTGCACGAGGAGCCGGTGCTGCAGGTGCTGCCACCGGAGGAGCCACCGCCACCGAAGGCGCCGGGCATGGGCGGCGGGATCAGCGCCGCGCTGAGCTCTTCGTCCGGGTAGAAGGCGAGTCCGCCCAAAGCGACGGCCGCGGCGGCGCCGCCCAGCATGGCTCCACCGGCCATACCGCCCATCGCGGGCGCGTTGGGGATCCCGCGCTTGCGCTCCCGCGCCAGGGCACTGTTGGCGCTCCCGAGGATCCGGTTGCCTTCGCTGGTCGGGCGCGGCCCGGTCCGCTTGTTCTTGGCGATCCGGGAGAACAAGGTCGCGAGCGAGGCCACGATCACCAGCGGGATCAGGAAACCGACCGGATGGTCGCCGAGGATCCCGGCGAACACGCGCACCAGGCCGAGGATCATCACACCCAGGTAGAGGTTGGCCACGACCCGGCGGATCTGCGGCGCCTGGTCGATGACGACGAGTCCCCGCGCTTCCAGATCCTTGCCGAGCGCCTGCATCGGCCCCGACATCCGCAGCCGGTCGCGAATGCCGCGCGTCGTGGCGTTGTAGCCCGGCCGGGCGCCCTTGGCGACGGCCCTCTCGATCGGGTCCGCGGGCTCGGCTCCCGTCAGCTGGAGCTGCTTCGAGCTGCTGACCCGCAGCGTCCCGCGGTCGACCAAGGCCGCGATGGCCGTGTCGACGACGCGGTCCGGGCCGCCCGCGAGATAGGCGAGTTCGTACACCGTCGGTTGCGGTCCGTTCACCGTGCCGCGCGACGTCTTGCGGTCCAGCTTGACCGAGATGGTCCACAGAAGACCTAGGGCCAGCGGGAACACCAGCAGGACGGCGTAGATAGCCAGGAAAGTGGGTCCGGGAATGCCCCAGGTGTCTTCCATCGCACGGGCCTTTCACGAGCAGGTGCACTTACCGTAGTCGGACGCTTTTCCGTCCGGTCATGGTTCCCCGGACCAGTCGATCAGCCCGGCGAACCGTCCGCGACGGCCGTTAGACCGTCAGGAGAGGCACCGTTGCAGACGTCGACTTGGGCTTTGCGGCGGGAAGAAGGCGTCGTCAGGGTCAGGAGCCGCGCCAACCGCCGATCCGGATAGGCGTCGATGCCACCCAGCGCCACCGCGCCCATCGCGCCGGTGACGAGCTGCGGATCGCCGCCGGCCCGCGAGAGCGCCCGCTCGCCCGCTTTCGTGGTCCACACCGCGCGATGGACGCGCTCGAGCCGGACGGTGACGGCGCACGCCGTCGTCGTGACGGCCAGCGCGATTCCGGCGAGCGCGATGGACCGCTCGGTGATCACGACGGTGCGGATGAGCACCGCCGCCCCGAGCACCACGAGCCCGAGGTGCGCGACCACGGCGGCGCGCCACACCCGGCGCAGACGCCCTTCCGGAACGACCAGGCCGCCGTCGAGCAACTCCGCCCGCAGCGAGCGCATCGGTTCCGACCCGCGCAGCGATTCGCGCACCCTCGCCGCCCGCACCTTCGGCAGGCTGTCCGCCACCGCGAGCAGGAACGGGTCCGCGGAGCGCGCGGAGGTCCGGCGCAGGACGCCGGAGCTGTCGAGGCGGGCCACCCGCCGCTCGACGGCGCCCGCGACGGCGGTGTCCGAGACCCGGTCGGGTCCGCCGGCGAGGTAGGCGACCTGGTAGATCGTGCGCGGCGGTTCGCCGTCGTGACGCCGGTTCCGCAGCCACCGCGTGTACGTCAGTGCCGCGAGGAGCGGAAGCGCCGCGAGCACGGCCATGACGGTCTCGAGTTCAGCCACCGCAACCACCTCCACCACCACACGAAGAACCGCCGCCGCCGCAGGACGAGCCCGCCGCAATGTACGTGCCCCCGGAGCACGAGGAGCCCACCATGCCCGTGAACCGGTTGCCGCGGGTGTCACCGGTCTTGCCCAGCACGGCCGCGATCGCCGGATCGGGGTGGGCCCCGAAGCCGTAAAGCGCGACCCTCCCGGCAGCGGTCCTGCCCGGTTCGCGGTCCCCGTCGCCGTACCGGAGCGCCAGCGTGCCCTGGGTGGTCGCGCGGCCGGACCTGTCCGGTAACTGCAACCACACGATCAGGCCGAGTGCGCCGACCACACCGACCATCAGGACGACGAGGATGGCGACCGGCCGCTTCAGCGGTACGGCGTTCGCCAGCCGCGCGATCCCCAGCGCCAGAACGGCGACGTACACGGCCATCGCGCACCGCCAGCCCAGACGGCGGCGGTTCTCGGCGACTTGCAGACCTCTTCGCTGGAGGCCGTGCCGTTCGAGCAACGGGAGAAACGCGAGCCAGGCGAAGTCCGGTCCGCTGATACCCCAGGGGTCACTCATATGAAGACACCGCCCTCCCCGACGCTGTTCCTGTTCAACGGGAACGCGTCGGGGAGGGCGGTGGTTCGCTTCGGTTGGTTACGACTCGGGAACGAGCGTCAGCGAGATCGAGTTGATGCAGTACCGCTGATCCGTCGGCGTCGCGTACCCCTCGCCTTCGAAGACGTGCCCGAGGTGGCTGTGGCACGACTTGCACAGCACCTCGATCCGGCGCATCCCCATGGCGGTGTCCTCACGGAGGAGGACGGCTTCGGTATCGGCGGGGTCGTAGAACGACGGCCAGCCGCAGTGGCTCTCGAACTTCGTATCGCTGCGGAACAGCTCGGCGCCACAGGCACGGCACTGGTACACACCGGTGGTCTTGGCGTCGGTGTACTCCCCGGTGAAGGGGCGCTCGGTGCCCGCCTGGCGGAGCACGGCGTACTCGTCGGGGCTGAGCTGTTCCCGCCATTCCTGCTCGGACTTGACCACGCGTGGCGTGGCTCCGACAACGGGTTTCATGCCTTTCACCGGTTCCACGTTACCCCGCGAGCCACGCGATGGCCCGGCCGATGATGTCCCATGCGGTGACCATCACGCCGAGCACGATGAGGATCACCACGAGTGCCGAAACCCACCAGCGCAGACCGCCGAGACGGTTGCTGGAGTCGGCGAAATCGGAGACACCGTCGAGGCAGGCTTCCACGGTGAAATTGGGGCCGCAGCGTTCGATGCGGTCCAGGTGCTCGGCGAAGGCACGGGCTTCGGGGTCGTACGGGTCGAGGCCTACCAGGTCCTCGTCGAAACGAGGATTCTGGCCAGGTCCGAAAGGTCCGCTATCGGCCATGCGAGCAACAGTAAGCCAAGAGCGGCGATTGGCCTACCACCAGCGAGGCGGGTCTCAGTTGCCGAGTACTCGCGTGTCGGCGTCGATGAAGTACTGGCCGCCGACCTGGACGACGCGCAGCGCGGGACGGACTCCCTTGTTGAGCGTGATGTTCATGTCGATCGAGCCGTCGGCGTTGCCGCCGCCCTTGTCCGCCCGGGCGGTGTCGGCGCCGGTGACCTTGTGGGCACTCCAGTATTCGGCGAAAGCCTGCTCCGAGCCGTAGACCTCTTTCGCGGCGTCCGTGAGCTTGTTCCAGCTCGCGGAGGTCCCGATCTTGTCCGTGTCGAAGAAGTCGAGGACGAAGCCGCCGACGCTCGAATAGCTCGTGACCTTCTCGCTCGGGGTCTTCCCCAGGCCCGCCGGGGCGGCCTTCGAGGACGACGGCGCGGTCGACTTGGGCGCCGAGGTGCTGGACTGCGGGTTCGCCCCGGCGTTGTCGCCGCCCTGGTTGCCGGTGGTCCCGTTGCTCGAATTCAGCACCAGGAACACGATCACCGCGATCACCACGACCGCGGCACCGGCGCCCGCGAACAGGACGGCCTTGCGTTTGCCGTCGGCGGGTTTCCCCGAGGACGGCCGCATCGGGGCGGCCGCGGACGGCGGCGGGCTCGCCGCGGCGACCGGCCGCGGCGGGGTGTTCGGCGGGGCCGACTGCGAGCGCATCGGGATGAACGCCGCTGTCGGCGTGTGCTGCTTGGCCGGAGGAGGCGGGGGAGGTGCCGCGGCGGACTGCGCGGGCTGCTCGGTCCGCTGCCACGGCGGCCGGTCCCCGCCGGGGTTGCCGCGTCCCGGGGTGTCGGGCGCGGCGGGCTGTCTGCCGCCGCCCGCTCCGAAGAGCCGCGGCGACGCCGCCGTGCCCGCGCCGGATTCGTTCGCCGCCAGCGCGGCGAGCCGCTGCTGGGCCTCGGCCATGCTCGGGCGTTCGGTCGGTTCGGTGCGCAGGAGGCTCATCAACAGCGCCGTCGCGGCGCCCGCCTGCTGCGGCGGGTTGATCTGCCCGTTCGCGGCCGCGTACAGCAGCGCGAGCTGGTTGGAGCTGTTCCCGTACGGCGTCTGGCCCTCGATCGCCTGGTAGAGCGTCGCGCCGAGCGCGAAGACATCGGAGCTGGGCACCGGGTCGGAGCCGCGCGCCAGCTCCGGCGCGAGGTAGGCCGGGGTGCCGCCGATCAGGCCGGTCTGGGTGAGCGTCATGTCGCCGGCCGCGCGGGAGATGCCGAAGTCGGTGATCTTGGCGGTACCCGACTCGTCGATCAGGATGTTGCCCGGTTTGACGTCACGGTGCACGATCCCGGCGCGGTGCGCGGCGACCAGCGCCGACGCGACCTGCTCGCCGATCTTCGCGACGCGCCCCAGCGGCAGCGTGCCCTCGTCGGAGATGATCGCCGAAAGACTCGGGCCGTTCAGGTACTCCATCACCAGGCAGGGGTCGCCGCCGTCTTCGGCGATGTCGAACACCACGATCGCGTTCGGATGCTGGAAGCGGGCCGCGTTCTTCGCCTCGCGCATGGCGCGCTGGCGCATGTTGTCGCGTTCGGCTTCGGAGACACCCGGCTGGGGGAGGATCTGCTTGACCGCCACCGAGCGCTCGAGGCGGACATCGATGGCACGCCAGACCACCCCCATGGCACCGCTACCAATTTGCTCGACCAGGCGATAGTGCCCAGCGATCAGCTGACCGGTGTCGATGGCGACTGCTCCTGACACATTCCCGGGGTGATGGTGGCGTTACGCGGTCGTGATGGTCCCGCGCACCCGATCGAGTGTAGCGGGCTGTGGTTTCGGATCCCCGTCAGCTCGCCGGTGCGGAGGCAGGCACTTCTTCTTCGCCGCTCGGTTCGGTCACCGGAACGGCCTTCCGCCGGAAGACCTTGATCAGCCCGACGGCCCCCGCGGCGGCGAACACGGCGTAACAGATCAGCAGGGCGGGAGGGGTTTCCCCGGTCAGCGCGTCACCGAGGACGACGACCGCGACAGTACCGGGCAGGCTGCCGAGCGCGGTCCCCAGTAGATACGGAGCGAAACGGACTGATGACACTCCGCACAGGTAACTGAACGGAGCGAACGGCACCATCGGGATCAGCCGCAAGGACGTGATCGCCAGGACCCCGCCGTCGGAAAGCCGGTCGTTGACCGCGCGGACCTTGGCCCGGTGCAGATGCCGGGTGACGAGGTCGCGGCCCAGCGCCCTCGAAAGGGTGAACGAGAGCCCGGAGGCGACCGTGGTCGCCAGGATGCCGACGACGATGCCCGTCGTGGCGCCGAGCAGCAGCCCGCCCGCCAGGTTGAACACGGTGCGCGGGATCGGTGCCACGGTGAGTACCGAATAGATCAGGAAGAACACCAGCGGTGTGGCCGGGCCGAGTCCGGCGGCCCAGGCCCGCAGCCCGGCCGGGCTCGGGATCGGCAGCAGCACCGCGGCCGTCACGAAGAGGGCGAGCACGGTGAGCGCGAGAATTAATTTGGTACGGCCGGACACTGCGTCAACCGTACGGTATTCGCTGTGATCGACACCGACGCGCTGCGGACGCAGCCCGAACTCACCGGCGAGAACATCGTGCTGGCGCAGCTCGACGAGTCCTACTTCGAGCCCGCCTGGCGGGCGCTGCAGGAGCCGGAGACCACCCGGCTGACCGGCACGCACACCGTCTTCACCGAGGAACAGATCCGTAACTGGCTGGCCTCGCGGCCGGGCCTCGAAGACCGGGCAGACTACGCGATCCTGCGCAAGGAGGATCGCGGCTACCTCGGCGATGTCGTGCTTTCGGACTTCGACGAGCACAACCGTTCCGCCTCGTTCCGGATCGCGCTGACCGGGCCCGGCGTCTTCGGCAAGGGCTACGGCACCGAGGCGACGAAGCTGATCCTGGACTTCGCTTTCGACGTCGTCGGAGTCCATCGCGTCTCGCTGGAGGTGTTCGACTTCAACCCTCGGGCCCAGCGTGTCTACGAGAAGTGCGGGTTCGTCCGCGAGGGGCTTCAGCGGGAAGCCCTGTGGTGGGACGGCGAGTGGCATGACGTCATCACGATGGCGGTTTTGAAGAACGATCCACGGCCCTGAGCGGCGCCGGACTGGCTACGGTGGGCGCATGCCCAAGAACGGTGAGCCGATCGAGGTCGAGGTAGGCGAGCGCAAGGTCCGGGTCTCCAGCCCGGACAAGCCGTACTTCCCCGCCCGCGGCATCACGAAGCGCCAGGTGGTGGAGCACTACGTCGCGGTCGGCGTGCCGTTGCTGCGCGCGGTCGGCGAGCGGCCCACGACGCTGAAGCGCTACGTCGACGGCGTCGAGGGCGAGTGGTTCTACGCCAAGCGCGTGCCGAAGGGCGCCCCGGACTGGGTGGAGACCGCGAAGATCACCTTCCCGTCGGGCCGGACCGCCGAAGAGGTCTGCCCGACCGAACCCGCCGTGTTCGCCTGGGCGGCGAACCTGGGCACCTTCGACTTCCACCCGTGGCCGGTGCGGCGGCCCGACGTCGACCATCCCGACGAGCTCCGCATCGACGTCGACCCGCCGGACGAGGCGGGTTTCTCCGACGCGGTCGAGGTCGCCGGGGTGGTGCGCGAGGTGCTCGACTCGGCGGGGCTCGTCGGCTATCCGAAGACCTCGGGCGGCCGCGGCGTGCACGTCCTGGTGCGGATCCGGCCGGAGTGGGACTTCATCGACGTCCGCCACGCGGTGATCGCGCTGGGCCGCGAGGTCGAGCGCAGGATTCCCGGGAAGGCGACCATCGCGTGGTGGAAGGAAGAGCGCGGCGGCCGGGTCTTCATCGACTACAACCAGGCAGCCCGCGACCGCACGGTGGCGTCGGCCTGGTCGGTCCGCGGCACGCCGCGCGCGACGGTGTCGACCCCGCTGACCTGGGATCTGCTCACCGAGGTCGACCCGGACGACTTCGACGTCCTCACCGCCGGCGCCTTCTACGCCGAGCGCGGTGACCTCCACGCGCCGATGGACGAGCAGGCGTTCGGCATCGAGACGCTGCTGGAGTGGTACGCGCGGGACGAGCGCGACCACGGCCTCGGCGAGATGCCGTATCCGCCCGACTATCCGAAGATGCCGGGCGAGCCGAAGCGGGTCCAGCCCAGTAAGGCGCGCGACGACACCTAGGGCGTCCCGACGCGGGCCAGCGAGCGATCCACGACGGTCAGCGCGAGGAACAGCACGCTGACCACGAGCATGAACGCGGCCAGGTGGTGCAGGCCGCCGCTGTCGGCGCGCTGCCCGAAGAAGGCGCCGTTGGCCGCGGACGCGACGATGGCGCCGAGGTAGCCGAAGGTGCGCAGCAGCCCGGCCGACGAACCCATCCGTTCGGCGTGGGCCTGGTGGTACACGGAGTTCTGCAGCGCGAGGTTGTTCAACCCCTGCGGCACCCCGAGGACCACCACGACGGCCAGGAGCGCCCAAATCGGGCTGCCGTCGTTCAGGAACAGCAGCAGGGCGCAGGCGGCGACCTGTCCGAGCGAGCCGACCAGGAGCTTGCCGCGGACGGCCTTGCCGCGTCCGGTGACGGTGGAGGCGATGATCCCGACGGCGAACAGGGGGAGCAGGACGAGTCCGGCTTCCGACGCGGACAGCCCGTGGCCCTGCTCCATCCACTGCGTGTAGCCGTAGAGGAAGGCGTAGCTGACGACGAAGCTGAGCAGGGCCCTCCCGTAGGTGGCCAGCAGCGGCAGGTTGCCGCCGAGCAGGCGGACGTCGATGAACGGTTGCCGTGCCCGGAGTTCGCGCCAGGTGAATCCGGCGCCCGCCGCGACGGTCACGGCGAGCAGCCACCAGTCGCCGCCCCGCACGTCCATCAGGAACAGCAGCAGGCAGACGAGCGCCGCGGCGAACAGGCCCATGCCGGGCAGGTCCAGTTCGCGCACGATGCTCCGGCCGTCGCGGCGGGGGACGGGTGTCGCCGGGAGACGGCGGAAGCCGAGGTACAGGCCCGCCAGGGCGAGCGGGACGTTGATCGCGAGGGTCGCGCGCCAGCCGCCGACCCCGATCAGCAGTCCGCCGAGGCTGGGCCCCACGACGGCGATGGTCTGCGTGGTGATGGCGAGCGCGGTGAGGACCCCGGCCGGGCTGTCCTTCCCGGTGCGCAGGGACTCGCTCCGGATGAGGTGCATCGCCGCCGGATAGCCGGCGCAGGTGCCGAAACCGAGGAGCACCCGGGACGCGACGAGCACGCCGAAACCGGGGGCGAGCATGCCGACGACACCCGAGATCCCGGTCAGCGCCGCCCCGGCCAGGAACAGGCTGCGGGGCCCGAAGAGGTCGATGAGCCGTCCCACCACCGGCTGGCCGATCGCGGTGGCCAGGTACAGCGCGGAGACCAGCCACGCCGTCTGCGCGGGCGGCGCCCCGAAGGCCACGCCGATCGGCACCAGGGACACGGAGATGATCGACGAGTTGACCGGGTTGAGGGCCGCTCCGAGCATCATCGGGGGCAGGAGCCGCCGGTCGAAGTCCGTGCTCACCGCCGCACGACCCGTTCCAGCACGGCCGCCGCTTCGATCAAGGTGCGGCGCTCCGCCTCGGTGCACTGCGTTTCGAGGACTTGGGCGAGCCAGCCTTCCCCGGCCCTGCGGCGCTCGTCGAGGAAGGCGCGACCGTCGTCGGTGACGAAGATCAGCTGACGCCGTCCGTCCTCGGGATCCGGGCGGCGTGCGGCCAGTCCCCGTTCCACGAGGACACCGACGGTGGTGGCGATCGACTGGTGGCGGATGCCTTCCAGCGCGGCCAGGTCGCTGACCGACGCTTCGCCGTCCTTGTCGAGCCTGCTGAGCACGGACGTCTGGGACGGCGTGAGGTCGCCGCTGCCGTAGTTCTCGCGCAGACGGCGCCGCAGCCTGCTGAAGGCGACGCGGATGTCGTGGGCTGCGCGTGCGGCGGTCTTGTCCATGTCCGCAGGTTAACTTGCGCAGGTGAAACTGCGCAATTATGACTGCGTATCTACGGTGACAGGCTGAACTCGCAGCCCGCGACCTGTAGGTATTCGCCCCTGCGGGTGGTGAACCGGGCGGCGCCGGTGGTCAGCTGGTCGGCCAGGATCTTCGACACGCCGCCGGTGCGCAGCCTCGCCCAGTAGCAGTGCCCATTGCCGCCCGGCGCCGGCCCGGGCGAGCGGTACGAGCCCGCTTCGACCTCGGTGCCGACCAGGTAGGTCCCGTCGGCGAACCGGTTCGCGGGAGTGGCGGGGACGGCGCGTCCGGAAGTGACCGGGGGTGCCGGGACGGTCACGGTCGGCGCGGGCGTGGCCTCCGCGGTGACGGTCACCGTCGCCGGGACGGGCGCCGTGGCCGCGTCGAGCACTCTCGGCTGAGTGGCCGCCACCACTCCGACGCCCGCGCCCAAAGTGAGTGCGACGGCGAGCCCGGCCACGAGCGGGAACGCATTTCGTGACGACGCGTGCGGTATCGGTGACAAATTCGTGCTCGTCATCCATCTCTTCTTCGTTTTGCTCGCGGAGTGATTGCGCTTTCGTGTCGATCTAGAAACCTGTTACCGCTCCGCGGCGGACCGATACGAGACTGTGTGACGCGTGGGACCTTGTCGTAACGCCGGGCTTCCTGCCAGCGACAGTCTCACCCGAACACTAGGCTGGGGGAGACGAAGGAGTACCTGTGGACGACTTGATCGCCTTTCTCGCCGCGCGTGTGGGGCAACGCCAGGCGTTGATCATGCAGGCGGTCAAGAAAACCGAGATCAGCGAATCGCTCAATCGCGGTGAGACCAAGGTCGTCATCGAAAAGAAGATCCGTTCGATGAACGACATCGAGCTCGATGTGGTCAATCAGATGATCAACGAGATCGAGGCGACCCGCAGGCTCCTGCAGGCGCACCGCACCACGGTTTCGGAGAAGGTCCCGGGATTCCCCCTGTACGGCAACGAGTACTGGTGCGAGACGTGCAACGTGCCCGCCGACGAGGCCGGGACGAACTGGTGCCTGACCCTGCGGCTGCTGGCCCTGCCGCACGCCGACCACGCGGACTACAGCGAGCGCTGGCGCCCCTGAGCGGGGAATGCCCGCCGGGTCCGGGCGCGTTGACCCGAGGGTGATCACGCTTTCGGTACTGGACCGGTCCCCGACCCGCCGCGGTGGCGACGCGCCCCGCGCGCTGCGGGACACGGTCGCCTTCGCCAGGGACATCGAAGCGCTGGGCTACCACCGATTCTGGGTCTCCGAGCACCACAGCGTGCCCGGCGTCGCCGGTTCGGCGCCGACGGTGCTGGCCGCCGCCGTCGCCTCCGCGACCGAGCGGATCCGGGTCGGCACCGGCGGCGTGATGCTGCCGAACCACCGGCCACTCGTGGTCGCGGAACAGTTCGGCGTCCTCGAATCGCTGTTCCCCGGCCGGATCGACATGGGGCTGGGCCGGTCGGTCGGGTTCACCGGCGGCGTCCGCCAGGCACTCGGGCACGAGAAGGACGATGCCGACCGCTTCGGCGACCAGGTCCGGGAACTGCTGGGCTTCCTGTCAGGAGACCAGACGGCGTATCCGGGCGTGCACGCCATTCCGGCGGAGGGGCTGCGTGTGCCCGCGTTCCTGCTGGCCACTGGCGCCGGGGCGCGGCTGGCCGCGGAACTGGGGCTGCCGCTGGTGATCGCGCCGGTCCGGGGCGAGGGGCCGCTGCTCGAAGCCATCGAGGGCTACCGCTCCGGCTTCCGTCCTTCGGCGCAGGCTTCGCGGCCGTACGTCGTGGTGTCCACGGCGATCGCGGTCGCGGAGACGGCCGAAGCCGCGCGACGGCTGCTGATTCCCGAAGCGTGGTCGACGGTCTACTCGCGCACGCACGGGGTCTTCCCGCCGCTGTCGCCGGTGGAGGAGATCCTCACCGGGGCACTGTCCGAACGCGACCGTGAGCGGCTGGACCGGGCACTCGACGGTCAGATCGCCGGCACCCCGGACGAGGTGGGCGACCGGCTGGACGCCCTCGTCGCCACCACCGGTGCCGACGAGATCCTCGTGACCACCAGCACTTTCGACCAGGCGGAGCGGCTGGATTCCTACCGGGCCCTCGCCGAGGTCGCGGGGCTGCGGAGCCTCGCCACGGCGTCGTGATTCTTGCTAGTGTCACGGCCATGACTGCCGGGTCGGCCTCGTGCCGTGAGCGGACGGGTTCCCCGGCCGACGCTTGATCTCCGCGCGGGCCCGCAGCCCGCCTCCGTGTGTGTCCCTGTGTGGTGGACGATGCGCGGAGAGGAGGTGAATCGCATGTCCCCCAACGAGAACTGGCGCGCTTTCGTCGTCGCCAACGCCGACGGTGGCGTCCTGGACGGCGTCGTCACGCGGGTGCTGCCGTTCGGCGCGTTCGTCGAAGTGGCCCAAGGGATGGAAGGTCTTTTGCCGACCGTCGGCGGTGCCGGCCCGCTCACCGCCGGTGCGGCCGTCGCGGTGCGGCTCGACAAGCTGGACGTCCAGAACCGGCGGTTCAGCCTGACCCTGGCTTGACCCCCCTCGCGATTCGTCCTCTAGTTGCGGTTGTACGCGTCACGAACTACCGCAACTAGAGGACGAAACGCGGTCTAGAGGCGCAGGAGAAGCTGGGTGAGGATGCGCTGCGCGGGGTCGTCCAGGTCGATCCCGGACACCTCGGCCGCGCGCCGCACCCGGTACCGCACCGTGTTCGGGTGGATGTTCAGCTCGCGCGCCGCGCGCCGGACGTCACCGAACGCGTCGAGGTAGGCGAGCACCGCCGGAACCAGGATCCCGCCGTGGTCGGCGTCGTGCGCGATCAGCTCGGCCAGCCGCGGATCGCGGATTCTCGGTTGCTCACCGAGGAAAGCGAGCACTTCGGAAAGCAGGACCTCGGCGCGGACGTCGGCCAGCGAGGCGACGTCCGCGGTCCCGTGACCACGCGCCATCGTCGCCAGCACGCGGTCCGCGTCGCCACGGGAAGCCGCCGCGTCGGAGAGCCGGGGCACGACGCCGCCCAGCGCCGCGCGCACCCGGACGTCGAGGTGCCGTTGCGCAGTACTGACGATTTCCTTGGCCAGCGCCAGGATCCGCGTCTCGGCGTGTTCGGGCAGATCGGGGAGCAGCGCGTAGACCCGGCCGCCGATCACGCTCACCAGCGCGCTCCGCCGGTACGCGGCGGTGTGCACGGTGATCAGGTGCACCAGCTCGGCCCGCCGCAGCTGCCGGTCGGTCGCCGCGCGGTCGCGGGGGAGCGAGAACCCCAGCACCATGGCCGGTTTCCCGGGATCCGCGCCGATGTCGTCGGCCACGGACTCGACGTCGAGGCGGCCGTCGAGCAGTCCCGCCAGCAGGTCTTCGCGCAGCCGGAGTTCCGGGCTGGGCAGGGTCCGGTGCCGGATCAGCTGGGGCGCGAGCGCCCGGCTCGCGCCGAGCAACGCGATTTCCGCGCTTTCGGTGAGCGGATGCGCGCCCTCCTGGACCCAGATCGTGCCGAGCGGCTGCGACCCGGCGTGGATCCCGGCCGCGATCCGGCGCCGGATGCCGAGATCGGGCCGCTCGTCGATGCGGACGATGCCTTCCCCGGCGCGAAGTCGCTGGTAGACACCCCATTCGCGTAGCATCGCGAGGTACCGCTCCGGGCCTTCACGGCCGAGGATCGAGAGACGGCGCAGTTCGTCCACCTCGTCGCCCGCTCGCGAATAGGCCAGCACGCGGCTCGCGGTGTCCTCGATGCTGACCAGACCGCCGGTGAGCGTCGCGATGGTCTGCGCGAGCGAGAACAGGTCGCCCAGCACCTCGCCGCTGTCCGCCTCGCCCCCGGCCCGGGCCGCGTCCACGACACCCCTGGCCAGCGCCTCGACCTGCTCCCAGCGCGCCTCGTGGCCGACCTCGATCAGGGCGATCCCCGCGTCGGTCGCGACGTTCACGACCGCCGAGCCGTTCTTGACCGCCACCGCGGCCGCCCCCGACCGTCCGGCTGCCCGGATCGCGCCCGCGGCGGCCCGGCCACGGGCGCCGATCACCAGGACGAGATCACCCGGATGGGCGTCGGGCGGATCCTCCGGATCGTGGATGACGACGTCTCCCACCTCGACCCCGAGCCCACTCGGTGCCGCGAGCACTCTGACCAGCGGTTCCCCGAGAGTGGCGAGGACATGCCGCAGGGAGGCGGCAGTGGTCGAATCAGTAGTCGCTGTAATCACCGAATTAAGCCGATCGGACAAGATGGTCACCCCGATTCTAGCCAGTCGAACAAGCCGCGGCGGACTCGTCCGGTCTAACGTTCGGGGTGAGACCTCTACCCGGCGAAGTGAAGTCAGGAGCAGTCAGTGGACGCCGTGACCCAGACCCCCGCCCCGAAGAACGAGCCGGTGCTGAACTACGCGCCGGGCAGCGCGGAGCGCGCTGAACTCGAGGGCGCGCTCAAGTCGCTGGGCGGCGCGGACCCCATCGACATCACCGTGACGATCGGCGGTGAGCAGCGCAAGGGCGGCGGCGAGAAGATCGAGGTCGTCCAGCCGCACAACCACAAGGCGGTGCTGGGCGTCATCCACAGCGCGACCGCGCAGGACACGCACGACGCGATCGCCGCGGCCAAGGCCGCCGCTCCCGGCTGGCGCGCGCTGTCCTACGACGACCGCGCCGCGATCATCCTGCGTGCCGCCGACCTGCTGGCCGGACCGTGGCGTGCCCGGCTGAACGCCGCCACCATGCTCGGCCAGTCGAAGACCGCCTTCCAGGCCGAGATCGACTCCGCCTGCGAGCTGATCGACTTCTGGCGCTTCAACGTCGCCTTCGGCCGCCAGATCCTCGCCGAGCAGCCGGTCAGCTCGCCCGGTATCTGGAATCGGATGGAGCACCGCCCGCTCGAGGGCTTCGTGTACGCCATCACCCCGTTCAACTTCACCGCGATCGCCGGCAACCTGCCGACCGCGCCCGCGCTGATGGGCAACGTCGTGCTGTGGAAGCCGTCGCCGACGCAGAGCTACGCCGCGCACCTGCTGATGCGCCTGCTCGAAGAGGCCGGCATGCCGCCGGGCGTGATCAACCTGCTGCCGGGTGACGGCAAGGCCGTCTCCGAGGTCGCCCTGACCCACCGCGACCTGGCCGGGATCCACTTCACCGGGTCCACCGCGACCTTCCAACACCTGTGGGGCACCGTCGGCGCCAACATCTCCGGCTACCGCACGTACCCGCGTCTGGTCGGCGAGACCGGCGGCAAGGACTTCGTGCTCGCGCACTCCTCGGCCGACGTCGACATCCTGCGCACCGCGCTGGTCCGCGGCGCCTTCGAGTACCAGGGCCAGAAGTGCTCGGCCGCGTCCCGCGCGTACGTCCCGCGTTCGCTCTGGGCGAGCCTGAAGGACGGTCTGATCGCCGAGACCGAGGCCATCACCTACGGCGACGTCAACGATCTGGGCAACTTCGGTGGCGCCGTGATCGACCGCCGCGCCTTCGACAAGCACGCCGCCGTGCTGAAGAACGCGGCCGAGGACGTCGAGATCGACGTCATCGCCGGTGGCACCGCGGACGACAGCGTCGGCTACTTCGTGCGCCCGACGATCCTGGTTTCGGACAACCCGGGCCACGAGATCTTCCGCACCGAGTACTTCGGCCCGATCCTTTCGCTCCACGTCTACGACGACGAGACCGACGAGGGCTTCGACAACGTCTTGAAGCTGATCGACGAGACCGCCGACTACGCGCTCACCGGCGCGGTCATCGCCAACGACCGCACAGCCGTCGCGAAGGCGTCCGAGGCGCTGCGCTTCGCCGCCGGCAACTTCTACGTCAACGACAAGCCGACCGGTGCGGTCGTCGGCCAGCAGCCCTTCGGCGGCGGTCGCGCGTCCGGCACGAACGACAAGGCCGGTTCGGTGTTCAACCTCCTCCGCTGGACGAGCCCGCGCTCGGTCAAGGAGACCTTCGTTCCGCCCACCTCCGTCCGTTACCCCCACCAGGGCTGAGTTCTCAGGAGTCCGTGATGCTGCGTGCCCCGCTGCTCGCCGCCGCTCGATCCCAGCGGATGCGCAAGCTGGTCGAGGTCGTCCCCGCCACCCGATCGGTGGTAGGTCGGTTCGTCGCCGGCGCCGGGACGCCCGACGCCGCCCGGGTGGTCCGTGAACTGGCCGAAGACGGCCTCCGGGTCACCCTCGACCACCTCGGCGAGGACACCACCGACGCCGAGCAGGCCGCGACGACCGTCCGCGCCTACGAGGAACTGCTGTCCGCGCTGGCCGCCGACGGTCTCGCGTTCGGCGCGGACGTCTCGGTGAAGCTGTCCGCGGTCGGCCAGTTCCTGCCCGCGGACGGCGAGAAGGTCGCGCTGGAGAACGCCCGCAAGATCTGCGCGGCGGCCGAAGCGGTCGGTGCCACGGTCACCCTCGACATGGAGGACCACACCACCACCGACTCGACGCTGGGCATCCTGCGGGAACTGCGCACCGAGTACCCGTGGGTGGGCGCGGTGCTGCAGGCCTACCTGCGGCGGACCGAACAGGACTGCCGCGACCTCTCCGGCGAGGGCTCCCGCGTCCGGCTGTGCAAGGGCGCCTACGCCGAACCCGAAGAGGTCGCGTTCCAGGGCAAGTCCGAAGTGGACAAGTCCTACGTGCGCTGCCTGAAGATCCTCATGCAGGGCAAGGGTTATCCGATGGTCGCCTCGCACGACCCCCGGATGATCGCGATCGCCGAGAAGCTCGTGATGGACACGGACCGCGAGGCGGACGACCACGAATTCCAGATGCTGTACGGGATCCGTCCCGAAGAGCAGCGCCGGATCGCGGGCGACGGCAAGACGATGCGCGTCTACGTCCCCTACGGCGACGAATGGTACGGCTATTTCATGCGCAGGCTGGCGGAACGCCCGGCGAACCTGGCGTTCTTCCTGCGCGGACTCGCCACCCGGGGCTGACCCGGTCCCTGGTGGCACGGTTCCGCTGAAGTACAAAGGGGCCCTTCCCGGCGAAATCCGCCGGGAAGGGCCCCTTCTTTTCGTTTCTCAGGCTTCTTGAGCCTCTTCCTTGAGCTTGTCCATGTCGATGTCGCGCGCCTGCTGGATCAGGTCTTCGAGCGTCTTCTCGGGAAGCGCGCCCGGCTGCGCGTAGATGACCGTCTTGTCGCGGATCACCGCGAGCGTGGGGATCGAGCGCACGTCGAAGGCGGCGGCCAGCTGCTGCTCGGCCTCGGTGTCGACGCTCGCGAACACGATGTCGTCGTGATTGCCCGACACCTTTTCGTAGGTCGGCGCGAACTGGCGGCACGGCATGCACCAGCCCGCCCAGAAGTCGATGATCACGAAGTCGTTCTCGGACACGACCTGATCGAAGTTGGCGGCGGTCAGCTCAACTGTGCTCATGTCCGGCGTAACGAAACAGGCCCGGCGCACATTCCCGCGATTGCGCGTAGCGTCTCTTATGGAGCAACCCAGGTTTCGCAGGAGGCGTACATGGCCGACGGGGACATCCTCAGCCGGATCGACGAACTGGTCAGCGAGGAGCACGAACTCCGCTCGCGGGCGATCGGCGCCGGGCTGAGTTCGGACGACCGGGCCCGGCTCGCGGGCGTGGAGCAGCAGCTCGACCAGTGCTGGGACCTGCTGCGGCAGCGGCGGGCGCGGGTCGAGTTCGACGAGGACCCGGACGGGGCCGCGGTGCGGCCGGTCTCCGAGGTGGAGTCTTACCGGCAGTAGCGCCTTTCGCGGCCGCCCGACGCTATGAAAGGCCCGTTACTTGCAAAATTTGCAAGTAACGGGCCTTTCATAGCGCGCGCGGGGGCACGGAACGTGAGGGATCAGGCGGGGCAGAGGGTGCCGTCGACGGGGATCTTGCCGTCGATCAGGAAGGCCCGCGTCGCGTCGGTGACGCAGGGGGAGAGGCCCAGCGCGCCGTGCCCGGCGCCCTGCCAGGTGATCGTGACCGCGCTCGGCATCTGGTCGGCGGCCCGGCCGGTGCCCTGTTCCGGCGTGACCGGGTCGGTCGCGGTGCCCGCGACGAGGATCGGCGGCGCGCCGGGGGCACCCGCGGGCGGGAGCGGTTCGCGGCGCACGGGCCACGGGCTGCACCACGCCAGCTGTTGCGCGGCGAAGACGCCGAACTGCGGGTACTTGTCGCGCAGGGTCGTGGTCACGCGCGTGAGTTCTTCGGCCGAGAGCCGTGTCGCGCTGTCGTTGCACTTGGTCGCGAGCGTGCCGTCCAGCCGGGTCGGCCGGGCCCGGGAGTCCTTGAGCACCGGTTCGGCGAACGCGGCCAGCGGCGTGACGTCGCCGGTCTGCGCGGTCTTGAGCGCCTCGGCGAGTTCCACCCACCGCGAGCGCTGCGCGAGCCCGGAATAGACGGCGTACAAAGCGATCCCCGGCGTGATCTCCACCCCGTCGGTGGTCATCGCGGTCGCTGCGCGGAGCCGGTCCGCCACCGCGGTCACGGCCGCGCGGGCGTCGCCGATCGGGCAGCCCTTGGCGATGCAGTCGGCGCCGAAGGCATCGAGGGTTGCCTGCGCGCTCGCGGCGATGGACTCCTGGACGGCGGCCGCGTCGGGGGCCGGGTCGGGCAGTCCGTCGAGCATGACGCGGCCGACCTGTGCCGGGAACCGCACGGCGTATTCGGCGATGACCTTCGAACCGTCACCGCGGCCCAGCGCGTGCAGTTTGTCCAGCCCCAGCTGCTTCCGGAGTTCTTCGAGGTCGCCCGCGGTCCGCCAGCTGTCCATCGCGACCTGAGAGTCGTCCAGTTCGATCGCGCACTGCTGGCCCGCCTTGCGCGCCGCGTCGACCACGGCTTCGAGGTCGCCGGCGGCCGGGTCCCCGCCGAGCAGGTCGGTGCGGATCTCCGCCGGGATGCACTGCACCGGCGCGGACGCCCCGGTCCCGCGCCGGTCCACGCCGATCAGCGAGAACTTCTGCAGGTACTCGGGCGGCAGCACCGCGGCCAGCCGCGCGGCGTACAGCGAACCCGGCTCACCGTCGACGTCGTTGACCACGACCAGCGGGATCGGCCCGCCGCCGGCCTTGACCACCGTCATCCGCGAGAGCCCGCGGCCGGGCAGATCCGGCGCGTCGAGCGTGGTGGGCACCCTGGCGCAGGAGAACTTCAGCGTGTCCGGCACGGACGGCTGGCCCAGCCGTTGCCGGGTCGCCTCGTCGCAGTTCTCCCATTTGATGGACGGCGACTGCGGTTCGGTGAGCGGCGGCAGCGGTACCTGCTGCGCCGTGGTCGACGAGCCGGGATCGGTTTTGCCGTCGTTGTCGATCACCGCCGGCCGGACCGACGGACCGGCCGTGCAGCCCGCGAGCGCGGCCGTGACCATGGCCGTCGTCAGGATCAGCCGTGGCGTGCGGCGGGCGGTGCTCACGGGCTGGTCCTCACTTCCAGGGCATGACAAAGCTCGTGGGTGAGCTTCGCAGGTGGTGTGTCAGACCCCGGTTAGCGGGTGCGCTTCACCTCGCCGCGGAAGACCGCGTCCAGGTCGTAGCGGGCGACTTCTTCGAGCTGGGCGTAGGTGCAGGAATCCGGTTCGCGGTCGGGACGCCACCGCTTGAACTGCGCGGTGTGGCGGAACCGCGACGGATAGCCGCCTTCCGTGTGCTCGTAGCCGACCTCGACCACCTTCTCCAGCTTCAGCGGCACCCACGGGGCTTCCTTGGACTTCCACCGGGTGATCCCGCCGGGGATCCGCTGCTTTTCCCGCACGTTGTCACCCAGCCAGGGGTGATCGGCCCCGTCGGTGATCAGCGGCGCCAGTTCCTCGGCCAGTTCACGCCGCCGGGTGACCGGGAACGACCCGACGACGCCGGGGTGGTGCAGCACGCCGTCCTCGTCGTAGAGCCCGAGCAGGAACGAGCCGACCATCTCGCCCGCTTCGCCGTCGACGTGCCAGCGCAGGCCCGCGAGCACGCAGTCGGCGGTGCGCGAGTGCTTGTACTTGAGCAGGACCCGTTTGCCGGGGGTGTACGGCTCGTCGAGCGGTTTGCCGATGACGCCGTCGAGCCCGGCGCCCTCGAACAGCTCGAACCAGTGCCGCGCGATCGCCGGATCCGAGGTGGCCGGGGTCAGGTGGATGCCGTCCGAGGCCAGCTTCTCCAGCCGTTCGCGCCGCTTCGACGTCGGTTCGTCCAGATAGGACTCGTCGCCGAGCGCCAGCAGGTCGAACGCGACGAACTCCGCCGGGGTCTGCTCCGCCAGCAGCTTGATCCGGCTTTCGGCGGGGTGGATCCGGTCGGTGAGCGCGTCGAAGTCCAGCTTCCCGTCCCGGCCGACCACCAGTTCGCCGTCGAGCACGATCCGCTCGGGCAGCGCCGCCTTCAGCCGCTCGACGACCTCGGGGAAGTACCGGTTGAGCGGTTTCTCCGAGCGGGACTGCAGGGTCAGCTCGTCGCCGTCGCGGAACACCAGGCAGCGGAAGCCGTCCCACTTCGGCTCGAACAGCAGACCACCGGAATCGGGGATCGCCTTCGCCGGTTTGGCGAGCATCGGTTTGACCGGCGGTGTCAAGGGAAGCGACATGACGGCCATTCTTGCCACAACGACGCGCTCAGCGCACCCGTTGCGGTGCTCCCGTGTCGAGTTCGAGCCGGACGGCGGTGGGCAGCACGGTGACCCCGAGCGATTCCCGCGCGCGGGCCAGGACGGTGAGGTCGAGCTGCTCCCAGACCCGTTTCAGGTCGGTGCCCTCGCTCAGCCAGAGGGTGATCCGCAGCGCCGGGTTGTCGCTGTCGCCGACCGCGCGGACCCGGGCGCGCCCGACGCCGTCGATCGTCTCGGCGTCGGCGCGGACGGCCTCGGAGATGGCCGAGGAGGTCACCACGAGGTCGTCGTCGAGTTCGAGGTCCGGGCGGCCTTCCGGGCGCAGCGACCGGAAGAACCACCACAGTCCCAGCCACAACAGCAGGACACCGAGCACGATGGCGCCGATCCGGGCGGCGAGCGCGTGCTGCGAGAGCCAGTCGAGCGCGATCGGGTCCACGAGTGAGCGGTCGGCCCGATAGGTGCCGAGCCAGCCCGCGCCGACCGCGACCACCGCGGCCCCGCCGAGCAGCGCGAGCAGTCCGATGAGGACGGTCAGGGTGCGTTCGGTGCCGGTGGACCGGCCGAGCGCCTTGGCGGAGACCGAACGGGTCATCGGCGGTCCTTCGGGGAGTCGACGACGACGGACACCTTCGGCCGCCGCACCAGGGGGACGTCGTCGAGCAGGCCGGAGACCGTTTCCAGCAGCCGCGGCCGCAGCTCGCCTTCGGTTTCCAGCCTGCTCGTCGCGCGGACGCGGATCTTCTTGGCGGTGGCGGTGACCTTGGCGCCCGCGACGTTGTCCTGCGCGCGCACGGTCAGCCCCACCAGCCTCGCCAGCGAACGCGGCGAGGTGGTCACGCTGACCTCGTTCGCCGGATCGGCCAGCCGGATGGCCCGCCGCCCGGCCGAGGCCGCCGCCAGGATCAGCAGCAGGCCCACGACCGCCACGGCGATCGCGAGGTACCGGACCTCCGGCGCGCTCCAGGACACCTCCGAGAGCCTGTCGCGCCAGTCGTCCCACGGGAGGAAGAGCGGTCCCCGCCCCGGCCGCCACCAGCCCCAGCCGACCTCCAAGGCCAGCAGGACCCCGGCGGCGGCCAGCGCCAGCCCGATCAGGGCGGACAGCAGGCGGACGAACAAACGCATGCCAGTTGCTCCTTTTAGCGGACGCGGGGCGCGATGTCGGGCAAGAGCGCGGAGACCTTCACCGAGATGTCGCGGACCTGGTACGAGGTGATCCGTTCGACCTCTTCGGTGACCCGGGCGCGCAGATCGCCGACGACCCGCCGCACCGGTGCCGGATAGTTCAACGCCACGTCGAGCACGAGGTCGACGTCGTTGCCCTCACCGCCGACCTTCGCGCTCGCGCCGTGTGTCCCCAGCCCGAGTCCGGCGATCCGCCGCTCGGCACGCGTGGTCCCGTCGACCTGGTCCGCCGCGTGCTGCGCGATCTTTCGGACCACGGTGGGCGCGATGGTGAGGGTGCCGCGATCTTCCGGGTCGGGCGGGACGGTCATTTGTCGCGGCCCCGGCCGAACAGATCGCCGAGGTCGAGTTCGCCGTCGAGCACCCGGCCGAGGACGAGGCCGATGACGCCGACGGCCAGTGTCACCAGGAACGCGGTGAAGCCCTGGGTCGCGGCGAGGCCGAGGATGAGGCCGGCGAGCAGGCCGGTCTGGGTCCCGTTCATCATTCGACCCGCGAGGTCTCGGTCTCGCCGCCGTTCTCGTCGGGCAGGTGGATGTCGTTCACCGCGATGTTGACCTCGATCACCTCGAGGCCGGTGATCTGCTCGACCTGGCCGATCACGTTGCGGCGCACCGCCCGCGCGACGTCGACGATGCGCGCGCCGTACTCGACGACCACGTCGAGATCGATCGCCGCCTGCTTCTCGCCGACCTCGACCGAGACACCGGAAGTGGTGACCGTGCCGGAACCGGGGATGCGCTCGCGGATCGCGCCGAAGGCCCGCGAGACGCCGCCGCCCAGCGCGTGGATCCCGGTCACCTCACGGGTGGCCAGACCGGCCACCTTCTGCACCACCACCGACGAGATCGTGGTCTTGCCGGCGGCTCCTTCCTCGTTGAGCGACGACCCCGCGACCGGGGTGTCGGGCTTGCTCACGCTCGGCTGCGCCATGAAGTTCGCTCCTTCTCGCACCGGTTGCCGCGCGACCTGCGCGCGCGGCGGTCCCTACGCTCTCACCGACCAGGACACGCGCGCATGCCGAGTCGTCCCGCCGTGTCCCCCGAACGGGGTAATCACTTCGGGTGTTCAGTCCGGGTGGACGGTCGGTCCAGCTGGTCGTGAGTGGCGATTCGTGTCCTATTAAGCCGAAAGCCAAAGGTGTCCTGGCGGCGGGCACCCGAACGCACCTGTGGCCTCAGGAACACGACGTCGAGTCACCCCCGATCCCAGGTGCGCCCACTGTGGCATTGGGGACACTCAACGTCCCCAATGCCACATTCGGCGCACACCTCAACAGCAACTCGCGTGATCAGGCACCCGCACACTCGAGTGTGCGGTCCCTGATCACGCGAGTCACGCCCGCGTTGATCCGGTGGTGAGCGGTCGGTCCAGGTCCGGGGTCAGTCGGGATGCACGTCGACGACGTGGACGTTGATCGCGGGCGGGGACGAGCCGAGCTGACCGGTCAGCGCCGCGGTGACGCGGTGACGCAACAGTTCCGCGGCCGACGCCTCGACACCGAACCGGACCGTCACCAGCACTTGGAGGACGTCGTCCTCGAGCGCGACGGCCGAGACGTGGACCCCGCCGAGGTCGCGGCCGATCTCGGCGGCGACCTTTCTGGTCATCAGCACCAGCGCCCGTTCCGACACCTGGGTCTTCCCACCCGCCGAGGGCAGATCGAGCGGCGCCGTGGTGTGCCTGCCGCGGACCCCGCCGACCGAGCGGAGCACCCGTTCGACGAGCCCGGGCGGCGTCGGCACCGGACGGCTCGCGGCGGCGCGCACCTGCGCCCACCGGGGGTCGTCGCGCGGATCCTCGCTCATCACCGTTCCCCGGGTCGGAAGTTGTCGCCGAGCTTCGCCAGCAGAGCCACCCTCGCGCGGTGCAGACGGGCGCGCAAGGCGGGCACTCCGACCTCGAGGACCTCGGCGATCTCCTCGTAGGTCAAGCCTTCGAATTCTCGCAGAATCAGCGGGATCCGCTGGCCGACATCGAGTTCGGCGATCGCGCGCAGCACGGTGCCGACCTGTTCGGCGCTCACCACATGCCCCTCCGGACCAGGCACGACGCCCGCGTCCCCCTCGTCGAGCGGCACGGTCGGTTTCCGGCGCCGGACCTGGCCGAGCGCGCCGTTCGTCGTCACCCGGTAGAGCCAGGTGGACACCGCGGATTCGAACCGGAACCCGGGCAGCGCGCGCCACGCGGAAAGCCAGGCCTCCTGGACGACGTCCTCGGCCTCCGCCGCGCTGCCGGTGATCCGCAGCGCCACGCGGTACATCCTGGCCGTGTGCCGCCGGACCAGGGTGTCGAAGGCACCGTGGTCCCCGGCGGCGGCCCGGGCCGCCAGCTCCTCGTCCGGAACCGGCGCGGGCTCGCTCACCCGCCCTCCCGGCGGCGATAGCGGAGCATGGTGAAGCCGTCTTCGAAGAGCACGGACGCGAGATCCATCCGCCGCGGCTGCGGGGCGGGACGGCCGTCGGCGATCCGGCGTTCGCCCGCGCCCGCCAGCAGGGGAGCGACGGTCAGGCACAGCTGGTCGACGAGGTCGGCCGCGATCAGGTCGCCGAACAGCATCGGCCCGCCTTCGCAGTCGACGCGATACAGCCCGCGCCCGGCCAGGAGTTTCAGCGCCTCGTGGAGGTCGACGTCATCGGTCCCGGCGACGAGGACTTCGGCACCCGCGCGCTCCAGCGCGGCTCGCGGCGCCTTCTCGGTGGTGATGACGATGGGCGGGACTTTGGTGTCGGTGAACAACGGGCCCGCGGGGTCGAGTTCACCGGAACGGGTCACCACCGCGATCGGCGGGACTTCGGACAGCCCGAGCGAGACCCGGCGGGCGGCGCGTTCGGGAGTGATCCGCGCGCCGCGGTAGCCCTCGGCGCGAGCCGTGCCCGCGCCGACCAGGATCACGTCGGAAAGCAGCCGTCCCATCAGGAAGATCCGCTTGTCGGCGGGGTGCGAAAGCCCCTCGGACAGCTGGTCGACCGCCGCCGCGCCGTCCGCGGAGCTGACGAAGTTGACCTGGACCCAGGGGCGGGTCAGGTTTTCGGGATACCCGTAGAGCCGTTCCAGGTCGGCGCCGGAGACGGGATCCGCCGGTGTCGTTGGCCACAAAAGCTGCACACGACCATCCCAGCACGCGCCCGACGGCACCGCTGAGCGGGGGATACGCCCGGTCAGGGAGGGTGAACGGCCGCCGCCGGTGCCGTTACTCTCGGCGAATGCCCGCCCGCCTGATCGATCGCCGTCCGGAGCTGTCCGCCGACGAGCTGATCACCGCGCTCGTCCCGCCGCCGAGGTTCGACGCGGTCCGGTTCTCCACTTACGTGCCCAACCCGGACGAGCCGAGTCAGGCCGCGGCCGTCGTCGACTGCGGGGCTTTCGCGAAGCGCGTGGCCGAGGCCGCGAACCGGAAGCCGAAGTCGAAGCTGCGCGCGCTGTTCGGTGGCGGGGACGACGCGCCCGCCGGGCCGATGGGGCTCTACCTGGACGGCGGCTTCGGCGTCGGCAAGACGCACCTGCTCGCCTCGACGTGGCACGAGACGCCGTCCCCCAAGGCGTACGGCACTTTCGTGGAGCTGACCCACCTCGTCGGCGCCCTCGGGTTCGCCGAAGCGGTCCGGCGGCTGTCCGAGCACCGGTTCCTGGCGATCGACGAGTTCGAGCTCGACGACCCCGGCGACACCATGCTCGTCACCCGGCTGCTGCAGGAGCTGATCTCGGCCGGGGTGTTCGTGGCGGCGACCTCCAACACGCTGCCGGACAAACTCGGCGAAGGCCGGTTCGCCGCCGCGGACTTCCTGCGCGAGATCCAGTCGCTGTCGGCCCGGTTCGGCGTCTGCCGCGTCGACGGCCCGGACTACCGCCACCGCGGTCTGCCCGACGCGCCGCCGCCCGCGAGCCCGGAGGAGCTGGAAGCCTCCGCCGCCGCGCATCCAGAGTCCACTGTGGACGACTTCGACGCGTTGTGCGGGCACCTCGGCGAGCTGCATCCTTCGCGCTACGGCAGGCTTCTCGACGGCGTGACCCGCGTGCACCTGCGCGACATCCACCCGGTCCCCGACCAGAACGTCGGACTGCGGCTGGTCGCCTTCGCCGACCGGCTCTACGACCGCGCGATCCCGCTGGTGGTCTCGGGTGAGCCGGTGCCGCTGCTGTTCACCGAGGAGATGGTGAACGGCGGCTACCGCAAGAAGTACCTGCGCGCCGTCAGCCGTCTGACGGCACTGGCGCGCGACGCCGTGCAGCCCAGGTGAGCAGCGTCCACGTCGCGCACACGGTCGCGACGGCGAACAGCGTGCCGCCCACGACGTCGGTCAGGTAGTGATAGCCGAGGCCGATCATGCCGATCGTGACACTGCCGAGCACCACCGCGCCCACGACAGCGATGACGGCCGTCGCGACCCCGGGGCGGGCGAGCAGGACGAGCACGGTCAGTACCGCGACCAGCGCGACGGTGTGCCCGCTGGGGTACGCGAGATAGGTGTTCTTCCAGCGGTCGAAGAGCGGTTTGAGCACCCAGGTGTTGGCGAGGATCGCGATGAGCGGGCCCACGACGGTCAGTACCGCTTCGAGCTTGTGCCCTCCTGACAGGCACAAGGCGACGGCGAGGACCGCGATCGGGATCAGGACGTAGGCCTCGGTCGGCAGGACGAGGAGTCGCAGAACGTCTTCGCCGAAGGTGCGCCGCACCCACCCGTCGGCCAGGGCGTCGGGCCCGGACAGACCTACGCCGGAGACCAGCAGGCCGAGGACGACCATGAGCACGGCGCAGGTCACCGCGACCAGCCCGTACGGTGCTCTTCCGCTCATCCGGCGAGATTACGTGACCACCCCATGGGGCTGAAGGGGACTTTCCCCACATCAGACGTGGGGAAAGCGCCCTTCGCCGCGTGCGATGCGGGGAAGGGCCCCTTCAGCTCGCGGCGAAGACGGCGAAGTCCTCTTCGGTCTGATCCGCGTATCGCACCGCGTACGCCCCGATGGCCTCGTCGAGGTCTTCGTCGTCCTCGAAGTACCCCGCCAGCATCTGCGGGTGCAGCGACCGCGCGTGCGCCCGCGCCAGCAGAGCGCCCGCGAGGCGGCCGTAGTCGTCTAGGTGGTCCTTCTTCAGCTCCGCCGGGTCGATGTCGCCCTTGAGGTTCCGGAACTGCCGCACGATGTACGGCACGCCGTCGATGGTCGTCCAGCCGAGCAGGATGTCCGTCTCGGCCTGCACCAGCCGCGCGCCCTCGACGATCCGCTTGCCTTCGTGTTCCGGCGAAGGCAGCCCGAGGTAGGGCGCCAGCGCCGACGGGTTGGCCTGTTTCACTTGCAGGACAAGGTCTTCACCGGAGTTCCCGTGCAGCAGCGCGACATAGCTGCGCAGCCCGACACTGCCGGTGCCGACCACCCGGAAGGCCACATCGGACACCCGGTACCGCGAGATCAGCGTCCGCCGCGACTCGCGCAGGGTGTCCACATACGACACCAGGCCGGTGACGACGGCTTCCGCTGTCGCGTCGTCGACGTGTGTGAGCACCGGCGGGTCCTCGACGAACCGGTGCCGTTCCAGGCCGGTCTCGTGGTCGTCGATCCGCCGGGTCCACTTCGCGGTGACCTTGGCGCTGGTGTTCTTCCGCGCCTTCTCGGCCGCTTCTTCGAAGTCGTCGATCAGGTCGTGCGCCTTCACCTTGCTCAGCACCGACGCGTCCGGCAGCGCGTTCCACGCTCGCAGGAACGGCAGTTCCGCCAGCCCCCGGATGGTGCGCCGGTAGGACTTCACCGCGTCCTCGGCGGCTTCGCGGCAGCCCGATTCGCCGATGCCGCCCTCGCGCCCGGCCAGCACGAGACTCGCGGCGAGCCGCTTGAGGTCCCACTCCCACGGCCCCGGCACGGACTCGTCGAAGTCGTTGATGTCCATCACGATCTGGCCTTCGGGAGTGCCGTAGAGCCCGAAGTTCGCCGCGTGCGCGTCCCCGCACAGCTGCGCCGTCAGCCCGGAGGCCGGCGAACCCGCCAGATCCGCGGCCATCAGCCCGGCCGCGCCGCGGTAGAAGGTGAACGGCGACGCGAGCATGCGCTCGCGCCGCAGTTCCACCAGGTCCGGCAGGCGGCCTTCGTTGCTCCGGGCGAAGAACTCCGCCACCCCGGGCCGTTCCTTGCCCGCCGCCGCGTGATCGTGCTCGGACGACGGCGCCTTGTCCCGCAGCGCCTTACCCCTCGCGAACCAGTCCTCCGGCGACACCGTCTCGGTGCCGACCAGCGGCCGCTCCACCCACTCCCGCTCGTCTCCCATGGACAGCCAACGTACCGGCCGCCCGAAAGGTTCACCGGGTCTTGACGACCTCCGTGATCGCGTCGATACCGCGGTCGAGTTCCTCGCGGCTGATCACCAGCGGCGGCGCGATCCGCAGGGTGTGGTCGTGCGTCTCCTTGCACAGGACGCCGCGTTCGGCCAGCGCGGTGGACGCCTCCCGGCCGGTCGGCCCGCCGGGCGCGATGTCGATGCCCGCCCAGAGGCCGCGGCCGCGGACCTCGGCCAGCCCGTTCCCGACCAGTTCGCCGAGCCTGCCGTGCAGGTGGGCGCCCAGTTCGCGCGAGCGTTCCTGGAACTCGCCGGTCTTGAGCAGCCCGACCACGGCCCGGCCGATCGCGCAGGCGACCGGGTTCCCGCCGAAGGTGGAGCCGTGCTCACCCGGCTTCAGCACGCCGAGCACGTCCTGGCTGCCGACGACGGCCGAGACCGGCATGATCCCGCCGCCGAGCGCCTTGCCCAGGGTGTAGACGTCGGCGCGGACTTCTTCGTGGTCGAGCGCGAGGACGGTGCCGGTGCGCGCGAGGCCCGACTGGATCTCGTCGGCGATCAGCAGGACGTCGTGCTCGTCGCACAGGCGCCGCGCCTCGGCGAAGTAGCCGGTGGGCGGCACGATCACGCCCGCCTCGCCCTGGACCGGCTCCAGCAGGATCGCGGCGGTGCGCTCGGTGATGGCGTCGCGCAGCGCGTCGGCGTCGCCGTACTTGACGGTGACGAAGCCCGGCGTGAACGGGCCGAAGTCGGCACGCGCGGTCTCGTCGGTGGAGAAGGACACGATGGTCGTCGTGCGGCCGTGGAAGTTCGAGCCCGCGACGATGATCTCCGCGGTCCCGTCGGGGACGCCCTTGACCTGGTACGCCCACTTCCGGGCGATCTTCACCGCGGACTCGACGGCCTCCGCGCCGGAGTTCATCGGCAGCGTCATCTCGGTACCGGTCAGCTCGGCGAGTTCCCGGCAGAACAGCCCGAGCTGGTCGTGGTGGAAGGCGCGGGAGGTCAGGGTCACCCGGCCGAACTGCTCGATCGCGGCGGCGATGAGCCCGGGGTGGCGGTGCCCGAAGTTCAGCGCGGAATAACCGGAAAGGAAGTCGAGGTAGGTCTTGCCCTCGACGTCGGTGACCGAAGCGCCCTCGGCGGTGGCGATCACGACGGGCAGGGGGTGGTAGTTGTGCGTGCTCCACTGCTCGTCGAGCGCGATGAAGTCGGCGGTCGTCATGCGTTCAGGTTAGATGTCCTTCCCGTGGACTTCATCCGGGAAACGTTGCTTTGACCCGTTGTTCGTTGCGTATCGACTCCATCGAGTGGCGAAATCGTGCATCGGAGTACTTGATCACCGCAGGCGCGTGGCGCGGACCGCGGTTATCGTCGCCGGATGGCGAAAAAGGACCAGGTCTCCGTGCGGGACGCGCTGAGGATCGGCAAGGGGACCGAGCGGCACGATCCGGGCTCGTTCCCGATCGGGCCGCACAAGAAGCCGAAGGCGCTCAAGGACCTCGCCGACTCCGGCGGCAAGCTCGCGAAGCTGCAGGAGGCCCTTTACGCGGAGGGCGTCGGCGGCGGCGAGCGCAGTGTCCTGCTGGTCCTGCAGGGGATGGACACCTCCGGCAAGGGCGGGACGGTCGGGCACGTCCTCGGCCTGGTCAACCCGATGGGCGTGCGGTACGCGGGGTTCAAGAAGCCGACCGCGGCCGAAGCACGCCACCACTATCTGTGGCGGATCCGCAAACAGCTCCCCGTACCCGGGCAGGTCGGCGTCTTCGACCGGTCCCACTACGAGGACATCCTGGTCCCGCGCGTGCAGAAACTGGTGCCCGCCGCGGAATGGCGCAAGCGCTACGCCGAGATCAACGAGTTCGAACAGGAGCTGGCCGACGCGGGCACCACCGTCGTGAAGGTGTTCCTCGACATCTCGCCGGAGGAGCAGCTGAAGCGGCTCAAGGCGAGGCTGGAGACCCCGGCGAAGTGGTGGAAGTACAACCCCGCCGACCTCGACGCGCGCGCCCAGTGGAACGACTATCAGAAGGCCTACGCCGACATCTTCGCGAAGACCTCGACGGCGACCGCGCCCTGGTACGCCGTTCCCGCCGATCACAAGTGGTACCGCAACTTCCTGGTCGCGCGGCTGCTGATCGAGACGATCGAGGAGATGGACCCGAAGTTCCCCCAGGCCGACTTCGACCCCGAGACGGAACTGAAGAAGCTGGAAGGCGTTGGCGTCCCCGAGTGATGGTCTGAGAGAGTGCGGACGTGACCAGCCTCGAAGATCTTCCGTTCCTCCGCCGTCAGGCCCGCACTCAGCGCTTCACCCTCGGCGCGCCGAAAGAGTTCAAGGTCGCTCCGGACGGCTCCCGCGTCCTGTTCCTGCGTGCCGAGTCCGGCACCGACCCGCGGCACAGCCTGTGGTCGTTCGACGTCGTGTCGGGCGAGGAGACGAAGCTGGTCGACGCCGCCGAGCTGCTGCCGGGTGAAGAGGACTTGCCGCCCGAGGAGCGTGCTCGCCGCGAGCGCAGCCGCGAGACCGGTGGTGGCGTGGTCGGCTACGCGGTCGACGACGCCTTCACCGTCGCCGCGTTCTCGCTCTCGGGCAAGCTCCACACCCTCGACCTGGCCACCGGCGCGGTGTCCGTGCTGGTCGACGGCTCGGTCGTCGACCCGAGGCCCAGCCCGGACGGCACCCACGTCGCCTACGTCCGCGACCGGCGGCTGCGGGTGATCGACCGCGCCACCGGTGAGGACCGCGTGCTCGCCGGGGAAGACGGCGAGGACATCACCTGGGGGCTCGCGGAGTTCATCGCGGCCGAGGAGATGGACCGGACCCGGGGCTACTGGTGGTCCCCGGACGGGAAGAGCCTGCTGGCCGAGCGGTCCGACCGCGCCGCCGTGCCGCGCTGGACGATCGCCGACCCGGCCAATCCGCAGTCGCCGGCCACCGTGGTCGCGTACCCGGCGGCGGGGTCGAAGAACGTCGACGTGACGCTGGCGATCATCGGCCTCGACGGCGCGCGCGTCGACGTCGCGAAGACCGACTGGGAGTACCTGGCCGCGGTGCACTGGTCGGCCACGGGCAAGCCGCTGCTGTCCGTGCAGTCGCGTGACCAGCGCACCCTGGAGATCCAGGCGGTCGACCCGGCGACCGGCGCCGTCGAGGTCCTGCACACCGAGACCGACGAGTGCTGGGTCGAGATCGCCGCGGGTGTCCCGGCGTGGACGACCGACGGCAGGCTGGTGCGCGAGAGCGCCGCCGACGGCGACCACCGGCTGATCGTCGACGGGGTCGCGGTCACCCCGCCTGGGCTGCAGGTGCGCTCGATCCTGCACGTCGGCGACGAGGTGCTGTTCAGCGCGTCGGAAGCCGATCCGACGCAGATCCACGTCTTCCGGACCGAAGACGGCGAACTCCGCCGTCTGTCCACTGAGGACGGTGTGCACGTCGGCTCCGGCAACGCTTCGCTGACCGTGCTCTCGTCGTGGAGCCTGGACCGCAGCGGCCCGGTGGTGACCGTCGTGTCCGGTGAGAAGACCGTGGCGCGCATCGGTTCCCACACCGTCGATCCCGACGTCGTGCCGAACCTGACCTGGCTGACGCTGGGGGAGCGGGGCCTGCGCGCCGCGCTGGTCCTGCCGACCGGCTACGAGGAGAGCGAAGGCAAGCTGCCGGTGCTGCTCGACCCGTACGGCGGCCCGCACGCCCAGCGTGTCCTGCAGACCCGCAACGCCTTCCTGACCCCGCAGTGGCTGGCGGACCAGGGTTTCGCGGTGCTGGTCGCCGACGGCCGCGGCACGCCCGGCCGGGGTTCCGCCTGGGAGAAGGAGATCGCGGGCAAGCTCGCCGACGTCACCCTCGCCGACCAGGTCGACGCCCTGCACGCGGCGGCCGCGCTCCATCCGGAACTGGATCTGGAGCGGGTCGCGATCCGCGGCTGGTCCTACGGCGGCTACCTGTCCGCGCTGGCCGTGCTGCGCCGCCCCGACGTCTTCCACGCCGGTATCGCGGGCGCCCCGGTGACCGACTGGTCGTTGTACGACACGCACTACACCGAGCGCTACCTCGGGCTTCCGCAGGAGGAAACGGCGTCGTACGAGCACAACTCGCTGATCGCCGACGCCGGTGACCTTTCGCGGTCGCTGTTGATCGTGCACGGCCTGGCCGACGACAACGTTTTCGTCGCCCACTCGTTGCGCCTGTCGTCGGCACTGCTGGCCAAGGGACGCGCGCACGTGTTCCTGCCGCTGGCCGGCGCGACGCATATGACGCCGCAAGCCGAAGAGGTCGCGGAGAACCTGATGCGCACGCAGATCGACTGGATCGTGCGTGAGCTGTCCGGTGACGCGGTGAAGAGCGAGGAGAACGCATGAAACGGTGGGGCATCACGATTCCGCTGACCGGGGTGCCGCTCGCGGCGCACAAGGAGATGGTCGAGCAGCTGCCCGACCTCGGCTACACCGACGCGTGGTCGGCCGAGACGGCGGGCAACGACGCCTTCACCCCGCTGGTGCTCGCCTCGCAGTGGGCGCCGCAGCTGCGGCTGGGCACCGCGATCGTGCCGGTGTACACCCGCGGCCCCGGCCTGCTGGCGATGAGCGCGGCGACCGTCGCGGAACTGGCGCCCGGCCGGTTCGTACTCGGCATCGGGGCGTCGTCCCCGGTGATCGTGAAGAACTGGAACGCCGCCGAGTTCGAGGCCCCGTTCGCGCGCTCCCGTGACACCCTGCGATTTCTGCGGTCGGCACTGGCGGGGGAGAAGGTCACCGAAGAGTACGAGTCCTTCTCCGTCAGCAAGTTCCGGCTGGAGCGGCCCACCGACCCGCCGCCGTCGATCATGCTCGCCGCGCTGCGGCCGGGGATGCTGCGGCTGGCGGCGAAAGAAGCCGACGGTGCCATCACCAACTGGCTCGCTCCCTCCGACGTGCCGAAGGTGCGGGCCGAAATCGGCCCGGACACCGAACTCGCCGCGCGGATCTTCGTTTGCCCCACCGAGGACAAGGCCGCCGCGCGCGGACTCGGCCGGATGCTCATCTCGAGCTACCTGACCGTGCCGGTGTACGCGGCGTTCCACGAATGGCTCGGCCGCGGCGAGGCTTTGGCGCCGATGCACGAGGCTTGGGCCGCCGGTGACCGGCAGAAGGCGAACCAGGTCATCCCGGACGAGGTCGTCGACGACCTGATCGTCCACGGCAGCCTCGATTCCTGCCGTGAGCAGGTGCAGTCCTATGTGGACAACGGGCTGACGACGCCGATCATCGCCTTGCTACCGACGGGTGAGGATCCTTTCGCGCACGTTCGGGGTCTCGCGCCGCGGTCCTGACTGGGTCACCGGTTGCTATGAAAGGCCCGTTACTTGCAAAATTTGCAAGTAACGGGCCTTTCATAGCACGCGCGCAGGGCACTCAGGCGACGTTGAACAGCTCTTCGTACCGCGAAGCCATCATGTGCGACCCCTTGATCTCCGAGGTCGTCGCCGCGTCCAGCACCCCGACCTCCTCGGCGTAGGTCGCGCCCCCGGAAGGCCCGAGCGGCAACGAGATCATCGGCCCGCCCGGCGTGTGGGTCCGCAGCTCGCCGCCCTCGATCAGCGCCCGGATGTTGGCCACGACGACCTCGGCGTGGTCACCGGCCACTTTCGCCAGCTTCCCCTCCGGCAGCGCGGTGATGTCGCCGAGCGCGAACACCCGCGGTTGCCCGGGAAGCCGCAGGTCGGCGGTCACGTCCACGCGACCGTTCGCCTGCCGCGCGGTGGCCAGTTCGCCGTCGAGGTACGCCGTGTGCGGCGCGCCCCCGTAGCACTGGAACCACAGGTCGGCCGTCACCTCGCCGCCGCCGGTCAGCGCGGCGGTGAACGTCTTCGCCTGCCCCGGTTCCGAGACCGGCGGCTCGGCCAGCGAAGTGCCGAGCAGGAGTTCGACACCCAGTTCGTCGAGCTGACGGCGGATCTCCGCGCGGAACTCGTCCGGGAAGCCGGGCAGGATCCCCGACGCCGGGTCGACGATCGTCACGGCCTTCTCCGGCCACGCCGCCTTGATCTCACCCGCCAGTTCGAGCCCCACCGGGCCCGCGCCGAGCAGCAGCACCTTCTCCGCGCCCGCGAGTTCTTCCCGTGTGGCACGGATCTTCGCCTTCGCCGCGGCGCTGTCCCGGAAGTCGATCTTCGCCGGGAACGGGTACGCCGAACCGGTGGCCAGCACGACGTAGTCCGGCGTGAGCCGCTCGCCCGACGCGAGGGTGACGCCGTTCTGGTCCACGGTCACCGCGCGGTCGCGGAGCACCCGCCCTCGCTCGAGAAGCCGGGCGTACGGGTAGAAGAGCCGATCCGTCCACTCGGGATCGACGAGCCCGCGCAGCGCGGCGACGTGGTGGACGAAATCCTCGCGCGGCTCGACGAGGAGGACGTCGGTGAACGCGTCCAGTTCCTTGGCGACGGTGATGCCGCCGTATCCCCCGCCGATGACGGCCACGGTCGTGGTCATGAGACCCCCTAGTTCGTAGTACGTAATGTTGGTACTGCGAACTACAGTAGTTCGTACTCCGAACGATCGTCAAGTAGACTCGGGAGCATGACCACGGCCGAAGACCTCGGATTCGCGACGGCGCTGGTGCGGCTCTCGCATCTCGTGCAGCGGGCTTTCATCGACGTCGGCCGGTCTCATGACCTCACGCCCCAGCAAGCGCAGCTGCTCTGCGTGCTGGCGCAGGGGGAGACCGGCGTCGGGATGACCGAGCTCGGCCGCCTGCTGAACCTGGAGAAGTCCAGCGTCACCGGCCTGGTGGACCGGGTTCAGCGGCGCGCTCTCGTCGAGCGGGTCGCGGATTCCTGTGATCGCCGCGCGCTGAAGATCACGCTGACCGAAGAGGGGCTCCGGCTCGCGAACGCCGCTCACGAAGGCGTCGTCGAGAAGCTGGAGGAGATGGCGGCCGGTCTCCCGGCCGAGCAGCGCGAGGCGATCGCGATGGCCGCGTGGCGGATGGTCCCCGAAGACTGACTCAGTGCCAGACGGCGGCGGCGAGCAGGAGTCCCGCCGCCGCGGCGCCGATCCCGGCGGCCATCGTGACGCCGACGTTCAGCACGGCGCGCGGTCGCGTCTTCTCGGTGAACAGGAGCAGCGTCTCGTACCCGAAGGTCGAGAACGTCGTGAGCCCGCCGCAGAACCCGACGGCCAGCAGTGAGCGGATCCCGTCCGGCTGGCCGCCGTACAGCGCCCAGCCGGTGAGGACGCCGAGGATCGCCGAGCCCACGATGTTGACCGCCAGCGTGCCCCACGGGAAGGCGGCGCCGTGCCGGGCCCGCATCCGCAGATCGGTCAGGAAACGCAGGATCGCGCCGGTACCGCCGCCCAACGCGACGAGCAAAACGGTCATTTCGCCACCGTGCGGGTGATTTCGTGGCCGGCGTAGACCGCCACCAGCGCGGCGGCCACCGTGCCGAAGGCGTACGCCAACCCGGTGAACGGATGCCCGGTCGTCACAAGATCGAGTGAGTCCGTCGCGTAGGTCGAAAACGTGGTGTAACCGCCCAGGATCCCGACCCCGAGGAACGGCCGCAGCAGCCGGTGCGGATCGGCCGCGGCGGTCAGCAGCGCCATCAGGACCCCGATCAGCAGGCAGCCGGAAACGTTGGTGGCGAAGGTCGAAAACGCGAACTGGCCCCGCGAATGAGGGAGCGCGACCGACAGGCCGTAGCGGGCCAGGCTGCCCAGCGCGCCACCCGCGCCGACGGCCGCGAGCACGTCCCATCGCGGTCGTGGGACGGATGCCGGTTCAGCCATGGATGGGAGCTTAGAACCGCTGTCCGGGTGAACTCGCGCCACGGTGTCGAAGATCGCTCCGCAGGTCGTTTTTCCCTGCTGGTCAGTGAATTTTCTCGAAACGTGTCGTAGGCTTGGCGACGCTCCAGGCCGATTTTCGGTCCGTCCGCTCGTCTGAGAAAAGGTGGCAGGATGGCACAGGAACAGTCAGCTACGCAGGCTCCCGACAGCGGTTTGCTGTTGGAGGTCGAAAAGATCCCGACCGCGGTCGACCGCGGGAAGGCCAACGGCGCGGCCGCCGACAACGACGGCAACGACGGCTGAGTGCCCGAAACGCCGACACTGGCTGACCTCGTGGCTCCGCTCGGGGTCAGCCAGTTCTTCCAAGACGTCCAGGGCGAGACCTACCGCCGTTTCGAAGGCCGCGCGGGCCGGTTCGCCGACCTGCTGCCGTGGCCGGCGCTGAACGCGATCCTCCGGCAGCATCGCCTGGAGTTCCCGCGGCTGCGCCTGGCGCTCGATGGCACTCCGGTGCCCATGGAGAGCTACACCGATCTCGTCCCCACCCGCCGCAGTGGCACCGTCCCCCGCCTGCAGGCCGCTCCGTTCACCGAGCACCTCCGCGGCGGCGCGACGATGGTGCTCGACGCCATCCAGGAACTCAGCGACCCGATCGGCGACCTCGCCAGGGGTCTCGAACACGATCTCCGCGAGAGCGTCCAGGTCAACCTGTACGCGGGCTGGGGCGTGACCCACGGCTTCGACGTGCACTGGGACGACCACGACGCGTTCATCATCCAGGTCGCCGGCCGCAAACGCTGGCGGATGCACGGCCCGACCAGGACCGCTCCGCTGCACCGCGACGTCGACCAGCCCGAGCGGCCCGGTGAGCCCATCGACGACTTCATCCTCGAAGACGGCGACGTTCTCTATGTCCCGCGCGGGCATTGGCACGACGTCACCGCGGTGGGAGAGATGTCGCTGCACCTCACGCTCGGGTTCAGCCCGGCCACCGGGATCGACCTGGTCTCCTGGCTCGCCGACAAGCTGCGGGCGAGCACCGTGTTCCGTCAGGACCTCCCGAGGTTCGGGACGGAGGACGAGCGCGTGGCCCGTGCCGCCGCACTGCGCGCCGAACTGGAAGCCACGCTGACCACCGACGTCGTCGGCCGGTTCCTCGCCGAGCGCGACTCGTCGGCCCCCGCGCACCCGCGTGTCGGGCTGCCGTGGGCGGCGACCCCCGGCCTGCTGCCGGACGGCGACGAGACCGAAGTCCGGTTCCTCGTCCCGCGGGCGGTGCTCGAAGAAGGCGACGGAAGGGTGACCCTGCTCGCGGACGGCAAGCGGTTCGTCTTCGCGGGCGCCGCGGCCCCGCTGCTGAGAGCGTTGCTCGATGGGACTCCGCAGGCGGTCAAGCGACTCGCCGAGCTGTCCGAACTCGATCGGGGGACCGTTCGGGCCTTCCTCGGCGAGCTCACCACGCAGGGGCTTCTCTCCATCGGCTGAAGGTCACAGGAGACGAGAAGTGTGAAGGTAGCCCGGACGGGGTAAGCTAAGGCATGCCTAAGGTCAAGTCCGGAGCGGTCAGCCGATGACCGCTCAGCTCTCGGACACCGAAGCGCCGCCCGCCGCGTTGCCGGGCTGCGCCACCGTCGCGCGCATGCTGGGCGCGAGCCCCGCCGGCACCGCGGCCGACATGCGCTGCTGGCTGCTCATCGAGCAGCCGGGCCCCTGGCCCGCGGACGCGCTGGAAAACCTTCTCGACGAGGCATTCCCCGCCGAGCGCCGTGAGCTGCTCGAGAACCTGAGACGTTCGCACGGGCTCCGCCCGCTGCTGATCCGCCGTCCCGGCAAGCACCAGCGAGACCCGGATCGCCCCCGTGTCGTGTACGTCGGCGGGGGCGAACCGGGCAACCGCTGGCTGGAGCGCCTGGAGATCCGCGATACGAGCGACCTGGCCGGACTGGACCTCGAAGCCGTCGCGAACGGCGTCGGCGGGCTAGGCACGCGAGTGGACGGGCCGCTGTTCCTGGTCTGCACGCACGGCACCAAGGACATGTGCTGCGCGGTCCTCGGCCGTCCGCTGGCCTCGGCGCTCAACGCCAACCATCCCGGCCGGTCCTGGGAGGTCAGCCACGTCGGCGGCGACCGTTGGGCGGGCAACCTCCTCGTGGTCCCCGACGGTTTCCTGCACGGCCAGCTCAACCCGGCCGAAGCGGCGCTGGTCGCCAAGGCCGCGTTGCGCGGGCAGGTCGAACCGGAACAGCTCCGCGGCCGCACGTCCGCCAGGACGGCGTGGGCGCAGTTCGCGGAGATCGCGATCCGGCGTCAGCTGAACCTGTCCGGATTGGACGACGTGCTCGCCGTCCAGGAGGAGCCGCTGCTCGAATCCGACGCGCGGGTGGTCACCGTGCGCGGCGGCGAGGACTTCTACTCCGTGACCGTGCGCCGCCGGTCGGCGACGCCGCGCGGGGAAAGCCGGTGCGCGGGTCTCATCCAGCCCGCCGGGTACGTCACCGAAGAGATCACGAAGCTCTGACCCTCGGCAAGTACCGCAGCTAGAGGACGAAACGCGGCAAAGATCACCCGCGTTCGAACACCTGTTTGACACCTGTCTAGAACATGTGTTCGACTGGCCGGGTGCGATGGGATCGACAGCGGGCGGACGGCGGCGAGCCGGTCCTGCCCGGATTGGACGGGCTGCTGCGCTCCGTGCGGGCACCCGAATTCGACGGCGTCACCTTTCACGAGGTGCACGCCAAATCCGTGCTGAACAAGGTGCCCGAGGGTTCGGGGGTCCCGTTCGGCTGGACGGTGAACCCGTACCGCGGCTGCTCTCACGCGTGCACGTACTGCCTCGAAGGCGGGACGCCGGTCCTGATGGCCGACGGCCGGACGAAGCCACTCGCGGATCTCGCGCCCGGAGACGAGATCTACGGGACGCGCGGGCGCGGCGCGGGGCGGCGCCTGGTGCCCACGACCGTCCTCGCGCACTGGTCGACGCTCAAACCGGCGTACCGCCTGACCCTCGACGACGGAACGTCCATCGTGGCCAGTGGCGACCACCGGTTCCTCACCGGACGCGGGTGGAAGCACGTCACGGGTTCCCGTTTCGGCGCGGCGCAGCGGCCGCATCTGGTCGGCGGCACCGAACTCGTCGGGGTCGGGAAACTGGCCAGGACCCCGGACGACACCATCGGTTACCGCGCCGGTTTCCTCTGCGGAATGCTGCGGTCCGGGGGATTCTCGGCCGAACAGGCCGCCGCGGACCGCGCGCTCAAGTACCTGCCCGACTTCGGCGCGTCGGTCGGCTTCGTGCAGGTGCCGCCGTCACCGGATTCCCATTGGCAGCGCGGATTCCTGGCCGGGCTGTTCGACCTCGCGGGCAGCTACCGGCATGGCGCGCTGCGCGTCACCCACGACGAACAGGACATCGTCTCGACCTTCTGCGCCGCGCTCGACAACTTCGGTTTCCGTTACGTGAAGACCGAAAACGTCAAGTTCCGTCCGTTGTGGACGGTTCAGCTGATCGGCGGCCCGGCCGAAGAGATGCGCTTCTTCCACCTCGCCGACCCCGCCGTCGGCTGGAAACGGTCCCTCGACGGTCTCGCCATCGGCCGCACCAGGCGGAAGGTGTCGTCCATCGAGGCGCTCGGCATCGAGCTGCCGCTGTTCGACATCACCACCGGCACCGGTGACTTCATCGCCGACGGCATGGTCACGCACAACTGCTTCGCGCGGAACACCCACACCTATCTGGATTTCGACGCCGGACGCGACTTCGACACGCAGGTGATCGTCAAGGTCAACGCGCCCGAAGTGCTGGCCGCGCAGCTGCGGCGGCCGAGCTGGACGCGCGAGCACGTCGCGATGGGCACGAACACCGATCCCTATCAGCGCGCCGAGGGCCGGTACGGGCTGATGCCGCGCATCATCACCGCGCTGGCGGATTCGGGCACGCCACTGTCCATCCTGACCAAGGGGACCGTGCTGGCCAGGGATCTGCCGCTGCTGGAATCGGTGTCGAAGGACGTGCCCGCCGGGCTGGCGATCTCGCTCGCGTTGCTGGACGAGGACCTGCAACGCCGCCTCGAACCCGGGACGCCGACCCCGCGGGCGAGGCTCGACCTGATCCGCAAGGCGGCCGACGCCGGGCTCCCGTGTTCGGTGCTGGTCGCCCCGGTGCTGCCGTACCTGACCGACTCGGTGGAGGCGCTCGACGCCTTGTTCGCGCGGCTGGCCGAGGCGGGCGCCACGCGGGTCACCGTCCTCCCGTTGCACTTGCGGCCGGGCGCGCGGGAGTGGTTCGCGCGCTGGCTCGGCCGCGAACACCCGGAGCTGGTGCCGAAATATCGCGAGCTGTACTCGCGCGGCGCGTATCTCCCGAAGTCCTATCGAGAGCGGCTGGGGACACGCGTCGGCCCGCTGCTGCGCCGTCACGGCTTCGGTTCCCGTGCGGACGCCGGGGACCGGATGCAAGTGACGATGCCCGTGCAGCGTGCGGGGGAGGAGGTGGCGCCTGCCGCGGAACAGCTCAAGCTGCTGTGAACCGGATACGTAATGTGAATCTTCTTACGTCACAACGGATTCGGCCGTTCGGCTTAGTCACTTGGCGGAAATCCTTTTCGTGATTAATCTCGAAGGGACGAAGGCGAGGAGGTGCCTGTTGACCACCCGGACTGACCGCACCGCCGCTGTCCGCATCGCCTGGGCCGCGACCAAGCTGACCAGAGCGGGCAGACACCCCATCGCCATCGGCAGACTCGCCGCCACCGTCGGGATGGACCCCGCCGAGGCCCACCGGCTGATGGACCTGATGGGTTTCGTCATCCGTGACGGCCTGGTCGTGATGGACCGCGCCTCCCGGCCAGGCCCGGGAGGCCGGGCGGGTTCCGACCTGTTCCGGGTGGACCTGTTCCTGCTGGCCGTCGCCACCGGCGAACCCGTGCACGCGGATTCGGTCTGCCCGGCGACCGGAGCGCGCGTCCGTGTCCACTTCACCCGGGCGCACGTGCTGAGCGTCGACCCGCCGCACGCCGTCGTCGCCGCGTCGCGGTTGCCGGGCGTCGACCTCACCCTCGGCCAGGAGTACGTCGAGGCGCTGGTCTGTACCCAGTTCTTCGCCTCGAAGGAGGCCGCGGCGGGCTGGCTGCTGGAGAACATCGACGGCCGGGTCCTGTCCGTACCCGACTATCTGGCGCACACCCGGCGGATGGTCGCGGCGCTGGAGGCCTGGCCGACGATCTGAGAACACCTGGTCGCGAGGCATCGGTGGCGATTCGTTAGCCTTTGACGTCGGCGAAAAGCCGTCGAATCGCAGAATCGTGATGCCGAAGGAGAGCACCCGCAGTGCTTCGCACCCACAAAGCCGGCACCTTGCGTGCCGAGCACGCCGGTCAGACGGTCACCCTCACCGGATGGGTGGCTCGGCGGCGCGATCACGGCGGCGTCATCTTCATCGATCTGCGCGACGCCAGCGGCGTGAGCCAGGTCGTCTTCCGCGAGGGCGAGATGGCCGAGCGCGCGCACCAGCTGCGGTCGGAGTACTGCCTCCGCATCGTCGGCGAGGTCTCGAACCGCCCGGACGGCAACGCCAACGCCGAGATCCCCACCGGCGAGATCGAGGTGCTGGCCACCGAGCTCGAGGTGCTGTCCGAGGCCGCCGTGCTGCCGTTCCCGATCGACGACCGGGTCGACGTCGGCGAAGAGACGCGCCTGAAGCACCGCTACCTCGACCTGCGCCGCAGCGGCCCCGCGGCCGCGATGCGCCTGCGCAGCGACGTCAACCGGGCCGCCCGCGAGGTGCTGCACGCCCAGGAGTTCGTCGAGGTCGAGACCCCGACCATGACCCGTTCCACCCCCGAGGGCGCCCGTGACTTCGTGGTCCCGGCCCGCCTCAAGCCCGGCTCCTGGTACGCGCTCCCGCAGTCGCCGCAGCTGTTCAAGCAGCTGCTCATGGTCGGCGGGCTCGAGCGGTACTACCAGATCGCGCGCTGCTACCGGGACGAGGACTTCCGCGCCGACCGGCAGCCGGAGTTCACCCAGCTCGACATCGAGATGAGCTTCGTCGAGCAGGACGACGTCATCGCCCTCGGCGAGGACATCGTGACGGCGCTGTGGAAGCTGATCGGCGCCGAGATCCCCCGGCCGTTCCAGCGCATCACCTACGCCGAGGCGATGGAGAAGTACGGCTCGGACAAGCCGGACCTGCGCTTCGACCTCGAACTCACCGACATGACCGCGTTCTTCGCCGACACGCCGTTCCGCGTGTTCCAGGCGCCCTACGTCGGCGCCGTCGTGATGGCGGGCGGGGCCGACCAGCCGCGCCGCACCCTCGACGCCTGGCAGGACTTCGCCAAACAGCGCGGTCACCGCGGTCTCGCCTACATCCTGGTCAACGAGGACGGCACGCTCGGCGGGCCGGTCGCGAAGAACCTGTCGGAGAAGGAGCGGGAGACCGTCGCGGAAGCCGTCGGCGCCAAGCCCGGCGACTGTGTCTTCTTCGCCGCCGGCAAGCCCGCCGACGCGCGTTCGCTGCTCGGCGCGACCCGCTTGGAGATCGGCAGCCGTCTCGGCCTGATCGACGAGAACGCCTGGTCGTTCGTGTGGGTCGTCGACTTCCCGATGTTCATCTCGGCCGACGAGTCCGACGACGTCGCCGTCGGCGGTGGCAAGTGGAAGGCGCTGCACCACGCCTTCACCTCGCCGACCCCGGAGTGGATCGGCAAACTCGCCGACGACCCCGGCGGCGCGCTGGCCTACGCCTACGACATCGTCTGCAACGGCAACGAGATCGGCGGCGGCTCGATCCGTATCCACCAGCAGGAACTGCAGAAGCAGGTCTTCGAGCTGATGGGCCTCGGCGAGGAGGAGGCGCAGGAGAAGTTCGGCTTCCTGCTCGACGCCTTCGCGTTCGGCCCGCCGCCGCACGGCGGCATCGCGTTCGGCTGGGACCGGATCGTCATGCTGCTGGCCAAGGCCGATTCGCTGCGTGACGTGATCGCGTTCCCGAAGACCGGCGGCGGATTCGACCCGCTGACCTCGGCCCCGGCGCCGATCACGCCGGAACAGCGCAAGGAGGCGGGCATCGACGCCAAGCCCGCGCCGCCCGTCAAGAACTGATGCTCCATCTCAGGGCCGTGTGCCCGCCGGAACGGACCGAAGAAGCGATCCGGATCCTGCGGGCACACGCCGGGACCGCCCACCTCGTCGTGCATCGCGGGGTGGCGGTCGCGCCCGAAGGTGACCTGGTCGAGGCCGACATCGCGCGTGAGGCGGCCGACGAGATCATCGAGTCGCTGTGCGGGCTCGACCTCGACCACACCGGCGGGATCACCTTGGAGGCGCTGGACACCGCGGTGTCCGACGCCGCGGACAAGGCCGAAGAGGACGCGCCGGGCGAAGCCGCGGACGCGGTGGTGTGGCAGGAACTCGTCGGCCGCACGGGTGAGGAATCCCGGCTTACCTGGACATTTCAGGCGTTTCTGACCATCGCTTGCGTGCTGGCGTCGGTGGGCGTGATCACGAACTCGTCGGTCACCATCGTCGGCGCGATGGTCGTCGGACCGGAATTCGGCCCGCTGGCGGCGATCGCGGTCGGGCTGGTGCTGCGCCGGGGCGATCTGGTGAAACAGGGCACCGTCGCGCTGCTGGGCGGATTTCCCATCGCCATGGTGATCACCCTCGGTGTGGTGCTGCTGGGCAACACCACGGGTGTTCTCGAGGTCGGCAAGCTCGTGGACAACCACGAGGCGGATTTCGTTTACCAGGTGGGAATCGCGTCGCTGATCGTCGCGCTGCTCGCGGGCGCGGCGGGGATGCTTTCCATGACTTCGGCCAAATCCGCCGCCCTGGTCGGCGTTTTCATCTCGGTGACCACGGTGCCGGCGGCGGGCTACGCCGTGGTCGCGGCGGTTGCCGGTGAGTGGGACCGGTGCCTCTATTCGGCCGGTCAGCTGCTGGTCAATCTCATCGGAATCGTTGCAGCTGCGGCCATTGTGCTGATGTTGCGCCGTCGAGGGCAACGATCGAGGGTAACGGAACGTCCGCTTTCACGCGGATGAGTCCCAGATCGCGTCAGTGCGCGCGTTTGCCCGGATCTCAGTGGTCATGGTTGCTCAGTCACGAGTAGGGTCGGTGGTAATGACAGTCGATACCTCCTCTGCCGATGATTCCACCGTCGGAGCTGGAGCCGAAACCCTCGCCGTCGCAGCGGCAGTCGCTGCGGGCGAGTCGGTCCTTTCGCGCCGCTTCGGCAGCGCGATCACTCTCGTAGCCCCGGAAGACCTCGCCGGCAGTGGCCCGGCCACGGTCGTCCGGGCGCGGGTGGCGTCCTCGCCGTTCGCGTTGCCGCGCACCCTGGTCATCAAGCACTACCCCGATCCACCCGAACCGGGACGGGCCGATCCGTTCGCGCAGGAGGCGGTCAGCTACCAGCTGTTCACCGCGCTCGCGCCGGAGGACCGGATGTGCCCGGAGCTGCTGGCGCACGACGGCCGGTATCGCGTCCTGGTGATCGAGGACCTCGGCGGCGTCCCGACGCTGCACGACAAGCTCCACGCCCGTGACGCGCGCGGCGCCGAACGCGCGCTGCTGTCCTGGGCCCGGTCGCTGGGCAGGCTGCACGCGAGCACCGCGAGCCGCGAGCCCGATTTCAACGCGCTCCTGCGCCGTCTGGGTGGTCCGGTCAAGAACGAGGACGCGCCGCTGCCCGCGGTCTGCGCCCAGCTGCCGGGGCTGCTGGAGGAACTGCTCGACGTCGAGACACCGGAGCCGGTGCAACGGCGGGTCATGGAGGTCGCCCAGCGCGCGGGCGCGCCGTCGTACCGCGCGTTCAGCCCGGTGGACCTCAGCCCGGACAACAACCTCGTGACCAGCGGCGGAGTGCGATTCCTCGACTTCGAACGCGGCCGGGTGCGCAGCACCCTGATGGACGCGGCGTACCTGCGGCTGCCGTTCGCGTCGACCGCGGACGCGCTGGCGCTGCCGCCGGGGATGAGCGAGGCGATGATCGCGGCCTGGCGGTCGGAGGTCGTCTCCGTCTGGCCCGCGCTCGCGGACGAGGACGCGCTGGCCGAGCACCTGATGGACGGTCAGCTGCTCCTGCTGTGGATCATCACCTGGGAAATCCTCCCTGAACTGGACCTGGACAGGCACGCCACGCCGATCAGCCGGGAGGCCGGCTTGGTGACCTGGTGGCGGGAACTGGCCAAGCATTCACTGCGCGCCCGCCTGACGGACATCTCCGAACACGCCACCCGGGTCGCCGCGGCGCTCGGGGCCCGGCTGGGCCCGCACGCGGACCTGGCGTTCTACCCCGCGTTCCGGTAGCCGCCGCACGGACTTTTCGCTCGACCGTCCTCGCCGCGTTACCCAGGCATCACCGCAGGTGAGTCTGCGTGGCCGATGGTGGCTACCGTGACCGTGATCAGTGTCGAAGTCACTCCGAGTCCCGAACCCCTCCTTCCTCCTGCCCCGGCCGTACCCCGGTCCGCCCGCAGACTGGTCGTACTCGGCGATTCCACCGCCGTGGGCCTGGGTGACCCGCTGCCGGACAGAGGCGGCTGGCGCGGGGTCGGCCCGCTCGTCGCCGAGGCGCTGGGCGTCGAGCCGGACGGCTACCTGAACCCGTCGTTCGCCGGAGCGCGCATGGGGTGCGTGCTGACGAAGCAGCTTCCCGCGGCCGTGGCGCACCGGCCGGACGTCGCGCTGGTGGTGGCGGGGATGAACGACACGCTGCGGCCCGATTTCAGCGCCGAGCGGATCGCCGCGGACCTCACCGAAGTGATCCGCTCGCTGGCCGCCGTCGGCACCACCGTGGTGCCGGTGCGCTACCACGACCACGGCAAGGTGTTCCGCCTCCCGCAGTCGTTGCGGCGGGCGCTGAGCGAGCGGGTGGCCGAACTGAACGCCGCCATCGCCGGTGTCGTCGAGCGCGAAGGCGTGCCGTGCCTCGACCTCGAACTGCTGCCCGGCGCCTACGACCTCACCGCGTGGAGCGTCGACCGGCTGCACCCGTCGGAACTCGGGCACCGGATGCTGGCGACCGGGTTCACCGAACGGCTGTCCGAAGCCGGGTTCGCGGTACCGCGTCCGGTCAGCCTGACCTGCTCGGGAGGCGTGGAGCCGAGCACCGCCGGGCATGTCGGCTGGCTGGTGCTGAAGGGGGTGCCGTGGGTGTGGCGGCGGGGCCGCGAGTTCGTGCCGTACGCGGCCGTGATCATGTGGCACTCGTTCCGGGAGCGGCTGCGCTGACCTGTGGCCGGAACCGTCGGTGGCTACGGCTACCGTCGACACCGTGGCACAGGACGAACTCTTCACCGTGAACCCCGATCTCGGGCCTCCTCCGGAGGATGACGAGCCGAGAGAGGTCGCCGTACCGGCAGGCTCGCCGCTGGCCGTGCGGATGCGGCCGCGGACGCTCGGCGAGGTCGTCGGCCAGCAGCACCTGCTGCGTGAGGGCGCGCCACTGCGGCGGCTCGTCGAGGGCGCGGCGCCCGCGTCCGTGCTGCTCTACGGTCCGCCGGGAACGGGCAAGACCACGCTGGCGAACCTCGTTTCGGCCGCGACCGGACGCCGGTTCGTGGCGATGTCGGCGCTGTCGGCCGGGGTGAAGGAGGTGCGCGGGGTCATCGAAGAGGCCCGGCGACGCCGTAACTACAACGCCGAGAACACCGTCCTGTTCATCGACGAGGTCCACCGGTTCTCCAAGACGCAGCAGGACGCTCTGCTCGGTGCGGTCGAGGATCGCACGGTCCTGCTGGTGGCGGCCACCACGGAGAACCCGTCGTTCTCCGTCGTCGCCCCGCTGCTCTCGCGGTCGCTGGTGCTGCAACTGCGGCCGCTGACCGACGACGACATCGTCGCCCTGATCGACCGCGCGCTGACCGACGAACGAGGTCTCGGCGGCGAACTCACCCTGACCGACGAGGCGCGGGCGCATCTGGTGCGGCTGGCCACCGGCGACGCCCGGCGCGCGCTGACCGCGCTGGAAGCCGCCGCCGACGCCGCGAGCGCGACCGAGGCCAAGACGATCGACCTCGCCATCGTCGAGTCCACAGTGGACAAAGCGGCGGTGCGGTACGACCGCGACGGCGATCAGCACTACGACGTCATCAGCGCGTTCATCAAGTCGATCCGCGGCTCCGACGTGGACGCCGCGCTGCACTACCTGGCGCGGATGATCGAAGCGGGGGAGGACCCGCGGTTCCTGGCCCGCCGCCTGGTGGTGCACGCGAGCGAGGACATCGGCATGGCCGACCCGACGGCACTGCAGTCCGCCGTCGCGGCGGCGCACGCGGTGCAGTTCATCGGGATGCCGGAAGGACGGCTCGCGCTGGCGCAGGCGACCGTGCACCTGGCGACGGCGCCGAAGTCGAACGCCATCGTCACCTCGATCGACGCGGCGCTGTCCGACGTCCGGTCCGGGCGGATCGGGACGGTGCCGCCGCACCTGCGGGACGGGCACTACGCGGGAGCGGAGAAGCTCGGCAACGCGAAGGGGTACCGGTATCCGCCCAACGCGCCGGAAGGTGTTCTGGCGCAACAGTATCCGCCGGACGAACTGGTCGGGCGGGACTACTACGAGCCGACGCAGCGGGGTGCGGAGCGGACTCTGCACGAGCGGGTTCCGAAGCTGCGGCGCACGATCCGGGGCGAACGTTCCTGAAGTGAGCGTCGGGTGGTGGGCCGGGTTGGTCGTGAGTGGCGATTCGGGTTCTAACCCGAATCGCCACTCACGACCAACTTGACCATGGCGGTGGGGCCCGTCGCCGGTGTGACTGGCGGGCTCCCTGGGCAACCGGACCGTCCCGTTCGCGAACCCCGCGCCCGCAGTCGACCTCCGGCGACGTCTGGCGTATAACGGCCTACACGGGTCCGCATGGTGAGACTCGGTGCCATATCGTGGACGAGCGACATACAGTCCGGGACATGTCGCCGAGAACCCTCTTGCGGGCCGTCATGGCCGTTTCCGCCGTCGCGCTCCTCGCCGCGTGCAACGCCTCGGCCAAGGATCCGGCCGCCCAGAACGCGGCCGGGCCCGCGCTGGTCCTGATCACGCCGAGCCCGGTCGGGGTCAACGACTTCCTCAAGCTCGCGGTCCAGGGCATCGAGGACTCGGCCAAGAAGCACAACGGGACGCAGAAAGTGTTCCAGAGCACCGATCCGGCGTCGATCCAGCAGAATCTCGCGGCCGCGGTGCGCGAGAAGCCCGCCGTGATCGTCGCCGTCGGCTTCAACTTCGCCGACGCGATCGCGGCCGAGGCCGAGCGCAACCCGGAGCAGAAGTTCCTGTTCGTGGACTCCTGCACCACCAAGCCGTTCCCGAACGTCACCTGCGCGGTGTTCCGTGAGCACGAGGGCTCCTACCTCGCCGGTGCCGAAGCCGGGTTGCTGAGCAAGTCCGGCAAGGTCGGCGCGGTCGTCGTGCTCGACGCGCCCCAGTTCCACCGGTACTCGATCCCGTTCGGGAAGGGCGCGGAGAAGGCCAAGCCCGGCACCACGCTGGCCCCGTTGTTCATCGGCGGCGCGAACCCGTTCAACGATCCCGCCCGGGCGAAGGCGCTGGCCACCACGCTCGCCGGTCAGGGGGTCGACCACGTCATGGGCGCGGCCTCCGCGGCGGGCAACCTCGGGGTCTTCGAGGCGGCCAAGCAGGGCGGTTTCTTCGCGTTCGGCGTCGACGCCAACCAGTGCCCGGCCAGTCCCGGACAGGTCGTGGACAACGTCATCAAGCGCACCAACGTCGTCATCGGCGACGGGGTCGAGGCGATCCTCGGCGGCAAGGCGGGCGAGGTGAAGTCCTACGGCCTCAAGGAGAAGGGCATCTCCCTGACCGGCCTCGAGCCGGATGCCTCGACGTCTCAGTGCGTCGTCGCGAGCCGCCCCGACGTGCTGTCGAAGGTCGGCGAGCTGCGGGACCAGATCATCTCGGGCGCGATCGTCGTCGATGACCCCGCCAAGTCCTGACGCCGTCTCACTCCGGGGGATCGTCAAGCGGTTCCCCGGAGTGCTCGCGAACGACCACGTGGACCTCGACGTCGGCGCGGGCGAGATCCACGCGCTGATGGGCGAGAACGGCGCGGGCAAGTCGACGCTCATGTCCGTGCTCTACGGTCTCCACCGGCCCGACGAAGGCACGATCTCCTTGCACGGCGAGGAAGTCTCCTTCGGCTCGCCCGCGCAGGCCATCGACGCCGGTGTCGGCATGGTGCAGCAGGGGTTCGCGTTGTTCGGCGAACTCACCGTCACCGAGAACGTCGTGTTCGGCAGCGAACCCACCCGTCGCGGCCTGCTCGACCGCAAGGCGGCGACGGCCCGCGTCACCGAACTGATCGACCGGCACGAACTGCGTCTCCGGCCCGGTGACCGCGTCCGCGACCTGCCCGTCGGGCTCCGGCAGCGCGTCGAGATCCTCAAACTCCTCTACCGCGAGGCCGACGTCCTGATCCTCGACGAACCCACCGCGGTGCTGACCCCGCCCGAAACCGAGCGGCTGTTCGGCGTCCTGCGCGCGCTCGCCGGGGAAGGCCGCACGATCCTGTTGGTGTCGCACAAACTCCAGGAGGTCCTCGCCGTCAGTGACCACGTCACGGTGCTGCGGGACGGCCGCGTCAGCGCTCGCGGGCGCACGGCGGACCAGACCGCCGCCGGGCTCGCCGCGGCGATGACCGGACGCGAGGTCGACCTCGACCGGATCCATCCGGCCGGGAAGCCCGGTGACGCCGTTCTCGAAGCCCGTTCCCTGACCGTTCCCGGTACGGAAGGAAAGCCGTTGCTCGACAACGTGTCCCTGACCGTGCGTGCCGGCGAGATCGTCGGCGTCGCCGGGGTCGCGGGCAATGGCCAGGCCGAACTGTCCGGCGCGATCACCGGCCTCCTGAAGACCGGCGGCGAGATCGTCCTCAAAGGACAGAGTCTCGACGGCCTGTCGGTCCGTGCGCGGAGGGACGCCGGGCTCGCCCACGTGCCGGAAGACCGCGCCGAGGTCGGCTCGGCACCCACGGCGAGCCTCCGGAAGAACCTGGCCGTCGGCTTCCATCGCAAATTCCCCTTGGTACGCAGGGGATTCCTGCGCCGCAAGGCGATCGACGACCACGCGTCGGCGATCACCGAGGCTTACGACGTCCGCGGCGCCGGTCCCGCCGCCGCGATGGGCACGCTGTCCGGCGGCAACCAGCAGAAGGCGATCTTCGGCCGCGAACTCACCCACGACGCGCCCTTCCTGCTGGTCGAGCAGCCCACCCGCGGGGTCGACGTCGGCGCGATCGAGAACATCCACGCCCGGCTCGTCGCCCACCGCGACGCCGGGCACGCCGTCCTGCTGATCTCCGCCGAGCTCAGCGAGATTCTCGCGCTGTCCGACCGCGTGCTGGTGCTGTTCGAAGGCCGGATCGCCGCGGAGTTCACCAAGGACGAAGCCGATCAGCACACGGTCGGCCTGGCGATGGCCGGAGGTGCCGGATGACCCGCGTCCGCCTCATCGCCGTGCCGGTCGTCGCGGCGCTCGTGCTCGGCGCGATCCTGTTGCTGGCCACCGGAACCGACCCGCTGGCCGCCTACGGCGCGATCGTCTCGGGTGCTTTCGGTCCCGACGGCATCGGCGACACCCTCGCCTACGCCGTCCCCGTCGCGGGGATGGCGACCGCGCTCGCGATCCCGCTGCGCGCGGGCATGGTCAACCTCGGCGGTGAGGGGCAACTGGTGCTCGGCGCGATCAGCGCGCTCGCCGTCGGCCTGTACGTGCCCGGTCCGGGGCCGGTCAAGGTCGTCTTGGCACTGCTCGCGGGCGTTCTCGCCGGAGCCGCGTACGCCGCGCTGGCCGCGGTCTGCGAGAACCGCCTGGGTGTCCCGCTGCTGATCAGCACGCTGCTGCTGAGCTATCCGGCGATGTCGCTGGCCGGCTATCTGGTGCGGTTCCCGGTGAAGGACGCGGGCTCCAGCCTGCCGCAGAGCCCGCAACTGCCCGAAGGCACGCGGCTGCCCGAACTCGACGGCGTGACGACCGGGATCTTCCTGGTGGTGGCGGTGATCGCGGTCTACGCGGTGATCGACGCCCGCACGCCCGCCGGTTTCGAAACCAAGGTGACCGGCTGGGCACCGCGGTTCGCCGAGTACGCCGGGATCGACCGGCCGAAGCTCACGGTGCGGCTGCTGGCCGCGTCGGGAGGGACCGCCGGGCTGGTCGGCGCGATCGCCGTCCTCGGCTTCCCGTACCGGTTCATCGACGGCGCGCTGATCACACCGCAGTACACCTGGATCGGCCTGCTCGCGGCGCTGCTCGCCGAGGCGAGCCCGCTCGGGACGCTGCTCGCGGCGGTCTTCTTCGCGGCGCTGACCAGCGGCGGGTTCGCCATGGAACGCGCCACCCAGGTCCCGCGCGAGCTGACCGCGGTCCTGCAGGCGGTGCTGATCATCTTCCTCGCGGCCACCTCCGGGGTCTTCAAGCGGAAGGCGGGGCGGGCATGATCGACGCGAGCCTGTTCTCCTCGGCGCTCACCGCGCTGACGCCCATCCTGTTCGCCGCGCTCGCGGGCGCGCTGTGCCAGCGGGCGGGCGTCTTCAACATCTCCCTCGAAGGCTCGCTCCTGGTCGGCTGCTTCGGCGCCGTCGCGGGGAGCTGGTACACCGGGAGCGCGTGGGTCGGCGTCGTCGTGGCGGTGATCGCGGCGACGGCGTACTCGCTGATCCTCGCGATCGGGTCGATCACCTTCGACGGCGACCCGATCGTGCTCGGAGTCGCGAGCAATCTGCTCGCGGTCGGGCTGACCAGCTTCCTCATCCGCACGGTGTTCGGCACTGAGGGCTCGTTCAGCGATCCCATGTTGCGGGGACTCGGCCAGTTCGGCCCGATTCCCGGGCAGTCGTTGCTGGTCTACCTGTCCTGGCTGGCCGTGCCCGCGCTCGCGGTGCTGCTGTACCGGCATCCGTGGGGCCTGCGGCTGCGCGGGGTCGGCGAACGTCCGGAGGCCGCGTCCAGCCTCGGCGTCAACGTGACCAAGTACCGCTACGGAGTGATCCTCGCCGGGGGCGCGCTGTGCGGTCTCGGCGGCGCGCAACTGGCGCTGGGCTCGGTGACGTTGTTCGCCGAGAACATGACCGCCGGACGCGGCTGGATCGCCGTCGTCGCGGTCATGCTCGGTCGCGCGCATCCGCTCGGCGTCCTCCTCGCGGCGCTGCTGTTCGGCCTCGCGGAAGCGTTCGGTTTCCGGCTCCAGGGCATCGGCCTTCCGCAGCAGGCCACCGACGCCGCCCCGTATGTCGTCACGCTGGTGGCTTTGTTCCTGTCCAATATCAAGCGGAAGAAGGGACAGCCCGCGTGAGCGACGTCCTGCCCATCACCAAGATCCCCCGGCACGGACTGCCGCCGCGCGCCGTCGTCGTCGGCGACCCGGACCGCGCGACCGCGGTGGCCGAAACGCTGGAAGACACCGTCCTCGTCGGCCAGAACCGCGAGTACCGCAGCTACACCGGCACCTGGAAGGGCGTCCCGGTCGTCGTGTCCTCGCACGGCGTCGGCGGGCCCGGGGCGCTGTGCCAGTTCGGCGAGCTGGCCGAAGCCGGCGTCCGCACCTTCATCCGGCTCGGCACCGCCGGTTCGCTGGCCGACGGGATCACCGACGGCGACCTCGTCATCGCCGAGGCGGCGGTCCGCGACGACGGTGTCACCCAGCAGCTGATCCATCCGGAGTACCCGGCCTTCGCCACCCCGGAGGCCGTCGTGGCGCTGAGCCGCGCGGCCCCGGAGGCGCGTCGCGGCGTGGTGTGGACGCGGGCCGCGTTCAGCCCGCTGGTGCTCACCCTCCCGATGGCCGATTACCTCGCCGCGCGGGTCGTCGCCATTGAGATGGAACTCTCCACGCTGCTGGTCTTCGCGGCATTGCGCGGCCTGCGGGCCGGTGGTGTGCTCGTGATCGACGGCGACGCGCGGCCCGAGCACCCCGACCCGTCGGCCTACGACCCGCATCGCGACGTCGTGGCCGAAGGGGTGGCGAGGGCGACCCGCGTGGCCCTCGACGCCGTGGTCGAGTTGGAAGGGGCGGAATGACCGAAGTGTGGCGAAAAGCGGCTCACGAGCTGGCGAGCACCCTGGCGGCGGACGCCGCCGAGCGCGACCTCGCCGGACGGCTCCCGGTCCAGGAGGTCGCCCTGCTGCGTGAGTCCGGGCTCCTGCCCCTGCTCGACACCGCCGGCTGGGCGGCCGCGAACCAGGCCACCCGGATCGTTTCCGCCGCGGACGCGTCGGTCGGGCATCTGCTCGGCTACCACTACCTGCAGCTGTGGCGCACCGGCCTGTTCGGGCCGCGCGCCGCGAGCGAACCGGGTTGGTTCTGGGCGGGCGTGAGCAACCCGCTCGACTCCGTCCTGTTGCTGACCCCGGTGGACGGCGGATTCACCGTCGAGGGCACGAAGACCTTCGCCACCGGCGCGGCCGTCGCCGATCGCCTGGTGGTCAGCGCGACGAGGACCGACCACGGCGACAAGCTCACGTTCGTCGTCGACGCGCGGGCCGACGGGATCACCTTCCCCGGTGACTGGGACAACATCGGCCAGCGGCTCACCGCGAGCGGCGCGGTGCGGTTCGAGGCCGTCCGGATCGCCGAGGACGACGTGCTCGGTGCGCAGCCGGACGACCAGGCGGATCCGCGGGTGCCCCGTATCTCCCTGGCGGCGATCGGGTTCCAGCTCATGCTGGCGCAGGTCTACGTCGGCCTCGCGTCCGGCGCGCTCGACGCGGCCGCGGTCTACACACGCGAGACCGCACGCGCCTGGACACTGTCCGATGTAGACAAAGCGGCGCAGGATCCGTACACCCTGGCCGGGTACGGCGAGTCGGTCGCGACGGCGCGGGCGGCCGGATTCGCCGTCGACGCGGCGGTTTCCGCCCTTGGCGAGGCCGACGAACGCGGCTTCGACCTGACCCCGGCCGAGCGTGCGGAAGCGGCGATCGCCATCTCGTCGGCGAAGATCGTGGCCAGCCGGGCGGCCGTCGAGACGACGAGCAAGGTCTTCGAGTTCACCGGCGCGCGGGCGACGGCGACCAAGTACGGCTTCGACCGCTTCTGGCGCAACGCTCGCACGCTGACCTTGCACGATCCGGTGACCTACAAGGCGCGCGAGGTCGGCGACCACTTCCTCAACGGCATCCCGCCGTGTCTTTCGGGGTACAGCTGATGACGCTGCCGATCCTCGCCGAAAGCGTCCGCCTCGACGACGACGGCGTGCACATCCTCGACCGCCGCGTCTTCCCGTTCGCGCGCGAATGGGTGCTGTGCCGGACTTCGGAAGAGGTCGCGGTGGCCATCGAGGACATGGTCACCCAGTCGTCCGGACCGTACTTCGCCGCACTGGGAGCGATGGTGCTCGGCGCGCGCGAGGCGGCGGGGCACGCGCCTGCCGAAGCCCGCGCGTACCTGGAGCGCGTGGGGGAGCGGATCATCGCGACCCGCAAGACGAACAACCACCTCCGCAAGGCCGTCGCCGCCGTACTGTCCGAAGTGGACAAGTCGACCGGGGACCTGGTCGAGGCCGCCACCGCCGGGGCACGATCGGGCGACGAGTTGTACCGGTCGCGCAGCCGCGCGCTGGGCGAGCACACGGCGGAGCTGGTCCCGGACGGGGCGACCGTCCTCACGCACTGCTGGGCGGATCTCTACCTGATCGAGCTGGTGCTGGCCGCGCGACGGCAGGGCAAGGAATTCTCCTTCCTCTGCACGGAAACCCGGCCGTACCTGCAGGGCGCGCGGCTGACCGCCGAGACGCTCGTCGAAATGGGCGCCGACACCCGGCTGATCACCGACGGGATGGGTGCGGCCGTGCTGTCCTCGGGTGAGGTCGGCGCGCTGGTGACCGCCGCCGACCGGGTCACCATGGACGGTCACGTCGTCAACAAGATCGGCACCCTGGGGCTCGCGGTGGCGGCCGAAGCGTTCGGCGTGCCGTTCCACGCGATGGTCCAGGCGCCGGACCAGGCCGCGCCGACCGGTGCCGACGTGCCGATCGAATACCGCGACGGCGACGAGGTGCTGAGCGCGCTCGGGCACCGTGTCGCCGGCGAACGCGTCCGAGGGCACTATCCGGCCTTCGATGTGACACCACCGCGTTTCGTGACCACGGTGGTGACCGACCGCGGGGCCTTCGCACCAGGACGGCTCCGCGAGTACTACGCAGAAGGGGAAGCGAACCAGTGACCGCAACGCTGACCGCCCGGTGGGTGGTCCTCGACATCGAGGGCACGCTGACGGCCACCAGCTACGTGCACGTGACCCTCTACGACTACGCGCGCCCGCGGCTGGGCCCGTGGATCGACCAGCATCCGGACGACCCCGAGGTCGCCGGCGCCGTGGCGCGGATCAAGGAACTCGGCGGGCTCCCGGCGGACGCGTCCACAGTGGACGTCGTGGCGGTGCTGCACGGCTGGATGGACGCGGACCAGAAGATCGCGCCCCTGAAGACGTTGCAGGGCCTCATTTGGCAGCGTGGGTACGCCGACGGCGATCTGACGACGGAGTTCTTCGGCGATGTCGCCCCGGCCCTGCGGTCGTGGCACGAGTCCGGGCTGCGGCTCGCGGTGTTCTCGTCCGGCTCGGTCGCCGGGCAGGTCGCGTCGTTCTCGCGGACCACCGACGGCGACGTCACCGGCCTGTTCGAGAAGCATTTCGACACCGTGAACGCCGGGCCGAAGCGCGAGGCGCCGTCGTATCGCGCGATCGCCTCCGCGCTGGGTGCCGAGCCGGGCGACATCGTGTTCTTCTCCGACGTCCCGGCCGAGCTCGACGGGGCCGCCGCCGACGGCTGGCAGACCGTCGGGCTGGCACGTGCCGGTGAGCCGTTCGGTGACGCGGATTTCGGGGCACACCGGACGATCCGGACTTTCGACGAGGTGAAGGTCGTTCCTCGATGAGCCTCCTCGAACTCGCCGGTCGTGCGCTGGCCGAGGAATCCGCCCGGTTCGCCGGGCTGGGCTGGATGCGGGGCACGTCCGGGAACCTGTCGGTGGTGCTGGGCCGCGATCCGCTGCGCGTCGCCGTCACCGTCAGCGGCCGGGACAAAGGCGAGTTGACCAGCGACGACGTCGTGGTGGTCGGCGAGGACGGGCTGGCCGTGGCCGAGCAGCCGCATCCGGACAAGGTGCCCTCGGCCGAAGCGGGCCTGCACGCCCGGATCGCGGCGGTGTCGGGCGCGGGTGCGGTGATCCACGTGCACGCGCTCGCGCCGGTCGTGGCCGCCGAGCACTGGCCGGACGGCGTCGAACTCCGCGACCTGGAGATGCTCAAGGGCTTCGGCCGCGCCGCGCACGACGACCTGGTGACGATCCCGGTGATCGCCAACGGCCAGGACATGCGCGTCCTCGGCGACGCGTTCGAGGCGGGGTTCCGGGCGGACACACCGGCGGTGATCGTCGCGCGGCACGGGATCTACGTCTGGGGTGACGACCTGCGCCACGCGCGTCATCGCCTGGAATGTTTGGAGTGGTTGCTCCGGTTCCGGGTAGAGACGAGACTCGTCAGTGAGGAAAGGGGAGCGCGATGACGCTGCTGACCGTGTGGCCGGACGACCGGCCCGACGAGATCGCGCTCAGGACCGAGGACCCGGCCGTGATCACCGCGGAACTGGGACGGCTCGGTGTCCGGTTCGACCGGTGGGAACTCGTCGCGGACCTGCCGCGCGAAGTGACTCCGGAGCAGGTGCTGGCCGCGTACGAGGAGCCGATCGGCAAGGTCTCGGCGGCGGAGGGCTACACCTTCGTCGACGCCGTCCGCATGACCCCGTCCGACGAGCCCGGCTGGGCGGCCGAGGCCGCCGAAGCCCGGAAGAAGTTCCTCGCCGAGCACACCCACGACGATGACGAAGACCGCTTCTTCGCCCGGGGGTCCGGCGTGTTCTACCTGCATGTCGGCGGGCGGGTGTACGCGGTGCTGTGCGAGGCGGGGGACCTCCTGAGCGTGCCCGCGAACACCACGCACTGGTTCGACATGGGGACGCGGCCCGACTACGTGTCGATCCGGTTCTTCCACGACGACGGCGGGTGGGTCGGCGACTTCACCGGCGCCACCCTGGCGGGGGACTTCCCGGACTTCGACACCTTGACCGCCGGGCGTCACTGACCTCCGCCGCAAGTAGAGGACCACTCGCGTGACATGAAAGGCCCGTTACTTGCAAAATTCGCAAGTAACGGGCCTTTCCTAGCGCGCTGCCGGGGTCTGTCAGGCGGGGGTCCAGAGGGCAGGCACGTTCGGCGGTTCCCAGCCGGGCAGGGACCGGTGGCCCTGACGGCAGACGTACGCCGCGCCGTTGTGGGTCACCCGGGCACCGGTGGCGTAGTCGGTGTTCGGTTTCCAGGCGTTCGACGGCGCCGTGGTGGTCGTCGTCGGGGTGGTGGTGGTCGTCCGGGTCGTCGTCGGACTGGTCGTGGTGGTGGGTGTCGTGGTCGTCGTTCCGGTGGTCGTGGTGGGTGTGGTGGTGGTCGTCGGCGGTGCGCCGCCGCCACGCGGGTAGTCCGTCGTGAGCGCGTAGGTCGTCCCGCCGAAGGTGAACGTGAAGTTCGACGGCGACGCGATCGGCATGTAGTAGTTCAGCTGGATTTCGATCGTGGCGCCCGGCGCGATGGACTGCCAGCTCGGTACGGTCACCGCGACGTGCTGGAAGTCTCCCTTCATCCCACCGGCGTTGGGTCCGCTATGGCCCTTGCTCGTGACCGTCAGGCCGTAGCCGGACTGGTCGGACATGCTGCCGGGTGCGCTCGTGCCGTAGTCGAACTCGACCTTCGTCCCACCGGGGATGGTGGTGGTCGAATTGTTCTTGATGCGCATCTTCGGGGTGATCGGGTAGTTCGCGTCGCCCAGTGCGAACCCGGTCAGGTTCACGTTCACGTCGAGCACCGAAGACGGCGCGGGACGCGACGACTTGGTGTTGCCGTACGGGGCGGCGCCGCGCAGGCCGTCGTTGATCTTCGTGATCAGCGTGTCGCCCATGAAGTACTGGCCCTTGGCCTCGTCGAAGGCGTAGTCGCCGGCCAGCTCCCAGATCATGATGCCGCCGATGCCCTTGTCGGCCACGTACTTGGCCTTCGTGGCGAGCGAGGCTTCGTCCTCAGTGGACAGGAACACCTTCTTGTCGTTGTTCCACAGCCACGGCGTCACCATCGTGTTGTCGTAGTACCGCTCGTACTTCCCGGAGACCCGGTCCGTCGGGTCGGTCTTGGGAGTGAGCCCGTACGCCTCCAGATAGTCCGGGGTGATCTCGTTCTCGAGGTTCTTGGCGTGCCACATGGGGTTCGCGCCCGCGGGCACCTCGCCGCCCGCCAGACCGAGGTCGTGCCAGAGGTTGTCGATGCCGATCGCGCCGTTACCGCAGGGCACGGTCGAGCCGACCTGGGATCCGGTGCCCGGTGGACACTGTTTCTGGTCCGGCAGTGGAGCGGTGCCCCACAGTCCGTTCGTCCCGCCGGACACACCTTGCCAGCCGCGGGTGTAGAAACCGACACCGATGTTGATCCGGCCCGCTTGCATCGCGCCTCGGAAATAGTGATAGGCCCAGTCGGTGTTGAGATACCCCTGACCGTCGTACTGCGGGGTGGTGTACACCTGCCAGTGCGCGAGTTCCGCGTCCTTGCCGTTGTCGTAGAGCGCCGCGTTCGGCCCGGCGAAGTGGTTCCACGCGCCGTGCAGGTCGTAGCTCATCATGTTGGCGTAGTCGAGATACCGCGTGACGCCGTAGACCTCCTGGCCGCGCAGCAGCCAGCCGGACGCGGGCACGGCCGCGGTCAGCAGATAGTGCTTGCCGTCGGCGGCACCGGCCCGGTCGATCTTCTCGCGCAGCGTGCGCATCAGGTTCTCGTAGCCCGTCCACAGGGTGCCGCGGTTGGACTGCGCGATCCAGTAGTCGTCCGGGTTTCCGGCGTAGCTGGCCGACGTCGCGTACTCGTAGTCGATGTCGGCGCCGTTGAATCCGTAGTCGCGCAGGAACTTCACGACCGAATCCGCGAAGACGTCAATGCTCGCCTGGTTTTGCGTCATCTTGTAGAAACCGCCCGACGCGTTGCGCGTGCCGTCCGGGTTGAGGAAACCGCCGGTCTCGGCCCAGCCGCCGATCGAGATCAGCGACTTCACGTTCGGGTTCTGCTTCTTGTACTTGGTCAGCAGATTGAAATGTCCCTTGTAGGGCAACGACGGATCCATCTCGGCGCCCGGGATGTCCGGCCACTCCATGCCGATGGCCTCGTTGTTCGCGCCCGGGTTGCCGACCGAAACCTTGTTCTGCGCGTCGACGTGGGCGAACGCGTAGTTGAGGTGGGTGACCTTCGACCACGGGATGTTGTTGACCAGATAGGAAGGCGAACCGTTCTTGCCGGTGCGCCAGCTGGTGAAGTAGCCGATCACGCGGCGGGAGTGCTCGTCTCCCAGCTTTTCCCGGCCGTTGGTGTCGTAGACGGAGCAATAGGGGGTGTCGACGCCGGGTGTCCGGTACAGCCCGTCGGGGCGGCAGTCCTCATTGCCTGCCGCGCTCGACGTGGACGGGGTGACGACGACGATCATGAGCCCGGCCAGCGCGATGAGCGACGCCAGTAGCGGGAGTAGTTTCCTGGTTCTCCTTGGCACGCCGAAACCTCCGACAGTGGAAGATGGCCCTCGGTCCCAGCAGCTTGGGCCGCTGACCAGGCGCGCGTCAATAGGTGTAGACCAATTTCCATCCTGTGCCGTACGCCGGGGCGTACCTGAGGTTCGTCAGGTCCGGTCTTCGTCGAAGATCGAGGGCCGTTCGGGTGGCGGCGTGTAAGCGAGGCCTGTCAACAAGGTTCGGGGATGGCCATACTCCCGGCCACATCTGGTGAGTGCTATGACCCCATGCCCTTCGACGCGGGTGTGCGGGCCGATCTTGCCGGGGTGTACCGAGAGTGCTTCGGCGATCGTGTCGGCGTCGCAGTGGTCCGGAATCCCGAGTTCCGCCTTGAGCCGCCGGTGGCGCCGGACCCATTCCCGTTGCCAGTCCAGGGGATTTTCGGTGTGCTCGATGTCGTCGGCCCAGCCTTCGGGCAACGGAGTGTCTTCATGAGGGAGCAGGTAGCCGTTCTCGGCAGCGAGTTCGCCGACCGATTCCTCGGGGACGGCGGCGTCGTAGAACCGGACCAGTTCACCCTTTTCAGCGATACACCACGACGTCATCGCGTCGCCGTGACTGGTGAAGTGGAAATGTGCCGTCCCGAATCGGCGGCTCAGTTCGACGCATCTCTCCCGGGTCACCCGGCGCCAGACGGCCTCGTTCGCGAGGATGTTCGCGTACCTGTCGCGGGGGCCGGCGTCCCAGTCACGTTCTTCCACGATGCCGGGGGGATGCTGGTCCGGTGAAGCGGAACCGAAGACGAGAGTCCAGCCGTCGAGAGCCGGGCTGACGTAGACCTGGGCGCACCGCTGGTGCCCGAGAGGGGAATGGCGCCGGCTCCAGATCTCGGTACCCAGCGACATGGTCACCGGTTCCGCGTCGGACAGGCCGAACGCGTCGAGCACCGCCGCCTGGTCGGTGGTCGGGATGGCGTACCAGACCTCGCAACAGTCCATCGGTACGGGAACGTCGTCGGCGAGTTTGCTCCGGATCAGGCGGCGGACGAGCCCGAGGTCGTACTCGCCGAGCGCCTCCGGGCCGCCCACGGCGAAGAGCAGAGCGCGAGCCGCGTTGCGCAGTGCCGGGCTTCCGGTTCGCCGGATTTCGCGCAGTTCGGCGAGTGCCTCCGGGCCGGCCTCGTCCAGATCCCAGGCGTTGAAGTGTTCCCCGGCGACGAGGGTCTCGGCCACGGCTCTCATGTCCATGCCGCGGAGGTTAGCGACTGAGCACGACAGAAAACTCGTTTCCGTCGGGATCGGCCATTTCCACCCGGCCGCTTTCACCGGAATCCAGGCGGGTCGCGCCGAGCGACACGAGCCGATCGATTTCCGCCTGCGTGCCGAGGAGGTCGAACCGGACCCGGTTCTTCCCGGTCTTGGTGTCGAACGGCGGGCCGCCCCAGGTGATCTTCGGACCGCCGTGCGGCGAACGGATCGCGGTCTCCTGATCCCGGTCCCAGACCAGCAGCCAGTCGAGCGCCTTGCTCCAGAAATAGCCGACTTCCTGCGAACCGTCGCAGGCGAGCGCGCCGACGAAACCACATTCGGCGAGGAAGGTGTTCCCGGGCTCGATGACGCAGAACTCGTTGCCCTCGGGGTCGGCGAGCACGACGTGTTCTTCCTCGGGGCCCTGGCCGATGTCGATATGGCGGCCGCCGAGTTCGAGCGCCTTCGCCACGATCCGCCGCTGGTCTTCCAGGGATTCGCTCGTCAGGTCGAAATGCGCGTGGTTCTTGCGGGACTTCGTTTCCGCGGTCGCGGCGAAACGGATCCGGAATCCGGTGTCGTCGTCCGGGATCAGCGTGTCGCCGTCGGTTTCCCGGCCGAGAAGTCCGGCCCAGAAACGCGTGAGACCGCGCGGGTCGTTCGCGTCGAAACAAAGCGCGTGCAAGGTGGCGGTCATAGCTGACGTTAAAAGCGGCGGAGTCCGGCGCGCAACCGAATAAGTACGTGAAGGCCTCCTTCCCTACGCTGAAAGCAGGGAAGGAGGCCTTCACGTCACCGTCAGCAGGAGACGCCGGACCGCCCGTTCTCCACGTGCGCCGTCAGCGTCCGCAGGAACGACGGATCCCCGTCCGCGGTCACCTTCACGTCGTACCAGCCACCCGAAACCGGCCAGTCCACAGTGACCGAACGCCCGGCGCCGACCCGCACCACCCGCGTGAACCGCGAAGACGACAGCCGCAGCGTCAGCGCCGACGAGCCCGAGTTGGACAGTTTGAACTCGACACCCGAACGCCAGGTCAGGAACCGCGTCCGCACGTCGACGCCCGCGGCTGCCCCGGTACGGTTCCCGCGCAGTTCCCACCACGACCGGTTCGGACCCTGGACGACCACGCGGTAGTCGTCACCGGCCAGCTTCACGTTTTCCGAAGCCTCGCCGCGGACGTCGCGATGCGCGGGCTCGGGGAATTCGCCCTTGTACGGGTACAGCGCGAAATGCGCCGAAGACGAGCCGCTGTTCGCCAGCGACAGCGCGAGGGAACCGGACTTCACGACGCCGGACACCGAGACCTGGTACGGCAGCGGGCGCGACGGCCGGTTGCCGGGCTCGGCCACGGGCAGGCTCTGCTCCGCCGGAGCGGACGGCCGCCACCGGCTGATCGGCGCGGGCACCGCGCCCGGCCGTGTCACGCGAGGCTGACGTCCGCCGCGAGAGAAGTCGAAGGCGCCGGTGAGGTCGCCCGCCACGGTCCGCCGCCACTTGCTGATGTTCGGCTCGCCGATGCCGGTCCAGCGCTCCAGGAACCGCAGGACCGACGTGTGGTCGTACACCGTCGAGTCGACGTTGCCGCCGATCGACCACGGCGAGACGACCGTCATCGGCACGCGCGGGCCGAAACCGAGCGGCTGGCCGTTGAAGTGGTCCGCGTCGTTGGCGGCGTTGCCGGGCGGCATCGGTGGCGGGACGTGGTCGAAGTAGCCGTCGTTCTCGTCGAAGTTGATCAGCAGCACCGTTTTCGACCACGTGTCGCGGTCGGACGCGAGCGCGTCCAGCACCCGGTAGATGAGGTTCGCGCTGCCGACCGGGGTGGACGCGCCGGGGTGCTCCGAGTCCACCGCCGACGGCACCAGCCACGACACCGCGGGCAGGCGGCGCGCCTGGATGTCCGCCTTCAGCCGGGTCACCAGCGTCTCCGGCTCGCTGCGGTACATGGCCTTCTTGAACAGGTTCCGCTCGGCGGGCGTCAGCGTGGCGACACCGGTGTCGAACTGCTTCAGCAGCTTCGCGCGCTCCTCGGGTGTCTTCTTGAGCAGCGCGTCGTAGAACTCCTCGGTGGTGCGGAACTTCTCCTCGACCGAGGCGAGGATCTTCGTGCCGACCTTCTTGAACGGCACGAAGTACTCGACCGCGTTGTCGGTGAAGTTGTCCCACTCCTGGTAGATCTGCCACGGCACCCCGGCGGCCTCGAGGCGCTCCGGGTAGGTCGTCCAGTCGTAGCCCTTGTGGTCGTAGGAGTACGCCGCGTTCGTGACCGCGCGATTCGTCGTGCTGCCCGGTTCGAAGCCCGTGGTCCCGGTCCAGAGGAAGTTCCGGTTCGGGTTGGTCGAGCCGAAGATCGAGCAGTGGTAGGCGTCGCAGATGGTGAACGTGTCGGCGAGTTCGTACTGCAGCGCGATGTCGCGGCGCTCGTAGTACGTCATGGTGGCGGGGGTCTTCGCCGCGATCCAGCCGTTGTTCCAGCCGCGCGCCCACGCCTTGCCGCTGCCGTTCCAGCTGTGGTCGAGGTCGCCGAGGTACTGGATGTCGTCCGGTTTCCGGCCGGCGAGCTCGGCCGCCTTGCGCAGGGAGAACGGCAGCACCGTGCCGCCCGCGGGATTCGGCTGCTCGAACACCGATTTCCCCGACGGCAGTTCGAGCGGATGGGTGTCGGAGAAGCCCCGGACGCCGCGCAGGCTGCCGTAGTAGTGGTCGAACGACCGGTTCTCCTGCATCAGCACGATCACGTGCTCGATGGCGCCGAGTCCGCCGCGGCGCATGGGTTCGGCCATGGCGGCGTGCACAGACGGCGGGAGGAGCGTGGTGGCGGCCGCGGCGCCGGTGGCGCCCAGCAACGTACGGCGTGACAGTTCAGGCATGCGCGCGACCTTTGCCGAGCAAGGTGAACGGCACAAGAACCGAACAGGTCGGGTGTGCGGCGAACAGCGTTCGCCACGCTCTCCGTCCCGCTTCACTGCGCTGAGTGACCGTCCGGCGGGGTGACACCGCTGAACGGGCGGCGGGGCGGTAACCTCACGGGCACCAAGACCGCAGACCCTTGAGGAGGGCCCGTGTCGGCAGGGCAGATCGCCGCGCTGATCGCCGCAGGAGCATTCGTCGTACTCGTCGTGCTGCTGGCGATCGTGCTGTTCAAGCTCGGCCGGACCCTGGACGAGGCCACGATCGCGATCCGCAAGGCGCACGAGAACACCGACCCGTTGCTGATCGGCGCGAACGAGACGATCACGCACGTGAACACGCAGCTCGAGCGGGTCGACGGGATCACGGCCAACGCGCAGGCCGTGTCCGGCAACGTGTCCGCGCTGACGTCGGTGTTCACCGCGACCCTCGGCGGGCCGCTGGTGAAGACGGCCGCGCTGTCCTACGGCCTCAGCAAGGCCATCAAGGCCCGCCGGAAGAAGGCGGAAGCGAAGGCCGCGCGCCCGGCGAAGCGGGGCCGCAAGTGAAGCGCCTGTTCTGGCTCGGCGTCGGCGTGGTCGCCGGCGTCGCCCTGTCACGCAAAGCGACGGAAACCGCTCGCCAGGCCACGCCCGCGGGGTTAGCCTCGAACCTGGGCGACGCCGTGCGGGAACTCGCGGGCGCCGTCGGTTCGTTCGGCGCGGAGGTCCGCGCCGGGATGAGCGAACGCGAACAGGAGCTGCACGACATGGTGTCCGAACGATCCGGCTTGAGCACGGCCTCCGAAGGCCCTGCGGGCAGGCACGCGGCGTCGCCGCGGCGCCCGGCCCGGCGAGCTCGCCGGGCGGAGGGCTGATCGGGTCGCGTCCGCGACCAGAAGAGCCCGAGCCCTCCGCCGTTCCCGCCTGCCCGCATTCCTCCAGCGCCTTCGCGCGAGCCCGTACACAAGGACGATCCCGTGGAAACACACGAAATCACCCAGCGCTTCCTGAGCCATTTCGAGAACAAGGGACATACGCGCGTGCCGAGCGCGCCCCTGATCCTCGACGACCCGAACCTGCTGTTCGTCAACGCCGGCATGGTCCAGTTCAAGCCGTACTTCCTCGGTGAGGCCCCGCCGCCGTACCCGCGCGCGACCAGTGTCCAGAAATGCGTCCGCACCCCGGACATCGACGAGGTCGGCAAGACCACCCGGCACAACACGTTCTTCCAGATGGCCGGGAACTTCTCCTTCGGCGACTACTTCAAGGAAGGCGCCATCGAGGCGGCCTGGGAGCTGATCACCAAGTCCCAGGACGAGGGCGGCTACGGCCTCGACCCGAACCGCATCTGGGCGACCGTCTACGAGGACGACTCCGAGGCGGCGGGCCTGTGGAAGAAGCTCACCGGCCTGCCCGGCGAGCGCATCCAGTCCCGTGACGGCAAGGACAACTACTGGGACATGGGCGTGCCCGGTCCCGGTGGCCCGTGCTCGGAGATCTACTACGACCGCGGCCCGGACTACGGCCGCGAGGGCGGCCCGGTCGCCGACGAGGACCGCTACATCGAGATCTGGAACCTCGTCTTCATGCAGGACGTGCGGGGCGAGAAGAGCCCGAAGCACGGCCACAAGCCGATCGGTGAGCTGCCGAAGAAGAACATCGACACCGGCATGGGCGTCGAGCGCGTGGCGACGATCCTGCAGGGCGTCGAGAACGTCTACGAAACCGACCTCGTCCGCCCGGTGATCGGCCGCGCCGAGGAGTTCTCCGGCCGCCGCTACGGTTCCGACCACACCGACGACGTCCGCTTCCGCGTCATCGCCGACCACGCCCGCACCGGGGTGCTGCTCATCGGCGACGGCGTCACCCCCGGCAACGACGGCCGCGGCTACGTGCTGCGCCGCCTGCTGCGCCGCATCGTCCGGTCCGCGCGCCTGCTCGGCGTGCACGAGCCGGTGCTGCCCGCCTTCGCCGCGGTCGTCCGCGACACGATGGGCCCGACCTACCCCGAGCTGCTGTCCGGTTTCGACCGCATCGAGGACGTCGTGCGCGTCGAGGAAGAGGCCTTCCTCTCGACGCTGACCAGCGGTTCGCGCATCTTCGACATGGCGGCCGAGGAGACCAAGCGCGAAGGTGGCTCACTGCTGGCCGGCGACAAGGCGTTCCAGCTGCACGACACCTACGGCTTCCCGATCGACCTGACCCTGGAGATGGCGTCCGAGCAGGGCCTGACCGTCGACGAAGAGGGCTTCCGCACGCTCATGAACGAGCAGCGGCAGCGGGCGAAGGCCGACGCGGCTTCGCGCAAGACCGGCCACGGTGACCTGTCCGAGTACCGCAAGGTGCTGGAGCAGCACGGCGAGACCGAGTTCCTCGGCTACCGCGATCTGCAGGCCGAAGCGAAGGTCGTCGCGCTGCTGGAAGACGGCGTCCCGGTGCGCAGCGTCGGCGCTGGCAAGAAGGCGGAGCTGGTCCTGGACCGCACGCCGTTCTACGCCGAGAGCGGTGGCCAGGTCGCCGACACCGGTGTCCTGCTCGGCGACGGTGTCGAGCTCAAGGTCCACGACGTGCAGAAGATCGTGCCGGGCCTGTTCGTGCACCGCGTCGAGGTCGTCGACGGCGAGGTCGGCATCGGCAGCGCGCTGACCGGTTCGGTCGACCAGCACCGCCGCCTGTCGATCGAGCGGTCCCACTCCGCGACGCACCTGGTCCACGCGGCCGTGCGCGGCGCGTACGGCAAGCGCGCGGCGCAGGCCGGTTCGCTCAACTCGCCCGGCCGGATGCGGTTCGACTTCACCACCTCCGGCGGGGTGTCGGCCGACGTGCTGACCGAGGTCGAGGAAGAGGTCAACGACTACCTCCAGACCAACGTCGAGGTGAACACCTTCGTCACCACGAAGGACAAGGCCCTCGAACTGGGCGCGGTCGCGCTGTTCGGCGAGAAGTACGGCAACGACGTCCGCGTCGTCGACATGGGCGAGTACTCCCGCGAGCTCTGCGGTGGCACCCACGTCGACCGCATCGGCCAGCTCGGCCTGGTGAAGCTGGTGGGCGACTCGTCCATCGGTTCCGGCGTGCACCGCGTCGAGGCGCTGGTCGGCACGGACGCGCTCAAGTACGTCCGCAAGGAGCAACTGCTCGTCTCGCAGCTCGCGAGCACCTTCAAGGTGCCGTCGGAGCAGCTGCCGTCGCGCATCGACGACGTGCTCACCCGGCTCAAGAACGCCGAGAAGGAGATCGAGCAGCTGCGTACCCAGCAGGTGCTCGGTTCGGCGGGCTCGCTCGCGGACAAGGCCGAGGACATCGGCGGGGTCGCGGTCGTCGCGGAGAAGCTCGGCGACGGCGTCGACTCGAACGGTCTGCGCGCGCTGGCCCAGGACATCCGCGGCAGGCTCGGCAACCGCCCCGGCATCGTCGCGCTGTTCGCGCCGCAGGGCGAGAAGATCGCCTTCGTCGTCGCGACCACCAAGGCGGCCCAGGAGAAGGGCATCGCCGCGGGCAAGCTCGTCCCGTCGTTCGCCGAGGCGATCGGCGGCCGTGGCGGCGGCAAGCCGGACATGGCACAGGGCGGTGGCACCAACCCGGCCGGTGCCGAGCAGGCCATCGCCTCACTGCGCGCGGCGGTCGCCCAAGTTGGCTGACGACGCCTCTCAGCGGCGCCCGGATCGGCCTGGGGAGTCCGATCCGGGGCGCGGCAGGCGGCTTGGCGTGGATGTCGGATCCGTCCGGGTCGGGATCGCACTGAGCGATCCCGACCCCATCCTCGCCAGTCCGCTCGTTACCCTCACTCGCGACGCGGTGGCCGACAAGGACGTCGACCAGCTCGTCGAACTCGTCACGGAACACGACGTGGTCGAAGTCGTCGTCGGCTTGCCGAGGACGCTCAAGGACCGTCACGGCCCGGCGGCCGAAGCGGCGCTGGACTACGCCGACAAGGTCGCCGCGAGGATCGCTCCGGTACCGGTGCGGCTGGCCGACGAGCGGTTGACCACGGTGACGGCATCCAGGATGCTGTCGCAGCGTGGGGTGAAGGGACGTAAGCAGCGTGCCGTCGTCGATCAGGCGGCCGCGGTCGAGATCCTGCAGGCTTGGATCGACGCGGTAGCGGCACATCGCGCACGGAAGGGCGACAAATGACCGAGCCCCACGGCCGGCCCGAACGCCGTCAGGGCGGTAGACGACGGTTGCGGGAGGAACCCGAGGAGGCCCCCCGGCCCCCGGCCCCGCCGCGTCGGCGGCCCGAACCTCAGCCACCCGCGGAGCCCGTCGCTCGTCGCCGGCACGTCCGGCAGGAGCCCGAAGAGCTTCCCCCGCCGGCGCCGCGCCGTCGCCGGGCCGCTCCCGAGGAGCCGCCGCCTCCTCCGCCCCGCGTGCAGCGTCCGGCCCCGCCGAGGCGGGCTCCGGAACCCGCGGCCCCGCCGCCTCCCGCACCGTCCAGGCGGTCCCCCCAGCCGGGTGACCGGAGTCTTGGCATGCCCGCCTACGCCCAGGACGAGCCACCCCGTCCCGGCCGCCGCAGGCGCCGTGAGGACGACGGTCCGCTCCCGGACGAGCGGCCGACCGACATCATCCCCGCGATCCAGGAAGCGCCGATGGCGCGGCGTCCCGGCGCGGCTCCTCCGCCGTCCCAGGGCAGCGAAGAGGAATACGACGAGATCTTCGGCGAGGACACGTACGACGAGTACGAGGACTACGACGAGTACGACGAATACGAAGACGCGCAGGACTTCGAGGACGAAGACCGCGCCGAGCCCGAACGCATCGCGGCCGAGCGCCCGGAACGCAAGGGACCGCCGCCCAAGAAGCGCAAGAAGAAGCGTGCCCTGGGCTGGGTCGCGGCGCTGGCCGTGCTCGTGCTGCTCGCCGGTGGCGCCTACTACGGCTTCAACGAGATCTTCGGCTACGAGGATTACGAAGGCGTCGGCGAGAGCGATGTCCTCGTCCAGGTGGAGAAGGGCGACTCGACGTCGGCGATCGGCAACCGGCTGCAGGCGGCCGGTGTGGTCGCCAGCGGCAAGGCGTTCGTGAAGGCGGGCGAGGACAACACCGCCGTCTCACGGCTCCAGCAGGGCTACTACGTCATGAAGACGAAGATGTCCGGCGCCAGCGCGGTCGAGAAGATGACCGCCGCCGCGTCGAAGGTGGGCCAGGTCGAAATCCGGCCGTACACCCAGTTCCACGACATCACCCAGCCCGACGGCAAGGTGACGCCCGGCGTGTACACGTTGCTGTCCAAGGCCTCTTGCGCGGAACTGAACGGCGAGAGCACCTGTATCCCGGTCGAGGAACTGAAGAAGACGATCGAGAACGCGGATCTGGCGAAGCTGGGCGTGCCGTCCTGGGCGGTCGAGTCCGCCACCAAGGCCGAGCACAAGGACCGGCGGCTCGAAGGACTGATCGCCCCGGGCATCTTCAACGTCAAACCCGGCTGGACGGCGGAGGAACTGCTCACCGACGTCGTGAAGACCTCGGCGGGGCGCATCCTCAACGCGGGGCTGAGCGACCAGTCGAAGGGCGAGGGCAAGACGCCGTACGAGACGCTCGTCATCGCGTCGATCATCGAACGCGAGGCGGTGAAGGCCGACTTCGAGAAGATCTCGCGGGTCATCTACAACCGTGTCGACGAGAAGATGCGGCTCGAGATGGACTCGACGGTCAACTATGTCCTCGACCGGCCGACGCTGCTCACCAAACCCGAAGATCGAGAGAAGGCGGGCGCCTACAACACCTACAAATTCGTCGGCCTGCCCCCGACGCCGATCGCGGTCCCGAGCGCGGAGGCGATCCAGGCCGCGCTGAAGCCGGTGGCGGGGGAGTGGCTGTTCTTCGTCAAATGCGAGAAGAACGGGCTCTCCTGTTTCGCGGTGAACTTCGACGACCACCGGAAGAACCGAGATGACGCAGTGAGGCGAGGTGTCATCTGACCGCAAGGCGGCGATCCTCGGAAAACCGGTCGAGCACTCGCTTTCGCCCGTCCTGCACGGCGCCGCGTTCCGCGCGCTGGGCCTGGACGGCTGGACCTACGAACGCGTCGAGATGGACGGTCCAGGGTTGCCCGCGTTCGTCGGCGGTCTCGGTCCGGAATGGACCGGGCTCTCGGTGACCATGCCCGGGAAACGGGCCGCGCTGGAGTACGCCGACGAGGTCACGCCGCGCGCGGCCGCGGTCGGCGCGGCGAACACGCTGGTGCGCCGGGAAAGCGGCTGGCTGGCCGACTGCACCGACGTCGACGGCGTCACCGAGGCGCTGCGGATCGCGGGGGAGTACTCGCCCGGCGCCGACGACGCGGCCGTCGTCCTCGGGGCGGGTGGCACGGCCGCGGCGGCGGTCGTCGGGCTGGCCACGCTCGGCGTGCGGACGGTCCGGCTGGTCGTGCGGGATCCCGCACGGGCGGCGGAAACGGTGGAGGCGGCTCAGCGGGCCGGTCTCGACGTCGAGGTCCTTCGCTGGGCCGACGCGGATTTCGGGAAGCTCGCGGTGGATTCGGCGGTGCTGGTGAACACCGTGCCCCCGGACGCCGTCCGGCCCCATCTGGCCGACCTGGCAGGCATCGGCTGCGTCCTCGACGTCATCTACCACCCCTGGCCGACCGCGCTCGCCGAAGCCGTCGCCGACCAGGGCGGACGGTTGGCCACCGGGCTGGACATGTTGCTGCACCAGGCTTTCGGGCAGTCCGAGTACTTCACCGGGCAGCCCGCTCCGCGCGCGGAAATGCGGGACGCTCTTCGGGAAGCGACCGGTGGGATCCTTTCTCTGCCGATCGGGTGACAAGATCGTCCGGATTCGATAATCTGGCCGACTGCCTTGCGAGAGGAACAAGGGGTCGTGCCTAAACCTGATCGAGACGACTACACCGAAGAAGACATCGACACCGCGTGGGTCGGCCAGGCTCCGGTGCTGAATTCCACCGTCACCCTGGCCGAATACGACCCGCGGTGGCCCGGACTGTTCGACCGGGAAGCCAAGCGCATCAGGGGGATCCTGGGGGATCGCGCGCTGGTCCTGGAGCACGTCGGCTCCACGTCGGTACCCGGGCTCTGCGCGAAACCGATCATCGACATCATGCTGATCGTCCCCGATTCGAACGACGAAGACGCGTACGTGCCGCAGTTGGAGGCCGAGGGCTACAAGCTCGTCATCCGCGAGCCGGAGTGGGAGAAGCACCGCAGCTTCAAGGGCCCGGACACGAATATCAACCTGCACGTCTATTCGCCGGACAACGGCCAGACCGAGCGCTACCGCCTCTTCCGCGACCGGTTGATCGCGCACGAAGACGAGCTGAAGCTCTACGAGGCCAAGAAACGCGAACTGGCCGGGCGCACCTGGAAGTACATCCAGCACTACGCCGACGCCAAGACCGAGGTGATCGACGAGATCATCGAACGGGCGCGAGCCAGCCAGTACGACGGTTTCGCCCGTCTCTACGCCGCGCACGCGGAGACCAGCAGCACCAACGCTCATTACGACCGGCCAGCCATCGTCGAGCTGGCCGGGGAAGTGGCGGGCAAGCGGGTGCTCGACGTCGGCTGCGCCGCGGGTCACCTCAGCGCGCTGCTCGCGGCGAAGGGCGCGGACGTCCTCGGCGTCGATGCCAGCGAGGGCATGGTCGCCGTCGCCGGGGACAAGTTCGGGGATGTCGCGAGGTTCGAGACGGCCGACGTTTCGCGGCCGCTGACGTTCGTCGAGGACGCCTCGATCGATGTCATCACGGCGTCACTGGTGCTGCATTACCTGAAGGAGTGGGCGCCGGCGCTCGCGGAGTTCCGGCGGATCCTGAAGCCCGGCGGACTGCTGGTGTTCTCCGTGCACCATCCCGGCGAGGACTGGCGCTGGTTCGAAAAGGACAACTACTTCCAGCTCGAACTGCTCGACGACGAATTCCCGCTGGGGGAGTACAAGCAGAAGGTCCAGTTCTACCGGCGGCCGCTGAGCTGGACGTTCGGCGCGGTGCGGGACGCCGGGTTCGCCGTCGACAGGCTGGTCGAGCCGATGCCGGAGGAATCGGTCGCCGAGTCCGATCCCCGGTGGTACGCGAACCTGCGGACGAAACCGCGGTTCCTGTACTTCCGGACTGTTCGGGAGTAACCCCGAACACTTTGGGCATGCCGAGGGGCCCGTCGCCGGTGTGGCTGGCGGGCTCCTCGGGGTCACACATGGGTGTTGCGCCGCGATCTTCGTAACGGATCCAAATACTGCGGCGGGATGAACTCCGGTAGCCCGTCAGGTGCCATCCGGACTTCCCAATCGCCGTAGTGGATCAGGCGGTGGTGGAAGCCGCACAGTAGGACGAGGTTCCGGAGATCTGTCGGTCCACCATCTGCCCAGTGATGGATGTGGTGGGCGTGGCAGTTCTTCGGTCGTCGATGACAGCCGGGGAATGCGCATCCTCGATCGCGGATGTTGAGGGCGCGGCGTTGCCCGGGGGTGACGAATCGTCTCAGTCGTCCCACGTCCAGCGGCTCACCGGCCGCGTTCATCACGACGGGGAGCATCAGGCAGTCGCAGGCGGCCATCCGTGCTTCGCGGGCGGTCATGGTTCCGATGAAGTCCACGCACGCCGTGCCCAGGCCGGTTTTCAGTTCGTCGAGGCCGATGGTGACGTGGATCAACGTGCGGTAGCCGCTGGTCCCGGGCTGGTCCGGGCACGCGATCGCCAAGTCCAGCAGCTCGGCCCAGGCGTCGCCTTGACGTTCGGCCTTCGTGCGCAGGTCGGCTTGGCCGAACTCGTCCATCGGTCGAGGCTTCGCATACGCCTCGAGCACGGCCGCGGTGCGGGCACCCAACTCGTCGTCGAGGAGGCCGTTCAGTGTCCAGTAGCCGTCTTTGCGGCGTTCCAGGGTGAGTTCGCGGCGGGGTTGGGCGGGTTCGGGGTCTTTCGGTTCCTTGCCGTCCGGGTCGAGCCAGCCCAGCAGCTGGTCTCCGAGATCCGACACCTGCTGGGGACCCGCTTTCCGGGCGAGATCGGCGAGGGTTGTCTCCGCGTGCTCCCGATCCTCCACCGACACCCCAGCCGGGATCTTCCGCAGGATCTCCACGATCTGCTTGATCCGTTCCTCGCCGATCGCCCCCTCCGCCGCCGCAACAGCGGTCGCCGGTGCGAAGGCCGGGATCTCCGTGCCATCCAAGCCACACGTGGGGTTCAGATCGACAGCGCGATTCACATACGGCCGCGCTTCGCCCTGGCTCAGTCCGGCGATATCGGCGAACCACGCCAACGTCGTCCCATAACCGTACAAGTCTTTCGCGCCACGAGAATCAATCTCCGCCAAATACTGGCCCAACCCCGCGGAGGCGACCCGCATCACCTGCAAGAACTGCTGCACGCCGTGGGCAAGCTCCAGCTTGCCGGCGCGCCACAACTCCTGCGGCAACTCGGGAAGGATCGTCTCGGACACACCTCGACACGGGCTCAGATGGTCAGTGCACCGGCTGGGATAATGATCGTTCTGGGTAGCGAAGGGGTGTGCCGTGTCGCGTGGTGTTCCGTTGCGGTCGGTGGAGCGTGAATTGATCGCGTTCGGGTTGAGGCAGGGGAAGTCGTTTCGGGAGATCGGGGCCTGGATTGGACGGGATCATTCGGTGGTGTCCCGCGAGGTTGACCGCAACGGTGGACGGGAGGCGTATTCGCCGTTGGTTGCGCAGCGCCGGGCTGATCGACTACGGAAGCGTCCAAAGGAACGCAAGGTGCTGAAATCGCCGTTTCTGACTCGCGTGGTGCATGAGGGGTTGCGGAAAAAGTGGTCACCGATGCAGATCGCGTACAGGTTGCGGCTCGACCATCCGATGGATCATTCTCGCTGGGTGTCACATGAAGCGATTTACCAGGCGTTGTTCGTACAGGCGAAGGGGACGTTGCGGGCAGAGGTGGCCGAGGGGTTGCGCCAAGGCAGGATCAAGCGACGGGCCCGGTCGCGAGGGGCGGAGCTGCGGGGCAAGATCAAGGACATGGTCCTGATCAGCGAGCGGCCGGCCGAGGCCGAGGACCGTGCCGTGCCGGGCTTCTGGGAAGGCGATCTGATCGTCGGCGCGAACAATCAATCGCAGATCGCGACCTTGGTCGAACGGCGCACTCGATTCGTCATGCTGGTGCGTATTCCTCACGATCGCACGGCCGAGAACGTTGCCCCGCGGCTGGCCGCCAAGATGAACACTTTGCCTGACGTTTTCAAGAACAGCGTCACCTGGGATCAGGGTGGCGAGATGGGCGGCCACAGGAAGTTCACCATGACCACCGGCATGCCGGTGTATTTTTGTGATCCGCGCTCGCCCTGGCAACGCGGCAGCAACGAGAACACCAATGGGTTGCTGCGCCAGTACCTTCCCAAAGGAACCGACCTATCCGGATATTCACAGGACGAACTCGATGCCATCGCAGACGAACTCAACGACCGGCCGCGACAGACACTAGGTTGGCTTAAGCCGATCGAAGCGTTCAGCAAAGTGTTGCTAGACTAGAGGTGGTGCACTCACCAGTTGAAACCACCCGATAATACCGGAATAATTCGAACAAATGTTCGTAATTTTAAGCAACATTGAATCGGCGTGTTTGCCACTGACGAGTGATTTGACGCTGAAAGACAGTGAGCCCTTTTCAACATCCCGTCCTGATGACATTGTGAAGGAGCGTCACGGCCTTGACCAGGCTGGTGATCCGGGTGGTGCTGCACCGGAGCTTCCGTAGGAGACGCCAACCCTTCAGGGCTGCGTTGGCCTGCTCCTCTACGGCCCGGATTCGGGTGTGTGAGCCGGTTGGCTGCCTGCTGGCCTGTGGAGAGATTCGCCCACCGCCCCCCCCGCAGGGCAACAAGGTTGGGAAGTGCTCACTGCCTCCACGGGTGAGGTTCCGGGCGCGATACTGGTCTCATGACTTCAGCGAACCGCCCGGACGCAGTCCACTTGAGGACGTTCACCGAGGCCGACCTCGCCTTTCTCGACCGCCTCTGCACGGATCCCGATGCGCTCGGCGAGTTCGATTGGCCCGGATTCGGTGATCCGAGGGCACGCCGCAAGCGATGGGAGATCGACGGGTATATCTCCGCCGAGTCCGCGGCGGTTGCGATCGCGCGGGCCGACGACACGGCTATCGGCATCGTCAGCTGGAAGCCCCGCGGCTTCCCCTTGGGTGTCACCTACGAGATCGGCGTGGGGGTGCTACCCGAGCATCGTGGACAGGGGGTGGGCACGGTGGCGCAGAGGCTGCTCGTGGACTACCTGTTCGGCCGCACGACTGCGAACAGAATCGAAGCCCTCACCAATGGCGGTAACCTCGGCGAGCAGAAAGCCCTCGAACGCCTGGGGTTCCGCAGGGAAGGGGTCATGCACGGCAGGTCCTTCCAGCACGGCGAGTATGTCGATGTGCTCGTCTACGGTCTGCTCCGCTCAGAGCATCGTCCCGGATCCGGCAAGGCTTCCACGCCGGCTCCAAGTACATGAAGGCCCCCATCCTTGCGCCTAAGTACAGGAAGGGGTCCTTCACGTACTCGCAGGAAACGCAACTAGAGGACTAAACGCGCCTCAGGCGGCATCGTCCCGCTTCGAAAGGTCCCGGATCAGCGAGACGATCTCCCGGCTGACCGGCCGCAGCACCCGCAGCCGCGAAAGTCCCACCAGCCGCGCGATCAGCGGCACCGTCCGCTCCACCAGTACCCGGCTGCGTTTCTGCCCGGGCGACCGGTCGTGGACCCAGAACAGCACGACCCCCATCTGGTACAGCCACAGCAGATCGGGCAGGTCGTCGCGCAGGTCCGGGTCGAGTTTGGCGTCGGAGTCGGCGATGACGTCGCGCATCAGGCCGATGGAGGCGTCCCGAGCGGGCGTCGACTCCTCGCTGAACGGGCTCAGCGGCGAGTCCGGGTCGGCGGCGTTGACGAAGAACTGGGTGCCGAAGCGCTGGTACGGCTCGGCGACGTCGAGCCAGGTGAGCAGGACGGTCTTGAGCCGCGCGCTGAAGTCCCGCTCACCTTCGATCGCCTGGCGCGCCGTCGTCAGGTGCACCTTGGCGATCTCGTCGTAGAAACCCTGGATCAGCTGGTCTTTCGAGGCGAAGTAGTAGTAAGCGTTCCCGACCGACACTCCCGCTTCGGTCGCGATGGCCCGCATGGTCGTGCGGTCGTAGCCGTTCTCCGCGAACAGCCGCAACGCGGTCGCCACGATCAGCGACCTGGTTTCCTCACTCTTCGCCACCACTGCACGTTATCCGGTCAGGGCGCGGGATGCGGAGCGGGCGCCGGGTAGCCGGGGTAGGGCGGCGGCATCGGCATGGGCCGGGCGGCGCTGTTGTGCAGGTGCTTGCGCCGGATCCCGTTGAACACCAGCACGTTCCCGACGTGCATCACGCCGAGCACGAGCGCCACGGTACCGACCTTGACCGACAGCATCTCGAAGACGTCGCGCGCGTCGAGGACGATGTCGTCGCTGGTCAGGAACAGGGTCACGAAACCCAGGCTGACCAGGTAGAAGCCGACGACGAGCAGCTGGTTGACCGAATGTGCGAGCGCCAGTTTGTCCTGGAAGACGTCCTCCAGGAACGTCTTGCCGTGCTTGCTCAGCGTCCGGGCGACCAGCACGGTCAGCGGGACGGTGATGGCCAGGTAGAGCGCGTAGGCCACGACTACGGGTTGCATGGGGACCTCCTTTTGAACGTGTTCAAGAAGGACCGTAGCCCAGATTTTGAACACGTTCAAGAGGGAGCTGTTCACCTGAAGCTCACCCCTGCGGCCGCCGAAGATGCGTAAGGTCGCACCGACTCTGGGAGGTATGACCGTGAAACGCATCGCCGCCGTGCTCACCTCGGGCGCATTGCTGGCCGGGACGCTTCTGGCCGCCACCCCGGCCGAAGCCACCGCCGGGAAGAACGTCCGCTTCGCGACGTTCAACGCCTCGCTCAACCGCGGCGCGGCGGGGCAGCTCGTGACCGACCTGTCGCAGCCGGGCAACGCGCAGGCGAACGAGGTCGCCGAGGTGATCCAGCGCAACCGGCCGGACGTGCTGCTGATCAACGAGTTCGACTACGTGCCGGAAAACCGCGCCGCGAACCTGTTCCGCGAGAACTACCTCGAGCGCGGCCAGAACGGCGCCGCGCCGATCGACTACCCGTACGCCTTCACGGCGCCGTCGAACACCGGCGTCGCGACCGGTTTCGACCTCGACCGCAACGGCCAGGTCGGCGGCGGCAACGACGCGCACGGCTTCGGCCTCTTCGAGGGCCAGTACGGCATGCTCGTGCTGTCCAAGTACCCGATCGACACCCGGAGCGTGCGGACGTTCCAGAAGTTCCTCTGGAAGGACATGCCGGGCGCGCTGCTCCCGGACGACCCGGCCACCCCGGCGCCGGCCGACTGGTATTCGCCGCAGGCACTCGACGTGCTGCGCCTGTCGTCGAAGTCCCACTGGGACGTCCCGATCCGCGTCGGCCGCTCGACCGTGCACTTCCTGGCCGCGCACCCGACGCCGCCCACCTTCGACGGTCCCGAAGACCGCAACGGCACCCGCAACAACGACGAGATCCGCTTCTGGGCCGACTACGTGACCCCGGGCAAGGGCCGCTACATCCACGACGACCGCGGCCGTCGCGGCGGACTGGGCGCGCACGAGAAGTTCGTCATCGCCGGAGACCACAACTCCGACCCGCTCGACGGCGACAGCGTCCCCGGCGCGATCTCCCGGCTGCTGAACGCGCCTCGCGTCATCGAGACGCGTCCGGGCAGCGAAGGCGCGGTGCGCGCCGCGCGGGACCAGGCAGGCGCCAACATCGGCCAGAAGGGCGACCCGTTCTTCGACACCGGCGACTTCAACGACAACGCGCCGGGGAACCTGCGGATCGACTACGTCCTGCCGTCGAAGGGCCTGTTCCCCTGGCGCGCCGAGGTCTTCTGGCCGCTGCCCGATTCACCGCTGGCCCGGCTCAACGACGCCTCGGACCATCACCTGGTGCGGGTCGACGTGATCGTCGGTCGCTGGTAGCCGTCAGCCGGCGCTGAGCCGTGAGGTGCCCGGGCCGGTCAAGGTGGCCAGCCCGGCGCTCCGGCCGCTCACCGCCAGGAGCAGGTCGGCGAGCGGTCCCCGCACCTCTTCGGTGCCCGCGCCGCCGGTCCACTCGGCGTCGGTGGCGATCAACCGCAGATCTTTGCAGCGTTTGCGGGCACCCCAGAACGGGCTGACGAGGAGATGCTCCAGCGCCGCGATCACCGGCTTCCCGGGCATGGGCCTGTCGATGCCCAGCGGGCGGGCGACGTCCTGACCGTGGATGAGGACGTCGGCGAGCGGGTCGATCGGCTTGGCGCCGGGGGAGCGGCGCGGCGAGGCCGCGTCGTCGCGGATCTGGGCGACGAGTTCGGCGGGGGAGAATCGCGCGGCGTAGCCGATGGCCTGGTCGACGTTCATCTTGTCCCAGTTGCCCTTGGCCTTGATGGCGCCGAAGAGGGTGTCCCGGAGCCGGTTCCTGGTGGACTGCGCCAGATGGGCGGCCATCGCGTGCACCGTCCACTCCGGACAAAGGGTCTTCACCGACCAGTCCCGTTCGTCCAGTCCTTCCAGCAACTCCGCGAAGCTCAGTCTTTCCGTCTCGGTCCAGGTCGAGATCTCGTCCATTTCCTGTTCCTCCCCTTCGCCGTCGACACGGCTTCCGGGCAGGACCCTAGCCGTGACCTAGCCTGGGATCCATGAAGATCGCGATTCTCGACGATTATCAGGAAGTGGCACTCGGCTTCGGGGACTGGGACTCCCTCGGCGCCGAGGTCAAGGTGTTCACCGAGCCGTTCGCGGATCCCGCGGAGGTGGTCGCCCGTCTCCGGGACTTCGACGTCGTGGTCGCGATGCGCGAACGCACCCGCTTCCCCGCCGAGGTCCTCGATCGGCTGCCCGCGCTCGAGCTGCTGGTGAGCACCGGCCACCGCAACGCCGCGATCGACGTGGCCGCCGCCCGGCGCAACGGCGTGGTCGTCTGCTCCACCGGCTACATCGCGGCACCGGCGGCCGAGCACACCTGGGCGCTGATCCTCGCCGCCGCGCGGAACGTGCCGGAAGAGTCCCGGAACATGCGTGAAGGCGGCTGGCAGACCACGGTCGGCACGATCCTGGCGGGCAAGACCCTCGGACTGCTCGGCCTCGGCAGGCTCGGCGCCGGCGCGGCCAAGATCGGCCAGGCGTTCGGCATGGAGACCATCGCCTGGAGCCAGAACCTGACCCAGGAGAAGGCCGGACCCCACGGGGTGACGGCGGTGTCGAAGGACGAGCTGTTCGCCCGCGCCGACGTCCTGTCGGTCCACCTGGTGCTCGGCGACCGCAGCCGCGGGCTCGTCGGCGCCCCGGAACTCGCCGCGATGAAGCCGACGGCGATCCTGGTCAACACGTCGCGTGGCCCGATCGTGGACGAAGCCGCCCTGGTGGACGCCTTGCGCCGCAAGGAGATCGCGATCGCCGCGCTGGATGTCTACGACGTCGAGCCGCTGCCCTCGGAGCATCCGCTGCGGACACTGGACAACGTCGTGCTCACCCCGCACATCGGCTACGTCACCCGGGAGACCTACGAGATCTTCTACCGCGACGCGGTCGAGGACATCGCGGCCTTCCAGGCGGGTTCGCCGATTCGCGTCATGGAGTGACGCCGCGCAGCTCCGAGAGGACGGCGTCGGTGAAGGGCGGCCAGACTTCGGCCGCCCACGGGCCGAAAGCCCGGTCGGTGAGTGCGACGCAGGCGGCACCGGCCTCGGGGTCGACCCAGAGGAACGTGCCGGACTGCCCGAAGTGGCCGAAGGTCCGCGGCGAGCTCGACGAACCGGTCCAATGCGGACTCTTGTGGTCGCGGATCTCGAAGCCGAGGCCCCAGTCGTTCGGCTTCTGGTGGCCGAAGCCGGGCAGGACACCGGAAAGTCCGGGGAAGACCACGGATGTCGCCTCGCGCACCGTTTCGGCGGCGATGAGCTTCGGGGCCTGCAGTTCGGCGGCGAACGCGACCAGGTCGTCCACAGTGGACTCCGCGCCGGAGGCAGGGGAACCGGTCAGCTTGGTCGACTTCATGCCCAGCGGCTGGAAAAGCGCCTCCGCCTGGTAGTCGGCGAAGGGGATACCGGAGTGCTCGGTGAGCGCGTCGGCCAGTTGCTCGAACCCGGCGTTGGAGTACAGGCGACGGTTGCCCGGTTCGGCCATCTGCTTGTGCTCGTTGAAGGCCAGGCCCGAGGTGTGCGCGAGCAGGTGCCGGATCGTCGAGCCTTCCGGCCCGGCGGGGGTGTCGAGTTCGACGACGCCCTCTTCGATGGCGATCAGCGCGGCGTAGGCCGTCAGCGGCTTCGTCACCGAAGCCAGCTTGTAGACCTTCGTCGTGTCGCCGTGCGTGCCCAGCACGTCACCGGCGGCGGTCACCACGGCCGTGGCGGCGTTGTCCACCGGCCACTGTTCGATTTCGCGCACGCTTTCCATGTCCCACACCCTACGAAGCCCGGGCCGGTCGGGGCGGCCCGGGCTTCGCAGGGATGGGAATCAGGCGTCGAGGTCGGTCGCCACCAGCTCGGCGATGGCGTCGACGGCCGCCTCGGCACCTTCACCCTCGGCACTGATGATGACCTCGTCGCCGTAACCGGCGGCGAGCGTCATCAGGTTCAGCACGCTGCCGGCCGCGACCGGGTCGCCGCCCGCCTTGGCGATGGACACCGCGACGGGCTGCGCCGCGGCCGCCTTGGCGACCGTCGCCGCGGGCCTGGCGTGCAGGCCCACCTTGCTGGCCACGGTGACGCGTTTCTCCGGCATGTTCTTTCCCTTTCGTGCCTTTGTTCCTTGGAGCTGAAACTACTTGACGGGCTTGGCCGAGGTGGCTTCGAGATCGGCCTCGATCGAGTCGTCCTCGCGGCCAGGGGTCCGCAGGTTCCACTTGGTGATCACGAAACGGAAGATCACGTAGTAGATGACCGCGTAGGCCAGGCCGATCGGGATGAGCAGCCAGACGTTGCTGCTCGCCGCCGGGTGGCTGAAGTTGAGCCCGAAGTCGATCGCACCGGCGGAGAAGCCGAAGCCGAGGTGGATGTCGAGCGCGTTCACCAGGGCGAGCGAGGTACCGGTCAGGACCGCGTGGATCAGGTACAGCGGCCACGCGACGTACATGAACGAGAACTCGATCGGCTCGGTGACACCGGTCAGGAACGAGGTCAGCGCACCGGCGATCATCACACCGCCGACGATCTTCTTCTGGCTGGGCTTCGCGGTCTGCCAGATCGCCAGCGCCGCGGCGGGGATGGCGAACATGAAGATCGGGAAGAACCCGGTCATGAAGGTGCCGCGGGTCGGGTCGCCCTTGAAGAACTGGGTCAGGTCGCCACCGTCGAAGATGAACCACACCGGCACGTTCAGCAGCTGGTGCAGACCGACCGGGATCAGGAGCCGGTTGAGGAAGCCGTAGATACCGCCACCGACCACGGGCGCGCCGGTGACCGCTTCACCGGCGGCCTGGATGCCGTCGTTGACCCAGTGGAAGACCAGGCCCAGCGGCACCGCGAGGACGAGCAACACCAGGGCGGTGATGATCGGCACGAACCGGCGGCCACCGAAGAAGGCCAGGTACGGCGGCAGCTTGATGCGGTAGAACTTCTGCCACAGCAGCGCGGTGACGAGGCCGACGATCACACCGGCCAGCACGCTGTAGGGCCATTTGATCGGGTTGAGCATCAGGCCGGCGGGCTTTGCGGGGTCCCAGCCGGGAAGCTCCTCGAACGGCGCGAAGACGCGAAGGACGCTGGTGAAGACGAAGAAACCGACCACGGCGGCGAGGCCCGTGGCGCCGTCGCTCTTCCGGGCGAACCCGACCGCGATACCCACCGCGAACAGGAGCGGCAGCCAGTTGAACAGCGAGTCCCCCGCGGCACCGATGGCCGCGGCGGCCTTGTCCCAGCCGAGGCCGTCCGCGCCGAGCAGGTCAGGCTGACCGAGCCTGGACAGGAGCGCTGCGGCGGGCAGGGCGGCGATGGGGAGCATGAGGCTGCGGCCGAAGCGCTGAAGGCCGGCAAGTCCCTTGCCCTTGCCTTTGCTCTTCGCCCCCTCGGCGGTGGTGGAGCTCATCGGGTACCTCCGTAGTGAGGATGGTGACCGGAATCCGGGGTGTTCCGGTCCAGCTGCATGGTGACCTGGTAGTGATCGCCCCGGTACCAGGAAGTCATGTCTTCGATCGGTTCCCCGTTGACGCTGGAGACCCGGCGGAAGACAAGAAGCGGACTGCCGGCGCGCATGCCGAGCAGGCGCGCCGTTTCGCGGTCCGCGGATTCCGCCCAGACCGTCTGCCACGCGTGGTCCGGGCGGAGGTCGTACGACTGGGCGAGTTGGACGTACAACGATCGAGTGAGATCGAGGTCGAGCAGACCGGGCATCCGCCCGGCGTGATACCAGCCGCGTTCGACCGCCAGCGGCACCCCGTCGGCACGGCGGAGCCGCACCAGCCGGTGCGCCGGGGTCCCGGCGGTCAGGCCGAGGGCGTGCGCCGAAGGGGCGGGCGGGACCTCGGTGGCGGTCTTGACGACCTCCGTGGTCGGGGTCATCCCGCGGCGGCGCATGTCCTCGGTGAAGGACATCAGGTAGAGCTGCAATTCCATCCGCCTCGCGGCGGTGAACGTGCCCTTGCCGCGCACTCGCGACAAGAGTCCTTCTTCGACCAGCTTGCCGATCGCGGACCGGACCGTGAGCCTGGACACCTGATAGGTCTCGGCCAGGTCACGTTCCGAGGGGATCGGTGAGCCGGGGGGTAGCTCACGCTCCACCGTGCGGCGCAGAATCTCCCGCAGCTGGGCGTGTTTGGGCGTCGGTCCGTTGATCACACGGTCGGACGGCGGCAGCTGCGCCGAAGCGCTCATGACGGTCACCGTCCTTTCGGTCCGTTCGGTTGGGTACCCGTACTCGCATCTGGTCCGGAAGATTGGTACGTTCCGGTCTAGACCAATGATCCGATGGGGCAGGATGCTCCGTCGCACGAGCGGGTGTCAACCACCGTTACGCGTTCGTGGCCAGGGATGGCGTGCGAGTCGGCGAACGGCGTAGTACAGCTGGTTCGCATGTGGGAAACCGACAGGGAACAGGGAGACCGCGATGGCGGATGACAGGCCGGAAAAGATCCTCGCGGCGCTCGGCGGCGCCGAGAATGTCATCGAGGTGGAAGGGTGCATCACCCGGCTGCGCTGTGAGCTCGAAGACATGAGCCTGCTCGACGAGGCGGCGCTGAAGGCCGCCGGCGCGATGGGCGTCGTGCGCATGGGTGCCGGTGTCCAGGTGATCGTGGGGCCGGAGGCCGACACGATCGCCAGCGACATCGAGGACTTGATGTGAGTCTCGAAATTCTGAGCCCGGTCAGCGGTAAGACGACCGCTATGACCGAAGTGCCCGATCCGGTCTTCGCGCAGGCGATGGTCGGCCCCGGCCTCGCGGTCCTGCCTTCGGGCGGGCGCCAGGACGCGGTCTCGCCGGTCGACGGGACGGTCGTGACCCTGCACCCGCACGCTTTCGTGGTGGCCACCGAAGACGGCCGCGGCGTGCTGGTCCACCTCGGAATCGACACGGTCAAGCAGAAGGGCGAGGGGTTCACCCTCCACGTCGTCAAGGGTGAGACCGTCCGCGCCGGGCAGCCGGTCGTCGAATGGAATCCCGAGGCGGTCGTGGCCGCGGGCTACTCGCCGATCGTGCCCGTGGTGGCGCTGGACGCGAAGGCCGAGGTCCTTTCAGGACTGCTCACCGGCGGCGATGTCGAGGCGGGCGACCCGATCTTCACCTGGGACAGCTGAAAAGTTCTACCCGAAAGGGTCCCTTTAGGACGAATCTCGTCCTGAAGGGACCCTTCTCGCGTTTCGTCAGGCCGTGACGACCTGGCCGTTGGTGACCTTGACCGCGATCGAAGGCAGCGGCTGGTCCGCGGGCCCCTTTTTGACCGCGCCGGTCTTCGCGTCGAAGATCGAGTTGTGGCAAGGACACTTGAGTTCCGCGCCCTCCGGGACGACCGCGCAGCCCTGGTGCGTGCAGATCGCGCTGAACGCGGCCGCGGTGCCTTCGGCGGTCCTGGTGACGATCACGTCCTTGCCGTCGGCGGTCTTGGCGGCCTTCGCCTGGCCGACCTCGATGTCGGAGAGCGCGGTCAGGGTTTCGCCCGGTGCCGCGGCGGGCGGTGCCGCGGCCGAGCCGGCCGACGGCTTGTCGCTTCCGCAGGCCGTGAGGGCCACGGCACCGACGGCCGCGCCGGCGACGGCGGCCCCGGTGGTCAGGACGGTGCGGCGGGAGTGGAGTTCGGCAGTCATGCCCATACACACGTCCGGAGCGGCCGACCGGTTCAATTTCGCCGACCATCGGGTGCCGGATTGAACCGGGAGCCCCTTTTTTCCGTGTTCAAAGGCATAGGGGAACCGAACACGCGGAAAGAGATACGGACATGATCCGGTGGTTGTTGCGGGCGGTGGTGGCGGCGGGCCTGCTCGGCTCGGCGTGGGTGCATTACGTCGTATGGCAGGACTGGGCGTCCGAAACGGCGGTGGTCGGTCCGCTCTTCCTGGTGAACGTGGTGGCCGGCGTGGTCATCGCGGTCGCCGTCCTGGTCTGGCACCACTGGCTTCCCGTGCTCGCGGCGGTCGGCTTCGGCTTGGCGACGCTGGGTGCGTACGTGCTTTCGCTGACGACAGGGTTCTTCGGCGTCTCCGAGCGCTTCACCACCCAGGCCGAGCTCTGGGGCCTGATCACCGAGGTGGCTTGCGTGGTCTTCGCCCTCCCTCTGCTCTTCAACCGCGAAAGCACGGATCGGTGAAGGAATTCGCGGAGGACCGGCTGATGCGGGCTTTGCACGAGGAGCACGCCGCGGCGCTCTGGTCCTACGCACTGCACCTGACCAGCGGAGACCGGGTCCGCGCCGAGGACGTCGTCCAGGAGACGCTGCTGCGGGCCTGGCGCAACGCCAAGGTGCTCGACCAGTCCGAGGGGTCGGCGCGGGGCTGGCTGTTCACCGTCGCGAGACGGATCGCCATCGACGACTGGCGCGCCGCCGAGGCGCATCCGGAGGTGATGACCGGCGAACCACCCGAAACGTCGGTCACGGACGGCACGGAGCGGGCGGTCCAGGGCTGGCTGGTCGCCGAAGCCCTCGGTGAGCTCTCGCCGAGACATCGGGACGTGCTCGTTTTGTGCTATTTCCAGGGTTACTCCGTCGCCGACGCTGCGAAGCGGCTGGGTGTGGCCGAAGGGACGATCAAGTCGCGGACGCACTACGCCTTGCGGGCGTTGCGGCTGGTATTGGAGGAAAGAGGGGTGACTCAATGACCGACCCCTTCGCCACTTACGACGCGGCCTACGTGCTCGGGGCGTTGTCCCCGGAGGACCGGTTCGCGTACGAGAAACACCTTCGTGTGTGCGACCGGTGCGCCGCTTCGGTGCGCGATCTGGCCGGGATCCCCGGTCTCCTCGCACAGGCCGGTGCCCCCGCGCTGCTGGAGGAGGAACCGGCGCCCTCGCCGGAACTGCTGCCGACCGTGCTCAAACGGGTCCGCCGGGGAAGGCGGATCCAACGGGCGATCACCACCGCGGCCACCGGGGTGGCGGTCGCGGCCAGCGTCGCGCTCGCGGTCGTCCTGACCGGGCCGATCGCGGCCGCCGGGAACCCGATGACCCTGCTCGGCGACTACCCGGTGACCGCCGAGGTCGCCATGTCCGCCACGGACACCGGCACGAAGGTCGACATGACCTGCAGCTACGGCGGCAACCGCACCGGGGACTACATCCTGGTCGCCGTCGACGCCGACGGCGGCACCAGCGAACTGGCGTCCTGGCGCGCGATGCCCAAGGACACCGCGCACATCGTGGTCGGCACCGCGATGCGCACCGGCGACATCAAGGCGCTGGAGATCCGCACGCCCTCGGGTCTCCCGCTGCTGCGGATGAACCCCTGATCCCGGTGTCATGACAGGCCTTCGGTGCCGGGAGCGGGAGGGATTGGGGCTGGAGCGGAAAAGTTCCGGACGGGGGCGGGAGCTGAAGGACGCTTTCCCCGCATGCGATGCGGCGAAAGCTCCCTTCACCGCGTCGCATGCGGCGAAGGGCCCCTTCAGCCACCTGCGGTATTGAGGGTTGAGGCAGAGTGTCCGGTTGATGTGGCCGATGAGGGCGCGAAGTGTCGCTCAGGGTGAGGGGTGTGTGGAAATAGGGACGTTCGATGTCCCTATTTCCACACACCCCGTCGTGACCGGACCGATCGCGCGGGACTGTGTGGATTTCTGGTCGTCCAACGTCCCAAAATCCACACAGCCGGTGCCGCAGGTCCGGCGTCGCGCGGAGCCGATAACCCGCCGCGTCCTCCTGTTGCTGGCGCTGAAGGACGCTTTCACCGCATGCGATGCGGCGAAAGCTCCCTTCACCGCGTGACATGCGGCGAAGGGCCCCTTCAGCCCCCGCCCGTCCTGCCGAAAGTGCGTGAAAGTCCCTGTCACGAAAAGAAATCCTTGCCTCACCGAGCGCGACGGGCGCACTCTTGATCTTGTGTTCCTGCCGATCGCCTTCACGGTGGCGGGCGCCGGATCGGCGCTCGCCACACGCTCCTGCCTGCGCCGGGCGGGAGCGCCGGTGACGGCGTGGGCGGCGGGCCTCACGGCCGCGCTGCTCCTCGCGGTCAGCCTGCGTCACCAAGCGGGAGCGTGGCCGTCGTGGTGGCTCGCGGTCCCGGCCGTGCTGACCGTCTTCGCGGTCCCGCTCGCGCTCGCCGATCTCAAGTACCGCCGCCTGCCCGACGTCCTGACCCTGCCCGCGTACCCGGCCCTCGCCGCCGCGCTCGCGGTCGCCGCCGCCGGGGGAGGGGCGGACATCGCCTGGCGGGCCGTCCTCGGCGCGCTGGTCTTCGGCGGGGCGCACGCGCTCGTCCACGCGCTTTCGCCGCGCTCGCTCGGCGCCGGTGACGTGAAGCTCGCCGGGAGCGTGGGCGCGGTACTCGCCGCGACGGGCTGGCCGTCGGTCGTGCTCGGCGCCGTCGCCGCGGCGCTGTTGAGCGTGGCACTCGCGGTGGGCGGGCCCCGGCATCCGACCGTGCCGCACGGGCCCGGTCTCCTGGTCGCGGCGTGGGCGCTCGCGCTCTTCGCCGGACCTGGTCCGGGATAGCCCGGCCTGTCCTGGGACGGAGAGGAGGTTGTGACAGGATCTATCAGGTGTTGCGCTGGATAACCGCAGGGGAATCGCACGGACCCGCCCTCGCCGCCATCCTGGAAGGGATGCCAGCCGGGGTCGAGGTCACCACCGCCGAAGTGGGCGAGCAGCTCGCGCGACGGAGGCTCGGCTTCGGCCGCAGCCCCCGGATGGGCTTCGAGACCGACCACATCGAGTTCACCGGTGGCGTCCGGCACGGGCTGACCCAAGGTGGCCCCGTAGCGGTCCAGATCGAGAACGCCGAGTGGCCCAAGTGGGAAAAGGTCATGTCGGCCGATCCCGTGCCCGCCGAGGAACTGGACGGCCTGGCGCGCAACGAGCCGCTGACCCGTCCCCGGCCCGGCCACGCGGATCTGCCCGGGATGCAGAAGTACGGCTTCCCCGAGGCCCGTCCGGTGCTGGAGCGCGCGAGTGCCCGCGAGACGGCCTCGCGGACGGCGCTCGGCACGGTGGCCCGCGCGTACCTCAAGCAGCTGCTCGGGGTCGAGATCCTCAGCCACGTCGTGTCGATCGGCGGCGCCTCGGCGCCGGAGGGCCCGCTGCCCGTGGCGTCGGACCTGCCCGCCATCGACGAGAGCCCGGTCCGCGCCTTCGGCCAGGAGGGGACCGACGCGATGGTCGCCGAGGTCGACGCCGTGCGGAAGGCGGGTGACACCGTCGGCGGCGTGATCGAGGTGATCGCCTACGGCCTGCCGCCGGGCCTCGGCTCGCACGTGCACTGGGACCGCAGGCTCGACGCCCGCCTCGCCGGCGCGCTCATGGGCGTGCAGGCGATGAAGGGCGTGGAGGTCGGTGACGGCTTCACCACGGCCAAGCGCTGGGGCAGCCAGGCCCACGACGAGATCGACCGCGGCACCGGTCCGGTCGGGGTGACCCGCCGGTCCAACCGCGCGGGCGGGCTCGAGGGCGGTATCACCAACGGCGAGCCGCTGCGCGTGCGCGTCGCGATGAAGCCGATCTCGACCGTCCCCAAGGCACTGTCCACTGTGGACGTCACGACCGGCGAGCCCGCGGTGGCCATCCACCAGCGTTCCGACGTCTGCGCGGTACCCCGCGCCGGTGTCGTGCTGGAGTCGGTGGTCGCGCTGGTCCTCGCGGACGCCGCGCTGGAGAAGTTCGGCGGGGACTCGCTGGCCGAGGGCAAGCGCAACGTCGAGGGCTACCTGAAGGCGCTCGAGGAGCGCTGGTGACCCCTCGCGCGGTGATCATCGGGCCGCCGGGTTCGGGCAAGAGCACGGTCGGCCCGGCGCTCGCCGCCCGGCTCGGTCTCGCCTTCCGTGACAGCGACGACGACATCGTCGCGAGCGCGGGCAAGCCCATCACCGACATCTTCACCGAGGAGGGCGAGCCCGCCTTCCGCGCGCTGGAGGAGGAGATGGTCGCGAAGGCACTGGCCGAACACGACGGTGTCCTCTCCCTGGGCGGCGGGGCCCCGATCACCCCGGGCACCCGCGAGCGGCTGGCCGGGCACACGGTGGTCTTCCTCAACGTCGGGATGGCCGCCGGGGTCCAGCGCGCCGGGCTGTCCACGGCGCGCCCGTTGCTGGCCGGGGTCAACCCCCGCGCCACCTACAAGGCACTGCTCGACGCACGGCTGCCGGTGTACAGCGAGGTGGCCACGTTCGAGATCGAAACCGACCACTTGACGCCCGACGAGGTCGTCGAGGCCGCCGTCATCGGACTGACCGAGATCAGCAAGGAACGAGCATGAAGCGCACCATCGCCGGCGTTCTTCTCGCCGTCTTGACCTTGAGCCTGACCGCCTGCAGCGAGGAAAAGCAGCCCCCGGGCTCGGACGTGATCCAGACCAGCGCCGCGGCGACCGGCTCGGCCACCGCTTCGGCCGCGCCCGAAGCCGATGTCGCCGCCGACGTCCAGGTCATGAAGTGCGAGAGCACCAGCTACACCCCGAAGGTCACCATCGAGGTCACGAACAGCACCGGTGAGGACGCGCGCTACGCCGTCACCATCGCGATCAAGGACGCCGAGGGCAAGGCCTCCGGCGAGGCGCTGTTCGCCAAGAACCGGATGACGCCGGGCCAGAAGGTGACCGAAGAGATCCCGGGGGACACCCCGGTCAAGGGCAAGATCTCCTGCGAGGTCGCCAGGGCCAAGCGGCTTCCGCCGAAGTGAGGGAAACGATGACCGAGCCGGTTCGCATCACCGTCAACACCGCCAAGCCGTACGACGTCGTCATCGGGCGCGGCCTGCTGGGCGAGCTCACCGAGCAGCTCGCCGACGCCTCCAAGGTCGCGCTGATCCACCCGCCGACGCTGACGACCACCGCCGAGGCCATCCGCGACGAACTGGCCGAGGCCGGGATCGACGCGCACCGGGTCGAGATCCCCGACGCCGAGGACGGCAAGGCGCTCACCGTCGCCAGCTTCTGCTGGGAGGTCCTCGGCCGCATGGGCCTGGACCGCCAGGGAGTGGTCGTCGGGCTCGGCGGCGGCGCCGTGACCGACCTGGCGGGCTTCGTCGCCGCGACCTGGATGCGTGGCGTCCGGCTGGTCAACGTCCCCACCACGCTGCTGGGCATGGTCGACGCCTCGCTCGGCGGGAAGACCGGCATCAACACCGAGGCGGGCAAGAACCTCGTCGGCGTCTTCCACGAGCCGAGCGCGGTCCTGGTCGACCTCGCGACGCTGGAAACGTTGCCGCCCAACGAACTCGTCGCCGGGATGGCCGAGGTCGTCAAGGCCGGGTTCATCGCGGACCCTCGCATCCTCGAACTCGTCGAGCAGGACCCGGCCGCGGCGCTGGACACCACCGGCGAGATCATCGGCGAGCTGGTCCGCCGCTCGATCCAGGTCAAGGCCGACGTCGTCGCCGCGGACCTGCGCGAGTCGGACCTGCGCGAGATCCTCAACTACGGCCACACCCTCGCCCACGCCATCGAACGCCGCGAGAAGTACCGGTGGCGCCACGGTGCCGCCGTCAGCGTCGGCCTGGTGTTCGCCGCCGAGCTCGCGCGCCTGGCCGGCCGTCTCGACGACGCCACCGCGGAGCGGCACACGGCCGTGCTCAAGATGCTGGGACTGCCGACCACCTACGACCCGGACGCGCTCCCGCACCTGCTGGAGACGATGAAGGGCGACAAGAAGACCCGGTCGGGCGTGCTGCGCTTCGTCGTCCTGGACGGGCTCGCCAAGCCCGGCAGGCTGGAAGGCCCCGACCCGTCGCTGCTCGCGGCGGCGTACTCGGTGGTGGCTGGAGAAGCCCCGAAGGCCGGCGGGAGCGTGCTGCTGTGAAGGTGCTCGTCCTCAACGGTCCCAACCTCGGCAGGCTCGGCCTGCGCGAACCCGGTATCTACGGTTCCACGACGCACGCCGATCTGGCCGAGACGTGCGTCGGGACCGGCAAGGAACTCGGGATCGACGTCGAGGTCCGCCAGACCGACCACGAGGGCGAGATGGTCGGCTGGCTGCACGAAGCCGCCGACGCGGGCTGGCCGGTGGTGCTCAACGCGGCCGCGTGGACGCACTACTCGATCGCGGTCCGCGACGCCGCCGCCCAGCTCGAGGCGCCGCTGATCGAACTGCACATCTCCAACGTGCACAAGCGCGAGCAGTTCCGGCACCACAGCGTGCTTTCGGATATCGCCACCGCCGTCATCGCCGGGCTCGGGGTCGACGGCTATCCGCTCGCCCTGCGCTGGATGGCCGCGAACGCGGCATGAACAACCCGCCCGAAATCACGACATCGCGGCTGCGGCTGCGCGCGCTGACCGAGTCCGACACCGAGGAGATCGTCAAGCTCTTCGCCGATCCGGCGTTGAGCGCGCATTTCGCGGTTCCGCTCACCGACCCGGACCTCGTCCGCGAGATGGTCGGACGGCGGCTGGCGTACAGCGGCCCGGCCGGGATGGGGCACTGGGCGATCGAACGCGACGGCGAGGTGATCGGCCTCGCGCATCTGCGGCCGTCGGAAGAACTGCCCGGCGGGGTTCCGGAGATCGGCTACTACCTGGCGCGTGCGCACGGCGGGCAGGGTTTGGCGACCGAGGCCGCGCGAGCCCTGCTGGAGCACGGGCTCGTCGTGCTCGGGCTGTCGTCGGTGTGGGCGCTGGTCGGTGAGTCCAATGTGGCCAGTCTGAATCTGGTGCGGCGCTTGGGTTTCCTGGACGTCGGCAGCGGCGACCACTACGGCAGCGGGCCGCATCGCGTGCTCGTCGCGTTGCCGTCGGAGCACGGGCGGGCCCACCACATCGAACTATGGGTGCCGGACCTCGCGCGCGCCGAGGAGAGCTGGGGCTGGCTGCTCGGCGAACTCGGCTGGCGGGAATTCCAGCGCTGGCCCGCCGGCGTCAGCTGGAAACTCGGCTCGACGTACCTCGTCGTCGAGCGTTCTCCCGCGCTCAGCGGCGAAAAGCACGAGCGCACCGCGCCGGGCCTGAACCACCTCGCGCTGCACGTCGCCTCAGGCGATCGGGTGAACGATCTGGCTTCGAAGGCCGTCGAACATGGCTGGTCGCCGATGTTCGCGGACAAGTTTCCGTATGCGGGGGGTGATCACCACTACGCCGCCTACCTCGAAAACGCCGATGGCTTCGAAGTGGAATTGGTCGCCCTACCGGGGAGTGACGTCACCCAGCTGGGTTAAGTCTCGCTACACTCGGCCATCATGCGCCTTTTTCGTGGGGGTCGGCGACCCGCCCGTGTCGTGGTGGCCCTCCTCGCGGTCGGCGCGGTCCTCATGGCGTGCAGCGACGGCCACACGCAGTCCCAGGCCGACGGCAAGGGCGGCGGGATCGGCGGAGTCCAGCTGACGCCCGGTGAGAAGCCCCGGCCGATGGACGTCGAGCTCGCCACGGGCGACCCTCGCGCCGGCGGCGGAGTGGTCGCGGCCGGCGATCAGGACGCGGTCTACAACTACGGCCCGACCGTGATGCGGGACGGCGGCAAGCTCCGGATGTGGTGGTGCAGCCAGTACGGCAGCGCCCAGCCTCCCGGTGACGACGTCCTCTACGCGCAGTCGCCCTCGCTCGACGGTCCCTTCACCGGCCCGTCCGGCGGCGGCCCCGCTGCGGTGTTCTCCGGCGCGCCCGGCGGTTTCGACGGGATGCACACCTGCGATCCCTCGGTGATCAAGGTCGGCTCGACCTACTACATGTACTACACCGGCGCGGCGGGCGATCACGCGCTCGGCAACTCGATCGGGCTCGCCACCAGCCCCGACGGGCTCAAGTGGACCCGGGCGGCAGGCGGGCAGCCGATCATCGGCCCCTCGCACGACGTGCACCGCGCCAACAACGTCTACGGCGCTGGCCAGCCCTCGGCGGTGTACCTCGACGGCTGGTTCTACGTGCTCTTCACCGACACCACGGCCAAGGCCGCCGGGTGGAACGGCGCCGGGCAGTTCCTGCTGCGCGCCAAGGACGCGGCCTTCAGCCAGGGCGTGGAGACGCTGGGGGAGCAGGGCTTCGTGCCCAAGCCCAGCACGATCTCGCCGCGCACCCGCTCGCTGGTCGACGGGTTCAGCACCGATCTGATGTGGGTCGGCTCGCTCGACGCCTTCGTGATCGCGCACGAGACCGACACCGGCACCACGCTCACCTTCTGGACCAGGGATTTCAGCGCGCAGCCGTACCGGCCGGTGGTCATCCCCGGCGCGTGGAAGGAGGGTCCCGGCCTGGTCCGGCGGTCCGACGGGCACGCGCCGCTCTCCTCGGGCGACGTCTGCGACAGGGTCCCGTTCGACGTCGTCCGGGCCACGATCGTCGGCGGCGCGGGGGCGCCGACCGACCTCAAGCATTTCGGCCTGGACGTCCGCGGCTCGCGGGCCTGCGACGGCGACGCCCGGACCCGGACCGCGTTCGAAGGCGTCGCGATGCCTTCGCCTCAGCGGACCATCGACCTGGTCGCCGACGGCAAACTGGTACGGGTCGACCGGCGCTCGGTGGCGGCGGCGCTCGCGGGCGAGGTGCTGGACCAGCGGCTCAAGGTCGTCGAGAAGTTCCCGCAGGCCGCACGCCTGAGCGCCGGGGCGAAGATGGTGCGCGCGCCCGGTCGCGGGATCGGCGTGGTGCTCGACGGCAAGCTGTTCGCCGTGCCGGACGCCGGGGCCGCCGCGCTGAACGACTCGACCGTCGAGGAGATCAGCGATCAGGCCTGGGACGGCTTCCCGGCCGGTTTCCCGCTCGCGGGCTGATCTTCTTCTTCGTCGTCCCCGGTCTTGGTGATGCGGCCGCCGACGAACAGGCCGAGCCCGGCCGGGAGGAGCACCAGCAGGGCCGAGAAGGCGGCGCCGCCGGTGAGCGCGCCGGCGAGTTCCGAGGCGCCGGTCTGGTCGACGAACACCGCGCGCCCGATCACGTACAGCACGCCCGAGACCGGGCCCGCGATCAGCGCCGCGATGAACCAGTTCCGGCCGCTGTCGGGTTTGCCCCGCCAGGCGTCCACGGCGCTCCAGCCCGCCGCCGCGCCGACCAGGATCGCGAGGGCGAGGGAGGTGACGAGGGTCTTGTCGGTGGGGTTGAAGACCTCGTACTTGGCCAGCACGGTGACGGCCACGCCGTGCAGCAGCGCCATCACGAGTCCACGAGTCAGCCACGGTGCCATGGGGCGAGTTTAACTCGCGAGTAGCGACAGTCACCCCCACCCGCCAGTGGCGATGCTCTTGCTACCACCGTCGCGCGCCTCTTTTGGGCCGGAGGCCCACGGAAGCGGATTGCAGGGCGCCCTTTGACGGCCACGTGAGTTCCGAGCGGTCCGCGCCCTGCGAGACGTTTCCGTCAGCGCGCGACATAATAAGACAGTGCGTGAATACTTCTCTCGCCGCCGCGCGGCGCTGCGTTCCCTGCTGGCCGACTCCGGCGTGGACGCGCTGCTGGTCACGGACCTGCTCAACATCAGGTACCTGACCGGCTTCACCGGGTCCAACGCCGCTCTCCTCGTCCACGAGGGCGGTGACGACAAGACGATCTTCTGTACCGACGGCCGCTATACGGTCCAGTCGGCGACCGAGGTGCCCGACCTCGAGCGGGTGCTGGACCGCGCGAGCGCGGCCAAGCTCGCCGATCTGGCGGCCGAAAAAGACTTCGGCAAGACCGGGTTCGAGAGCCAGCACGTCAGTGTCGAGCAGCACGAGGACCTCAAGGTGCGCTTCGACCGCGTCCAGCTGGTCCGGACGCCCGGTCTCGTCGAGCAGTTGCGGCTGGTCAAGGACGAGCAGGAGATCGAGGCGCTGCGCCAGGCGTGCGCCGCGGCCGACAGGGCGCTGGAGGACCTCGTGTCCGCCGGTGGGCTGCGCCCGGGCCGCACCGAGCTCGACGTCGCCCGTGACCTGGAGAATCGCATGCTCGGCCACGGGTCGACAGGGCCTTCGTTCGACACGATCGTCGCGGCGGGCGTCAACTCCGCGATCCCGCACCACCGGCCGACCCCGGCCGTGCTCGCGACCGGCGACTTCGTCAAGATCGACTTCGGCGCCACGGTCGACGGTTACCACTCCGACATGACCCGCACCTTCGTGCTCGGCAAGCCCGCGGCGTGGCAGGAAGAGATCTACGAGCTGGTCCAGCGCGCGCAGGCGGCGGGCTGCGACGCCGTTCTTCCCGGCGCCGAAGTGTCCGAAGTGGACAAGGCGGCCCGTGGCGTGATCGTCGGCGCGGGGCGCGGCGAGGAGTTCGGCCACGGTCTCGGCCACGGGGTCGGACTGCAGGTGCACGAGGCGCCCAGCCTCGCCACCACCGGCGTCGGTACACTGTCCGCCGGTATGGCCGTCACCGTCGAACCTGGTGTGTATCTGCCCGGACGCGGAGGCGTGCGCATCGAGGACACGCTGGTCGTGCGGGAAGGTACGCCCGAACTCCTCACGCTGAGCACCAAGGAACTCGTGGTCGTCTGACGGCGGCCCGGAAGATCGACACAGGAGACTGCACACTCGTGGCCACCACCAACGACCTGAAGAACGGGCTCGTCCTCAACCTCGACGGCCAGCTCTGGACCGTCACCGCGTTCCAGCACGTCAAGCCGGGCAAGGGCGGCGCGTTCGTCCGCACCACGCTCAAGCACGTGCTGACCGGCAAGGTCGTCGACAAGACCTTCAACGCGGGAACGAAGGTCGAGACGGCCACCGTCGACCGCCGCAACATGACGTACCTGTACAAGGACGGCGCGGACTTCGTGTTCATGGACTCGGAGACCTACGACCAGATCACCGTGCTGGCCGAGACCGTCGCCGACAACGCGAACTACCTGCTCGAGAACTTCGAGGTCCAGGTCGCGGTGCACGAGGGCACGCCGCTGTACATCGAGCTGCCGACCTCGGTCGAGCTGATCGTCCAGCACACCGACCCCGGCCTGCAGGGCGACCGTTCCACCGGTGGCACCAAGCCGGCCACCCTGGAGACCGGCGCCGAGATCCAGGTGCCGCTGTTCCTCACCACCGGCGAGAAGATCAAGGTCGACACCCGTGACGGCCGCTACCTGGGCCGCGTCTCCAACTGATGGCCGGTTCAGACAAGTCAGCCAAGTCGCCGAACCGCGGTGGGCCGATCAGCCGACGGCAGGCGCGCAAGCGTGCCGTCGAGATGATGTACGAGGCCGCCCAGCGCGGTGCCGACGCCGTGACGCTGCTGGCGGACAGGGTCGGTTCGGTCGAGGTCGACCCGATCGCGGACTACACGATCTCGCTGGTCGAGGGCGTCACCGGGCGGAAGACCCAGATCGACGAGCTGCTCTCGGAGCACGCTCAGGGCTGGACGCTGGACCGGATGCCGCCGGTGGACCTGGCGGTGCTGCGGGTCGGTGTCTACGAGCTGCTGTGGGCCACGGACGTGCCGGACCCGGTCGCCATCGACGAGGCCGTCGGGCTGGCGAAGGAGCTGTCGACCGACGACTCGCCGCGGTTCGTGAACGGCGTGCTCGGCCGCATCGGCACGATCGCCGACAGGCTGCGCGCTGTTCTCTGATCGCGCTGCCGCGATCGTGCTGCCAGGGCGCTCTTCAGCGTTGACTCTCACGTCAGGCTGGAGGGCGCCCTGTCATCACGATCGCGGGGCCTGCCGGCCAAAAGGCGCGACTCCAAAAGATCAAAGGACCTCGGTCACCTTCGCCTCGGTAGCGTTTCCCTTGGTCACCTTGATGGTGCAACGTTTCCGGCCCCCCGACCGAAAACGTCCTCACCTCTAGTCCTCTTTGGACGGTCGAGCCTCGGGCGGCAGCACACCCCAGTCGATCAGCTGCTCGGTGAGTTCACCGGGGGTCATGTCGTAGATGATCGCCAGTGAACGCAGGTCCTCGGTGCGGATGGAGAGCACCTTGCCGTTGTAGTCGCCGCGCTGGCTCTGGATGGTGGCCGCGTAGCGGGCGAGCGGTCCGACCTTCTCCGCCGGGAGCTGCTGTAGGCGCTCCAGGTTTATGACGATCTTCGTGGCTGGCTCGGCACCCGACGGCACCCGGCCCTCCGGCAGCAGTTCCACCACCGGCACGCCGTAGAAATCGGCCAGCTCGGCGAGCTTCTGCACGGTGACGGCGCGGTCGCCGCGCTCGTACGAGCCGACGACGACGGCCTTCCAGCGGCCTCCGGACTTCTGCTCGACCCCGTGCAGGGACAGGCCCTGCTGCTGGCGGATCCCCCGGAGCTTGGCCCCGAGCGCCTTGGCGTAATCGCCCATCTGGTGGTTCTCCGTTTCCTCACCCCCAACCGGTCGAAGTGACCGGTCCAGGGGACTCTAGAGTCGAATACTCAGAGTAATGGTTACGCATAGTTGTCACCAGGTCAAGCGGGTGCTTTCGAGAGGCGTTCGTCACCTGGGGCGCGCCACCCATAAGACTGAGGTCCCGCTCCTGCTAGTGTCGATTCGATTTCCTCGCCACGCAGGAAGTCGACGTCCTTTAAGGACCCGTCCAGAGAGGCGGGGAAGGAGGTCCGCCTTGTCGTCACGTCCCCGTGGCGCGGCGGAACCGGCGGGAGAGCGCGAGCTGCTCTCGTCCGGGGATGTCGCGCGCACGATCGCCCGAATGGCCCACCAGGTCATCGAGAAGACCGCTCTCGGTGCCGGTGGCTCGACTCCGCCCGTGTTGCTGGGCATCCCCACCCGGGGTACCCCGCTCGCTCTGCGGCTCGCGGACAAGATCGCCGAGTTCTCCGGCATCCGTCCGCCGACCGGCGCGCTGGACATCACGCTCTACCGTGATGATCTCCGCCGCCGCCCGCCCCGCGCGCTCGAACATTCGCAGCTGCCGCCGACCGGTATCGACGACGCGGTGGTGATCCTGGTCGACGACGTGCTGTTCTCCGGCCGCACCGTCCGCGCCGCCCTCGACGCCCTGCGCGACCACGGCCGCCCGCGCGCGGTCCAGCTGGCCGTGCTGGTCGACCGCGGCCATCGCGAACTGCCGATCCGCGCCGACTACGTGGGCAAGAACGTGCCCACCTCGCGTGCCGAGGGGATCGAGGTCCTGCTGTCCGAAGTGGACGGACGGGACTCGGTGCTGCTCCGGTCGTTGAATGAGAGCGCTTCACCAGAAGGAGACCGATCGTGAAGCACCTGCTCGCCACCGACGGGCTCGACCCGGCGCTCGCGACAGCCGTGCTGGACACCGCCGAAGAGCTCAAGCACACCCTGCTGGGCCGCGAGGTCCGGAAACTGCCGACGTTGCGCGGCCGCACCGTCATCACGTTGTTCTACGAGAACTCGACCCGCACCCGCGTCTCGTTCGAGATCGCGGGGAAGTGGATGAGCGCCGACGTGATCAACGTCTCCGCGTCCAGTTCCTCGGTCAACAAGGGCGAATCACTGCGGGACACCGCGCTGACGCTGGCCGCGGCGGGCGCCGACTGCGTGATCATCCGGCACCCCGCATCCGGTGCGGCACAGCGGCTTTCGGGCTGGCTCGCCGAAGCGGGAACGGCGGTCGTCAACGCGGGTGACGGTACTCACGAGCATCCGACGCAGGCGCTGCTCGACGCGGCGACCCTGCGGGAGCGGCTCGGCTCGCTGGAGGGCCGCCGGATCGCCATCGTCGGCGACGTCCTGCACAGCCGGGTCGCGCGGTCGAACATCCACCTGCTGTCCTCGCTGGGCGCCGAGGTGGTGCTCGTCGCGCCGCCGACCCTGCTGCCCGCCGGGGTGGAAAGCCTCCCGGTCACGGTGTCGCACGAATTCGACGCCGAACTGCCCGCGGTCGACGCGGTCATGATGTTGCGAGTGCAGGCCGAGCGCATGCATGGGGGCTTCTTCCCCTCGGCGCGTGAGTACTCGATCGCGTACGGCCTCAACGAACGACGGATGAAACTCCTGCCCGAGCACGCCGTCGTCCTGCACCCCGGTCCGATGCTGCGCGGGATGGAGATCGCCTCGGCGGTCGCCGACTCCCCGGCCTCGGCCATCACCGAACAGGTCCGCAACGGCGTCCACGTGCGCATGGCGGTCCTCTACCACCTGCTCGCCAGCGAAGGAGCCGCCGCGTGACCACCGTCCTGATCAAGGGCGCCCGACCCTACGGCGAGGGCGACCCGGTCGACGTACTCGTCGAGGACGGGGTCATCACCGACATCGGTGCCCTGGACGTCCCCGAAGACACCTCAGACGCCGAAGTGATCGACGCGGGCGGCCAGGTGCTGCTCCCCGGTTTCGTCGACCTGCACACTCACCTGCGTGAACCCGGCCGCGAGGACACCGAGACCATCGCCACCGGTTCGGCCGCGGCCGCGCTCGGCGGCTACACCGCGGTGTTCGCCATGGCCAACACCGATCCGGTGGCCGACAACGCGGTGATCGTGGACCACGTGTGGCGCCGCGGCCAGGAGGCCGGGCTGGTCGACGTGCACCCGGTCGGCGCGGTCACCGTGGGCCTCAAGGGCGAGAGGCTCGCCGAACTGGGCACCATGGCGAAGTCCGAAGCCCAGGTGAAGGTCTTCTCCGACGACGGCCTGTGTGTCGCGGACCCGTTGCTGATGCGCCGCGCGCTGGAGTACTCGACGGCGCTCGGTGTGGTCATCGCCCAGCACGCCGAGGAGCCCCGGCTGACCGTCGGCGCGCAGGCGCACGAAGGCGAGCACTCCGCGCGCCTGGGCTACACCGGCTGGCCCGCTTCGGCGGAGGAGTCGATCGTCGCCCGCGACTGCCTGCTCGCCCGGCACGCGAACGCGCGGTTGCACGTCTGCCACGTCTCGACCTCGGGCACGGCCGACATCCTGAAGTGGGCCAAGGAGCGTGGCACCAAGGTTTCGGCCGAGGTCACCCCGCACCACCTCCTGCTGACCGACGAGCGGCTCGCCACCTACGACCCGGTCAACAAGGTCAACCCGCCGCTGCGCACCGGGTCCGACGCCGAGAAGCTGCGCGCCGCGCTGGCCGAGGGCGTCATCGACTGCGTCGCCACCGACCACGCGCCGCACGCGGTCCAGGACAAGGACTGCGAGTGGAACTCCGCGCGCCCCGGCATGCTCGGTCTCCAGACCGCGCTGTCGATCGTGGTCGAGACCATGGTCCGCACCGGCCTGCTGGACTGGCGGGGCGTCGCGCGCGTGATGAGCGAGCGGCCCGCCGAGATCGGGAACCTGTCCGACCACGGCCGTCCGATCGAGGTCGGCGAACCGGCCAACCTGACACTGGTGGACCCGGACACCGAATGGACCGTGCGGGGCGCCGAGTTCGCGAGTATCGCGGCGAACACCCCGTACGAAGGAATGCGGCTCCCCGGCGTGGTGACGGCGACGTTGCTGCGCGGGCGGATCACCGCGCGGGAAGGGAAGATCACCCCATGAGCGACCGGATCCTGCTGACCCTGGCGGTCTTCGCCTTCTTCCTCGTCTGCGTCCTCCTGATGTGGCGCGGCTGGCGGCGGAAGTCCCGCGCGCAGAGCGTCCAGGTGCCGCCGTTCGCCGAGATCCCGGCGGAGCCCGGCGACGCGCTGATCGAGTCGACCGGCGTCTACATCAGCACGACGACGGCGGGGCACTGGCAAGAGCGGGTCGTCACCCGCGGCGCGGGCCTGCGCACCGGCGCGGTCTGGCGCCTGCACGCCGACGGCATCGCCATCGAACGCGGCGGCGCCCCGGACTTCTGGATCCCGCGCGCGTCGGTCACCGGCGTCCGCAAGGACAAGGGCATGGCCGGGAAGGTGATGGGCATCGACGCGCTGCTCGTCGTCACCTGGCTCGCCGGTGACGTCGCACTGGACACCGGATTCCGCGGCGACGACGTCGACGACTATCCACAGTGGATCGAAGCTTTGCAAGACACTCGCAACGACATCAAGGGAGGTGCCTGATGAGCACCACGAACGGTTCCAGGACCCCCGCCGCGCTGGTCCTGGAGGACGGCCGCGTGTTCCGCGGCTCCGCGTACGGCGCCCGTGGGCGGAGCCTGGGCGAGGCGGTGTTCTGCACCGGCATGACCGGCTACCAGGAGACGCTGACCGACCCCTCCTACCACCGGCAGATCGTGGTCCAGACCGCGCCGCAGATCGGCAACACCGGCTGGAACGACGAGGACGACGAGTCCTCGCGCATCTGGGTTTCCGGCTACGTCGTCCGAGACCCCGCGCGCACCCCGTCCAACTGGCGCTCGAAGCGAACGCTGGACGAGGAACTGGAGCGCCAGGGCGTCGTCGGGATCTCCGAAGTGGACACCCGCACGCTGACCCGGCACCTGCGCGAGCAGGGCGCCATGCGGTCCGGCGTCTTCTCGGGTGACGCGTTGGGCAGCGACGAGCAGATGCTCGCCGAGGTGCAGGGCAGCCCGCAGATGAAGGGCGCCGACCTCGCCGGCGAGGTCAGCACCAAGCAGGCATACGTGGTCGAGGCGCAGGGCGAGCGGAAGTTCCGCGTGGCCGCGCTGGACCTGGGCATCAAGTCCAACACCCCGCGCATGATGGCCGCGCGCGGCATCGAGGTGCACGTGCTGCCCTCGTCGTCCACTGTGGACGAACTGCTCGCGGTCGAGGCGGACGGCGTGTTCCTGTCCAACGGCCCGGGCGACCCGGCGACCACCGCGCACGCGACCGAGCTGACGAAAGCGGTGCTGCAGCGGGAAATCCCGCTGTTCGGCATCTGCTTCGGCAACCAGATCCTCGGCCGCGCGCTGGGACTGGGCACCTACAAGATGCGCTACGGCCACCGCGGGATCAACATCCCGGTGATCGACGTGGCGACGAAACGGGTCGCGATCACCGCGCAGAACCACGGATTCGCCCTCGAAGGCGAGCCGGGACAGCGGTTCGAGACGCCGTTCGGCGCCGCGCAGATCTCGCACTACTGCCCGAACGACGACACCGTCGAAGGTGTCCGCGCGTTCGACGTCCCCGCGTTCTCGGTGCAGTACCACCCCGAGGCCGCCGCCGGCCCGCACGACGCGGCCCCCCTGTTCGATGAGTTCGTCGCTTTGATGGAGAAGGCCAAGTAATGCCGAAGAGGACAGACATCCAGCACGTGCTGGTGATCGGCTCCGGGCCGATCGTGATCGGCCAGGCGGCGGAGTTCGACTACTCCGGCACCCAGGCCTGCCGCGTACTCCGCGAAGAGGGACTGCGCGTCTCGCTGGTGAACTCGAACCCGGCGACCATCATGACCGACCCCGAGTTCGCCGACGCGACCTACATCGAGCCGGTCACGCCGGACTTCGTCGAGAAGGTCATCGCCGAGGAGCGCCCCGACGCGATCCTCGCGACGCTGGGCGGGCAGACGGCGCTGAACTGCGCTGTCGCCCTGCACGACCGCGGTGTCCTGGAGAAGTACGGCGTCGAGCTGATCGGTGCCGACATCGACGCCATCCAGCGCGGCGAGGACCGGCAGAAGTTCAAGAACATCGTCGCCGACATCGGCGCCGAGACCCCGCGCAGCCGCGTCTGCACCACGATGGACGAGGTCCGCGCGACCGTCGCCGAGGTCGGCCTCCCGGTCGTCATCCGGCCGTCGTTCACCATGGGCGGGCTCGGCTCGGGCATGGCGCACACCGACGAGGAGCTGGAGCGGCTCGCTTCCACCGGTCTCGACGAGTCGCCGGTCACCGAGGTGCTCATCGAGGAGAGCGTCCTCGGCTGGAAGGAGTTCGAACTCGAGCTCATGCGCGACCGGCACGACAACGTGGTGGTCGTCTGCTCGATCGAGAACATCGACGCGATGGGCGTGCACACCGGCGACTCGGTCACCGTCGCGCCCGCGATGACCCTGACCGACCGCGAGTACCAGCACATGCGCGACGTCGGCATCGACGTGCTGCGCGCGGTCGGTGTCGACACCGGCGGCTGCAACATCCAGTTCGCGATCAACCCGGCCGACGGCCGCATGGTCGTCATCGAGATGAACCCGCGCGTCTCCCGGTCGAGCGCGCTGGCGTCGAAGGCCACCGGCTTCCCGATTGCCAAGATCGCCGCGAAGCTCGCCATCGGCTACACGCTCGACGAGATCCGCAACGACATCACCGGCGAGACCCCGGCGGCCTTCGAGCCGACCCTGGACTACGTCGTGGTGAAGGTGCCGCGGTTCGCCTTCGAGAAGTTCCCCGGCGCGGACCCCACGCTGACCACGACGATGAAGAGCGTCGGCGAGGCGATGTCGTTCGGCCGCAGCTTCCCCGAGGCGCTCGGCAAGGCCCTGCGGTCCATCGACACCAAGGCCACCGGTTTCTGGACCCGCCCCGATCCCGAAGGCGCGACGCTGGAGTCCATTTTGGACGCCCTGCGCACGCCGCACGACGGCCGGATCTACGAGGTCGAGCGGGCGCTGCGGTTCGGCGGCACCGTCGAGCAGATCCACGAGGCTTCGGGCATCGACCCGTGGTTCATCGACCAGATCGCCCTCATCGGCGAGGTCGGTTCCGAGGTCCGTGACGCCCAGGTGCTCGACGAGCCGCTGCTGCGCCGCGCCAAGCGCACCGGCCTCTCCGACCGCCAGATCGCCGCGCTGCGGCCTGAACTGGCGGGTGAGGACGGCGTCCGCGCGCTGCGCCGCCGTCTCGGCGTGCGGCCGGTGTACAAGACCGTCGACACCTGCGCGGCCGAGTTCGCGGCCAAGACGCCGTACCACTACTCGGCCTACGAGACCGACCCCGCGGCGCAGTCGGAGATCACCGCGCAGACCGAGAAGCCGAAGGTCCTGATCCTCGGTTCCGGGCCGAACCGCATCGGGCAGGGCATCGAGTTCGACTACTCGTGCGTGCACGCCGCGATCGCCCTGCGCGAGGCCGGTTTCGAAGCGGTCATGGTCAACTGCAACCCCGAGACCGTCTCCACCGACTACGACACCTCGGACAGGCTCTACTTCGAGCCGCTCTCGTTCGAGGACGTCCTGGAAGTGGTCAACGCCGAGCAGGAGTCGGGCACCGTCGCCGGGGTCATCGTGCAGCTGGGCGGCCAGACGCCGCTTTCGCTCGCGAAGCGCCTCGCCGACGCCGGCGTGCCCGTGATCGGCACCTCCCCGGACGCGATCCACCTCGCCGAGGACCGCGGCGCGTTCGGCGAGGTCCTCACCGACGCCGGGCTGCCCGCGCCGAAGTACGGCACGGCGACCTCGTTCGAGGGCGCCAAGCGGATCGCCGACAAGATCGGCTACCCGGTCCTGGTGCGGCCGTCCTACGTACTGGGCGGACGCGGCATGGAGATCGTCTACGACGAGGAGTCGCTCGCCGGCTACATCCACCGCGCCACCGAGGTCACCCCCGAGCACCCGGTGCTGGTGGACCGCTTCCTCGACGACGCCATCGAGATCGACGTCGACGCGCTGTTCGACGGCGACGACCTCTTCCTCGGCGGCGTCATGGAGCACATCGAGGAGGCCGGGATCCACTCCGGCGACTCCTCCTGCGCGCTGCCGCCGATCACGCTGGGCCGGACCGACATCGAGACGGTGCGCCGGTCGACCGAGGCCATCGCGCGCGGCGTCGGCGTCCGCGGGCTCCTGAACGTCCAGTACGCGCTCAAGGACGACGTCCTGTACGTCCTGGAGGCCAACCCGCGCGCCTCGCGGACGGTGCCGTTCGTGTCGAAGGCGACCGCGGTGCCGCTGGCCAAGGCCGCGGCGCTGATCATGACCGGCTCGTCGATCAAGGACCTGCGCGAGTCCGGCGTCCTCCCGGCCGAGGGTGACGGGGGCCGCATGCCCGCCGATTCGCCGGTCGCGGTCAAGGAGGCGGTCCTGCCGTTCCACCGCTTCCGCACCCCCGAGGGCCACGGTGTCGACTCGCTGCTCGGCCCGGAGATGAAGTCGACCGGCGAGGTCATGGGCGTCGACGTCTCCTTCGGGAAGGCGTTCGCCAAGTCCCAGGCCGGGGCCTACGGTTCGCTGCCGACGTCGGGCAAGGTGTTCGTCTCCGTCGCCAACCGCGACAAGCGCTCGCTGGTGTTCCCGGTGAAGCGGCTGGCGGACCTCGGGTTCGAGATCCTCGCCACCTCGGGTACGGCGGAAGTGTTGCGGCGCAACGGGATCGCCTGCACCGTCGTGCGCAAGCACTACGAAGGTTCCGCCGAAGGCGAGCAGAACGTCGTGGATGTCATCCTCAGCGGCGAAGTGCAGATGGTGATCAACACTCCTTACGGGAACAGCGGTCCGCGCATCGACGGCTACGAAATCCGTACCGCCGCGGTGTCGCGCGACATCCCCTGCATCACCACGGTGCAGGGTGCCGCGGCGGCCGTGCACGGGATAGAGGCCGTCATCAAGGGCGACATCGGCGTCCGCTCGCTGCAGAGCCTTCAGGCGGCGCTGAAGGCCAAGGCATGAGCGAGCGGTTCGGGGCGAGGCTGGCGCGGGCGGTCGCGGAGAAGGGGCCGCTCTGCGCCGGGATCGACCCCCATCCCGGGTTGCTCCAGGCGTGGGGTCTTCCCGCGGACGCGGGCGGTTTGGAGAAGTTCGCCCTCACGGCCGCTGAGACGATCGCGCCCGAGGTCGCGGTGATCAAGCCCCAGTCGGCCTTTTTCGAGGCCTACGGGCCTCCTGGGGTCGCTGTTCTGGCCAAGACGATGAAGGTGTGCCGGGAAGCGGGCGCGCTCGTCCTGCTGGACGTCAAGCGCGGCGACATCGGCTCCACGATGGCGGCGTACACGGCGGCCTTCCTGCCGTCCGGGGCGGAACTCGAGGCCGACGCCATAACGGTGTCCCCATACCTCGGCTTCGGCTCGCTGGCCCCCGCGCTCGACGTTGCGCAGGCGCAAGGCAAGGGGCTGTTCGTCCTCGCGCGGACCTCCAACCCGGAGGCGCAGGGATTGCAGAACGCCTTGCTGCCCAACGGAAAGACCGTCGCGCAGGACATCGTCGACACGGCGGCCGCGTACAACGCCGGTGCCGGGCCGTTGGGTGACATCGGTGTCGTCGTCGGTGCCACCATCGCGCCGGGAGAGCTCGATCTGAGCAAGCTGAACGGTCCCGTGCTGGCACCCGGTTTCGGGGCTCAGGGGGCCACTCCGGCCGATTTGCGGGCACTTTTCGGCCCCGGACTGCCGGGTGTGCTCCCGGCGTCTTCCCGCGACGTGCTCAAGCACGGACCGGATCCCGAAGCGTTGCGTGCGGCCGTTCGGAGGACACGGGATTCCCTCGGTTCCCTGGAAAACGGCCAATAGCAGGCCCGGGAATCCGTCATGACCAGCCACCCCCGCATTGTGGGCCGAGGTAACGGGTGGGTACCGTCGCCACACCCACCCAGATTTGAGAACTACCGGAGGAAAACGTGGCACTTCCCCAGCTGACAGAGGAACAGCGCGCTGCGGCGCTGGAGAAGGCCGCCGCCGCCCGCCGCATCCGTGCTGAGCTGAAGGAGCGGCTGAAGCGGGGCGGTACCACTCTGGTCGACGTGTTGAAGCAGGCCGAGGAGAACGAAGTCCTCGGCAAGATGAAGGTCTCGGCTCTGCTCGAGGCTCTTCCGGGCGTCGGCAAGGTCCGTGCCCAGCAGACCATGGAACGACTGGAGATCGCACCCAGCCGTCGTCTTCGCGGCCTCGGCGACCGGCAGCGCAAGGCGCTGCTGGCCGAATTCAGCGGCGAGTGAGCGGCACCGGTCAGGACCACCCGGTGATCCCGGGCGCTGACCGCGGCGGTGAGCCGGTGGCGGGAGTTTCTTCCCGGCACCGGCTCACGGTCGTATCAGGGCCTTCGGGGGTCGGGAAGTCGAGCGTGGCGGGGGAGCTGCGCAAGCTGGATCCGGAGATCTATTTCAGCGTCTCGGTGACCACCAGGAAGCCGAGGCCGGGTGAGGTGGACGGCGAGCACTACCACTTCATCGACCGCGCCGAGTTCGACCGCATGGTCGCCGCGGGCGAGCTGCTGGAGCACGCCGAGTTCACCGGCAACTGCTACGGCACCCCGCGTGAGCCCGTCGAGCGGGCTTTGGCCGCCGGGCGCAACGCCGTGCTGGAGATCGAACTCCAGGGCGCGCGGCAGGTCCGCAAGGCGATGCCGGAGGCGCGGCTGGTGATGCTGATGCCGCCGTCGTGGGACGAACTGGTCGGCAGGCTGACCGGCCGCGGCACCGAGAACGAGGCCGCGGTGAAGGCCAGGCTGACCGAGGCCGAGCGCGAACTCGCCGCCGCCGGGGAGTTCGACGAGCGCGTCGTCAACGCCGACGTGCGAGACGCCGCCGAGCAGTTGCTAAACTTGATAACCGGCGACCAGTAACACCGAAGATTCGGAGCACCACGAGTGACGACTCAGGCCACGCTGCACGAAGAGCTCGAAGGCATCACCAACCCGCCCATCGACGACCTCCTCGAGAAGGTCAGCTCGAAGTACGCGCTGGTGATCTACTCGGCCAAGCGCGCTCGCCAGATCAACGACTACTACGCCCAGCTGGGCGAGGGCCTGCTGGAGTACGTCGGCCCGCTGGTCGAGCCGGGCCCGCGCGAGAAGCCGCTGTCCATCGCCCTGCGCGAGATCCACGGTGGCCTGCTCGAGCACACCGAGGGTGAGTAAACCCAAGGTCGTCCTGGGCGTAGGCGGCGGGATCGCCGCTTACAAGGCCTGTGAGGTCCTGCGCGGACTGACCGAATCCGGTCACGACGTCCGCGTGGTCCCCACCGAAGCCGCGCTGAACTTCGTCGGCGCGGCCACCTTCGAGGCACTGTCCGGGAACCCGGTGCACACCGGCGTCTTCACCGAAGTGCCCGAGGTCCAGCACGTCCGCGTCGGCAAGGAAGCCGATCTGGTGATCGTCGTGCCCGCCACGGCGAACCTGCTCGCCAAGGCCGCGCACGGCATCGCGGACGACCTGCTGACGAACACCCTGCTCACCGCCCGGTGCCCGGTCGCCTTCTTCCCGGCGATGCACACCGAGATGTGGGAGCACCCGGCCACCCGCGACAACGTGGCGCTGCTGCGCTCGCGCGGCCTGGTCGTCGCCGAACCCGCCGCGGGCAGGCTGACCGGCAAGGACACCGGCAAGGGACGGCTCGCCGACCCGGCCGAGATCGTCGACCTGGCCCGGCTCCTGCTCGCCGTGCCGGACGCCCTCCCGCGCGACCTCGAAGGCGTGCGCGTGGCGATTTCCGCGGGCGGCACCCGCGAGCCGCTCGACCCGGTCCGCTATCTGGGCAACCGTTCGTCGGGCAAACAGGGCTACGCGCTGGCCCGCGTCGCCGCCCAGCGCGGCGCCGAGGTCACCCTGGTCACCGCGCACACCATCGCGCTGCCGGATCCGGCGGGCGCGAAGGTCGTCCACGTGTCCACCGCCGAGGAACTGCGCCAGGCGATGCACGCCGAGGCCACGTCCGCCGACGTCGTCGTGATGGCCGCCGCCGTCGCCGATTTCCGGCCGTCGAACCGGGCCGAACACAAGATCAAGAAGTCCGACGATTCGCCGGACCCGGTCGTCGAACTGGCCCGGAACGCGGACATCCTGGCCGAACTGGTGCGCAACCGGATCGACGGCCAGCTGGTCGTGGGATTCGCCGCGGAAACCGGCGACGACAAGGGCGGCGTCCTCGACCACGCCCGGGTCAAGCTGAAGCGCAAGGGCGCGGACCTGCTGGTGGTGAACGCCGTCGGCGAGGGAAAGGCGTTCGGGACCGAGGACAACTCGGGCTGGCTGCTCGGGGCGGACGGGACCGAGATCCCGATCCCGCTCGGCGCCAAGGCCGAGCTGGCGTCCACATTGTGGGACGCTGTTGTGACCTTGATGAAGCGTTGAGAGGCCCTCCACCGATAGTCAGTAGGCTTGAGCATCAAGCTGGGGGTGCCTAACTTTGTGGGCACCAGACGTCTAGGTGAGGGAGTGACGGCCACCGTGACCGCGTCCACGAGCAGACTGTTCACATCGGAATCGGTGACTGAGGGTCATCCCGACAAAATCTGTGATGCCATCAGCGATTCGATCTTGGACGGCTTGCTGGCCAAGGACCCGCGCAGCCGGGTCGCGGTCGAAACGCTCATCACCACCGGACAGGTGCACGTCGCCGGTGAGGTGACCACCGAGGCCTACGCGGACATCCCGACCATCGTCCGCGACGTGATCCTGAAGATCGGCTACGACTCTTCGGCCAAGGGCTTCGACGGCAACTCGTGTGGCGTCAACGTCGCGATCGGCTCGCAGTCGCCCGACATCGCGCAGGGTGTCGACACCGCGTACGAGTCCCGCGTCGAGTCCGACGAGGACGAGATCAACCGCCAGGGTGCCGGCGACCAGGGCCTGATGTTCGGCTACGCCTGCTCGGACACCCCCGAGCTGATGCCGCTGCCGATCGCGCTGGCGCACCGGCTCTCGCAGCGGCTGACCCGGGTCCGCAAGGACGGCGTGCTGCCGTACCTGCGCCCGGACGGCAAGACCCAGGTCACCATCGAGTACGCCGGCGACCAGCCGGTGCGGCTCGACACGGTGGTCGTGTCCACCCAGCACGCGGACGGCATCGACCTGGAGCAGATGCTCGGCGTCGACGTCCGCGAGCACGTGGTCGCCCCGGAGCTCGCCGAACTCGGTCTCGACACCTCCAACGTGCGGCTGCTGGTCAACCCGACCGGCCGCTTCGTCATCGGCGGCCCGATGGGTGACGCGGGCCTGACCGGCCGCAAGATCATCGTCGACACCTACGGCGGCATGGCCCGTCACGGTGGCGGCGCGTTCTCGGGCAAGGACCCGTCCAAGGTCGACCGCTCGGCCGCGTACGCGATGCGCTGGGTGGCGAAGAACGTCATCGCCGCCGGTCTCGCCACGCGCGCCGAGGTCCAGGTCGCGTACGCGATCGGCAAGGCGGCCCCGGTGGGTCTCTTCGTCGAGACGTTCGGCACCGAGACGGTCGACCCGTCGAAGATCCAGAGCGCCATCACGCAGGTCTTCGACCTGCGCCCGGCCGCGATCATCCGCGACCTCGACCTGCTTCGCCCGATCTACGCGCCGACGGCCGCGTACGGCCACTTCGGCCGTCCCGAGCTGGGCCTCCCGTGGGAGAGCACGGCGCGGGCCGCGGACCTGAAGTCGGCCGCGGGCGCCTGATCGCTTCGGTCCGTGGAGGCCTCCTTGCCTACCTTGAGGGTAGGGAAGGAGGCCTCCACTACGTCTCCGGCCTGGGCGGTACCGGAGCTACATGAAGGGGTCCTTCACGCGGCTCAGCAGCGAGACGCGTCCAGCACCGCGTGCAATGAACGGGACTTTCATTGCAAATTTTGCAATGAAAGTCCCGTTCATTGCACGCGGTGACTGGCGTGTCCGAGCGAGTCTGGTAGAGATCACCGGGTGAGCAGCAGTTCCGAACCGACCCCTCTGTGGGACCTTCCGGAGCCTCCGAAGGCCGAGCCGGCGCGGAAGGCCAAACCGTCCCGCGCGAAAACCGCCAGCCGCCGCGGAGCGCAGAACCCCGCGCCCGAGAACCCGGTCGCGCGGATCGTCGTGGACATCCCGCTCACGCATCTCGACCGGACCTTCGACTACCGGATCCCCGAAAAGCTGCACGAGACCGCGGTGCCCGGCTGCCGGGTGCGCGTCCGGTTCGCGGGTCAGCTCGTCGACGGGTATCTCGTCGAGCGCGCCGACACGACGGAGTTCACCGGAAAGCTCGCGTACATCGACAGGGTGACGTCCAGCGAGGCCGTCCTGCCCCCGGCGTTGCACACGCTCTGCCGGTCGGTCGCGGACCGGTACGGCGGCACGCTCAGCGACGTCCTGCGGCTTGCGATCCCGTCGAGGCACGCGAAAGTCGAGGGCGAGCCGTCCGCCGAGCCCGCGCCGACGCCGGAGGCGCCCGAAACCACCGCCTGGGAGAAGTACCAGAGCGGTCCGGCGTTCCTGGAGGCCGTCGCGGAACGGCGCCCGGCCAACGCCGTCTGGCAGGCCTTGCCGGGGGAGGACTGGCCGCGACGGCTCGCCGAAGCCGCCGCGGTGGCGGCCGCGGCCGGACGCGGTGTCGTGATGGTCGTTCCCGACCACCGTGATCTCACGCGGCTGCACGACGCCTGTTCCCAGCTGATGGGAGCCGATGCCGTGGTCGCGCTGATCGCCGGGCTGGGCCCCGCCGAGCGGTACCGCCGCTGGCTCGCGGTGCTGCGCGGCGCGGTGCGCGTCGTCGTCGGCACCCGCGCGGCGATGTTCGCGCCGGTCGCCGATCCCGGCCTGTTCGTGGTGTGGGACGACGGCGACGACGTCCACCTCGACCAGCACGCGCCGTATCCGCACGTCCGCGACGTGCTGATGGACCGCGCGCACGCCGCGAAGGGGTCGATGCTCGTCGCCGGTTTCGCGCGGACCGCGGAGGCGCAGTTCCTGGTGGAGTCGGGCTGGGCGCAGCCGCTCCTGGCGGCCCGTCCCGAACTGCGGGCGGCCGCGCCGCGGGTCACGCCGGTCGGCGAGGACTTCGACGTCGCCCGGGACGAAGCGGCGAAGGCGGCACGGCTCCCGTCGGTCGCTTTCGAGGCGGCACGACAGTCGTTGGCGGGCGGATTCCCCGTCCTGGTCCAGGTTCCGCGTCGCGGGTACGTTCCGGGGCTCGCCTGCGGCAACTGCCGGACGTCCGCGCACTGCCGTCGCTGCGCGGGCCCGCTTTCCTTACCGGGCGGGCTGATCGACGGCGCGCCGAGGCCGCCCGCCTGCCGGTGGTGCGGTGTCCCCGAGACGAACTTCCATTGCGCCGCTTGCGGTTCCGTCCGCCTGCGGGCGGTCGTCGTCGGTTCCAAGCGGACCGCGGAGGAACTGGGCCGCGCGTTCTCCGGATTCCCGGTGCGGACCTCGGGCGCGACGGAGGTTTTGGCGTCGGTGCCCGGAAAACCGGCGCTGATCGTGTGCACGCCCGGGGCCGAGCCGGTCGCGGAAGGCGGTTACGGCGCGGCGCTCCTGCTGGACGGCTGGGCGTTGCTGGGGCGGCAGGATCTGCGCGCGGGGGAGGAGACCCTGCGCCGCTGGATGGCGGCCGCGGCCCTGGTGCGGCCGGGGACCGAAGGCGGTCGTGTGTTCGTCGGCGCGGAAGCGGGTCTCTCGGTCGTGCAGGCGCTGGTGCGCTGGGACCCGGGCTGGCACGCGAGCCTGGAACTGGCCGAGCGGCGCGAACTCGGCTTCCCGCCCGCGATGCGGATGGCGAGTATCGAAGGCACCCCGGACGCGGTCGCCGGGTTGCTCGACGACCTCCCCTTGCCGGAGACGGGCGAAGTGCTGGGCCCGGTGCCGCTCGGCGAAGTCGACGAGGACGGCAACGCCGAACGTGAGCGTGCACTGGTCCGCGTCGCGCGCCCGGACGGGAAGGCGCTCGCCGCCGCCGTCCACGCCGCCGCCGCGCGACGGGACGCGCGCAAGGCCCCCGAACCCATCCGGATCCAGCTCGACCCGCTCGAACTCATCTAGCCCTCCACCCGCGTTTCGTCCTCTAGTTGCGGTAGTTCGACGCTGAACCACCGCAACTAGAGGACGAATTGCCTGGGCTAGAGGGTCGTGCCGGGGGTCGCGAGGACGTCGGCGCGGGGCGAAGCGCCCGGAGCAGGCGTAGCGGGCTTCGTGGCGGAGCCGCCGAGGGCGGCCGTGAGCAGGGAGACGATCTGCGACGAGATCGCCGCCCGCCGCGCCTCGAAATCGGCGTCGGTCAGGGCCGCCGGATCGGCCGGAGTGCCGAGCACGGGAGTGTGCAGATGTCCACCGGCGATCCCGGTCAGGCCGAGTCCCGTCCGCAACCGGTTACTTCTGAACATGGACTCGTTCGAAAGATAATTTCCGCCGCCGCCGGAAGCCGCGATCTCGCCGGGCTTCGGCGCGTCCGTCCGGCAAACGGCCGTTCCGGTTCCCGGCAGGCCACTGTCCGGCCAGACGCAGAACGCCTGGTTGTACAAGACCTGGTACGCCCCGGCGGGCGCGGCGAGCATCTTTTCGTACGGCAGCGTGGTTTCGATGAACTGGGCGTCCGGCTGCGGCCAGCCGGCGGCGGGCGGGACCGGGCCGCGGACGGGCTCGTCGAGGTTGTCCGGCGAACCACCGCGCCAGGCACCGGCCCAGCGCTCGATGTCGAACCGGCCGGGACGGCCCTGGCTGATCGTCATGATCAGTTCCGGACGGCGGAAGCGGTCCTTGAAGGCCTTGCCGTACGCCGCCTCGACGATCCCGGCGTCGAAGTAGCTCCACACCACCGGGAACGACACGGCCTGCACCAGCGCGGGACCGGTCGGCGTCGGGATCACCTTGCCGTCCAGGTGCAGCGCCGCCGCCCCCGACGGGTTCGCGATGCGGACGCCCGCGCCGTTGAGGGTGAACGGGTCGAATCCGCTCACCAGCACCCGGCGCAGCTTCGGACCGGCGGGGAAGCGGGAGTCGTCGAGGCCGCGGGCGCCGACGTCGAACGTCTTCAGCAGGTCCGCCCGGGCGGGGGCCGACAGCGGGAAGCGCGGCGTCCACTGGCGCAGCGCCTTGCTCATCTGCAGGCGCGCCCAGTACAGGGGCCGGTCGTCGGCCTTGTCGATGCCGCCGAGATCGGGACGGCGGCCCTGCGCGCGGTCGACGGCTGTCCGCCAGAGCCCGTCACCGGCGGTCTCCGCGAGCTTCTCCGCGCGCGAAGCGGTCTTCGTCGCGCAGAGGCGCGTCGTGAATTCGGAGACGAGCTTGTCGAATCCGGCGAGCCGGACGAGTTCCGGGCCGACCGCGGGGCCGCCCGAGGGCATCGTCGCGGTCAGCCGCTTCTCCTCGACGGTGATCGCCGCCGAGTCGTCGAAGCAGCCACGTGCGCTTTCGGCTTGCGCGACGCCGGGGACCGCGAGGACGGGGAGAGCGACGAGCAGCGGCAGGAGCGCGCTCCATCGCTTGCCGGGAGTCTTCATGGACCGCATTCTGCTCATCCGGGCAGGGCCGCACTACCGACGTTCGCAGGTCTGGACGGGTCTTGTCCGGGGTGGACAGGCGAGGCAGACTCGCGCCATGGCCGCGCACAGAAGCACTCCGGTACGCATCACCGCAGTCACCGCGATAGCCGCCCTGGTCGGTGTCGCCGCACCGGGGATCGCCTCGGCGGGTCCACCGACGCCGCCGAAATCGCCGGTCGCCGTCGGCTACCTGGGAGCCGTCTCGAGTATCGACGTCGACGCGACCGCGATCGGCACGAAGATCCTGCGCGAGGGCGGCAACGCCGTCGACGCGGCCGTCGCGACCGCCGCCGCGCTGGGCGTCACCGACCCCTTCTCCGCCGGTGTCGGCGGTGGCGGCTTCTTCGTCTACTACGACGCGCGCAGCGGCAAGGTCCACACCCTCGACGGCCGTGAGACCGCGCCGTCGTCGGCGAACGAGAACCTCTTCGTCGAGAACGGCAAGGCGGTCCCGTTCGCCGAGGCCGTCACCAGCGGGTTGAGCGTCGGGGTGCCCGGCACGCCCGCCACCTGGCAGGAAGCCCTGCGCAAATGGGGGACCAGGTCGCTGGCGAAGGCGGTCAAACCCGCCGAAGAACTGGCTCGCAAGGGTTTCACCGTCGATCAGACCTTCAATACCCAGATCTCCAACAACGCCGCCCGCTTCTCGGCGTTCCCGTCCACCCGGTCGCTGTACCTGCCCGGCGGGGCGCCGCCCGCGGTCGGCACGACGTTCAAGAATCCGGACCTCGCGGGCACGTACGCGCAACTCGCCGCGAAGGGCACCGACGCGCTCTATCGCGGGCCGATCGGCGCGGACGTCGTCGACACCGTGCGGAAACCGCCGGTCGACCCGGCCTCGGCGCTGAACGTGCGGCCCGGTGACCTGACCGCGGCCGACCTCGCCAAGTACCGCGTCGTCGAGCGGAAGCCGACCAAGACCGAGTACCGGGGACTCGACGTCTACGGCATGCCCGCGCCGTCGTCCGGCGGGCTGACCGTCGGCGAGGCGCTGAACATCCTCGAGAACAAGAAGCTGAGCAAGCTGGAGAAGGCCGACTACCTGCACTACTTCCTCGAGTCGACCCGCTACGCCTTCGCCGACCGCAACCGGTGGATCGGCGACCCGGCCTTCGTGGACGTCCCGGCGAAGGAACTGATCAGCCAGAAGTTCGCCGACAGCCGCGCGTGCCTGATCGACCCCGCGAAGGCCGGGACGAGCCCGGTCGCGCCCGCCGACCCGCGCAAGCCGGTGCCGTGTGTCGCGGGGACGAACTCCGCGCCGACGCCGTACGAGGGTGAGAACACCACACACCTCACGGTCGCCGACCGGTGGGGCAACGTCGTCGCCTACACGCTGACCATCGAGCAGGAGGGCGGCAGCGGCATCGTCGTGCCGGGCCGCGGGTTCCTGCTCAACAACGAACTGACCGACTTCTCCTTCACCCCGGTGACGCCGGGCGTGCCCGACCCGAACCTGCCGGGCCCGGCCAAGCGGCCGCGGTCTTCGATGGCGCCGACCATCGTGCTCGACCACGGCAAGCCACTGCTCGCGGTCGGTTCACCCGGTGGGGCGTCGATCATCACCACCGTGCTGCAGATCCTCACCGGCCGGATCGACCGCGGCCTGAAGCTGGTCGACGCGATCGCCGAGCCGCGCGCGTCGCAGCGGAACTCGGCGGCCGCGCAGGTCGAGCAGTCGTTCCTCGACCAGGCCGACGTGCTCGCGATCCTGAAGGGCAAGCAGCAGGGCTTCTCGACGGCGCCCGCGGAGATCGGGGCCGCGACCGGCGTCGAACGGCTGCGGGACGGCCGGTGGCTCGCCGCCGCCGAACCGACCCGGCGGGGTGGCGGCTCGGCGGCCGTCGTGCTGCCCTGGCCACGCGGGTAGGGACCGACGACGCTGCCAAAGCGACCGGCAGTATGTCTCCCGGGAGCGCGTCAGCGCGACGGGAGACTTCACCGTCGCGCGCCTCTTTCGGCCGGAGGCCACGGAAACATTTTGCAGGGCGCCCTCCGTGCTCGGGGTGACGTGACAGCGGTGCCGCGCCCTGCGGAATGTTTCCGTCAGCGCGCGACATAGACTTCAGGGCGATGTTCGCCCAGTCAGAGGTACCCGTCCCCCCGGTGGAGGTGCGTTGATGCGCCTCGTCTTCGCCGGTACCCCAGAACCCGCCGTCCCGTCGCTGCGCGCGCTCCTCGCGTCCGAGCAGCACGAGGTCGTCGCCGTCGTGACCCGTCCGGACGCCCAGGCGGGCCGTGGCCGTCGCGTCGTCCGGTCCCCGATCGGCGCGCTGGCCGACGAGCACGGGATCGAGGTGCTGACCCCGCCGAAGGCGAGCGACCCCGCGTTCCTCGCCCGGCTCGCGGAGATCGCCCCCGACGCGTGCCCCGTCGTCGCGTACGGGGCGCTGCTGCCCCAGGCCGCGCTGGACATCCCGGAGCACGGCTGGGTCAACCTGCACTTCTCGCTGCTGCCCGCGTGGCGTGGCGCCGCGCCGGTCCAGGCCGCGATCCGCGCCGGGGACGAGATCACCGGCGCCTCGACGTTCCGGATCGTCAAGGAACTCGACGCGGGCCCCGTCTACGGGGTGATCACCGAGCAGATCGCCGCCACCGACACCGCCGGGGAGCTTCTCGGCAGGTTGTCGGAGACCGGGGCGAAGCTGCTCGTGTCCACGATGGACGGAATCGCCGACGGCACGCTGCGCGCGGTCGAGCAGACCGGGGACGGCGTGAGCTACGCGCCCAAGGTGACCGTCGAGGACGCGCGCGTCTCGTTCGCCGACCCGGGCACGGCCGTCGACAGGCAGATCCGCGCGGTCAGTCCGGAACCGGGCGCGTGGGCGGAGTTCCGGGGCGAGCGGCTGAAGCTCGGCCCGGTGACGGTCGTCGACGAGCCGGGGCCCCCGCCCGGCGAAATGGTCGTGGAGCGCAAGCGGGTCCTGGTCGGCACGGCGTCGAAACCGGTGCGGCTGGGTGAAGTGCAGGCGCAGGGGAAGAAGCGGATGGCGGCCACCGACTGGGCGCGCGGTACAAGGATCGAACAAGGAGAGCGCCTGCAGTGAACGAGCGTAGGGAACGCCGGCCGTCGAGGCCGGAGCGCGGCCGTCCGGGCCCGCGTAAGGAAGGGCCCAGCCGCCCGCCGCAGATCGACCCGGCCCGCCAGGTCGCCTTCGACGTGCTGCGCGCCGTCCGTGAAGAGGACGCGTACGCGAACTTGGTGCTGCCGCAACTGCTGCGCAACCGCCGGATCTCCGGCCGGGACGCCGCGCTGGCCACCGAACTGACCTACGGCACCTGCCGCGCGGTCGGCATGCTGGACGCCGTCATCGAGGCCTGCCTCGTCGACCGCCCACTGGCCAAGGTCGACGCCGTGGTGCTGGACGGCCTGCGGCTCGGCGCGTACCAGCTGTTGCGCACCCGCATTCCCGAGCACGCCGCCGTCGGGTCCACTGTGGACCTCGTTCGCGCCGAAGTCGGTTCCTGGATCGCGGGTTTCGTCAACGCCGTGCTGCGCTCGGTGTCCGAAAAGGACGAAGAGACCTGGCTCGACGAGCTGGCTCCGGACGAGGCCGTCGATTCGATCGGTGCCTACGCGCTGCGGACCGCGCACCCGCGCTGGGTCGCCCGTTCCTTCGCGGAAGCGCTGGGGGACAAGGGAGCCGAGCTGAAGGCGGCCCTGGAGGCCGACGACGAGCGCCCCGACGTGCACCTGGTCGCCCGCCCCGGCGAGATCAGCGCCGACGAGCTGGCCGCCATCACCGGCGGCGACGTCGCGCCGTACTCGCCCTACGGCGTCCGGATGCCCGCGGGCTCCGGTGACCCCGGCGATGTCGAGCCGATCAAGGAAAAGCTGGCCGCGGTCCAGGACGAGGGCAGCCAGCTGTGCGCCGTCGCCGTCACCAAGGTCCCGCTCACCGGTTCCGACGAGCGCTGGCTGGACCTGTGCGCCGGGCCGGGCGGCAAGGCCGCGCTGCTGGGCGCGCTCGCGTCGATCAGCGGCGCGACCGTGGACGCCGTCGAGAAGGCGCCGCACCGCGCGAAGCTGATCGAGAACGCCGTCCAGGGGCTTCCGGTGACCATCCACGTCGCCGACGGCCGCGAGACCGACCTCGAACCGGGCTACGACCGCGTGCTGGTCGACGCGCCGTGCAGCGGGCTCGGCTCGCTGCGCCGCCGTCCGGAGGCGCGCTGGCGCCGCCAGCCCAGCGACATCTCGGACCTGACGAAACTGCAGGGCCAGCTGATCACCGCGGCGCTGGACCTGGTCCGCCCCGGCGGCATCGTCACCTACGTCGTCTGCTCGCCGCATCTGGCCGAGACCGAAGGCGTCGTGGGGGAGACCGCGCGCCGCGCCGGCGCCGAGATCGTGGACGCGCGGCCGTTCTTCCCGGACGTCCCGCAGCTCGGCAACGGCCCGTACGTCCAGCTGTGGCCGCACCGCCACGGCACCGACGCGATGTTCTGCGCCGTCCTGCGGAAGCCGGAAACCGCCGGGTGACCAGGGTCCTCGGCCTGGTCGCGAGCTCGTGCGGCGGACTGGACACCCGGTTCGCCGCGCAGCTCGCGAAACCGGCCGCGGACTGCGGCTGGGAGCTCGCGATCACGCTGACCCCCACCGCCGCCCGCTGGCTGGAGAAGACCGGCGGGATCGGTGACCTGGAGAAGGTCACCGATCTGCCGGTCCGCAGCACCTCCCGGCTGCCGGGCGAACCCCGGCCGCATCCGGACCCCTCGGTGTTCCTGTTCGCGCCCGCGTCCGCGAACTCCGTGGCGAAACTGGCGCTGGGCATCGCCGACAACCAGGCGCTGACGCTGCTCGGCGACGTCCTCGGCACGCCGGGGATCACGATCGTCCTGGGGTATCAGATCCAGGACACGCGGGTGCACCATCCGGCGTGGCGACACCATCTCGACACGCTCGCCTCCGCCGGTGTCACCACCGCGAGGCTCACTCCGGACGAGCCCTGGACTTCCGTGCTGGACCTGCTCCCTTAGCCCTAGCGGGTGCGGGGCACCTAGCTCGAGGTGGTCGTGAGTGGCGATTAGCGTTCTAATCGGGGAGAAGTGGCACCGACCGTGTGGATTCTGGTGCGTTGGATGACCGGAAATCCACACACCCCTCCCTCAGCGACACCTCGCGCTCGCCCACATGACGTACGAGGTGACCACTGGCGGCCTTGAGACCGGCGCGCTGTTCAAGGACTTGCCGCCCGACAGGGCACGTTGCGAAAGCCACTTTCGCAACCTTCAACGTTGTGAAAGTGGCTTTCGCAACACCTGTCTTGAGGTTGGAAGCCAAAGGGCGGCATCTTACGGCTCACGACCGCTTGGGAAGGTCCGCTTCTCTTAGCGAGCGCAGAACGCCGTGTCCAGCGCCTTGACGAGATGCGCGGACGCCCCGTCCGGCAGCGGGTCCATGTTGGCGACGACGTTCACTCGCTTCCCGTGCGGAACCGCCCCCGAGATGTTCGCGAAGCCGCGGAGATTCCCGCCGTGGCCCCAGAAAGTACCGCCACAGGACAGCGGGACCGACGCGATCCCGAGTCCGTACGCGGCGCCGGGGATGCCCAGGTTCGCGGGAACGGTCCGCTGCAGCTCCGCCTGCTGTGCCCGGGGCAGAAGACGGCCGTCGGTGAGCGCGCCATAGAAACGGTTCAGGTCTTCACCGGTCGAAATGATCCCACCGGAAGCCCCGGCGAGCGACGGGTCCATTTCGGTGTAGTCGACGAGACCGGGCGCGTAGCCCCTGGCGTGCGGTGACGGCAGGCGCTCGTCGCCCCGCGGCGGCAGATAGGTGTCGCGCAGGCCGAGCGGCTTGGCGATCCTGCTCCGGATCTCCGCGGAAACCGAACGGCCGCTGAGCTTTTCGATGAGCATCCCGGCGATGACGTAGTTCGTGTTGGAGTACGCCCACTTCGTGCCGGGGTCGAAGTCCGGCGGATGCGCGAGGCCGACCGCCAGCAGTTCTCCGGGCTCGGCGCCGCGATGACGCCATTCGTCGACGTCGAGGTCGCGCACGTAGTTGTAGAGCCCGCTGGTGTGCTGGAGCAGCTGCCGGACGGTGATCTTGGTGCCGTCGTTGCCGTTCCCGCGCACGAGACCGGGCAGATACCGGTCGATCGGCGTGTCCAGCCGGACCTTTCCTTCGGCCACCAGTTGCAGCATCACGACGGCGACGAACGTCTTGGTGACACTGGCCGCCCGGAACTTCGCGTCGCGGGGGAACGGTGTCCGGGTTTCGACGTTCCCGACGCCTTCGCGCTCCGACCACGTCCGCCCGGACGCGCTCGTCACCGTCGCCTGCGCGCCCGGGACCCCGTCTTGCACCAGCGTCTTCAGTGCCTTGTCGACTTCGTCGTGCGGTCCTGTCACGGCGAGCGCCGGTGCGGCGGTGGTGGTGGCCAGCAGTGCGATCAGCGAGCCGATGGCGACGATCTTCTTACCTGGCAAGGTTTTCCGCATGATTCAAAGTTAAGGAGGCCGCGATCTGGCGGCCATGGGGCAGGCCCCCACCCCTCAACGGGGGCCTGCCCCACCTCGTCAGCGGAGGCGCAGAGCGCGCTTCAGGGTGCCGAAGAGGTCGGTCTGGTTGGTCAGGCCGACGATGTTCGCCGCCTGCGGTCCGTAGCCCGCGACGCGGATCTGCGTGCCGGTGTGGTCCTGCGACGAACCCGGCATCCCGGTGCCGTAGTTGATCGTCATGTTCGCGCCCTCGTTGGTGACGAGGGTGGCGGTCTGGCCGGGGCTGACCGTGCCGTTGCCGATGATCTGGCTGGTGTGGCCGTGGTCGCCGGTGACGATCACCAGGGTGTCGGGGTTGCTGCGGGCGTAGGCGAGCCCGGCCGCGACGGCCTGGTCGAAGTCGATCGTCTCACCGATCTGGCCGCACGGGTCGGCGGCGTGGTCCTGCTTGTCGATGCTCGCGCCCTCGACCTGGAGGAAGAAACCCTTGTCCTTGCGGCGGTCGTCGAGCAGCGAGATCGCCTTGCGGGTCTGGTCGGCCAGCTTCGGCTGCGTCTTGGGCAGCGCCGGGTTCGGGGTGCAGCGGGTCGGCGGGGTGCCGCCCTGCTTGGCGGCCGGGCCGGTCCAGTTGACCGGCAGGTTGCCGGAGGCGAACAGGCCGAGCAGCGGCTTGCCGGGCTTGGCCGCGGCGAGGTCGGCCGCGGTGTTCACCACCTGGTAGCCCGACGACTTCGCCTGGTCCAGCACGGTCTTGCCGGCGAACTTCCCGGCCTTCACCTGCTGGTCGAAGTACTTCGCGCCGCCGCCGAGCAGGACGTCCGGCTTGGTCTGGACCAGCTGCTCGGCGATGGACCCGGCGCCGCCGTTCTCCTTGGCGTTGGCCGCGCACTTCTTGCTGGTCTCGTCGGGACCCTTGCAGTCGCGGTTGACGACGTGCGCGCCGAGCACCGCGGGGGTGGCGTCCTGGACCTCGGCCGTGGTGACGTCGCCGGTGCGCAGCCCCGAACGCTTGGCGATCTCGAGGATCGACGGGACCGCGTTGCCGTACGGGTCCACGGAAATCGCGCCGTTGTAGGTCTTCACGCCGGTGGCCCACCCGGTGCCGGAGGCGGCCGAGTCGGTCACGTAGTCGGGCTTCGACGGGTTGTTCTTCTCGACCGCGTACGTCGTGTAGTCACCGGTGAGCGGCAGTTCGTCCATCGCGAGCCGCCCGGCCGCGCCGCGTTCGTAGTTGCGCGCCGAGGTGATCTCGGACTGGCCCATGCCGTCGCCGATGAACAGGATGACGTTGCGGGCGCTGCCGCCCTTGATCGCGGCACGCACGTCCTGGGTGCGGTCACCCTGCGCGGCCGCGAGGCGGGCGTCGTCGCCGGCGGCGAGCGCGGCGGGCGCCAGCGCGATCAGCGTGACGCCGAGCGCCCCGCCCGCGAGCCATTTGCGCCGTCCGGTGAACAGCGAAGCCATCGAAAATCTCCTTGGGATTACTGGATCAGGGCAGTCCCATTAGTCACCGCGCATGTGTGCGGCCGGGGATTTCCGGGTGAACGCGGGAAGAACAGCGGCCGTCCGCTAGCGCAGGCTGTGACCCGGTGCGACGATGCCTGTCTCGTAAGCGAACACGACCGCCTGGCTGCGGTTGGCGGCGCCCAGTTTGCCGAAGATGTTGCCCACGTGGGTTTTGACGGTTTCGAGGCTGATGACCAGATCGGCCGCTATGTCCACATTGGACATCCCGGTGGCGATGAGGCGCAGCACCTCGGTCTCCCGTTTCGTCAGCGAAGACGGACGGGGCGCGAGGCCCGACGCCGCCGGGCGCGCGGTGACCAGCCGCCGGATCGCGTCGGGGAACAGCAGCGTCTCCCCGGCGGCGATGGTCCGGATGGCGTGCGCGAACTCCTCCTTGCGCGCCCGCTTCAGCAGGAACCCGCTCGCGCCCGCCAGCAGCGCGTCGTAGATGTAGTCGTCGTTGTCGAACGTGGTGATCACGAGGACCTTCGGCGGTTCGGGTACTTCGGCCAGCACCCGCCGGGTCGCCTCGATCCCGTCGACGCCGGGCATGCGGACGTCCATCAGGATCACCTCGGGATGTGTCCGCCGCACCAGGTCGACCACCTCGCCGCCGTCGCCCGCCTCGCCGACCACGGTCAGATCGGGCTGGTTGTCCAGCAGCGAGCGCAATCCGGCGCGCAGCAACGGTTCGTCGTCGATGATCAGGACCCGCAGTGTCATGAGCGCGACCGTAGCGGGATCGTGGTGACCAGGCGCCACAGCGGTTCCCCGTCGATGGCGGGCCCCGCGACGAGTTCGCCGCGCAGCGCCTCGACGCGTTCGGTGAGCCCCGGCAGCCCGTTGCCGCCGCGGCCGGACACGACCGCCTGCTCCATGAGCGGGTTCACGATCTCGATCCGCAGCGCGTCGGCGAGGACCGCGACCCGCACGGTCACCGGGCCGGGGTGGGCGTGGCGCAACGCGTTCGTCAGTCCTTCTTGGACGATCCGGTACGCCTCCCGCGAAAGCGTCGCGGGCAGTTCGGCGGCGGGGCCGGTCAGCTCGTAGTCGATCACCGCTCCGCCGGATCGAGCCCGCTCGGCCAGTGTCGCGGCCTCGATGAGGCGTCGTTCGGGTTCGCGGGACGACCGGTCGTCGCGCAGCAGGCCGAGCACGTGGTCGAGGTCTTCGAGCGCGGCCCGTGACGACTCCTCGATGGTGCCCAAGGCCTTGCGCACCAGCTGCGGTTCGGAATCGACCAGTTCGGCGGCCGCGGCGGCCTGGATGGTCGACGTCGTCAGCGTGTGGCCGATGGAGTCGTGCAGCTCGCGGGCCAGCCGGTTGCGCTGCTCGAAGTGGTTCGCCCGGACCTCGGCCGCGGCGACGCGCTCGGCGGCCGACGGTCCCAGCAGCGCGACCGCGCTGTACTGGAAGAGCTTGGTGAAACCGGCGAGGACGTACGCGATCACCACGAGCGTGAAGAGCGCGATCGGCAGCGTCCACGCTCCGGCGACGCCGGGCTCGATCGTCACCTGCTCGCCGAAGATCGCGATGGGACTGCCGCCGCCTCCCGCCCACACCAGGGCCAGGACGACACCCAGGAACAGGAAGCAACCGAGGCCGAACAGCACCCAGCCGAGCACGGTGTGCACGAGCAGCCAGCCCGCCGAGCGCCAGCGCTCCGCCCAGGCGACCTTCGTGTTCGGCAGGGGCGAGGCGATCCGGGTGCCCAGCATCTGGTTGGAGAACCAGATGCCGACCCGCCGCATCGGTCCCGGCAGCCCGGCGAGCGCGACCAGCAGGCCCATCGCGAGCATGCCGTAGACCATCTTCGCCGTCGTGTCGCCCGGGGTGAGGATGGCGGGGACGATCGCGATCGGGAACGGGATCGCCGTGATCGCCATGCCGAGGAGCCCGAACGGCACGCTCCGGTAGCTGCCGATCCGCACCAGGGGTTTCAAGGGGTTGACCATGACGGGAACGCTATTCGGCGCCGCGTGCGCGCACCTCCCACTGCGGTGCCATTTCACGTCATCCTCAAGTCCTCCGACGGCGGTCACAGCCGGTTAGCGGGCGTTAGCGGCGTCCTCCTACACTCGGGCGCGTGGCTCACCGACCTTTGATCGCACCCAGCATCCTCTCCGCGGACTTCGCCCGGCTCGGCGACGAGATCCGCGCCGTCGCGGGGGAGGGGGACACCCGCGCGGACTGGGTCCACGTCGACGTCATGGACGCGCACTTCGTGCCGAACCTGACCCTCGGCCTGCCCGTCGTGCAGTCGCTGATCAAGGCCACCGACGTCCCGATCGACTGCCACCTGATGATCGAGAACCCCGACAAGTGGGCCATCGGGTACGCCGAGGCGGGCGCCTACAACGTCACCGTGCACGTCGAGGCCGCGCACGACCCGATCGCGCTCGCGAAGAACCTCCGCGCCGCCGGGGCGAAGGCCGGCCTGTCGATCAAGCCGAACACCCCCATCGAAGACCACCTCGACACCCTCAAGCACTACGACACGCTGCTGGTGATGTCGGTCGAGCCCGGCTTCGGCGGGCAGTCGTTCATCGAGAGCGTCCTGGACAAGGTGCGCACCGCGCGGCGCCTGGTCGACACCGGTCACCTCAAGCTCGTCGTCGAGATCGACGGCGGGATCAACGCCGACACGATCGAGCAGGCCGCCGAGGCCGGTGTGGACTGCTTCGTCGCCGGTTCCGCCGTCTACGGCGCCGAAGACCCTGGTAAGGCTGTCGCGGCGCTGCGCGAGCAGGCGGCCCGCGTCCGCGGCTGATCCCGCCTCTTGATCCGCCATCGGGTCAGGAGAAGGAATCGGCCCGAGTGGGTGTTGGATGGGGGGAGCACCGTTTCCAGCGACGGTGCGACGCAGGAGGAGGGCAGCAGGAGTGTTCACCGGCATTGTCGAGGAGCTCGGCGAGGTCACCGCGGTCGAGCAGGTCCCGAACGCCGCGCGGCTGACCGTACGGGGGCCGCTGGTGACCAGCGACGCCGGTCACGGCGACTCCATCGCGGTGAGTGGCGTGTGCCTCACCGTGGTCGCGGTGGCGGGCGGTGAGTTTACCGTCGATGTCGTGCACGAGACCCTGCAGCGCTCCAGCCTCGCGAAGGTGAACGTCGGCGACGTCGTCAACCTGGAACGCGCGACGCCGGCGGGCGGCAGGCTCGGCGGGCACATCATGCAGGGCCATGTGGACGGAACCGGCGTCTTCCTCAAGCGGGACGAGCAGGGACTCACCTCGTTCGCCCTGCCGGGCAGACTGGCCAGGTACGTGGTCGAGAAGGGGTCGATCGCGGTCGACGGCATCTCCCTCACGGTCGCCGCGGTGACCGACGAGGAGTTCTCCGTCGCCCTGATCCCGACCACGCTCGAACTGACCACCCTCGGCCGGAATCAGCCGGGTGACCTGGTGAATCTCGAGGTCGACGTGGTCGCCAAGTACGTCGAAAAGCTGGCCATGCCGCACCTGCGCACGCAGGGGGACAATGGCGGTACGGAGGAGCGGGCGTGAGCGAGACGAGTGCGATTCCGGGGTCGGCTGATCTGACCCCCTGTGGAGGCGGGGTGGCCGTGAACGCCGATGCCATCGAGGCGGCGATCGCCGACATCAAGGCGGGCCGTCCGGTCGTCGTGGTGGACGACGAGGACCGCGAGAACGAAGGCGACCTGATCTTCGCCGCGGAGAAGGCCACGCCGGAGCTGATGGCCTTCATGGTGCGCTACACCTCGGGGTACGTCTGCGTGGCGCTGACCGAGGCCGAGGCGGACAGGCTCGACCTACCGCCGATGTACCACACGAACCAGGACCAGCGCGGCACCGCGTACAGCGTCACGGTCGACGCCGCCGAGGGCATCACCACCGGCATCTCCGCGGCCGACCGCTCGCACACCGTCCGCCTGCTCGCCGACCCGGCGTCCACGGCGTCGGACTTCCGGCGTCCCGGTCACGTGGTCCCGCTGCGCGCCAAGCAGGGCGGCGTCCTGCGGCGGCCCGGGCACACCGAAGCCTCCGTCGACCTGGCCCGCCTCGCCGGGCTTTCGCCGTCCGGCGTGCTCTGCGAGATCGTGTCGCAGAAGGACGAGGGCGACATGGCCCGCCGCGACGAACTCGAGGTCTTCGCCGCGGACCACGACCTCAAGATGATCACCATCGCCGACCTGATCGCGTACCGGCGGCGCACCGAGAAGCAGGTCGAGCGGGTCGCCGAGGCGCGGATCCCGCTGGCGGCGGGCACGTTCCGCGCGGTCGGGTACGACAGCCTGCTCGACGGCATCGAGCACATCGCGTTCGTCTACGGCGAGATCGCCGACGGCGAGGACATCCTGGTCCGCGTGCACTCCGAATGCCTCACCGGCGACGTCTTCGGCTCGCTGCGCTGCGACTGCGGCCCGCAGCTGGAGGCGGCTTTGGAGGCCGTCGCCAAGGAAGGCCGCGGCGTCGTGCTCTACATCCGCGGTCACGAGGGCCGCGGCATCGGGCTGCTGCACAAACTGCAGGCCTACCAGCTGCAGGACGCCGGCGCGGACACCGTCGACGCGAACCTGCAGCTCGGCGTCCCCGCCGACGCGCGTGACTACGGCACCGGCGCGCAGATCCTGTGCGACCTCGGCGTCCGCTCGATGCGACTGCTGACGAACAACCCGGCCAAGCGCGTCGGGCTCGAGGGGTACGGCCTGCGGGTCAGCGGCCGGGTGTCGCTGCCGATCTCGCCGAACCCGGAGAACCTGCGCTACCTCAAGACCAAGCGGGACCGGATGGGGCACGACCTGTCCCAGCTGGAGCACTACGACCAGGTCGGCGCCGAGGTCGACCAGGGCAACGGAGGTGGCACGCGGTGAGCGGCGAAGGCCGTCCGGACGTCGAACTCGACCTGTCCGACTGTAAGAACATCCGGCTCGGTATCGTGGCCACGCGCTGGCACACGAAGATCACGAGTGCCCTGCTGGACCGCGCCCTCGAGGCGGCCAAGGCGGCCGACCTGGAGGAAGAGCCGACCGTCGTCCGCGTCGCGGGCGCCGTAGAACTTCCCGTCGCCGCGCAGGCACTCGCCCGCACCCACGACGCCGTCGTCGCGCTGGGCGTGGTCGTCCGGGGCGGGACGCCGCATTTCGAGTACGTCTGCGACGCGGTCACCGCGGGCCTGACCAGGGTGGCGCTCGACGAGAGCACCCCGGTCGGCAACGGCGTGCTCACCTGCGACACCGAACAGCAGGCCCTCGACCGGTCCGGCCTGCCCGGCTCCGTCGAGGACAAGGGCTACGAAGCGACCGTCGCCGCGCTGGACGCCGCGCACGCCCTGCGGAACCTGCGCCAGCCGTGGACCGAGCGGGGCTTCGTGTGAGCGTCGAGGCGGATGTGATGACAGAGTCCGAGGTCGTGGTGGTGCGGCCCCGCCGCGCCATGGTGATGTGCTCGGTGCTGGCGGTGATCCTGCTGGCGACGTTCGTGGTCGTCGCGGTCCTGCTGCGCGGCTCGGACACCGGCGTGATCTTCCAGCCGTCCGACCAGGCGGCGATGATCGGCATCGGTGTCCTGCTCGCTCTGGGCACGATGCTGTTCGCGACCGCGCGCGTGAAGGCCGACGCCGACGGCATCGAGGTCCGGAACGTGCTGATGACCAAGAAGTTCGCGTGGAGCGAAGTGCTTTCGGTGAGCTTCCCCGACGGCGCTTCGTGGGCGCGGCTGGAACTTCCGGACGACGAGTACTACTCGGTCATGGCCGTGCAGGCGGTGGACCGGGACCGCGCGGTGGCCGCGGTGCGGGCGCTGCGGCGGCTGCACAAGGCGGCGTGGAACGGCTGACGCCTTTCCCACCTTCTCCGGCGCGCTATGAAAGGCCCGTTACTTGCAAATTTTGCAAGTAACGGGCCTTTCATAGCGTTCGGGACCTTTCAAAGCGCGAAATCCACCACGACCGGCGCGTGATCCGAGGGACCCTTCCCCTTCCGCGCGTCACGGTCCACATAGGAATCCGTCACCCCGCCCGCGACCCGGCCGTCGGCGTACACGAGGTCGATCCGCATTCCCTTGTTGTTCGGGAAGTTCCCGGCCCGGTAGTCCCAGTAGGTGAACGGGTGGTCGTACTTCAGCGGCCGCGGGAACACGTCGGACAACCCGAGGTCCCGCAGCGCCGCGAGCGCCTTCCGCTCCGGTTCGGTCACGTGCGTCGATTCGGCGAACACGCCGATGTCCCAGACGTCCGCGTCGGCGGGCGCGATGTTGAAGTCGCCGAGCACCGCGAACGGCAGCCCGCGCGACTGCTCCTCGCGCACCGTCGCCTCCAGCGCCGAGAGCCAGGCGAGTTTGTAGTCGTAGTGCGGGTTCTCGAGGTCGCGCCCGTTGGGCACGTACACCGACCACAGCCGCACCCCGCCGCAGGTGGCGCCGATGGCGCGCGCGTCGGTCTTGTCCTCGAAGGTGGGCTCGCCGGTCAGCCCGCGTGTGACGTCCTCCAGCCCGACGCGGGACACGATGGCGACGCCGTTCCAGCGTCCGATGCCGTACGCGGCCGTCTCGTAGCCCGCCTCCCGCACGGCGTCGAACGGGAAGGCGTCCGTGCCGCTCTTGAGTTCCTGCAGGCACAGGACGTCCGGTTGTACCGAGCCGAGCCACTCCAGCACCCTCGGCAGCCGGGGCCCGATCGAGTTCACGTTCCAGGTCGCGATCCGCATGCCCGCGAGCGTCCCACACACCACCGACACGTCTACGCGAAAGGGCCCCTCCGAGACGGGTCGCGTCTCGGAGGGGCCCCACCGGGGTGTGAGGTCAGACCCCGGCGGTCGTGCGGATCCAGGAGCGGGCCGAAGCGACGCTGCCGTAGTTGTTGGTGCCGCGGGTGTTCGAGCCGCTCTGGTTCTGCACGGTCGAAGCGACGCCGACCTGGACACCGTTGGAGACCTGGGGGCCGCCCGAGTCGCCCTTCCACGCCGAACCGTTGATGCCGACGCTCTGGATGGCCGGGCCGCCGTAGGCGTCGGACGAGCTGCCGCTGACGCGGACGTTGGCCACCTTCAGCGCCGAGGCGGGCGGGCCGGTCGGGGTCTCACGGCCCCAGCCGTACAGCTGGTTGGTCGACCCGACCGACGGGTTCGAGCTGGCCAGGGTGATCGGCGTGACACCGGCGTCCGAGGCCAGGTGAAGCAGCGAGAT